>NZ_MPKW01000016.1 GCF_009729415.1 Mycolicibacterium sp. CBMA 234
GCCGCGTTCGCGGATGGCTTTTTCGCGGCGGATGGTGTCGGTGTAGAGGGCGTTGCCGCCGTCGATGATGATGTCGCCGGGTTCCATGGCGTCGGCGAGTTCGTTGATGACGGCGTCGGTGGGGTCGCCGGCTTTGACCATGATGATGACCCGGCGGGGTTTTTGGAGGGTGTCGAGGAATTCGGTGATGGTTTCGCTGCGCACGAAGCTGCCCTCGGCGCCGTGTTCGGTGATCAGGGCGTCGGTTTTGGCGATCGAGCGGTTGTGCAGCGCGACGGTGTAGCCGTGGCGGGCGAAGTTACGGGCGAGGTTGGAGCCCATCACCGCAAGTCCGGTGACCCCGATCTGAGCGGTGCCGGTGTTAGCGGACTTGGTCATGTACAGCCTTTCGTTGTTTTGTTATCGCAGAACGCATTTCGACCGGTACCGTGAAACCACGGCAGGTGCTGGTCTTCCGGTCCGCCACAGCCCTCGAAGACCAGCACCTGCGTCAGCGGCAGGCGCTTATCTGGACAGCAGCCATTCGGACGCCGCTTTGCGGAACCGGCTGATGCCCTTGTACTCCGCCATGTCTTCCGGGAGTTCGGCCAGAACCTCGCCCACGCGCCGACGCCAGGCCGGAACCTTTGCGATGTCGGTGAGGGGCAGAAGATAGGTGCGGATCAGGAAAAGCACGGCGCCGGAGTGGGGAAGGCAGATGAGGTGCTGAACTTCCACCCGCAGGTGAACCCTCTCCGGGAGGGCCGGGTCCACGGCGATGAGGCCACGGTCGCCGGCCCAGTTGGGGTAGGTCTCGGTGGAGGTGTCCAGGCGCCGGTCGATGGTCATGGTCCAGTTGGTCCGGCGGTACATTTCGCCGGGCTGCAGGCTCATAAGGAAATGGTGGGCCCGGGAGACGATCTTTTCCTGATTCACCCGCGGGACGGGGCTGTGGATTTCTGTGAAGCTCATGCCGACGTCGAATCCCATGGACCAGTCCGCGGCAAACGTGACCACACCTGCGTCGAGCCACAGCGCTTTGTCGCGCTGATCGAGAAAGACGATGTCGTCTTGGATCTGACTGCCCAAGAACCGCAACGGATCCCCGGTAGGCACTGACGCGTCGTCGCCGACGGTGAACTCGATGTCGAGGTTCAGCAGGGTGTTCCGCCAGCGGCACTTGTCACCGTCGCGCTGCCAGGACATCGTGGCTGGATTGCTCTCCGCCATATCGGGCAGGAGGGTGGTGATGGCATCCCACACCGCGGGCCGCATATGCGGGAGGGTGGCGATGCGTGAGGGATCCTTCTCCAGAACTTCGTTGCGAGCGTTCAGGTCTGAAACGTAGAACTCGTCGACGTCCACCACGGTGCCGCCCCAGGCACCGGCTTCCGTCTCAACGATTTTGCGTGCGGGTTCGACATTGGCGCTATAGCGGTAGTTGTCGCTGGTGTAGGGGAAGGGAAAGCTACGGATCCGGTCCGCCAGGCCGGCGGCGTCCAGGTCATTGTCGAGGGTGATGGTCACAGGTCCAACTCCAATTCTTGATCCACGCTGCGGGAAACGCAGCACATCATGAGTGCGTTCTCTTCCTTTTCCTCGTCGCTCAGGTAGATATCCCGGTGATGAGGGGTGCCTCGAAGCACTGGCACGGTGCACTCGCCGCAGATGCCTTTGCGGCACATGTTGGGGATCTGTTTCCCCTCTTTTTCGAGGGCTTCCAGCAACGAAACACCCGCTGGCACTTCCAATCTGACGCCGCTGCGGGTCAGGATCGCCGCGAACGGTTCGCCCGCGTCCAGCTGGCCCGCGCCGAAGTGCTCCAGGTGAAGCAGGCCCTCCGGCCAGCCCAGATCGCGGGCTTGATCGAGGACTGAGTCCATGAAGTCGGCGGGCCCGCAGACGTAGAGGTGAGTGCCGAGGTGTTGGGTTGTGAGCTGCTCGGTCAGAACCTTTTGGAAACTGCCGCGGTCATGGCATTCCGTCAGTGCCGGCCCCAGCAGGTCCTTCGCTTCGTCCACGTGCGCGCCTTGGCCGCGCCGGTAGACGTAGATCATGGACGCCGACGTGCCCCATTCAGCGGCGTACCGGGCGTGCGACAGCACCGGCGTAATTCCGATTCCTGCGGCGACGAGCAACGTGTGCTTGGCGTTTGCCGTAGGGGCGAAGTTACTGCGGGGGCGCGAAACCCAGACGCGGTCACCGACGGCGAGCTGGTGCATGGCCACAGAGCCGCCGTCGCCGTCTTCGACCAACAGGACCGAGATGGTGTACTCGGCAGGATCGTTGCCGGCCCCAGTCAGCGAGTAGGCATTCGCGCGGAGGTTCCCGAAATCCCCGTATTGGACCACCAGATGACTGCCGGCGACATAGGAAGGAAGCCGCGTCCCCGATGGGTCGGTAAGCGTGATGCTGACAATCGACTCCGTCTGGAGGTGACGGCCTGTCACCTCCAGCTCGAAGCCGGCTTCGACCGCTGGATGGACGACGGGCTGGAGAGCCTCCGTGGTCATGATGCCTCCTCGGCGTGGGCGGCGTATCCCAAGTACCCGCCGAAACGACGAGAAAAGTGATCAGTGGTGGCCAGGACGATGCCGCATCCCTGGCAGACCACCTCGGAGCCCTTAGGCACAGTTGTGGCGGTGCCAACCTTGCAGTGGCCGCAGCACACAACCCATGGGCCGTTCTCGTCACAGACGAGGGTCATCTCGGCGTCCAACATTCCGCAGTCGGCCGCGGCAGCGGCGGCAGCATGGACATCGGCGGAGGAGCCGGCGAGCACGAGACGGACCCCGACGCGTGACCGGTCGAGAGCAGACCTCAGCTCGGCGAGAGTTTCCGAGTTTGCGGAGGCGAAGTGAACGTCGTACCTGGGCCGTGGACCTGTATCCCGGCCCGCGGTGTCATCTGTGGAGCCGAACGAGGCGCAGATGACACCGCGGAAACCCAGTTCCAACGGGAAAGACGTGGAACTCATGGGATTTCGGTCCTTACGGGTTGAAGGTGCGGTCGCCGGCGAAGAATCCGAGCCCGTATTCAGGGGTCTCGAACTTGACGGTGGTGCCCTTGGGGAAGAACAGCACGTCGCGTTCCTTGGCGTGCGTGACTTCGCCGGTGTCCTGGTCGGTGAGGATGAATTCGCCCTTGACCACGAGCTTCATCTCGTCGTACGTGTAGGTGTAGATCAGGGGCTCGGACTTCTTGAGCTCGAAGAACCCGGAGCACATGACCGACCCCTCCGGGTTGTGCAGGGAGTCACCGATGGCGGCGATGACGCCTGGCTCGTTCATGCTCGGCAACCCGTTGAAGCCGCCCTGGACTTTGTGGATGGCCCCGGCTTTGCTCAGGGTTCCGAGGGCTGTGGTTTCAGTCATGCTTACTCCTGTTGTGTCAGAACTGATCACGGTGTCCGGGCCTGGCCGTCGGTTGACGGGTTGGGTCGACTTCGGTGCGCTTGGAGTGCGCCGAAACGAGGTCAGGTAGTCCCGGGTCGAGGTCCCTTGACGGAACTTCTGGAACCGGCATCCGGGCTTTCTTCGAGGTGTCGAACTTCTCTCGAGCTCTATCGATGTGATGCCGATCACGTTCCAGGAGTGCCACGCTACGCCTCCTAATACATCTAATCCAGACTCTTTTAGAAATTGTTCTTCTCAAGTGATCCCGGATGGCCGCCGCGCGGCGTGTCGCGATCGTCGGGCGTGGACGTGGTCAGTGGCCTTCACCAGCGGTGACGCGGGGATAACCCCGCAGGAAGGGGCATGTTTCCGCGCCTGGCTCGCGATGCTCTGACGACGAAAAGGTCTGTGAACTGAACGCAATTGCCCTGTGGATGTCCTGGGAGTGCCCGATTCATCGAGAGGAAATGTGGCTAAAAGATTCTCAACTACAGGTTTGAGATGTAGTGTCTGCCGTGATCCACATCACAGGATTTACATCACAGAAGGTGCCGCCGGTGCGGTCCGGCGTCCTCTGCGGGCACATGCGAAGACGGATTCCCGAACACCACAGCGCCGACTACACAGGCGCAATGCACGGGACCTCGACGTTGGACCCGCCTGGCGCGGCCACTTCGCCTTGACGGCGAATACTTGGGAACAGACACCTTCGACTACCTCTGGGAGGTTCGTATGGGTGAGACTCAATCCGACGAAGTCGGAGACCTGAAACGGTCGATCGATTGGAAGCAGGGTCTGGCCATTGCGCTGGGTGTGCCCCTGCTGATCCTGCCCTCGTTGGGCTACATTCCGATGTACCTCGCCGCCGCAGCCATCCTCATCTGGGGGCTGTCGGTGCTGCAGGGTTTCGCGCAGAGCACCGCGTATGCCGAAATGGCCACCACGTTTCCCGAGGCCTCCGGTCTTCCGGGCTTTGCGCAGCACGTTTTTGGCAGCAGAAACCGCCCGGGCAAGTACGACATGAGCAAGCTGCTCGGCGGCTTCAGCGCCTGGAGTTACTGGTTCGCCTGGACTCCTGTATTGGCGATCTTCTCCATCCTGGTCGGCGGCTACCTGCATGGGCTGTTTCCCGCGCTGGGCAAGATGTTTACCGACTATCAGCTTTCGTTGATGTCGGGCGTGGTGATTTTCACCATGCTGTTCGTGGTGAACTGGTTCGGCCTCAAAGACGGTGCCAAACTGGGTTACGTTCTGGCGGCGCTTTCTCTGATACCGCTGGTCGTCTTGACCGTGGCGCCTTTTGCCACCGGACGTTTCGAGATGTCCAAAATCACCAGCCACTGGATGCCGGCCGACTGGTCCTGGGACCTACACCACATCCTGATTCTGTTCGGCGTCTTCGCGATCGCCCAGTGGAGCGCCTGTGCCTGGGAAACCGCAGCCATCTACGGGCCCGAATACAAGAATCCGGCGAAAGATGTTGCCAAGGCACTGTTTTCCTGCGGCGTCATCTGCTTCTTCTCATTTGTTCTGGTCGAAGCCGCGGTGATCGGTGTACTGGGTGTCGATGGGGTGCAGGCTGAGTCGGTGTCGCCGCTGCTTCCGGTGGCCAATGCGGTCTTTGGCTCGGCGGGGTCTGCGATCACCATCATCATGCTGATTGCCGCCATGGTTCTGATCATCCAGACGGCGTATCTCGGCTCGTCTCGTGCCATGCACTCCATGGCCGTGGAGGGCAACCTTCCCAAGGTTCTCGGCAAGACGAATCGCCAGGGCACGCCGTGGATTGCCATGCTGATCATCGCCGCCTTCAACTTGGTGCTGATCTCCATGGGGAATCCCGCGGCCATTGTCGCTGCCTCTGCGATCGGTTACACCTGCGCCAATGGCATCAGCCTGTTCGCCTACGTCAAGGCGAAGAGAGACCCGGCTTTTGCTGGTCTCGAACGACCTTTCAAGGCACCCAAGGGCTGGCAGGGCGTCGCCATGGCCTTTGGGCTGTTCAACCTGCCGCTGTGTGTGATCGGCGTGGTGTACCTGAACAGCCTCGAAATCGGTTGGACGCCAACGTGGGTCGGCTTCCTCGTATTGGCGGCCTACATCCCCATCTGGGCGTATTCGCAGCATGAATGGAGCCGCTCGAAAGCCCAAGCGGCTGCTGCGCTGGTTTTATCGGAAAGACTCGCCACCTAGCTGCCGCGCTCTCGCGCCAAGGCGGGAAGGCATACCGGGTTCCCGACGGTATGCCTTCCCGCCTCAGCCGCTGTCAAGCGAGTTAGGGGAAATTGGCACCGCCGCTAGGGTTTTCGACGGGCGGCAGGCCTAGAAGGTGTGCCGGCTGTCGGTGTAGATCAACGAGAGCCCGAAGTGCGGAATATCGAGAGTTATCCGATGCTCGTCCGGTGATCCGGATTTGATTCGCTCACCCACCAGATACATTCCCGAGTTGCCGAGAACGACGCGGTTACTGGCGTTGATGAGGGCGGCATCGCCTGGAATAAGAAGCAAATTCGGCATGATGATGGGTTCCAGGTCCGTGAGGCGAATGTCGCACCCTGCCACCCCGGTGAAGTGTCCATGGACCGAGAACGGCGCCATGAACGTAAGAATGTATTCCTCGAAACCCGAGTAATCGATGTACGGGCCCCAGACGGTCTGCTCGCCAGTGGCGGCGGCGGTCGAGAAGTACGGGAGTTTTTCGTAGTCGTAGTACCGGGCGCTGCCTGGAGTCATGTCGAAATCCAGTCGCCCGAGATCGCCGGATTCCTTACGGAACCACCATTCGAAAGCGTGGCCGCCCTCCTCGACGGAGGCTGCGGCGAAGAACGTGCCGGCGCCGACGGCGAAGGGGTTCTTCTTCAGGAACTTCTGCGAGAGTTCGTCCAACCCGGTCAGTGCCGCCCGGCTGACCTTGGACTTGCCGGCGAGATTCCGGTCAAGGAGCGCGGCAACCTCACTGGCGAGATTCTTGATCTCGGTGGAGACGCCGCTGATCCATGAAGTAAGGGCGTCGGCAGCGTGCGCTACTTCGGCGATGGAGTTCATTGGCCCTCCTGAATTAATGGCCTGGTGGACTATCTGGACTGGGCGTAACCGAGCACCAATTTCGTGTCAATCAGGTGGAAGATGTTTCGCCTGATGTGTTCAAGTGTCAGCTTCTGGGCCCTTTCAGGGTGATCCTGAGCCACCGCTCGAACTAATTCCAAGTGCTCGGCAGTTGCCCGTTCAGGGTCGTATCCCTCAGCCACGATGAAGGGGGCCCAGAGCTGTCGAACCGTTTCTTCCTGCAGGCGGATTTCGGCATTGGCAAGCCTCGGTGATTGTGCGGACACAGCCAATTCGATGTGGAAGCGGCTGTCGGCAGACGCGCGAGTTTCGGGGGTCTCGGCCAGGATCAAGGCTCGTGCAAGTTCCTGAAGGCGGTCGAAGTCGTGCTTTTCCGCGCGCTCACATGCCAGACGGATCGTAGCCGCAGCGATGGCGGCATGCTCGTCTCCGATGTCGCGGATTTCTGAAATCGACGTCGAGAGAAACCAATCCCGCATGATGTCGGTCTCAGGCTCGGGCTGAGTGACGACGAAAGTCCCCCCGCTGCGACCCCTGCGAGTCTCGACGACTCCGCGCTCACGCAGCTCCGACAAGGCTTCGCGAAGGGTCGCTCCGCCAACCCCAAACATCTCCGAGAGGGCCGCCTCTGGGGGCAGGCGCTCACCAACTTTGAGCAGTCCGAGGGAGATCGCCTTGGAAAGCCGGTCGACGATCGCGTCTGCCCTCTCGATTTCCGGCAGCGACCGATAAATCTGCGACTGGAAAGGGGTTGGCGTGGCCAAGGTCTGCGCTCCGAGTTTGGACTACGGGTAAGTCGATCGTAGCTAGTCCGGCAGCTAAGTATAGGCCGCGAGCATCCCCGCTATTCTGTGCCGTGTCCTTGGACCCCTGCGATTGACCCAACGCGTTGTTCGTCAGTACTGGGTGCGTGCTCGGCGAGTGCATCGTCCGATTTGTCTTTACCGGACCCCAACTTGTGCTGCGTATACAGCCAGATTGGGATGAATACCGAGAGAACGACGAAGCCCAGCAAGGTTGAGGTCCAACCGATTTCCAGGCTGTTGAGGTAGACCACACCGATCACACACAGCGGCATATTGAACAGTCCGAAGGCCAGAGCGACCCACTTCCAGCCCTTGGGTGCCTTGAACGGCCGCTCCAGGTTGGCGAAGGCCGGATTCGTCTTTGCCCTGAAGTAGGCGAACAGGCCGATGCCGTTGGCGCAGGTGTAGCCGATGGCTGAAGCGGCCAGGATGGCCGGGATGGATCCGATGAAAAGCAGCGCCATGTTGAGTGCCGCGGCGGCGAACATGGCGACGAACGGGGTGCCCTGCCGATTCGTCTTGCCGAATACCTTGGGGAAGTTGCCTTCCTCTGCCATGGAGTGCAGGGCGCGGGCGGAACCCAGGTATGCGGTTTGGATGATCAGGACCATCGCCGCGATCAGCATGACGATGGTGACAGTGGTGCCGGCTTGACCGAAGACGGCGTGGGCGACGGGGATCAGCGGTGAGATGGGCTCGGCCTCGACACCGTGGACACCGAGGACACCGATGACTGCGGCCTCCACCAGGACGAACGAGAAGAAGCAGATGACGCCACAGGTGTATAGCGCTTTGGGAACGTCCCTGCCGGGATTTTTGTATTCGGGGGCGTAGATGGCGGCCGTTTCCCAGCCGCCGGTGCTCCACAGTGCGATCGCGAAGATGCCGAAGAGGATCAGTATGTGATGGGCGTCCCAGGCCCAGTCAGCTGGTGCCCAGCTACCGGTGATGTTGGCCAGGTCAACCTTTCCCGTGGCAAAGGGCGCGATGGTCAGGACGGCCAGGGGGATCAGGGAAACGGCGGCGAGGATGTAACCAAGGATGGCGCTGTCCTTGAGGCCGAACCAGTTCACCACGAACAAGCCGGTGAAGATCACCAGACCTGAGAGCACTGAGAGCTCGTGGTCGGTGAAGTGTTCGGCCAGCCCGGGAAACAGCCCCTGCAGGTAACCGCCGACCAGGATGGAGAAGATCGACAGTACCGAGCTCCAGGCGAGGGCATAAAACCACGCACAGAAGCCACCGAGCAGTTTGCCCTTGTCGTACTTGCCGTTGTAGTTCTGGGTGCGGAACACCTGCTGCACGAAACCGGGCAGGCCAGAGGCTTCGGGGAAGGTGGTGGCCAATTCGGCGTAGGCGGTGTTCTGAAAGAAGGTCTGAAGGATCGATAGTCCCCAGACAAGGATCGCGGCTGCCGCAACGTAAGTCGGCAGGTAGCCCAAGGATGGCAGGATCAGCAATGGCACACCCAGTGCAATCGCCAGACCTTGCTTCCAATCAATCGACCTTTTCAGGTGATCGACTCCATCCAATGTTTCATGACTCATGAGATTTTCCTTTTGATAAGGGTGAAAAACTACAAATAGTCAGACTGAAAAGTGGAGCGGCCCGGCTGGATCAATCTGGCTGAGAGTGGTTGTCGGCGAAGTATTTTCGCTCTCTCCGAGCGGTCCGGTGCGGACTCGAACTCAGATTTCGAAGTACCGGAACGAGTGCGATTCCAGGCCGTCGGGGTTGGGGCCGTAGGTGGTGAGCATGCGCGCGTAGACGGGTGCCGAGTATCGCCCTGTGCGTCCCGGATTCACGCGCGCGGAGTCACCTGGTCCCAGAATGACGGACTCGCCATCGCATTCGATATGGAGTTCGCCTGCTATAACGAAGGCTGTCTCGGTGTGGGGGTGGAAGTCCTCCCAACCGCAGCGCTCCAGTTCCCATTCCGAGAGTAAACAGTCATTCCAGGCACCCACGGGTTCGCCATTGACGAACCTGCATCGCATCCGAGGCCATTCCTTCTGCATGGGTGCCATGGGTTGCGCTTGCCAGGAATCGATGGCTTTCCCCATCGTCGGCATGGAGGTCGGGAGAGTAGATAAAGTAGGTTTCGTCATTCGCTATCCGTTTCTCAGAGCAATCCGCATCGCGGAGGGTCCCGGTCAGTAATTCAAGAACAGCAAGACCGGAGTTTCTAAACGGGTAACAGGCACCTCAAAGAAGATGCGGAACCTGTCGACCTTTCTGGAACAGAAAGTTCTCGGCGTCTAGAGGAATGCCCTAGACCCGTCGATCAAATGCCTTGCGGCCCGCGGAGTTTAGACGCCGGCCTTGATCAGAAGGGCATCAACCATCGCGAAGAACATGGCGCGGTAATCGGTTGCCGTTGGGTCAGTCAGATACTGAATGACCGCTCCGTCGTAGACCATCAGGAATGACCGTACGAGCGCAGGGATGTCAATCAAGCACTGATCGCCATTGTTTGCGACCGCGGAGGAAAAGATATTTCCCAGCTCCACCACGTAGGCGGGGTAAATCTTCGCGGCCAGCGGGCTTACCGCTGCATTACGTGTTGCCCACAGAATGAGCTCGATCTCGGCGAGGAGACTTGCCGGCTCTTCTGTCAACGAACGCCAGTACTCTTCGGCCACTTGTTCCACGGCTTTACGGAGTCCCAAGTGAACTGAAATATCGCGAGAAAATCGGTTCAAGTTCTTCAACCAGGCTTCGGCGGCCGCGTCCATGAGTTCGCTCTTGTCGTCGAAGCAATAATGTGCCGTGGCCAAGGGGGCGTTGGCCTCCTTGGCGATGGCCCGCATGGTTACGGACTGAACGCCTTCACGCCGCATCAGTTCCAGGGTCGCCGCAATCAGCTGTCCACGTCGTTCGTCTGCGGACACCCGCATAGCCACGCCCCCAGTCTCCTGCTTTCGGTCCATCTGAGAAACCTCCCCAAGATTATTGCCTGGGCTGCGAAGTTCCCGTCTTGGGATTGCAGGAGACCGGGGCATCGGATCAGCTAAAGGATGGCTGCGGCCGGGACTCGAGTACTTCTGTGTGGTGGATCAACGACGGTCCCGCGCCAGCGCCCGCGTTGTCCTCCTGCCCGCCGCGGTGCCTGTCGGTGAGACCTGCGGGTGCATGGAAATTGTCCTGCGAAGGGCCGTTGAGGTAGCGCTCCAGGGAGTCGTCCATGGCGTTGAGCCAGCGGGTGTGATGCTTGACCGACAGGGTGCCCGTGATCACCGAGCGGTGCACAGCGTCGCGGTAGCCCAGGATGTCCACGTGCTTGTTGTGCATCCAGTCCTTGAACAATTGGCACACCGCATCGAGGTCGAAGCGCGGGTAGTCGGTGGCGTCGATGAGCTCGCGCACGTACTCCGTCTGGAATTCCGCCTCCGCATCGTGATCCGGAAGCGCGGCTTGACGCTCGAGCCAGGCCTCGATATTCGCCTCGCGCTCGTCGTACGAGGGCAGGTCGATCAGGCCGGTCATGACATCGCGCGCAAACCACGCCTGCGCGTCGAACATGTTGAACGTGTAGTACTGGTCCTGCGCGCCGAGGTAGAACAGGTTGGTGTTCTGCTGCCACACCACACCCTTGTAGAGGTTGGCCGGGTACAGCACGTTCGGCGACGACAGCGAGAGCTCGCTGGGTAGGAACGGGTATTTGTGCTGGTAGCCGGTGCACAGCACGATGGCGTCGAAATCATCTTGGGTGCCGTCACTGAAATGTGCGGTGTTGCCCTCGAAGCGAGTGACGAGCGGGCGTTCCACGGTGTTCCAGGGCCAGTGATAGCCCATCGGGTTGGTGCGGAAACTCATGGTGATGGACGCGGCGCCCATTTTGTGGGCCTGCATACCGATGTCCTCGGCGGAATAGCTGCTGCCGATCATCAGCAACCGCTTGCCGTAAAAGCGCTCGGCTCCGCGGAAATCGTGGGCGTGCAGGACCTCGCCCGGGAAGGACTTGATGCCTTCGAAATCGGGGACCGCGGGGACGTGAAAGTGACCAGTCGACACCACGAGCTTGTCGAACACGTAGGTCTCGGTCTGGTGGGTCTTGAGATTCTCAACCGTGACCGTGAATTCCTGTGTCGCCTCGTTGTAGCTGGTGTGGCGTGCGACGGTGTTGAACTTGACGTACTTGCGGACGTCGGACTTCTCTACGCGGCCCTTGATGTAGTCGACGAGAACCGCGCGGGGTGGGAAGGACGAAATGGGGCGGCCAAAGTGCTCGTCAAAGGAGTAGTCCGAGAACTCCAGGCATTCCTTGGGCCCGTTGGACCACAGATGGCGGTACATGCTGGAGTGCACGGGCTCGCCGTCGGCGTCCAGGCCGATGCGCCAGCCGTAGTTCCACTGGCCGCCCCAGTCGTCTTGCTTCTCGAAGCACGTGATCTCGGGGATCGCGATCCCTTTTTGGCGTGCTGACTCGAATGCACGCAGTTGTGCCAGGCCGCTAGGGCCGGCGCCAATAATTCCGACTCGCAATGTCACGCTACTTACCTCTTCCTAATTTTCATGGCTGTTATCCAATGTTTTGGATTGGGCTACATATCAAGCCAGCAATTAAGCGATTTCGCTTCCGGTAGCGGTTGAAGAATTGCTATCGGATCATCTTGCCGGGGTAGAGATAACCGGGACGGTGGTGTCTATCCCGGGCGCTCGATTCATAGCCGATTGGGCTGGCCGTTTCTGCGACGGCACATCGATGCGTAAAGAAAAAACAGAGTCTGCGTTCGTGATACGAGGAGGCAGCTAGCCATCCCGTGAATGCAGTGACGCGATCTAGGGGTTGAAGGTGCGGTCGCCGGCGAAGAATCCGAGCCCGTATTCAGGGGTCTCGAACTTGACGGTGGTGCCCTTGGGGAAGAACAGCACGTCGCGTTCCTTGGCGTGCGTGACTTCGCCGGTGTCCTGGTCGGTGAGGATGAATTCGCCCTTGACCACGAGCTTCATCTCGTCGTACGTGTAGGTGTAGATCAGGGGCTCGGACTTCTTGAGCTCGAAGAACCCGGAGCACATGACCGACCCCTCCGGGTTGTGCAGGGAGTCACCGATGGCGGCGATGACGCCTGGCTCGTTCATGCTCGGCAACCCGTTGAAGCCGCCCTGCACTTTGTGGATGGCCCCGGCTTTGCTCAGGGTTCCGAGGGCTGTGGTTTCAGTCATGCTTACTCCTGTTGTGTGGTGATGCGGAAACAACGCCCCAGTCGAACTTTTTGGTTCAGTTCGAACTGCTCGTCTTTGGTGTTTGTGTCCGAATATAAGATTTGCGCAGTGGTCGCAAGCAAGAGTGCGCCAGAGATCGCTTCAGCAAACTGGATTGAATCGGATTTCGGCTCCGGGAGGAATTATCTGGATATCTGACAGTCCGTGATTCCTGGAGAACCAACCGAGTTCTTATCCCAACGCGCCTGATGTGATACCCATCACGTTTCGGCGTTCATGAACCCTGACATGGACAGCCGTTCATGTCAACCGTTCAAGAAGGATTTACGTGAAAGAAAGTTCTATCGGGCGTGGCCCCGGTGGGTCTCGGGGGCGCCAAGCGCGATCGCGAATCCGACGATTTGGGCGCCTGAACCATGAGCGTCGCGCGTTGCGCGCAGGTCCGCAAGAGGGTCGAGGGCGACGAGCGCGCGGACGGCGGCACCCGGGGGTGGGGTGTCCGACCACCCTAAAGGGTAGTCAGAACCGTCAGAAAACAGTATTTCTCCCACCCGCCCGCCTCGGGACTATGGGTGTCAACCGGAAAACATCCGTTTGGCTGCCAGCGGCCTGATCGCCGAATCGAAGGGGATAGCGATGGGTTTGAAGACGAGCGTGGACGACATCCAACGCAACTTGCCCCTGGTCCGAGAAGAGATCGCGGACACAGCGGCCAAGGTCGACGAAGATCAGGTGGCTGACCTCGCACGCCACCTCTGCCAGCACTCTCGAGTGTTCGTCGCCGGAGCGGGTCGTAGCGGGCTGGTCCTGCGGATGTTCGCGATGAGGCTGATGCACTTCGGCTTGACTGTGCATATTGCGGGGGACACCACGACTCCAGCGATCAGTTCTGGTGACTTGCTTTTGGTGGCTTCCGGGTCGGGAACGACCTCGGGCGTGGTCAAGTCGGCTGAGACGGCCGCCAAGGCCGGCGCGCGCATCGCGGCGTTCACCACCAACCCGGATTCGCCGCTGGCTCGACTCGCCGACGCCGTCGTGATCATCCCGGCTGCCCAGAAGACCGATCACGGCTCCAACGTTTCGCGTCAGTACGCCGGGTCCCTGTTCGAGCAGGTTCTGTTCGTCGTCACCGAGGTCGTGTTCCAGTCGCTGTGGGACAACACCGACATTGAGGCCGAAGAACTCTGGCTCCGGCACGCCAACCTCGAATGACCGGGCTGTCAACAGTCCAAACCGCCCACTGCAATTCCACCATCAACGTAGTTCCCTAACAGAAAGAAGGAAGCAGCATGAAGCTCCAGGTTGCTATTGATCTGCTGTCCACTGAGGCCGCTCTTGAGTTGGCTGGCAAGGTTGCCGATTATGTCGA
>NZ_MPKW01000017.1 GCF_009729415.1 Mycolicibacterium sp. CBMA 234
TGTGATGTCCAGGGACGTTGTTCCCGGTTGATCTGATTTCGGCCTGTAGTCAAGACAGGTGAAGGCCTCCGGTTGTGAAGTGGAGCTGTCTAGGAACCGCTTCGCCAACCAGGAGGCCTTCGTGTCCCACGCTAACGCTGCGCTGACCCCGCGCGCTCGATTGCGTCTTGCTCATCTGGTCGTAGAGTCCGGTTGGACGTATGCGGCCGCAGCAAAAATGTTCATGGTTTCGGCCCACACCGCTCGCAAATGGGCAGACCGCTATCGGACCGAGGGGCCGGCCGGGATGGCCGATCGCAGTTCACGACCGCACACCAGTCCGGCAAGAACACCCGAACACCTGGTGCGCCAGATCGTGCGGGTGCGGTGGCGCAAACGGCTGGGCCCAGTCCAGATCGCCGGCCAGCTGCATATCCCGGCCTCGACCGTGCATGCGGTGCTGGTGCGCTGCCGAATCAACCGGCTATCGCATATTGACCGGGTCACCGGCGAGCCACTGCGCCGCTACGAACACGATCACCCCGGCTCGTTGATCCACGTTGATGTCACCAAATTCGGCAACATCCCTGACGGCGGCGGTCACCGCGTTGTCGGGCGCCAACAGGGCGACGCCAACAGGCGAGCCACGCCGGGGTTGCCGAAAGGAAAGGACTACGGCCCGCGGACCGGAATCGCCTTCCTGCACACCGTGATTGATGACCACTCCCGTGTCGCGTACGTCGAGATCTGTCGCGACGAAAAGGCCGATACCGCAGTCGGTGTCCTGCAACGAGCAGTGGCCTGGTTCGGTGAACGTGGCGTCGTGGTTGAGCGTGTGCTCTCCGATAACGGCAGCTGCTACCGCTCGTTCGCCTGGCGCGATACCTGCATCGCGCTAGGTATCACCCCAAAACGAACCCGCCCCTATCGGCCACAGACCAACGGCAAAATTGAGCGATTTCACCGCACCCTGGCCGACGGCTGGGCTTACGCCCGCTACTACCGCTCAGAGGCCGAACGCCGTGCAGCGCTGCCCCGCTGGCTGCACTTCTACAATCACCACCGAGCCCACAGCGCCATCGGAGGCCACCCACCAGTCAGCAGACTGAACAACCTCCCTGGACATCACA
>NZ_MPKW01000018.1 GCF_009729415.1 Mycolicibacterium sp. CBMA 234
TGGGTGACACCGCCGATGTGGTTGGAGCCGTGGTGGTTTCAGTCACCGGCGCTGCCTGCACGGTGCTGGTTGCGACCGGTGCCGGCGACGTCGTCTGGTCGCTCGTCTGCGGCTGCGTCGGGATCGGCATCGAAATGCTCGGCGGCACGACGACGGGCGCAGGGGCCGACGTGGTGACGGTCACCGGCGATGTTGCCGGGCTGTCGGGCTGTTGGGTTCCGCCGAAGGTGACTGCGAGCGCTCCGATCGGCAGGGCAAGCAGCAGGCCTGCGGTCGCGAGCCAACGGGTACGGCCGTGCCGGGCGTGCGAGCGCGAATGCCGTTCGGGCCCAGCTCCGTTCGGCAGCGGTGCGGAATCGACGGTCAGTCCGCCACCAGTCGAGATGCCTTGGCCTGCAACGCCTGTGCTGACTGCACCGACGGAGCTACCGATTCCAGGAATCGCGGTGTTGGCGCGGGGTGCGCCGTGCAGGTTCCAGCCGTAGCCGCCGCCGACGTAGTCCGAGTCGCCGGTGCTGCCCTGCAGGCCGCTACCAGGCAGGTGCGGGCCGTGGCCGGACTCGTGCTTGGTCGAGTGGTGGCCGAGGCTGGGCTTTTCGTCGCCGTTGTCGCCGTCATCGGAACGCGGGGCCCCGAAGTGGGTCCAGCCGTAACCGCCGCCCGCGTAGTCGGAGTCGCCACCGCCAGTGACGCCGTGGCCTGCGGGGGTGCCGCCGTGTGCGGGGCGGGCGTGGTGGCTCAGGCTGGGGCGTTCTTCTCCGTCACCTTCGGGGTTTGAGTCGCTGCCGCCAGTGGGTCCGCCGTCATCAGGGGCTGGTGGGTCGGCGGGCTGCTGGTCGGACGTGTCATCACTGTGATGGTCGTCGCTCGAGGAGCCGCCATCGTCGGTGGGGGAGACGTCGTAGATGTCACTGCCATCGGTCGACGCGTTGGTGCCGAGATCGCCTTCGGCGGTGGAGGTGTCGTAGATGTCGCTGCCGTCGCCACCGATATCACCGGCGCCCGTGACGACATCGACTGAATCGCCATTTGTGTCAACAGGATCCACGGAGAAGCCGGTGTGGATCGTGCCGTCACTGTTGTGGGCCGTGCCGTCGGGGTCCGTCCAGCTACCGTCCTGGTGGAATAT
This sequence comes from Mycolicibacterium sp. CBMA 234, assembly GCF_009729415.1. GTDB lineage: Bacteria > Actinomycetota > Actinomycetes > Mycobacteriales > Mycobacteriaceae > Mycobacterium. The sequence goes on from NZ_MPKW01000018.1 coordinate 1,130, forward strand.
GTAGGACCCGCCGAAGGGGCCGGGCATAGACGTGTCGCCGTTGTCGTAGTGGGTGACGCCGTCTTTGTCGGTCCAGGTGCCGTCGGTGTAGTGCAAGTTGCCGTCGCGGTCGGTCCAGGTGCCGTCGATGTGATAGGTGTTGCCGTCGGGGTCGGTCCAGCTGTTATCGGAGTTGATGGTCCAGCCGCTAGGGGTCTGCACCTGACCGTCGGGGGAGGTGGTGTTGCCATCTTGGTCGAGGGTGAGTCCGCTGGGGGAATGGATGGTTCCGTTCGCGTCCACCCAGGAGCCGGTCTTGGGGTTAACGGTTCCGCCGCCGTTGCCGAGGCTCGGATCGAAGTAGGTGCCGTCCGGGTGCACGACGAGGTTGTCGTCGCCGAAGGGGCCGGGCTCGATGATGTCGCCGTTGGCTTCGTGAATGTGGCCGTCGCTGTCGATCCAGCCGTCTTTCGTGTAGGTGGTGCCATTGGGATCGGTCCAGCTGCCATCGGGGTTGATCTTCCAGCCGTCCGCGGGGTTGCTCGAATCGGAGCTGCCGCCATGGACATCCGGTCGGTACCAACCCTTTTCGCCGCCGTGGGAGATGTGGGTGAGTTCCCGAGTGCCCATGTTGTCCGCCTCTTCCTCGTTGGTGGTTGACCTCTTGTCGGCCGGTCACGTAGAGGATGAGGCGGGGTTCTTGCTTCGTTCTTGCGTGATTCTTGAGCGCTCGCCAGCTATCCGGTGGCACCGCAAAAACCGCGCAAGAATTGCCCAAGGAGTCCATCCCATCCTTTCGGCAACGGCCACGACTGGCTGGCAGGAAAGGAACAAACGATGAAGCGAATCGCTACGAGTTTGGCGGCGGCCGCGGCAGTGTCGGCCGGCCTGGGGCTGGGCCTGGCGACCGCGGGTAGCGCGCAAGCCACGACCTACTGCCCGGGCCAGGGCTACTTGGCCCAAGACCCGTGGCCAGGCTTCGACCGAAGCGTGTGCCACCACTACGAGTACGCGCCGGGGCCAGACGGCCACGGGGGAATGCTCGACGACGACACCGGAATCTTTCACACGTGGGCGCCGGCTCCAGCACCGCCGCCCGACGCGCCGCACGGTGCGGTCTGCATCGGCCCGTTCGTCATCTCCGGTCCAGCCTGGCAGTGCGCGCTCTGAGGGTCACGACGCCCGCAACAGCTCGATGCGTGCGGCCGGCATGCCACTGCGACCCTCGTACGCGCTTTTGACGGCAAGCACGTGGTTCAGTCCCAGCCGGTTGGCTTCGAACCCGAGTGCCGACCCTGCCATGTACAGCCGCCACACCCGGGCTCGGCCGACGCTGCTGTACGCCACGGCCTGGTCCCAATTCGCGTCCAGGTTCGCCACCCAGGCCCGCAGCGTTCGCGCGTAGTGTTCGCGCAGCGATTCGACGTCGCGTACTTCGAACCCGGCGTCTTCGAGTGCCTCGATCATCGTTGCCATCGGTTCGAGCTCCCCATCGGGAAAGACATACCGGTCGATGAACGAGTGGTGGGAGAACCTCGCGGCCTTGCCTGGCCGTCGGGAGATCGCACTGTTGAGCAGGCGGCCGCCCGGTCGCAGTAGCGCCAACAGCTTCGTCGCGTATTCCGGCAGCATGGCGGCACCGACGTGCTCGGCCATGCCGATGCTCGAGATCGCGTCGTAGGGGCCGTCATCGATGTCGCGGTAGTCCTGAACTCGGATCTCGACGGCATGGCTCATGCCCGCGTCGATCATGAGTTGCTTGGCGTAGTCGGCCTGCTCGTGCGACAACGTCACCCCGACCACCTGCGCGCCGTACTTGCGGGCGGCGTGCAGGGCGAATGTGCCCCATCCGCATCCGACATCGAGGACGCGCATGTCGGGGCCCAAGCCGAGCTTGCGTGCCACCAGATCGCATTTGGCGAATTGCGCCGCGTCAAGATCCTTGACCGTCGGCGGCCAATACCCGGCGGAGTACGTCATCGACCTGCCGAGCACCAGCCGGTAGAAGTCATTGCTGACGTCGTAGTGGTGGTGGATGGCGGCCGCATCGCGGCGTTTGCCATGCCGGTGTGTGTGCAGATGGGCCGCTTCCTCCGCGGGAGGCTTCGGCGGCAGGCCGATAACCCCAAGCCGCAGTGCGGCTTTCGCGCACGCTGTCTTCGTGCGTCTGTCGACCGTGACATGCGGCCCGACCGTCGGATCGGACAGCCGCTGCAGCGCCTCTAGACAGCCGAGCAGATCGCCGTCGATATCGATATCACCGGACACGTAGGCGCGTGCCAGGCCCACTTCGTTGGGTGCCCACAGCAATCGCAACAGGCCCCGCTTGCTGATGGTCATTTGCCATGGCGCATCAGACGGTCCGTCGACGCTCCCGTCCCAGCCCTTGATCTTGACCGGAATTTCCTCGCGCACCATGGCCCGGATCATCGGCGTCAGGGTGGCAGCAACACTTGAACTCATGTCGGGTGAGTTCCCCGGAGCAATCCCGGTTAATCGCGTAACCGCTGTTTTTCGGGCCTCAAGAATCGCCCAAGAATTACGCAAGATGCCAGCCATACCTTCATGTCGTCAACAAAACACCGGGTCGACCGCAAAGGCCCCCAAGAACTTCGGAGCAACGACATGTTCACCACCGCCGTCAAGAAAACGATCATCACCGGACTGCTCGCCGGCAGCGCAACGTTGGCCGGTCTGGGCCTGGCCACCGGCACCGCCAGCGCGTTCAACCCGCAGCCGGAGCCTCCCGGCCTCACTCAGGCCCATGGCAGCGGTGGCGGAGCCGGCAAGGAGTTCGGCCAGAAGTACGACGGTGAGGGCCAGCACCACGGTGGGCAGGGGCTCAACGGTGGTCCGCTTCACGCCGGTTAGAGCTGCGCGTCATCACTGCGACGCACCGCGCCGATGACGGTGATTGCCGTCATCGGCGCTGGTCCATGTGCCAGGCCGATAGTTGCGTCACATTGAAAGATGTTCAAGAAGAACTGATTTCGAGGGTGAACTCGTTGTCGCCGATCCGGATATGGTCTCCGTTGTCTAGGTTGGCGCTATTGGCGATCCGGCGTCGGTTCACTTCGATGCCGTTGGCCGAGCGCTGATCGGTGATGACGAAGCCGGTTCCGGTGTTGACGATGATGGCGTGATGCCTGCTGACCGCCGCGTCGTCCAGGACGATGTCGTTGTCGGCGAGCCGGCCGATGTGGGTGACCGCTTCTTGCAGCTGGACGAATTGGCCACTGGCATAACGGAGCCCGGCGGCCCGGACTTGTCCGCTGGTGTCGAGGCTGGCCGCAAGTTTGATCAGTGTGCGTGTCGCCGTTGCTTGGGCGGCGCGCTTGGCGTCGATCGGTTCCTGACGCAGAATCCGGCCGTAGAGTGAGGTGACGGTCGGACCGGGGTCGATGCCCAAGTCTTCGGCCAGCCTCGTCTTGAGACGTTGGTAGCACTGCAACGCGTCGGATTGGCGTTCGGTGACGTAGTAGGCGGTGACGAGTTGAACCCACAGCGGTTCGCGGTACGGATACTCAGCTGCGAGTAGTTCAAGTTCGCCGATGATGGAATTGGCTCGGCCACAGGCAATTTCGGCTTCCGCGCGGGCACTGTGGGCCGTCAGCTTGTCCTCGGTGAGGGCCGTGGTGAAGGTGTCGACGAAGGAATAGCCGCGCAAGTCGTCCAGGGCCGGCCCTCTCCATTCGGAGAGTGCGGCGGTCAAGTCGCAAGTGGCAGTTTCAAATTGGCCGGCGGCGGAGGCTTGCAGAGCGGTGCTCGTCGCGAGTTTGAAGCGCCCCAGATCGTAGTTGGCGTCGGCGAGCTGTAGGCGGTACCCAGGCGGTGCACTGGCGAGTACGGTGCGCGCGTCGTCTCGGCCGGTACCGAGTACTCGGCGGAGGTTGGAGACGTACGCCTGCACACTCGCGCGGGCTGCGGGTATCGGATCGTCGCCCCATACCGCGTCGATCAGAGTGTCCGCACTGATGGCGCGGTTACGGTTGATGACCAGCATCGCCAATACGGCGCGCTGTTTGGCAGCGCCCAGGGCGACCGGAATCCCCGTCACGCTGACGTGCAGCGGTCCCAGCACACTCACATCGAGACCGGCCTGGCCCATGCCGGCAGCCTCCTCCTGGCGGCAAGTGGCAGAACCGTACGTGGCTAGGCCACCGCCGTCGTCGTCAAACTCTAATACCGGGCTTACCGGCAGCGACCTCGGAAGTTCCTGCGAAGATCTCGCCCTCGGCCACAACCGGGGGCGAGCTTGTGCGCGTCCGTTGGAACTTGTTGTTGCTCAGCACTTCTAGGTGCGGACAATCAGCCGGGCAGCCCGGTCTTGATCGCCGCGGCTTGCTTTTGGCTGACGTCGGTGACGAAGTCAGGTGGCGCGGCGGCGCCTGCAGGACCATCGAATTCGAGAGTTACGAACGCCTTGCCCTCGGTGAACAGCACCACCGTCACCGATTTGGCGCCGTCGGGGGAGTTACCCGACACCGAGGTGCCGCCGGTGCCAACAGCGATCGGTGCTGGCGTTCCACCCGTGACATTGCTGCCGAGCGCGCCCTTGGCCGCCTCGAGGGCACTGGTCGCAGTGGCAGCATCCGGCAGGATCAGGATCGTGTCACCGACGACGTGCGTACCGTCGGGGTTGCTGAACGATGTCGCCACGCCAGGCTTGTCGTTCGGGTTCTGTATCGGCGCGCTCGCGGTGAATACTTCCGGCGCGACCATGTCGGTGCCCTTGATGAGCAACGCGGTGTAGTCGGTCGGTTGGGCCGCCGCGGAACTCGACGTCGAACTGGACGGCGCTGCCGACGTGGCTGACGTGGCTGACGTGGCCGACGTAGATGACTCCTTGGACTTGGAATCGTTGCTGCAGCCGACCGCCGTCAATACCACCAACGCACCGGTCCCAATCGCGCCGGCAACCCTCACAGATGTCCTCATGCAGTAGAGCTCCTATCCGGCGAGGTCCGCCGCCCGCCACGCGGTGCCCGGCAGAGTGGCCGGCGGAAAAACCCTAACGCGAACCCGTGGTTCCGACGGCCCGTTTGTCGCGGTTGGAACTGTCAGTTCATTGGGCCGTCCGGCAGCGGTGCGTTGCAGCGCTCCCGGAAGTCGGCCGCGGGCTGCCGCACACCCTGCACCTCGGCCTTCACCTGCGGATTGGCATCCATGTAGTTGGTGATCTCGGTGCGCATCTGGTCCCGGGACTTGCCTTTGAGGCTGGTGAAGAAGGCGTTCACGTCGGGATGGGTGAACAGGTACGACGACATGCCCGCGTCGACACCGGCCATCACGCCGGCGAGGTCGGCCGCGGTGCAGTTCGGCGGATCGGCCACGGCCGTCGTAGCTGTGCCGAGGAGCGTCGTCCCGGCGATGACACCGGCGCCGATGATATTGCGGATCTTCATGTGTGGCTCTTCCTTGAATGTTGGTCGGACAGGGTCAGCGGCGTGGACCGATACCGCCGCCACCGCCGCCTCCGATAGGCGGACGGATGGGGCGGATCGGGACGTTTATGTCGATGCCCCAGCCGTCGTCGCAGTACCAGGGGTCGGCGCAATATCCCGGATAGGCGGGGCCGGCTGACGGAGGAGTCGGACCGCCGCCACGAACGTCACCCTGGGCACACACGGTGGCATATCCGGCACCGCTGCAGTCGGCGGATGCGGGCGATGCCTCGATGACGCCGATCGGCGCAAACGTAAGCACGAGACCGAGGCTGAGATAGCGCTGCTTCTGTTGCATAGCTGCTCCCTGTGCAGTACTGGTCCGCCTTTGGCGGATGCACCGAACTGGTGTCTGATCAGCATAATTGGGCATTGCCGCTCCGGAGGCTGATGGGCGATTATTGACGTATTCGGAACTGTCGGTCGGCGCTGAGAGGCCGCTCCGCAATCTCGATACGCGAGGACTGTCGGCAGTCGTGCCGTGCGTCCCATTCGGGCAGGCTTGGCGAAGGAGTCGATATGGGCGAGAACACGCAGGACTGGACCAAGCCGGCCGCCATGGCGATCCCCAAGGAGGGGTACTTCGAGGAGGTCCGGGGCCGCTACGGCCCGGTGTTCCCGAGGACGCCTGCCTGCTATGGCTTTTCGATCATCGCCAAGGTGAAAGAGGGCCGCGAGGAAGTTGTTCGGGCCTACGGCAAGACCATCGAGGAGACGATCAAGGCCAGTCCCGAGGCGCTGGCTCCGCTGCGCCTGCACTATCTGCGGTGGAATCTGTTCGATGTCGGGTCTGGTCTGCACTTCCAGTACATGGGCATCTTCGACACCGACTTCGACAAGTACACCGAAGACGCGGTGGCGCTGTTCAGCGCGACTGGCGTCACGACGGTGTTCACGAATCTCGAAGGTTTCCCTGAGGATTGGGAGACCAACACCGAGGCCTTCATCAACTTCGTCCGGGACCACCAGCAGCCGAGTTTCCTGGAGTACGGCGAGTACCCGTACGTGACCGCGGACGAGATCAAGAAGGCCCTTCGCCTGAAGGCTGCGTTCTCGACGATGCTCGATCAGATGCAGTAATGCTCGAGGTCGATGACATCCAGCACATCCTGCTGACTCGGACCCCGGCGCTCACCGGACGCTATGAGTTTCTGACGTTCGACACCGCTGCCGGTGGCCAGGCGTGGCTGTCGGAGATGCAGGACAAGGTGCAGTCGGCGACCGCGGCACTGGCCACGATGGACGAGTCCGACCGCTGGGTCACGTTGGCATTCACCTGGAATGGCCTGCGCGCGCTTGGCGTGCCGGAGGAATCGCTCACGACGTTCCCCGATGAATTTCGCGAGGGCATGGCGTCGAGAGCCAGCATCCTGGGGGACGTCGGTCCTGCCGCTCCAGAGCACTGGATCGGCGGGCTGGCCGGCGACGACCTGCATGCCATCGCAATCCTGTTCGCTCGCAACGACGAGCAGTGCGCGAAGTCCATCACTGCGCACGACGATCTGCTGGCCCGGACCGACGGCGTGCGAAGCCTGTCGTATCTGGATCTCAATGCCACGCCGCCGTTCAACTACGCCCACGATCACTTTGGTTTTCGGGATCGCCTGTCGCAGCCGGTCATGAAGGGTTCGGGGGAGGAGCCGACACCGGGTTCGGGTGACGCGTTGGAGCCGGGGGAGTTCATCCTCGGCTATGACGATGAGAACGGCCCGGTGGTCGACCTGCCGCAGCCAGAAGTGCTGTCGCGCAACGGAAGTTACATGGCCTACCGTCGCTTGCAAGAACACGTCGGGGTCTTCCGTGACTATCTACGGGAGAACGCGGACAGCCCCGAAGGCGAAGAGCTGTTGGCTGCGAAGTTCATGGGTCGGTGGCGCAGCGGCGCCCCGCTGGTGTTGGCGCCGGACAAGGATGACCCTGATTTGGGCGCGGATCCGATGCGTAACAACGACTTCAACTACAAAGAACAGGACCCGTTCGGCTACGCGTGCCCCCTGGGTGCGCATGCCAGACGGCTGAACCCGCGCGACACCGCGCATTACATGAACCGGCGTCGGATGATCCGTCGCGGCGCGACCTATGGGCCCGCGCTGCCCGACGGGGCGCCGGACGACGGGGCGGACCGCGGTATCGCGGCGTTCATCATCTGCGCAGATCTGGTGCGCCAATTCGAGTTTGCGCAGAACGTCTGGATCAACGACAAAGCCTTTCACGAGCTCGGCAATGAACACGATCCGATCTGCGGCACACAGGACGGCACGTTGGACTTCACCGTGCCCAAACGGCCGATCCGCAAGGTGCACAAGGGGCTTCCTGCCTTCACCACGATGAAGGGTGGCGCCTACTTCTTCCTGCCGGGCATCGGCGGCATTCGCTATCTCGCCGCGCTTGGCGGCTGAGCGCCAGTCACGTCGGCCCTGCCGGCCGGCGAGCAGACGTAGAACTGTCGATTTCAGCGGAGATACAACAGTTCTGCGTCTGCTCGCGCCGTTAACTGAAGCGCGGCACCATCTCACGGCGGTGGAGGGACGACACGCACGGCGCGCCACGGTGCGCGACATGTGATGTCGCCGTGTCCCAAATGTGACGCGTGTAGGCCAGTGTGATCTATGTGGCTTGAGTGCAGTCGAGTCATTGAGTCCGTGGTTGGGAGCGTCCGATGTCTACAACTCACAAGGTGGAACGCGCCGTCGAGCGGGTCGCCGCTGCCGTCACCCGTCGCGAGCCTGATGCCCAGGCCTACCCCGCGGAGAAGGAACGCCTGGTCACCCAGCAGGAACTCGCGCTGCTCGGGCGGTAACTCCCCAGCTCACCGCCGTACTTAGCGGAACACCATGAGCAGTGTGCGGCACAGGTACGGCAGGTTCGACAGTGGGATGAACTGAACCAGGGTCCGGCAGAGGTTGGGTGCCTGGGACTGTCCGGCCGCGCTGCCGCATACCGGCCAGGCGCCAATTCCCTGCGTGCGCATGACATTTCGGGCGACGCGAATCTGTTCGCCACGGCTGGCGGCCGCTGGTGAACCATTGCCGCCGTTGGCGGTCCAGGTACCCGGGTTGAACTGAAGTCCGCCGTAGTAGCCGTTGCCGGTGTTGGCGGACCAGTTGCCGCCGGATTCACATTGGGCGATGGCGTCCCAGTTCGGTTCCGCGTTGGCGTCGGAGATAGTCAACGACAGTTGGGTGATGGCGAGTACGCCAGTGACGGCGACGGCTCGAACAAATAGATGTCCGCTCATCCCGACCTCGATCCTTTTGGTGCGAATCGACGTAGTGCCGGTTCGCGAATTGGTTCGCAATTGACGCGTGGTGCTGTCTGTACAGACGGTAAGCCTGATAAACAGCTGTGCTAATGGGGTAATTGTTATTCTTCGAGTAAATTTAGTGTTTCTGCATACTTCTGATGCTCAAGTGTCTGTACGGACAATTGTTATCTAACGTGTCGCTGCAGGTCAAAGCGGTCTTCTGTGAATACTGTTTACCGTGTGGTTATAGGTGCTGATGTGACGTGTGATTCGTTTGTTATTAGTGTTCCAAGCGTGTGCGGTGATGTATCTGTTATCAAAGTTGCTCGTGTTGTTAAATGCGATTAATGATGCCCGTGATGTAGCTGTTACCAGTGTTACTAGAGTGAAAACGAGGCGGGTCGCGGTTCGGTGGGTGCGCTGGCGCTGCGGGAGATAAGCGCGCAGACTTTTTGCAGGGACCAAAACCGGTGAGATCGACGAAAGCCGGGTGCGCGATGACGAACGCAACCATCAGGGCAACGCAGCCGGGGCGGCTTGCCGCCGGCCTACTGGTGACAGGGTTTGTCTGCCTCTGGGGCGCGGCTCCGGTCGCCCATGCCGATCCGGTCGCCACCTGTCACAGCCGGCACGTCGACGGCGTCGAAGAGGACGTCTGCGTCGGCAATCCCGACAGCCCCGGCGGCGTCAACGCCCGCGACCTCTATCCAGGGTTTGTTCCCGAACTCTATTTCGGGGTGGGGATCGGCCTCGGTTTCTGAAGCTAACGAGCCTCATGTGGTCAACACAGCCAGCACACAGCTACCGCCACCAGTATCGAATTCTGTGACGACGACGCTGCTTGCCGACGCCCCAAATCCGGCCCTCCCTCCGCTACCGCCGGTCGTCGCGCCCAATCACCACGGCCTGTCTCTGCTCGACGGCTGGGTGCCCATCACCATCCAGGTCGTCGCCGCGATCGTGCTGGTGTTCGCCATCGGCTGGCGGGTTCGTCGATGGCGGTTGGTGTGGCTGCCGGTCTGCATCGCGATCGGTGTCGCCGCCGCCCTGGGGGCGAACTGGTACGTCAATTCCGAAGGTCTGGCGGGTAACCCCGCGCCGCAATCGCTGTGGATCTGGATCGGTCTGTCGGGGCTGGCTCTGGGCGTGCTGGTGCTGGGTTGGCGAGGCGCTCAGTGGTGGCGCCGCGCACTGGCCGTACTGGCTGTGCCGTTGTGCGTGCTGAGCGCGGGCGTGGCGTTGAACGACTGGGTCGGGTACTTCATGACGGTGCAGGCCGCGTGGGGAGAGCTGACGGCCGGGCCGCTCACCGACGAGACCGATATGTCGACCGTCACCCAGATGAAGGCCGCCGGCACGGTCCCATCGCACGGCGCGGTGGTCCACGTGGACATCCCGGACACCGCCTCAGGCTTCAAACACCGCAGTGAGGTGGTCTATCTGCCGCCTGCGTGGTTCGCCCACGATGCGCCGGCACTGCCCACAGTCATGATGGTCGCCGGGGAGTTCAACACCCCGGCGGACTGGCTGCGCATCGGCAACGTCGCCAGCCTCTTCGACAACTTCGCGGCCACCCACGGCGGATACACCCCGGTGTTCGTCTTCGTCGACGCCGGCGGCTCGTTCAACAACGACACCGAGTGCGTCAACGGTCCGCGCGGCAACGTCGCCGACCACCTCACCAAGGACGTCCCGCCGTACATGGTCTCGACCTTCGGGGTCAGCGCGAAGCCGGCGAACTGGGGGATCGTCGGCTGGTCCATGGGCGGTACCTGCGCAGTCGACCTCACTGTCTTGCATCCCGAAGTGTTCAGCAGCTTCATCGACATCGCCGGCGACATGGGCCCCAACGCCGGCACCAAGGACCAGACCATCGCCCGGCTCTACGGCGGTGACGCGGCGCAGTGGGCAACGTACGACCCCACCACGGTGATGACGAAGCATGGTCCTTACCAGGGCGTTTCCGGCTGGTTCGCGATCTCATCGGATGCCCCGACCAAGTGGAAGGGAGCGGGCTCGCATCCCGACGCGGTCGGACTCGGCGGCCGTGACGGCGCCGGCAACCCCGGTGACCAGACCCAGGCGGCCAACGCGCTGTGCGCGCTGGGCAAGCAACAGGGCATTGACTGCGCCATCGGCAAGCAACCCGGGAAGCACGACTGGCCCTTTGCCGTGTCCGTCTTCCAAGAGAGTCTGCCGTGGTTGGCCGGTCAGATCGGCACCCCCGGGGTACCGAAGAGTGGGTTCCCGGCCAGCTCGACCGTACCGGCGGCCGCCGGTGGTCCCGCGGCGTCGATCGCGGCTGGGCAGTCCCCAGGGAAATAGCACCCTGCTGTGGGACGTAGCACTCTGCTGTGGGAAGTAGCCCTCGGCTGTAACGCTGAGCCCGTCTAAGTAGATGGACTCTGTGAGGTCGTTGGGACACAGCAGGGAGTCGATCCGCGATGGGTAGTCAAACCGATAACACCGATAAGACACACAATCAGCAGGGACGCCGTCAAGGACGGCTCGTAGGAGCGGTCGCCGCCGGTCTGGCGACGACATTGACGGCGCTCACCGTGGGTGCCGCCCCGGTGTCCGCCAAACCCGGCGGTGGTGGTGACGCGGGTTCGCCAACCACCACGACCGCAGCGCCGCGGCCGCCGAAGCAGGATTCTTCGGCGGAAGACGGTTCGGGCGGCGGCGGTTATGGCCAGAGCCAGGACGGCGGCCAGCGTGGCCGCAAGCAGCGGAACCAGACGCCCGACGCCGATGTACCGCCCGTTGACGTCCCGGCTGTCCGGCCGCAGCCTCCGGCTGATCCGCCCGCAGTCTCTTCGGTGGCCCCGGTGGCCCCGGAGATCACGACGCCCGCGAGCAAGGCACCCGCGAAGACGCCGGAGGCCCCGGCGCCTGTCGTCGAGACGCCGAGCAGCGTCGTCGTCGCTCCGCCGTCATCGACCGACGTCCTGGCGCCGACCACAAAGGTCACCAAGGCGCAGCCGTCGGAAACCTCGGCTGAGCAGACGACGCCCGCGACTCCCGCGCGCCCGTCGACCGTCGTCGCCGAGCCGTCCCCGACGACGGCGACGGCCCCGGCGGTCACCTCGGTGACGCAAAGCCCGACCACCGCCATCGCAGAGCACCCGTCGGCGGGCGGTGCCGTCCAGCCGGATCCGTCGACGGCGCCCACTGATCACGCTGTGGCAGACGGAAAACCGACCGCTGGCTCGGAGGGGCAGGCAGGCGATCATGGCAGCGTTGAGTTGGGTGCCGGCCGCGTTGACGCCTCGGAGGCGGCGTCGGCAACGGTGACTGCTGGCTCGCCCAAGTCGGCCTCGCCGTCGACGTCGGGTGATCGGCCGGCCGTCCGTGAGGCACGGCAGATCGAGACTCTCAAGCCCGAGACGCTGACCGCGCCGGTCGCCGATGTCGAGGTGGCCAAGGCCGCCGCGGCCGTCGATGTGAAGCTGCCGGAGCCGGCCCCGGTGCATGACGTCGCGGATCTCGCTCAGGTGGTCAATGTCGCCAACTTCCAGCACGACAACCGCGCCGACTGGGACCGGCGCGACAACCGGGATAACCGGCCGGACTGGGATCGGCGTGACAACCGGCCCATGGGGCGCGACTGGGACAACCGAGTGCGGCAGTGGCAGCCCGACTGGGTGCAGTACGACGACTACTACCGCCCGGTGATGTTCAACCCGTACCGCGACCCTGTCCGCGTGGTGTACATGTACCGGAACGCGCCGCGCATCGTCTACATCCCGCCGCTGCAGCGCATCGTCATGGAGGTCGTCGACCTGGCGGCATACAGCTTCACCGCGGTCGTGGTGAATGCCGTCAACACTGCGGTCAACGTCGCGGTCGGCAGCTTCTTCGGCGGCGGCTACTACCCGGGCATCGGAATGCCGCTGCCCCCGCCCCCCCCGCCGGTGCTGAGCTACGCCAATGTGCCGGTGCAGGTGCGCTATTCGGATGCGGTGTACCAGCCGTTCCGGGTGCAGCGCATCGTCGACGCCGGTGACGACGTGCAGTACGGCGAGCGCCGGGTGCTGCTCGACGGCGTCACCCCGGCCTGGGGGCAGTGGACCCAAAGCCCAAGTGGGGAACGGCAATTCGAGGTACACCGGACGCAGCAGTTCCCGGGTCTGGATGAGCCGCGGGAGGCGCCGTTGCCCGGCGACTACCGCCTGCAACTGGTCAATGACCAGAAGGGGCTGGACAGCCCGAACAAGGCTCTGACCATCGCCGCGGTGACCTGCGGCCTGCTGAGCCTGGGTGCGATCGGTCTGAGCGTCTACATCGGGCGTCGGCGCCGCGAGGTCGACGTTCTCTGAGGGTTCTCGGCACCGCGCTATCCGGACTCCGTAAGGTGACCCTGTAACACCGTTACGGAACCCCGATCAGCAGAGGTGGACAGTTGAGAACCGTATTGATCGACGCCCCTGGCCATGTGTACGTCGACACCGTGCCGGACCCGGTGCTGTCCGGGCCGGACGGTGCCATCGTGCAGATCACCACGGCGGCCATCTGCGGATCGGACCTGCACTTCTACGAAGGTGACTACCCGCTGGCCACCCCGCTGGCGCTTGGTCACGAGGCCATCGGCACGGTGGTCGAGGTGGGCCCGGACGTTCGCACGGTCAAAGTCGGTGACCCGGTACTGATTTCGTCGGTGGCGGGCTGCGGACACTGCGTCGGCTGCGACACCAAGGATCCGATCACCTGTGTGTCGGGCCCGCAGATCTTCGGTTCCGGGGTGCTCGGCGGAGCGCAGGCCGAACTGCTCGCCGTGCCGTCGGCGGACTTCCAATTGCGCCTGCTGCCAAGCGATCTCAGCGTCGAGGCCGCGCTGCTGCTCACCGACAACCTGGCCACCGGGTGGGCCGCGGCGAAGCGCGCCGACATCCCGGCCGGCGGCACCGTCGTCGTCTTCGGGCTGGGGGCGGTCGGCCTGTGTGCGGTGCGCTGTGCCATCGCGCAAGGTGCGGGTCAGGTGTTCGCGGTCGATCCGGTCGACGGGCGGCGCGAGATGGCCGCCCGCAGTGGCGCCACCGCGATCAGCCCGGACCAGATCGGGGCCGTCTATGAGGCGACCGGTGGCAGGGGAGCGGCCTCGGTGATCGACGCTGTCGGCAACGACACCACCATGAATGCCGCGCTGACCACGGTGCGCGCCGGCGGCACGGTGTCGGTTGTCGGTGTGCACGACCTCAACCCGTTCCCGTTCCCCGCCACGTTGTCGCTCATCCGCAGCATCACGCTGCGGATGACGACCGCGCCAGTGCAACAGACCTGGCCCGAGTTGATCCCATTGCTGCAGTCGGGCCGCCTCGACACCGACGGCATCTTCACCCATGCCATGAAGCTCGAGGACGTGCCGGAGGCGTACACCGCGGTGGCTGCGCGCACCGCTGACTGCGTCAAGGTCACGCTGACCCCGTAACGATGATGGCCGAGCAGGAGACCCTAGACCTGGAGCTGCCGCGGTTGCGCATGCAGGCGTTGACCTGGGGGCCGGCCGACGGCCGATTGATGTTGTGCCTGCACGGTTTTCCGGACAGTGCGCACGGGTGGCGTCGGGTTGGCCCACTGCTGGGCGAGGCCGGCTACAGGGTGGTGGCCCCCTTCATGCGGGGTTATGCACCGAGCGGAGTGCCGGCCGACGGCAACTATCACGTCGGCGCGCTGGTGTCCGACGTACTGGATCTGTACGACGCGCTCGGCGGTGGGCCCGACGCCGTCCTGGTCGGCCACGACTGGGGCGCGTTCGCCGCCAATGCCGTTGCCGCATATCCGAATTCGCCATTCGCATCCGTGGTGTCGATGGCTGTTCCGCCGCTGGCGGCCATGAGTCAGGCCCGGTTCGGCGCGGCGCGCACCGTCCGGATGAGCCTCATCCAAATGCGAATGAGCTGGTACATCATGTACTTTCAGCTGCCTGGCCTGCCGGAACGCACGCTGCACCGGGTCATCCCGCGGCTCTGGCGCGACTGGTCGCCGGCCGGCACCGACGTCGACGACGACGTCGCCAATACACTCGCGGCACTTCCGTCAGATGCGCATCGGGCCGCGGCGGTCGGGTACTACCGGGCGCTGGTGCGGCCGGGGAGTATCGGTGCGCCGTATGCCGAGTTCAACCGGTACCTGCAAGAGCCGCCCCGCATTCCGATTCTGTACCTGCACGGCGTCGAGGACGGCGCGATGCAGGTCGGGTACACCGAGCAGCTGTTGACAGCGCTACCGGCTGAGTCGGTGGTTCAAACCATCGCTGGCGCAGGGCATTTCCTGCAGATTGATCGGCCGGCCGAGGTGGCCGCGGCGATTCTCAATTACGTGGGTGGCTGCTAGCGGCCATCTACGGTGCGATACAACAAGACTGGCAATTGATTCGCGCCCCAAAGCGGAAGAGGTCAAGCATGCGCGTGCAACTCCAGATCGACGGGGCACCTCAGCGGGCGGCCGATCATGCCCGCGAACTCGCCGACCTCGGCGCTGACGGCGTGTTCACTTTCGAAGGCCCGCACGACGTCTTCCTGCCGTTGGTCGCCGCAGCCGGGGCGGCGGATGTCGACCTGATGACGAACGTGGCCATCGCCGGGCCGCGCAGCCCACTGCATCTCGCGCACGCCGCCTACGACCTGCAGGTGTACAGCGGCGGCCGGTTCCGATTGGGTCTGGGCTCGCAGATCAAGGTGCACATCGAAAAGCGTTACGGCGCACAGTGGGCCAAGCCGGCCGAGCGCATGGCCGAGACCGTCACCGCGATCAAGGCGATCTTCGACAGCTGGGAAGGTAAGGCGCCGTTGAACTTTCGCGGCAAACACTTCACCCACACCCTGATGCCGCCGAACTTCAATCCGGGCCCCAATCCGTTCGGGCCGCCGGCGGTGCTCATGGGTGCGCTGGGCCCGATCATGACCAGAACCGCCGCTGAGGTCGCCGACGGGTTGCTGGTGATGCCGTTCCACAGCGCCCGGCACTTCGCCGGCCGGACCCTGGCGGCAGTGGGGGAGGGCCTGCAGCGGGCAGGACGCGCGCCCAGCGATCTACAGATCATCGCCCAGGCCATGGTGGCCGTCGGGCGGACCGAGGAGGAACTGACCGCGGCCATCGGCGGCGTCGCGACACTCATCGCCTTCTACGGTTCGACGCCCGCGTACGTCCCGGTGCTGGAAACCGAGGGGTGGGCTGACCTACAGCCACAACTGAACGCCATGTCCAAGGTCGGGGACTACGCGGGCATGCGAGCACTCATCAGCGACGACATGGTGCGCACCATCGGCATTGTCGGCACCCCGGAGGACTGCGCGGCCGAGATCGCACGTCGATTCGGGGCGCACACGAACGAAATCTGTTGCTACTTCCCGGGTTACCAGCCCAACCCGGCCAATATCCGGGACATGGTAACCGCCCTTCACACCAAATGAGTTCGGCGTGGTTCGTACCGGTAACCGGTACGAACCACGCCGAAGTCGCTAGGGAGACCTAGGGCGCGCCTAGGGAGACTGGGTCCAGTTCCAGACGTTCATGTCGCCCTTGGGGTAGTTCATGCAGACGTCGGTGGCCTTGGCGACGACGCCCTTGTTGTTGAAGAAGATCTTGGCCCAGTTGCCCCAGTGGGTGGCCACCTGCTCGTAGTAGATGTTGGTGGCGGTGTCCTCGGAGTACTGCCGGCGACCCACGGCATCGAGCGAGAAGAACCAGTGGATGCGGTCCTGGGCCATCTGCTGGATGTCGGCAGGCCGGTTGTGCATGTCGATCATGTACCGCGAGAAGTAGACCGGGCTGGTATCGCGCGCGGCGGCCAGGTACTGCTCGGCGTCACAGGTGGTGATGATGATCCGGTGGGGGATCGGGTAGTCGTCGCTGGCATCGGCAGCTGCCGGTCCGGCGAGAGTTGTCGCGACGGCGCCCAGGGCTGCGACCGCGGTACCGGCACGCTTCAGACCACGCATGATCTCGACCATAGTCCCTTACTCCTGTTTCCTAGATACCTGTGCTGCTGGAGGTTGTTTGCAGTTCGCCGGACGGCTTGGGCTGCGGCCACGGCTCGGGCACCGGGCGCTGACGCACGCGCTGCGGCCACCAGAACCACTTGCCCATGAGGGCGGCGATCGACGGCGTCATCAACGACCGCACGATCAACGTGTCGAACAACAGACCCAGACCGATGGTTGTTCCGACCTGGCCGACCACATGCAGATCGCTGACTGCCATGGACATCATGGTGAAGGCGAACACCAGGCCGGCCGAGGTAACCACCGAACCGGTGCCACCCATGGACCGGATGATGCCGGTGTTGAGGCCGGCGTGGATCTCTTCCTTGAACCGGGCGACCAGTAGCAGGTTGTAGTCGGCACCGACCGCCAGCAGGATGATGACCGCCATCGCGACGACCATCCAGTGCAGGTTCAGGCCGATCAGGTGCTGCCACACCAGAACCGACAGACCGAACGACGCACCCAGTGACAGCACCACGGTGCCGACGATGACCGCAGCGGCCACCACCGATCGGGTGATGATCAGCATGATCGCGAAAATCAGTGCGAGAGCGGAGATTCCGGCGATCAGCAGGTCGTAGTCAGCGCCTTCCTGCAGATCCTTGAACGTCGCTGCGGTGCCACCGAGGTAGATCTTCGAGCCCTCCAGCGGAGTGCCCTTGATGGCCTCCTTGGCGGCGTTCTTGATGGCGTCGATGTGCGAGATGCCTTCGGCGCTCATCGGATCACCCTCGTGGGAGATGATGATCCGCACGGCGTGTCCGTCGGGGGAGACGAAGTTCTTCATGCCGCGCTTGAACTCGGCGTTGTCGAAGACCTCGGGCGGCAGGTAGAACGAGTCGTCGTTGCGGGAGTTGTCGAACGCTTCGCCCATGGCACTCGCGTTGTCCTGCTGCGCCTGCATCTGATCCTGCAGACCCTTCTGGGTCTGGTACATGGTCAGCATGTACTGCTTCATGCGCGTCATCGTCGAGATCATCTCGGGCATCAGCGCGACCATCTGAGGCATCAGCTTGTCCAGCTTCAGCATGTCCGGGATGACGCTCTGGATGTCGTCGGTCATGGTGTCGATGCCGTCGAGGGTGTCGAACACCGACCGCATGGACCAGCAGACCGGGATGTCGTAGCAGTGCGGTTCCCAGTACAGGTAGTTGCGGATCGGACGGAAGAAGTCGTCGAAGTCCGAGATGTGGTCGCGCATATCGGCCACGTCCAGCGTCATGGTCACCATCTTGGTGACCATGCTGTGCGTGGTGGCCGCCATCTGCGTGGTGATGCCCTGCATCTTCTTCATCGTGTCGATGTTGATCTGCATGTCGTTGGCCTGCTTGAGCATGTTGGCCATCGAGTCCTGGGCGTACTTCTCGTTCATCTTCTGCGAGGTGCCACTCATGCTCATGAGGAACGGAATCGAGGTGTGCTCGATCGGCTTGCCCTCAGGGCGGGTGATGGTTTGCGACCGGGCGACACCGGGCACCTTGAAGATGGCCTTGGCGATCTTGTCGATGACCAGGAAGTCGCCGGAGTTGCGCAGATCGTGGTCGCTCTCGATGAGCATCAGCTCGGGGTTCATCCGAGCCGGGGAGAAGTGCCGGTCCGCCGCGGCATAACCCTCGTTGGCGGGGATGTCGGCGGGCAGGTACAGCCGGTCGTTGTAGTTGGTCTTGTAGCCCGGCAGGGTCAACAGGCCGACCAGCGAGAGGGCAATGGTGCCGACCAGCACCGGCCCGGGCCAGCGGACCACGATGGCGCCGACCTTGCGCCAGCCACGCACGCGCATGGCGCGACGCGGCTCGAGTGTCTTGCGGAACCGGCTGGCCACTGAAATGACGGCCGGTCCTAGGGTCAGCGCGGCGAACACCACGGTGACCATGCCGATGGACAGCGGGATGCCCAGCGACTGGAAGTACGGCATGCGGGTGAAGTGCAGGCAGAACGTCGCGCCCGCGACGGTCAGGCCGGAACCCAGCACCACGTGGGCGGTGCCATGGAACATCGTGTAGTACGCGTCTTCGCGTGATTCGCCGGCGCCGCGGGCCTCTTGGTAGCGGCCGATCAGGAAGATCGCGTAGTCGGTGGCTGCCGCGATGGCCAGCGTGACCAAGAGGTTGGTCGCGAAGGTCGACAGGCCGATGATGTCGTAGAAGCCCAACGTCGCGACGACACCCTGGGCTGCCGACAGCTCCAGCACCACCATGACCAACGTCAGCAGCACGGTGATGATCGAGCGGTACACCAGCAGCAGCGTGAGGATGATGACGCCGAAGGTGGCGGCTTCGATCAGTTTGAGGCTGCGGTCGCCGGCGATGTGCTGATCGGCGGCCAGCGCTGCCGGGCCGGTGACGTACACCTTCAGGCCTTGCGGCGTCTTGATGTTCTTGATGATGTCCTGCGCGGCCTGAACGGATTCGTTGGCCAGCGCTTCGCCCTGGTTGCCGCGCAGGTAGACCTGCACGTAGGAGGCCTTGCCGTCGTTGCTCTGCGAGCCGGCCGCGGTCAGCGGGTCGCTCCAGAAGTCCTGGATGTGCTCGACGTGCGCGGTGTCGGCCTCGAGCTTCTTGATCATCTCGTCGTAGTAGGCGTGGTCCGCCGCGCCAAGCGGCTGGTCGCCTTCCAGCACGACCATCACCGAGCTGTTCGACTTGAATTCCTGGAACACCTCGCCGACATGCTTGGTGGCGATCACCGAAGCGGCCTGGTCGGGCGACATCGAGACCGACCGCATCTTGCCGACCTCGTCGAGCGACGGGACGAGGGTGCCGAGCGCGACGATGATGCCGATCCAGGCGAGGATTACCGGGATCGCGAAAGTGCGGAGGAGCCGTGGAATCAGCGGCCGGTGCGGCGGCTGTTGCTGGGCTTTGGGGATGACAGCCGTCGGGTCATCGGCGGTGCCGTTCTCGGGGTGGCTCATGCAGATTTCACCAGGCAGAAGGTCTGGGCGTGCACGCCCGTGGAGGTACGGGTGTCTTTGAGTTCGTCGTCGACGTGGACGGTGCAGGTGATGGAGTCACCGTCGCCTTGGGCCACGATGTTCGGGGAAGCGGCCGGTGCTGTGGTGGACAGGACCAGTTTCCAGGGCAGGGCGGCGTGGTCGACGCGCTGGGGTTTGGCGTCCAGGTCGAGGTAGTTGATGTCGGCGTAGGCGCCGTTGCCCGTGATCTCGTAGGTGACGACCTTGGGCTTGAACGGTTTGGCGTCGTCGGCGAAGTTACGCGGGGTGACGATGACGGGGTTCTGGCCGAAGTAGGTGCGCACGCGCTGCACGGTGAAGCCGGCGACGAGGGCGACGGCGACGATCAGCAACGGGATCCAGGCCCGCTTCAGTGCGTTCCCGATCACGCGGCGGACACCCTGGTCGACTGCACTATCTGCTCCCCGCTTCCCGCTGCTATGACCGCGACAGATTAGGTCATTTAAGTGTTAGATTAGACCAGTTAAGTTAATCATGGGAAACCTCCGCTGTGGGTGGCTCGTATCACCGTAGCCGCTAATGTGCAGGGGCTCGAACCAAATGCGCAGCAGTCCAACAGCATTGAACGGGCAGCGACGACTCTCCAGGGAGCAAGGGTAGATGGCAACCAGCAGGAATAGACTCCGTCACATGAAGGCACGCAAGCTGGTCGGGGTAGCCGGCTCAATCGCCGCAGTCGCACTTGCTGTCGGGGCGGCAATCCCTGCTCACGCCGACCCAGACACTGATTTCGCCAACCAGCTGCACACCTACGGGATCTACGGTCCCAAGGACTACAACGCCTGGATCGGCAAGATCACCTGCCAGCGGCTCGACAACAACGTCGACCACAACGCCACCGACTCGGCGGCGTTCCTCAAGAAGAACCTGCCGCGCGCCAGCAGCTCGGAGCAGCAGGTCTACCAGTTCCTCAACGCCTCGTTCGACACGTACTGCCCGGACAAGCACGGCCTGCTGGTCGCGCTCGCCCAGTAGGGGCGTGCCGTGCGCTGACGGCGCGTCAGCGCACCGTCAGCGCCGAGACATCCCAGATGTCGTCGCAGTACTCGGTGATGGCCCGGTCCGAGGAGAACTTGCCGCTGCGTGCGGTGTTCAAGATCGACATCCGGGTCCACGCTGCGGTGTTGCGCCAGGCGGCGTCGACCCGGTCCTGGCAGGCCACGTACGACGCGTAGTCGGCGAGCACCACGAACGGGTCGTCGAATCGCAGTGAATCAACCAGCGGACGGAACACGTCGGTGTCACCGCCGGAGAAGGTGCCGTCGGCGATGAGGTCGATTGCCGCCTTCAATTCGGCATCCCGCTCGATGTAGTCACCGGGGCGGTAGCCCGCCGCCTTGACCGCTTCGACCTCCTGCTCGGTGAGGCCGAAGAGGAAGAAGTTCTCCGCGCCCACCTCGTCACGCATCTCGACGTTGGCGCCGTCCAGGGTGCCGATGGTCAGCGCCCCGTTGAGCATGAACTTCATGTTCCCGGTGCCCGAGGCTTCCTTACCGGCCGTGGAAATCTGCTCGGACAGATCGGCAGCCGGGTAGATCAGGTGCGCGTTCTGCACGTTGAAGTTCGGCACGAACGCGACCTTGATGAACTTGCTGACGACCGGGTCGGCGTTCACCGTCTCGGCCACCGCGTTGATCAGCTTGATGATGCGCTTGGCCATGAAGTACCCGGGCGCGGCCTTACCGCCGAACACGAAGGCCCGGGGCGCGATCCGCAGGTCAGGGTTCTGCTTGAGCCGGTGGTACAGCGTGGCGATGTGCAGCACGTTGAGGTGCTGTCGCTTGTACTCGTGGATCCGCTTCACCTGGATGTCGAACATCCAGTCCGGGTTCAGCTCGACGCCGGTGTTGGTCTGGATGTAGTCCGCCAGGCGAGCCTTGTTGGCGCGCTTGACCGACCGCCACTGGTCGCCGAAGGCGGGGTTGTCGGCCAACGGTTCCAGCTCGCGGAGCTTGCCCAGGTCGGTCAGCCAGCCCGGGCCGACGGTCTTGTCGAGCAGGTCCCGCAGACCGGGATTGGACAGGGCCAGGAACCGCCGCGGCGTCACGCCGTTGGTCTTGTTGCTGAACCGCTCTGGCCACATCTCGTAGAAGTCCTTGAGCACACTGGCTTTCAGTAATTCGGTGTGTAGGGCCGCGACGCCATTGACGGCGTGGCTGCCGACTGTCGCCAGATGCGCCATCCGCACGCTCTTGCCGTTGTCCTCACCGATTAGCGACATCCGGCGCAGCCGGTCGGTGTCGCCGGGGAACTTGGCAGCGACGTCGTCGAGGAACCGGCGGTTGATCTCGTAGATGATCTCGAGGTGCCGGGGCAGTGACTCTTTGAACATGGCCAGCGGCCAGGTTTCGAGGGCCTCGGGCAGCAGGGTGTGGTTGGTGTAGCCGAAGGTCGCCACCGTGATGGCCCAGGCCTCGTCCCAAGCCAGGCCGCGCTCGTCGACCAGTAGCCGCATGAGTTCGGCCACGGCGATGGACGGATGGGTGTCGTTGAGCTGTAGGGCGAACTGCTGCGGCAGCGCCTGGACGGGCAGGTCCGCGAGGTCCTCCAAGATGTGGAGGATGTCCTGCAGCGAGCACGAGACGAAGAAGTATTGCTGCAGCAGCCGCAGGTGTTTTCCGGCGTCGACTTCGTCGTTCGGATAGAGCACCTTGGTGACCGTCTCGGACTTCACCTCGTCTTCGACAGCGCGGTAGTAGTCGCCGCTGTTGAAGGCATCCAGCGCGAAAGACTCGATGGCCCGCGCGCTCCACAGCGTCAGGGTGTTGCAGGTGTTGACGCCATAGCCCTGGATCGGGGTGTCGAACGAGATGCCCTTGAGCACCTGGCGGGGAATCCAGCGCACCCGGTAGTCGCCGTGCTCGTCGAGGTAGGACTCGGTGTACCCGCCCCAGTTGACCGCGTAGTTCACATCGGGCTTGGCGATCTCCCACGGGTTTCCGTTGACGAGCCAGTTGTCGGTCTTCTCGACCTGCCACCCGCCCCGGATTTCCTGCTTGAAGATGCCGAACTCGTACCGGATGCCGTAGCCGATGGCCGGACGCTCCAGCGTGGCAAGCGAATCCAGGTAGCACGCCGCCAACCGGCCCAGCCCACCGTTGCCCAGCCCGGGCTCCTGTTCGCAGGCCAGGACCTCGTCGAGGTCGTGGCCGAGGGCGGCGAGCGCCTCGCGGGCCTGCCGCTCGATACCGAGGTTGAGCAGGTTGTTGCCCAACTGCGGACCCATCAGGAACTCCGCGGACAGGTAGCACGTCACCTTCCGCGACAGGTCCAGAAACGCCTGAGTGCTGGCCATCCAGCGTTCCTGCATCCGGTCGCGCACCGCGAGCGACAGCGCCCGGTAGTAGTGCTCGGGCGTCAGCACAGAGGCCGGCCGGCCGATGGAGTAGAGCAGGTGGTCCTCGACCGCCTGGCGCAGTTCGTCGGTGTGCAGCCCGGTCCGGACATCCCGGTCGTCAGCGGCGTCGGTGTGGGTCATTTACGGATTGAACCGCCCCGGCGCGTCCGCCACGTGAACTTTGGCTGACGGTTCGCCCGAGGTTCACCTCAGCCTGCACCCTTGCCGTTGTCGACGCGATAAACCGCCCCATGGATGGCCGCGGCGTCGTCGCTGGCCAAGAATGCGACGGCCTTGGCCACGTCGGCGGTCTCCATGAGTCCGCGGGGCGAGGCGGTGCGCAGGATCAGGTCCCAATCGGGGTCCGGGGGAGCAACGAACCCGGTGACCTGTGCCGTCGGCATGCCGCCCGGGCACACCACGTTGACCCGCAACTTCTCCTTGGTGAACTCGACGGCCAGCGCTTTGGTGAGCCCGACCAGTCCGTGCTTGGCCGCGCAGTAGCCCGCTGAGTAGACCTCACCTTCGACTCCGGCGATCGACGCGACGTTCACGATGTTGCCGTTCTGCTCGAGCAGGTGGGGTAGCGCGGCGCGGCACAGGTAGAACGGTCCGTTCAGGTTGACCGCCAGGTCGCGATCCCATTCTTCATCGGTCACGGACACGGTGTGCCGCATGATGTGGAAGCCTGCGACGTTGACCAGAATGTCCAGCCGGCCGAACTGCGCGATGCAGTCGTCGACCGCCTGCCGGCAGGCGTCGGCCGTGCTGATGTCCACGCCGGAGAACGCGCCGCCCGGCCGGTCCCCGTAAGCCTCGGCGAACACCGTCGCCATCCGTTCGGTGTCGCGCGCGATACCGAAGACGGATGCGCCGCGATCGGCGAAAACCTTGACCGTGGCCGCGCCGAGACCGGCCGAAGCCCCTGTGATTAACGCAACTTTCCCGCTGAGTGAACTCATACGGTGACTTTCTCACGCGGCGGACGAGTCGCCTGCGATACTCGGGCGGTGAAAATGAAACGTGTTCTCGCTATGGTGTCGAGTTTCGGTTTCGTCGCCGGGGGCGCACTTTTCGGGGCAGCGGCGCCGGCGCAAGCCGATCTTCCGCTGCCCGAGGGCATCTACACCTTCATGCAGGACGGCAAGGCCATCGGCGTGTGGACCATCTATCCGGTCTGCGCTCAAACGGTCGGGGATTTGCGCAACAACATGGAGCTGCCCGTCGGCTGCCTGGTGCATGTCGGGGCCGACCAGTACGGCGGGGTCCGTGGCGGTGATGCTCGGCAGACCGGCGGCGAAGGCCACTGGGCGTTCACCCAGACCGACCTCCAGGGCTTCACCTGCCCGGACGGCAGCAAGTCGAAGGTTCAGGAGACGTACGAGTTCGAGAGCACCACGTGGACGGGTACCAGAACCACGGTGAACACCGAACAGTGCGGCGTGCAGGCGGCGATGGTCAAGGTGCCGTTCCAGTTGGTCTTCCAGAAGCCGCTGCCCATTCCGGTGCAGCAGTTCCCGCTGTACTGCCCGCCCGACGACGGCCTGAAGCGCTGCCGCTAAGCGGTTGGTCAGTCCCGAGCTGAATCCTCCGCGACCGCGACCGCGGCCGCGGCCTCATCGATGATCGCGCGCATTGCGCGTTCGGCGCCGGCCGGGTCGCGCATCCGCACGGCGCGCGCCACGTCGTCGTGCAATGCGACGGCAGCCGGATTGGGTGAGTCGGGCATCATGCCGTGGTGAGTGCGTCCGGCAAGGACCTCGGACACCACCGCATTCAGCGCCCGGAACATCTCGTTGCCACTGGCCTCCAGCAGCGTCTGATGAAAGACCTTGTCCGCCTGCAGATATGCGGTCAGGTCGCCCTCGCGCCCATGTACCGCCATGTCCGACACGGCGGCGGCCATGATGCGGCATTGGTGCGGGTCCGCGCGCTGGGCGGCCAGCGCAGCTGCCACGGGTTCGAATCCGCGGCGCAACTCAGACAACGACATCAACTGGGCGGCCCGATCGCCGGACTCCAGTCGCCAGCGAATCAGTCGGGGGTCGAACACATTCCAATTGGCCGCCGGCTGAATGGTGATACCGACCCGGCGGCGCGAGGCGACCATGCCCATCGATTCGAGGACGCGGATCGCTTCCCGTGCGACGCTGCGGGAGACACCGTGTTCTGCGCTCACACCTTCGAGGGTGATCACCTCGCCGGGAGGGTATGTCCCGGATACCACCGCGGTGCCCAGCGCGGTCAGCACACTGTCGTGCAGAACGCTGATGTTTGAGGGCGCGGGCACGGCTAACATCCTGTCATAGCTGTACCCGAGCCGGATTAAAACCTATTAAATACGAAGCATTCTTGAAATAGTCTGACTTTTAAGTCACCCTGTGTGAGGTCAACCACAGCAAGGCGGGTGCAGTAATGGCATCACCCATCGTCGTCATGGGCGTTTCGGGATCCGGTAAATCGACCGTCGGAGCGGCGCTGGCGCAGCGGCTCCGCGTGCCGTTCGCCGATGCGGACGACTTTCACCCGCCCGCCAACATCGCGAAGATGTCGGCGGGTCACCCGCTGAACGACGACGATCGCCGGCCCTGGCTGGAGGCCGTCGGACAGTGGCTGGGGGAGCACTACGACGGCGGCGTGATGAGTTGTTCGGCGCTGAAGTATCAGTACCGCGTCCAGCTGCGCGGTCACTGCCCGGATGTCCGGTTCTTGCATCTGAACGGCACGCCTGAAGTCATCGGTGCCCGGCAGGCCAGTCGGCCAGGGCACTTCATGCCGGCGTCGCTGCTGGCTTCACAGTTCGAAACCCTCGAACCACTGCGCGCCGATGAGGCCGGTGTCGTCATCGACGTGGGGCAGAGCATCGATTCGATTGTCGAGGAATACCTTTCACGTGCCGGAGGCGGCCGCTGATGGGAACCGCTGTCGTATTTCTGGCTGACGCACCCAAACTCGTCGAGCCCGTCGCGTCGGCCACCCAGCTGATCCTGTCGTTCGTGGCCGGCATCAGCGTCATCGTCGTGCTGATCACGCTGGTCAGGCTGCACCCGTTCCTCGCCCTCATCTTCGGCGGCATGACGGTGGGGCTGACCGCCGGGGAGAACCTCACCGCTGTCCTCGCATCGTTCTCCGACGGATTCGGTTCGACGGCGGCCAGTGTCGGCATCTTGATTGCCCTCGGCGCGATGTTCGCCAAACTGCTCGCCGACTCGGGTGGTGCCGACCAAATCGTCGACACCATCGTCGGTGCCGCTTCACCCCGCGCGCTGCCCTGGGCGATGGCGCTGGTCGGCGCGATCATCGGCCTGCCGATGTTCTTCGAAATCGGCCTGGTCCTGCTGATGCCGGTCATCTACCTGGTGTCGCGCCGTTCGCAGCAGTCGCTGATCACCATCGGCATTCCGGCGCTGGCGGGCCTGTCGGCCATGCACGGTTTCATTCCGCCACATCCCGGGCCGCTGACTGCCATCGGGCTCCTCAACGCGGACCTTGGCGTCACCCTCGGCCTCGGCGTCCTGGTTGCGGTCCCGACGGTCGTCGTCGCGGGTCCGCTGTTCGGCCGGCTGGCCGGCAAGTGGGTCGTCGTCGCGGCTCCGGACACCTTCGACACCGATCCGGAAACCCTACGGGCACATGGCAAGCGACCCTCCTTCGGCGTCACGCTGGGCTCCGTGCTGTTGCCGGTGACACTGATGCTGGGCAAGGCTCTCGTCGACATCTTCATCGCCGACAAGGCTCAATGGTTCCGCCGGATCTTCGATGCCGTGGGCACCCCGCTGGTCGCGCTGCTCATCGCCGTCGTGGTCGGCACCGTCACCCTCGGCCGGGGTGCGGGGATGGACCGCGGTGCGATCACCAAGAGCATCGAGTCGAGCCTGCCCCCGGTCGCCGGCATCTTTCTGATTGTCTCCGCCGGCGGCGGATTCAAGCAGGTGCTGGTGGACACCGGCATCGGCACGATGCTTGCGCGCTGGGCCGAGGGCGTGCACATCTCGGTGCTCGTGCTGGCGTGGGTACTCGCGGTCCTGATCCGGCTGGCCACCGGGTCAGCCACCGTCGCCACCATCACGGCGTCGTCGCTGATGCTGGGTCTGGTCCAGGGGATGGGCGCCGGCCAGCTGTCGCTGGTGGTGCTGGCCGTCGGCGCCGGTTCGCTGTTCTTCTCGCACGTGAACGACGCGGGCTTCTGGATGGTCAAGGAGTACCTCAAGCTGAGCGTCGGTCAGACGATCAAGACGTGGTCGATCATGGAGACCGTGCTGTCGGTGGCCGGGCTGGTCATGATCCTGATCCTGGATGTTTTCGTCTAGGTCAGCGCCGCTGCTTCTGAACGATGATGTGCGCCACCGGAACTGGCATCGGTTCCGGTGCAGCGACGATCAATTCGATCAACGCGGCCTCTAGCGCGTCAGCGAGCTGATGCGCTCGGTTGGGGTCGGCCGGCCCCAGCGCCGAGAGCAGGGTGTCGAACACCGCCGCTCTGGTGAAGCCGACCCAGCTTTTCGCGAAAGCGATTGCGTCGCCGTCGATCTGGTACCGCTGCCAAAAGCGGTCCGGTTCGTCGGTGACCATCAGGTGGGTGATCTCCAGCCGCTCGAACCGCCCAGATGGGGCGAACGGTGAACGGAAGTCGGCCTCGCTTCGCCCGACGATCGGCAGGTGCATGCGCCGAAGCTCGTCGTCGGTGATCAGCCGCTGCGTCCGCAGGTCGGACAGCGCCTGCATGATGCCGTCGAACAGTGGCTCGAGGCCTGGGCGTCCGTCGTCGTGCTGGCCCAAGGTCATGAGGACCAGCCGACCGCCCGGGCTCAGTTCGCGGCCGCGGAAGGCGATGAACTCGTGCCAATCGTGCGCCGCCTGCCGGGCGCACGCGGCGCGCACCCGGGCGTCGGCGCTGTAGGACGCCTGGATGTGGTCGGTGACGTCGGTCGGCATGCGGCTGAGCCAGTGAATGGCCCACGCCGACCACCCGAGGTGCACACTCTCCGACGGCAGCACCTGGCTTAGATACGACCGTCCTACCGCCGAGGCGAACGTGGCCCGGTCGGTGCGCAGATAGCTGAACGGGTCGTCGCGCAGGGTCCGGAACATGGCGCTGAAGTCGTTGTCCGGGATATCGGTGTGCGTCACCGCGATGGGCTGCTCGGGCCGGGTCCGCTTGCGCAGGCCGACGATCCCGGCACCGATGGGCAGCAGGCCGTTATGCGCGTTGCCGCAGCCGTACTCGGCGATCACCACCGGCTGCGGCGCGGGCGGGATCGGCACCTCGGCGGCCGCCAGCTCGAAAAGCTTTGTGGCCGTGCGTAGTCCAACGGTCTGTAGCCGCGAACTCCCGAGCGGGTCGGGCTGCACCACCACGCTGGACTCGGGCATGATTCACGGTAGCGCCGCTGGCTGTGTGGCGCGCTTCGAACGCGCCCCGGTTAGTGGCCTCGGGCCACCCATTCGTCATAGTTCACCAGTTCGCCACCGATGGTGGTGGTGTCGCCGTGGCCGGTGTACACAACGGTGTCCTCAGGCAGTTTGCCGAGTTTCTCGGAAATCGACGCCAGGATGGTCGGGAAGTCCGAGAACGAACGGCCGGTCGCACCGGGACCACCGTGGAACAGGGTGTCGCCGGAGATCACTGCGCCAAGCTCAGGGACGTGCCAGCACACCGAACCAGGGGAGTGTCCGGGAGTGTGGATGGCGTGGATATCGAGCCCGCCGACCGTCAGCACCTGGTTTTCGGCCACTGTGTGAAAAGGATTGTCCGGGTGGACAACCCGCCACAGCATCTCGTCGGCCGGATGCAGCAGCACGGGCGCGTCGAGGGCCGCCGACAACTCGGGTGCGACGGTGATGTGGTCGTTGTGGCCGTGCGTGCAGACCACGGCCACCACGTTGCGGCCGTTCACCGCCTCGATGATGGGCGCGGCGGTGTGGGCGGCGTCGAACACGACGACATCCTTGTCGTCGCCGACGAGCCAGATGTTGTTGTCGACGTCCCAGGTGCCGCCGTCGAGGCTGAAGGTGCCGCTGGTGACGACCCGCTGGATATTGCTGCGCTGGATGTCGCTCATTTCAGGACGACCACCGAGCGCAGCACCTCACCGGAGTGCATCTTGTCGAAGGCGTCCTCGATCTGGTCCAAGCCGATGCGTTCAGTGACGAACTTGTCCAGCGGCAGCCGGCCCTGCAGGTACAGGCTGATCAGGGTGGGGAAGTCGCGCTCGGGCAGGCAGTCGCCGTACCAAGACGACTTCAGGGCGCCACCGCGCGAGAAGAAGTCGATCAGTGGCATCTCGAGTGTCATATCGGGCGTCGGAACACCAACCAGGACAACGGTTCCCGCGAGATCGCGGGCGTAGAACGCCTGCTTCCAGGTCTCGGGCCGGCCGACCGCGTCGATCACCACGTCGGCGCCGAAGCCGTCGGTCAGATCCTGGATGGTCTCGACAGGGTCCAGGTCGCGGGCGTTGATGGTGTGGGTAGCGCCGAATTCGCGGGCCCAGTGCAGCTTCTTGGAGTCGGTGTCGACTGCGATGATCCGCTTGGCGCCGACCAGCGCGGCGCCCGCGATGGCGGCATCGCCCACGCCGCCGCAGCCGATGACGGCGACCGTGTCGTCGCGGGTGACGTTGCCGGTGTTGATGGCCGCGCCGATGCCCGCCATCACGCCGCAGCCCAGCAGACCCGCCACGGCGGGATCGGCCTCGGCGTCGACCTTGGTGCACTGCCGCTCATGAACCAGGGTCTTGTCGGCGAAGGCGCCGATGCCCAGCGCCGGGGTCAGCTCGGTGCCGTCGGTCAGCGTCATCTTCTGGGTGGCGTTGAACGTGTCGAAGCACAAGTGCGGGCGGCCGCGCTTGCAGGCTCGGCATTCGCCGCAGACTGCCCGCCAGTTGAGGATGACGAAATCGCCTGGCTCGACATGGGTTACGCCTTCGCCGACCGACTCGACTGTGCCGGCGGCCTCGTGGCCGAGCAGGAACGGGTACTCGTCGTTGATACCGCCCTCGCGGTAGGTCAGGTCGGTGTGGCAGACGCCGCAGGCAACAATGTCGACGACGACCTCGCCCGGTCCGGGGTCAGGGATGACGATGTCGACCAGCTCGATGGGCTGTTTCTTGGTCCGGGAGATGACTCCGCGCACTGTCTGACTCATGGCTATAACTTAATGCCTGCCATCTGAGCCGGAATAGTGTCTATACCGCTGTCCGGTTATCGGAGACTTGGCCGTTGCCCGCAGGGGAGCGGGCTGTGACAGGGTCGTCACCGTGACCGCACTCGAGCTGTTGGATTCCTGGCCGGTACCGCACGCCGCAGCCGCAGTGGTGTCGCCGGCGGGCTTGATCGCCGCACACGGACCCGTCGACCGCGCGTTCCGGCTGGCTTCGGTGACCAAGCCGCTCGTCGCGCGTGCCGCGCAGGTAGCCGTCGAAGAGGGTGTGGTCGAGCTGGATACCCCGGCCGGACCATCTGGCTCGACGGTGCGCCATTTGCTGGCACATACGTCCGGGCTGGCGATGCAGACCGCCGACGTCATCGCCGCGCCCGGCGCCCGGCGCATCTACTCCAATGCCGGGTTCGCGGTGCTGGCTCAGGTGCTGGAGGCGGAGTCGGGAATCGACTTCGGGCAGTACCTGCAAGAAGCCGTGTTCGAGCCGCTGGGCATGGCCGACTCGGATCTGCCCGGTGGGGCTGAGACCGCCGGGTATGGCGGGTGGTCGACCGTGACCGACCTGGTGGCGTTCGCCGGTGATCTCCTGCGTCCGGCGCTGGTGTCGGAGAAGATGCACGCGGACGCGACGTCGGTGCAGTTCCCCGGGTTGGACGGGGTGCTGCCGGGCTTCGGATCGCAGCGTCCCAACGACTGGGGGCTGGGCTTCGAAATCCGGGACGGTAAGAGCCCGCACTGGACGGCCGCGGGTAACTCGGGCCGGACGTTCGGCCACTTCGGCCAGTCGGGGACGTTCCTGTGGGTGGATCCCGAGGTGCACCTCGCGCTGATCGTGCTGACCGACCGGGATTTCGGGGACTGGACGTACGGGCTGTGGCCGGCGATATCGGACGCGGTACTCGGCGAATTCCGCTAGCGAATATGCCCGCTAGCGGACGACGCCGATCAAGCTGTCGATCCAGCCGCGCGCGAAGAACAGCAGGAAACCGGCAGCCACGATCCACAACAGTGGGCTGATCTCTTTGATGCGGCCAGATGCTGCGCGCAATACGGCCCAGGCGATGAAGCCGACGCCGATGCCGTTGGCGATCGAATACGACAGCGGCATGACGGCCACCGTCAGCACCACCGGCAGGGCGACCGAGAAGTCGGAGAAGTCGATCTCGCGCAGCACCGAGACCATCAGGGTGCCGACGATCACCAGCGCGGCTGCGGCGACCTCGGTGGGCACGATCTCGGTCAGCGGCGTCAAGAACATCGCGGCCAAGAACAACCCGCCGGTCACCAGGCTGGCCAGGCCGGTACGTGCACCCTCGCCGATGCCGGTACCGGATTCGACGAACACTGTGTTCGACGATGCCGACACCGTGCCACCGACGACGGCGCCGGCACCCTCGATCACCAGCGCGGATTGCAGCCGCGGGAAGTTGCCGTGCTCGTCGGCCAGGCCGGCCTGCCGGGACAGGCCCGTCATGGTGCCCATGGCGTCGAAGAAGTTGGTGAACAGCAGGGTGAACACCAGCATCAGCGCAGCCAGGGCGCCGATCCGGCCGAAACTCCCGAAATCGACCTGACCGATCAGCGACAGATTCGGCACCGCAAACGGCGAACCGGACAGTGTGGGGACCGACAGGCTCCAGCCGCCGGGTTTTTCGGTCGCGGAGCCGAGATGCCAGATCGCTTCGATGATCGCGGCCAGCGCGGTACCCGAGATCAGCCCGATCAGGATGCCGCCGCGCACCTTGCGGGCGACGAGGACACCTGAGGTCAAGAG
This sequence comes from Mycolicibacterium sp. CBMA 234, assembly GCF_009729415.1. GTDB lineage: Bacteria > Actinomycetota > Actinomycetes > Mycobacteriales > Mycobacteriaceae > Mycobacterium. The sequence goes on from NZ_MPKW01000018.1 coordinate 33,029, forward strand.
GGTGAAGACGAACACCAGCGTTGGCACCGCGCGGACCGAGCCCATGCCGTGGGCGCCGAGGCCCAGCGGTGGCGACGGATGGCCCGTGGAGGCGACGAACCCGGCGTCAACCAGGCCGATGAACATGATGAACAACCCGATACCTGCGGTGATCGCCAATTTCAGCGGCATGGGGACGGCGTCGAAGATCATCCGGCGCAGCCCGGTGACGGCCATCGCGACGATGATCAGGCCTTCGATGACCACCAGGCCCATCGCCTCGGGCCAGGTCAGCACGCCGACCACGGAACTGGCCAGGAACGAGTTGATGCCCAGCCCGGCGGCGAACGCGAACGGGAGGCGGGCGACGACGCCGAACAGGATGGTCATCGCCCCTGCTGCCAGCGAGGTCACTGCCGAGACCTGGGTGAAAACGAGTTTGTGCCCGGCGACGTCTGCCGTGCTGGACAAGATGATGGGGTTCAGCACGATGATGTAGGCCATCGCAATGAAAGTCACGAGTCCGCCGCGTAGCTCGGCGGCAACCGTCGAACCGCGTGCGGAGATTTCGAAGAACCGGTCCAGGGCAGTCACGGTTAGAAGATAGTGGGCGAACGGCCCGATCCTGAGGCACCCCTGAGAGATTGTGCGACAGACTAGCGCAACAGCGGCATCACGCGGCACAATAGACACGCACTAAACAACTGCAACAATTCGGCAACACCAGGTCGTTGGGGAAGACGTCCCTCGTGGAGCTGAAGGAGCAGATGATGCGTGCGACGAACCAACTCGCCGACGCGACGACGGGCGTGGTGTATATCCATGCCTCTCCCGCGGCGGTATGCCCGCATGTTGAGTGGGCGCTGTCGTCGACCCTGTCGGCGCGGGCGAACCTTAAGTGGACGCCGCAGCCCGCCATGCCCGGGCAGTTGCGCGCCATCACCAACTGGATGGGACCGGTCGGTACCGGGGCCCAGCTGGCCAGCGCCTTGCGCTCGTGGTCGGTGCTGCGCTTCGAGGTGACCGAGGATCCGAGTGTCGGCGTTGACGGACACCGCTGGTGCCACACCCCGACTCTGGGCTTGTGGAGCGGATCGATGAGCGCTAACGGCGACACGATGGTCGGCGAGCAGCGGTTGCGGACGCTGATGTCGTCCGGCGCCGACATGCTGGCCGCCGATCTTGACACCGTGCTGGGCACTGCGTGGGACGAGGCTCTTGAGCCCTACCGCGGCGGTGGCGCCGAAGTCGGAGAGGTCAGCTGGCTGAACCGGGGTGTGGGGTAGGTCTGGGACTCACCTGACCCGGTAGTGCTCGGGCTCCGGCTCGGTCAGCATCGTGGTCAGCGTGCCGCGGTCGAACGGCCACAGGTCGATGGTGCCGCCTTCGCTGAAGTACCAGGAATTGCAACCGGTGTTCCACACCGTCGGCTCCATGGCTTCGACTGCCGCAGCGTTGAACTCGTCGGTGGCCTCGTCGGTCACCTCGACTTCATTGATCTCACCGCGCTCAAACCGCTTGAGCCACTTCACGATGTACCGCGCTGTGAGTTCGGCGGTGTACTGGAGTGAGATGGACCCCGTCGGCGAGTTCGGGCCGAGCACGGTGAACAGATTCGGGAAGCCCGGAATCGCGGTCATGCGGTAGGCGCGGGGGCCTTTGACCCAGGCGTCGTCCAGGGTGACACCGTCGCGACCCACCACCTGCATCGGGCGCATGTAGTTGTGAGCCTGAAAACCGGTGGCCAGCACGGCGATATCGATCTCATGGTGCTCACCCTCGGTGGTACGGATACCGGTCGGGGTGAATGCGGCGATGCGGTCGGTGACCAGTTCGGCATTCGGAGCGGTGATTGCCTGGTAATAGGTGCCCGACAACACCTGTCGCTTGCAGAGGGGTTGGTAGTCGGGCGTGAGCTCGGCGCGCAGCTTCGGATCGCGAATCTGGGCCCGCAGGCTGAGGCGGGCGTACTGCTGCACCAGCTTGCGGCGCCAGGTCGGCTTGGTCACGATGTCGACGAGAACGCTTGAGCCCCAAAGCGGTATGCGTTCGGCGATGGCATGGTGCAGTTGCGGCAGGGCGCGTAGCAGTGCGGTGACAGCACCCAGTTGCGGCAGTTTCATCGGTGCCCACAACATCCACTGTGGAGACCGCGCGAAATGCAGCAGCTTGCCGGCCTTCGGTTGCAACGCCGAAACCACTTGCACCCCGGTCGATCCGGTGCCGACCACCGCGATGCGCTTGCCGGTGGTCTCCAGCTCGGGGTTCCACCGCGCGGTATGCACGATGGTCCCGTCGAAGGTGTCCATGCCGGGGATGTCCGGCGTGAAGGGGTGATGCAGCACGCCCGTGGCGCAGATGACGAAATCGGCTGTCAGCGTTTCGTTGTCGGTGGTCACCGTCCAGGTGTGAGCGTCCTGGTCGTAGTGCAAGGCCGTGACTTCGGTGTTCAGTCGGAGGTGTTTGTCGAGCCCGAACTGCTCGACGACGTCGCGGTGATACTCCCGAATCTCCTCGCCGCCCGCCCAGATGTGACTCCAGTCGGGCTTGGGGGCGAAGGCGAACTGGTAGATGTGCGACGGTACGTCGCATGTCAGCCCGGGGTAGCGGTTCCAGTGCCAGACCCCGCCGACGTCCGAACCCTTCTCCAGGATGGTGAAGTTGGTGAACCCGGCCTGCTGAAAGGTGTAAGCGGAGGCGATTCCGGCTACGCCGGCGCCGATGATGACGATGCGCGGATCACGGTTGCTCATCAAGACTCCCAAGCTCGACGCACCGTCGCCGGCGCAGTGGTCATGGCGGATTCGAAGGCCGCACGCCGTCGGCTGCGCAGCATGAAGTTGGCGCCCAGGCCGGCAAGGTCGTTCGCGTCCGGGCGGATCACGACAACCTCGATGCCACGGGCTCGCGCGGTCGCGATTTCGGCGTCCAGCCCGGCGGACATGGGGCGGCGAAGCAGTCGGTGTTCGAGTAGGCCTCCCAATCCTGGTGCCCGAACGCCGGTTTCGGATGCCATCGGGGTGATGACGTAGATCAGGTCCGCATCGTCATGGCTGATGAGGTCGACCGACGCGGTGGACGCGGCGCCGCCGTCGACGAATTGGCGGCCACCGATGCTGACCGGCGGCATCCAGCCGGGGACACCCCACGACGCCCGGAGTGCTTCGCCTGCCGTGGCTTTGGGGGCGTCGGGCGCGCCGAAGGCAACCCGCTCACCGCGATGGTAATCGAAAGCCACCATGCGGGCTCCCGGGTGCGGTACCCATCCGGAGGCGTCGGCGAATCCAGATGCCAAGCGCTGCAGCCACGTTGCATCGGCACGGCCGGTCGGTGCGATGCCGGTGACTGCAGCCAGGCCGCTCTGGCTACGCAGCAGCGCCGGGTTGAGTAGCCGGGGCGCCGGCAGCGGCGGCAGGCTCGGCGGCGTCGCTTCGACGTGCCGGATGAGACGGTCGTCAGTACTGGTGCCGCGGTGCATTGCCACCAGATCGTCGACGGATGCGCCGCCACCGAGCATCGTGACGATCTCGGCGCCCGCTGAAGTGCCCTGCAGCACAGCGGCTTCCCGCGGATCCCAGCCGGTTTGCTCTTGCAGTGCGTGCAGCGCCGCGACGATCCATGCGCCGCCGATGGTGCCACCGCAGCCGATGACCAGCCCCCGCTTCACGCCTGCAACTCCGAATCCGGCTCGGCGGCATGATCTTTGGATTGCCGCTCGATGCGGTCCAGATAGGCCGACCGGCCGACGGGGTCCAACGCGGTCAGCGCGCGCCGGTCATCGACGATAGACCGCACCGCACGTTGGACGAATTCTGGGACCAGGGCGTCGACCAGGGCCCAGCCCGGCGCCACCCAGCCCGGCACCGACGTGCGAGCGGCCTTGGTGCGCAACGTGTTCAGCACCGCCCGCGCGACGTCATCCGGGTCCACCGTCGGCATACCGCCGCCGAGTTGCACGCCCGAGGACAGTTCGGTGCGGACGGCCGATGGCAGCACCGCACACACGGTGACACCCGTTCCGGCGTACTCGCGCCGGGCCGCCAGTGAGGCCCCGACCGCCGCGAACTTGCTGGCGTTGTAGGTGACCATGCCCGGGACAGGGATCATGCCCGCCATCGATGCCACGTTCACCACGTGGCCATTGCCGCGCGCGACCATCTGCGGGATCACCGCGCGCATGCCGTTCAGCACGCCCCGGACGTTGACGTCGAGAATCAGGTCGGTCGTCGTCTCGGCCTCGGATTCGAACGCGCCCAGCGGCATGACGCCGGCGTTGTTCACGAGGATGTCGATGCGGCCGGATTCTTTGAGCACCCGCCCGACGAACTCGTCCCAGGAATCGCGCCGGGTGACATCGAGTCGCGCGCTGCGGCAGCGGGGGATGGCACGGGCCGTCTGCTCCGCGATATCGGCGTCGACGTCGCCGATCCAGACGTTGGCTCCGTGCTGCGAGAAGAGTTCGGCGGTCTTCGCGCCGATGCCTCTGGCGCCGCCGGTGACGATGACGGTGGCGCCATCGATTTGCATTGATTGTCGTCCTAGCTGCATCGATAGCCTCGAATCTGCTGGTAGGAGCCTTGCTGGCTCATTCGAATACCCACGGTATCCGAATACTCTGAGTAAAGCTAGTACTCGCGGTATCGCAAACCATTAATATCAACGTATGCCGCGATTGACCAGAGCTCAGCGTCAGGAACAGACGCGCGCCGAGCTACTCGACGCGGCGAAGGCGCGGTTTCTCAAGCATGGGTATGCGTCCACCAGCCTCGATGACATCGCCGACGACGCGGGCTACAGCAAGGGCGCGGTCTATTCCAATTTCGGGAGCAAGCCCATCTTGTGCCGGGAAGTGCTGGAGGCCATCCACCGCGAAAAGTTCGCCGAGATGTCAGAACTCGCGACATCCGATGCCGATATCCCAAGCCGGGTAGAGGCAGTGAATGCCTGGCTGGAACGCACCGCCGGCGACGTGGGGTGGACGATGCTGGAGCTTGAGTTCGTGGTGCTGTCGCGCAACGATCCTGAACTGGGGCAGATGATCATCGCGCTGCGCAACGACGCGGGCCAAATGGTCGTTGAAGTGTTGCGGTCATTGTCGGTCGATACGGGGCTCAGTGAAGAGCAGTTGGTGGCCGCGGGCGTGATCGACAGCTTCGACGATGTCGGCAACCTTTTCCTCAGCGCAGGCATCGGACTCGGGATTCAACGTGCGGTCGATCCGACGCTGCCGGCTCGGCCGGTAACCGGCGCCATCACCCGGTTGATGAATCTGGTTACCGCCCTCGGGGCTATGCAGGGCTGACGTTTCGCTCCGGCTAGGGCACCAGGACGCGCAATGCCCCCGGTACCGCGGAAACCGTCACCGGCAGCGGGCACATGAATTCGCCGTCGGCGTAGGCATTTATCCCGGGGCAGTCGATGGTGATGGTGCGCGCCCTTACGGTCCTCACCTCGTCGCGGTTGACGTGGGTGCCCTTGAATACGGTGGGGAACAACCGGATCAGCTTCGTCCGGGACGCTGATGCTGCCATCGTGACGTCGAGCAGCCCGTCACGCCGATCGGCGCCCGGGCAGATCAACATGCCGCCGCCGTAGCTTCGAGTATTGCCGAACGCCGCGAACGTCAGCGGCGTCTCGTCGACCGGGCCGCCGTCGAAACTCACCCGGAAGGGCAGCAGCCGCAGCTGCGACAGCTCGGCCACCATCGCCATGTTGTACCGCATCCGCCCGCGCGGCCAGGTCATCCGATTCGCGCGGTCAGTGACCAGCGAGTCGAAGCCGGCCGCCATCACCGTGCCGAACCACCGGACGGTGCCGTCTGCCGCCTCGATGCGCCCGAGGTCGATGGTCTCGGTGCGCCCGGCGCCGACGATGTCGGCGGCCGCGTCCGGATCGTCCCGCGGAATCCCGAACTCGCGGGCATGGTCATTGCCGGTGCCGGCGGGGATGATCCCGAGTGGCACCTCGCCCTGCGCAAGCGCTTGCAGCGCAAGGGAAATCATGCCGTCTCCGCCGGCGACCACCACTGCGTCGGTGCCCTGGTCCAACGCTTCGTCGAGCAGCCGGCGAGCGTGGGCGGCATCGGAACCGATCAGCTCGACGACGTCGACACCGCGGCGTTGCAGCCGCACCACGGCCCGCTGGGCCGCCGCAGACCCATGCCCGTGGCCCGACATCGGGTTGGTCAGCAGCGTCACTCTCACGGGATCAGCTTGCTAGGGTTGAGAATTCCCGCCGGATCGAGCACCTTCTTCACTGCGCGCAACACCTCGACGCCCAGGTCGCCGACCTCGGCCGTCATCCACGGCTTGTGGTCGGCGCCGACCGCGTGATGGTGGGTGATGGTGGCGCCACAGCGCACCATCGCTTCGGAGGCGGCGGTTTTCGCCGCGCGCCACTGCTCGATCGGGTTGCCGCGCTGGCCGGCGACCACGGTGAAGTACAGCGAGGCGCCGGTGGGGTAGACGTGCGAGATGTGGCACATCACCAAAGCCGGTGTGCCGCTTTCGCCTAGCGACGTGGTCAGCGCTTCGGTGACGGCCGCCTTGAGGGTGGGCACGTTGGACCACGTGGTGGCGGTCTCCAGGGTCTCGCACAGCGCGCCGGCCGTCAGCAGCGAATCGCGCAGGTACGGCGCACCGAACCGGCCGTGTTGCCAGGCGCGCGCCGGGGCCTCGCCGAGCGACGTGCCGCCGTGGGCAGCCAGGACTGCGCGGGTTTCGTCGTGGCGGCTGTCGGCGTGTGCGGCGGTGCCTTCGAACAGCGTGATGGACAGGCAGCCGCCGGTGATGGTCTGCTCACCGATGCTGTCGGTGGTGGCCAGGTTGATGCCGGTCTCGACCTCGTCGGACAGGCGGATGACCGTCGGCCCGGTGCCGGTCTGCGCGACGGCGCGCAAAGCCGCTGCGCCCGTGGCGAAGTCGGGGAAGGACCACGCCTCATAGCGGGTGGTCTCGGGCACCGGATGCACGCGAACTCGCACCCGCGTGATCACGCCGAACGTGCCTTCGGAGCCGACGATCAGCTGCCGCAGGTCGGGGCCGGCGGCCGACGCCGGGGCGCGGCCCAGATCCAGGACACCAGCTGGCGTGACGACAGTCAGGCCACGCACCATGTCGTCGAACCGGCTGTAGCCCGCCGAGTTTTGGCCCGACGACCGGGTCGCGGCGAACCCACCGATGGTGGCGAATTCGAAACTCTGCGGGAAGTGGCCGAGTGAAAAGCCCTCCGCGCCAAGCAGTTCCTCGGCCTGGGGACCGGTGACCCCGGCCTCGAGCTCGGCCTCGCCGGACTCTTTGTCCAGGGCGACCAACCGATCCAGGCGGCGCAGATCGAGTGACACGACCGAGTTGAAGCCGTTGCGAATCGGGTCGAGTCCGCCGACGACACTGGTGCCGCCGCCGAACGGAACGACCGCGATGCGGTGCTCGGTGCAGTACTGCAGGACCTGGGTGATCTGTTCTTCGTTGCGAGGCAACAGGATTGCGTCGGGGGCGTCCTGCTCGCCGGTGTCCTTGCGGCGCAACAGATCCAGCGTCGACTTCCCGCCGGCGCGCAGCAGGCGGTCGTGATCGTCGGTGCGGCAGAACTCGTCGCCGACGATGCCCGCCAGTGCGACGCGGTCGGCGTCGGCGAGGGCGGAGGGGCGCAACGTGACGTCGTCGGCTTGCAGCTCGGCGGCGACGGTCGCGTCGATGCCCAGCGCCGCGGTCAGCAGGCCGCGGATGCCGTCAGAAAGGGGTTTGGCTGCAGCGGGGTCACCCCAGGCGTTCCACTTCATCGGCGGTTCGAGGTGGTCGCGTGTTGCTGTCATGCGTTACAGTATTACACATGATGTCAATCAGTAACGATGATTCGCCGGATTCCACGGACGGCCGAATCATCGACGCTGCGGCTGACTGCGTGATCGCCTACGGGGTGGATCGGGTGACGTTGGCCGAGATCGCCCGTCGTGCCGGAGTCAGCCGGCCGACGGTGTACCGGCGCTGGCCGGACACCCAGGCGATCCTCGCGGCGCTGCTGACGGCACGAATCACCAACGTGCTCAACGAAGTCGCCGTCAGCGGCACCGACCGTCAGGCGGTGGTCAAGCGCATGGTCGGCATGGCGGGGCAACTGCGCGGCGACGAGGTCATCATGTCGGTGCTGAGTAGCGCGCCAGACCTGGCGATGGTCTACATCGCCCAGCGGATGGGTACCAGTCAGCAGATCCTGCTGGAAGTGCTGGCCGGGGCATTGGTGACCGCGCAAGCCGACGGCAGTGTCCGCCCCGGCGATGCCAAGCAACTCGCGGCCATGTGCCTGCTGATCGTCCAGTCGGCCATCCAATCCGCGCAGATGGTCGCGCCCGTCCTCGACGTCACCGCGCTGGACATCGAACTTGCCCACTCGCTGAACGGATACCTGAAGCCATGACTGTTGCCCTCAATGCCGCCCGCCGGACCTCCGAATTGACGGCGCTCGCGGATGGCGACCGGGTTGACGTCGTCGTGATCGGCGGCGGCATCACCGGTGTCGGCATCGCCCTGGACGCCGCGAGCCGCGGACTGTCGACGGTGCTGGTGGAGAAGCGCGACCTGGCCTTCGGGACGAGTCGGTGGAGTTCCAAACTCGTGCACGGCGGCCTGCGCTACCTGGCCACCGGCAACGTCGGCATCGCGCGGCGCAGTGCCATCGAGCGCGGCATTCTGATGAGCCGCAACGCCCCGCACCTCGTACATGCCATGCCGCAGTTGGTGCCGCTGCTACCCGAGATGAACCGGGCCTCAAGGGCTTTGGTGCGGACTGGATTCATCGCCGGCGACGGGCTGCGACGACTGGCCGGCACCTCGGCCTCAGTCCTCCCGCGGTCAGGCCGGGTCAACGCGGCCCGCGCTGCCGAACTGGTGCCCGCGGTCCGGCGCGACGGGCTCGACGGCGCACTGCTCGCGTACGACGGCCAATTGATCGACGACGCCCGCCTGGTCACCGCCGTGGCGCGGACTGCTGCCCAGCACGGTGCCCACATCCTGACCCGCGTGGCGGCGTCCGACGCCACCGGCACCTCGGTGCGGCTGACCGACCAGCTCACTGGCGAGTCGTTCGATCTGGACGCTCGCGCGGTGATCAACGCCGCCGGCGTGTGGGCCGGCGAGCTCGACGGCGCGATCAAGCTCCGGCCCAGCCGCGGCACGCATCTGGTGTTCGACGCCGCGGCGTTCGGCAATCCGACTGCGGCCCTGACGGTTCCGATCCCCGGCGAGCTCAATCGGTTCATCTTCGCCATGCCCGAACAGCTCGGCCGCGTCTACCTCGGTCTCACCGACGAGGACGCGCCCGGTCCCATTCCCGATGTGCCGCAACCGACTTCGGGCGAGATCACGTTCCTGCTGGATACCGTAAACACCGCGTTGGCCGCGAGCCTGGGGCCGGACGACGTGTTGGGAGCGTACGCCGGTCTGCGTCCGCTGATCGACACCGGCGAGGGCAACACCGCCGATGTCTCTCGTGATCACGCTGTCGTCGAGTCGGAGAGCGGCGTGCTCAGTGTCATTGGCGGCAAGCTGACCGAATACCGCTATATGGCCGAGGATGTGCTGAATCGAGCGGTGTCGCTGCGCGGGCTCGCTGCGGGGGAGTGCCGCACCCGAAACCTGCCATTGGTCGGGGCCCCGGACAACCCGGTATCGGTGGCTCCTGTTGCGGCCCTGCCGGATTCGTTGGTGGCGCGGTTCGGCGCGGAAGCCGCCAACGTCGTGACGGAAGCTACCTGCGAACGCCCGACCGAGCCGGTGGCCGACGGAATCGACGTCACCCGAGCCGAATTCGAATACGCCGTCACCCACGAAGGTGCGCTCACCGCCGACGACATCCTGGACCGTCGCACCCGAATCGGTTTGGTGGCCGCCGACCGCGAGCGCGTCGCCGCCGTCGCCGCGGAGTTCACGACTGCTCGCGGGTAAGCAGTAGATCGCGGATGGGTGAGCGGGTGTGCCGCTGCCACATGGCCTGCACCGGTACCAACAACGGCGGCTGGAGGTCGACGACGGTTACCCGGCCGTCCATGACCGCTCCGGTCGGCTGCGTGACGAACGCTGCGCCGCCCGTCGTCAGCGGAGCCGCGACCGTGGCCGCGCCCTGCACACGACTGATGACGTAGTCCGGCTCGAAGCCGGCTCGTCGGCACGCGCCGAGCAGGAGGTCGCTGTAATACGACGCGCCGGGCGGGCCCCACAGGGCGATTCGTTCGTCGGCCAGGTCGATCAGATCTATCGCATCCCGCCGCGCCAACGGGTGATCGCTCAGCAGTGCGACCCGGACCGGGTGATAGCCCAGCACAGCGGTGGCGAGGTCGGGGTCGGGAACCACGCCGCGGCGCATGCCGAGTTGGATCGACCCGTCGAGCAGCGCGGCGGACAGTTGGTCCGGAAACATCTGGCGGAAGGTGAACGACACGTCGTCGAACGCCTCGATCACCGGCTCTAATAGCCCGTACGCCTCGATGCTGTCGAGGGCCGGGGTGTGGCCGACGACGTAGTTCTCGCGCGCGGCACTGGCGGCGCGCTGCACGTGATCGGCGACCGTGTGGGCGGCGGCGAGCAGGCTGCGGGCATCGCTACGCAGTTGTCGGCCAGCGGGCGTCAGCGTGACCCGACGTCCGTCGCGCTCGAAAAGCTTTGTACCAAGCTCCTTTTCGAGCTGGCGGATGGAACTGCTCAGGGCCTGCTGGCTGAGATGCAGCTGGTCTGCAGCGCGAGTGAATCCGCCCTCGTCGGCGACCGCGAGGAAGTGCTGCAGCCGGCGCAGGTCGGGGTACGGCCTCGTCATGCCGCCCACCCTATCCACAAACAATGCTTGTGAATAGGTAGAAAAATTGCGTTTCTATTTGTGGTTGAGGCTGGCTAGCGTAGGCCTCATGAGCAATCTTGAAGGCAAGTCCGCAGTCGTCGCCGCCGGAGCCAAGAACCTGGGTGGTCTGATCAGCACCTCGCTCGGTGCCCGCGGAGTCAACGTCGCCGTGCACTACAACAGCGCGGCCACCGAGGCCGACGCTGACAAGACCGTCGCGCTGGTCGAGGGGTCCGGCGCGAAGGCCATCAAGGTGCAGGGCGACCTGACCGTGCCCGGCAACGTGGAGAAGCTGTTCGACGCAGCCGTCGAAGCGTTCGGCGGCGTGGATATCGCGGTGAACACCGTCGGCAAGGTGCTGCGTAAACCGATGGTGGAAACCACTGAGGCGGAATACGATTCGATGTTCGACATCAACGCCAAGGCGGCCTACTTCTTCCTGCAGCAGGCCGGCCGGCGGCTCAACGACGGCGGATCGGTGATCACCATCGTGACGGCGTTACTGGCCGCCTTTACCGACGGGTACAGCACCTACGCCGGTGCCAAGAGCCCGGTCGAGCACTTCACCCGGGCCGCTGCGAAAGAGTTTGCGGCGCGCGGGATCAACGTCAACAACGTCGGCCCCGGTCCCATGGACACGCCGTTCTTCTACGGCCAGGAGACGCCCGAGCGTGTGGCGTTCCATAAGTCTCAGGCCATGGGGAACCGGCTGACCAACATCGAAGATATCGCGCCGCTGGTGGTCTTCCTCGCCGACGAGGGGCACTGGGTGACGGGCCAGACCATCTTCGCCAATGGCGGCTACACGACGCGGTAGCCCGATCTTCGCGAGCAGACGCAAAACTGTCATTTTTCGCCTGGAAACGACAGTTTTGCGTCTGTTCGCGAAGAGAACTCAGCGCCGCCAGAACAAGTGGTGGATGACGCCGCTGGGGCTGGGGACCACGTCGCAGTGGTAGCGGTCGAGCAGCTCGTCGGGGGACTCCCAGAGTCGTGAGCCCTCGCCGAGCGTCACGGTGGGGGACACCGCCACGTGCATTGTGTCGATCAGGCCGGCGTCGAGGAAGGCCCGGACCGTCTGCGCTCCGCCGCCGATGCGAATGTCCTTGCCCTGTGCGGCCTCTCGGGCCTGCTCCAACACCTCGGCCGGCGAGCCATCGACGAAGTGGAACGTCGTGTCCGACAACGTGAACGACGGCCGCAGGTGGTGTGTCATCACGAACACCGGGGTGTGGAACGGCGGGTTGTCGCCCCACCAGCCCAGCCAGTCGAGCTTGGCCGGCCCGCGATACGGGCTGAACTTGTTGGCGCCCATGATCTCTGCGCCGATGTTGTTGGAGAAATCGCGCACCAGGTAGTCGTCGAGACCGCGGCTGCCACCCGGATCGGAGCGGGTGGGCCAGCTGGCGGTGACGCCGGCCCACGAGCCAACCAGGACCCCTGGGTCGGCGTGGCCGAAGGGTCGTTCGTGGCTCTGGCCGGCCCCGGCACCGAAGCCGTCGGCCGATACACAGAAGTTCTGTACTTTCACCAGTTGCGTCATGGTTGTACAGACTCCCATCGTTGATGAAACTCATCGCCCAGTAGACGCGAAAACCCCCTAAATCATCAGATTCAGGGGGTTTCGCGACTGTTCGCGAGAGAACTACAACGCGATGTTCTTGTGGCGACCGCGGCGGGCCGGAGCCTCGGCGAGGGCCTGGGTGATCTTCGACCGGGTGTGGGCCGGATCGATCTTCTCGTCGACGACGCCGATGTCGATGGCCGAGTCAACGCCACCGGCGATGCGCTCGTGCTCGAGGGCCAGCTCTTCGTGCAGGGCATCGCGCTCGGCGGCGTCCTCAACGGCGGCCAGCTTGCGCTTGTGCAGGATGCCGACGGCAGCCTTGGCGCCCATGACGGCGACCTCGGCGTCCGGCCAGGCGAATACCTTCGACGCGCCGAGCGACCGCGAGTTCATCGCGATGTAGGCGCCGCCGTAGATCTTGCGGGTCACCAGGGTGACGCGGGGGACTTCGGCCTCACCGAACGCGTGCAGCAGCTTGGCGCCGCGACGCACCACGCCGCCCCACTCCTGGTCGACGCCGGGCAGGTAGCCGGGCACGTCGACCAGCACGATCAGCGGAATGCCGAACGCGTCGCAGAGGCGCACGAAACGTGCGGCCTTCTCGGCGCTTTCGGAATTGAGGCAGCCGCCCAGACGCAGCGGGTTGTTGGCGATGACGCCCACCGACCGACCGGCGAGGCGGCCCAGGCCGACCACGATGGACGGCGCCCACTTGGACTGGAACTCTTCGAACGGCACGCCCTCGTCGAGCAGAGCCTCGACGATCGGGTGCACGTCGTAGGCGCGCCGCGCCGATTCGGGCATGAGGGCCCGGATGTCGGTGTCGCCGGCCTCGGCCTTGGCGCGGTCGAAATGACCCTGCTGGCAGAACAATCCGACCAGGCGGCGGCCGCGCTCGTAGGTGTCGACCTCGTCGTCGGCGACGATGTGGCACACGCCGGACTTCTTGTGGTGGGTGTCAGGTCCGCCGAGCGAGACCATGTCGACGTCCTCACCGGTGACGCTGCGGACCACGTCCGGGCCGGTGACGAACACGCGGCCCTCGGGGGCCATGACGATGACGTCGGTCAGCGCCGGTCCGTAGGCGGCACCACCGGCGGCGAAGCCGACGACCAGCGAGATCTGGGGGATGTAGCCCGAGGCCCGGATCATGGCCTCGAAGACCTGGCCGACCGCGTGCAGCGCGCGCACACCCTCGGCCAGACGGGCGCCACCGGAGTGCCAGATGCCCACGATGGGGGCCTGATCGTCGATGGCGGTGTCGTAGGCGCGGACGATGTGCGCGCAGCCGTCGACGCCCATGGCGCCACCCATGACGGTGCCGTCGGTGGCGAACGCGATGGTGCGCACGCCGTTGACGGTGCCGGAGGCGGCCAGGACGCCCGACTTGTCCCGCTCGTGCAGCGGCTTGACGCTGCCCGGGTCGAAGAAGGTCTGCAGGCGCAGCAGCGGGTCGCGAGGATCAAGTGATTCGGCGGCCGTCGCCTCAGGTGCCAGGGTCGTCATTTTCTAATCTCCTTGATTTCGCGGACTTCGCTGCGTTGCTCAGTACCGGCCGAAGGCGAGCGCGACGTTGTGACCGCCGAACCCGAACGAATTGTTGATTGCGTACTTGTAGTCGCCCTGTCGCGGAGCCTTGGAGACCACGTCCAGATCGATCTCCGGATCGAGGTTCTCCAGGTTCAGTGTGGGCGGTACCACGCCGTCGCGCAGCGCGAGCACGGTGAGGATGGACTCCACCGCGCCGACCGCGCCGACCGAGTGGCCGAGCGCCGACTTAGGGGCGTACACCGCGGGCTTGTGGCCCTTCATGGCGTTGTTGATGGCCACGCCTTCAGCGACGTCACCGACAGAGGTACCGGTGGCGTGCGCGTTGACGTGGTCGATGTCGGACGGCACCAGACCGGCGAGCTCTATGGCCCGGCTCATGGCATGCCCGGCCTGCTCACCGTTGGGGTCCGGCGCCACGATGTGGAAGCCGTCGGAGGTGACGCTGGCGCCCATCAGGCGAGCCAGGATGTTGGCGCCGCGGGCCTTGGCGTGTTCCTCGGTCTCGATGACCAGCAGGGCGCCGCCCTCGCCGAACACGAAACCGGTGCGATCCCGGTCGAACGGCCGGCAGGCCCCGGTCGGATTGTCATTGTTGGTGGACAGCACGATGCGCAGCTGGGCGAAGCCGGCGATCGGCACTGCTTCGATCTTGGTCTCGACGCCACCGCAGATGGCGATATCGGCCTCACCGAGCACGATGTTGCGCCAGGCGTTGGCGATGGCCTCCGAGCCGGACGCACACGCCGAGATCACTGTGGTGACGCCGGCCTTGGCCTTGCGGTCGAGTCCGACAGCGGCAGCGGAGCCGTTCGGCATGAACATCTGCACGACCAGCGGGGACACTCCGCGCAGGCCCTTCTGGCGCATGTTGTCGTAGGCGAACACCAGTTCCTCGGCGGACCCGATGCCGGTGCCGATGGACACCATGAGGCGCCGGGTGTCGACGTCGGGTGCCCCGGCGTTCTCCCACGCGCGGCGCCCGATGACCGTGGACATCTTCTGTAGGTATGACAGCCGACGCAGCTCGACGCGCGTCAGCTCGCTTTCGAAGTCTTCGAGCAGATGGCCGCCGATGCGGACCGGCAGGTCGTACTCCTCGATGAACGAGTCATGGAGTAGACGGATGCCGCTCTCTCCTGCGAGGAGCTTCTGCCAGGTGGTTTCGGCGTCGGTCGCCAACGCGGTCGTCATGGCAACGCCAGTGACGACCACGTTGGGCAAACCGTTCCCCGTAGAAACTGGAGACATCTACCGAGTCATTCCTTTCGAGGCTTTCCCTGCAGGTGCCTCAGTACTTACCGAATGCCAGTGCCACATTGTGTCCACCGAACCCGAACGAGTTGTTGATGGCGTACTTGTAGTCGCCATAACGCGGCTCGCCCGCAACCACATCGAGATCAATCTCGGGATCGGGTGTCTCGTAGTTGAGCGTCGGGGGGATGACCCCGTCGCGCAACGCGAGCACCGTCAACACCGACTCCAGGGCACCGACGGCACCGATGGAGTGGCCGAGGGACGACTTCGGTGCGTACACCGCGGCGTTCTGACATCCGGCAACCCGGATGGCATTGGCCTCGGCGGTGTCACCGATCGGGGTGGCCGTGCCGTGGGCATTGATGTGGTCAATGTCCTTGGCGTCCAGACCAGCGGTCTCCAGGGCACGCTTCATCGCGGCACCGGCCCGCAGGCCGTTGTCGGCCGGAGCGACCATGTGGAACGCGTCCGACGTGATACCAGCGCCCATCAACCGAGCGATCGGCTTGGCACCACGTGCCAGGGCGTGCTCTTCGGTCTCGATGATCATCATCGCGCCGGCTTCACCGAACACGAAGCCGTCACGGTCCTTGTCGAATGGCCGCGACGCGCGCTCGGGCTCGTCGTTGCGGGTCGACATGGCGCGCATCATCGAGAACGCCGCGATGGGCAGTGCCTCGATGGTGCCCTCGACGCCGCCGACGACGGCGAAGTCCGCGTCACCCATGACGACCTGACGCCAGCCGTGGGCGATGGCCTCAGAACCCGACGAGCACGCCGACACCGGTGTGATGACCCCGGCGCGGGCGCCGAGCTCGAGACCGGCGACAGCAGCCGCACCGTTGGGCATGATCATCTGAACGGCGAGCGGGCTGACCTTGCGGATGCCGCCCTCGTTCATCGCGTCGTAGGTTTCGACGATCTTCTCGCCACCACCGAGACCGGTGCCGATCACGACCGAGAAACGATCGGGATCGACCTCGGGCGCACCGGCGTTCTGCCAGAGCCGTCGGGCCAGTACGAGCGACAAGCGTTGCACGTAGGAATTGCGGCGCAGCTCGACGCGGGTCAGCTGGCTTTCGATGTCATCAACCAGGTGGCCACCGATACGCACCGGAAGGTCCCACTTGGTGACGAAGTCGTCGGTCAACTCACGGATGCCGCTTTCGCCTGCCAGGAGACCCTTCCACGTGCTCTCGACATCCGCGGCGAGAGCAGTGGTGGCCTCCACGGCGGTCACCACAACGCTGGGGAAACCGCCGTTAGCAGTGGAAGGCCTGGTCACTTCGTGAACTTATCGCGCAGCGCGGCAGCAGCCTCGGGGTTCTCTTCCTCGAGCTTCTGGATGTAGGCGACGACGTCACCAACGGTGCGCAGGCCGGCCAGGTCCTCGTCCGGGATCTTCACGCCGTACTTGTCCTCGGTCTGGACGGCGATCTCAACCATCGACAGCGAGTCGATGTCCAGGTCGTCGACGAAGGACTTCTCCGGGGTGACCTCAGACGGCTCGATACCGGTGACCTCTTCGATGATCTCGGCGAGGCCGGCGATGATTTCTTCTTGATTGGCAGCCACGATGGCCCCTTCTCTTTTGTTGTGTCGGCACACCGGATTTGGTGTGCCGGGTTGGTTGTTTCGGCAAACAGCCCTGTCAGAACTCGGTGAGTCCGTCCAGGTCTGCGGGAGTCTTGATGGCAAAGGTCGGCACGCCCTTGACTTCGCGCTTGGCGATGCCGGTCAGGGTGCCAGCCGGCGGGAATTCGATGATGCCGGTGATTTCCTGGCCCTCGAACCGCTCGCGCAGGGTGGCCGAGCACAGGTCCCAGCGCACCGGGCGGGTCATCTGGGCGACCAGCTTCTCCATGGCGTCCGCGGCGTCGGCAACCGGCTGGCCGTCAGCGTTGGACAGCAGGGTAGTGGTCGGCTCGCTGGGGCTCACGGTCGCCGCGGCGGCCGCGTACGGCTCCTGCGCCGAGCTCATGAAGTGCGTGTGGAAGGCACCGGCGGTGGCCAGCACCCGGACCCGAGCCTTGGCCGGCGGATCCTCGGCCAGCTTCTCCAGCGCCGAGATGGCTCCGGCAGCGACGATCTGACCGGCCGCGTTGCGGTTGGCCGGGACCAGTTCGAGTGCTTCGAGACGGGCGAGCACCTCAGCCTCGTCGCCGCCGAGTACGGCGGCCATACCCGTGGGCTCGAGTGCACAGGCCTTGGCCATCTCCGCGCCGCGGGTGGCGGCGAGCTTGATGGCCTCGTCGGCGGAGATGACGCCCGCGATGGCGTAAGCGGCGATCTCACCGACGGAGTGGCCGGCCACGATGGTGGTGGCGCCGGCCAGCAGGCCACGCTTGGTCAGTTCTTCGTATGCGAGCAGCGTCGCTGCGACGACCAGGGGCTGGGTGACCGCGGTGTCGGTGATTTCCTCGGCGGTCGCCGTGGTGCCGAGCTGGACCAAATCCAGGCCGCTGATCTGCGACCACGTGGCCAGACGGTCAGCGGCGCCGGGCAGCTCCAGCCAGGGGGCGAGCATGCCGGGCGTCTGAGATCCCTGCCCGGGGGCAAGCAGCGCAAGCACAGGTGTTTGAGGCACGGATTAAGAAAACACTGTGAAGCTGGATTTATGCCGTGTAAGAGATTATGAACCTCGTCTTAAAGTTTTGTGGAATGTCTACAAAAACGCACGTTATGCAACATTGCCGAGACCTCGCTGCGACGTGGATCACCATGTTGAGTGGTTAGTTACCGCTGGGTAGGCCATGTCCGGGTGTGCTGATCAGGCTGTTTGCTGATTGGTTTGGTGCGTCTGACGGCTCAATCGACCCACTGTCGATGCCACACGAAGCACATACGCATCCCTGGGCACCATCGGATCGCGGCCGGTGAAGTCCGCAATCCGGCGCAACCGGTACCGGACGGTGTTTGGATGAACGAACAATTTACGGGCGCACGCTTCTATGGCGCCGCCGGCATCGAGGTAGGCATCGAGCGTCTCGGAGAGGGCCGGGCCCGCATCCTGCAGTGGTCGAACCACCTCGAGCTCCAGGGCTGCGATGGCCGAGCGGTCGCCGAGTAGCGCGCGTTCGGGCAGTAGTTCGCGGGCCGGCACCGGGCGCGGCGCGCCCGTCCACCCGGTCACCGCGTTCATCCCGGCGATGGCCTCGGTGGCGCTGTAGTGCGCTGCCGCCAGCGTCGCGGCCGTCGGCCCGATCACCACCGGGCCGTCGGCGAACACAGCCATCAACTCACCCAGGAAGCGATCGGTGGGGGAGATCGGGCCGGACACGATGGCCACCAGCCAGGTGCCGTGCACGTCGGACAGCGCGACCCGGCCGTGGCGGGTGGTGACGTCGTGAACGTCCTCGCTGGCCAGATCGATCCGGTCCGGCTGCGGGAAGCCCACCACCACGGTGGCGGGCGCGGTGGCATCCCAGTTCAGCGCCGCTGCCTGAGACTGCAGGCTGGTGCCGACATCGCCGCGCACCACCGCGTCGACGACGTTGGCTTCCATCCGGGTGTCCCAGGCGCCACGGGCCTCGGCCTGGTCTGCGTAGGCGCTGGCCGCCGCGAAGGCCAGGTCGCGGCTGTACCGGAGGATGCCTGCGGTCAGTGCGGTCAGCTGCTCTTCAGTGCGGGCCAGGAGTGGCACGACTTCCTCGAAGAACTCCATCGTGGTCCGCACCATCTCCACCGACTGCCGTAGTGCGATCCGGCGTCGCAGATCTTGGGGCACCACCTCGAAGGCCTCTGCGGTGTAGCTGACGTCGCTGTTCGGGTCACGCATCCACTCGACGAAGTTGACCACGGCGGTCTGCACGACGAGGTGGACGCTGGCCCGCTGGGATGCTTCGAGTTCGGCGAAGAATGGCAGCCGCTCTTCGAGAGCGTGCACGGCCTGGGTCGC
This sequence comes from Mycolicibacterium sp. CBMA 234, assembly GCF_009729415.1. Taxonomy (GTDB): domain Bacteria; phylum Actinomycetota; class Actinomycetes; order Mycobacteriales; family Mycobacteriaceae; genus Mycobacterium. The sequence goes on from NZ_MPKW01000018.1 coordinate 52,105, forward strand.
CAACGTGCCGGAGTACTGCTTGAGGCGGCGCAGGACCGTCTCTGGCACGTTCTCCAATACCTCGAGCGTGGACTTGGGCGGGACGAACCGATTGCCAGCCGTGTTGTCAGGCACCACTAAAAGCTACGCCTGATTTCTGGAGATTTCTGCCAACCGGCTGCGCCGAAACTACGGGTTCTGGCGAGGATGAAGCGATTCATCGTCAGAAACCGTAGTTTCGGCGCTCGCGTTGCTAGGCGCTGCCGGTGTCCGCGTACGACACCTCGGCCGCGGAGACGTCGTCGATCCGGTACTGCTGAGCAGCGGCTACCGCCACCGACGGATCGATCTCGCCGTCGCGGGCCAGCGCCTCCAGCACCGCCACCACCACCGACTCGGCGTCGGTGTTGAAGAAGCGGCGTGCTGCCGGGCGGGTGTCGGAGAAGCCGAACCCATCGGTGCCCAGCGTGACGTAGGTGTTCGGCACCCACGGCCGGATTTGCTCGGGCACTGCGCGCATCCAGTCCGACACGGAGACCACCGGGCCCGCGGTGTTCGCGAGCTGCTGGGTCACGTACGGCACCCCGGCCGGACGTTCCGGATGCCGCAGCGCCTCGCGGTCGATGGCCACGCCGTCGCGGTTCAGCTCACCCCAGCTGGTCACCGACCACACGTCCGCGGCCACATCCCAGTTGGCGGCCAGCAGGTCCGCGGCCCGCAGGGCAGCGGGCATCGAGACACCGGAGGCCAGGATCTGCGCCGTGCTCGAACGCTTCTCCGTCGCGGCCCGGTACCGGTACATGCCGCGCAGCACGCCCTCGGAATCGAAGTTCTCGGGCTCGGCCGGCTGGACGTACGGCTCGTTGTAGATGGTGATGTAGAAGTAGACGTTCTCCGGGTTCTCGCCGTACATGCGGGCCAGGCCGCTTTCGATGATGTACGCGATCTCGTACGCGAACGCCGGGTCGTACGCCACCACTGCCGGGTTGGTCGAGGCCAACAACAGCGAGTGTCCGTCCGCGTGCTGTAGGCCCTCACCGGTGAGCGTGGTGCGTCCGGCGGTGGCGCCGAGGACGAAACCGCGGCCCATCTGATCGGCTGCCGCCCAAAATCCGTCGCCGGTGCGCTGGAACCCGAACATCGAATAGAAGATGTAGATCGGGATCATCGGCAGGTCGTGCGTGGCGTACGACGTGGACACGGCCGTGAACGACGCCGTCGAACCGGCCTCGTTGATGCCCTCGTGGAGGATCTGGCCGATTTCACTTTCCTTGTACGCCAACATCAAATCGGCATCCACGGCGGTGTACAGCTGGCCGTTGCGGTTGTAGATCTTCAGGCTCGGGAACCACGAGTCCATACCGAACGTGCGCGCTTCGTCGGGAATGATCGGGACGATTCGCGGCCCAATATTCTTGTCCCGCAACAGTTCCTTGAAGGTACGCACCGTCGCCATGGTGGTGGCCACAGCCTGGTTACCGGAGCCCTTCTTCAGCGACTTGTAGGTGTCGCGGCCAGGCAGTGGCAGCGGCTTGGACTTGGTGCGCCGCTCCGGCAGGAACCCGCCGAGCGTCCGGCGCCGGTCGAGCATGTAGCGGATTTCCGGCGACTCCGAACCCGGGTGGTAGTACGGCGGCAGGTACGGGTTCTCTTCAAGCTGCTTGTCCGACACCGGAACTCGGGTCGCGTCGCGGAACTTCTTCAGGTCGTCCAGCGCCAGCTTCTTCATCTGGTGCGTGGCGTTGCGGCCCTCGAAGTGGCTGCCCAGGGTGTAACCCTTGATGGTCTTGGCCAAGATCACCGTCGGCTGGCCCTTGTGCTCCATGGCGGCGCGGTAAGCGGCGTAGAGCTTGCGGTAGTCGTGGCCACCGCGCTTGAGGTTCCAGATCTCCTGGTCGGTCATCGGATCGACCAAGGCCTTGGTGCGCGGATCGCGGCCGAAGAAGTGGTCACGGACATACGCGCCGTCGTTGGCCTTGTAGGTCTGGTAGTCACCGTCGGGCGTGACGTTCATCAGGTTGACCAGGGCGCCGTCCTTGTCGGCGTGCAGCAGGGCGTCCCATTCGCGGCCCCACACCACCTTGATGACGTTCCAGCCGGCGCCGCGGAAGAACGACTCCAGCTCCTGAATGATCTTGCCGTTGCCACGGACTGGGCCGTCCAGACGCTGCAGGTTGCAGTTGACGACGAACGTCAGGTTGTCCAGCGCCTCGTTGGCGGCGACCTGGATCAGGCCGCGGCTTTCGGGCTCGTCCATCTCGCCGTCGCCGAGGAAGGCCCACACATGCTGGTCGCTGGTGTCCTTGAGGCCACGGTCATGCAGGTAGTGGTTGAACCGAGCCTGGTAGATGGCGTTCATGGGTCCCAAACCCATTGAGACCGTGGGGAATTCCCAGAAGTCGGGCATCAGGCGCGGGTGCGGGTACGACGGCAGGCCGCCGCCCGGGTGGCTGTGCTCCTGCCGGAAACCGTCCAGCTGGTCGGTGGAGAGTCGGCCCTCTAGGAAGGCGCGGGCGTAGATACCGGGGGAGGCGTGACCCTGGATGAAAATCTGGTCGCCGCCGCCGGGATGGTTCTTGCCGCGGAAGAAGTGGTTGAAGCCGACCTCGTAGAGCGATGCCGACGATGCGTACGTCGAAATGTGGCCGCCCACACCGACTCCCGGGCGCTGCGCGCGGTGCACCATGATGGCCGCGTTCCAGCGGATCCACCGGCGGAACCGGCGCTCGACCTCTTCATCGCCGGGGAACCACGGCTCCAGGTCGGTGGGGATGGTGTTGACGTAGTCGGTCGACGTCAACGCGGGGATCGAGACGCGCATCTCCCGTGAGCGCTCCAACAGGCGGAGCATCAGATAGCGGGCGCGTGCCGGCCCCGACCGGTCCAGCAGGTCGTCGAACGATTCCAGCCACTCGGCGGTCTCGTCGGGGTCGATGTCGGGTAGGTACGACGCGACGCCGTCACGGATCACCCGGACCCGGTCGGGTTCGGCTGAGGTACTGGAGTTTTGAGCCAGGTCTTGGCGCACGAACTCAGTGGTCAACTGCCACTCCTTGGTATGCGATTTTCCAGATGCTTTTGGCAGTGTTCATGGTCCCCCCATCGTCCCGCAGATATAGCGCCGGGGTGGGCTACCGGCGAGTACGTAATCGGATGCCCCGGATTGACGGACCAACCCTGTACCGTCACCTCATGATCTTCAGCGCGGCCAGTGCATCGCGGCTGCGCGCAGCCGCGATGGCACTCGGCAGCCTGGCTGTCGGCGCCATGGTGATCGTCGGCTGCACCAAGTCCGTCGAGGGCAGTTCAACTGTCGACCAGCCCGGAGCAGCCGCGTACCGCACGTCGGTATCGCTGTCGGCTGCAGCGTCGGCCAGCTCGAGTTCGTCGAGCGCCTCGGTGGCGGCCGTGGAGGCAGCCTGCAACGGGTACGGCGACGGTGACAAAGCGGCCATGGAAGCGGTCAACGCGTACGTCGATGCGGAGAACGCCAGTGGCGCCGATCCTGGCAAGCAGCAGGCCGCGGTCGACGCCCTGCACCACGCGGCCGACTCGGTGACCAAGGGCCTGCCCACGGTGCAATCGCCCGCCCTCAAGGCGGCCTTCACCGCCTGGGCCGCAGCGGCCCAGGCGCTGGCCACGGCGATCAGCACCAATGCGTCAACATCTGACTTCAATACCGCGGTCGATGCCTTTAACCAGGCCAAGACGTCTACCGATAACGCTTGTGAGGCGGGTCTGCGTTGATCGGTGGCGATCAAAGATGTGTCTTGCGTCGAATGAATCGACGTCGCGTGCGAGTATTGGGTTCCACACATACAGACTGCAAACAAGCAGGTTAGAGGAGGACACCGGTGGCCGCGGCGGACGCGCCGAACTACGCCCTGCGAATGGGCATTCACAATAATCAGATCGTCCAAGAGCTGGGATGGGACGAGGACACCGACGACGACATCCGCGCGGATATCGAAGATGCCTGCGGCGGAGAGCTTCTTGAGGAGGATTCCGACGAAGTCGTCGACGTCGTGCTGCTGTGGTGGCGCGATGACGACGGCGATCTGGTGGATCGCCTGATGGACGCCATCACGCCGCTGGCCGATGATGGGGTGATCTGGGTGGTCACCCCGAAGACCGGCAAGCGTGGCCACGTCCAACCTGCCGAGATCGCCGAGTCGGCGCCGACTGCTGGGCTGGTCGTCACCTCGTCGGCCAACCTCGGGGACTGGATCGCCAGCCGCTTGGTGCAGCCGAAGTCGAAGGCCGCGGGCCGGCACTAGTGGTGGTCGGTGCTCTGGCGCCGCGGCAAGGTGTGCACGACGTGCCCGCCTTCGTGCGACAAGTCGTTGGGTTCCTGGCGGTCGTTTTGTCGAAACCAACTGCACGGCGGGGAATCGGCCCAGAAGTCGCCACCCAGTTGGTTTCGCGGTGATTGAGGTTGGCGCAGTGGCGCCCGACTTCACACTGAAGGACCACCACGGTCGGGCGGTGACGCTGTCGGCGTTGCGCGGTAAGTCCGTGCTCCTGGTGTTCTTCCCGTTGGCCTTCACTCCGGTGTGCGCGGGGGAGCTCGGTGAGATTCAGGAAAACCTGGCCCGCTATCGCAACTCCTCGGTGGAGACGCTGACCATTTCGGTGGGGCCGCCGGCCACGCACAAGGTCTGGGCCCGGGAGTCGGGCTTCGACTTCCCGATCCTGTCGGACTTCTGGCCGCACGGCGCCGTATCCCAGCTCTACGGGGTCTTCAACGCCGATGCTGGGTACCCGGATCGCGGCACCTTTGTGGTGGATGGGACCGGCGTGGTGCGGTTCGCCGAATGCACGTCGCCGGGGGAGGCGCGGGACCAGTCGGTCTGGGTTTCGGCGCTGAACGCGCTGGAGTGATTTTCCCTAGGCCCGCTATCCCGTGTAGCGTGCCCGAGGCGGGGCGCGTAGCTCAGTGGTAGAGCTCTGGTTTTACACACCAGCGGTCGGCGGTTCGATACCGTCCGCGCCCACCATCACCACCGCAGGTCAAGGCCTCATTCGGCGCGCCGTAGAACGCTTCCTCGACCGTGTTGGAGCGCGGCCCAGCTTTCCAAAGGCTGTGCTCGCGGCGTGAAGGCGTCGACGAAGTCCAGGGCGGAAATGCCATCTCCACGATGCCTCCCGAGGTGGGTGCCGGGCGCGGTCGCATTCGAGCGATCGACGCGGGCCGCGAGCGCTGTGAGTCGAGCCGGGGTCGGGCGATCCACGCACAGCTCAGCGCAACCCTTCTCGATAGCAGCGGGAGCGCAAGCGCCGAGCGACAGTGGGCTATTTGGTCATCGCTTATCCGACGAGTATGACCCGGAGTCGACAGGAAATGGCCACGTCTCGACGGGATGTTTTAGGACTTAAATCCGTTATCCCGCAACAGTAGCGGGCAGCGCTCGACATCGCCGACAACCGCCGAGGGAGAATCCATTGAGCAGAGATTGGACCTGCGGTCGTCTCATATCCGAATGAAGTTCGGTTCCGGTCCCGGGGCGACCGTCTCTCTAACCGGCAGGTCGGGATTCGTAGTCGTCCATACTCGGTCTCGGCGACGCGCTTATTCGTCGATACCAACTATTCTGATCTTGAATCGTTGTGCCAGCTCGTTCAGCCTTTTCTGTTTTCCCGCTGCGGTCAGGTGAGCTAATTCTGCTGCTACGCGGGCTGCCCACTCAGCATCTGCCTCAGGCGTCTCTGCAGTCGGGGGTGACTCGGTGCCATTGGCATCGGGGGTCTCGGTTTGTGAAGGCCGCTCGGTGTCCTCGGTCGCGGAAGTCTCTTTTTCCGCAGGCCGTTCAGTACTGTCGGCGTTCGGGACCTCAGTTCTTGGAGTCTGATCGGCAGGCTGCTGTTTGCGTGAGCCGAAGAGTCGCCTTAATCCTCGACGAATTTTGCCGACCACCTCCCTCGTGATCGGACTCACAGCCACACCGATGACTACACCGACGCTATCTATTGCTGCTATCGCCCCCCCGACAGCTATCGCAGCAACGTCTCCGTGCGGAAAGAGGCTTGCGACGTCAGCACTGTGTTTGGCCAACTCGCCGGCTGCTTCGTAACTTTTCATGCAGATCTTCACGAGTTGGTGACCCTTCTGCTCCGAAAGCTGGAAGGGCACCACCTCCTCGAATGCCAAATATTCAGCGAATAACACCCCACTCGGGTCGGCTTCGCGCCGGTCGGTGAGCCAGTCAGGGTCGGACACGATTTCGAGCAAGGACCCGGCGTCGCGGCGAGCCGCCGGGCCAAGAAGCTCCAGCGTTATCAGCGTGAAGATGGCGTCTGGGAGTTGGGCGACTCGTAATGACCTTGATTCGCCGAGTTCGAATACTTCGGAAAGCAATCGCGACGGGTCCTGGAGCAGATGGCGATGCTCTTCGTGTATGGACGCTATCGGCGCGCAAAAAAAGCTAAATTCGCGACCGAGTTCTCCTGCTACAGAGCGCAACGCGATGGTCGTCTCATAGGACTGTGGCAGTTCTAACGTGGTCTCAAGCATTTTTGTCATCCATTCCGGTGCGTACGGGGAACGACAAGCCTCACGCCCGCGGACCGGCTTCACCCCTCCGCGCTGCGGAAGTAGCATAGCGCGGCATTCTGGTTGCCGGCTGCCAATCTGTCAGGGGACGGATAGGGCGCAAGGTCCCGCTTGGCTCGTCTTCTTGCTGTCTCCGCGTCAGCTGCCCGGTTGGCTGTGCTTGATTACGTGTCCGAGGACCGCCCCCGTTGTGCCAAGAGTGTGCCAAGACAGGAAAAGAACAGCCCGGTATTCCTGAGACGCGGTCGGCTGCACATGCGCTTTGAACCGGGCATTTCGAGACGGCCTGGTGTCGTTTGGAACGCCGAGACGGCGAAGCTCGCTTTTACACACCAGCGGTAGGCGGTTCGATACCGTTCGCGCCCACAAATTTCTGTCGACGGTCCTAGTCGACCGGGCTCATGTCGTCGGCGGTCCACCGCACGGCGGTCACCTCAGGGGCCTTGATGACGTCGGCCAGCGCGGCTTCGATGCGGTGGTCGTCGCGTTCGTCGGCGAAGACAGTGGCGGTGATGCGGACGCCCTCGTCGTCGGGCAGATCGACCGCGGAGATGGACTGCACCGTGAGGTTCGGGTGCGAGATGGCGTCGAAGATGAGGCTGCGGATGTGCACCTCGGCGCTGGTGGCGCACCGGACTTCGAATCGGTATTCGGCAGAGGCTGTTTCCGTCCCGGGGCCGCGGTGCCGGTCCAGAGTGCGTCCGACCGGCCGTAAGAAGATGTTGGCCGCGATGACGGCGCAACTTCCGATCACAGCGGGCACCAGCAGGCCGCCGCCGGCCAGGGCGCCGACGGCGGCGGACGCCCACAGGGTGGCGGCGGTGTTCAGCCCGGAGATCGTGGCGCCTTGCTGCATGATCACGCCGGCGCCGAGGAAGCCGATACCGGACGCGACCTGGGCGGCGACGCGGGTCGGGTCAGCGTGGATGCCAGTGAAGGCGTATGCGCCCATGACGACGAACAGCGTCGACCCCAGACTGACCAGGGCGGCGGTGCGCAGCCCGGCGTTGCGGGAGCGCCATTGCCGTTCCAGTCCGATCGCAGCGCCAAGTCCTAGACCCGCGCCAATCCGGAGCGCGATTTCCAGTGTGTCGATCATGGTGTACTCCTGATGGTTTCGTCTCGATAGGCGCGTCTCACCGCACCGCGCTGGTAGCGGCGCAAGGGGCTATCCGGCTGCCGCTTGGTTTTGGTCGATCAGAGGGTCGTTCGTTCGTCAGCCTCCGTGAATGCTCTGAATTGCCTTGATCACCAATAAGATTGCCCAGCCCACTAGGTAAGCGCTGAGCACGATCACGTCGAATCGCGTGCCGACGTGGACGTCGCTGAAGCGCTTCTGGCTCACAGTGACTCCTTGCGTCCGGTTGGTCTCGTTGTCGGCGATGGCAGGTATGGGCGGATCGTAGGGACAGAGTGCGAACTCGGGGTGAACAGCGGCTAACTCGTCGCGGATCAGCTCGACCAGCGCCAACGGCACGCCGCAGGCTTGCGCGACCACCGCCGGGTGTTCGCCGTGGGCCAGCATGGCGCGGGCGGTGCGCGTTCGCAGGCTGGGCTTCGAATCGGGCCAGGGCAGCGCCCCTGACGGCCGATCGATCGGTGTCACGGGGCCACCACCGCGCGGGCAAACGGGGCCGGGGTGGGGGAGCGCAGGGCGATGGTCATGGTGGGACTCCTCGCGAGGCTGCCGACGACGAGAAATCGCCGAATCACAATGCAACACAGCGCAACTGGGCCGTGCCGCAACAGGTGCGGCCGGCCTCATTCAGTGGCGGTACGTCGAATTAGTGATTCAGCGACCGTGACGCCGCGGCGAGGTCGAGAACAACGTGGGATTCAGATGGGGATAGGGACTATCGCTGGAACTCATCTGGTTGTCCGTCACCTCCTTCACCGCCGTGACGCGCGGGGCGTCTGGTCGCGACAGCACCGCGCTAAACGAGAGGAGGAATCCGCCAGCGCGAAAGGCTGGCGGGGCACCCCTCTCGTCAGGGCTTCGGCACTACGCGACGTAACCCCACTGGCGGGGAGCCACTTTGGGTCATCCCTTAATCCGGGAAGACCTGTCCTGATCTTGGGCGTCTCTCGACGTCGTCAGATCAGTGGCCTGTGTTCACGTAGGAGCCTCACCTAGCAAGGTGCTGACCGCGGTCCATGGTGAACCTGCCGCAGAGGGAAGTCAATAGTTTTGGCGGCGTTAGTTCGGGCCGTGCGCGGCCCGCTGACGTCAGGCCGCAGCCTTGGTCGCAGCCATCGGCTTCTGGCCACGAGTATTGTTGTTGGCCTTCGGATTTGGCTTCTTCTGAGTGTTGCTGCTGGTGCCCGGCGTCCCGGAATTGGCGGTCGATTCGGCTCCAGTCGTCCCGGTGCTGGACCCTTGGTTCGTCGTCGGCGACGTATCCGCCGCCGTCACAGCGGGTTTGGTTGCCGTTGGCGTGGGTTTCTTCAATGGGATGACCGTCGCGGGCTTGACTGCCGCCGTCGCCGTCTTCGGCAGTGCCGTGGCCGCCACCCCGGATGCCGCATTGGGCGTGATGGCCGCCACCGGAGTCGCGGGTTGGGTGGCCAACGCTGTGGCGATGGTCTGCTGCGCGAACACGATGCCATCGACGACCTTGCCGGCGCCGGTGCTGAGTCCCTGTGCGACCAGCTGGATGCCGTCGACCACGGCGGTGATGACATTGCCGATGTTGAGGGGCAACAGGGCGGCGACAACGTTCTGGCCGGCGGTGATCGCCGCGACCGCGAAGTCGTTGAACCCGGCGACCAGACCGGTACCGAGCCCGATGAGCGCCGCGGGGATGGCTTGTACTAGCGCCTGGTCCACGGCCAGCGCGCGCTGGTCGCGCTGAATGATGGCGGCGAGAATCGGGCCGCCGATCACGGTCACCGCTCCGATGACGCCCTTCTCGATAGTGCCGAGTGCGCCTACCGGGTCCCGGGCAAGTATCTGCTGGGTGACGGTGACCACGAGGCTGGGGATGGCGGTGATGGTTTGTTGGACGCCCTGGCCGGCTTTGGCCAAGCCGACGCCGACGGTCACGACGTCGGTGATCTGGTTGATCACCCACTGTTTGAACGCGGGGAATTGGAGGATGTCGGCGACCGTGGCGGCGAATTGAATGTCAGGGACCTGCACGCTGTGCACTACCGGTGCCGGGAGAGCGGTAAAAGCCGGCGGTGGTGGCGTGACGGCGACGATGCTCGCGGCCATGAGAGCGGCGGTGGGCAGGCTCAAACGAGTTGTGAGTGTTTGCATTTTGAAGCTCCTGACCGAGGTTGTGGAACTCAAGCAATATTGACGGTAGTAGCAGATTTTTCTCGGTGCTGAGTAATTGCAATGTTGATGTCAGGTGTTCTTCGCGACGCCGCCGACCGGCCACCGGCCGGAGCGAATCATCAAGTCGCAGAATTGAATCCGGACTCTTACTAGATCAGTGGCGTATCGGCAGAGGTATTGGCGGGGCCGCCCTGGCGCCACATTGTCATTACCAATACATGAGACTCATCGGTCGTCGATGCATTGTGCAGTTGGTACACCGAACCTTCGGGCAGAAAACCAGCATGGTCGGCGCTGAGCGTCGTCGTCGCCGCGATCTGGTGCAGCGAGTCCGAGCCGTCCAGAACGTAGATCAGCGTCGGGCCGCCTTGCTTGACCTCGGGCGACTGTCCGCTCGGGCGCAGCGTGAACTTGTCCAGGCGCATCTCGTAGTTGCCGCCCGCGGCCAGGGGCGGGAGGTCGTCGGTGTTGATCACCACCTGGGCGGTCGGGCTGGGTAGGGGTTTGGTGCGGGCCGCCTCCGGTCGAACGCCGAGGAACAGCCAATTGTTCGGGTCGGTCCCGGGGTTGGAGTGACTGTGGTGGACGAACGGCGGGGCAAACAGGGCGTCGCCGGGCCCGACGGTTAGGTGGGTGCCGTCGTCCAGGTTGACCTGTGTCGTGCCCGAGATTCCGTACACGAACCCTGATGGATGCACGTGCCCACCGGTCGGTGCGTTCTCGCCGGCCGCCTGCGGGAAGTCGACGATGCTGGCGTAGAGCGGCGTGGTCGGGGTGTAATCCGGGTGGCCGGGATCGCCGTACTCGACGTTGGCGAACACCCCGTCGGCGAGGGTCGTGCTCTCGAAGCCGGGAGCGGTCGGGGTGCCGGCTGTGGTGCTGCAGCCCGCAGTCAGGAAGGCAGTGACAGCGGCCGTTGCAGCAATGGCGTGAGCAGACATCGACAACCTTCTTTCGTGTTACGCGCCCGATTTCGATGACTCGGTGTGGCCTGCGCGCTCCGGCCCGCGCCGGTTGGCCTCTTGGGCCAGTTGTACTCGGGACGTCAGCCCCAACTTCGCGTAGATGTGCGACAGGTGGGCCTGCACCATGGCGTCGGGCTGGGTGTCCCAGAGCCGCGTCAAACCCTCGACATCGGCCAGCAGCAGCGTGACCGTTCCGGTCGGAAGTTCGCTCATGTCAGTCAGCTTGCGTCGGCGTGGTTGGGGTAAGCATCAGCCAAATGGCCAATAGTTGTCCAGGATGCACCTAGACATACGCATTGCTGGAAACCGATTGCGGGTATCTCGGGGCCGTTGGAGTTACCGATCGAATTCACTGCGCGCCGGTGCCATGCCTAGCGTCTTCTTAACTAGATCTGAGCTGATTCACGGTTCGGGCATCCAAGGTGGACGGCATGTCCACTACTACATCTCGTGCCCGGCGCTACGGCGTCGCCACCCTCGCCGGATTCGCTGCGCTCTCCTTGGCCGCATGCGGGTCGTCGAGCACGCCGTCTACCAGCTCCACCGCCGCCAGCAGCTCGTCCTCCGCGGCTCCGGCTCCCGGAGGCAAGGGCGGGAAGGATCGGGTGTCCGGCCTGGTCAACTCCGTGTCGGGTGGCACCGTATCGGTGACCGGCAAGGACGGGCCGGCCACGGTCAACATCACTTCTTCGACGCGCGTCACCCAAATGGGCCCAGGGCAGCTGACCGATGTCACGGCCGGCGAGTGCGTCGCCGTCCGTCCGGTCAAGGACAGCGACAACGGCCCCGCCGTCACCGCCGCGAACGTCATGGTCCGCCAGGCGGGCAACGGGCAGTGCGGTCAGAAGAATGAGAAGGGTGACAAGCACGAGCACGGCATCGGCGGCACGGTCGCGTCGGTCAACGGCAACACGATCGTGGTCACCGCGGCCGACAACAGCCAAACCACGGTGACCGTGACGCCTGATACCCACTACACCAAGAGCGCTGCCGCAGATGTGAAAGCGATCGCCACCGGGATGTGCCTGGGCGCGCGCGGCACCAAGGACGGCAACGGCGTCCTGCAGGCCACGTTTGCGATGGTGCGGCCGGCGGTGAACGGTGCGTGCGGCGGCGGTGGCGGCGACCACGAGCACCACTGAGCGCACTCCGGCAGCGCGAAGGACTCCAGCGCGCTGCCGACTGAAACGAGCTGAATTCTGGTGTGCGCGGCTGTAACAATCTGCCGATGACACCAGAACCCGGCATCCGGTTGCGGGCAGCAAATCCTGCCGATGATGGCTTCGTCATCGAGATGGCGCGTCACGCCTGCGTCATCGAGGACTGGCCGCTGCCCGCTCCGGATGACGACGAGGTCCTGGAATTGCTGCCCCCACCCGGCGTCGTGCCGATCATCGCTGAGGACCAAGGTGGTGTGCCTGTCGGTGCGGTGTGGACGTATCACAGCGATCCGCCGCTACGAACCGACGCGGACGGAGCGCCGCTGCCCGAACTGTGCATCGGTGTCGCACCGGGTCGGCGCGGCGCCGGTGTCGGCGGACTGCTGTTGGATGCGCTGTTCGCCCGACTGGCCGGCACCGTCGCGACGATGTGTACCAACGTGCACGTGCGCAATCCTGCTCAGCGCCTCTACGAACGTAAAGGCTTCCGCGTGGTCGGCCAAGGCAACGGGCCACTCGGGGTAGCGATGCTCAAAGACCTGCGCTGACTCGCCTCACGCCGGCGGCGCGAAGAACTCCAGCGCAATGCCATCGGGGTCGCGGAAGCTCAGGCCCGAGCCGTACGGCGCGTCGACCACTCCGCCGTGGGTGACGCCGAGTTCGTCGAGCTTGGCAGCCCAGTCCACCAGGTCGGCCCGGGAGGCGCAGCCGAAGCCGACGTGATCGAGGCCGGTTCGGAATTCGCTGAACCGGCCCGGCTCGATGGCGCGGTCGTGCTGATGGATGCCGAACAGCGTGCCGCCGTCCAGCGCCCAGACGAGATGTCGGTAGCCGGCGTCGGTGTGCTCGTCGAGCACGGGGTCGGTACCGATCAGAGCGCGATACCAGGGACCGCTGACGTCCACATCGCTGACGGTGACCGCGACATGGTTCAGTGCTGCGAATGCCATGAGACGCCTCCTGCTGCTGGATGTTGTGTCACACCACAGGTTTTCCGCGCCGGGCGCGGGCCCGCATATCCCACAGGTACAGCTGATAGCCGAACAGCCACACGTCGCGCGGAATCACCCGGTCGGCCAGCCGCAGTGCCGTGATCAGGCGGTTGAACCAGCGCTGCTGCGTGGGCGTCCACCTCAGCTTCATGTGGGTGCGGAACTCGGTCGGCAGGAAGCCCGACGTCGCGAAGAGGTTGAAGGGGCCGGCGAGTTGCCGCAGCGGCGTGGGCAGGAACGCCAGCGACGCGACGCCGTAGAGGTGTTCGCGCACCGGCTCATCGATGCGGAGCTGGTCCAGCGTGCGTTTCCAGTACTCGTCGAAGGCGACGCGGTCGGCAGGCCACATGCCGTCGCGCACTTGCAGCGTGGTGCCGAGGGTGCGCGCGTCCTGATAGATGGCCTCGGCGTCGTCGGGACTGAGCGGGCCGTACAGAAACTCGTGCTGGTCGATGTAGTAGCGGTACAGGCAGGAGGCCACCCACAGCTGCAGCTTCGGGTCGAAGGCGTTGTAGCGCACCGGGCTGGACGCTGTCGAACGCACCAGCGCATGCACCCGGTCTACTTCGCGGCGGATCAGCGCCCGATCGTCGTCGGTGCCGTAGGTGGCGGCGGCCAGGTACGTGCCCGTCGTGCGGGCCCGTTTGAACGGGTGCTTGTAGACATTGCCGGTGTCGACGGGGCTTTCCAGCACGCCATAGCCCACCCCGGGCAGCGCCAATTGCATGATCACGTTGGCTGCCGGCGCGAGCACTGCCGCGGGGTTGATGAGGTCGACGACCCGTTTCGGGTGCCGGGGTGGACCGAGCCGCATGTTGCCGAGTAAACACCCTGTGAGACGCTGCCCGGCGTGTTTGGCAGAAGCGCCCCAAGGGCGGCGGGTCTCGCGCTCGGCTATCTGGCGGATGTGTGCTGGGCGGACCCCAGCCGCGGCCACCCGGTCGCGCTGTTCGGAACAGCAGCGGCTGCTCTGGAGCGGCGCACGTACGCCGATAACAGGCTGGCAGGTGTTGGTCACACGGCGGTACTGCTTGCCGTGCTGGGGGCGTTGGGCTTTGGGTTGGAACGGTTCGCGCGGGGGCCCGTCGCGAAGACGTTGGTGACCGCGGCGGCGACGTACACCGTGCTGGGTGGGACGTCGCTGGCGCGCACGGGCGATGACATGGCGGCGCGGCTGGACCGCGGTGACGTGAACGCGGCCCGCGAGCTGCTGCCGTCTCTGTGCGGGCGGGACCCGTCCGCACTGGACCCCGATGGGTTGGCCCGGGCCGCGCTGGAATCGGTCGCGGAGAACACCTCCGACGCGCAGGTGGCGCCCATCTTGTGGGGTGCGGTCGCCGGGGTGCCCGGCTTGCTGGTGTATCGAGGTGCCAACACACTCGACGCGATGATCGGTCACCTCAACCCGCGCTACACCAGGTTCGGTTGGGCGGCAGCACGATTCGACGACGTACTCAATTATCTGCCGGCCCGCGTGACGGGGCTGTGCGTGATGGTGGCGTCCGGCCGGCCCGCTGCGGCATGGCGGGCGTGGCGCGCCGACGCGCACAAGCACCCAAGTCCCAATGCTGGTGTCGCAGAGGCGTCATTCGCCGGGGCCCTGGGTGTGCAGCTCGGCGGACCGACGCAATACGCGCACCGTCTGGAGATGCGACCGACGCTGGGCGAGGGTCCGCCGCCGGCCGTGGCTGATCTGAAACGGGCCGCGCGGCTGACCCGCCGGGTTCAGGTGCTGGCGACGATGGTCGCGGTGGCGGGTGCAGTCGCCGTCAGCCTCGCCGATACTGCATTCCAGCAGAAGAAGTGCGAGTAGCGGCCTGCTGGAACGCCGTTTCGGCGGTTTAGCGTCGGCGGCCGTAGCGGTCGGCGAGCTTTTCCTCGGCGGTGAGCGGGGCGGCCGGTTCGTCGGGATCGGGACCGGCGGCAGCGGCTGCACGGGAATCGGATTGGGCTTTCTCGAGCCGGCGCTGCCGAATCTCGGCAAACACGAAGTAGCCCAGGCCGATCGGCGCGACGATGCCGAAGGCAATCCACTGAATGCCGTACGACAGGAACGGCCCGGCGTCGAGGTGGGGGAGCGCGATGACGCCGAGCCCACCAGGCTGACCGTCGACCAGCTGTAGGTAGTCACCCGCCAGCGGCACCCCGGTGACCTGCGAGATCTGGGTCGGGTTGATCGAGTACACCTGCTGAATGCGGTCCTGCTTGAACGGCTGCTTGCCCGACATGATCGGCTCGGCGTCCCGCAGCCGCCCCGTGATCGTGACCGTGCCGGGAGGCGGCGCCGCGAACGGCGGCACTCCGTTGCCGGCCTTGAGGTAACCACGGTTGACCAGCACGATCGGGCCGCCGTCGACCGCGAACGGAGTCAGCACCTCATAGGATGCGTCGCCGTCGTCCACGCGCAGCCGGACCAGCACCTCACCCTCCGGGCGGTAGTGGCCCGTCGCCGTCAGCCGCCGCCACTGCGCGTCGGGAGCCGACGAATCCTGATGCGGCAGAACCGAAGTCAGCGGCACGGGGTCGGTTTTGAGGGACGACGCGATCTGGTTGTTCTCCCGCGAGGTGCGGGTGTTCTTGCCCAGCTGCCACGGCGCCAACACCGTGAAGCACAGATAGACGAATGCGAGCACCACGACGAACAGCGCCAGCCACTGTGGCCGGAGCAGGAAGGTGAGCCGGCGCATCAGTCGCCTCGCTCCGCCAATTGCTTGTCGACCCAGTCGTGCAGGCCGGGCAGCGACGCTTCGATCACCACGAAGGTCTCCTCGAAGTCGTCGATGTTGCCGTAATACGGGTCTTCGACGTCGAGTGCGTGGGCACCCGAGCGCGGGTCGAACGAGCGCATCATCCGGACGCGTTCGGGGTCGGCGCCCAGGTCGCCCAGGATGCGGCTGTGGTTGCGGCCCATCGCGACGATCATGTCGGCCGCCAGATGGTCGGCGTCGATGGCCGCAGCGGCGTGCGCGGTGGGGTAGTCGTGGGCGCGCAGCACCCGCTCGGCACGGCTGTCTGCGGGGTCACCCGCGTGCCAGCCGCCGGTGCCAGCGCTGGTCACCCGGACCCGGTCGGCCAGCCCACGCTCGGTGATCTGGTGCGCGAACATCTTCTCGGCCATCGGCGAGCGGCAGATGTTGCCCGAGCAGATGAACGTCACGTGCACGGGGTCAGACACCCAGCACCTCCCGTAGTTCGTCGACGGTGGCGACCCGTCGGACGGTCGATTCCTCAGTGAAATCTCCTTCGCCGTAACCCCAATTGACCACGACGGTGTCGATGCCGTGGGTTGCGGCACCGTGGACGTCGTGCGACCGGTCGCCGACCATCAGCACCCGATCAGGGACCGGGGCCAGCTGGGCCAGGGCATGGGCGACGACGTCGGCCTTCGCTGAGCGGACGCCGTCGACGCTGGCGCCGGCGACCACCTCGAAGTGTTCGTGGATGCCGAAGTGCTCGACGATGCGCTGCGCGGTCGGTTCGGCCTTCGACGTCGCGACGGCCAGGCGCACCCCGGCGGCCCGCAGGTCAGCCAGGAGCTCCTCGATGCCGTCGAACATCCGGTTCATGGACCAGCCGCGGGAGGTGTAGTCGGCGCGGTAGGCGGCGATGGCGTCGTCGGCCCGGTCGCCCAGGCCCATCGAGCCGAGCGTCACGTGCATGGGTGGGCCGACCACCCGGCTAGCCAGGTCGCCGTCGGGCACTTCGGCGCCGATCGTGCCGAGCGCATGGCGGAAGCTGGCGACGATGCCTTCGGCGGAATCGGTCAGCGTGCCGTCGAGGTCGAATAGCACCAACTGGGGGGTCACGGTGTCATTGTCCCTGATGTACCTGGGCGCAGGTGCTGCGCACTAGGGTCAACCTGTGGAACCCCGGGCGCGCTATCACGGCGATCAGGCCGTCGTACCCGGCATGCTCGATTTCGCGGTGAACGTCCGCGGCGCCGGCCCGCCGGCGTGGCTGGCTGACCGGCTGGGTGTCCGACTGGCGGATTTAGGCAGCTACCCGACCTCTTTTGACGTGGACGCGGCCCGCGCGGCAGTGGCAGCCCGGCACGGCCGGCGCCCCGACGAGGTGCTGCTGCTGGCCGGCGGGGCCGAAGGATTTGCCTTGCTCCCGCGGTTGCAGCCGCGCCTGGCTGCGCTGATCGCGCCGTCGTTCACCGAACCGGAGGCCGTGTTCGACGCCGCCGACGTGCCGGTCACGCAGGTGGTGCTCAAGGCGCCGTTCCGGCTCGGTGGTGCGGTGGTGCCGCCGGATGCTGACCTGGTGGTGGTTGGCAACCCGACCAACCCGACCGGCGTCCTGCACCGTCGCGACGAGATTCTGGCGCTGCGCGCGCCGCGCCGCATCGTGGTGGTCGACGAGGCGTTCGCCGACGCGGTGCCCGGTGAACCGGAGTCGCTGGCCGGCCAGTCGCTGCCTGACGTCGTGGTGCTGCGCAGCCTGACCAAGACCTGGTCGTTGGCCGGGCTGCGGGTCGGATATGCGCTGGGGGCGCCCGAGGTGCTGGCGCGGCTGACGGCGCAGCGGCCGCATTGGCCACTGGGGACGCTGCAGCTGGAGGCGTTGCTGGCGTGCAGTGAGCCGGCCGCGGTAGCGGAGGCCGAGGCAGGAGCGCGCCGGTTGGGCGAGCTGCGGACCGAGATGGCTGCTGGGCTGGCGGCGGCCGGCTTCCCGGTGGCCGACGGCGTCGCGCCGTTTGTCTTGTTCTCGGTGCCGGATGCTGAACTGGCCCGGAAATACTTGGCGGAGAAAGGGATTGCGGTGCGCCGCTGCGATACGTTCTTCGGTCTGCCGGGCGGCTATCTGCGCGCGGCGGTGCGCCCGGAATGGCCGGCCCTGGCCGCGGCCCTACAGGAGGTGCTCTGGTGAGTGTGCTGTTGCGTGACGTCATCGCCACGCTGGACCGCGCGTACCCGCCGGCGCTGGCGCACAGCTGGGATTCGGTCGGCTTGGTCTGTGGTGACCCGGCCGAGCCGGTGGAATCGGTGACCATCGCCGTCGACGCCACGTCGGCGGTAGCGGCTTCGGTACCCGACGGCGGGCTGCTGCTGGCGCACCACCCGCTGCTGCTGCGCGGGGTCGACACGGTGGCTGCGAACACGGGCAAGGGCGCGCTGATCCACTCGCTGATCCGACGCGGCGCGGCGCTGTTCAGCGCTCACACCAACGCTGACGCGGCCGCACCGGGGGTGTCAGATGCGTTGGCCGAGGCGCTGGGATTGCAGGTAGACGGCGTGCTGGACCCCGAAGAGGGTCGCGCGGACCTGGACAAATGGGTAGTTTTCGTGCCCGCGGCCAATGCCGACGCGGTGCGCGAGGCGATGTTCGCCGCCGGCGGTGGGCAGATCGGTGACTACTCGCACTGCAGCTGGACCACCTCGGGCGTCGGCCAGTTCCTGCCGCACGAGGGCGCTGCGCCGGCCATCGGGAGCGTCGGCACCGTCGAGCAGGTGCCCGAGGAGCGTGTCGAGGTGATCGCGCCGTCGCGGCTGCGGCGCGCGGTGCTGGCCGCGATGCGCGCGGCTCACCCTTATGAGGAGCCGGCGTTCGATGTGCTGACCCTGGCGCCGCTGCCGGCGGATGTCGGGATCGGGCGCATCTGCTCGCTTCCGGAGCCGGAACCGTTGTCCGCCTTTGCTTCTCGAGTGGCGCGCGGATTACCCGCGACGTTGTGGGGCGTGCGGGCATCAGGTGATCCGGACAAGATGGTGTCGCGCGTCGCGGTCTGCGGGGGCGCGGGAGACTCGCTGCTGGGCGCGGTGACCCGCTCGGGCGCCGACGTCTACGTGACGTCCGATCTGCGTCACCATCCGGCCGACGAGCACCGTCGCGTATCGGACGTAGCGTTGGTCGATGTGGCCCATTGGGCCAGTGAATTTCCGTGGTGCGAGCAGGCTGCTGGGGTCTTGCGTGCACAATTCGGTGATGCGTTGCCGGTGTTGGTCAGCCAGATCCGCACCGACCCCTGGAACGTCGAGATAACCTGCTGAGAGACGTGAACATGAAAGCTGTAGTGTCGCAACAACGTTTGTTGCTCGAGGTGGCCGAAGTGGACGCCGCGGTGACTCGCCTGACGCACCGGTCGACGCACCTGGTCGAGCAGCAGCGCTTCGACGCTGTGCAGGCCGAGCACCGCGAAGCCAACGATCGGCTGGCGGCGCTGAGCATTGCCGTCGAGGACCTGGACGGGCAGGTGGCCAAGTTCGAATCCGAGATCGACGCTGTGCGCCAGCGCGAGACCCGCGACCAGACGCTCATGGACAGCGGCTCGGTCGGGGCCAAGCAGGTAGCCGAGCTGCAACACGAACTGGAGACGTTGCAGCGCCGGCAGGCCGCGCTGGAGGAACAGCAGCTCGAGATCATGGAGCGGCGCGAAGAGCTGCAGACCGAGCAGGCCGAAGAACTCGCGTTGATCGACGCGCTGCAGGGCGACCTGACCTCGGCCCAGGTGGAGCGGGATAACGCGCTGGTGGCAATCGACGAGTCGAAGCAGGTGGCCTCCGATCGCCGCGCCGCGTTACTCGGATCGGTGGCCCCGGAACTGGCAGAGATGTATGAGAAGCAGCGCAAGCAGGGCGGCGCGGGGGCCGGTGCGCTGCAGGGCGCGCGCTGTGGTGCCTGCCGCATCGATCTGGATCGTGGTGAACTGTCCCGCATTTCGGCGGCCGCCGCGGACGAGGTGCTGCGCTGCCCCGAGTGTGGCGTGATTCTGGTGCGGGTCAAAGACTTTCGTGCCGGGGAAAGCGGTCTGTGAGAGTTCTCGTTGAGGCCGACGGCGGATCCCGCGGTAATCCGGGACCCGCGGGCTATGGCGCCGTGGTGTTTTCGGCCGACCGCACCGAGGTGTTGGCCGAGAGTAAGGACTCCATCGGTGTGGCGACCAACAACGTCGCCGAGTATCGAGGCCTGATCGCGGGTCTCGAAGCCGCCGCTTCGGTTGACGCCGATGACGTTGCGGTGTCGATGGATTCGAAGCTCGTGGTCGAGCAGATGTCCGGCCGCTGGCAGGTCAAGCATCCGGATTTGGTGCCGCTGAACCGCGAGGCAGCGGCGCTGGCCCGGCGGTTCGGGCGGGTGAGCTACACGTGGATTCCGCGGGCGCAGAACTCGCACGCCGACCGGCTGGCCAATGAGGCGATGGACGCGGCGGCTCCTTCGGCTTCGCCGGCATCGGGCTCGTCGGCATCGGCGCCTGAATCGAAAGTCGCTGCGGCACAGCCGTCCCCGCCCGGCTGGACCGGTGCTGTGGGTGCGCCCACCCGGTTTCTGCTCCTGCGTCACGGGCAGACCGAGCTGTCGGTGCATCGTCGTTACTCGGGCCGGGGCAACCCGCCGCTGACCGAACTCGGACGCGAGCAGGCGGCCGCCGCCGCCGCGTATGTCGCTGGCATCGAAGGAATCAGCGCCGTGATCAGCTCTCCGCTGCAGCGGGCCCTGGACACCGCGAAGGCGGCGGCGAGCGCGCTCGGACTGGACGTCACCGTGGACGACGACCTCATCGAGACCGACTTCGGTGACTGGGAAGGCCTGACGTTCGGCGAAGCGGCCCAACGAGATCCGGAGCTGCACGGGCGCTGGCTGGGGGATACCAGTGTCGCGCCGCCGGGTGGCGAGAGCTTCGACACGGTGACACATCGAATTCGTCAGGCTCGCAACAGGATTATCGCTGACCACGGCGCCGCGACGGTGCTGGTGGTGTCGCACGTGACTCCGATCAAGACCATCCTGCGGCAGGCGCTCGATGCCGGGCCGGGAATTCTGTACCGGCTGCACCTGGATCTAGCGTCGTTGAGCATTGCCGAGTTCTTCGGCGACGGCGGGTCCGCCGTTCGCTTGGTCAATCAGACCGACTATCTGTAGGTGACCGGCTTCGGTCCGGTTGGGCCGTGCCGTGCTCTCGTGTGCGCCGAGGCCCGAAGTAGACGGTTTGCTGGCGTCCAGATTTGTTGCATGAGGACATAGCGGGACAAGTAGTCCTGAGTTTTTCGTCGGTTGCGGACATAGTGGGGAAGCTTTCGCCCACGCAGAATCGGCGTAGCAACATTTCAAACGGTTGTTGAACGCGCATGGATTGCGGCGGGGCAGAGCTGCCGGCGCCGCTAATCCGTTGGCCATGCATGCCATGGGACGTGTTGACGTCAGTCACGATTCGACCTCAAGGCAGGGGAGTGCATGGTCACGGTCATCGCTGGGCGCGCTGAGATGACGACAGACGCCGACCAGCTGCACTCGTTGGACTGCAATCATCATGGATCGGGTGTGTACCCCCAGCTGGACCGCCAACTGGATTCCTTTCGGCACCGCCTCGAACGGCAGCGGGCTGCCGGCTGTGCGACCGAGGACCTGTTGGCTGGCGTCCTACGGCTGCGGCGCGAGCTGAACGGTCGTGAGGCAGCCCGTGGTGTCAAGCGGCTGAACGCCATTCGCCATGCGGTCGACTCGCTGCGCGGGACGTCGTCGCGGGAGACCATCAAGGCCGCGATGACCCTGCTGTGCCGGGATTTCGGATTCACCCGAGTGATGGTGTCCACCGTTCGCGAGCACGATTGGTTGCCGCGCCATGTGTACGGTCGTGGCGTCGAGGCATCGGGTGCCTTCCAAGGGTTCTCGGTCGGGGAACCCGTTCGGCTAGAGGATTCGGACGCGGAGGCTGCCCTGATCCGCGGGTGCCACGGGGTCGTCGTGTCCCGCCCGACGACCTCGGCCCGGCAGGACTACCTTGCGGCGCCAATCACTGTCGGCGGCACGGTGATCGGGATGTTGCACGCTGACTTCCCGGCAGCCGCCGACACCACGGTCATGGATCAATTCGATCTGCTGGAAGCGTTCGCCGAGTGCCTGGCAGTGGTGTACGAGCGGGCTGTGCTCGACGAGAAGGTGTCGCAGCAACGCGTCGAAGTCGACAAGCTGTGCGCCACAATGGATCAGCTCATGACGCGGTCGGTGGCTGGGGACACCGCCCCGTCGCCGACAGGTGATTCCGGCGCAGTGGCGCAGCCGGAGGACGATTCCCCCGCGTCGTCGCCGGAGTTGACCCCACGAGAGCGGGAGGTCATGTCCTATGTGGCCACCGGCGCCACCAATCGCGATATCGCGCGGTGCCTGCTGATCTCCGAAGGCACCGTGAAGTCGCACCTCAAACGCATTGCCGAGAAGTTCAGTACGACTAACCGGGCCGCGGCCCTAGCGACGTACCTGACCATGGACGCGGGCGTGGGGAGCGGACGATCGCGATGACGCGCCGTGCGATGGCGTCCAGGCTCAATCAGATTGACGGACACCTTCGCAGCGTGCTCAACCTGCCGAGGACGAACAAGGCGACCACCCTGGAGCAGGCCATCGCCAACTCGGCGGCAACCACCGAGGAAGTGCTCTTCGGCGACGACGGCGACGGCATCGCTCTCATGCCCGCGGTGGCGCAGCGGCTGTTGATGGCGTCACTGCAGGCACAGGTCGAGGCGCGACTGATGAGCGACGACGACTCCGGCGCAACCGCGCGGTCGGTGATCGACAGCATTCGGCGGTTGAAGGCGGCCCCGTCGGTGCAGGCACTTGAGCGCCAGGTGTGCACGGAACTCTGCCACACCGTCGGGTTCACCAGCGCAGTGTTGTCGTCGATAGCACCCGACAAATTCGTCCCTGTGACAGCGCATGGCACGCGCGGCACGGGTAAGCCGATCCCGCGCAATTCGTGTGTCGCTGAACAAGATTGCGTGAAGTTCCGTCGGATCGTTCACACCGGCCGTGAAGAGGTGCCGGCCACCGAGGAATTCTGCGAGGTACTGGGTGCCGCGGACTACCTGGTCGCGCCCATCGTCGTGGAGTCGAAGGTGCTGGCGCTGGTCCACATGTCGCGCGCTCGGGGCGCTATCGCCGACGGTGACGTCGACACGCTGGGGCTGCTGTTGTCGGTGTACTCGTTCGTCTATGAGCGATTGCTGAATTCCCAACGGGTGGAACAACTTCGGATATCGATCGTCGGAGCCGCCGCTCGGCTGGCGGAGGAAGCCGACCGCATCGCCGGCACGGCCGTCAGCCTTGACGCGGACGGCGACGATGGCGTGTTCGAGACGGACGTCGCTGTCGATGCGTTCACCGCGGCGTTGTCCAACCGCGAACGTGACGTGTTCTCCAAGATGGTGCGGGGCGACTCCAACGCGGAGATTGCCGGCGAGCTCGTCGTCTCGGTGGAAACGGTCAAGACGCACGTGAAGCGAATCTTGCGCAAGATCGGCGCCGCCAATCGGCTGGAGGCGATCACCCTCTACATGGATGCGCAATCCGGATTTGGTCAAGCGCAATAATCGCGCGTTCCCTTTCTGGTTTCGGTACTTTTTCGGCAACGTCTCAAATCATTTGCCGCTGCGGTGAATTCTGTCGTGCTCGAAATAATTCTTTGACGTCGATTCGGCGCGCTCATGAGTTCGATTTTTGATGCCGTCATGGCGGAATTCTGATTCCGGCGATCGACCTGTTGAGCGCGACACAGATGTCCCCCCGATGAGGGGTACGTCACAGGTCTAGATCCCTCCATCTGGAGGTAGTCGCCCGGTGACCTGCATTGATAACGTCTCCACCCATGTTGGCCGCAGCGATCGCTTATCGACCATATGCAGTGCGATATGTAATTGACCGAAATGCAGGCCCGGTGGATTTCGCGCAATCGCTGGAAAGTGCGGGCGGAAAATGGTAGCGATTGTTCGCACCGCCAAGAAGCCGGTCACCTCATTGGGCGGCTTCTTCGCCATGACATTTGACACTTTCGTGCAAATGTTCCAGCCGCCATTCGCTTGGCACGAATACGTCATGCAGACGTGGTTCGTCGCTCGCGTATCGGTCCTGCCCGCACTGCTGCTCACCATGCCATTCGCGGTGCTGCTGACATTCACCTTCAATATCCTGCTGACCGAATTTGGTGCCGCCGACTTCTCCGGCACGGGCGCTGCGATCGGCACGGTGAATCAGATCGGCCCGATCGTCACGGTGCTCGTCGTGTCGGGGGCGGGCGCGACGGCGATGTGCGCTGACCTCGGGGCGCGGACCATCCGTGAAGAACTCGACGCGCTGCGCGTGATGGGCATCAACCCGATCCGGTCCTTGGTGGTGCCGCGGGTGCTCGCCGCGACGACCGTGGCGTTGGCGTTGTCGGCCACGGTGATTCTGGTGGGACTGACGGGCGCGTTCCTGTTCTGTGTCACCGTCCAGCACGTCTCGCCGGGTGCGTTCGTGGGCGGACTGAACCTGCTCACCGGACCGGGGGACATCATCGTCGCGCTGATCAAAGCGACCCTGTTCGGCATGGCGGCCGGCCTGATCGCTTGTTACAAGGGCACTTCCGTGCGCGGCGGCCCCGCGGGTGTGGGCAATGCGGTCAACGAGACTGTGGTGTTCACCTTCATGGTGCTGTTCGCCATCAACGTCATCGTGACGGCGGTCGCGATCCAGTACACGGTGTCGTGAGGTGATGAGATGACTGTCGACGTTCCTAGCAGCAGATTCCCGCGGCTCGACCGGATGGCCAAGAGTTGGGTCGCCCGGTGGAACCGAATCGGTGAGCAAGGCGCCTTCTACTCGCACACCATCACGTCGATCCCCGATGCCGTCACCAGCTACCGCGCGGAACTGTTGCGACTCATCGCCGCAACAGGTTTGGGTACCGGTGCGCTTGTCGTGGTCGGTGGCACCGTCGCGATTGTCGGCTTTTTGACCATGACGACCGGTGCGCTCGTGGCGATCCAGGGTTACAACCAGTTCTCGTCCGTTGGCTTCGAGGCCCTCACCGGATTCGCGTCGGCGTTCCTCAACGTCCGGATGATCGTGCCGGCGACCACCGCGGTGGCGCTGTCGGCCACCATCGGGGCCGGTGCCACCGCGCAGATCGGCGCCATGCGAATCAACGAAGAGATCGATGCCCTCGAGGTGATCGGCATTCGCAGCATCACCTACCTGGCTTCGACGCGGGTGTTGGCTGCAGTGGTCGTGGTGATTCCGCTGTACTGCGTGGCGGTGATGATGGCGTTCTTCGCGGCGCGCCTGGGCACGACGACCGTCTACGGTCAGGGCGCCGGCGTGTACGACCACTACTTCAACACCTTCCTGAATCCGGACGACCTGATCTGGTCGTTTGTGCAGTGCGTGGCCATCACGATCGTGATCATGCTGGTGCACACCTACTTTGGGTTCGCCGCGTCCGGCGGTCCGGCCGGCGTGGGTGAGGCGGTCGGCCGTGCTGTGCGCTTGTCCATGGTGATCGCGGCCGTCGAGATCGTCTTCATTTCACTGGCCATCTACGGTCAGTCCGGCAACTTCAACATGGCGGGTTAGCCAGTGGAAGCGCGTAAGGGAGATCGGCGGATCTCGAATTCCTGGTGGGCACTGATTCTGATCACGGCCGTGGTGCTGTTCATGGTGGTGACCACGACCATCTTCACCGGCGCGATGAAATCCTATGTGCCGGTGACGGTTATGGCCGATCGCGCGGGTTTGGTGCTGGAAACCAACGCCAAGGTCAAGATGCGGGGCGTGCTGGTGGGCCGCGTCAGCCAGATCGACGTCAGCAACAACGGCGCCACGCTGCAGCTCAAGCTCGACCCGGACCAGGTGCCGTTCATCCCCGCCAATATCGGTGCGCAGGTGAGTGTTACGACGGCATTCGGCGCGAAGTTCGTCGACCTGGTGTATCCGCAGGCTCCCAGTGGCGCGCGGTTGACGGCGGGCACGGTACTGCACTCCGAACGCACGACCACTGAAATCGACACGGTCTTCGAGAACATCGTGAACCTGCTTGACATGGTGGATCCGGCGAAACTGAACTCGGTGCTCAGCGCCGTCGCTGAAGGGGTTCGTGGCCAGGGCGAGCGGATGGGCCAGGCCACAACGGATCTCAATCAAGTGCTGACCGCGCTCAACGCCCGCTCCGACAAAATCCATGACGACTGGCGGTCGTTCAAAGCGTTCAGCGATACCTACGGCCTGGCCGCGGACAACATCGTGAAGATCCTCAATGCCGCCAGCACCACCAGCGGCACCGTCACGAGCAAGGCCAAGGCACTCGACAGCCTGCTGATGAACGTCGTCGGATTCTCCGAAGCCGGAACGGATCTGCTCGGGGCGAGCAAGGACAACCTCGTCGACGCGATCAACACCTTGGAACCCACGACGGCGCTGCTGCTGAAGTACAGCCCGGGGTACACCTGCTGGCTGGAAGGCACCAAGAAGTTCCTCGACACCGGAGCCTGGGGGGTGTTCGGTGGCGCAGATGGCCGGTCCCTGATCCTCGACGCGACGCTGCTGCCGGGCAAGAACCCCTACGTGTTCCCGGACAATCTGCCGATCGTCGCGGCAAAGGGCGGGCCGGGCGGGCAACCGGGCTGCGGCTCGCTGCCCGACGTCGCCAAGAACTTCCCCGTGCGGCAACTGATTACGAACACGGGTTGGGGCACCGGGCTGGATATCCGGCCGAACCCGGGCATCGGCAGCCCGTGCTGGGGCCAGTGGTTCCAGAGCACCCGCGCGGTGCCGGAGGCCCCCAGCATCCGGCAATGCCTGCCCGGGCCGGCGCCCGGTCCGATCCCGTACCCCGGGGCACCGCCGTACGGTGCGCCGCTGTACGGACCCGGCGGGGTACCGCTGTGGCCGGGTGTGCCGCCCGCACCGCCGAATCCCGCTGACGCACAACCGCAATCGGCGCCAGCGCCGGCAGGGGATCCGACGCTACCGGCTGAAGCCCCCGCGGCCCCCGCATTGCCGGCCGAAGCACCGGGCGGTAACTGACCGTGATGACCAACCAACGACCAAGGCAGGAGGGCAGCCGTGGAGAACGTTAGAGGCACCATGCTGCGCCTGGCCGTCTTCCTGGCGGTCTGTCTGCTCGGCACAGTGGCCCTGTGGGCGGTGTTCGCCGACTTGCGGTTCGACGAGGGGCACTCTTATTTCGCCCGCTTCGCGAACGTGTCAAACATGAAGAAGGACAGCCACGTTCGTATCGCGGGCGTGGAAGTCGGTCAGGTCAAGAACGTGTCGATCAACCGCGACGCGACAGTGACCGTCGAATTCACTGCCGACAGCTCCGTCACGCTGACCGAGGGCAGTCGTGCGGTGATCCGTTACGACAACGTCGTCGGCGATCGGTTCCTGGCCCTGGAGGAAGGCGCCGGGGGCACCAAGAAGCTCAATCCGGGCGACACGATTCCCGTCAGCCGCACCCAACCGGCACTGGATCTCGATGCCGTCATCGGCGGCTTCCGTCCGTTGTTCTCTGCGCTCAGCCCCGACAAGATCAACGATCTCAGCGGCGAGCTGATCCAGGCTCTGCAAGGGGAGGGGCCGTCCATCGGGTCGTTCCTGGCCCAGGCGGCCGTCGTCACCAACACGCTGGCCGATCGCGATCAGTTGATCGGGCAGGTGGTGACGAACCTCAACACCGTGCTCACCTCGTTCGGCGGCAAGAGCGACAAGCTCGACAAGGCCGTGGTGTCGCTGTCGGAGTTGGTTGACCGTCTGGCCCAACGCAAAACGGATATCTCGCAAGCCGTGGCGTACACCGATGCGGCGGCGAATTCGATCGCCGGGCTGCTGACCGATGCCCGGCCGCCGCTGGCGAAGACGGTGCACGAGGTGGACCGCACCGCTGGACTGGTGTTGGCCGACCACGACTACTTCGACAACTTCCTGAACACATTGCCCGACAAGTACAAAGCGCTGTCCCGTCAGGGAATCTACGGCGACTTCTTCAGCTTCTACCTCTGCGACGCGGTGCTCAAGCTCAATGGCAAGGGGGGACAACCGGTTTACGTCAAGGTTGCCGGACAGGCCTCGGGACGGTGCACGCCGAAATGAAACCTTTCGCCGAACGAAGCCACTTCGCCCTGGGCGCGGTGGGCATCAGCGCGGTCGTGATCGTCGCGACCGTCGCCCTGATGTTCCAGCAGATTCCGGTTGTCAGTGGCACGACCACGTACTCCGGCTATTTCGAGGATGCCAGTGGGCTGCATACCGGTGCGCCCGTGGATATTTCGGGATTTCCGGCGGGACGGGTCTCCAGCATCGACCTCGACGGACCCCGCGTGCTGATCAAATTCACCGTCGACGACAACGTGCACCTGGGGGAGCGCACCGAGGCCGCCATCAAGACCAAGGGGCTGCTGGGCAGCAAGATGCTCGAAGTCGTCCCCAAGGGCGACGGCGACCTCAAGAGCACTATTCCGTTGGAGCACACCGTATCGGCGTATCAGCTGCCGGACGCTCTGGGTGATGTCACCAACGCGATCAGCGGACTGGACACCCATCAACTGTCGGACTCGTTGTCCACGGTCTCGGAAGCGTTCGCCAATACCGCCCCCGACCTGCGGGACGCGGTGAACGGCATCGCGCGGTTCTCCAAAACCCTGGGCGATCGTGACGCGCAACTGCGCAGCCTCCTGGATAACGCCGCGAAGGCGACCACAGTGCTGGCCAAGCGCAGTGACCAGGTGGTGAGTCTGGTGAAGAACACCAATGCGCTTCTGGTGCAGCTGCGTTCGCAGAGCGCCGCGGTGAGCCGCCTGTGGAACAGCCTGTCGTCGGTGTCGCAGCAACTCAAGGGACTGGTCGCGGAGAACCGGACGCAACTGCGGCCCGCGCTGGACAAGCTCAATGGTGTCGTGGCGATGCTCGACAACCGCAAGGAACGGCTGCAGCAGGCCGTCAAGGGGCTCAGCCAGTACGCAATGGCGCTGGGCGACGCGGTGAGCTCTGGACCGTTCTTCAAGGCCTACATCGTCAACCTGTTGCCCGGGCAGTTCGTGCAGCCGTTCGTCGATGCCGCGTTCTCCGACCTCGGAGTGGACCCGAACACGAAACTGCCGTCGCAGCTTCAGGATCCGCAGACCGGCGAACCGGGCACCCCGCCGCTGCCGGTGCCGTTCCCGCGGACCGGCCAAGCCGGCGACCCGCGGCTGAATCTGCCTGATGCGATCACCGGCAAGCCTGGCGATACCGCGTGTGGCCCGCCGGGAATTCCGTTGCCCGGTCCCGGCTGCTACCCCGCCCGCGACCCGCAGCCGGCCCCGCCGCCGGGTGGGCCGCCGCCGGGACCGCCGGCGCTCGCGCCCGGACGGACCGCCATGCCGCAGCCACCGACCACGCCGCCACTGCATGTGTCGGACCCCGTTGAAGTACCCGCACCGACGCCAGGAGGACAGCAATGATCAAGCTGCCCAAGGCACGTGTGCTGATGGTGATCGCTGCGGTGGCCGTCGTCGTCGGTGCCGGCGTCGTCGCGGTGAAGGCCTATCAGCGGGCCTCGCACCTCGAGGTGGTGGGCTACTTCCAGAACACCAACCAGCTGTTCAGCGGCGATGACGTGATGATTCAGGGGGTGCCCGTCGGGCGCGTCGACAAGATCGAGCCGGGCCCCGAGCGGGTCAAGGTCACCTTCTGGATCGACGACAAATACAAGGTGCCGGCCGACGCCAAGGCCGTGATCCTGTCGCCACAGTTGGTGACCGGCAGGGCAATTCAGCTGATCCCGCCGTACCGGGGTGGGCCGACGCTGCCCGGTGGCGCCGTCATTCCCCTGGACCGGACGGCCGTGCCGGTGGAATGGGATCAGGTTCGCACCCAGCTGCAGCGGTTGGCCGATCTGCTCAAGCCTGATCAGGCCGGCGGCGTGAGCACTCTCGGCGGGTTCATCAACACCGCCGCCGACAATCTGCGCGGGCAGGGCGCCAGCATCAGGGAATCGGTGATCCGGTTGTCGCAGGCGGTATCAATCCTCGGTGACCACAGCAAGGACCTGTTCTCGACGTTCAAGAACCTCTCCATCCTGGTGTCGGCGCTGCAGGACAGCACGGGCCTTTTGGAACAGCTGAACAACAACCTGGCCGAAGTGACCGGGCTGGTCGCCGACGATCCCAACAAGGTCGGTCAGGCACTGCTCGACATGAGTTCTGTCGCAGACGATCTGCGATCGTTCGTCGCGGACAACAAGGAGGCCGTCGGGACGGCATCGGACAAGCTGTCATCGGTCAGCAATGCGATCGTGGGCAGTCTCGATGACATCAAGCAGGTGCTGCACGTGGCGCCGACCGCGCTGGCCGACCTGAACAACATCTACGAGCCGGCGGTCGGTTCGTTGACCGGCGTCCTGGCGGCCAACAACTTCGCCAACCCGGTCAGCTTCATCTGCGGTGCGATCCAGGCGGCATCGCGCCTCGGGGCGGACCAGTCCGCGAAGCTGTGCGCGCAGTACCTTGCGCCGATCGTGAAAAACCGCCAGTACAACTTCCTGCCGTTGGGCGAGAACCTGATGGTGGGTACTCAGGCCAGGCCCAATGAGGTTACGTACAGCGAGGATTGGATGCGGCCCGACTACGTGCCACCGTCGCACCCAGCAGCTCCGGCGGCACCGGTTGCACAACAGGCGGGTGCCGCTAGCGCACCGACCCCGCAGACCGTGACCACCGACGCCAACGCCGGCCTGGCCGGAATGATGACGCCGCCGGCGGGAGGTGGCTCATGAGATTCCGTCTGTGCACCACGGCCGTATTCGTCGCGGCCACAGCGGCGCTGCTCGCGTTGGCGGGGTGTTCGGACTGGCGTGGCGCCAACAGCCTGCCGCTGCCGGGCACCGAAGGCGGCGGACCCGGGGCATTCGAGATCCAGGCGCAGATGCCGGATGTCACCAACCTGCAAGAGAATTCACGGGTCCGGGTCGCCGACGTCACGGTTGGTACCGTCACCAAGATCGAGCGGCAGGGCTGGCACGCGCTGGTCAGTATGCGGCTCAACGGCGACGTGAACGTGCCGGCGAACTCGACGGTCAAGCTCGGTCTGACCAGTCTGCTGGGCACGCTGCACATCGAGCTCGATCCACCCAAAGATGGCCAGCCGCACGGCAAATTGCACCAGGGTTCAGTGATTCCACTGGCCAACGCCGGCAGCTTCCCGTCGGTCGAGCAGACGCTGTCCGCGGTGTCGATGGTGCTCAACGGCGGTGGCATCGGCAACGTGCAGGACATCACCGAGGCGTTCAGCACGGCGTTCCACGGGCGTGCCGAAGACCTGCGCAGCCTCATTCAGCAGCTGGATACGTTCACCGCGAACGTCAAAGACCAGACCCCCGACATCATCGCCGCATCGGAGAGCCTGAACCACGTCGTGGGCCGGCTCGCGGAGAGCCAGCCGGTCCTGGATAAGGCGATCGACACCATTCCCGAAGCGTTGGCAGTGGTCAACGGCGAGCGCGAGAATCTCGTCAAGGCCGCCGACAAGCTGAGCAAGTTCGCGGCCCTCGCGACGGACACCGTGAACCGGTCAAAAGACAACGTGGTCAGGGAATTACGCGAATTGGGTCCGACCCTGGAACAGCTCGCCAACGCCGGGCCCGCCATGACCCGGGCGCTGAGCTTCATTCCCACGGTGCCGTTCCCAAGCGACACGATCGAGAAGTGGCAGCGTGGTGACTACGCGAACCTCACCGCGATCGTCGACCTCACCCTGAGCCGCATCGATCAGGCCTTCTTCACCGGTACCCGCTGGGAGTGCAACCTGACCGAACTCGAACTGCAGTGGGGCCGCACCATCGGCCAGTTCCCCAGCCCGTGTACCGCGGGCGGGCCGAACAACCCGGGCAATCCGCTGACCATTCCGTACCGCTGGGATCAGGGGCCGTAAATGCACCTAGACAAACGCGTGAGAATCCAACTCGCGATCTTCGCCATCATCGCCCTGATTGCGGTGACGATGATGAGCCTGATCTATATGCAGTTGCCCGCCAAGCTGTTTGGCGTCGGCCGTTACGTGGTGAAGATGGAGCTGCCCGAGACCGGTGGCCTGTACGCCACCGGCAACGTCACCTACCGCGGCACCGTGGTGGGCCGGGTGCAGTCCGTCGGGCTGACGCCAACCGGGGTGCAGGCCGAGCTGTCGCTCAACTCGGGCACCGACATTCCGTCCGATGTGCAGGCCGACGTGCACAGCCAAATGGCGATCGGCGAGCAGTTTGTGTCACTGACCCCGCGCGGCAGTGGCTCGCGACCGCTCAAGGACGGCGACGTCATCCCGCTGGCGCGTACGTCGGTGCCGCCGGACATCAACCTCGTGATCGATTCACTGACCAAGGGCCTGGCGGCAGTGCCCAAGGACAACCTCAAGACGGTCATCGATGAATCGGCCACGGCCGTCGGTGGTTTGGGGCCGGAGCTGTCTCATATCGTCAAAGGCGGCAGCCAGCTGGCCATCGACGCGCGCGAGAACCTCGACCCGATGCTCAAGCTGATCGATCAGGTCAAGCCGGTGCTCGACTCTCAATCGGGCACCTCGGACGCGATCCAGGCGTGGGCTTCGCACCTGGCCACGGTGACCGGTGAGCTGAAGGCGCAGGACAAGGCGGTCGGCACGGTTCTCGACAAGGGCGGCCCGACCTTCGGTGAGATGGGGCAGCTGTTCACTCGGCTGCGCCCGACGTTGCCGATCTTGTTGCAGAATCTCGTGTCCATCAACAAGGTTGCGATCACCTACCAGCCCAACCTCGAACAGCTCCTGGTGCTGCTCCCTCGCACAACCGAGGCGGCCCAAGGGGTTACGTTGGCCAACCGCGACACCAAGCAGCCGTACAAGGGTGCGTACCTGAGCTTCAACCTGAACATCAACCTGCCGCCGCCATGCACCACCGGCTATCTGCCGGCACAGCAGATGCGCAATCCCGCGCTCGAGGACTATCCGGAATTGCCGGCCGGTGACCTGTACTGCCGGACTCCGCAGGACGCGATGTTCAACGTGCGCGGCGCCAAGAACCTGCCGTGCGAAACGGTGCCCGGCAAGCGTGCCGCGACCGTGAAGCAGTGCGAGAGCGACGAGCAGTACGTGCCGCTCAACGACGGCTACAACTGGAAGGGCGATCCCAACGCCACCTGGACGGGGCAGGACGTGCCGCAGCTGCGGCCGGGCCCGCCACCGCCGGCTGGTGCACCTGGGCCACCGCCGATAGCCGTCGCCCAATACGACCCGGCCTCAGGGACGTACATGGGCCCCGACGGAAAGACCTATACCCAAGCCGATTTGGCCCACACCGCCCCGAAGGAGAAGACATGGCAAAGCATGATGACGCCGCAGCCGGGGAACTGACCGAGGGCGGCGGGGTAGCCGTCCTTGAACATGACGCTGACGACGAGGTGGCGGAATCGGAGACCGTCGACGACGCCGACGATGCGGCGCAGGACAGTGCCGACGTGCGCGCGAAGCCGAAATCGGTGCGCACGTTAGCCGGGGTGATCGGGCTGATCCTGGTAGTCGCGTTGAGCGCCCTGGTCGGGTGGCTGGTGGTGCGGACGCACCGCGTGACGCAGGCCGACGATCGGCAGAGTCAGATCGTTCAAGCCGCCCGGCAGGGTGCGCTGAACCTGACCACGATCGACTGGCAGCATGCCGATGCCGACGTGCAGCGCATCCTCGATAGCGCGACGGGGGAGTTCTACGACGATTTCGCCAAGCGCTCAGCACCTTTCATCAAGGTCGTCAAAGAGGCGAAGTCGACGTCGACCGGCTCGATAACCGAGGCCGGGCTGGAATCGGAGGCCGGTGACGCGGCGCAGGTCCTGGTTGCAGTGGCGGTCAAGACCGCGAATGTCGGTGCGGCAGAGCAGGAACCACGGGAGTGGCGGATGCGCATATCAGTGCAGAAAGTCGGTGATGTGATGAAGGTGTCGAACGTGGAGTTTGTGCCGTGAAATTGATGACGAAATCCCGCGGCGACGACACTGACGCCGACACGTCCCCAGAGGCCACCGACGCCCCAGAGACCACCGACGCGGCGCCTGTCGCTCCACGGCGCCGCGTCGCGTGGGCGAGTGTGGCCGTCTACGGATTGCTGCCCGCGCTCGTCCTCGCACTCGGCGGGGCAGCGGGATACCTGCAGTGGAAAGACGTGTCCCTGAGCCAAACCGACACGGCCAAAAAGGAATCCACGAAGGCCGCCACCGACGGCACCATCGCCTTGCTGTCTTACAAGCCGGAGACGGTGGACAAGGATCTGGAAGCTGCCAAGAAGTACATGACGGGCAACTTCCTCAACTCCTACACCTCGCTGACCCGCGACGTGGTGATCCCGGGCTCCAAACAGAAGAAGATCTCGGCCGTCGCCACCGTGCCTGCGGCAGCCTGGACCAAGGCCAGCCCGACGCATGCGGTGGTGATGCTGTTCGTGGATCAGACGATGATCATCGGCGACAGCGCCCCGACCAGCACTGCGTCGAGTGTCCGCGTAACGCTCGACAAGGTCGACAATCGTTGGCTCATATCGCAATTCGACCCGATGTGAGCGGCATGACAGCGCGACGGTGGACCTGCGGATTGGTTGCCGCGGCGTTGGGAGTCCCGGCGGTGCTCGCACCCGCGGCGGCCCATGCTGACGCGACGGCCTACTTGATCGGCGTGAACGTCCGGCCGGGATACAACTTTCCGAATGCCGATGCGGCCCTGGAGTACGGCTATGGCATCTGCGACAAGGTGGGGTCCGGACAGCCGTTCGCTCAGGTAATGGGCGATGTACGAGCCGATTTCAATACCGATGACGACTACCAGGCGTCCTACCTCATTTCGCAGGCCGTCAACGAACTGTGTCCCGCGCAGATCTGGCAACTGCGTAAGTCGGCTGCGCACTACCAGTCGCCGGCAGGCATCCATCCCTGAAACTACTTCTGAGGCAAAGGAATCCACCATGAGATGTCGGCCGTTGGTGCTGTCTGTGTTGGCTGTCGTGCCCCTCAGCGTTGTGCTCTGTACGCCGCTCGCGCACGCAGACAACGGCAACACCCTCATTCCGAACAACAAGCGGCTCAATGACTCCGTGGTGTCCAATGTGTATACCGTGCAGCACCAGGCGGGCTGCACCAACGACGTCGTGGTGAACCCA
Organism: Mycolicibacterium sp. CBMA 234; assembly: GCF_009729415.1. Lineage (GTDB taxonomy): Bacteria > Actinomycetota > Actinomycetes > Mycobacteriales > Mycobacteriaceae > Mycobacterium. Next base: position 86,926 of record NZ_MPKW01000018.1, read on the forward strand.
CAACTTCAGCAGGCCGCGGAGCGGCAGGCCAAAGACATGATGGCCAACCGAGATCTGAACGGCGACCTTGGTTTTGACGGATCGACACCGCAGGTGCGGGCCGAGCAGGCGGGTTACCGCGGTGGGCCGGTAGCGCAGACGGTGGCCATCAATCCGGCGCTGGCGATCAGCAGCGTGGAGTTGATGAATCAGTGGTACTACGACCCCGCCATCAAGCAGATCATGGCCAATTGCGCGAACAACCAGATGGGCGTGTGGTCGGAGAACAGCGTGGACCGCACCGTGGTCGTCGCTGTCTACGGTCAACTGCCCGAACCGCCGCACCGCGACGAGAAGCAAGGCGGCGGAAACAACGCCATCGATCCGACCCCCGACTACGACGGCAGTGACGAGATCGAGTACTTCTTCAACTGGTTCCCGTGGGCCTTGCGCGGCGTGTACCCGCCGCCGGCGTATCCGCCCAACTGAGTGCCGCGGCGGTTTGACACGCCGAGCGACCACCACCCCGCCCGTACGGATGTCAGTTGCGTATGTGCAGCTTCTCGCCGTGGGGACCGAAGATGGCGATCGCTTCGACCGGGCCGTCGACGGTGCCGAACCAGTGCGGTGTCCAGGTCGAAAACTCCACGGCCTCACCGGGTTTGATGGTGAAGTCGCGGTCGCCCAGTAGGAGCCGTAGGTGGCCTGACAGCACGTAGAGCCATTCCTGGCCGTCGTGGACCGGGAGTTCGGCAGGTGGGGTCCGGCGGCGCGCGCTCACCCGGATCTTGAACGTGTGCAGACCGCCCGCGGGCCCGCCGCGGGTCAGCGGCCAGTAGGTGATGCCGTCGCGACTGTGTGACGCCCCGCGCACCCTCGGGTCGTCGGCTTCGGGCGTGCGCATCAGCTCGTCGGTGGTGACGGAGAGGGCGGCGGCGAGGCGGGGGAGGTGGTCGAGGGCGAACCGGCGCTTGCCGGACTCCAGTCGACTCAATGTCGAGACGTCGATATCGGCCGCGCGCGCAACGTCTTCCAGCGTCATGCCGCGTTCGGTACGCAGTTCCCGCAACCGTCGCCGGACCCGCGACTCGATGTCGTCAGCATCAGGGTTTGCCTGCATGGCAAATTAGCTTGGCATTTTGTGCCGTTCCCGGCAAGGTCGGTGGCATGAACAACGAATGGGAATGCGCCGTCGTCGGTGGCGGCGCGGCGGGGCTCAGCGCCGCCTTGGTGCTGGGACGGGCCAGACGCCGCACGCTCGTCATCGACGCCGGTGAACCGAGCAACGGCGTGGCGCACGGCATCGGGGGACTGCTGGGTCACGACGGCCGGCCCCCGGCCGACCTCTACGCCGACGGGCGCGCGGAGCTCGCGAAATACCCGTCGGTGCAGTTCGCGCGGGGTCAGGTGACGGTCGCGGCACAGGACGGCCAGAGCTTCCGGCTGGAACTGGCCGACGGCACCGTGCACCATGCCCAGCGGGTCCTGCTGGCGACCGGCATGCACTACGACCACGCGGCCATTCCGGGGATGGACGATCTCTGGGGCCGGTCGGTGTTCCACTGCCCGTTCTGTCACGGGTGGGAAACACGGGATCAGGCGTTGGCGGTCCTCGCCGAGGGCGACCGGGCCGTGCATATGGCGCTGCTGCTGCGGGCCTGGACCGACGACATCGTCGTCCTCACCAACGGACCGACCGGGCTGGATGAGCAGCAGTACCAAGCCTTGACCGATGCCGGCGTGAGTGTCGACGAACGCGAGATCGTCGAATTCGCCTCGCACGACGGCACATTGGCCGCCGTGGTGTTCGCCGAAGGTGAGGAGCTCAAGCGCGAGGGCGTGCTGGTGGCCAGCGCATTGCGCCAACGATCCGACCTGGCAACGCAACTCGGTGTCCGGATGGCCCCGGCTGGTCGGGTGGTCGTCGACCCGGTGCTGATCGATCAGCTCAACCGCACCTCGGTGCCCGGCGTCTTCGCTGCCGGCGACGTATGCACCGAGATGCCCAAAGTGGCCGCGGCGATCGCCGACGGTTCCGCTGCCGGCACAGCCATCGTGCAGAGTCTGCTACACGACCAATTCGGTTTGCCCGTCATGCCCTGGCCCGACTTTGATCTACAGGAGGAAACCGATGTCCGTCGCTGAGAACCCGCAGGAGCACTGGGAAGGCCGCTACGCGGAGAAGCCGCAGATGTGGAGCGGGCGGGTCAATGCCCATGTCGCGACCATCGCCGGCGAACTGACCCCGGGCCGGGCCCTCGATCTCGGCTGCGGCGAAGGGGCCGATGCGATCTGGCTTGCCACCAACGGCTGGCAAGTGGTGGCGGTCGACATCGCCACCAATGCGCTCGACCGTGCCCGCGCCGCCGCCGAAGCAGGAGGAGTGGCCGAGCGTATCGACTTCCAGCACCACGACCTGTCCGACAGTTTCCCGGCGGGAAGCTTCGATCTGGTGTCGGCACAGTTCCTGCACTCGACCGTCCGTTTGGACCGCCGGCAAATTCTGAAAAACGCGGCAGCCGCTGTCGCCGTAGGCGGCAACCTGCTGATCGTTGATCATGGCGAGCCACCGCCGTGGGCGACGAAGCACATCCATGACCACTACTTTCAGTCTCCGCAGGAGGTTCTCAGCGAACTCGGACTGCCGGAGGACAGCTGGCAGCCGCAGCACGTCGGTACCCTGGAGCGCGACGCCGTCGGACCGGCTGGCGAATCCGCAATTTTGCGGGACAATCTGATTGTTCTGCGCCGTACGCACTGATCGGAGGTAGCCAGGTTGCTCAAGCACCGGCTGGACTTCCGCTCGGTAGCGGAGTCGATGCTGCTGGTGACGGCTTGCCTGTGCTTGGTGTTGGGCGTCCGTCAGGCACTCGAGCTCCTGACGGATGCGGCGGCCAACTCGCTCGCGTCCTCCGGTGACTGGACGTTGGGGCCGGCCGCCGCGCTGCTGGTGTACGGGCCTCAGCAGGTATGGAAATCCTGGGCGATCACGGCACCGGCGATCTTGGTGCTCGGCGCCGGGTTGGCCATCGCTCGCACGTACTTGCGTGGCCCGCGCTGGCTGGAGCTGTCGTTGCTGGTGTACGGCGTCATCGTCGTCCTGGACGCGCTGGTCGCGGCGCTCTGACCAGCTGATATCGTAGTCGGCGCGGACGAGTTGGCCGGGCGACCGCGGGACCGAGAGGTTTCGAGGAAAGTCCGGACTTCACAGAGCAGGGTGATTGCTAACGGCAATCCGAGGTGACTCGCGGGACAGTGCCACAGAAAACAGACCGCCGTCGCAAGACGGTAAGGGTGAAACGGTGCGGTAAGAGCGCACCAGCATTCCGGGTGACCGGAGTGGCTAGGTAAACCCCACCCGAAGCAAGGCCAAGAAGGCCGCGACCTAGTTGCGGTTGCGCAGGTGTTCGAGGGCTGCTCGCCCGAGCCTGCGGGTAGGCCGCTCGAGGTACCCGGCAACGGTGTGCCCAGATGGATGGTCGCCGCCCCGTCGCCAGTGATGGTGGCGGGGAACAGAATCCGGCTTACAGGCCAGCTCGTCCGCCCCCGCTACTTCTTCACTTTGCTCATCGCGCGCGCCAGCGCCTTGAGGGCGGCGTCCAACTGCAGCCGGGCATGCTCGGCGACCTCGGCCTCCTGCTGGTGCAGGATGCCGTAGGTGAAGGTGTCTTCGCCCGCGGCGTGGGCTGCGTCGGTCTGCTGCACCAGGTGCGCGCGGCTGACGTAGCTGTCCTGGTGGTCGCCCAACAGCGTCTGAATGTCCTTGGCGCAGTCCGCCACCTTCGACTCACCCATTGCGGCGGCTGTGTAGCGAAGCCGCTTGGCGCCCTTGCGAATTCGGTGTAGGGCCTCGTCGCTGTCGTCGGCCCCGGCCGCTTCGGCGCCCTCGGCGCGGCGCACTGACTTGCGGACACGGCGGTACGCGCCGGCGACCGTCACCGGCTTCGCGTCCTCCTCGGCGGCGGCCGGCTGGCTGCCGTCGACGACGATCGCGTCCAATGCGTCGAGCAGCCGGAAGTACCGCTCCGACCGCATGGCCGTCAGAGACCGGCGCAACCCGGATTGGTAGCGCCGCTGCGAACCGTCGACCAGCCGCTCGTGGACCTGTCCACGGACCAACTCCGGCGCCAGCCCGCCGAGGGCATGTTCGTAACGCTGCGCCAGCACCTCAGCGTCCCGCGCGGTGCCGAGGACCCCGGCCAACAGTTTCAGCTCGTCGAGCACCCAATCGCGGTCACCCAGACCGCCGGTGCCCTGCAACAGGCTGCGAATCTTGCGGATGGTGACCCGCATCTGGTGCACCGAGTCGAAGGCGTCGGCGCGCACCGCGCGGTCCCAGCTGATCAATTCGGCCACGTGCGCCGCGATGGCGCGGTGCACCTTGTCCGTCGGCTCGGGGGGTGGCGTGACGGTGTCGTCACCGCGGTCAACGGACTGGGCGGCGGCCAGCACCTTGGCCAGCTTGGACCCGTGGCCCGCGGGCTCCGCGCCGGCGTCGAAGAGCCGGTTGGCCAGCCGGTCCAGCGCGTCGGCGCCCGAATCTGCGACCCCCGAACTGGTGCTGCCAGCCAGTTCGAGCTCCCACTCCCGCCAGTTCTGCAGTGACTCACCGGCGGTGGCCGTGACGCGGTCGTCGCAGAACTCGGCGACTGCGGTGTCGTCCGGTCCGTACAGCATGGAGACTGTCCGCTCGGTTTCGATACGCGCGACGGGGTGCAACGGCCGGTCGCGGACGATGGCCAGCACGATGTCTTGCAGCTCGGCGGGCACGCCCTCGCGGGCACCGGTGAGCGGCAACCGGACTTCGGTGCGCGCGTCGGCCCCCGCGGGCAGCTTGAGATGCCAGCCGGCGTCGGTGCCGCCGGTGCGACGTCGCAGGGTGATCTTGTGTGCCGCGAGGTCATGGTTCGAGGTGTCGAAGTACACCGCGTCGAGATGTGCGACTGGCAGCTGTTCGACCCGGCCGACGGCCGACAAACCGTCGAACGACGGCGACACCGTGCTGTCGACCACAGCGAACTTTCGTTCAATCTCGATGTGGCGGGACGGTTTACGTTTGCCAGCGGCCATGTTCACCTTCATCTACGACCCGGGACGGGCAGTACCAACGCTGCCACCAGCCTGCCACATCGCAGCGCGATGCCCGCTCCCGATAACGTCTTGACCCATGACCGAATTCGAGACGCTGAAGTTCGCCCAGTCCGGTGCCGTCGTGAATATCGTGCTCGATCGGCCCGAGGCGGCCAACGGCATGAACGACGCCCTCACGCGCGATCTCGCGGCGGCCGCCGCGCTGTGCGACACCCCGGCGGTCAAGGTCGTCACCCTGACTGGTGCCGGCCGGTTCTTCTGCGCCGGCGGAGACCTGAAAGCGATGGCGGCCGCTGCCGATCCCGGCGCGTTCGTCAAAGGCATCGCCGACGATCTGCACCGCGCCATGTCGACGTTCGCTCGCATGAATGCGGTGCTGATCACCGCTGTCAATGGGGTGGCCGCCGGCGCGGGCTTCCCGCTGGGCGTGTCCGGTGATCTGGTGCTGGCCGCCGAATCAGCGTCATTCACCATGGCGTACACCAAGGCCGGCCTGAGCCCGGACGGCGGATCGTCGTACGTGCTGCCGCGGCTGATCGGCCTGCGCCGCACCCAGGAACTGATGATCACCAACCGGGTGCTCAAGGCCGCCGAGGCCGCGGACTGGGGCCTGCTCACGCGCGTCGTCCCCGATGCTGAGCTGCCCGCCGCGCTGGCGGAACTGGCCGCCGAGGTCGCCACCCAGCCGGGCGGCTCGAACGCCGCGGTCAAGCAGCTGCTGCTGACCACCTACGGCGCCGACTACGAGACGCAGCTGGAGCGCGAGGGCCGGGCTATCGCCAAGTGCGCAGGGTCGGCCGACGGTAAAGAGGGCGTCGCCGCCTTCGTCGGCAAGCGCAAGCCGGAATTCGTCTAGCGAGGAGAGTGAGGGCTGTGCACGGCAGATAGCGGATTTGCGTGCGCAGCCCTCACCCTCGCGCTCAGTAGGAGTGTTCCTCGGCGGGGAACACGCTGGAGGCCACCTCGGTGGCGTATTGGCGTGCGGCGCGGCCCAATTCGGCACCGACGTCACCGAAGCGCTTGACGAACTTGGCGGTCTTACCGGCCGTCATGCCGGCCATGTCCTGCCACACCAGCACCTGCGCATCGCAGTTGGAGCCGGCGCCGATGCCGACGGTCGGGATGGTCAGCTTGCCGGTGATCTGAGTGGCCAGTTCAGCGGGCACCATCTCCAGCACAACGGCGATGGCGCCGGCTTCGGCGACCGCGATGGCGTCGTGGATGGTCTGGTCGCCGGCGTCACCACGGCCTTGCACGCGGAAGCCGCCGAGCCCGTTGACGCTCTGCGGGGTGAAACCGATGTGGGCGACGACGGGGATGCCGGCCTGGGTCAGTGCGGCGATCTGGTCAACCATCCGCTCACCGCCCTCCAGCTTGACCGCGTGCGCACCGGTTTCCTTCATGAAGCGGGTCGCCGTCGCGAGGGCCTGGGCGGGGCCGGCCTCATAGCTGCCGAACGGCAGGTCGGCGACCACCAGCGCGTGCGGGGCACCCTTGACCACTGCGCGGGCGAGGGGGATCAGCTCATCGATGCTGATCGGCAGGGTGGTGTCGTAGCCGTAGACCACGTTGGCCGCTGAATCGCCGACGAGCAGCACGGGAATCTCGGCTTCGTCGAAAATCCGGGCGGTCGAGTAGTCGTAGGCCGTGAGCATCGCCCACTTGTGGCCTTCGGCCTTCCATTTCGCCAGGTGATGGGTACGCACCTTGGTACGCGGGGTGTTACAGACAGACTCCGGGGCAGCGCCGTAAAGCTGATCAGACATCGTCGTCCTCAAATGTGTTGGTCGGTTCGAACCTCGAGGCCCATCTGGGTCCCCGGGACGTGTGACGGGGTCAAGTCTGCCACTGCCAGGCCCTCAGGTGAACGACACGTGAAGTGGATTACCTCACATTGGGTTAAGCCCGCCGCCTACGATCACGCGCATGGCCGGATACCAGCGCCTGAGCGGACTCGACGCCAGCTTCCTCTATCTCGAAACCGCTGTGCAGCCGCTGCATGTCTGTTCGGTGCTGGAGCTGGACGCCTCGACCATCCCGGGCGGCTACACCTTCGACACGATGCGTCAGATGCTGGGCGAGCGCATCGCCGCCATGCCGCAGTTCCGGGAGAAGCTGGCGGATTCACCGCTGAACCTCGACCACCCGGTGTGGGTGGAGGACATGGACTTCGACATCGACCGGCATGTGCACCGGATCGGGCTGCCTGCCCCGGGTGGGCGCGCCGAGCTGGCCGAGATCTGCGGCCACATCGCCGCCCTGCCGCTGGACCGCAGCCGCCCGCTGTGGGAGATGTGGGTGATCGAGAACATCGCCGGGACCGACGCCCACGACGGCGGCCGGCTGGCGGTCATGACCAAGATGCACCACGCCGGGATCGACGGCGTCACCGGCGCGAACATCATGTCGCAGCTGTGCACCCTGGAGCCGGATGCGCCGGCACCTGCGCCGGTCGCCGGCATCGGCACCGCCTCCGAGCTGGAGATCGCGGTGGGTGGCGCGGTCAAATACTTCACGCGGCCGCTGAAGCTGGCCAACGTGCTGCCGTCGACGGCCACCACCGTCATCGACACCGTGCGGCGGGCGGCCAAGGGACTGACCATGGCCGCGCCGTTCGCCGCGCCCAAGACGGCGTTCAACGTCAACGTCACCGGGCACCGCAACGTGGCCTTCGCCCAGCTGGACCTCGAGGACATCAAGCTGGTCAAGAACCACTTCCGAGTCAAGGTCAACGACGTCGTGCTGGCCCTGGTGTCCGGGGCGCTGCGGCGCTACCTGTTGAACCGGGACGCGCTGCCGGAGTCGACCTTGGTGGCCATGTGCCCGGTCTCGGTGCACGGCAAATCTGATCGCCCCGGCCGCAACCAGGTGTCCGGCATGTTCTCATCGCTGCAGACCACCATCGAGGACCCCGTTGAGCGGCTTCGGGCCATCGCCGAGGCCAGTACCGTTGCGAAACAACACAGTTCGGCGATCAGTGCGACGCTGCTGCAGGACTGGTCACAGTTCGCCGCCCCATCGGTCTTCGGCGCGGCGATGCGCGTGCTGGCCGTGACCAAGCTGGCCGAGGCCAAGCCCGTGCACAACCTCGTCGTCTCCAACGTGCCCGGCCCGCAGGAGCCGCTCTACATGCTCGGCGCCGAGGTCAAGGCCATGTACCCGCTGGGGCCGCTGTTCCACGGATCCGGCCTGAACATCACCGTGATGTCGCTCAACGGCACTTTGGACGTCGGCCTCATCTCGTGCCCGGAGCTGGTTCCGGACCTGTGGGAGATGGCCGACGAATTCGCGGCCGAGTTGGACGATCTCGTCGCCGCGACCCGTGGCTGACGGCGCGCACGGTAGCGCCCTCATCAGGTCAGACCGGCGCACATGGCACCATGGTCGACCATGAACCTCAGACGGGGGAGCCTGGCCTTCGCAGCAACAATGGCCGTGGTCTTGGTGGGTGCGACGGGCTGCGGCCAGGTTATCGACGGGCACGCGGTGCGGGCTGTGCCGAAGCCGGGCTCGGCCCTGCAGTGGTCACCGTGCCAGACGACGACCGCCGACTCGCAGTCGCGGATTCCGAAGGGCGCCGAGTGCGCCATGCTGTCGGTGCCCGTCGACTACAGCAAGCCCGACGGTGACGTCGCGCAGTTGGCGTTGATCCGGATCAAGGCGACCGGCGACAAGATCGGGTCCCTGGTGATCAACCCGGGCGGCCCAGGGGAGTCGGGCATCAGCGCGGCGGTGTCGTTACTGAACAACATTCCGGACAGCGTGCGGCAGCGCTTTGACCTGGTTGGCTTCGACCCCCGCGGGGTCGGGTCCTCCAAGCCCGCAGTGTGGTGCAACTCCGACGCCGACAATGACCGGCAGCGGGCCGATCCGCAGGTTGACTACTCACCGGCCGGGGTCGCGCACATCGAATCGCAGACCAAGGATTTCGTCCAGCGCTGCGTCGACAAGATGGGCAAGGATTTCCTGGCGAACGTCGGAACCGCCAGTGTCGCCAAGGATTTGGATGCCATCCGGGCCGCACTCGGCGACGACAAGCTGACCTACCTCGGCTACTCGTACGGCACCCGGATCGGCGCCCAGTACGCCGAGGACTTCCCGGACAAAGTCCGTTCGATGATCCTCGACGGTGCCGTCGACCCCAACGCAGATCCGATCGAGGCCGACATCAACCAGGCGGCCGCATTCCAGGGGGCGTTCAACAACTACGCCGCCGACTGTGCGACCAACCCGGACTGCCCGCTCGGCACCGATCCGACGAAGATCAACGACGTCTACCACAGCCTGGTCGACCCGCTGGTCCAAAAGCCCGCTCCCACAAAGGATCCGCGTGGCCTGAGCTACGGCGACGCGCTGGTCGGCACCATCCTGCCGCTGTATTCGCCCGCTATGTGGAAGGACCTCACCGCTGGGCTCACCGAGCTCAAGGGGGGCCACGGCGACATCATGCTCAAGCTCGCCGACGCGTACATGGGCCGCGATTCCGACGGTCACTACGACAACTCAACCGACGCCCGGGTGGCGGTCAATTGCGTTGACGAGCCGCCGGTGACCGACCGCGCCAAGGTCATTGACGAAGACAAGCGCACCCGCGAGGTGGCGCCGTTCATGAGCTACGGCCAGTTCACCGGCGACGCTCCGCTGGGCACCTGCGCGTTCTGGTCGGTGCCGCCGACGTCCAAGCCGCACGAGATCGCGGTCAAGGGACTGCCGCCGACGCTGGTGGTGTCGACGATCCACGATCCGGCGACGCCGTACAAGGCCGGCGTGGACCTGGCCAAGGAACTCGGCGGCGGCCTGCTGACGTTCGACGGCACCCAGCACACCGTGGTGTTCCAGGGCAACACGTGCGTCGACGACCACGCCAGCAGCTATCTGATCAACGGCGCCGTGCCCGACGCCGGCGCGAAATGCTGAGTGCCGCCGCAAGATAACTATTTGGTCACCGTCTGATTGCCGGGTTGTCTCCCTGCGTAACCGGACTTCAGCACGGTGCAGCGCCGTGCGAACATGTTTGCCATGTGGCGGGCGGGCGGTCGTGGACGACAGTGTGCAATAGGTGTCGTCGGATTGCTGGTGGCCATCAGCGCGGCACCGGGATGGGTTGCGCAGGCGGCTCCGCTGTCGCTGCAGTCCTACTACGAGCAGGCGCCGGTCTGGGGTAGCTGCGCGGCGGTCATCGGTGACACAACGGACCTGCCGACCGCGCGCTGCACCACCGTCAGCGTCCCCGTCGACTACGCGAATCCGCAAGGGCCGCAAGCGAAACTGGCCGTCATCAAGGTCCCGGCCTCAGGGCAGCGATTGGGTGCGCTGCTGGTCAACCCGGGCGGTCCGGGGGCGTCGGCAGTCAACACCGTCGCAGGCATGGGCGCCGTGCTGGCCGACACCGAGATCGGCCAAAGCTTCGACCTGGTCGGGTTCGATCCGCGCGGCGTCGGGCATTCGACACCCGGGCTGCGGTGCCGCAGCGACGCCGAGTTCGACGCCAATCGCCGCGACCCGATGGTCGATTACAGCCCGGCCGGGATAGCTCACATCGAGGCCGTGAGCCGCCGCACCGCGCAGGACTGCCTGCAGCAGATGGGCAGCAGCTTCCTGGCCAACGTCGGAACAGCTTCGGCAGCAAGGGATATGGACGTTGTGCGGGCCGCGCTCGGCGAGTCGCAGATCAACTACCTGGGCTTCTCGTATGGCACCCAGTTGGGCGCGGCCTATGCCGAAAGCTTCCCGGATCGCGTGCGCGCCATGGTGCTCGACGGCGCGGTGGACCCGGCCGCCGACCCGGTGACCGAAAATCTGCTCCAATTGGCCGGATTCCAAACAGCTTTCAATGACTACGCCGCGGATTGCGCCCAGTCGGCCGGTTGCCCACTGGGCACCGACCCGACCCAATTCGTCGCGCGGTACCAGCAGCTGGTCAACCCGCTGGTGCTGCGGCTCGGCCTGACGTCCGACCCGCGCGGGCTGAGTTACTCCGACGCGATCACCGGCACCGTCAACGCGCTCTACACGAAGAAGTACTGGAAGTTTCTGACCAGTGGGCTGCTCGGGCTGCAGCGCGGTAGCGACGCCGGCGACCTACTGCTGCTGGCGGACGACTATCAGCACCGTGATCAGAACGGCCACTATGCGGCGTTGCAGGACGCCTTCACCGCGATCCGCTGCGTTGACGCGCCGTTCCCGACCGACACCGCCACCTGGGCGGCCGCGGACCTGAAGGCGCGCCAGCTGGCACCTTTCATGTCTTATGGCCAGTACACCGGGTACGCGCCGCGCGACGTTTGCGCCATGTGGCCGGTGCCGGCGACGTCCCGTCCGCACGAGGTGACATCACCCGGGCCGGGCAAGGTCGTCGTCGTCTCCACGACACATGACCCCGCCACGCCGTACCAGGCCGGTGTGAACCTGGCGCAGGAAATGGGCGCGTCGTTGATCAGCTTCGAGGGCACCCAACACACGGTGGTGTTCAACGGCGACCGCTGTGTCGACACAGCTGTGGTGGCGTTCCTGACCCAGTCGGTGCTGCCGGCGCCGGGATTGCGGTGCTGACCTTTGGGTCTCACCGCTGATCCATGCCGAACAGAGTCCGCTTGGTAACACAGATTTAACAGCTGCTGCCTACGCTGCGGTCATGGATCGGCAGAAGGAATTCGTGCTGCGCACGCTGGAAGAACGCGACATTCGCTTTGTCCGGCTTTGGTTCACAGACGTGCTCGGATACCTCAAGTCGGTGGCGATCGCGCCGGCCGAGCTGGAGGGCGCCTTCGAGGAGGGCATCGGCTTCGACGGTTCCGCGATCGAGGGCTTCGCCCGGGTCTCGGAAGCCGACATGGTGGCCCGCCCTGATCCGTCGACCTTCCAGGTCCTGCCGTGGACCACCAAGAGCGCTGGCAAGCACTACTCGGCCCGCATGTTCTGCGACATCACCATGCCCGACGGTTCGCCGTCCTGGGCCGACTCCCGGCACGTGCTGCGCCGGCAGCTGGCCAAGGCCAGCGATCTGGGCTTCTCCTGCTACGTCCACCCGGAGATCGAGTTCTTCCTGCTGGAGCCCGGCCCGAACGACGGCAGCGTGCCGGTGCCGGCCGACAACAGCGGCTACTTCGACCAGGCCGTGCACGATTCGGCACCCAACTTCCGCCGGCACGCCATCGAGGCGCTTGAGTCCATGGGCATCTCGGTGGAGTTCAGCCACCATGAGGGCGCACCCGGCCAGCAGGAGATCGACCTGCGTTATGCCGACGCGCTGTCCATGGCCGACAACGTGATGACCTTCCGCTACCTGGTCAAGGAAGTCGCGATCAACGAAGGCGTGCGCGCCACGTTCATGCCCAAGCCGTTCAGCCAGTACCCCGGCTCGGCCATGCACACTCACATGAGCCTTTTCGAGGGCGACGCCAACGCGTTCCACAGCGCGGACGATCCGCTGCAGCTGTCCGACGTGGCCAAGTCGTTCATCGCCGGCATCCTGAAGCACGCCAGCGAGATCAGCGCCGTCACCAACCAGTGGGTGAACTCCTACAAGCGGCTGGTGCACGGAGGTGAGGCGCCGACCGCGGCGTCATGGGGTGCGGCCAACCGCTCGGCCCTGGTCCGGGTGCCCATGTACACGCCGCGTAAGGCGTCGTCGCGCCGGATCGAGGTGCGCAGCCCCGACTCGGCATGCAACCCGTACCTGGCGTTCGCGGTCCTGCTGGCCGCCGGCCTGCGCGGCATCGAGAAGGGCTACGAGCTCGCGCCGCAGGCCGAGGACAACGTGTGGAACCTGACCGCCGAGGAACGTCGCGCGATGGGGTACAAGGAGCTGCCGTCGAGCCTGGGTGTGGCGCTGTCCGAGATGGAGAAGTCCGAACTCGTCGCCGAAGCCTTGGGAGAGCACGTTTTCGACTACTTCCTGCGCAACAAGCACGCGGAATGGGAAACGTACCGCAGCCACGTGACGCCGTTCGAGCTCCAGGAATATCTGTCGTTGTAACGTCAAGGCGTGCCCAACCCCGCGATGCAGCGACCCACGCAGCCCAGCGTCGGCCGGCTCGGGTTGGTGGCGCCGACGGCCCGGGCGGATTTGGACCGGCTGGGTTGGAACACCGACGCGCACGTCGCGCTGTTGTGGTCGCTGTCCCGTGCCCCCGACGCCGACTCTGCGCTACGCGCCATGGTGCGGATCGCCGAGGCTCTCGACGACGATTGGGCTGAGCTCAACGAGCTGTTGGTAGTCGACACGTCGCTGCGAGGCCGGCTGTTCGCGGTGGTGGGGTCGTCGCTGGCGCTGGGTGATCACCTGGCGGTACATCCCCAGTCATGGCGCCTGCTGCGCGGTGACCTGACGTTGCCGTCGCGGGCCACGCTGATCGCGGAGTTCGAGCGGTTGGCCGGTGAAAGTTGTAGTGCGGCAAGCACTATGGAGACCTCTGTGGCGCTTCGGTCCCACTACCGGGACCGCATGCTGGTGCTGGCGGCCCTGGACGTGGCGCCGACGGTCGAGAACGAGCCGGTGCTGCCGTTCGTCACCGTGGGGGAGCACCTGTCTGATCTGGCCGACGCGGCACTCGCGGCGGCGTTGGTGGTCGCGGCCCGGTCGGTATGCGGCGTTGACGGCCCATGGCCGCGGATAGCCGTCATCGCGATGGGCAAAAGCGGTGCGCGCGAACTGAATTACGTCAGCGACGTCGACGTCATCTTTGTCGTCGAGACGGCGGACTCGGTGTCCACCCGGGTGGCCGGGGAGATGATGCGGTTCGCCGGCGAGACCTTCTTCGAGCTCGACGCCGCGCTGCGGCCCGAAGGCAAAGCGGGGCAGCTGGTCCGCACCCTGGAGTCGCACGTCGCGTACTACCAGCGGTGGGCCAAAACCTGGGAATTCCAAGCGCTTTTGAAGGCCCGCGCGGCGGTCGGCGACGCCGAGCTGGGTACGCAGTACATCGCCGCACTGATGCCGATGGTCTGGACCGCCTGTGACCGTGAGGATTTCGTGCCCGACGTGCAGGCCATGCGGCGCCGGGTCGAGGACCTGGTGCCGGCGGGAGTGCGGGCCCGCGAACTCAAACTCGGTACCGGCGGCCTGCGGGACGTCGAGTTCGCGGTCCAGCTGCTGCAACTGGTGCATGGCCGCAACGACGAGTCGTTGCACGTCGCCTCCACGGTGGATGCGCTGGCGGCACTCGGTTCGCACGGCTACATCGGCCGCGATGACACCGCGAATCTCACTGCGTCATATGAGTTCTTACGGCTGCTGGAGCACCGCCTGCAACTGCAGCGACTCAAGCGCACCCACATGCTGCCCGAGGACGGCGACGACGAGGCGTGGCGGTGGCTGGCGCGAGCGGCGCATGTGCGCCCCGACGGCCAGCACGATGCGCTGGGTGTGCTGCGGGAAGACCTGAAGCGGCAGAACATGCGCGTGTCGCGCTTGCACGCCAAACTGTTCTACCAGCCGTTGTTGGAATCGGTGGGCTCCGCTTTCGGGCCGGGCCTGAACGCCGACGCAGCCGAAAGGCAGTTGGCCGCACTGGGTTACGAAGGTCCGCAAAGTGCGTTGACCCACCTGGCTGCGCTCACCAGTGCCAGCGGCCGCCGCGGCACTGTGCAGCAGGTGCTGTTGCCGACGCTGCTGGACTGGCTGTCTGACACCCCGGATCCAGACGCGGGCCTGCTGGCGTATCGGCGGATCAGTGAGGAGCTGGGTGATCATCGCTGGTTCCTGTCGACGCTGCGCGACGAGGGGGCCGTCGCCAAACGGCTGATGCGGGTACTCGGGACGTCGGCGTATGTGCCGGACCTGCTGATGCGGGCACCGGAAGTCATTCAGCAGTACGCCGACGGTCCGCAGGGGCCGAAACTGCTTGAGGTGGAACCGGATGCGGTGTTCCGCGCACTGGTCGCCTCGGCCGGCCGGCATTCGGACCCGGTCCGGGCCATCGCCGCCGCGCGCACCCTGCGGCGTCGGGAACTGGCGCGCGTGGCCTCGGCGGACTTGTTCGGGCTGCTCTCGGTGGTCGATGTTTGTAAAGCGCTGACGTCGGTGTGGGTGGCGGTGCTGCAGTCCGCGCTCGACGCGGTGACCCGCGCGCGCTCCGGCCCGGATGGGCCACTGGCGCGCATCGCCGTCATCGGCATGGGCCGGCTCGGCGGTGGGGAACTGGGCTACGGGTCGGACGCGGACGTGATGTTTGTGTGTGAACCCGTTCCCGGCGTGGAAGATTCGACTGCCGTGCGGTGGGCCGTCGGCGTTGCCGAGCAGGTGCGGACGCTGTTGGGGCAGCCCAGCATTGACCCGCCCTTGGAGGTCGACGCCGGGCTGCGTCCCGAAGGCCGAAACGGCTCGCTGGTACGGACTTTGGCGTCCTACGAGGCGTACTACACACAGTGGGCGCAGCCGTGGGAGATTCAGGCGCTGCTGCGGGCCCACCGCGTGGCCGGCGATCTGGAACTCGGCGAGCGCTTCCTGGTGATGGTCGACCGCACGCGCTACCCGGATGGTGGGGTGTCGGCGGAGGCGGTCCGCGAGATTCGGCGGATCAAGGCCCGCGTCGACTCCGAGCGGCTGCCGCGCGGCGCCGACCCCAACACTCACACCAAGCTGGGCCGCGGTGGCCTGGCCGACGTCGAGTGGACCGTGCAGCTACTCCAATTGCGGTATGCACACAAGGTTCCCGAGTTGCACAACACCTCGACGCTGGAGACCCTGGATGCTATCGAGGCGGCCCAGCTGATCGAAGGCGACGAAGCGGACACGCTCCGCCAGGCCTGGCTGACCGCCACCCGGGCGCGCAACGCCCTGGTGCTGGTGCGCGGCAAGCCAACTGACCAACTGCCCGGACCGGGCCGTCAGCTCAATGCCGTGGCTGTGGCCGCGGGTTGGCCCAGCGGCGACGGCGGCGCGTTCCTGGACAACTACCTGCGCGTGACGCGGCGAGCTAAAACAGTGGTACGTAAAGTTTTTGGGGAGTAGGCAAGCGTGACAGAGGCAATCAGTAACTCCTCCTTCGACGTGATCAGCGACGAGGAGTACGAGCGTCAGCTCGCCGCGTACGAGCCGTTCACCGATGCTGTCCGCCGGCTGATCGACGCCGGTATCCGCACCGGTGTCGATGCGACGACCCTCGCCGACGCGCAGGCTGAGATCGAAGCGATCGTCGGGAAACTACTGGCGGTGGAAAAAACGATGCCCTCGATCGTGCGGCTCGCCAGCACCGGTCGTCCGCTGTCTTACGCGAATCCCACTGTGGGATTGCGTAATGCCATCGCCCCGCCGATGGGGATCACGCATGAAGGCGGCCCCGACTATCGCGGCTGGGCCGAATTCGACCTGGGCCTGCCGTATGAAGGTCCGCCCGGCCTGGTGCACGGTGGCATCTGCGCCCTGGTACTGGATCAGCTGCTCGGCGAGATCGCCAGCGCCGGACTGACCAAGCCGCACTTCACCGGCACCATCACCGTGCGCTACCTGCGCGGCACGCCGCTGGGGCGGGTCCGTGCCGAGGCCTGGGTCGACCGCACCGACGGCGTCAAAACCTTTGCCCGCGGGACACTTTCCGATGCCGAGGGCATCACCGTCGAGGCCGACGGCATCTTCATCCGCCCACAGTGGGCGCGCGAGTGAAGTTCTACGTCAGCCTGGCATTCCTCGATACCAGTGAGCTGGTCGAGATCGCCCGGGCGGCAGATGAACTCGGCTATGACGGTATTGCGATCCCGGACCACGTGGTGAATCTGGAGAACCTCAGCACCCCGTATCCGTACACGCCCGACGGGCAGCGCCGCTGGCAGCCGTTCACCCACTGGCCGGACCCATGGGTGTTGGTCGGTGCGTTGGCGCAGGTGACCAGCCGGGTGAAATTCGTGACGACGGTGTACATCCCGGGCATGCGCGACCCGTTCTCGGTCGCGAAATCGGTCGGGACGGCGGCGTGCCTGTCCGGCGGCCGGGTGGAATTCGGGGTCGGGGTGGGGTGGTGCGCCGACGAATTCGCGTTGATGGGACAGGCTTTCGAGCGTCGCGGCAAGCGCACCGACGAGATGCTGGAGGTGATCCGGCAGCTGTGGCAGCCGGGGTGGACGTCGTTCGACGGCGAGTTCTACCAGGTACCCCGCCTGGAAATGGAACCAACGCCGCCGCCGGTGCCCATCTACGTCGGCGGACTCAGTGAGATCGCGCTGCGGCGCGCAGCCCGCAATGACGGCTGGATCGGCGACCTGATCACCACAGATCAGGCTATCGCCGCCGCCACCAGGGTGCGCGAGTTGCGCGTCGAAAACGGTTTGCCGCTCGAGGGTTTCGAGATCCTGACCCCGCTGGCCGATGCGTATCTGCCGGAGCATTTCGCGCGGGCCGAGCGGGCCGGAATCACCGGCAACGTCACCATGCCGTGGATGTTCTACAGCGGTCCGCAGGCCACGCTGGCCGAGAAGATCGACGGTCTCAAGCGTTTTCGCGCGGACCTCGGACTGGACCGCTAGCTAGCGCCTACGCATTGCGTCCAGGGAGAGCGCCCCACCGCCGGTGAACACCAGCAGGAACAGGGCAAAGCAGTAGAGCACCGCGGGTTCGCCGCCGTTGGCGATGGGCAACAGACCCTGCGGCTGATGTTCCATGAAGTAGGCGAAAGCCATTTCGCCGGAACCGATGAAGGCGGCGATGCGGGTGGCCAGGCCCGTGAAGATCAGGATGCCGACGATCAGCTCAATGGCGCCGGCGTACCAACCCGGGAAACTCCCGAATTCTGGTGAGGCCATCCCGGGGGCGGTGTCGACGGGCCATTTGAACAGCGTGGTGGCGCCGTGGAGCGCGAACAGGAAACCGATCACTATCCGGAACACGGACAGCACCAGAGGGGCGACAGTGTCCAGTCGGGATTCGATGTCTAGCTGAGCCATGGGCTAAATCCTAGGGGCCGACAGTGACATCCGTGATGTGGCATCAGCCTTTTCGGCGCATCGAGTCCAGCGCGTACGCGCCACCGCCGATGAACACCAGCAGGAAGAAACCGAAGCAGTACGTCACGGCGAGTTCGCCGCCGTTTTCGATGGGCAGCAGGCCGTTCGGCTGATGTTGGGTGAAGTATGCGAAGGCCATTTCACCGGACGCGATGAAGGCGGCAATCCGGGTGAAGAGTCCGGCCAGGATCAGCAGGCCCAAGACGAACTCGATGACGCCGGCGTACCAGAACGGCCAGGTGCCGGCGGGGACTGCGGGGCCGACCAGTTCGCCGGCCGCGTTGGGCATGCCGACCGGCCAGGCGAACAGTTTCTGAGCGCCGTGACAGATGAGCAGGAACCCCATAACGACGCGGAACAAGCTGATGACCGCGGGTGACAGGGTGCCGAGCCGGGTGTCCAGTTGAGTCGTCATGAAATGACGGTACGACCGGGTGCGGGTACCTGGCTGGCGGCGTAATCGGACCGTCATCGAGTTGGTGCCTGGCATGCATCGACGTCGTCCGCTATATTCAACCAATAGGTGTAGAACTGAACGGTTGAATAAGGAGCGAGGATGGCGACAGACCAGCTGAGCCGCACCTTCGCCGCGCTGGCGGACCCGACGCGTCGGAGCATGCTTGCCCTCCTGGCCGATGGGGAACGGACCGTCGGTGAGTTGGTCGAGCCGTTCGACATGTCGTTCGCGGCGGTCTCCAAACACTTGCGAGTGTTGGAGTCCGCGGGGCTGGTGCGGCGCAGTCGCACCGCGCAGTATCGGCCGGCCACCCTCAATCCGGAACCCCTTGTGGCGGTGTCGCAATGGGTCGCTGAGTACGAGAAGTTCTGGAGCCAGAACCTGGACTCGATGGGGGAGTTGCTCGCCCGTCTGCAGCACAACAAAGGAGAAGACCAATGACCGATTCGGTGACCCTCGTCCGGACCTTCGATGCACCCCAGGAACTGGTGTATTCGATGTTCGTCACGCCGGAGTACTTCGCCACCTGGTTCGGCACCGACCAGGTCGACGTGCCGCTGGACACCTTCGAGATGGACGTCGCGATCGGCGGCCAGTGGCGTGCCGTCATGCACCTGCCCGACGGCACGCTCAAGCACTGGGCCGGCAGCTTCCTCGAGCTCGAGCCGCCGAACCGCGTGGTGTTCGACCTGACCGACGAACCCGACAACCCGGAGCGCATGCCGGTGACGGTGACGCTGCGGCCCGTCGACGGCGGCACCGAACTGACCCTCGTTCAGCAGACGCCGGGCTGGCCCGCCGAGGGCCGCGCCGCGCTCGAGCACGGCTACAACGCGTTCCTCGACTCCATGGGCCGGCTGCTGGAACGGCTGCCTGCCTGAGAGTTTTGGCCAGCAGACGCGAAAACCCCCTAAACCTCACGGTCTAGGGGGTTTTCGCGCTAGAACTTGCTGGCGCTAGGACTTAGCAGTCGTAGTACAGCGAGAACTCGTACGGGTGAGGACGGATCTGCACCGGCAGGATCTCGTTCTCGCGCTTGTACGAGATCCAGGTCTCGATCAGGTCCTCGGTGAACACGCCACCCTCGGTGAGGTAGTCGTGGTCGGCCTCGAGGCGGTCGATGACCGCGGCCAGCGAGGTCGGGGCCTGCGGGATGTTGGCGGCCTCGTCTGGCGGCAGCTCGTAGAGGTCCTTGTCGATCGGGGCCATGGGCTCGATCTTGTTCTTGATGCCGTCGATGCCGGCCATCAGCATCGCCGAGAACGCCAGGTACGGGTTACCCGAGCTGTCCGGGCAACGGAACTCGAGGCGCTTGGCCTTCGGGTTGTTGCCGGTGATCGGGATACGCACACACGCCGAGCGGTTGCGCTGGCTGTACACCAGGTTGATCGGGGCCTCGTAGCCCGGCACCAGACGCTTGTAGGAGTTCACCGTCGGGTTGGTGAACGCCAGCAGCGACGGGGCGTGGTGCAGGATGCCGCCGATGTAGTGGCGCGCCATGTCGGACAGGCCCGCGTAGCCGGACTCGTCGTGGAACAGCGGCTTGCCGTCCTTCCACAGCGACTGGTGGGCGTGCATGCCCGAGCCGTTGTCACCGAACAGCGGCTTCGGCATGAAGGTGACGGTCTTGCCGTTCTGCCATGCGGTGTTCTTGATGATGTACTTGAACAGCAGCACGTCGTCAGCCGCGGCCAGCAGGGTGTCGAACTTGTAGTTGATCTCGGCCTGGCCGGCGGTGCCCACCTCGTGGTGACCGCGCTCGAGGGTGAAGCCCGCGTTGGTCAGGTTGGTCGACATCTGGTCGCGCAGGTCGACGTAGTGGTCGTACGGCGCGACGGGGAAGTAACCACCCTTGGGGCGAACCTTGTAGCCCAGGTTGGGGCTGCCGTCGGCCTCGAAGGGCTCGCCGCTGTTCCACCAGCCCGACTCGGAGTCGACTTCGTAGAAGGTGCCGTTCATCTTCGAGTCGAACGACACCGAGTCGAAGATGTAGAACTCGGCCTCGGCACCGAAGTAGCAAGTGTCGGCGATGCCGGTGCTCTTCAGGTAGTTCTCGGCCTTGCGTGCGACGTTACGCGGGTCACGCGAGTAGGCCTCGCGGGTGAACGGGTCGTGCACGAAGAAGTTGAGGTTCAGGGTCTTGGCGGCCCGGAACGGATCGATCTGCGCGGTGTTGGCATCCGGCAGCAGCATCATGTCGGACTCGTGGATCGACTGGAAGCCGCGCACCGACGAACCGTCGAACGCGAGGCCGTCCTCGAAAACGCTCTCGTCGAAAGCCGAGGCCGGGATCGAGAAGTGCTGGACAACACCCGGCAGATCGCAGAAACGGATGTCGACGTACTCGACGTTCTCGTCCTTGATCAGCTTGAAAATGTCGTCAGACGTCTTTTCTGCCACGTAAGTGATCTCCTTTACTGGTGTTACCCGCGGTTGAACCTAGGGACACGATGTTGCACGCCCAATAACCGTATGTTGCGCGGACGTTACGCGATCGCCAGTTTGTGAACCGGAGAGCGCCTGACGTGCGGTTCGGTTACCTGGGCCCGCACGCATATCCTGGCAGACATGTCCGGTGCAGATGGTTTTCGGCTGGGTTCGTGGCTGTCCGGGCCCGAATCCGAGCGCCCGCGTGATGAATCCGGGTATCCCGGCAAGGATTTGGGCCTGCCGGAATCGGGTTCACGGTCATTGGCCCGGACGGGCCGCAGGCTCGTGGCGCTGCTGATCGACTGGCTCATCGGGTACGGCCTGGCCGGCCTGGCGATGGCCTTCGGATTGTTGTCGGCGTCCACGCTGTCCACCGCTGTGCTGGCGATATGGCTGGTGCTCGGCGTGGTGTCGTTGTCGCTGTTCGGGTTCACGCCTGGTCAGCTGGCGATGGGCCTGATCGTGGTACCACTTGATGACGCCCCGCGCGTCAGCGTCCTTCGAGCCGTGGTCCGTGGCGTCTTGGTCGCGTTGGCAGTGCCGGCGCTGTTCACCGACGCCGACGGCCGCGGCTTTCAGGACCGGCTGACCAACACCGCCGTCCTGCGCCGCTAATCCTCGGGGTTTGTGCTCCTAGGCACAGCCGCCAGACGCCACGAGGGTGCCGTCAGATCGTCACACCGGCGAAATCGCGATCTGTGTGCACGCTCGTGGTGTAGCCCTCGCTGCGCGCGGTCACCAATGTGCCGTCAGATCACCGGATTCGAGGTTTCGGTGATCTGCTCGCACGCTCGTGGTCCAGACGGGTCAGACTTTCGAACCCATACCTGACCGCTACTTCCGGCGGGCGGTGCGCTGCATGCCCTTCATCTTGGCGCCGGCGGGCAGCGGACCCTTCGGCAGGCCGCCGGGGCCCAGCTTGGAACCCAGTGCCGCCAGCCGGGATTCCAGCGAATCCATCTGCTTGGCGGTGATGTTGGCAGGCAGCTTGGTCAGGTGCCGCTCGAGCTTGGACAGGGGCACCTGGTCCTCGTCGTTGCCCACCACGATGGTGTAGATCGGCACCTCGCCGACCAGCCGTGCGGTGCGCTTCTTCTCCTGCGCCAGAAGCGGTTTCAGGCGCTGCGGCGAACCCTCACCGACGAAGATCACACCCGGTCGACCGACCACCCGGTGCACGGCATCAAAGCTGCCGGTCGCGGCGACGCCCTGAGTGACCCGCCACTGGCCGCGCATGTTGTCCAACGCCCAGGCTGCCGCGCCGGTCTGGCCGTCGGCCTTGCTGTAGACCGACTTCTGCGCCCGCCGGCCGAAGATGATGAAGGCGACGAGCGCACCGAGCACCACGCCCAGGATGGGCAGCGTCACCCAGGTGAAGATGCTGTTCGAGAACGCCGCCATGCCGACCGCGAGCGCCAGGATCACCACAAAGGCGGCGATCATGTACGGCAGCAGCCGTTTGTCCTCTTTGCGCTGAATCTGGAACGCCTGCCACAGCTGGGCACGACGCTGCTTGGAGGCGGCCTTGCGGGCGGCCTTCGCTTCGGCCTTGGCGGCCGCCGTAGCGGCAGGATTGCGGGTCTTAGCCATGCCACCAGGATAGATTCAGGAGACCGATGGCCGTAATCGGGCAGCTTGGGCGTACAACTTTCCGGCCCGGTACGACGACCGGACCAGCGGCCCGGCCAGGACTCCGGCGAAACCGAGGCCTTCGGCGAACTGCTGATGCTCGACGAATTCCTCCGGTCGCACCCAGCGCTCGACGGGGTGGTGCCGCGGCGAGGGCCGCAGGTACTGCGTGATCGTGACGATGTCGCAGCCGGCGTCGTACAGGTCGCCCAGTGCCTCCCGGATTTCCTCGGGCGTCTCACCCATGCCGAGGATCAGGTTGCTCTTGGTCACCAGGCCGTAGTCGCGGGCAGCGGTGATCACGTCGAGGCTGCGCTGGTAGCGGAACGCCGGGCGGATGCGCTTGAAGATGCGGGGCACGGTTTCGACGTTGTGCGCGAACACTTCTGGGCGCGAGTCGAAGACCTCTTCGAGCAGTGCGGGCACGCCGTTGAAGTCGGGGGCCAGCAGCTCGACGCCGGTGCCCGGGTTGAGAGCATGGATCTGACGGACGGTCTCGGCGTACAGCCAAGCGCCGCCGTCGGGCAGGTCGTCGCGGGCGACGCCGGTGACGGTCGAGTACCGCAGGCCCATGGTCTGCACGCTCTCGGCGACGCGACGGGGCTCATCACGGTCCAGGTCGGCGGGCTTGCCGGTGTCGATCTGGCAGAAGTCGCAGCGGCGCGTGCACTGCTCGCCGCCGATCAGGAACGTGGCCTCGCGGTCTTCCCAGCATTCGTAGATGTTGGGGCAGCCCGCCTCTTCGCAGACGGTGTGCAGGCCCTCGCGCTTGACCAGGCTCTTGAGGTCCTTGTACTCGGGGCCCATCTTGAGCTTCGTCTTGATCCACGGCGGCTTGCGCTCGATCGGCGTCTCCGCGTTGCGGACCTCCAGGCGGAGCAGCTTGCGGTTACCGGGATCCACACTCATGGTGTCGATGTTAGTGCCGGTGCGCCAAGCGCCGCGCACACCGCCGAAGCCACCTGGTCGATGACGTCCTCCGGCGTGATCTCCCGGCCCAGCTCCTTGGTCAGCGACGTAACACCGGCGTCGGCGATGCCGCACGGCACGATGCCGCCGAACGCGCCCAGGTCGCAGTTGCAGTTCAGGGAGAAGCCGTGCAGCGTCGTGCCGCGGGCGACCCGGATACCGATGGCGGCGATCTTGCGTTCCGGTAGCGGGCCGTCGGCGGCCAGCCAGACGCCGGACCGGCCGTCAACCCGGATGGTCTCCAGCCCGAGGTCGGCACACACCGACATCAGCGCATCTTCAAGCAGCCGAACGAATTTCACCACGTCGAGGGGCTGCGCCAGGCCGATGATCGGGTAGCCGACCAGCTGTCCGGGGCCGTGCCAAGTGATCTTTCCGCCGCGGTCGGTGTCGATGACCGGGGTGCCGTCGGTCGGGCGCTCGTGCGGTTCGGTGCGGCGGCCCGCGGTGTAGACGGGCGGATGCTCCAGCAACAGCAACGTGTCGCCGCTGAGCTCGTCGGCACGGGCGGCGGCGAGCTCACGCTGGAGCTCCCAGGCGTCGTTGTAGTCGATGGTGCCGAGGCGGCGTACGTCGATCGGGCCGTTGGCAGATCGGGTGGTCACTGACCTGACGCTACCCCTCGAGGGTCACGCCGCGTTGGGGGCGGTGACGTAGGACAGCGCCTCGCCGATGGTCCGCTGATGGAACTCGAAACCGGCGTCCTCGAGTGCAGCCGGGATGGCGCGCTGGCCGCCGAGCAGGCCCTCGGCGGCGAACTCCCCGAGCGCCGCCCGCAGCGCGAAACCCGGCATGAGCAGCGGAGTGGGCCGGTGCAGCGCGCGTCCCAGCGCTTCGGTGAACTCGCTATTGGTGACGGGTGCTGGACCCGTGAGGTTGAGCGGCCCCGACAGTTCTGAATGGTTGAGCGCGAACAGCAGCGCCCGCACCTCGTCCTCGAGCGTGATCCACGGCATGTACTGCCGTCCGCTGCCCAGGCGCGCGCCCAGGCCGAGCCCGAAGATCGGGCGCATCCGGCCCAGCATGCCACCCGCGGGTGCCAGCACCAGGCCACTGCGGGCGAACACCACGCGAGTCCCGGCATCGACTGCCGGGCGCGCTGCGGACTCCCAGTCCAGACACAACCGGGCCAGGAAGCCTGCCCCGGCGGGCGATTGTTCGTCGGCGATCCGGTCCCGGGTGTCGCCGTAGTACCCGACGGCACTGGCGTTGATCAGCACCGGCACGCCGGCGTCGACGACGGCGTCGGTCAGTACCTCGGTGGGCCCGATGCGGCTATCGCGCAGGCTCTGCTTGAAGGCCCCCGACCAACGCCGAGACCCGATGCTGACGCCACACAAGTTGACGACGGCATCGACGTCTTGCAGTGTGCGCCAATCGAAGTCGCCCGCGTCGGGATTCCAGAACACCTCGTCGGCGTTGGCCGGCTTACGGCGCACGATGCGCACCACCCGATGGTCGGTGGCCCGGAGCGCCGAAACCAGCGCAGAACCGATCAGCCCAGACGAGCCCGCGATGGCAATGACCGCGTGCGCCATGCGATTACCGCCCGGCCTAGAGACCGAGGTCGGCCTCGAACGCACCCTCTTCGAGACGACGTTTGATGGTGGTCACGAACCGTCCGGCGTCGGCGCCGTCGATCAGTCGGTGGTCGTAGGTCAGCGGCAGGTAGCAGACCGACCGGACGCCGATGGACTCGTTGCCGCCTTCGTCCACGACGACCCGCGGCCGCTTGACGATGGCGCCGGTGCCGAGCATGGCCGCCTGCGGCGGAACGAGGATCGGGGTGTCGAACAGGGCGCCCTGGCTACCGATGTTCGTGATGGTGAAGGTGCCGCCGGCCAGCTCGTCGGGCCGCAGGTTGCCCGTGCGGGCGCGGTCGGCGATGTCGACGATGGCGCGCGCCAGACCACCGAGGGACAGATCACCCGCGTTGTGCACGACCGGCGACAGCAGGCCCTGCTCGGTGTCCACCGCGAAGCCGAGGTGCTCGGCGTCGTAGTAGGTGATCTCCTTGGTGTCCTCGTTGTAGCTGGCGTTGACGTTCGGGTGAATCTTCAACGCGTCGATCACCGCGCGGGCGATGAACGGCAGGTAGGTCAGGTTCACGCCCTCGCGCTCGGCGAACGAGTTCTTGGCCCGGGCCCGCAACCCGACGATACGGGTCATGTCGACCTCGTGGGTCTGGGTCAGCTGCGCTGTGGACTGCAGCGACTCGCGCGTCTTCTTGGCCGTGATCTGACGGATCCGGGTGGCCTTCTGCGTGGTGCCACGCAGGTGGGCCAGCGCCGGAGCGGGAGCTGCGGCGGCCGGGGCCTTCGCGGCCTGAGCAGCGGGGGCCGATGCGGCGGCAGATGCAGCCGGGGCCTTGGCGGCCTCAGCGGCGGCGAGCACGTCCTGCTTGCGGATGCGGCCACCGACGCCGGTGCCCTGCACGCCCGCGAGGTCAACGTTGTTCTCGGCGGCCAACTTTCGCACCAACGGGGTGACGTACGGGTTGGCATCGCCGGACGGAGCAGCGGCGGTCGGCGCGGGAGCAGCCGGGGCGGGAGCCGGAGGTGCCGGGGCGGGCGCAGGAGCCGGCGGCGGGGTGGGTGCGGGAGCCGGAGCGGGCGGGGGCGTCGGTGCGGCGACGGGAGCGGGAGCCGGAGCTGCCGTGGCGGGAGCGGCGGCCGGAGCTGAGCCGGCGGCGCCGATCTTGGCGAGCTCGCCACCGATCGCCACCACGTCGTCCTCTTCGGCGGTGATCGCCAGCAGCACACCGGCGATGGGCGACGGGATTTCGGTGTCGACCTTGTCGGTGGAGACCTCGACCAGGGGCTCGTCGACCGCGACCGAGTCGCCGACCTTCTTGAGCCAGCGGGTCACGGTGCCTTCGGTGACCGACTCACCGAGCGTCGGCATGACGATCGAGGTGGCGGCGGCCGCGGCGGCTGCCGGTGCGGCGGGAGCAGGAGCAGGAGCAGGAGCTGCGGGGGCTGCAGCCGGGGCGGCGACGGGCTCGGGCGCCGGGGCAGGGGGAGCTGCTGGGGCCGGGGGAGCTGCCGGTGCGGCGGCGGGCGCGGGTGCGGGGGCCTCGCCGGCCTCACCGATGACGGCGAGCTCGCCGCCGATCTCGACGACGTCGTCTTCGCGCGCAACGATCTTGGTCAAAACGCCGGCGATGGGCGACGGGATTTCGGTGTCAACCTTGTCGGTAGAGACCTCGAGCAGGGGCTCGTCAACCTCGACAGTGTCGCCCTCCTGCTTGAGCCATCGAGTGACGGTCCCCTCGGTAACGCTCTCGCCGAGTGCGGGCATCTGGACGGAGATGGCCATTACGTTGACTCCTCGAAAAGTCGCTCGTCACTTCGAATGTCTACCGGCCCCATCCTGTCATGCCGGTGCTGGCAAAGCGTGGCGGGCCGGGACTTTGTCCCGCTCTCTTGACACCGCCTGTGAGCAGGCTAATGTCGCATCGAAACCGGTACCGGCGGTACGGGATACTTTGAGTTCAGGCAGGGTTGACGATGCAGTTTGTGGATAGCGCGGACGGGACGCGGATCGCGACCTACGAAGAGGGCAACCCGCACGGTCCGGTGGTGGTACTGGTGCACGGCTGGCCGGACTCGCACGACATGTGGGACGCCACGGTGCCATACCTGGCCGACACCTTCCGGGTGATTCGCTACGACAACCGCGGCTCGCGCAATTCCGGTGTGCCCAAAAAGGTTTCGTCGTACACCATGGCGTACTACGCCGACGATTTCGCGGCCGTCATCGCCGCGCTGGCGCCCGGCGAAAAAGTCCACGTGCTGGCCCACGACTGGGGCTCGGTGGGCATCTGGGAGTACCTGTCCCGTCCGGAGGCGGCCGACCGGGTCGCGTCGTTCACCTCGACGTCGGGACCGAGCGCGGACCACACCCGTCGCTTCATCATGGAAGGCCTCAAGCGGCCGTATCAGCCGGTGCGGTTCCTGCACTCAGTGTCGCAGTTTCTGCGGCTGACCTACCAGGGCTTCTTCTCAATTCCGCTGGTGGCGCGCGTGATGGTCCGGGCCACCGTGCCGACCATCATCCCGCAGATGCTCAAGCACCTCGATGGCATGTCGGACAACCAGATTCGGCATTCGGACACCTTCGCGACAGACGCCGCGAACAGCCTCAAGGTGTACCCCGCCAACTACTGGCGCACGCTGTTCAAGGGTCGTCGTGACCACTACGTCAACGTGCCAGTGCAGGTGATCGTCAACCGCGGCGACCAGTTCGTCCGCCCATACCTGTACGACGAGACCCACGAATGGGTGCCGCGGCTGTGGCGTCGGAACATCGACGCGGGCCACTGGTCGCCGATGTCGCACCCCGACGTGCTGGCCACCTCGGTGCGCGAACTGGTCGACCATTTGGCCGGTGACGAACCGGCCCCCGCCCTGGCGCAGGCCCACGTCGGCGGTTAGCCGTTCGCGGCGATGTCCTCCAGCACGGCGAACATGGTCCGCGTCGGCACGCCGGTGCCGCCCTTGCCGGTGTAGCCCCACGGGCCGCCGGTGTTGTAGGCCGGACCGGCGACGTCGAGGTGCGCCCACTGCACGCCGTCGGCGACGAACTCGCGCAGGTACACGCCGGCGACCAGCATGCCGGCGTTGCGGGCGCCGCTGACGTTCGCCAGGTCGGCGACCGTCGACTTGAGGTCGTCCTTGAGTTCCTCGGGCAGGGGCATCGGCCAGGCGTTCTCGCCGACTTCCTGCGACAGCTTGGCGACGCGGTCGCGGAACTCGTCGCTGCCCATCACGCCGGGGGTACGGGACCCGAGAGCCACGAGCTGCGCGCCGGTCAGCGTCGAGGTCTCAATCAGGTAGTCGGGTTTGTCCTCGCAGGCGCGGACGATGCCGTCGGCCAGGATCAGCCGGCCCTCGGCGTCGGTGTTGAGCACCTCGATGGTGGTGCCGCCGTATTGTGTCAGCACGTCACCGGGGCGCTGCGCCGTCGACGACGGCATGTTCTCGGCCATGGGGACGGTCGCGACGACGTCGACCGCGAGCTTCTGCCGCGCGGCCAGCACGACGGTGGCGATGACAGCCGCGGCACCGCCCATGTCGGAGGTCATCTGGTGCATGTTGGCGGCCGGCTTGATGGAGATGCCGCCGGTGTCGAAGGTGATGCCCTTACCCACCAACGCCACCTTCTTGGCGTTCTTCTTGCCGCAGCGGTAGGTCAGCCGCACCAGGCGCGGTCCACGGGACGAGCCTTTGCCGACGCCGACGATGCCGCCGTAGCCGGCCTCTTCCAGTTCCTTCTTGCCCAGCACCTCGACCTCAAGGCCCACGGATTTACCCAAAGCCTTTGCACGCTTGGCGAATTCGCCGGGGAACAGGTGGCTCGGCGGGGTGTTGACCAGATCGCGGGCGGTCGCCACGGCGGTGGCCACATCGAGGCCGCGTGCCGTGGCGGTTTCGGCGTCGTCAGCAGTGGACAGCACGGTCAGCGCCGTCAGGCCCGCATCCTTCGGCGCGGTCTTGGCGCTGCGGAACTCGCTGAAGCGGTAGGCGCCCAGGATCAGCCCCTCGACGGCGGCCGCCACGTCCAGCTCGGACAGCGTGGTCACCACCGTCTCGGTGCCGTTCAGCGAGCGGGCCGCAACCCCGGCGGCGCGGCGGATGACGTCGGCCGGCCACTGGTCACGGTCCTTGCCCAGCCCGACGGTCAGCACACTGGCCACCGGCAGCGACGGCACGAGCACCCGGGTCAGCTGCTCGGTCGAACCCTTCGCGCCCAGGGTCTTGAGCGCCACCTCGATCTCGCCGGTGGCCTCGGCGTCGAGGAACGGGTTGGTCAGGACCTTGGCTTCGTCGTTCTCGCCGGTGATGACCGGCACGATGAGCACCGCAGAATCCAGGTCGGACGGCAGGACGGATGCGACGGTGACGGCGGGGGACTGGTAACCGGGTGTGCTCACGCCATTCACCCTAACCACCACGATGCGCCCCGGCAGCCGTCAGAGGTGATCGCACAACTGGTATGCCGTGACCGGTTCGTCAAAGCCCTTGAGCGTCAAGGGATCCTGCACCGCGATGGGCCAGTCCCGCGGGATGTCGTACCAAGGTGCCGCGACCAGGACCTGTCCGGGTTGGGCGGCGGCGACCAGTCGTGCCGCCAGGTTTACCGGCGTGCCGAAGTAGTCGCCGCCGGTGGCCAGCATCGAACCGAAACTCAGCCCGCCGCGCACCTGGACGCCCGCTTCCGCAGCGTGCGGATGACGGACCAGGGCGAGCGCAGCGCGCGCCAGCGACTCCGGGGTGGCGCTCACCCACATCACCGCGTCGCCGATGAACTTGACCACCCGGCCGCCCTGCGCGTGCACCACGTCGGTTGCGACGGCGCTGAAATCGTTGAGCAGCGTGGACAATTGGTCCGCTGTGCTCAAGCGGGTCAGCACGGTGAAGTTGGACAGATCGGCGAATCCGACCCCGCACTCCACGGTGTCCGACTCGGTACGGATGATCCCTTCGAAATAGGCCCTCGCCGCAAGCAGATGCCGGCGGTGCACCGCGTCGATCATGCCGCCGATGCGGGGCACGAGCTGGGTCGCCCGGTGGTAGGCCTGGGCCGTGACCAGTTCGTCGTGGGTACGCGAGAGATTGAGGTCGGGGGTGGCGGTACGCACCATCGACGATTCCGCCTCGGCCAGTCGGGCCATGGCCGAGCCCAGGACCCGCAGGAAACCGAACGCGGCGTCGTCACCAAGCGACCGTTTCATGGCCGCCCACGTGCGTAGTCCTTCGACGTCGGCCTCGGCGAGAGCGATTTCCTCGGTGTCGGCCACCGTGAGGCCGAGCACCGCCCAGGCGTGCTGGACCTCAGCCAACGGCAGCCCGATGGCCTGCGCGGCAGTGGCCAGGCTGTAGATGGGTTGACCGGTCGATTGCGTCGCGTCACCGGCCAACCCGAACAACCGGCCCCGTCGTTCGGCCTCGGCCATCTCGTCCGTAGTGAAACCGAGCCCGTCGAGGAATTCGATGAGGGGCGCGCGATCACGCGCATTGCCGATGCCAGCGGCTTCCAGTGCGTCGAAGTCGACCACAATGTGAGTCTGCCAGCTACGACGCGACCGCGGGGCGGACTAGGCTAGCTCGCCGTGAGCGAACTGTTGCAGGGCCCGCTGGAAGACCGTCACCGCGAACTCGGCGCGAGCTTCGCCGAATTCGGGGGCTGGCTCATGCCGGTGTCCTACGCCGGCACCGTGGCCGAGCACAACGCCACGCGTGACGCCGTCGGCCTGTTCGATGTCAGCCACCTCGGTAAGGCATTGGTCCGTGGCCCGGGTGCGGCCGAGTTCGTCAACGCCGCCTTCACCAACGACCTGCGCCGCATCGGGCCGGGGAAGGCGCAATACACGTTGTGCTGCAACTCTTCTGGCGGCGTCATTGACGATCTGATCGCCTACTACGTCTCCGACGACGAAGTCTTCCTGGTGCCCAACGCGGCCAACACCGCGGCCGTCGTCGCCGAGTTGCAGCGGCTGGCCCCGCCCGAGTTGACCATCACCGACGAGCACCGGTCCTACGCCGTGCTGGCTGTGCAGGGACCGAAGTCCACCGAGGTGCTCACCGCGCTCGGCCTGCCGACCGACATGGACTACATGGGTTACGCCGACGCCGAGTACGACGGCGTCCCGGTCCGGGTGTGCCGCACCGGCTACACCGGAGAGCACGGCTATGAACTGCTGCCCGAATGGAACCGCGCCGGCATCGTGTTCGATGCGCTGGTTGCCGCGGTGAAGGCCGCGGGCGGCGAACTCGCCGGGCTGGGCGCGCGCGACACCCTGCGCACCGAGATGGGTTACCCGCTGCACGGACATGAACTGGCGCTGGACATTTCGCCGCTGCAGGCCCGCTGCGGCTGGGCGATCGGCTGGAAGAAGGACGCCTTCTGGGGCCGCGACGCCCTGCTCGCGGAGAAGGCGGCAGGCCCCAAGCGGACGCTGCGTGGCCTGAAGGCCGTCGGCCGCGGCGTGCTGCGCGCCGACCTGACAGTGCTCGACGGGGACACCCCGGTGGGCATCACCACGTCGGGCACCTTCTCGCCCAGCTTGAAGGTCGGCATCGCGCTGGCGCTGCTGGATACCGCGGCGGATATCGCCGACGGCGCGCGGGTGACCGTCGACGTCCGTGGCCGGGCGCTCGAATGTGAGGTCGTCGCGCCGCCGTTCGTGGCCGCGAAAACGCGGTAAGGGGCGAGCGCGAGCCACAGGGAGACTCGGTCGGGGCGAGCGGAGCGACGGGGAAACTCGGTAGCCACGGGCGATACAATCGGCACATGACCGATGGCCCCCTTAACTTCACCCTTTCGCGCGCGGACCACCCAGCGAGCGACGAGGTAAGGGCCAAGGTTCTCGCCGATCCCGGATTCGGTCGGTTCCACACCGACCACATGGTGTCCATCGACTACAACGTCGACCGCGGTTGGCACGACGCCCGCGTCACCGCCTACGGGCCCATCGAGCTGGACCCGTCGGCCATCGTCCTGCACTACGCGCAGGAAGTCTTCGAGGGCTTGAAGGCCTACCGCTGGAACGACGGGTCCATCGTGTCGTTCCGCCCAGAGGCCAACGCCGCCCGGCTGCAGTCGTCGTGCCGGCGGCTGGCCATCCCGGAGTTGCCTTCGGATGTCTTCGTCGAGTCGTTGCGGCAGCTCATCGCCGTCGACTCGGACTGGGTGCCGGCGGCCGGCGGGGAAGCGTCGCTGTACCTGCGGCCGTTCGTCATCGCCACTGAGCCGGGTCTGGGCGTGCGGCCCGCCAACGAGTACCGCTACATGGTGATCGGCTCGCCGGCCGGCGCGTACTTCAAGGGCGGCATCAAGCCGGTGTCGGTGTACCTGTCCACCGAGTACGTGCGGGCCAGCCCCGGCGGTACCGGCGCAGCCAAGTTCGGTGGCAACTACGCCGCCTCGCTGCTGGCTCAGGCGCAGGCCGCCGAAATGGGCTGCGACCAGGTGGTCTGGCTGGACGCCATCGAGCGCCGGTACGTCGAAGAAATGGGTGGCATGAACCTGTTCTTCGTGTTCGGCAGCGGTGGTTCGGCCCGGCTGGTCACCCCGGAACTGTCCGGTTCGCTGCTGCCCGGCATCACGCGGGATTCGTTGCTGCAGTTGGCGGTTGACGCCGGCTTCGCGGTCGAGGAACGCAAGATCGACATCGACGAGTGGCAGAAGAAGGCCGCCGCCGGAGAGATCACCGAGGTGTTCGCCTGTGGCACCGCCGCTGTCATCACCCCAGTGGCGCATGTGAAGTATGGCCACGGCGAATCGGCGGGTGAGTTCACCATCGGTGACGGCCAGCCCGGTGAGGTCACCATGGCGTTGCGCGACACCTTGACGGGTATTCAGCGCGGCACCTTCGCCGACACC
Organism: Mycolicibacterium sp. CBMA 234; assembly: GCF_009729415.1. GTDB lineage: Bacteria > Actinomycetota > Actinomycetes > Mycobacteriales > Mycobacteriaceae > Mycobacterium. Next base: position 119,807 of record NZ_MPKW01000018.1, read on the forward strand.
CATAACTGGATGACCCGCCTCAACTAACCCACGTCCAACGTGAAGAAGGTCGCGAGCTTTTGCTGAAAGCTCGCGACCTTCTTCACGTTCGGGGAAGAGTTAGTGGACGGCCAGCCCCAGAGCGGTCAGCGTCGTGGTGAGTTCGACGGCGGCACCCAGCACGTCGCCGGTGACCCCGCCGAACCGGCGGACGCAATGCGCGACCAACAGGGCGACGACGCCCAGCGACACCAGGACCGCCACCGGTCCTTGCCACAGCCGCGGTGTCGCCCAGGCCGATGCTCCGGCCAGGGCCACAGCCCAGGCGGCGGCGACCCACGCCGGCTGACTACCCGCGACCATGGCACCCAACGTGCTGCCCGGCGCGGCCGGAATCGACGTGCGGCAGGCGGCCAGCGCAGCCACGCGGCCGGCGGTGACGGCGGCGACGACGGCAGCCGGGCTGATCGAGGCGAACGTCAGGCTCTGGACGCCGATCACCACCACGACCGCGGCCACCCCGAACGGGCCGGCGGTGCCGCCGCGCATGACGGCCAGCGCCCGCTCGGGCGGGCCGTAGCAGCCGAGGCCGTCGACGGTGTCGGACAACCCGTCGATGTGCAGGCCGCGGGTAAGGAGCAGCAGCGTCGCCACAGCCAGCAACCCGGCCAGCGGGCTCGGCCCGAACGTATGTCCCGCGCCCCACGCCACTGCCGCGGCAATGCCGCCGAGGACGACGCCGACCACCGGCAGCGCGGTCAGGGTGCCCCGCCCGAACGGCCGGTTACTGCGCACGGGGAGAACCGTGCTGAACGCGAAAGCCGAAGCGACGGAACCGATCACGGGGCTCGGTCAGTCCTTGCCGGCGACGTTGGCCTCGCCGAAGGTAGCCATGCCGGCCAACGTTGCGACCGCGGCCCGCAGCACGGGCAGCGCCACCGCCGCGCCGCTGCCTTCGCCCAGGCGCATGCCGAGATCGAGGATCGGAGTCATCTGCAGACGTTGCAGCGCCACCGAATGCGCGGGTTCGGTCGACAAGTGACCGGCCTGCCACCACGCTTTGGCGCCCGGGGCCAACCGATCGGCCACCAGCGCCGCGGCCGTCACGACGACACCGTCGAGCAGCACTGGGGTCCGGCGCACCGCGGCCTGGGCCAGAAAACCGGCCATGGCGGCCAGATCCGCACCACCGCAAACTGCAAGCAGCGCAACGGGATCGGCCTTCACCTGGCGGGCGCGGAACAGGGCATCGCGGATCGCCGCGGTCTTGCGGGCCCAACCCTCGTCGTCGACGCCGGTGCCGCGACCCACCACGGCGACCGGTTCGGAAGCGGTCAGCGCTGCGATCAAAGTCGTTGCCGGAGTGGTGTTTCCGATTCCCATGTCGCCGGCGATCAGCAGGTCCGCACCGGAGTCGACCTCTTGGTCAGCTATGGCGCGACCCGCGGCGACGGCGGCAATGGCTTCCTCGGCCGACAGGGCGTCTTCGACGGCGATGTTGCCGCTGCTGCGTCGAATCTTGTGGGCGCCGATAGCGGGGGAGAGGGGTTCCCCGTCGACCGCGATGTCGGCTACCCGCACCGTGGCGCCGGCCACCTCAGCCAGCACGTTGATGGCGGCACCGCCGGCGTCGAAGTTCGCCACCATCTGGCCGGTGACTTCCGAGGGGAAGGCGGAAACTCCCGACGCCGTCACGCCGTGGTCGCCGGCGAACACCACCACCCTGGCGCGCTCGAATTGCTTTGGCGGACAGAGGCCTTGGCACGCCGATACCCAGACCGCCAACTCCTCCAAGCGGCCGAGCGATCCCGGCGGCTTGGTCAGGGTGTCCTGGCGGGCCAGGGCAGCTTCCCGAACATCGGTGTCCGGCTTGGTCAGGTCGGGAAACTGGGCGCGGGGATCGCTCATCGGGGCTCCTTGACGGTGAGAGGCTGGCCGGCCACCACCAGCACCACCCGGTCGCAGACGGCGGCCAGTCGCTGGTTCAGCGTGCCCAATTGGTCGGCGAATCGGCGGCCCGATTCCGTGGCCGGGACAACGGTCAGACCCACCTCGGGGCTGACCAGTGCCAACGGTGCAGTGAATTCGCTTACTGCTGAGCTCAATTCGTCGACGTCGGCCGCAATGGAGGCGCCGGACCAGGCCTCGCGCCGGTCCATGGCGGCAACCAGCCAGCCGCCGATGTCGTCGACCATGGTGGCGGCATCGGCGTCACGCAAAGTGCGTGCCACGTCAGCGGATTCGACGGTCGCCCAATGCGCCGGCCGCCGGTTCTGATGCGCCGAAACCCGGGCCGCGAAGTCGGCGTCGCCGTCGACGGAACCGGTGGCGACATAGCGCACCGGTGCGCTCGGACCGGCCGCGCGGCCGATCCAGTCCTCGGCCCACTGGGACTTGCCCGACCGGATACCGCCGAGCACGAGGGTGCGCACGGGGCTTAGTCGACCTTGTCGCCGCGGCTGACCTGCGGCTTGGGCACCCGCATCCGGCGCAGCTGAGACGCCCGGCTGGCCGCGTAAAAGCCTAGCTTCCAGCCACTTTCGATGTTGTCGGGGAACTTCGCGTTGACCCGCTTGTTGATCCGGCGGCTGAGCAGGACCCCGTCAATGGCCATGACGATCATGAGGGCCAGCATCGCGATGGACAGCAGTCCCTGGGTCTGCACCGGGGGCAGCGCCATCATGAAGAACACCAGCGCCAGCGCGGACGGCATGAACAGGCCCAGCACGTTGCGCCGGGAATCGACGAGGTCGCGGACGTAACGCTTCACGGGGCCTTTGTCGCGGGGCAGCAGGAACGCCTCGTCGCCGGCCATCATCTTGGCGCGGCGGGAATCCATGTCTGCCCGACGGGACAGCCGGTCGGCCTTGCGCTCTTCCTTGGTCTTGGAGTTGCGAAGTTCCTTGCGCCGCTGGCGTGCTTCAGCCGACGTCATGGGCGCCGGTGCGACCGGGCCGCGCTTGCGGGCGGAGGCGCTGCGCTTGGGTGTCGGACGACCCTTGGGTGCAGTGCTAGCGACACCGGAATCACCCTCGGCGCCGCTGGTCTCGGTGACTTCGACGGCGTTGCCCTCGTCACCGGAGTCGGGGTTGTCCTTCTTGCGGCCCAGCAGATTCACACTTGCAAGGTTACTTCGGTGGCCTCGGTCGGCCGTCATGCACCCGAGCTGGCCTCGGCTTAACCTGCTCGGATGGCTGGAGACCTCATTGCTCGTCACGTACGCGGGGTACTAGTAGCCCCCGACTGCTACGGCGACAGCCTCACCGCCGTGCAGGCCGCGGCGGCGATCGCTGCGGGCTGGGCCGTTGCCCGCCCCGCCGACACCGTGGTGCTCGCCCCGCAGTCCGACGGTGGACCCGGCTTCGTCGACGTCCTGGCCGAACGGCTGAGCGGCCGGCAAACGGCGACAGTGCACGGGCCGATGGGGCGCGCCGTCACGGCGCACTGGGTGCTGCACGACGGCACCGCCTACCTCGAGTGCGCGCAGGCCTGCGGATTGGCCCTGCTCGACGGCCCGCCCACGGTGCAGACGGCGCTGGAGGCCACCAGCTACGGGGTGGGGCAGCTGGTGGACGCAGCGCTGACGGCCGGGGCGCAGCGTTTGGTCGTGGGTCTTGGCGGCAGTGCCTGCACCGACGGTGGCCAAGGCCTGGTCGCCGGGCTGGGCGGGCTGACGGCCGCGCGTACCCGCCTGACCGGCGTCGACGTCGTCGTCGCGTCCGACGTCGAGCACCCGCTGCTGGGGCCGATGGGCGCCGCTGCCGTATTCGGCCCGCAGAAAGGCGCCGACTCGGCGACCGTCGCGCTGCTGGAGGAGCGACTCACGGGGTGGGCCCGCGAGCTGGAGGCAGTGGCCGGCCGGGACGTCGCTGCCGAACCGGGTGCCGGGGCCGCCGGCGGTCTCGGCGCGGCCCTCCTGGCGCTGGGTGCACGACGGGAATCGGGCGCGGCAGTGATTGCGGCCCATACCGGACTGGCGGACGACGTCGCGGCCGCCGACCTGATCATCACCGGCGAAGGCCGGCTGGACGACCAGTCGCTGCACGGCAAGGTGATCAGCGCCCTCGCGGCAGGGGCCAGGGCGCACGGCATCCCGGTCGTGGTGCTGGCCGGGCAGGTGACGCTGACACCCGCCGCGTTGGCTGCGGCCGGGATCGCGGCCGCCTTTGCGATCGTCGACCACGCCGGCTCGGTGGAGCTGGCGATCGCCGACGCCGCCAACCAGCTGGCCGGTCTGGCCGCGGCGGCTGCCCTGCAGTCCGAGCGCTGGAGTCGGGAATAACGGCCGGACAAGGTACCGTTGATGGTGCCTGAATGAATGCTTAGGCAATCGAGTGCGCACCAGGGAGATGCAATGACTGTTGAGGACACGACCAGCACCGGTACCTCGACCGAGACGCACGGCGTGGTCTTGAGCGACGCCGCGGCCACCAAGGCCAAGGCCCTGCTGGATCAGGAAGGCCGTGACGACCTGGCCCTGCGTATCGCCGTGCAACCGGGCGGCTGCGCTGGCCTGCGTTACAACCTGTTCTTCGATGACCGCACCCTCGACGGTGATCTCACCAAGAATGTCGGCGGCGTCAACCTGACCGTCGACCGGATGAGTGCCCCCTACGTGCAGGGCGCCGTCATCGACTTCGTCGACACCATCGAGAAGCAGGGCTTCACCATCGACAACCCGAACGCCACAGGCTCTTGCGCCTGCGGCGACTCGTTCAACTGATGTGACGAGTCCGTCGGACTCCTACAGGGAGTCCGACGGGCGGGGCAGATACGAACAGACCAGGTTTTCGCGCGGCTGCACGAGCAGCTGAGCGACGGCCTGGACTTCGTTGTTTTTGGGCGCGGTACCCCGCGGCAGCCGGCCCGACGGCGCCACCTTCATGGTGAACAACACCTGCGCCTGATTCGGTGACAGCATCACGATCTTGTCGATCGACGTCACGTCGGCCCGGCTGAACTGCTTGCGGAACGCGTCGCTGGCCAGCACCGCCACGGTGAAGTCCGTGGAGTGGTCCGTGACGCCGTCGTACAACCCGCACAGCGCATGCCGGGCCACGGCTTCCTTGTCCTGATGCAGCAGCGCGTCCAGATAATTCTGAATGGTGGACTTGGCCGTGGCCTGCGTCAGTCCGCGATCACCGGAGTCGTGTACCGCGAAGATGATGCCGCCGATGACCGCCGCGACGACCGCCACCGACCCGACGATCAGCAGGATTCGCTTGGTGTTGTTGCCGCCGTGCGACGGGTACGACACCGGCGGCGGAAGCGTTGTCGGGTAGGCCGGCGGGGGCCCGGCGTAAGGGGCACCGTAGGTGGAGTTCCCCGGACCCGGCTGCGGGGGAATGGATTCCGGGTACGGATATGCGCCGTCCATGTTGCCCACAGGCTAGCGCACCCGGGCGGGCAGACCGGTCCGGCTACTCCAGGTGCGCTAGGTAAGCTCGCCGAATGACCATTGCTGTGACTGGATCGATCGCGACCGACCACCTGATGCGCTTCCCCGGCCGATTCGCCGAGCAGTTGCTGGCCGAGCACCTGCAGAAGGTGTCGCTGAGCTTCCTGGTCGACGATTTGGTGGTCCACCGCGGCGGCGTCGCCGGCAACATCGCCTACGCCATCGGCATCCTCGGCGGCAGCCCGGCGCTGGTCGGTGCCGTCGGCAAGGACTTCGACGAGTACCGCGGCTGGCTGACCTCGCACGGCGTCGACTGCTCGCAGGTGCTGGTTTCCGAGTCCGCGTACACCGCCCGGTTTGTTTGCACCACTGACGAGGACATGGCGCAGCTGGCGTCCTTCTATCCCGGTGCGATGTCCGAGGCGCGCAACATCAAGCTGGCCGAGCTGGTCGCCGCTCAGGGCGCGCCCGAGCTGGTGATCATCGGAGCCAACGACCCAGAGGCCATGTTCCTGCACACCGAGGAGTGCCGGGCGCTGGGTCTGGCGTTCGCCGCCGACCCCAGTCAGCAGCTGGCCCGGCTGTCCGGTGAGGAGATCCGCCGCCTCATCGATGGTGCGGCGTACTTGTTCACCAATGACTACGAATGGGACCTGCTGTTGCAGAAGTCCGGCTGGTCGGAGGCCGAGGTGATGAGCCAGATCGAACTGCGCGTCACCACGCTGGGGGAGAAGGGCGTCGACATCGTCGGCCGCGATGGCACCTTCATCCACGTCGACGTCGTACCCGAGAACGAGAAGGTCGATCCCACCGGCATCGGCGACGCCTTCCGGGCCGGTTTCCTCACCGGCCGTGGCGCTGGCCTGAGCCTGGAGCGGGCTGCACAGCTGGCCTCGCTCGTGGCCACCCTGGTGCTCGAGGCGCCGGGTCCGCAGGAGTGGACCTGGGACAAGGCCACCGCGCTGCCGCGGTTGTCGGCCGCGTTCGGTGCCGAGGCCGCGGACGAAATCGCCACAGCCCTGGGCTGACCGGATGGCCCCGGGGCGACCCGGGGCCTACAGCTCGACCGGGTACACCGGTTCGCTGATCCGCGGCGTGACGCTGCCCTCGATAAAAATGGCGTGCCACAGCATGAAGATCAGCACCGTCCACAGTCGGCGGCTGTGATCGCTGACGCCGTTTCGGTGCTCTTCGAGCATCTGTCGCACCGCGTCGAGGTTGATCAGGTCGCCGGTCTGCGACGCGTTGACCGTCGCGTAGGCCCAGTCCAACAGCTCGCCGGAGCGCAGCCAGTGCCGGATCGGCACCGGGAAGCCCAGCTTCGCGCGGTGCAGCACGTGCGCGGGAATGATGGGCTCCAACGCCCGGCGCAACGCGTACTTGGTCGTGGTGCGCGTGATCTTCTGGTCGTACGGCAGCTTCGCGGCGACCGCGAACACCTCGGGATCCAGGAACGGCACCCGCAGCTCCAGCGAGTTGGCCATGGTCACCTTGTCGGCCTTGACCAGGATGTCGCCGCGCAGCCAGGTGAACAGGTCCAGGTGCTGCATGCGGGCCACCGGATCCCAGCCGGTGGATTCGGCGTAGATCGGCGCCGTCACATCGGTGTGGGTCCAGTCCGGGTTGAACTGCGCCAGTGTCGCGCGCAGCTGCTCATCGGAGAAGCTGCGGGCGTTGCCGTAGTAGCGCTCCTCGAGTGTCAGGGACCCGCGGTGCAGCAGGCTCTTGCCGCGCATGCCGTCCGGCAAGGACTTCGACGCTTTCCCGAGCCCGCGGCGCAGTCCGCGCGGGACCCGGTCAAAGGCCTTGAGCGACAACGGCTCCCGGTAGATGGTGTAGCCGCCGAACAGCTCGTCGGCGCCCTCTCCGGAGAGCACCACCTTGACGTGCTTGCGGGCTTCGCGGGCGATGAAGAACAGCGGCACCAGCGCCGGGTCGGCCACGGGTTCGTCGAGGTACCAGACGATCTCGGGCAGCGCTTCGACGAACTCGGCCTGGCTGACCACCTTCGTCACGTGCCGGGCCCCGATGGCTTCGGCGGACGCGACGGCCACGTCGACCTCGGAGAAGCCCTCACGCTCGAAACCGGTGGTGAACGTGATCAGCTTCGGGTTGTGCCGCATCGCCAGCGCGGCGATGGCGGTGGAGTCGATGCCGCCGGATAGGAACGCGCCGACGGTGACGTCCGCCCGCATGTGCTTGGCGACGGAATCCTCGAGCACGGCGGTGATTTCGTCGTACCGGGTCTGCTCTTGCCCTGTGATAAACGGCACAGGGGTGAATTTCGGCTTGAAGTACCGCGTCACTTCGGGCTGCTGGCCCGGACGGATGCGGGCATAGCTACCCGACTCCAGCCGGCGGATGCCGCGCTGCAGCGTCTCGGGCTCGGGCACGTACTGCAGCACGGTGTAGTGCTCGACGGCGCGCTCGTCGATGCTCAGATCGATCCCGGCCCGGTCGGCCAGGTCCAGCAGGCACTTCTTCTCGCTGGCCAGGATGGTGCCGCCGGGGCCCGTCGCCATATACAGCGGCTTGATGCCGAAGGGGTCGCGGGCGCAGAACAACTCGCGGGTCTCGGTGTCCCACAGGGCGAACGCGAACATGCCCCGCAGTCGGCTCAGCGCCTCGGTGCCCCAGTGGTGGTAGGCCGCGACGATGGTCTCGCTGTCGCCCTCGGTGGCGAATGTGGCGCCGAATTCGGCGCTGAGCTGCTCGCGCAACTCCAGGTAGTTGTAGATCTCGCCGTTGAAGACCAGCTCATAGCGACCGGGGGCCTCCGGCGGTCCCCAGCGCAGCGGCTGATGGCTGTGCGCGATGTCGATGAAGGACAACCGGTTGAAGCCGAAGGTCACCGTGCCGTCCGACCAGGTGCCACCCGGTTCGTCGGGGCCCCGGTGCCGCATCAGATGCGTGGCTACCGAGACCGCTTCGACAAGGTCGGTCGATGGGTCGGCAACAGGGTCGGCCAGATAGGCCAGCAGTCCGCACACGGCGCCAGTATGCCTGTTCAGACAGGTGAACTCAGAACCGACGGCGCCGATTGGCCGGTCGCTTCGCTTGGCGCCGTGGGGGTGGTCTACGCTGCGTAGTATTCGACCGGCTAGACCGACCTCTAGGAGGGCCTAAACGTGACCGCTCGCGGGCTCCGTTTGGTGGCGTTGTCCGCCATTCTCGGCGCGTCAACGTTGCTGCTCAGCGGATGCAGCTGGCAGACCGTATTCGGCTTGGGCTGGCCGGAGGGTATTACCCCCGAAGCCCATGCAAACCGTGACCTGTGGGTCTGGTCGGTCATCGCCTCGTTCGTCGTCGGCGCCATTGTGTGGGCGCTGATCTTCTGGGCGATGGCGTTCCATCGCAAGAAGAAGACCGACACGGAGCTGCCCCGCCAGTTCGGCTACAACATGCCGCTGGAACTGGTGCTCACCGTCGTGCCATTCCTCATCATCTCGGTGCTCTTCTACTTCACCGTCGTGGTGCAGGAGAAGATGATGGACCACAGCAAGCCTGCTGAGGTCACCATCGACGTCACCGCGTTCCAGTGGAACTGGAAGTTCGGCTACCAGAAGGTCGCCTTCAACGACAACACCTTCTCTTATGACGGCGTCGACGCCGCTCGTAAGGAAGCCATGACGTCCAAGCCCGAGGGCAAGGACGAGCACGGCGAGGAGAAGGTCGGTGCCATCCGCGGCATCAACCCCGAGGACCGCACCTACCTGAACTTCGACAAGGTCGAGACCATCGGCACCAGCACCGAGATTCCGATCTTGGTCCTGCCGAAGGGCAAGCGCATCGAGTTCCAGATCGCCTCGGCTGACGTGATCCACGGCTTCTGGGTGCCGGAGTTCCTGTTCAAGCGGGACGTCATCCCGAACCCCAAGGCCAACCATTCGGACAACATCTTCCAGGTCACCGAGATCGAGAAGACAGGTCCGTTCGTCGGCCGCTGCACCGAGATGTGCGGTACCTACCACTCGATGATGAACTTCGAGGTGCGTGTGGTGGAGCCGGAGCAGTTCAAGGCTTACCTGCAGTACCGCGTTGATCACCCGAAGGGGACCAACGCCGACGCGCTGGTGTCGATTGGTCTGCCCCCGGTAGCCCAGACGACCCATCCGTTCGACTCTCGCCGCGGCGAGCAGGCCGGTTCGCCGTCTCAGGCGAGCAAGTAGGGGATACGCCATGCATATCGAAGCCCGACTTTTCGAGATTCTGACCGCCTTCTTCGCCTTGGCGACCGTTGGCTACGGCGTATTGACCGCGCTGTACGCCAACGGTGGCATCGAGTGGGCCGGCACGACCGCGCTGGTGCTGACCACCGGCCTGTCGCTGATCATCGGCACGTTCTTCCGGTTCGTGGCCCGTCGCCTTGACACCCGGCCTGAGGACTACGAAGACGCCGAGGTCTCTGACGGCGCCGGCGAGCTGGGCTTCTTCAGCCCGCACAGCTGGTGGCCGCTGCTGATCGCGCTGTCGGCCTCCACCGTCGCCGTCGGTATTGCCCTGTGGCTGCCGTGGCTGATGGTGGCTGGTATCTGCTTCGTGCTGGCCACTGTGGCCGGCTTGGTGTTCGAGTACTACACCGGCCCGGAAAAGCACTGATACCAGCGCACATTGTGACCTGACCGCACTGCGGTCAGGTCACAACCGTGCGTCAGATGGTTCTATGGCGGCGTCCGTGCGGCCACGTCGGACCCATCTTGGGTAATGTTGCCGCAGCGCGGTGTTCCGTAGCTGCAGCGACATAGTGGTCGAGAGGGATTAGGCGTACGTGAGCGGGTCAAATTCCCCGGGCTCGGATGATGCGGCCCGGGAGCCATCGGGCGGTGGCGAGGGCACCGGCGAAACCGAGATCTATTCGCAGGCCTATTCGGCGCCCGAGTCCGAGCATTTCACCATTGCGCCGTACGTGGCGCCGGAGCCGGCGCTCTACGACTACGACAGCTACGAAGCTAAATCCGACGACAGTGACGTCCCACCGCCGCGATGGCCGTGGGTCGTCGGTGTGGTCGCCATCATCGCGGCGATCTCGTTGGTGGCGTCTGTTGCCATCTTGGTGACCCGCAATACCAGCTCGGAGAACGTCGCGACACCGCCGACCAGCAGCACCACGTCGGCGCCGCCGTTCCAAGACGAGTTCACCACCACGACCACGCCGCCGCCACCCACGACGTCGGAGGCCCCACCGCCTCCACCTCCGCCGCCACCGTCGACCGTGACGGTCACGCAGCCGCCGCCGTCGGAAGCGCCGCCCCCACCGCCGGCCCCCAGCACTCCGGCCGCAGTAGCGCCGCCGGCGCCGACGTCGGCACCCCCGACCGGCCCGCGGTATGTCACGTACCGGATTTGGGGCACCAAGGCGCCGCTGGACCGCATTTCGGTGACCTACACCGACGCTGCGGGGCGCCAGCGCACCCAGCAGAACGTATACATCCCTTGGATGATCACGCTGACGCCGATCTCGATGTCCGATGTGGGCACGGTCCAGGCATCCAGCCTGTTGCGGCTGAGCCACCTGAATTGTTCGATTGTGACCAGCGACGGCCAGACCCTGGCCTCGCAGACAAACGATGATTGGCAGACGAGCTGTTAATGCCGTACAACTCTGAGACTTCACCCCGTTCGCGCGTGACGGGTGGTAGCCCCGAGCAACTGGACCGCATCCTCCTCGGTGTCTGCGTCGGCCTGTGGCTAGCTGCCCTCGGGGCCGGCGTGGCCGCCGTCGTCACGCTGGTGGATCTGGGCACCAAGCATCCGGCGGGTTCGGGGTCGTCGCACACCCCGTGGTTGCTGTACAGCGTGATCGGCATTTCGGCTGCGGTGATCCTCGGGGCCATCCCGCTGTTGCTGCGGGCCCGCCGTGGCGGCGCTGCGCCGCTGCCGCTGCTCGGTGGCGGACCGGCCGACGCGGGGGACCGCGGCGCCGCTGGAGAGGCCCCGCAGAGTGCGCTCCGGTCTTTCGATGATCCGGTCGTGCGTCGGTATTCGGCGTCGCCGGCGACCAGCATGGTCGGTTTTCCGGTGGCGGCGGTGGATCAGTTGTGGCTGCGGTGCACCGTCGGTATCGCGGCCGCCATGGGTGCCGCGACGCTTTTCATCTTCCTGGGCTCGTACATGCTGGCTGACCGCCATGACGAACTGGCCTGGATGCTGTTGGGTCTGGCCTTGGTCATCACGGTCGGCATGGTGGCCATTCCCTGGTACTGCCTACGTGGGCTGCACGCGGTGCTGGAGGCTTCGGCCGAGGATTCCCGCTCCGCCTAGCGTTGGGCGCGAAGGCCCGGATCGTGCGCTGTGCGATGCCGGTGAGGTACTCCGGTCGGTTCCGGCTGGGATTTCTCCGCGGGTAATAGCCCGTTCGACGAGTTTGCCGCTGCGGCGGAACCGTTCCTCCCAGAAGGTGGTCTGGGCCGCTCGGGTGTCGCCGCTGTCGTGGGCACCGGTCACCGGTCACCGGTGGCAGTGCTCAGCAGCTCGTCGACTGTTCACCGACGCCGGGTGAGATGAATACGCGCACAGCATGATTGCGGCGAATCTCGACCACTTCCTCATTGACACGACCCCGGACGGACGACACGTCGCCGCTAGTGACGCCCCGCGACGTGGCAATCGGCTTCCATGCCTGGCTCTGCGGGGAGTTCCCGCGGCTCACGGCGCCGTCGATGATCGGCCAACACCGCTGGCATCTCGCATGCGAGTTCGGCACTTGGATCGAAGCGGCATTCGCTTGACCACCCTGGTGGGGTAGGGGAGTGGCCCGTCGTCGAACGTGAAGTAGGTGCCGATATCGGGGCTTGGAATGGCCATCTAGTTCACGCTCGACGCACAAACGACTGCGGCCCGGTCTGGCGTTAACCAGACCGGGCCGCAGTCGTAGATGGAACTAGTGGTGGCCGTTGGAGCCGTTGGGCGAGTTCTCGTCCTGGTACTCCTTGAGCGCGGTGAGCGCCTTGTGCTCAGCGGCGTGCTCCGCGTCCGCCAGGGCGGCCTGCTCGGCGGCCGAGTCGGCGAACAGGAAGCTACCGGTGCCGGGCGAGCCGGCCGATCCGAGCTTGTTCATGCGCTTCGGCAGCGCGGCACCCTGGTACTCCAGCGGGAGCGGGTGGCCATGGTCGTCGACCGGGCCCAGCGGCTGGTGCAGCTCGACGTACGCGCCGTGCGGCAGCCGCTTGATGATGCCGGTCTCGATGCCGTGCTCCAGCACCGCGCGGTCGCTGCGCTGCAGACCCACACACCAGCGGTAGGTCAAGTAGTAGACGATCGCAGGCAGCACGACCATGCCGATACGACCGATCCAGGTCGTCGCGTTCAGCGAGATGTCGAACTTCAGCGCGATGATGTCGTTCATCGCGGCGAGGGTCAGCACCATGTAGAACGAGATGGCCATGGCACCGATCGCGGTGCGGACCGGCACGTCGCGCGGACGCTGCAGCAGGTTGTGGTGGGCGTCGTCCCCGGTGAACTTCCGCTCCAGGAACGGCCACGCGATCAGCAGACCGAACACCACGCCCATGAGCAGGGCGACACCCATGACGGCCGGGATGGTGTGGCCGAACGGGTAGAACTCCCACGCGGGCCAGATACGGGCCAGACCTTCGGTCCACATCATATAGAAGTCGGGCTGGCTACCAGCGGACACCTGCGAGGGCTTATATGGGCCGAGCTCCCAGATCGGGTTGATCTGCAGCAGGCCACCCATGATGCCGAGGACACCGGTGACCAGGGCGAAGAAGGCGCCGCCCTTGATCGCGAACACCGGCATGACGCGCACGCCGACGACGTTCTTCTCGGTGCGGCCGGGACCGGGGAACTGGGTGTGCTTCTGGAACCACACCAGCGCCAGGTGCGCGCCGACCAGAGCCAGGATGATGCCCGGGATCAGCAGGATGTGCAGGGCGTACATGCGCGGGATGATGATGTTGCCCGGGAAGTCGCCACCGAACAGCGCCCAGTGCATCCAGGTGCCGATCACTGGGATACCCAGGGTGATCGACGACAGCGCGGCGCGCAGACCGATGCCCGACAGCAGGTCGTCGGGCAACGAGTAACCGAAGTAGCCCTCGAACATGGCCAGGATCAGCAGCAGCGAGCCGATCATCCAGTTGGCCTCACGCGGGCGCCGGAACGCGCCGGTGAAGAAGATGCGCGCCATGTGGACCATGATCGACGCGGCGAACATGAGCGCGGCCCAGTGGTGAATCTGGCGGACGAAGAGGCCGCCACGGACCTCGAAGGAGATCTCCAGGGCCGACTCGTAGGCCCGCGACATCTCCACACCGCGCAGCGGCTGGTAGACGCCGTGGTAGACGACCTCGGTCATCGACGGATCGAAGAACAAGGTCAGGTACACGCCGGTGAGCAGCAGCACGAGGAAGCTGTACAGCGCGATCTCACCGAGCATGAAGGACCAGTGTGTCGGGAAGACCTTGTTCAGCTGCCGGCGTACGGCGGCCGACGGGTGGTACCGCGAGTCGATCGCATCGCCTTGTGCGGCAGCGATGTCAGCGAGCTTGGGACTCATGATTTGCGCTCCCAGAATGCCGGTCCGACGGGTTCGATGAAGTCGCCGTTGGCGACCAGGTAGCCCTCTTTGTCAATCGTGATGGGCAGCTGCGCCAGGGCGCGAGCTGCCGGACCGAAGATCGGCCGCGCGAAGTGCAGCGCGTCGAACTGCGACTGATGGCAGGGGCACAGAATGCGGTAGGTCTGCTGCTCGTACAGCGAAGAGGGGCAGCCCAGGTGCGAGCACACCTTGGTGTACGCGAAGAAGTCACCGAAGTTGAAGCTCTCCTGACCCCGGCGCTTGACCACGCGGGACAAGTCCTCGGGCTTGATGCGGATGAGCATCACCGGGTTGCGCACGCCGAGAGCGATGGTCGACAGCTTTTCGTGGGACTCGAGGGTGGTGCCGTCGCCGTCCGATTCACGCCACGGGAACACGGTCTCCATGCCGCCGGCGTCCAGGTCTTCCGGACGCATCTTCACGAAAGGCGACTCGCCCGGCAGACCGGTGGCCCGGGCCATGAAGATCGTCTCGCCGTGGAAGCGGGGGGTCCAGCCGGAGGTCCACAGAACCGCCTTCTTGCCGTCAGCGGTGGGCACGACGGGCTTCCACGGGTTCTTGATCAGACCGCCGATGAAGGCGACCGCGGTGCCCAGACCGAACGCACCAAGGCCGACGCCGAGCGACAGGCCGATCAGCTTGCGGCGCTTGAGAGTTGACCCCTCGAGCGCATCGGTCAGGTTGGCTGCGACGGTGGCGCGGTGGACCTCGGGGGAGGCGCCGTCGTGGCGGTCCTGGATCGAGATCTCTTCCGGGATGAACTTCTTCTGGAAGAGCACCGCACCGATGCCGATCGCCAGGACCGACAGACCGAAGGTCAGGCCGTACAGCGGGGTGGCCAGCGAGTAGATGAACTCACCGTCCGACTCGAATGGCTTGTACTCCCACGGCCAGAACAGGAACACCAGCAGCAGGGCCAGGCCGAAGAAGCCACCGGCCAACAGCCAGGCCGCGACCTGACGCTCAGCACGCTTCTCCGCCTTGGTTCCCTCTACGGGCCAGCGGGGTTCCTTGAAGACGGTCGTGACGCCGTCGATCTTTCCGCCCAGCTCGACCAGTTCCTCGCGCGACATCTCGCGCAGTTCTGCGTCGCTGGGAATGTTCACGTCCTCGCTCATGCGCGAGCTCCGATCCACATAGCCGCGCCGATCACGGCGACCATCCCGATAATCCACATCGCCATGCCCTCGGGCGCGGGGCCGAAGCCGCCGAGGCCGTAGCCGCCCTGGCTGCGGGCGTTCGCCGTCTCGTGGACGTAGGCGACGATGTCGCGCTTCTCTTCCGACGTCAGCTGACGGTCCGAGAACTTGGGCATGTTCTGCGGGCCAGTGAGCATGGCGGTGTACACCTGCGCCGGCACCTCAGCAGCCTTGCCAAGGTCGGGCGCGTACTTGCCCGACGACAGGGCGCCGCCCTTACCGGTGAAGTTGTGGCACGACGCGCAGTTCAGGCGGAACAGGTCGCCACCGCGGGCGACGTTGTCACCGATGAACGAGTGCTGGTCGATCTTGCCGTTGGCGTCGCGCGGCACCTGGGGGCCGCCGCCGTTTGCCTGGATGTAGGCGCCGAGGGCGTCGATCTGGTGCTCGTCGAACGCCGGGTCCTTGCGGGGCGCCTGGGCCTCACCGCGCATGGCGGGCATGCGGCCGGAGGAGACCTGGAAGTACACCGCCGCGTCGCCGACGCCGATAAGGCTCGGGCCGCGGTCGGCCACGCCCTGCAGGTTGGCGCCGTGGCAGGAGACGCAGGAAGTTTCGAACAGCTGCTTACCGGTCCGCAGCAAGGCCAGCTGCGACTCGTCGGCAACCGCGACCTGGGGTCGCGGCGTCAGGGTGGCCGCGAGACCACCAGCGACGAGAAGCCCAAACAGCAGCAGCGTTGCTGCTGAGATGCGCCGGTTTAACCGACGTCGGGACTTGCTGGTCATCGAACCCCTTCTCATCGACGAGTTAGCCATCAGACGCATCGGCGAGCCGATCATCGGACGAAGTAGATGGTGGCGAACAGGGCGATCCACACGATGTCAACGAAGTGCCAGTAGTACGACACGACGATGGCGGCGGTGGCCTGTGCCGGCGTGAACTTGCTCATCTTCGTGCGGGCAAGCAGGTACACGAATGCGACCAGACCGCCGATGACGTGCAGGCCGTGGAAGCCGGTGGCCAGGTAGAACACCGAACCGTAGGCGCTGCTGGAGAGGGTCGTGCCCTCGCTCACGAGCATGTAGTACTCGAACGCCTGGCCACCCACGAAGATCGTGCCCATGATCAGCGTGATCACGTACCACCGACGCAGGCCGAAGACGTCGCCACGCTCAGCGGCGAAAACGCCCATCTGGCAGGTGAATGACGACGCGATCAGCACCAACGTCACCGGAACGGCCTCAGCCAGGTTCAGGTGAGTGGGGGGCGGCGGCCATACGCCACCAGCCTGTGCACGCGCGGTGAAATACATTGCGAACAGTCCAGCAAAGAACATCAGCTCACTGGAAAGCCACACAATGGTGCCGACACTGACCATATTCGGCCTGTTCAGCGAATGCACCCGCGACGTGATCGCGGTTCCGGAGGTACCTACAGCGCTCGTCACAGCGGTAAGTATGACGCTTTGTAGTTGTTGAACTCCACCCGGGTGGCGACATTGGTCATAATCGGGGCGTGCCAACCACCGATCCTCATCAGGAACCGACTACCGACGGGCCGCTGTGGCCCCAGATCTTGGGCCGGCTGACTACCGGCCAGAACCTTGCCGTCGGTCAGGCGGGGTGGGCAATGGACCAGGTCATGACCGGTACTGCCACCCCGGCGCAGATCGCTGCATTCGCCATCGCGATGAAGATGAAGCGCCCGACCTCCTCGGAGGTCTCCGAGCTCGCCGATGTGATGTTGCGACACGCCCGAAAGGTGCCCGCGGACGCGCTGGCGGCGATCGGCACCGATGTGGTCGACATTGTGGGCACCGGCGGGGACGGCTCCAACACTGTGAACCTGTCCACGATGGCGTCGATCGTCGTGGCCGCCTGCGGCGTGCCGGTGATCAAGCACGGGAACCGGGCTGCGTCGTCGTTGTCCGGCGGTGCCGACACCCTGGAGGCGCTGGGCGTCCGGATCGACCTGTCGCCGGGGGATGTCGCCCGCTCCGTCTCCGAGGTCGGCATCGGGTTCGCCTTCGCGCCGCAGTTCCATCAGTCCTACCGGCACGCGTCCGCCGTGCGGCGGGAGATCGGGGTGCCGACGGTCTTCAACTTGCTTGGGCCGCTGACCAATCCGGCGATGCCGCGGGCCGGCCTGATCGGTTGCGCCTGGGCGGAATTGGCCGAGGTGATGGCTGGCGTGTTCGCCGCTCGCGGTTCCAGCGTGCTCGTGGTGCACGGCGACGACGGGCTCGACGAGCTGACCACCACGACTACCAGCACCATCTGGCGGGTGCAGGCGGGCACCGTTGATCGGCTGACCCTGGACCCCGCCGCGTTCGGGTTCGCCCGCGCCGATCTGAGTGAGCTGACGGGTGGCGACGCCACCACCAACGCCGAGTCGGTCCGAGCGGTGTTGGCGGGACAGGCGGGGCCGGTCCGGGATGCGGTGGTGCTCAATGCCGCTGGGGCGATGGTGGCGCATGCCGGGCTATCCAGCGATGCCCAGTGGGTGCCGGCGTGGGAGCGCGGTCTGGCCCGCGCCACCGAGGCGATCGATTCGGGTGCCGCCGAGCAGTTGCTCGCGCGGTGGGCTCGGTTCACCCAGAAGGTCTGACCGCTCGGTCTGTTGGGCCGCCACCCGGGCCGACCGGGCGGTGGCGGCCCACTCGGCCCAGCGGCCGGCCGCGGTGATCGGCGTGCAGTACCCGGCGTCGGACTGCGCTTCGGTACGGACGATCCGTACTCCGGGGGCGGACAGCCACCGCGCGATCAACGCCGCCTCCTCGACCGGCGCTCCGCCCAACGGCTGCTGCGACGTCAGGATCACTTGCGCCGCAGCGGATATCGCGTCGACCACTGGCATCGGTGGGACCCGTCGTGGTGCATTGCCGGCAGCGGCCAACTGGCCGTATCGGACCACGACCAGATGCCAGCCGCCGGCGCCGTCGGGCCGGGCCGCCACCAGTTCGGGCAGCGCGGTCAGAGCGCGCAGCCGCTGTCCGCGCCAGAGCCCGTCGATAGCTGTCGCGGCGTGGTCGCGTAGGCGCGCCGCGGTCTCGTAGCGGCCGTCGGTGGCCAACGCCGCGACCTGGTCCAGCGCCGCGGCGATAGCAGAATTGTCAACGCCGGCAACGTTTTCCGTAGCTCTGCTGGCGAATTCGACATAGGCGTCGGCCGTGATGTCACGCGGTGCCGGGCACGGGGAAAGCTCCCGTTCCGGGCACTTTGGCCCGTGTTTGGCGGCCCGCGCCAGTCGCGTCGTGCAGGTCCGTACACCGGTGAACCGGGCCAACAATGCGGCGGCGTAGACCGCGTCGGCATGGGCCCGGAAAGGGCCGACGGCCTGGTCGTGTCGTGGTGCGCGCACCACCGAAAAGCGGGGGAAGGCCTCCTCGGTGAGGACCACCCACCACCAGCGGCGCGGGGCCTTCGAGCGCCGGTTGTACGGCGGGGCGTGCGCGGCCAGCAGCCGCAATTCGCGTACCCCGGCCTCCAGCTCATGGGCGCACTCGACGTGGTCGACCCGGATGGCCAGCGATGCCATCTCTTTCATCCGGGCGCGCGGGTCGGCGCCGGTGAAGTACTGCCGGACCCGGCGGCGCAGATCGACTGCGGTGCCGACGTAGAGCACTTCCTCCGATGGGCCACGAAACAGGTAGACGCCGGGCGTATGCGGCAGGGCATCTGCCAGGCGCCGGTTGCGGCGCTGCGCCGGGCTCACGTCGGGTAGATAGCCGCGCAGCTCGGCCAGCGTGTGCACGCCCTGATTGCCGATGCGCTCCAACAGCCCGTGCAGTACATCGACGGTGGCGCGGGCATCGTCGAGGGCGCGGTGGGTGGGCGTGGTGGTGGCACGAAACAACCGCGCCATCTCGGACAGCCGGACGCTGGGCGCCTCCTCGCGCGTCAGCACGCGGCGGGCCAGCTTGACCGTGCACAGCACCGGGGGATTGGGCCAGGGCAGTTGAGCCCGCTCGGCCGCCGCGCGCAGGAAGCCGATGTCGAAGCCGGCGTTGTGGGCGACCAGTACGGCGCCGCGGCAGAACTCCAGAAACGCGGGCAGCACGGACTCGATCCGCGGGGCGTCGCACACCATGGCGGTGGTGATGCCGGTCAGCTGCACGATCTGGGGCGGGATGGCGCGGCCCGGATCGACCAAAGTGGCCAATTCGCCGATGATCTCGCCGCCGCGCACCTTGACCGCGCCGATCTCGGTGATGGCGTCCCAGCCGCCGCCGGAGCCGTCCGCGCGGGCCCGGCCACCGGTGGTTTCCAGGTCGACCACCACGAACGTGGTATCCCGCAGCAACGCCTCGTCGAGGTCGAATGCCAGCTGTTCGGTGGCGCTGCCGGAGGCCATGACGTGACAGTAGGGGCCGGCACCGACAAGAAATCTCATCGATGTCATTCCGTGACCGGCAGGCCGGTTTTGAGCCGTTTTCTGTCGGTGGGCGTCGCTAGCGTGCGGTTCAAAGATGAAAGGAGCCAGAGATGAAGTTCGACAACGAGCCGGTGAAAATCGACTGCGACGACTGCGCGGTGCGTGGTCCGGGCTGCGGTGACTGCGTCGTCAGCGTTTTGCTGGGTGTGCCCGAAACTTTGTTGGAGGACGAGCGCCGGGCGCTGGAAGTGCTCGCCGACGCCGGCCTCGCGCCGCGACTGCGGCTGGTGCCGATCGGGCGCCCTAAGGGTCAAGTCGGGCCTACGTCAAGTGCTACAGGCGTAGCGTGACGACTCTCACATTGTGATGCTGGTTAACGGGATCGGGGGGCGGGCTGATAGATTGGCCATTCCCGTTGGACAACGCCGATGCCGTTTCGTAACCTATTTGAGACCTGACTGAGTTCGAAGCGGCTCGAACCCGCAGTTGAAGGACGCGAAATCTTGAGCTTCCACCGCACACACCGCACCAAATGCGGTCTTAAACGACCAGTAGCCGGTGCGATCGCGGGGCTCACCATACTTGGCAGTGCATTTGCGAGCAACGTGATGGCCGATCCGGCCGACGACGCCGTAGCAAAGCTCCATGAGCTGTCGCGCCAGGCGGAGCAGACCACCGAGGCCATGCACGCCGCGCAGCTGGATCTCGACAAGAAGCTGGCCGCCGTCAAGACTGCCGACGCTAAGCACGACGCCGCCGCCGTGGCCGCCGAAGCGGCCGAGGGCGAGCTGGCTACCTACCAAACTTCCGTCGACAAGATTGCTGCAGCCCAATACATGGGTGGCCGGACCGACGGCGTCGACGCCATCCTGACCGCGGATTCCCCGCAGGGCCTGATCGACCAGCTGTCGGTCCAGCGCGTGATGGCCACCGAGATGTCGGCGCAGATGTCGAGCTTCCACAACGCGTCCGACACGGCTACCAAGGCCGAGGCCGACTCGGCCAAGCTGGCTTCCGACGCGAAGACCGCCGCCGAGCAGGCCGCCGCGGTGCGTGCCGATCTGCAGTCCAAGCAAAGCAAGCTGCAGGTGCAGATCGCCATCGTGAAGTCCCGTTACACGGCCCTGACGCCGAGTCAGCGCGAGGCGTTGGCGGCACTTCCGCCGGCTCCGGCGGCCCCGCCCGCTCCGCTGCCGAACGCTGCACCGCCGGCTCCGGGTGACGATCCCTCGATCAACGCCTCCGGCCCCAACCCGCCCGCTGAGGCCGTCCCGGCGCCTTCGGACAATGGCGGCACGGCTGCCGGCGCCATTGCGGTGCAGGCCGCGCTGACCCGAATCGGCGACCCGTATGTCTGGGGTGCCGCCGGCCCCGGCCAGTTCGACTGCTCCGGCCTGGTGATGTGGGCGTTCCAGCAGGCCGGTATCTCGCTGCCACATTCGAGCTACGCGCAGGCCGCCGGTGGACAGGCGGTATCGCGCGACCAGATGCAGCCCGGTGACGTCGTGACCTACTACTCCGACGCCTCGCACGTGGGCATCTACATCGGCGACGGCATGATGGTCCACGCCTCGACGTTCGGCGTGCCCGTGCGTGTGGCACCGGTCGACAACGCGCCGATCTACAACGTTCGTCGCTACTGAGCCTCTCTCGTCGCGCCGTTCTTGGCCTGCTGGCCGCAGACGCCGTCGCAGCCGTTGTTGTCCTCCGTCGCGGCCGCACGGCCGAAACCCCGGTAACGGCGCCGTCGGCTGCGCCACAGCCACACCCACAGCCGGCCGCGCCGACCACCATCCCGCTGGCTGACGGTCGCACCGTCGAACTCCTCGCCCTGGATGCCGGCTCGACCCTGCCGGCCCGGATCACCGGTGAACTTGCGGGCGCCGTCGCCGCAATCACCGCATTCTGGGGCGACGACTGGCGTCGTCAGATCACCATCGTGACCACCGGCACCGACGAGGAATTCCGGGCGCTGGCCGGTGGGAAAGAAGAGTTCGCGGCGGCGACCACCGTCGACCGCATCGTGTTCGCTCCGGGCGCCACCGCGATGGGTCCCGGTGCCCTGCGAATCGTGTTGCGGCATGAGCTTTTTCACTACGCCTCCCGCTCGGTGACGGCCGCCGACGCGCCATGGTGCCTCACCGAGGGCGTCGCCGACTATGTCAGCCGTCCGCGCACGCCGCTGCCGGCGCCGGCAGACATGGCGGTGCTGCCCACCGACACCGATTTCGAGGTCACCGGGCCGGCGCTGTCGTTGGCCTATGACCGGGCGTGGTGGTTCGCCCGGTTCGTCGGCGCGCAGTTCGGCGATCCGGTGTTGCGGAAGCTGTATCTGACCGCGTGTGGCGCCGGCCATCCCGACCTCGACATCGCGCTGGCCGACACCCTTGGTCTCGATCGCGACGCGCTGACCGCTGCATGGCAGCGGTGGCTTGCCGGCCGGGGCTGACGCGATAGCCTGACCGCGATGTCCCGGGTGCTGCTGTTGACCAATGATTTTCCGCCCCGCCGCGGCGGTATCCAGTCGTATCTGGAGAGCCTCGTCGGCGAGCTGCTGGTCCGCGGGTCACATGAGCTGACGGTGTACGCGCCGAAGTGGAAGGGCGCCTCGGAGTACGACGCTTCCGCGGGATATGAGGTCGTCCGGCACCCGACGACGCTGATGCTGCCCGAACCGTCCGTCGCGACGCGGATGCGCAAGCTCATCACCGAGCACCAGATCGACACCGTGTGGTTCGGCGCGGCGGCTCCGCTGGCGCTCTTGGCCCCGCTGGCCCGCGACGCCGGGGCCACCCGCGTGGTGGCCAGCACACACGGCCACGAAGTGGGTTGGTCGATGCTGCCGGTAGCGCGAAATGCCTTGCGGCACATCGGAAACAACACGGACATCGTGACGTTCGTCAGTCACTACACACGCAAGCGGTTCGCCGCGGCGTTCGGGCCTGAAGCGGCCCTGGAATACCTGTCGCCCGGCGTGGACGTCGACCGGTTCGTCCCCGACGAGGTGGCCCGAGCCGAGCTGCGCGCCCGCTACGGGCTGGGGCAGCGGCCGGTGATCGTGTGCCTGTCCCGTCTGGTGCCGCGCAAGGGCCAGGACATGCTGATCCGGGCGCTGCCCATGATCCGGGACCGGATCGACGGTGCCGCGCTGGTGATCGTCGGCAACGGGCCGTACCGGGACGAGCTGCAGAAGTTGGTGCAGCGTTTTGGCGTCGCCGACCATGTGGTGTTCACCGGCGGCGTGCCGGGCGACGAGCTTCCGGCCCACCACGCGATGGCCGACGTGTTCGCCATGCCGTGCCGGACCCGGGGGAGCGGCCTGGACGTCGAGGGTTTGGGCATCGTGTTCCTGGAGGCCTCGGCCTGCGGGGTGCCGGTGGTCGCCGGTAATTCCGGGGGCGCGCCCGAGACCGTCGTCGAAGGCAAGACCGGCCACGTGGTCGACGGTGGGGACGTCGTCGACATCGCTGAGGCCATCGGCGATATCTTGTCCGACCCGGACCGGGCCGCCGCGATGGGCGCCGCCGGCCGTCAGTTCGTCGTGGACAACTGGCAGTGGAACATGAAGGGCCGGCGGCTCGCCGAACTGCTCTGATTCCTCGGGATTTGTGCACGATTTGGTGCGCTCAGCGGACCAAATCGTGCACAAATCGCTCTAGGAGTAGAGCGCCGCGATCTCGGCGGCGAACTTCTCGGCGACCACCTTGCGCTTGACCTTCAAGGTCGGTGTCAGCTCGCCGGTGTCCTCGGTGAAATCGACCGGCAGGATCCTGAACTTGCGGATGGCCTCGGCCTTGGACACCGTCTGGTTGGCGTCGTCGACAGCCTTCTGGATCTCGGCGATCAGCGCCGGGTCCTCGGCCAGGTCGCCGACGGACGCCCCGGCATCCTTGTTGTTGCGCTGCTTCCAGCCTTCGAAAGCCTCGGGATCGATGGTGATCAGCGCGGCGATGAACGGCTCCTGATCGCCGACGCACATGGCCTGGCTGATCAGCGGGTGCGCGCGCATGACGTCTTCCAGCGGCGCCGGGGCGACGTTCTTGCCGCCCGCGGTCACGATGATCTCCTTCTTGCGCCCGACGATCGACAGGTAGCCGTCGTCGTCGATGGCGCCGAGGTCGCCGGTGTGGAACCAGCCGTCGGTGAAGGCTTCGTCGGTGGCGGTCGGGTTGTTCCAGTAGCCGCCGTAGACCACGCCGCCGGACAGCAGGAGCTCACCGTCGTCGGCGATCCGCATGCTGTTGCCGGGCACCAGCCGGCCCACTGAACCGACGCGCAGCTCGCCGATCCGGTTGACGGTGATGGCCGCGCTGGTCTCGGTCAGGCCGTAGCCCTCGTAGATGGTGACGCCGACGCCGCGGTAGAAGTGGCCCAGGCGGGCACCGAGCGGCGCGCCACCGGAGATAGCGCCGACGCAGTTGCCGCCGAGCGCGGCCTTGAGCTTGCCGTAGACGAGCTTGTCGAACACCGTGTGCTTGAGGTTGAGCAGCAGCCCGGCGCCCCCGGTGTCCTGCGCCTTGCTCCACTCGATGGCCGTGTCGGCGGCGATCTGGAAGATCTTGCCCTTGCCGTCGTTGCGGGCGTTCTGCTCGGCGGTGTTGTAGACCTTCTCGAACACGCGGGGCACCGACACCACGAGCGTCGGCTTGAACACCCCGAGGATCGGGACGAGGTTCTTGATGTCGCTGGTGAAGCCCAGCGTCACCTGGTTGCTGAATCCGGCCACCGCGACAGCCCGGGCCAGCACGTGCGCCAGCGGCAGGAACACCAGCAGCTTCTGGCCCTTGGCCAGCAGGTCGGGGAAGCAGGCCTTCACGCCGCGCAGCTCGGAGAGCAGGTTGGCGTGGGTCAGCTGGCAGCCCTTGGGGCGACCGGTGGTGCCGGAGGTGTAGATCAGGGTGGCCGGGTCGCTCGACTTGATCGCGGCGACGCGGGCTTCCAGCTCGGCGGGGTCCACTGAAGCGCCGGCTGCGGCCAGCTGATCCAAGGCTCCGTCGTCGATCACGAGGGCTTCGCTGAGCGCGGGCACCTCGGCGCGGACCGACTCGATCTTGGCGGCGTGGCCGGCAGACTCGGCGATGGCGAGGACGGCGCCGGAGTCGGCCAGCACGTGCCGGATCTGGTCGGCAGCTGAGGTTTCGTAGATGGGCACTGTCACCGCGCCGATCGACAGGATCGCGAAGTCGATGATGGGCCACTCGTAACGCGTCGCGGACAGCAGCGCAACGCGGTCGCCGGCTTTGACGCCCTTGGCCATCAGACCGAGTGCGGTGGCCCGGACCTGGGCGGCGACCTGCGCGCTGGTGACGTCGGTCCAGGTGCCGTTCACCAGGCGCTGAATGGCTACGTGGTTGGGGTCATCGCGCTCGAGGGAGTACACCGGGGCGACGACGCTGTCGTAGTCGCCGATGGTGAACGATGCGGGAACGCTGAACTCACGCACGGTATGCCTTTCGGGTCGTGGCAGTGCACTGACAGCAATGCCGTGCTCAGCGTAGTCGGGTGCTTCATCACACTGTGGGGGCGTATGTGAAGCTGGTGGGAATGAACAGCATCCAGATCTCCGACGAGACCTTCGTGTGCGCCGACCCCGCCGACGTCGGTGCCGCGGTAGCGAACGAGAAAAGCTGGCGGCGGTGGTGGCCGGACTTGAAGCTGACGGTCGTTGAAGACCGCGGTCCGGCAGGGCAGCGGTGGACGGTGACGGGCGCGCTGACCGGCACGATGGAGGTCTGGTTGGAAGGCGTGATGGACGGCGTCGTTCTTCATTACTTTCTGCACGCGGAGCCGACGGGTGTATCCGGCGCCGACCTGGCTGAGCTGAACCTGCCCGAGATGATTCATCGTCGGCGCGTGGCCGGTAAGAACATGGCGTTCGAGATCAAGACCGACCTCGAGCGTTCCCGCCCGGTGGGCGTGTCGCGGCTGGCCTGAGAGTCCGCATCACCCCGCCCGCGGCAGGCGCTGGCGGTACATTGAGAGCTCGGCAGACGGGCGCCCCTGACGCCTGAGCCAGCATCGCTAACTCGGGAAGTGAGCACGTGGCGGACAAGACTGCGCAGACCATCTACATCGACGCCGACCCGGCGACCGTGATGGACGTCATCGCTGACATCGGCTCGTACCCCGACTGGGTCGCCGAATACCCGGAGACCGAGGTCCTCGACGTCTACCCCGACGGCAGCCCGAAGACGGCCCGGATGGTGCTCGACGCGACGGTGCTCAGGGACACCATGGTGTTCGCCTACGAATGGCCGGCCGACCGTCGGTCGGTGAGCTGGTCCTTGGTTTCGAGCTCCCTGCTCAAGGCCCTCGATGGCACATATCGCTTGTCGCCCAAGGGTTCCGGCACCGAAGTGACGTACGAACTGTCGGTGGACCTGATCATCCCGATGATCGGGTTGCTCAAGCGAAAAGCGGAGCGACGGCTGACCGACACCGCGCTCAAGGATCTGAA
The DNA here is from genome assembly GCF_009729415.1 of Mycolicibacterium sp. CBMA 234. GTDB lineage: Bacteria > Actinomycetota > Actinomycetes > Mycobacteriales > Mycobacteriaceae > Mycobacterium. The sequence goes on from NZ_MPKW01000018.1 coordinate 145,717, forward strand.
GAAGCGAGTCGAGACTGAGTGAGGCAGACCCTGCTGGGCGTGCCAGGATCAGTCTGTTCGTCGGTAAGGGTGGGGTAGGTAAATCGACGGTGGCCACGGCCACCGCGGTGCGTGATGCGCGTAGCGGCCAGCGGGTGCTGATCGTCTCGACCGACCAGGCCCATTCCACCGGTGACGTGCTCGGTGCCGAGGTCGCCCCGACGGGGTTGCGCGAACCCACGCAGGTACCGGTCGACGAGGGCGCCGGCGTCTTCCTGGACGCCCTCGCGTTGGACACCCTGGCGCTGCTGGAGGCGCGCTGGCGCGAGGTGGCGGCGGTGCTGGTCGCCCGATTCCCAGATTCCGACGTGGGAGATATTGCCCCGGAAGAACTTTCGGCGCTGCCGGGGATTCAGGAAGTGCTGGGGCTGCACGAGGTCGCCGAGTTGGCAGATTCGGGCAATTGGGACCACGTGATCGTCGACTGTGCCTCGACGGCCGACGCGATGCGGATGCTGACCCTGCCGGCGGCGTTCGCGCTGTATCTCGAACGGGCCTGGCCCCGGCACCGGCGGCTGTCGGTGGGCCTGGCCGATGCCAAGACTGCAGCCATGGTCGCGCTGGTCGAGCGGCTCTCCGGCGCCACCGAGGCGCTCGGTGCGCTGCTCGACGAGCCGGACGTCACCGCGCACCTGGTGCTCACGCCCGAACGTGTGGTGGTGGCCGAGGCGGTGCGGACGCTGGCGTCGCTCACCCTGATGGGCGTGCACGTCTCTGAGCTGATCGTGAATCAGGTTCTGATCCAAGACGATTCGTTCGAATACGTGAACCTGCCCTCGCACCCGGCATTCGACTGGTACTCCGAGCGCATCGCCGAGCAGCGCACCATGCTCAGCGATCTGGATGCTGCCGTCGGCGATGTGCGGCTGGTTCTTGTGCCGCACCTGGCCGGGGAGCCCATCGGACCGAAGGCGTTGGGGGAGCTGCTCGACGCGTCGCGGCTTCGGCACGGCGCCGCGCCGCCACCGCCGCCGCGCCCCATCGTGGACCGCGAATCGGGCTCAGGATTGGCCGCGGTGTATCGCCTGCGGATAGAATTGCCACAAATCGACCCGGAATCGCTGACTTTGGGTCGTGTCGACGACGACCTGATCATCGGCTCGGGCAGCACCCGACGCCGGGTCCCGTTGGCATCCGTCCTGCGCCGTTGCATCGTGACCGGCGCGTCGTTGCGCGGTAGCGAATTGACCGTCCGTTTTCGACCTGACCCGGAGGTGTGGCCCAAGTGACGCACTCCGGATTCGGGGCAGACGCCTTCGGCGACCTTCCTGTCGATCTTCGACTGCTGGCCCAGGCCCTGATCGACAAGATCGATCCGGTGGTGCGGCTGTCGGTGGCCATGCTGGCCGACGGGGAGAACCCGAGCGACTGCCAGCAGATCTGGTGCCCGCTGTGCGCCCTGGCCGCGCTGGCCAACGACGAGCAGCATCCGCTGTTGACGGCCATCGCCGAGCACAGCACCTCGCTGCTGGACGCGGTGCGCGCCGCGCTCGCCGATCAGGGGCCCGTCGGCCCCAATCCGGAGCCGCCGACCGATCCGTCCGGCCCCGGTGGCAAACACCGTCAGCCTGCCGAGCCGGACGAGCCGCCGTCCGGGCCGGGCCGTTATCAGCCCATCCCGGTATCTGTGGAGGAATAGTCAGTCCGCTGCGGGCTGTGGTCGGGCCGACAGTCGGTGGGTAAAGTTGTCGAGGGCACCGTCCGGGCGCCGTCAGCGGGAGGTTCGATGTTCTACTGGCTCTACAAGTACATCCTGATGGGCCCGTTGCTGAGTTTTCTGGGTCGTCCGAAAGTCACTGGTCTGGAGTACGTTCCGGACCATGGCGCGGTCCTGCTGGCCAGCAATCACCTGGCCGTCGCGGATAGCTTCTACCTGCCGCTGGTGCTGCGACGGCGGATCTTCTTCCTGGCCAAGGCCGAGTACTTCACCGGCACCGGCATCAAGGGCAAGCTGACCAAGTTCTTCTATTCGTCGTCCGGCCAGGTGCCCATCGACCGCACCGATGCCGATTCCGCGGCGGATGCGCTCAGAGCCGCGGCCAAGATCCTGGACCAGGGCAAGCTGCTCGGCATGTACCCCGAGGGCACCCGCTCACCGGACGGAAAGCTCTACAAGGGCAAGACCGGCATGGCCCGCATCGCGCTCGAGACCGGCATCCCGGTCATCCCGGTCGCCATGATCAACACCGACGTGGTGAACCCGCCGGGAAGCAAGATGTGGCACTTCGGCCGTGTCGAGGTCAAGTTCGGCAAGCCGATGGATTTCCGCCGCTTCGAGGGCCTGGCCGGTAACCGGTTCATCGAGCGTGCCGTGATCGACGAGGTCATGTACGAGCTGATGCGGCTGTCGGGCCAGGAGTACGTCGACCTGTACGCGGCTGACGTCAAAGACGGCAAGACGCCGCCGCCCGTGATCAAAGCGAGCTAGCTCGTCAAACGTCACCGCGAATGTGCGGTGAGATTGCCCAAATCGCAGTTCCCATGACCTGGACGCACGCTCGTGACGTCGTCCGACGCGGTCTCATCGCGAATGTGCGCGCAGCCCTCCGCGACAGCGGTTTTCCGATCCCTGCGCACGCTCGTGAGGCCGGCGCTGACAATGGTTCAGTTCGTCGCCGGAACCTGGGCGACGTGCTCTGATTCGTCGGTCGCCGGGGCCGAGCGGCCAGTGATGGTGCCCGCAGCTGCGATGACGGCCAGCCCCCACCACACGTAGGAACTGCCGATCACCTGGCGCCACAGCGTGGCGTCGACCTCGTGGTGCTCGGGCAGCAGCCGGATCGGGGTGCAGACCAGGATGAAGGCGCCGATCGCGCTGACTGCGGCCAGGGTGGCGCTGCGTTCCCGGTAGGCGAGCACGACGAGCGTCACCATGGTCGGCAGCACCCACACCCAGTGGTGCGACCAGGACACCGGCGACACCACCAGCCCGAACATCGCCACGCACATCAGTGCCAGCACCGGCTGGCCCAGCTTGAGCACCCGGTGTGCGGCCCACACCGTCAGCGCCAGCACGGCGAAGCACAGCAGCACCCACAGGATGAACCTCGGGCCGGCGGCCATTCCCAACCGAGCCAGGGTGCCGGAGATGTTCTGGTTGGTGTTCAGCGTCGCGGTACCGATGCGGTCGGTGTTCCGGACGGTCTTGGTCCAGTACTCCCACGAGTCGCCCCACGCCAGCGCGAACGCGACAAGCGTGACCGCGACTGACGACGCCACCGTCGTCAGCAGGGCGCGGAAATCGCGACGCAGCAGGAAATAGAGGAGGAAGACGGCCGGCGTCAGCTTCAGGGCGATCGCGACGCCGAGGAGGATGCCGCGGGGCCATGGGGTGCGGCGGGGGACGCAGTCGGCGATGACCAGGGTCATCAGGACGACGTTGATCTGGCCGAAGTTGAAGTTGGCGCGCACCGGTTCCAGGAACAGCACCGCCGGGCCGACGATGGCGACGGCCAGCCAGCAGCGTCGGGCCAGCGCTGATCCGCCGATCGTCGACTGCGGCCAGACATCCAGCCGGGTCAGCACCATCAGGACCGACACCAGCAACAGCACGAACGTCGTGACCGTGATGGCGATGCTGGCCCCGGTCAGGGGGAGCCAGGCGAACGGCGCGAACATGATCGCGGCGAGCGGCGGGTAGGTGAAGGGCAGGTTGATCCCCGCCTGGGTGCGAAAGACCGTGCTCTCGATGTACAGCGGGGTGTTGTTCAGCCAGGCCCGGCCGCCCATCCGGTACACGTCGATATCGATCCGGTACGGCGTATGGCCCAGCAGCCGCCAGGCGCCCCATATCAACGTCAACGTGGCTAGCAACTGCAACAGCCGCCAGGCAACGGTAGGCCACACCCCGGGTCTGGTACGCATCTCGCCGGACAGCCTATCGGGGGGACCGGCGCGTCGGTGCCCTGCGGGGCGGTGACACGCGTACACCGGCGTAAGTTTCTGGCCGTGCGGTCGCCCATACCTGCGGAGTTCGTGTCCAGCGGACGACTGCCGCTGCTGTGGTGCCTGGTTGCGTTCATCCTGACGTTTTTCGTCACGCGCACCGTGGTGCGGTACATCCGGGCAAACGCCGAAAACCCGGCGCCGCGCAAGTGGTGGCAGCCGCGCAACATCGGCCACGGCGGTCTGCACATCCACCATGTGGTGATCGGTGTGGTGCTGGTGATGCTCTCCGGGGTGACGATGGTGACGCTGGCGGTCGACGGCGGCGTGCCTGAATTCACCGTCGCGGCAGTCTTTTTCGGTATCGGCGCGGCGCTGGTCCTGGACGAGTTCGCGCTGATCCTGCACCTGTCGGATGTGTACTGGGCCGAGGACGGCCGGACGTCGGTGGACGCGGTGTTCGTCGCGGTGGCGGTGGCGGGTCTGCTGGTGTTGGGGTTCAACCCGCTGTCGTTCTTCGACATCACGGTCTGGCGGACTGACCAGAACGTGGCGGCCCGGCTCGTCGTGGTGGCGCTGGCCGCTGTCACTCTGGGGCTCGCGGTCATCGTGCTGCTCAAGGGCAAGGTGTGGACCGGCCTGATTGGGATGTTCATCACACCGCTGCTGGTCATCGGGGCGATCCGGTTGTCGCGGCCACACGCGCCCTGGGCGCGCTGGCGGTACACCAGCCGTCCGCGCAAGATGCACAAGGCACTTGAACGGGAGCGGTGGTTTCGGCGTCCGGTGGTGCAGGCGAAGCTGTGGTTACAAGATGCGATTGCCGGTATGCCAAAGTTTCCCGACGACGCGGCCGTGGATAAACAACTCGACCGCGAGATCCATGCGGCACCCGCGCCGCCGGACCGAATGCCCTCTGAAGTGGGCTGAATGAAGTGGTTGCCTGAATGAAGTTCTTTTACGACACCGAGTTCATCGACGACGGCCGCACCATCGAGCTGATCTCGATCGGTGTGGCCGCCGAGGACGGACGCGAGTACTACGCCGTCTCCTCGGAGTTCGACCCGGACCGGGCGGGCTCGTGGGTGCGCAAGAACGTGCTGCCCAAGCTGCCGTCACCGGCGTCGAAGGTGTGGCGGTCGCGCCGACAGATCCGGTCGGAGCTGGAGGACTTCTTCAACATCGACGGTGACGAGCCCATCGAGCTGTGGGCCTGGGTCGGCGCCTACGACCACGTGGTGCTGTGCCAGCTGTGGGGTCCGATGGCTGATCTGCCGCCGGCCATGCCGCGCTTCACTCGCGAGCTGCGGCAGTTCTGGGAGGACTGCGGTAGCCCGCGGATGCCACCGCGGCCGCGTGATTCGCACGACGCGCTGGTCGACGCCCGGCACAACCTGGAGCGCTACCAGTTGATCGCCGAAATGATGACGGCGCCTCGATAAGTTTCAGCCCACGTCACCAGGCGCGGAACGGCACGCTGGTCACGGCGGTGTCGTTCGGGCCGAACTGGACCGTCAGCTGCAACGTCCACAGCCCGGGCCGCGGCGCGGTGGCGTAAGTGCTGTGCCAGCGGCCGTCCGGGCCCGCGGTGAAGCGCACTGGCAGCGAGGCGATCTCGGCGCTGGACAGGGTGCCGCGGAGGCCGAGGACTCGAGTGCCGCCGACGACAGTCACGTCCACGGGGATGGCGCCGCGCCGCGTGGTGGCGAGGTGCACCTGAGCCTGGCGGCCCTGGTCCAGGGCGGCGGTCGCGGTCAGTTCGGGGCCGTAGGTGGTGCGGGCCGGCGGCTCGCCGGTAAGCACCGTGGTCACCAGCAGCACCAGCACCGCGAGCGCGGTTTCCACCGGCACAGTGCGTCGCAGCCGCTCCGGGGTCAGTCGACGTCGGCCCAGGTATGCCAAGCCAAGCATCAGGGTCACGAGAAAAACCTTGGCGCACAACGCCATTCCGTAGCCGGTGGACCACAGTGACTCGATGGGCGAAACCTGCCGCCAGGCCTGGTACTCACCGCTGAGCAGAACCGCCGCGACGCAGCCGAACGCTACCCGGGACCAGCGCTGCAGTTCGTCGGTTCGGCGGCCGGGCAGCACGACGAGCGCCAGCACGCAGAGCCCGCCCAGCCACACCGCCATAGCCACCAGGTGCACGGTGGTGACGGCGGTGGCCAACCACGGATCCGGCCCTGCCGCGGCATGACCGGATGCCGCGATGGTGACCGCGAGACCGGCGCCGACGACGACGAACAGGGGAGTGCCGGCCCGGGCGCCTCGCACCAGCGCCACTGCCGCGACGCCGAGCAGCGCGACCAGCCAGGCGCGGGTAGCGCTGGTGTCGATGACGGTCGCGGCGGCCAACAACACCCAGCCGGCACCGGCCAGGATGCGGGTCCGCCGCAGCGCCAGAGCCCAACCCCAGACCAGGCGGCACGCCGCCAGCACGCCGAGGCACAGCACCAGGCCGGCGTACCGGAGGCCGCGGGCCACATCCGCTGCCGCCGATGAGGAAGCGACCGGATGGATTTGCGGCGGCGCGTCCGGGGCCTGCTGCACACCGAAGGTCACCGAACCGGACACCTCATGGCCGTCGGCGGAGATCAGTCGCCACGTGGCGGTGTAGCTGCCGCGCGGCAGGCTCGGCGGCAGCTCCAGCTCGACAGTGGTGTTGCCCGGCTGCAGCCGCACGCCGCGGTCGACCTGACTGCCGGATTCCGAAATCACCTGTACCGCAGCGGGAATCAGGCGCACGGCTTCGTCGAAGGTGAGCGTGACGCGCGTCGGCGCGGACGGCAGCGTCGTACCGTCAACCGGATCGCTGTAGACGAGGACGGCGTGCGCGTACGCCGGGGCGGCGGTCAGGGTAGGCAGCAGTACCGCGAGCAGAGCCGCAAGCAGGACGACCGGTAGCGCTGCGACCGATCTCAATTCTTTCGTCGTGACAACGCCAGGTTAGCGATGCCCAGCAGCAGTGCGATCACCGACACCGCCAGTGCCGTCAGGCCCGGCCAGGCCGGCGTGGCGGACGGCTGGGCCGCCGCTGCCGGGGCGTCATGCTCGGCCCCGGCAGCCGGCTTGAGGTGCACGGTGGGGGCCGGGTGCTCCGGCTCGGATTGCCCGGTGACAGCCTTCTCGTTCCAGTTCACGACCTTGCCGTCGCTGTAGGTCTGCGCCGCGGGCAGCGACAGCGATTCGGTCTTGGGCAGCGGGCCCGCCGAGATGCTGAAGGTGTCGAACTGCCCCGGCGCAATGGCGGCCTGCGGCGCCGTCGCCTTCCATTCGACGGTCGAGATGTATTCGGTGATCTCGTTGCCGTCGTCATCCTTCTGCGGGCTGGCCAGTTTCTTCTTGGTGACGGTGGCGGTCCAGCCGGGCTTCTGCTGCGTGCTGACCGAGACAATCGGCTGGTCGTCGGGCAGGGTGACCAGCAGGTCGGTGGTGGAGGCGGTGTCCGATTCGGTCGGGACGCGGAACGTCACCACACCCCAGCCGCCCTGGGCGCCGTCGGAGGTGGCCTTGACGTGGGCCGACGCCGGAGCGGCGAGCGCAACGGCGCAGGCGGCCGTCGCGGTGACGGCGGCGAAGGTGCGAAGCATGGTGTCCTCTCGGAGTGGGTAGACGGGGTCAGATGGCCATGACGGCGAACGAGGCGCTCATTCCGAGCGCCATGAGCAGGTCGGCGTACGGGCGCTGCGGCCCGCGCACCAGCAGGTAGAACCACCACAGCGTGGCGGCGCAGAACCCCGCCGCCAGCACGGTGCACACCACGGTGAGCCAGACCGGGGTACTCACCGCGATAGCGCCGTGACTCACGTGCGCGCCGTGGTGCCCGGACGCGACGGTTTCCGGGCTGGCCGTCGCCACCGGAAGCCCGGCGTTCGGCGCCATGAGCAGGCCCATCAGCGCCATCGCGGCCATCATCGTGCAGTGATAGACGGGGTGCGGCAGCTCGAACCCGAAGAGCGCCAGGTAGGCGAAGTACAGCGCGCCGGCGGTGAACACCAGGACGTACAGCAGCGGCGACACCCGCATGCCGACGGGCCACAGCATCGCGATCATGGCCACCGATGCCAGCGCATGCAGCGCCCCGACGCCGCGCTGCCCGCGCGCCCGCCACCCGGCGCCCGCGAACAGCAGCGCCGCCAGCGCGAACACTGCGGTCAGCGCCCAGCGCAGGGCGGAGTCGGCGATCACGTTGTCATTAGTCGGATGAAACTGGGGTTCAGTTCCCGGAACCCTTGGCCCGCATGTCGGGTTGCGATCGGTCCAGCGGTGTCAGCGCCACACCGAGCCAGCAGACGGCCAGGACTGCGGCTGCCAGGAAGCCGGCCAGCGGCCACCACACGGGTACCCGGGCCGGCGACGTCTGGCACCACCAGACTGCGCCGAATCCCGCCGCGGTGGCGACGCCCGACAAGTACAACGCCGCGCAACACACGCGAAACCGCTTGCGCCACAGGGCTGTTGCCGACGCCACTGTGGCGAGCGTGAACAGCACGGCGATGACCTTCAGTACCCACCGATGGGTTTCAGACCAGCAGACTCCGGCGGACACCGCGAGCACGACGACCGCGGCAGCGGCGGGGTAGCGGCGCGCGGGACCGATCCAGACTTCGTCGAACACCCGTCGCCCGATGGCGCTCAAGGTGTTTTCGAGGTCGATGGTGTGGCGGGTAGACAAGCCCAACTCCGTTCAGTCTGCAAGAAACTCTCTCACAGAGTTGGTCGGACAAACGGCGGCGCAGGTTCCGCGCCGGATCAGCCCGCGCTTTGGTCCTGGTTCCCTGCGCGCAGCAGGTCGTCGCGCGCTCGTGCCACCCGGGACCGGATGGTGCCGACGGGGCAGCCGCACACTTCGGCGGCTTCGGCGTACGACAGGCCGAGCACCTGGGTGAGCAGTAGGGCGTCGCGGCGGTCGGTGTCCAGGCCGTCCAGCAGCACCCGGATTTCGACGATGTCCTCGAACCGGGCGGAACTCTGGCGACGCAGCTCGGCTGCGTTCTCGATTGCTTCGGGTTCGATCCCCGAGACCGTCCGGGGCCGGGCCTGCTTACGCCGGATCTGGTCCACCACCACGCGCCGCGCGATCGACAACAGCCAGGTCCGGGCCGTCGACCGGCCGGAGAAGCGGGGCAGTGAGCCCAGCGCCCGCAGGTAGGTCTCCTGGGTCAGATCGTCAGCGCTGGACGGCTCGGCGAGGTAGGCAACGGTACGCCAGACATCGCGCTGGGTAGCCTTGATGAACTGGTCCAACGCGGCACGATCACCTCGTCCGGCGGCCAGCGCCAGCTGGGTGACCTGATCGTCGTCGCCGCGGAAACTCACGGCCCGACCATAGCGGACGGATCCGTCGGGAACTGACGGCCGGTGCGGCGCGACCAATGGATGAGACATCCGCACATGAAGGAGAAACATGACGGCCCCTGTGGTTGACGCGGCGCAGCGGCGCGTTCAGCTGGACGTCACCGGCATGTCCTGTGGCTCGTGCGCGGCGCGGGTGCAGAAGACGCTGAACAAGCTCCCGGGCGTGCACGCCTCGGTGAACTACGCCACCCGGGTGGCCACCATCGACGCGCCCGCGGACCTGGACGAAGCCGAGCTGTGTGCCGTCATCGGCAAGACCGGCTACCAGGCCGAGCCGCGCTCGGCCGGCAACACGTCCACGGACGAGCCCGACGAAGACCTCAAACACGCCCGTGACCTGCTGCGCCGGTTGGCCATCGCGGCGGTGCTGTTCGTGCCGCTGGCCGACCTGTCGGTGATGTTCGCGGTGGTGCCCAGCACCCGGTTCACCGGCTGGGAATGGGTGCTCACCGCGCTGGCCGCGCCGGTGGTGACCTGGGCGGCGTGGCCGTTCCACAAGGTTGCGCTGCGCAATGCGCGGCACGGTGCAGCCTCGATGGAGACGCTGATCTCCGTCGGCGTCACGTCGGCGACCCTGTGGTCGCTGTACACGATCTTCATCGGTCACCACACCCGGGAAGTGCACGGTGTCTGGCAGGCCCTGACGGGTAGCGATTCGATCTATTTGGAGGTTGCGGCAGGAGTCACCGTCTTCGTCCTGGCCGGCCGCTACTTCGAGGCGCGGGCCAAGTCGAAAGCGGGCGGTGCCCTGCGCGCGCTGGCGGCGCTGAGCGCCAAGAACGTCGCCATCCTGCTGCCCGACGGCAGCGAGATGGTCATTCCCGCCGAGGAACTGTCCGAAGGCCAGAAGTTCGTCGTGCGCCCGGGCCAGACCATCGCCGCCGACGGCCTGGTGGTCGAGGGCAGCGCGGCCGTCGATATGAGCGCCATGACCGGCGAGGCCAAACCCGCCCGCGCGGTCGAGGGCGGCAGCGTCATCGGCGGCACCGTGGTGCTCGACGGCCGGCTGATCGTCGAGGCCGCGGCGGTCGGCGCTGACACTCAGTTCGCCGGCATGGTGCGGCTGGTCGAGGAGGCACAGGCGCAGAAGGCGCAGGCGCAGCGGCTGGCCGACCGGATTTCGTCGGTGTTCGTGCCGTGTGTGTTCGCCATCGCGGCGCTGACCGCGCTGGGTTGGGCGTTGTCGGGCGCCGGGCCGGACAAGGCATTCGCCGCGGCGCTGGCCGTGCTGGTCATCGCCTGCCCGTGCGCGCTGGGCCTGGCCACCCCGACGGCCATGATGGTCGCGTCGGGACGGGGCGCTCAGCTGGGCATCTTCCTGAAGGGGTACCAGGCGCTGGAGGCCATTCGGGCCGTTGACACCGTGGTGTTCGACAAGACCGGCACGTTGACCACCGGGCGGCTGGCGGTCAGCGCGGTGACCGTCGCCCACGGCTGGACGGCCGAAGAGGTACTGGCGCTCGCCGCCGCGGTCGAGTCAGCCTCCGAACATGCTGTCGCCGTTGCCATTACGACGGCCTCGCCCGAGCCGCAGGCCGTCACCGACTTCCAGGCATCGCCGGGGCGCGGTGTCACCGGCACGGTGGGAGAGCGTGAGGTCCGAGTGGGCAAGCCCGGCTGGTTCTCGGGCGTCCTGCCCATGGAGTTGGTCGCCGCCCGTCGGGAAGCGGAATCTCGCGGTGAGACGGTGGTTTTTGTGGCTGTGGACGACGAGTTGTGCGGCGCGGTCGCCGTATCTGACGCGGTGCGCGAATCAGCTGCCGGCGCGATCGCGGCGCTGCACGGCCGCGGGCTGAAAACCGTTCTGCTGACGGGCGACAACGCCGCTGCCGCGGCCGCGGTGGGCGCCGCGGTGGGCATCGACGACGTCATCGCAGACGTCCTGCCCGACGGCAAGGTGGACGTGATCCAGCAGCTCCGCGACAGCGGGCGCATGGTCGCCATGGTCGGCGACGGCATCAACGACGGTCCCGCATTGGCTTGTGCCGACCTGGGATTGGCGATCGGTCGCGGTACTGACGTCGCGATCGGTGCGGCCGACATCATTTTGGTCCGGGACAGCCTTGATGTGGTGCCGCAGGCCCTCGATCTCGCGAAGGCCACCATGCGGACCATCCGCATGAACCTGGTGTGGGCGTTCGGCTACAACGTGGCCGCCATCCCGATCGCCGCGGCGGGGATGTTGAACCCGCTGATTTCGGGCGCAGCGATGGCGTTCTCGTCGTTCTTTGTGGTGTCGAACAGCCTGCGGCTGCGCAACTTCAAGTGATTTGTGCACGATTTTCCGCGCTTGGCGCGGAAAATCGTGCACAAATCACAGGCCTGAGCTACTGCTCCCGGCCCTTTGCCAACTCACGCAGCATGGCGTTGTAGGCGTCCAGGTCGTCGTCGCCGTAGTTGGAGTCGGCGTGCCGGTCCGAGCGGGACGCGGCGCGCCGGTCCTGCCGCGCCCACTGCGCCACCAGGGCGATGACCACCACGATCACCGGCAATTCGCTTGAGCCCCAGGCAATGGCGCCGCCGAGGTGCTGGTCGGAGCCGATGCTGGAGAGCCACGGCAGGCCGACGTACTTGTAGAACGGGCCGCCGATGGTGCCGGTCATGGTCATGGTCGCGATGCCGAAGAACGCGTGAAAAGGCATGACCGCGAACAACAATCCGAGCCGGCCCAGGAACGGCAGGCGCTTGGGACCGGGATCGATGCCGATGATGCCCCAGTAGAACAGGTAGCCGACAAGCAGGAAGTGCACGCTCATCAACTCGTGGCCCCAGTGGTAGCGGACCAGGGTGTTGAAGATCGGGGTGAAGTACACCGCGTACAGCGACGCCACGAACAGCACGAAGGCCACGATCGGATTCGATACCGCTGCGGTCACTTTCGAATGCACCAGCCACAGAATCCATTCACGTGGCCCGGGGGGCGCACCGTCGTGGGCGGGCGGCAGCGCGCGCAGCGCCATGGTCACCGGGCCACCCAGCACCAGCAGCACCGGCACGAACATGTTGAGCGTCATGTGCTCGCCCATGTGCACGCTGAACATCGCCGACCCGTAGGCGCGGACGCCCGAGCTGCTGGTGAAAAGCAGTACTGCGCAGCCGATCAGCCACGCGATCAACCGGCCTACGGGCCAATCGTCGCCGCGGCGCCGCAGCCGCACGTACCCGTACAGATAGGCGCCGGCGAGCACCAGCGCGCCGATACCGATGAAGCTGTCGAACCGCCAGACCGTCAGCAGCCGAACCACATTCGGCGGGTCGGGCAGTTCGTAGCCGAGGAAGACGTCCCAGGTCGTGAACTTGTGGTGCAACAGGCGTGGCGCCGTCTGTACCGCCATGGCAGAAACCGCGGCGAGTGCGGTGATGGCCGGCAGGCAGGTGGCGAGTCGGGACGGCTTGTCGCGTCGCAGCGCCGCGGCATCAGTGATCCAGGAGGCTGCCAGCGCGATCATGGCGATGACCGCCCAGCGACCGTAGGCGCTGCCGGTCAGGCCGGTGGGGCCCAGCTGGTCGGCCAGCAGCAGTACGCCGTAGATCAGGGTCAGAGTTCCGCAGGCGACTTGGATGATCAGCACACGCCGGCAGAGATCAGCCGCCGGTGGGCTGATGACGGCGGCGATCTTCGCGCCGGCCAGCACGGCCAGCGCCACCGCGAACACGATCACCGCGCTGGTGGTGTAGTCGTGGTCCGGGCCCTCGCTGGCGTTGCCGGTGACCGGCAGGGCCAGCACGCCGATCACGCTCGGCAGCAGCAGCACGCTCATGGACACCCAGCGCACGGTGAACCGCAGCGTCAGCGCCACCACCGCGGCGCACAGGGTCGCGACGATCCAGCCACGGGACATCTCCGATGCCGCGATGGTCTCGCCCAGCCGTCCGCTCTCGAGCAACCGCAGTGCGGGGAGCCCGGAGTCGGTGGCGGCCTGCACCACCACCATGACCGCCGACGCGACTAGCCAAACCAGCGAAACTCGTTCCAGCACAAGGTGAATCCGGAAGGCCGGGGGATCGACGACGCCGCTCGAGTCGGGACGAGCAGTCGTGACGATGTAAAACAGCCCGCCGAGGCAGATCGCGCCGGCGAGGGCAGCCGTGAAGTACCCGAGCGGTTCGGCACACGCCGTGAGCATCCCGGGGTAGCTGTCTCCGGTAGCGACGAAGCGCTGGTCGCCGGAGACCACTGCGTAGGCGACGAGGGCGGCCGCCGCGGCCAGATAGCCGACCACCGGCAGCACGAGCCTGCCGGCTCGAAGGGGCGATGGCTTCGGGTCCGAGCCCATGAAAAGTACCGGCCTTCCACCTGAAGAACTGATCAAACCCAGTCTACGACCAGGCGTCGTAGGAATTTCCTGGGCGCAGGAACTCCTGACGTTTGTCGGCCGACTAATGCTGCGTTAGCCCAACCATCTGGGTCTCACCAGCGTCGAAAGCTACTGAAAATTGTGAGTGACACACAGCTAACGGAATCGGACGTCGCCGTCGATTCCGCTCCATCGGCATGGAAGCGGTTCCGCCCGGCATTGCTGCGGCTGCACTTCTACGCCGGCCTGTTCGTGGCGCCGTTCATCCTCATCGCGGCGTTCACGGGGCTGCTGTACGCGTTGATCCCGCAGATCGACAGCGCGGTGTACCGCCACGAGCTCACCGTCGACCACGTCGGGGACCGACAGTTGCCGTTGGCTGCGCAGCTGGCCGCGGTCCGCGCGGCCCATCCCGAAGGCACCGTCACCAGCATCAGGCCGCCGGCTGCCGCCGACGAGACGACGCAGGTGACCCTCGCGGTGGACGACGTGCCCGCCGACTACTCGCGCATGGTGTTCGTCGACCCCTACACCGGTGCGGTGCGCGGCACCCTGACCACCTACGGTCAGTGGCTGCCCGTGCGGGCGTGGTTCGACGAACTGCACCGCAACCTGCACCTGGGCGCGTTCGGCCGGAACTACAGCGAACTGGCGGCCAGCTGGTCGTGGGTGATCGCCGGGGTCGGCCTGTTGCTCTGGATCGGCCACACCAAGGGGCGGCCGCGTCGACTGGTCGTCCCGGAGGTGGGGGCGTCCGGACGCCGCCGGCTGCTGTCGTGGCACGGCACGCTCGGGGTGTGGATCCTGGCGGCGGTGGCGCTGCTGGCAGTGTCGGGCATGACGTGGTCGCGGTTCGCGGGCGAGAACGTCGCCGCGCTCCGGGCACAGCTGAGCTGGACCAGCCCGTCGGTGGACACCGCACTGCCGGGGCAGGCCGCCGGGGCGACGCTCGACGAGGGCACCGCGCTGCGCGGTGCCGACGCGACGCTGCAGGCCGCGCACGACGCGCACCTGCGGAACCCGATGTGGATGTATCCGCCGACGACGGCCGGCCAGGGCTGGCAGGTCGCCGAGCGCAAACGAGATTGGCCGACGCAGTACGACGCGATCGTCGTCGACCCCACCAGCGGTGCGGTGACGTCGCGGCTGGACTTCGCCGAGTGGCCGGTGATGGCCAAGATGACCGACTGGATCATCGATCTGCACATGGGGATCCTGTTCGGCGTCGTCAACCAGGTCGCGCTGATCGCGGTGGCGATCGCGTTGATCGTCGCCATCCTGCTGGGCTACCGGATGTGGTGGCGGCGGCGACCCACCCGCGGGGACGGCTTAGCCCTGCCCACTGGTCAGCGGCGCGGCGCGCTGTCAGCGCTGCGTCCATATGAGGCGGCGCTGCTGGTGGTGGCGCTCGCCGGATTCGGCTACTTCGCGCCGCTGTTCGGCCTCACACTGGTGATCTTCGTCGCAGTCGACGTGGCGCTGGGCTGGCGTCAGCGGCGGGAGGTGACCCGATGATCGCGGACATCTGGCTCCGGTTGGCCGTGACCGGCCTGTTCCTGCTGAGTGCAGTGCAATGCATCTACGCCTTGGTCGTGGAACGTGACGAGCGATCTTGGGCTGATCAGACCAGTCGCTTCCTGCATCTGCTGATGGCCGTCGCGATGCTGGTCATGGCGTGGCCGGCCGGGATGAGCGTGCCGAACCGGCCGCCGATGGTGTTCTTCCTGATGGCGGCGCTCTGGTTCGCTGCGCTGCTCCTGCTGCGCGCGGGTCACCGGATCGCCGACGGCTACCACGCGGTGATGATGCTGGCGATGGCCTGGATGTATGCGGTGATGGACGGCCAATTGCTGCCTGGTCAATGCGCCGGTGAAACCCCAGCCGCGTCGCACGCACCGCCGGTGATGCCGTCCATGCCGGGCATGGACATGTCCGGCGTGTCAGGGCACTCGGGTCCGATGGGTGGCTGCGGGCACCCGTCGACGTGGGTCAGCGCGGTCAACTGGTCGCTGACCGTGGGCTTCGGGGTCGCGGCCCTGTGGTGGGCCATCCGCTATTTCGCGGTGCGGCAGCAGCGCCCCGAGGTGCCGGCGCGGGCGTGGTTCGCCGTGGCCTGTCAGTCGATGGCGGCCGCGGGCATGGCGATCATGTTCGGCGTGATGGTTTAGTCGTGGCCTAAGCCGCGTTGCCGTCGGTGGGCCACAGGTGCCCCCGGCGGCGACCGCGGGAGGCGTTGTCCGGCAACGTGATGTCGTCCAGCGTCGGGGTCGCATCCCGGTCCGGCCGCGGCGGCTCGGCGGTAAAGCGCCGCCACACGAGGACGGTCAGCACCACACCGGCCAGCGCCGGTAGATGGCTCAGCATGCGCACCGCACCCACCGCGCCGGCCAGTCCGTCGGCGACGACGTAGCCGCTGAGCACGGCGGTGAACACCGCCCCGACGACAGCCACACCCAGCGCCGCGGCGGGCAGCGCCGCAGCGACCAGCATGGCGATGCCGAGTGCGATGGACCAGGCGGTCGATTCGTTGACCACGTGGCCACCCATGGAGTGACCGACGTGCAGCCCCACGTTGCCGCCCGCTGCCTGAATCACGGCGAGCCCGAGCTGGACGGCGCCCACCGCCGCGAGGGCGATGCGTGCCCAGCCGATGCCAGGGCGGCGGCCCGGCAGGGTCGGAGCTGGGGGGTGGGGCACCGTGTCAGCCACCGGGGTCATACGCGTGCGATCCGAGGCGATCAGCCCACGCAGCAGCTGCATCTGGCTGTTCATCTGAGCGTGCCACTGCTGACAGTCCGGGCAGGACGCCAAGTGCTCGTCAACGCGGCGCGCGGGTACCGGCTCATGCTCGCCGTCTATCCGCGCAGACAGCGCCTCTCGGGCAACTTCGCACTCCACATCATCAATAGTCGCGCACCGAGCCGTTTTTCTCCCGGGCGGTCCCGGTTGGTACCTCAGTGCAGCATGACGGGGCAAAAAACCTGCTGGTCTGCGCGGCTACCATAGACACGTGAACTGGACCGTCGACGTACCCATCGACCAGCTGCCCGAGCTGCCCCCGTTGCCCGAGGACCTGCGCGCGCGCCTTGCCGACGCGCTGTCCCGTCCGGCAGCGCAGCAGCCCAGCTGGCCCGCGGACCAGGCTGCTGCGATGCGCAAGGTGCTCGAAAGTGTGCCGCCCATCACCGTGCCGTCCGAGATCGAGAAGCTCAAGCTGCAGCTGGCCGACGTGGCACAGGGCAAGGCGTTCCTGCTGCAGGGCGGCGACTGTGCCGAGACCTTCGTCGACAACACCGAGCCGCACATCCGGGCCAACATCCGGACCCTGCTGCAGATGGCCGTCGTGCTGACCTACGGCGCCAGCATGCCGGTGGTCAAGGTTGCCCGTATCGCGGGGCAGTACGCCAAGCCGCGCTCGTCGGACAAAGACTCGCTGGGGCTGACGTCCTACCGCGGTGACATGATCAACGGTTTCGACCCGGACCCAGCGGTGCGGGTTCATGACGCGTCGCGTCTGGTGCGCGCCTACGCCAACGCGAGCGCCGCGATGAACCTGGTGCGGGCGCTGACTTCGTCGGGTCTGGCGTCGCTGCAGCAGGTGCATGAATGGAACCGGGAGTTCGTCCGCACCTCGCCGGCGGGTGCCCGGTACGAGGCGCTGGCGGGCGAGATTGACCGCGGCCTGAACTTCATGACGGCCTGCGGCGTCAACGACCGCAACCTGCAGACCGCCGAGATCTACGCCAGCCACGAAGCCTTGGTGCTCGACTACGAGCGGGCCATGCTGCGGCTGTCCACCGAATTCGGCGAACCGCGCCTGTACGACCTGTCCGCGCACTACGTGTGGATCGGCGAGCGCACCCGTCAGCTCGATCACGCGCACATCGCGTTCGTCGAGACCATCGCCAACCCCATCGGCATCAAGATTGGCCCGACGACGACGCCCGAAATGGCCGTCGAGTACGTGGAACGTCTTGACCCGCACAACATTCCGGGCCGGCTCACGCTGGTCAGCCGGATGAGCAACAGCAAGGTGCGCGACGTGCTGCCGGGCATCATCCAGAAGGTGGAAGCCTCTGGTCACCAGGTGATCTGGCAGTGCGACCCCATGCACGGCAACACCCACGAGAGCTCGACGGGTTACAAGACCCGGCACTTCGACCGCATCGTCGACGAGGTGCAGGGCTTCTTCGAGGTGCACCGCGCGCTGGGTACCCACCCGGGTGGCATCCACGTCGAGATCACCGGTGAGAACGTCACCGAATGCCTTGGTGGCGCGCAGGATATCTCGGACGACGACCTGGCCGGCCGCTACGAGACGGCGTGCGACCCGCGCCTGAACACCCAGCAGAGCCTGGAGTTGGCGTTCCTGGTCGCGGAGATGCTCCGCGACTAACTAGAACAGCCCGCTCAGATTGCTTCCGACCGTCCAGGCGCCGGTGGCAACCAACGTGGTGAGGGTGAGGATCGCGAGCACCCAGAACACCGCGGCGCGCCGGGACCGGTGCCGGGCCCACGCGAAGTCATCGAGGTCGACGCCGGCGAATTGCCTTGCCGGGACCGGTGATTCGGGTACGCCGGGATCGATCGCCGGGTCCATGGTGAATTGCAGGGTGTGCTGCGGCGGTGGCTTCGGTTTGGCTCCTGCGGCGGCCCGGTCGGTGGCCACCGTGGTGCGGTCGGCGCGGCCGCGCTGCACAGCCGCCGCGGTGTGCTGGGCCGAGTGCTGCGGCGCTGGGACCTGGAATTCGGGTAGGCCCAGATCAGCGACGATGGCGGCGAGTTCGGCTGCCATGTCACCGGCGTCGTGGTAACGGTCGTCCACGTCGCGGGCCGTTGCACAGGCCACCAAGTCGTCGAATTGCTTTGGCACACCGGCGATTGCGGCGCTCGGCGGCGGCACGTCGTTGTCGAGGCGCTGGTACGCGACGGTCAACGGGTTGTCGCCGGTGAACGGCGTGACGCCCGTCAACAATTCGTACGCCAGGATGCCGACGGAGTAGACGTCGCTGCGGGGATCGGCGTCGCCGGTGCTGACCTGCTCGGGGGAGAGGTACGCGGCGGTGCCGAGGATCACGCTCGTCGACGTGATCTTGGCCTCAGCCACGGCCCGCACCAGCCCGAAGTCGGCGATCTTCACTTCACCGGTGTCCGAGATCAATACGTTCTCCGGCTTGATGTCGCGGTGCACCAACCCCGCCGCGTGCGCGACCGCCAAGCCGTCGAGCATCGGGGCCAGGACGGCTGCCGCCGCGTGCGGTGGCATGGGGCCGCGCTCGCGCAGTAGTTCGCGCAGGGTGCCGCCCTCGACCAGTTCCATCACGAGGAACGGATGCCTGCCGTCGAATCCCTGGTCGTAAACCGCTACCAGGCCAGGGCTTTTCAGTCCGGCGGCGGCGCGGGCCTCGCGCTGGAACCGGGTCAGGAACTGTTGGTCACCGGAGTATCGGGAATCCATGACTTTAAGCGCCACCAAGCGGTCCAGCCGCGTGTCCAGACCGCGGTACACCGTCGACATGCCACCACTGGCTATCGATGCATCCACCCGGTATCGCCCGTCCAGCTCTGCTCCGATCAGTGGGTCGGGTTGCTGGGATGGCTGCACCTGGCAATGGTACGGCTCTAGAATCTCCTGCGTGAGCAGCATTCCGGCCGCAGAGGACGTTATCGGTCCCGATGAAGCGGTCTACGACCTACGCGCAGTGTCAGCCATGTTGGGTATTCCGGTGACCAAGGTGCACCAGCAGTTGCGGGACGGGCACCTGATCGGGGTGCGGCGTGACGGCGCCATCGTGGTGCCCAAGATTTTCTTCGACGCCAAGGGCCACGTGATCAAGCAGCTGCCAGGGCTGCTCGTCGTGCTGCGTGACGGCGGCTTCCACGAAACCGACATCGTGCGGTGGTTGTTCACCGCAGATGAGTCGCTCACGCTGACCCGCGACGGCAGCACCGAACGCCACGTCAATGCGCGTCCGGTCGACGCGCTGCATTCGCACCAGGCCCGCGAAGTGCTGCGCCGGGCCCAGGCGATGGGTTACTAGCCCGACATCACCGGCGATGGGTTACTAGCCCCCTTAGTCCGCGGTCAACAGCCCCGCCAACAGCGGGGCCATGATCCGCACGATGTCCTCGTCGGACGCTGCGGCCAGGTCGGGAGCTGCAGAAGATAGCGCTGGCTGGCAATACCCACCAGCAGCGCGCTGAGCAGTGCGGCCCGCAGCCACCGCGCAGGTCCGGCCCGGCGAGGGCAGCACCGAAGGCGGCCTCAGCGGCGACATCATCCGGCTGACCCCCAACCGGGTCATCAGCTGGGGCATCGACGGCGAGGGCACGCAGGCCCGGAACGTCTAAGCGGCGGTGTCGGCGGGCTTGGCGGCCGCCGGCTGCTCGGCCTGTTCGGGTGCGTGCGCCAGTGAATACCACGCTGCCACAGCACATCCCGTGGCCAGGATGACGTGCAGCCAGGAGTACATGCCGTGTGATCCGTCGGGTTTGAAGATCACCATGATCCAGGTCGAGAACCCGGCGATCAGCGCGATCGCGGACCGGCTCTGGGCCAGCGCGGACACGATGGCGAGCGGCCAGGTGTAGTACCAGGGGAGCGCGGCCGGCACGAACAGCACCACGACGCCCATCACCAGGGCGATGCCGACCAGCGCTTCCCGGTCGGTATGTCGGAATCGCCACCACAGCAACGGAAGTGAGATCGCGATGATGGCGATGCCGATGATCCGGGTGACGTCCAGCACCGCGTAGAAACTGACCGTGGTGAACAGGCCGCCGATGGCGTGGATGAGGTTGGCCGTGGCTGTTGGGATGGTCAGCCAGTTGACGATCTTCACTGACCCGGCCAGTGCGGTCAGCCAGCCGAGCCCGACGCCCGCGGCGACCGATACGACCGCGAACACCACGGTGAAGATCGCTCCCGACGCCGCGGTGGCTACCACCCATGTGCGGACCGCACCCCACGGGTGCCGTTCGCGCAGTTGGCGCATCCAGACCCACACCATGAACGGAAGTGCCAGTCCCGCGGTGGCTTTCACCGCCACCGCGAGGGCGATCATGCTGACGCCGGCGATGGGATGTCGTTCGAAGGTGAGTGCGATGGCGGCCATCATCAGCCCCACCATCAGCATCTCGTTGTGCACCCCGCCCATCAGGTGGATGATCACCAGCGGGTTGAGCACGCAAATCCATAGGGCGGCAGCGCTGTTGGCGCCGACGTGCCGGGCTACCCGGGGCGCCGCCCAGATCAGCATGATCAGGCCGGGCAGCATGCACAGCCGGAGCAGCATGGTGCCCTGCACCACGTGGTCGCCGACGATCAGCGTGACGAATTTGGCCACCAGGATGAAGGCCGGCCCGTACGGCGCGGTCGTCGTCGTCCAGATCGGACTCACGTTGTCCAGCAACGAGTTCGGGTTGTCGACCGGTCCGACGAGATAAGGGTCCAAGCCATCCCGGAGCAGCGCGCCCTGAGCCAGGTACGAGTACGTGTCGCGGCTGAACACCGGCACACTCAGCAGCAGCGGGGCCAGCCAGAAGCCGGTTGTCGCGATCATCGTGTAGTCGGTCGCGGTGCGGTCGATCACCCGCCGGCCCAGCGCGAGCCAGGCGATGAGCATCAGGGCCACACCGGTCCACAGCAGGATCGACGACAGCACCAGCCCATGGCCGAACCGGAACCAGGACAGGTGCATCGATTCCAGCAGGGGATCGTGCTGGCGAGTGCTGCCGGCACCCAGCCCACCCAGGGCGATCAGGATGGCGCCGGCGAAGCCCAGCAGGGCCGGACGCCCCTCGTCGGAGCGCCCGAATGCGGTGAGCCGGGTGAAGAACATTAGGCCGACCGGTTCGACGCCCGACGGGCGAGTTCGGTCAGGCCGGCCTTGGCCTGGCTGTCGATGGGGGCCGCATCCAGCGCCGCCAGTCCGCGGTCGGTAAGCACCGTGATCCGGTCCTCGACGGCCGCCAGTGCGCCCACTGCGTCGATGACGCCGCAGAGCTCGCTGACCTGTGCATCGGTCAGATCGGTGCCGATCGAGTTGCGCAGCAGCGCCGCGGCGGTCTGATCGGTGCGTTCGGCCAGCTCGACCGCCTCAGCCAGCAGCACGGTGCGCTTGCCGGACCGCAGATCGTCACCCGACGGCTTGCCGGTGACCTTGGGGTCGCCGAACACGCCGAGCACGTCGTCCCGCAGCTGGAACGCAATGCCCAGGTCGGTGCCGACGGCGTGGAAGATCTTCTGCACGTCGGGCCGGTCGGCGGCCGCAGCCGCGCCCAGCTGCAACGGCCGGGTGACGGTGTACGACGCCGTCTTGTAGAGATTCACGTTCATGGCCGACGCCACGGTCTCGGCGCCGCTGGATTCGGCGACGATGTCGAGATACTGCCCACCGAGCACCTCGGTGCGGATGTGGGCCCACACCTCTTGTACCCGGCGCTTCGCGTCGTCCGACAGGTCGGCGGTGACGATGATGTCGTCGGCCCAGGCCAGTGCCAGGTCACCGAGCAGAATGGCCGCGGACAGGCCGAACTGCTCGGACGAGCCGCGCCACCCGCCCTCGCGGTGTTTCTCGGCGAACAACCGGTGCACGGTCGGCAGCCCGCGCCGGGTCGCCGAACTATCGATGACGTCGTCGTGCACCAGGGCACAGGCCTGCAGCAGTTCCAGCGCGGAGAACAGGCGCAGGGCGCCGGTATCGGCCGGACGATCGGCCACCGCCCGCCAGCCCCAGTAGGCGAACGCCGGGCGGACCCGTTTGCCGCCGCGCAGCACGAATTCTTCGAGGGCTCCGGTCAGCTCGGCGTAGGCATCGCCGATGTAGGCGCTGTCCCGCCGGCGCTCGGCGAGATAGTCGCGCAGTTGATCTGTGATGGCGTTCGCCAGCTCGCCAGCCGACGGACCTGCTGCATCGACGCTCAGCGCGCGTCCCCTCTCCTGAACCCCGACCCGGACGGCCCGGGCGTGCATTCAGATTAGAGTGTGCCGCCTCACTCGTCGGACACTGCGGCGATCTTTGGCGAGCGGTCCCGGTTCCAGTACGAGAGGCCGCCGAGGATGCCGGCCACCACGAATGACAGCACGGCCAGCCAGATTGCGGCTGTGGTGAACGAGCGGGCGCTCGGGTCGGTGTAGCGGGCCTGGGCCTTCATGGTGCTCACCACGCCCGGCTTCATCTTCCATTGGACGATGTCGCTGGCCACCCGTTCGCCGTTGGTCGAGGTGACGTCGCCGGGGAACGACACCGACAGCGTGACGTCGGCATCGGGATCGCTCAGGGTGGTCAGGTCGACGCGGCCTTCGAGGATCACCAGGTCACCGGCGCGACGCAACGAGATGTCGGCGCTTGCCGAGTCGTGGCTCAGGTTGGCCAGCTGGGGCAGCTCGGAGAAGCTCAGATCGGAGAACACCGCCTCGGAGCCGACGTAGTCGTCCTTGCGGTAGTCCGAGACCGCGACCTTGGTGGCGAACGGCAGGTTGTTGGTCAGCTGCGGACCTTTGTCGTCCGGGCTCTTGGCTTTGGCGGCGGCGACGATCTGACCGGACACCCGGTCGTCGGGCGACACGGTCAACGAGGTGTGGACGCGCACACATCCGACCATCAGGGGGAGCAGCATCAGAAACAGCAGCATGGCTCGCAGACGGCGGCGGCGGTTCACGCCGTTATCGTGCCAGATCGGCGCGGTCACAGCGGCTCTCCAGGGGTAGGGCGCGGCCCAAAACGGCGAACGGGCGCGGGTCGCCGGGGAAGAAGTAGCTGCGCATGACGTCGTGGAAGCCCAGCCGGCGGTAGAGCCGCCAGGCCCGGTTGCCCTCGCCCAGGATTTCCGGGGTGGACAGCAGGACGTGCGATTCCGGGCGCCCGTCGAGCAGCCGCCGGGTGAGCGCTTCGCCGAGTCCCTGCCCCTGCGCGCGAGGATGGATGTGCAGTTCGGTGAGTTCGAAGTACCCGGTCATCAGTTGGTCGATGCGGTCGGCCGGCGTCCCGACGTGCCGAAGGCCCGTGGCGACCTGCTGTTGCCACCATTGGTCGGGGGCGCCCCGGTAGCCGTAGGCGACGCCGAGCATGGGTGCGGAGCTCGGTGCCCCGCCGTCAACCCCAGCCTCAGCGGGCACGTCAAAGGCCGCGACGCCGGTCCAGCCGTCGCGGCGGGTGTGCTCCAGCCACATCGCAGCACGCTGGCGTTCGGTGCCGCGCGGGTAGCGCATGGCGTCGACGTAGACCGACAGCGCGTCGTCGAGTCGGTGCTGCATATCTGCCGGCGACAGATCAGTCAGGAGCGTCGCCACGGTGTGTGCCCTTTCGGCGTCAGGGGAGTTGCTGTGCAGGCGCTGTCGTCGGCCTGATGTCCCAGTCTTACAATTCGGGAGTCTGAAGTATGTGGTACGTGTCTGTGTGACCTCGTATCATGACTGTTAGGTATCCGTGATCACGGGTGCAGACGTCAGGGGCCGCTGCGGGCAGCGGTGTGAGTTGGGAGGCGCGGATGCCACTCTCCGATCATGAGCAGCGCATGCTCGACCAGATCGAGAGTGCGCTGTACGCCGAGGATCCGAAGTTTGCTTCGAGTGTCCGCGGTGGCACGCTGCAGGCGCCGTCGGCGCGGCGGCGGCTACAAGGCGCGGGGCTCTTCGTCCTGGGCTTGGCGTTGCTGGTGCTGGGTGTGGCGTTTCGGATTCTCTGGATCAACCAGCTGCCGATCCTCAGCGTCATCGGCTTTGTCGTGATGTTTGCCGGTGCGGTGTTCGCGGTGACCGGGCCTCGTGTGCTGTCCAAAGACAAGTCGGCGCCGTCCTCGGGCAAGTCAAAGCGTGCTCGCGCTGGTAACTCGTTCACCAACCGGATGGAAGATCGGTTCCGTCGTAGGTTCGACGACTAAACGTTCACACGTGAAACAGGGGTAGCCATCCGGCTGCCCCTGTTTTTGTTTTCCGGGTTCGCCGCGGCTGTGACGGGCGACACGCCGGGCTGGTAGCGAAATTTGCCGGCGACGGAGCGGTCGGACTTTTCCAGGTGCTGTGCTCCGAAGTCCCCCACAATTCCCCACCACTGGGCTAAATGTGCCTTTACCTGTGGTTTTTGTGCTGTCACCAGCGGCTTGCTGCGGTCGTTTTCGACGGATCTCCGGCAATACCCGTGCCGAGTGGGGTGAATAAGGCATTTTTTAGACTTCGAATGGAGAGAAGTGGGGGATTGTGGGGTAACGTGGCGGACATCGGAGAGATCGACTCCGGACTGGTGGGAGGTGCCTGATGTTTTTGGGTACCTACACGCCGAAGCTCGACGACAAGGGGCGGCTGACGCTGCCCGCCAAGTTCCGCGATGCGCTGGCAGGAGGGTTGATGGTCGCTAAAAGTCCAGATCACAGCCTCGCCGTGTACCCGCGGGCTGAGTTCGAAGCCGAGATCGCCCGCCGGGTGGCCAGTACTCCCCGCAATGACCCCGCCGCTCGTGCCGATCTGCGTGTTTTCGCAGCAGGCGCTGACGAGCAGCACCCCGATGCGCAGGGGCGCATCACCCTGTCCGTCGACCACCGGCGCTACGCGACCTTGTCCAAGGAGTGCGTGGTGATCGGGGCGGTGGACTACCTCGAAATCTGGGATGCCGCCGCCTGGCAGGCCTACCAAGTAACACACGAAGAGAACTTCTCCGCGGCAAGCGATGAAGCGCTCGGCGACACCCATTGACCTGCAGGCCCATGCAACGTGGCCTCTGCCCGAACCGGCCCTGGCGTACTTCCCCAACGTCAAGTTCGCGAACTCGGACAGAGACCTCGTTGCAGGGGCCGCACATATCGACCAACCGAAGCTGTTTGGGGGTGTTGCGTTGACCGACCGCCGTCCGCATATCCCGGTGCTGCTCGACCGGTGCATCGAACTGCTGGCCCCCGCCCTCACCCGGCGCAGCCCCGACGGCGCCGGCGCCGTCATGATCGACGCGACCCTGGGCGCCGGTGGACACTCCGAAGGCTTTCTCACCCGGTTTCCCGGCTTGACACTGATCGGCCTGGATCGCGATCAGACCGCACTGCGGCTCGCGGGGGAGCGGCTGGCACCGTTCGGTGACCGGGTGCACCTGGTGCACACCGCGTACGACGGCATTGACGACGCCCTGACCGAATCCGGTTACCGCCCAGGTGAATTGGACGCCATCCTGTTCGATCTCGGCGTCTCCTCGATGCAGCTCGACCAGGCTGAACGTGGCTTCGCATACGCCCAGGCCGCGCCGCTGGACATGCGGATGGATCAGACCGCCGGACTGACCGCGGCAGACGTTCTCAACACTTACGACGCTCGGGAGCTGACCCGCGTACTGCGCGAGTACGGCGAAGAGAAGTTCGCCTCCCGCATCGCCAAGGCCATCGTCCGCGAGCGGGCCCTTCGCCCCTTCACCACGACCACCGAGCTGGTGGAGCTGCTCTACGCAGTGATCCCGGCGCCGGCCCGGCGTACCGGTGGGCATCCGGCAAAGCGGACATTCCAGGCGCTGCGCACGGAGGTCAACGGCGAGCTGGACTGCCTGCGCGCGGCGGTGCCTGCGGCACTGAACGCGTTGCGCCCCGGCGGCCGGATCGCGGTCGAGGCCTACCAGTCGCTGGAAGATCGAATTGTCAAGGGCTACTTCACCGATGCCATCGCGTCGCGTACCCCGGAGGGCCTGCCGATGGAGCTGCCCGGCTACGAACCGCTTTTCACGGCATTGACCCGGGGCGCCGAGCGCGCTCACGAAGAGGAACTCGAATTGAATCCGCGAAGCGCGTCAGTTCGCCTGCGCGCGTTGGAAAAAGTTGTCACCAGGGGAGGTCTGTGATGGCGAAGCGACCAGCGCCGGTGCGCGGCGGCAACGGTCGACGGGGCCCCGAGCCGGACCCGCGTCGGCGGACCGCAGTGCGCCCCCGTCGCGGTGACGAGCCCGAGGCTCGTCGCGACGTCGGCAAGCGGGATGCCAAGCGCGACAACAAGGCTGGTGACGCCCGCGTCAAGCGCGGCAAGCGGGACGTGGGCCCGCAGCGGTCCAAGCCGACCGGTTCGGGGCCGCAGACGACGCCGTTCGCCCGGCCGACCGCCGCGCCGTCGCGTCCGAAGAGTGCATCTCAGGCGAAGGCTCGCGCCAAAGCGCGTAAAGCCAAGGCGCCGAAGGTTATTCGTACGCCGCTGCGGGAACGGCTGCTGATCCGGATCGCCGAGATGGACCTCAACCCGCGGCGCCTTATCGCGCGGGTCCCGTTCGTCGTCCTGATCATCGGGGCGCTCGGGATGGGCCTTGGCATCACGTTGTGGCTGTCGACCTCCGCGGCTGAACGGTCCTACGAGTTGGGCCGGGCCAAGGAGATCAATCAGGCTCTGCAGCAACAGAAAGAGGCGCTTGAGCGTGACGTGCTGGTGGCGCAGGCTGCGCCGGCACTGGCCGACGCAGCCCGCAACCTGGGCATGATCCCGTCCCGCGACACCGCTCACCTGGTGCAGGACCCGTCGGGCAATTGGCAGCTGGTCGGCAGCCCCAAGCCGGCACAGGGCGTCCCGCCGCCGCCGCTGAACGCGCCGTTGGCTGATCCCGCTCCGGCTGCCGCACCCGTCGCTGCCCCGGCTCCGCGCGTCGTGGACCCACGCGAGCAGGTTGTGCGTGAGCCCGACCCCGCGGCTCCGGTACTCCCGGTCCCTGCCGCTCCTGTTCCGGGTGCCCCTGCTCCGGCTTTGGCTGCTCCGCTTCCGGTTCCGGTTCCGGGTGCCCCCGCTCCTGCTTTGGCCGTTCCGGTTCCGGTTCCGGCAGCCGTGCCCGTACCTGCACCGGCAGCTGTGCCCGTACCTGCGGCACCCGCAGCACCGGCCCTCCCAGTGCCTGGCCTCGGTACCCTGCCCGGCCCGGCCCAGGCGCCTGCCGCCGTGCTCCCGGTCCAGCCCGCGCCCGGCGCTCCCGCATGAGCGGGCGGGGCCCGCGCGTGACCGGCGGCCAGCGGCCCAGTGCGCCGCGCAAGCGGCAGCCCGTCACCAAACCGCGTGCCGCGCAGCCGCATTCGGCCAAGGAACGACGTACCCGCGAGGCGGCGACCGCCGAGTCCCGCACCGGTTCGTTCGGCTTCCGGCATCGCATCGGCAACGTCGTCATCGTGCTCGTGCTGTTGATCGCCGCCGTGCAGTTGTTCACGCTGCAAGGGCCCCGCGCCGCCGGGCTGCGCGCTGAAGCCGCGAGCCAGCTCAAGGTCACCGACGTGCAGAAAGCCGTGCGCGGCAGCATTGTCGACCGAGGCGGCGCCAAGCTGGCGTTCACCATCGAGGCTCGGGCCTTGACGTTCCAGCCGAACCGAATCCGGCAGCAGCTGACCGAGGCGAAAGCCAAGCTGCCGGCCGCGCCCGACCCTGACAAGCGACTCAATGACATTGCGGTCGGCGTCGCCGGCTTGCTGAACAACAAGCCCGACGCCGCCACCTTGGCCAAGAAGATCACCGGCAAGGATTCGTTCGTCTATCTCGCGCGGGCCGTCGATCCAGCTATTTCTGATGCCATCACCAAGAAGTACCCGGAGGTCGGCGCCGAGCGTCAGGACATCCGCCAGTACCCCGGCGGCTCACTGGCCGCCAACATCGTCGGCGACATCGGCTGGGACGGCCACGGCCTGCTCGGCCTCGAAGATTCTTTTGACGCAAAGCTTTCCGGCACCGACGGTTCGGTCACCTACGACCGCGGATCGGACGGCGTGGTGATCCCGGGCAGCTACCGCGACCGGCACGACGCCATCAACGGCGCGACCGTGCAGCTCACCCTCGACAACGACATTCAGTACTACGTGCAGCAGCAGGTGCAGCAGGCCAAGGACATGTCCGGCTCGCACGACGTCTCCGCCGTGGTCCTGGACTCCAAAACTGGCGAGGTTCTCGCCATGACGAACGACAACACGTTCGATCCGGCACAGGACCTGAGCCGCCAGGACGACAAGCAGTTGGGCAACCTGCCCGTCACCTCGCCGTTCGAGCCGGGCTCGGTGAACAAGATCGTCACCGCAGCGTCGGTCATCGAGTTCGGGCTGTCTAATCCCGATGAGGTGTTGCAGGTCCCGGGTTCGTACAACATGGGTGGCGTCACCATCCGCGACGCGTGGGGCCACGGCGTCGAGCCGTACACCACCACGGGTGTGTTCGGGAAGTCGTCGAATATCGGCACACTGATGCTGGCCCAGCGGGTCGGCCCGGAGCGGTTTGCCGACATGCTCAAGAAGTTCGGCCTCGGCCAGCGCACGGGCTCGGGATTGCCCGGCGAGAGTTCGGGTCTGGTGCCGCCGATCGATCAGTGGTCGGGCAGCTCGTTCGCGAACCTACCTATCGGCCAGGGTCTTTCGATGACGCTGCTGCAGATGACCGGCATGTACCAGGCCATCGCCAACGACGGTGTGCGCATCCCGCCGCGCATCGTGAAGTCGGTCGTCTCGGCCGACGGCACTCACCAGGACCAGAAACCGCCGGAGACCGTCCAGGTGGTGTCGCCGGAGACCGCGAAGACGCTGCGCAACATGTTCCGCGCGACCCTGCAGCACGACCCGCGCGGCACCCAGCAGGGCACCGGATGGCCGGGCGCCGTCGATGGTTACCAGATTGCCGGCAAGACCGGCACTGCCCAGCAGATCAACCCGGCCTGTGGTTGCTACTACGAGGACCACTACTGGATCACCTTCGCCGGCATGGCGCCGTCGGATGACCCCCGTTACGTCATCGGCATCATGGCCAACAACCCGCAGCGCAACCCTGACGGCACGCCGGGCCACTCGATGGCGCCGCTGTTCCACAACATCGCAGCGTGGTTGATGCAGCGCGAGAACGTGCCGCTGTCGCCGGATCCGGGTCCGCCGCTGATTCTGCAGGCGACCTGACGGGCTGGGCGGCTGTGGCATTTCCCCAAGCGGACGGCCCGGTACTGTGTCAAGGCCATGTCTTCGCCTACCTTGCGCCCCGCTGATCCTGTCGGAGCCGTCCTGGGCTCGTTGGCTGACCACGTTGGCGCAGGGCTGCTGGCCGATCCGCAGGTCCGCGAGTTGCGGGTCACGGGCGTCACGCTGAGCAGCCGCGACGTGCTCGCCGGTGATCTGTTCGCGGCATTGCCGGGATCGGCCGCCCACGGCGCAACGTTCGCCGCGGATGCCGTCGCCGCCGGCGCGGCCGCCGTGCTGACCGACCCCGCGGGCCTGGAACTGCTCGACGTCGACGTCCCGGTGCTGGTGCACGACGACCCGCGTGCGGTGCTCGGTGAAGTTGCGGCAGAGATCTATGGCCGTCCGTCGGAGCGGCTGCGCGTCATCGGCATCACCGGGACCTCCGGCAAGACCACCACGACCTATCTGGTGGAGGCCGGATTGCGGGCGGCGGGGCGCGTGGCCGGCCTGATCGGCACCGTCGGCGTCCGCATCGACGGTCGCGACTTGCCGAGTGCCTTGACCACCCCCGAGGCGCCGGCGCTGCAGGCGCTGCTGGCGACCATGGTCGAACGCGGGGTCGACACCGTCGTCATGGAGGTGTCCAGTCACGCGCTGAGCCTGGGCCGGGTCGACGCCCTGCGCTTTGCCGCCGGTGGGTTCACCAACCTGTCGCGCGACCATCTCGACTTCCACCCGACCATGCAGGACTACCTGGACGCCAAAGCCCGGCTGTTCCAACCCGATTCGCCGAACCGCGCGGCGGTGTCGGTGGTGTGCGTCGACGACGACTGGGGTCGGCAAATCGCCGCCCGGGCCGTCGACCCCGTCACGGTGAGCACGACCGGCACGGTCAACATTGGCAGCACCGCTGCCGTCGGCTGGACCGTCAGCGACATTGAGGCGGACCGCGGAGGCCAGCAGTTCACCGCGGTCGGGCCCGAGGGTGCCGCGCATCGGCTGCGCATCGGCCTGCCCGGCGGCTACAACGTCGCCAACGCCATGTTGGCGGTCGCGCTGCTGGATGCCGTCGGCGTATCGCCGGAGCAGGCGGCGCCCGGCTTGGCCGCCGCTAGCGTCCCCGGACGGTTGCAGCCCATTGACCGTGGGCAGAGCTTCCTGGCCTTGGTCGACTACGCGCACAAGCCGGGCGCGCTCGAAGCGGTGCTGCAGACGCTGCGCCCGCAGACCCAGGGCCGGCTGGCCGTGGTGTTCGGGGCCGGCGGCAACCGGGACGCCGGCAAACGCGAGCCGATGGGGCGGGTCGCCGCGGAACTGGCGGACCTGGTCGTGATCACCGACGACAACCCCCGCGATGAAGACCCCGACCTGATTCGGGCCACTATCGCCACCGGTGCTGCCGGAGGAACGGCAGAAGTGGTCGAGATCGGTGACCGGCGCGCGGCCATCGACTACGCCGTCGGCTGGGCCCGCGCGGGGGACACCGTGCTGATCGCAGGCAAGGGCCACGAGTCGGGCCAGACCCGCGCCGGGCAGACCCGGCCCTTCGATGATCGCGACGAGTTGGCTGCGTCTTTGGATGGGCTGGCCCTGGATGGTTTGGAGTCACCCTCATGATCGATCTGACCCTGGCTGAGATCGCCGATATCGTCGGTGGCGAGCTGACCGACATCACGGCCGAGGCCGCCGCGGCGACCCGCGTGACCGGAACCGTCGAGTTCGACTCGCGGGCCGTCGCCGCGGGCGGTTTGTTCCTGGCGCTGCCCGGGGCCCGGTCGGACGGCCACGACTTCGCCGCGGGTGCGGTGGCTGCGGGCGCGGTCGCGGTCTTGGCGGCCCGCCCGGTCGGGGTGCCGGCCATCGTGGTGAAACCGGCTGCCGGACAGGTTGATTCGTCGTCGGGTGCCCTCGAGCACGACACCGACGGTTCGGGCGCCGCGGTGCTGGCGGCCCTGGGCAAGCTGGCGCGCGCGGTAGCTGACCGGCTGACGGCCTCGGGGCTCCGGATCATCGGCGTCACCGGCTCGTCGGGCAAGACGTCGACCAAGGACCTGATGGCCGCGGTGCTGGCTCCCCTGGGTGAGGTGATCGCGCCGCCCGGGTCGTTCAACAACGAGCTCGGGCATCCGTGGACGGTGCTGCGGGCCACCCCGGAGACCGACTTCCTGGTGCTGGAGATGTCGGCACGACATCCCGGCAACATCGCGGCGCTCGCCGCGATCGCGCCACCGTCGATCGGTGTGGTGCTCAACGTCGGTACCGCCCATCTCGGTGAGTTCGGCTCCCGCGAAGTCATCGCCGCCACAAAATCTGAACTGCCACAAGCTGTTCCATCGAATGGTGTGGTCATTCTCAACGCCGACGACACCGCCGTCGCTGCCATGGCGGACAGCGCCGCGGCGCGGGTGGTGCGGGTGTCGCGGTCGCCGGGAGCCGATATCTGGGCGGGTGACGTCACGCTCGACGAGCTGGCCCGCCCGAGCTTCACGCTGCACGCGGGCGAGCAGCAGGTCGACGTTGCGCTGGCCGTGCACGGCGATCATCAGGTGTCCAACGCGCTGAGCGCTGCCGCCGTCGCCCTCGAGTGCGGCGCGACGTTGCAGCAGGTGGCCGACGCGCTCGCCGGCGCGGGCCCCGTCTCCAAGCACCGGATGCAGGTCAGCACTCGCCCCGATGGTGTCGTCGTGGTGAACGACGCCTACAACGCCAACCCCGACTCGATGCGCGCCGGACTCAAGGCGCTGGCCTGGATGGCCAAGTCGCGTCGCGCCGAATCCACAGCGCCGGTCCGTAGCTGGGCAGTGCTGGGGGAGATGGCCGAACTGGGTGACGACGCGATTGCCGAGCATGACAGCATCGGTCGACTGGCCGTGCGTTTAGATGTGTCACGACTGGTCGTCGTCGGAACCGGGAGGACTATGGGCGCCATGCAACACGGCGCGGTGATGGAAGGCTCGTGGGGCAGCGAGGTCTCGCCGGTCCCTGACGCCGATGCCGCGCTCGATTTGCTGCGCGCCGAGCTGGAGCCCGGCGATGTGGTGCTGGTCAAGGCTTCGAACTCGTCGGGGCTTGGCGCGCTCGCTGAGGCGCTGGCGCAGGAGGGACAGGCATGATTCAGATCCTGTTCGCCGTCGGTATTGCGCTGGCGGTGTCGATCGTTCTGACGCCGGTGCTGATCCGGCTGTTCACCCGTCGTGGC
The DNA here is from genome assembly GCF_009729415.1 of Mycolicibacterium sp. CBMA 234. Classification (GTDB taxonomy): domain Bacteria; phylum Actinomycetota; class Actinomycetes; order Mycobacteriales; family Mycobacteriaceae; genus Mycobacterium. The sequence continues at coordinate 178,363 of NZ_MPKW01000018.1, forward strand.
TTCGGCCACGAGATCCGCGAGGACGGTCCGGCCAGTCACCAGAAGAAGCGCGGCACGCCGTCGATGGGTGGCGTGGCGATCGTGGCCGGCATCTGGTGCGGCTATCTGGGCACCCACGTGGTCGGCCTGCTGGTCGATGGCGAAGGGCCGTCGGCCTCGGGTCTGTTGGTGCTGGGTCTGGCCACGTCACTGGGCGCGGTCGGCTTCATCGACGATCTGATCAAGATCCGGCGTTCCCGCAACCTGGGCCTGAACAAGACCGCCAAGACCGTCGGTCAGTTGGTGTCGGCCATTGTGTTCGGTGCCCTGGTGCTGCAGTTCCGCAATGGCAACGGGCTGACCCCGGGCAGTGCCGGCCTGTCCTACGTGCGAGAGATCGCGACCGTCACCCTCGGGCCGCTGCTGTTCGTGTTGTTCGTGGTGGTGCTCGTCAGCGCGTGGTCCAACGCGGTCAACTTCACCGACGGCCTGGACGGCCTGGCGGCCGGCGCCATGGCGATGGTCAGCGCGGCGTACGTGCTGATCACGTTCTGGCAGTACCGCAACGCGTGTGCGACCGCGCCCGGGCCCGGCTGCTACAACGTCCGCGACCCGCTGGACTTGGCGCTGGTCGCGGCCGCGACCGCGGGCGCCTGCATCGGCTTCCTCTGGTGGAACGCCGCGCCGGCCAAGATCTTCATGGGTGATACCGGTTCGCTGGCTCTCGGCGGCATCATCGCCGGCCTGTCGGTGACGAGCCGTACCGAGACGCTGGCCATCGTGCTCGGCGCGCTGTTCGTCGCTGAGGTGACGTCGGTGGTGGTTCAGATTCTGGCATTCCGGACGACGGGCCGCCGGGTGTTCCGAATGGCGCCGTTCCACCATCACTTCGAATTGGCGGGCTGGGCCGAGACCACGGTGATCATCAGGTTCTGGTTGCTGACCGCTATCGCGTGCGGCCTGGGCGTGGCGCTGTTCTACAGCGAGTGGCTGTCGGCCGGCGGCCGCTAGCTCCCAGTCGACATTCAGGTTCTGCGTTGTGGTGCGCAGCGGCGCTGTTAGGGTTCGCGCCATGAGTGTCGCGAAGTACCTGGTCGGGCCTGTTGTGTTGCTTTCCGGCGCGGCGTTGATCGCCGGCTGCGGAGGATCGGGCGGATCGGCAGACCAGGCCTCGGCGAAGTACGACATCTCGAAGGTTTCGGCCGTCAAGGGCAGCTTGCCGGCGGGCTATGACCCGATGGATCTGGAGCGGTCCACCGTGACGCAGGAGAAGCTCGACGCCCCCGGTGTCGGGGCGCTCACCGCCACGCCGCCGTCCGTCGTCACCCCGGCTGAATGCGCCTCGATGATCAAACCGCTCGCTCCGGCCGGTATCGGCGCCCAGACCATGGGATTCATCGGCAGCAACCAAGAAGGTCACACCATCATCGTGATGGCCGCCGAGGCCAAGACGATCGGCGAACTCGGTCATGCCGGCTGCGATCACTTCACTGTCGATTCGCCCGACGGCATCAACGCGACGGTCGACCGCATCCCCGGTCCCGACGTTTCCGGCGCGAAGACCATGGGCGTGCAGGCGCACATCACCGCCGATGGCAAAACCACCGAGGAGACGACGTTCACCGCGATCGCGGGTGACAAGACCGTGGTCGTCGTCCAGTCCGACCTCGACCCGCAGGTCGCCAAGGACCTGCTCGGCAAGACGGTGTCGGCGCTCAAGAGCTAGTCCCGCTGCCGCGGCTTTGACGCCTGCGACGCGCGCCACCATCTGTGGCAAATCGGTCATTCCGGCGACACGCGCCGGATGTGCCGCACCCCGTGGGAGTAACAGGGGAGGATTTTGGGGTGCAAGGGACAGTTGTGGTTTTTGTGACCAATGTGAACGACGAGGTCGGGTAGTCACATGCCAGATATCCTTGCCAAGCTCCGCCGGGGCAAAGCCGGCCAAGGCGACGCCGAAGGCGACAAGCCCGCGTCCGACGAGGCGGCTAACGACGCCAAAGACGCCGTAGACGGCTCGGCGGACTCGAAAGGCACGGCCGCCCCGCCCAAACGGCAGGGGACGCGGGCCCGATTCGGGGCCTGGCTCAGCCGGCCGATGACGTCATTCCACCTGGTCGTCGCCTGCGCGGCGTTGCTGATCACGCTGGGTCTGACCATGGTGCTTTCGGCCTCGGGCGTGCACTCGTACGACGAGGACGGCTCGCCCTGGACGATCTTCGCCAAGCAGGTGCTCTGGACGTTCATCGGTCTGATCGCGTTCTACATCGCGTTGCGGCTGCCCATCTCGTTCATGCGCCGGATGGCGTTGCCTGCGTTCATCGTCAGCATGGTGCTGCTCGTTCTGGTGCTGGTGCCTGGCATCGGCCACCTATCGAATGGTTCTCGTGGCTGGTTCGTCGTCGCCGGCTTTTCCATGCAGCCGTCCGAGCTCGCAAAGATCTCCTTCGCGATCTGGGGTGCGCACCTGCTGGCCACCCGTCGGATGGAGCACGCCGGACTGAAAGAGTTGCTGTTCCCACTGGTGCCGGCCGCTGTGCTGGCTCTCGGTCTGATTCTCGCCGAGCCCGACCTCGGGCAGACGGTGTCGGTCTGCATCATTCTGTTGGGCCTGCTCTGGTATGCCGGTCTGTCGTTGAAGATCTTTGTCACCTCCTCGCTGGCAGCGGTGGCCGCCGCGGCGATGTTCGCCGTGTCGGCGGGCTACCGGTCGGACCGGGTGCGGGCGTGGCTGGACCCGGACTCCGACCTACTCGGCATCGGCTACCAGTCCCGACAGGCCAAGTACGCGCTGGCCAACGGTGGCATGTTCGGTGACGGCCTCGGGCAGGGCACCGCGAAGTTCAACTATCTGCCCAACGCCCACAACGACTTCATCTTCGCGATCATCGGCGAAGAACTCGGCTTCGTCGGCGCGGTCGGCATGTTGTGCCTGTTCGGCCTGTTCGCCTACACCGGTATGCGGATCGCCCGGCGGTCGGTTGACCCGTTCCTGCGGCTGCTGACCGCAACGACGACGCTGTGGGTCGTCGGCCAGGTGTTCATCAACGTCGGCTACGTGCTGGGTCTGCTGCCCGTCACCGGCATTCAGCTACCGCTCATCTCTGCCGGCGGAACAGCAACGGCCACAACACTTTTGCTGATCGGCCTGATTGCCAATGCCGCGCGCCACGAGCCCGAGGCCGTGGCCGCGCTGCGGGCCGGCCGCGACGACCGGATGAATCGGATCCTGCGGCTACCGCTGCCGGTGCCGTATTCGCCGACGACGCTGGACTCGGCCAGGAACCGGCTGCGCTCGCGCACCGACGGTGCCGCCAAGGCCGGCCGCAAACCCGCCAAGCCGACCAAACCCGCACGGCCCACCCGTCAGGCCCGCCAGGAACCCCCGGCCCGGCAGCGTCGGACCGACGCGTCCAAGCGCACACGAAGTACCGCGGAACCGGACCGCGGGCGCAAAAAGACCGTACCGGCCGACGGTGCCGCACGGCGGACAAGGCAAAATGGTGACCCCAGGGGTCAACAACGACGTGACCCGCGCCGGTCGGACCGTACGGTCCGCACATTGGAAGGTCCTCGGTACGGGTGAGTCAGGTTTGCGTGTGAGTTCGGACGGAGGCGAGCGGAGCGACGGGGACAGGCACCGAGGCGAGCGGAGCGACGGGGGAACTCGTAGCATCTCGGTGGTTCTGGCCGGCGGCGGCACTGCAGGTCACATTGAGCCCGCAATGGCGGTGGCTGACGCCCTGGTGGCGTTGCGGCCCGACGTCCGGATCACCGCGCTCGGGACGGCCCGCGGGCTGGAGACCCGGCTGGTCCCCGAACGCGGCTACGACCTCCAGTTGATCACTCCGGTTCCGTTGCCGCGCAAGCCTTCTGCCGACCTGGCAAAGCTGCCGCTACGGGTTCGTGCGGCCGTCCGTGAAACCCGCGCCGTCCTCGACTCGGTAAACGCCGACGTCGTCGTCGGCTTCGGTGGCTACGTCTCGCTGCCGGCGTACCTGGCCGCCCGCGGCGGTGGGCTGCGGCGGCGTCGCACTGTTCCGGTGGTGGTGCACGAAGCCAACGCCAGTGCAGGCTGGGCCAACCGGGTCGGCGCGCGCTCGGCGCGCCGGGTGCTGGCCGCCGTGCCGGACTCGGGGCTCAAGGGTGGCGAGGTCGTCGGCATTCCGGTGCGCGACTCCATCACCTCGCTGGATCGGGCCGCGCTGCGGGCCGAGGCCCGGCGCTTCTTCGGCTTCACCGACGACGCCCGCGTGCTGCTGGTGTTCGGCGGTTCGCAGGGTGCGCAGTCACTCAACCGCGCCGTCGCAGGTGCCGCCAAAAACCTCGCCGCGCAAGGTGTTTCGGTGCTGCACGCCTACGGCCGCAAGAACACTCTGGACCTACCGGAGCCGGCTCCGGATGCGCCGCCCTATGTCGGCCTGCCGTATCTGGACCGCATGGATTTGGCTTATGCCGCAGCTGATTTGGCCATCTGCCGGTCCGGCGCGATGACTGTCGCCGAGGTCAGTGCCGTCGGGCTGCCCGCGGTCTACGTGCCGTTGCCGATCGGCAACGGGGAACAACGGCTCAACGCGCTGCCGGTGGTCGACGCCGGCGGCGGTCTGCTGGTCGAAGATGCTGAGCTGACACCGGATTTCGTCACCGAACGGATCGGAACTTTGATGGGCGATACCGCTGCGCTGAACCAGATGACGACGGCGGCATCGCTCGCCGGTCATCGCGACGCGGCCCGCCGGGTGGCGCAGGTCGCCTTGGATGTTGCTGCTGCGGCGGGTGCCAGGTGATGGCGCGGGAGTTGCCACCCGATCTGGCTCGGGTGCACATGGTCGGCATCGGCGGGGCCGGCATGTCCGGTATCGCGCGGATTCTGCTGGACCGGGGCGGCCAGGTGTCGGGATCGGACGCCAAGGAGTCGCGAGGCGTCGCGGCGCTGCGGGCCCGGGGCGCCGAGATTCGGATCGGCCACGACGCGTCGGCGCTGGACATGTTGCCGGGCGGTCCGACCGTCGTGGTCAGCACCCACGCCGCCATCCCCAAAGACAACCCCGAGCTGGTGGAGGCCCACCGCCGGGGCATCCCGGTGATCATGCGCCCGGTGGTGCTGGCCAAGCTGATGGACGGCTACCGCTCGGTGCTGGTGACCGGCACCCACGGCAAGACCACGACCACCTCGATGGTCATTGTGTCGTTGCAGCAGTGTGGTTTTGACCCGTCATTCGCGGTCGGCGGCGACTTGGGCGAGGCCGGCACCAACGCGCACCACGGCAGTGGTGACTGTTTCGTGGCCGAGGCCGACGAGAGCGACGGTTCGCTGCTCGAGTACTCGCCCGACGTCGCGGTGGTGACGAATATCGAGGCCGACCATCTGGATCATTTCGGCAGCGTCGAGGCGTACACCGCTGTGTTCGACGACTTCGTGGCGCGGTTGCGTCCGGGCGGTGCGCTCGTGGTGTGCGCTGACGACCCGGGGGCTGACGCGCTGGCGCAGCGGTCGCAGGAGCGCGGCGTGCGCGTGCTGCGCTACGGCACCACCGGTAGCGCGCAGCGCACCGATCTGGAGGCGACGCTGCTGACCTGGCAGCAGCAGGGCACCGGGGGAGTCGCGGCAGTTCAGTTGGCGGGTGAGCCGCACCGGCGTGGCATGCGGTTGTCGGTACCGGGCAAGCACATGGCGCTGAACGCACTGGCCGCGCTGCTCGCGGCCCGTGAGGTGGGCGCCGATCCGGAGGCCGTGCTCGACGGCCTGACCGGCTTCGAAGGCGTGCGACGGCGCTTCGAGAAGGTTGGAACTGCTTACGGCGTACGGGTTTTCGACGACTACGCACACCACCCCACTGAGGTTCGCGCGACCCTGGATGCGTTGCGCGCGGTGGCCGGCACCTCCCGGTCGATCGTGGTGTTCCAGCCCCATCTGTATTCGCGGACACAGACTTTCGCCAAGGAGTTCGGGCAGGCTTTGGATCGCGCTGATGAAGTGTTCGTGCTCGACGTGTACGCCGCGCGCGAAGCCCCGATGGCGGGCGTCAGCGGCGCGAGCATCGTCGAACACGTCTCGGCCCCAGTGCATTACGTGCCGGACTTCTCGGCCGTCGCCGCACAGGTGGCGGCCAAAGCCGGTCCGGGTGACGTGATCGTCACGATGGGTGCCGGTGACGTCACCCTGCTGGGCCGGGAGATTCTGACGGCGTTGGAGGCCAAAGCCGACCGGGCTGCCCCGGGGCGGCCCACATCGTGACGGTGGATGACGGCTCGGCTGAGCCGGAACCGGTTGCGGCGGAAGAAGAATCCGCGCCCGACGCCACCGCCGCGGAGGCTCCCGAGGCCAATGAGGACGCCGCGCAGGACGCCGAGGCAGAGGAAGCACCGGCCGACCCCGCGTCGCCCGACTACGAAGGTCCGCGTCGCCGTGCCCGCCGGGAGCGGGAGGAACGCCGGGAGGCGCTGGACCGGGCCCGTGCCATCGAGCAGGCGCGCCAGGAAGCCAGGCGCCGGGCCGCCGGCCTCACCGATCAGCCCAAGATGCCCGGTCGGGGCGTCATCCGTGGCCTGAAGTTGTTGTTGTGGTCGGCCGTGGCCGCGGTGCTCGCGGTGACGATGGGCCTGGTGCTGTACTTCACGCCGATCATGGCGGTGCGGAACACGGTGGTCAGCGGACTGACGACCATCACCGAGGACGAGGTGCAGCAGGCTGCCGCGGTGCGGCCGGACACGCCGTTGTTGCAAGTCAACACCGACGCGGTGGCCGAGCGGATCGCCACGATCCGGCGCGTGGCCAGCGCGCGCGTGCAGCGCGAGTACCCGTCCACACTGCGGATCACCGTGGTGGAGCGAGTTCCCGTGGCGGCCAAGGACTATCCGGACGGCCCGCACCTGTTCGACCGCGACGGAGTGGATTTCGCGGCCGCGCCGCCGCCGCCGGGTCTGCCGTATCTGGACGCCGACAATCCGGGGCCCAAGGATCCGGCGACGAAGGCGGCTCTCGAGGTGCTGTTGTCGCTGCGTCCTGAGGTGTACGCGCAGGTCGCGCGGGTCGGGGCGCCGTCGGTCGCGGGCGTGACGCTGACCCTGAACGACGGTCGCGAGGTCATCTGGGGGACCACCGACCGCACCGAGGAGAAGGCCCTCAAGCTGGCCGCGCTGCTCACTCAACCGGGGCACACCTATGACGTATCCAGCCCCGACCTGCCGACTGTGAAGTAGCCCATACATTTCCCAGCCATTCCCCGCAGCATCGCTCGCCCAGTCCAAGAAAAATCGCGTGAACTTTCGGCGCGCCTGCACGACTGCGGCGCGGCGGCACCCTACCGTTCTGTTTGCGCGGAACAACCTGACATAACTCTAACCCTATGGTTGAGGTTTAGGGTTTTGATTTTGGAAGTTTTGCTCCGGACAACCCGATCCAGGCCCATCCAGGGAGGAAGACGACTTATGACACCCCCCCATAACTACCTCGCCGTCATCAAGGTGATCGGTGTCGGTGGTGGCGGCGTCAACGCCGTCAACCGCATGATCGAACAGGGCCTTCGCGGCGTCGAGTTCATTGCGATCAACACCGACGCGCAGGCCCTGCTGCTCAGCGAGGCTGACGTCAAGCTCGACGTCGGTCGCGACTCGACCCGTGGCCTGGGTGCCGGCGCCGACCCCGAGGTCGGGCGCAAGGCCGCCGAGGATGCCAAGGATGAGATCGAGGAGCTGCTGCGCGGCGCCGACATGGTGTTCGTCACCGCCGGTGAGGGTGGTGGCACCGGCACCGGTGGCGCGCCCGTCGTGGCGTCCATCGCCCGCAAGCTCGGCGCGCTGACCGTCGGTGTGGTGACCCGCCCGTTCTCTTTCGAGGGCAAGCGCCGCTCGAACCAGGCCGAGACGGGAATCCAGGCACTGCGCGAGAGCTGCGACACCCTGATCGTCATCCCCAATGACCGCCTGCTGCAGATGGGCGACGCCGCCGTCTCGCTGATGGACGCGTTCCGCAGCGCCGACGAGGTGCTGCTCAACGGTGTCCAGGGCATCACCGACCTGATCACCACGCCGGGTCTGATCAACGTCGACTTCGCCGACGTCAAGGGCGTCATGAGCAGCGCCGGCACGGCGTTGATGGGCATCGGTTCGGCCCGCGGTGACGGTCGCGCGCTCAAGGCCGCCGAGATCGCCATCAACTCGCCGCTGCTGGAAGCCTCTATGGACGGTGCCCAGGGCGTGCTGATGTCGGTGGCCGGTGGCAGCGACCTGGGTCTGTTCGAGATCAACGAGGCCGCGTCGCTGGTGCAGGACGCCGCGCACCCCGAGGCCAACATCATCTTCGGTACCGTCATCGACGATTCGCTGGGTGACGAGGTCCGCGTGACGGTCATCGCCGCCGGCTTCGACACCGCCGGTCAGAGCCGCAAGCCGGTCACGACCGCGGTGCCGGGTGTGGCCGCCGCGACGCAGGCCGCCGCAGGTGGTGCCCACCGGGCCCAGACGTTCTCGACCGCCAGCGCCGGCAAGCTCGGTGCGTTCGGCGCCGATCCGTCCAGCGTCCCGGCGGCGACCAATGGGGTGACCGTGCGGGTCGGCGGTGGCGACGACGATGACGACGTCGATGTGCCTCCGTTCATGAAGCACTGACGATGGCCGAGTGACTCGGGTACATAGGAACAATGTGACATCGTGACGTTCCGCATCCGCAGGGTGACTACGACGCGTGCCGGTGGGGTCTCGAAGGCCCCGTACGACGCGTTCAACCTCGGTGATCACGTCGGCGACGACCCAAAGGCGGTGGCAGCCAACCGGACTCGGCTGGCTGATGCCATCGGGGTCGGCCCGCTGGTGTGGATGAACCAGGTGCATGGCGACCACGTCGAAGTCGTCGAAGGCCCCGGAACTGGAGCCGGGGGAGCCTACGACGACACCGACGCCTTGGTCACCGCGACGCCGCGGTTGCCGCTGGCGGTGATCACGGCCGACTGTGTGCCGGTGCTGTTGGGCGATGCGCGGGCCGGTGTGGTGGCCGCCGTGCACGCCGGACGCGTCGGTGCGCAGAAGGGCGTTGTGCTGCGGACGGTCGAAGCAATGCAGCAGCTCGGCGCGCGGGTCGAGGACATCTCGGTGCTGCTTGGCCCCGCGGTCAGTGGGCGCAATTACGAAGTGCCCTATGAAATGGCCGACGACGTGGAGGCGGTGCTGCCCGGCAGCATCACCACCACGGCGCGCGGCACGGTGGGTCTGGATCTGCGGGCCGGTCTGGCCCGGCAGCTGGCGGGGCTGGGTATCAAGGCCATCGATATCGACCCGCGCTGCACCGTCGACGATCCGAAACTGTTCAGTCACCGGCGTGGCGCCCCGACGGGGCGGCTGGCGTCGGTGGTGTGGATGGAATGACCAGCGCGGCGCGCGAGGCTGAACTCGCCGACTCGCTGGCCCGGATTCAGGCCCGAATCGATGCCGCCGCAGCGGCTTCCGGTCGTGATCGGGCCGACATCGAATTTCTTCCGGTGACCAAATTCTTTCCGGCCGCTGACGTTGTTGCGCTGTATCGATTGGGGTGCCGGGCATTCGGCGAATCGCGGGAGCAAGAAGCCGCGGGCAAAGTCGGTGAGGTATCGGACGCCTTGTCGAGCAAGGAATTGATCACAGCGCCCGGCAAATTGTTGGATGCGTCATCGAACATAGAGTCGAATAGCGCAATTCGGTGGCACATGATCGGCCGAATTCAACGAAACAAAGCGCGCGCTGTGGCTGGCTGGGCATCGGTGGCGCATTCGGTGGACAGCGCGCCATTGATCGCCGCATTGGCGCGGGGTGCGGTCGAGGCGTTGGAGCAAGGCCGCAGGTCGGCGCCGCTACAGGTGTACATCCAAGTCAGCCTCGACGGGGATCCGGCCCGCGGCGGGGTACCGGTGGGCCGGCCCGATCTGGTCGACGAACTGTGCGCGGCCGCGCATGGCACGCCCGGTCTGCAGCTGGCGGGGTTGATGGCTATCCCTCCACTGGCGACCGACGCCGAGCAGGAGTTTGCGCGGCTCGAGGCCGAATTGCTCAGGGTGCAAACGCAATACCCGCACCGGCTGGGACTGTCCGCGGGCATGTCGGATGACCTCGAAGTCGCCGTGCGACACGGGTCAACGTGTGTGCGTGTCGGTACCGCGCTAATGGGACGACGTCCTCTAACGTCACCATGAGTAGTCACTCCAGTCACATTTACATCACGGTCACCAACCACCACATTCTTTAGCTAGGGGCATCCGATGAGCACACTGCACAAGGTCAAGGCCTACTTCGGTATGGCGCCGATGGACGAGTATGACGACGAGTACTACGACGACGAAGAGCGTCCGGCGCGTGCGTACGCGGCCCCGCGTCGCGCCCGCGACGAGCGCTTCGAGGACGAGGAATACGGCCGCGGCGAGGCGCGCGGCTACGACGACCGTCGCGAATACGCACGCGAAATGGAAAGCGCCCCAATGGGTTACCGCGGCGGCTACGACGAGATGCCAGCCCGTGGCCCGCGTGAGTTCGAGCGCCCGCGCTTCAACACCCTCCGTGGCGCCACCCGTGGTGCGGTCGCCATGGAGCCCCGTCGCATGGCCGAACTGTTCGAGGCCGGCAGCGCCCTGGCCAAGATCACCACGCTGCGCCCCAAGGACTACAGCGAGGCCCGCACCATTGGTGAGCGCTTCCGCGACGGCACCCCGGTGATCATGGATCTGGTCTCGATGGACAACGCCGACGCCAAGCGTCTGGTCGACTTCGCCGCCGGTCTGGCGTTCGCGCTGCGCGGGTCGTTCGACAAGGTCGCTACCAAGGTCTTCCTGCTGTCGCCGGCCGACGTCGACGTCAGCGCCGAAGAGCGCCGGCGTATCGCCGAGGCAGGTTTCTACAGCTACCAGTAATTCTTACGCAGATACGCAGCAAGACCCCTTCGGCCACCGGCCGGAGGGGTCTGCGTTAGGTAGGCTGTTTTCAAGCGCCGGCAGCAGTCGGCGCTTTTCCCGCGCTAGTTAGGTCTGCTGCATTGACCCTGTTCTTTGACATCCTGGGCTTTGCGCTGTTCATCTTCTGGCTGCTGCTGATCGCCCGTGTTGTGGTCGAGTTCATCCGGGGATTCAGCCGGGATTGGCAGCCCAGGGGACTGACGGTGGTGCTCCTTGAGGTGATCATGACGATGACTGATCCGCCAGTGAAGCTGTTGCGGCGCTTGATCCCTCCGCTGACCATCGGGCCCGTCCGGGTGGACCTGTCCATCGTGGTGCTGCTCATGGTGGTGTTCGTCGGTATGAGGCTGTCTTTTGACCAGGTTGGGGTCTGAGCGGCCTGACCTGCAGAAGTGCATTAATTACATTTATGTAATTAATGCACTTCTTTCGTATTGGCCTATTGGGAACCGGCGCTGGACGCCGTTGCCGAATTCCAATGAAACATTGAAATTCGTTCTTAATTCCGGACCTCGCCTGCAACCGACGGGTCTGCTGTGACAGGATGGACTCCAGTTACTCCACGATCGCTCTACACTTTGATCGCTCTACACTTTTGACACCGATTGACGGTCCAGACTGCAAGGGGGCAGAAGATGCCGCTAACTCCGGCTGACGTCCACAACGTCGCATTCAGCAAGCCGCCGATTGGCAAGCGCGGTTACAACGAGGACGAGGTTGATGCATTCCTCGATCTCGTCGAGACCGAGCTGACTCGGCTTATCGAAGAGAACAGCGATCTGCGGCAGCGCGTGTCCGAGCTCGACGCCGAGCTTCAGTCCGCCCGCTCCGGCCAGCCGGTCGCCGCAGCACCGCTGTTCACCAAACCCGAGCCCAAGCCGGAGCCCGAGCCCGTGGCAGCCCCGGTGGCGGCTCCCATCGCCGCTCCGGTCGCAGCGCCGGTCGGCGAGGATCACCACGTGCGCGCGGCCAAGGTGCTGAGCCTGGCCCAGGACACCGCCGACCGCCTCACCGGTTCAGCCAAGGCTGAGGCCGACAAGACCCTCGCCGACGCCCGTGCCCAGGCCGACGCTCTCGTCAGCGATGCCAAGCACACTGCCGAGACCACGGTTGCCGACGCCAAGGCCCGCGCTGAGGCCATGCTGTCCGACGCACAGACCCGTTCGGACACCCAGCTGCGTCAGGCCCAGGACAAGGCCGACGCCCTGCAGGCCGACGCCGAGCGCAAGCACACCGAGATCATGGGCAACATCAACCAGCAGCGCACGGTGCTGGAAGGCCGGCTCGAGCAGCTGCGGACCTTCGAGCGCGAGTACCGCACCCGCCTCAAGACCTACCTGGAGTCCCAGCTCGAAGAGCTCGGCCAGCGCGGTTCCGCCGCTCCGGCGGATTCGTCTGCCGGTGGCGAGGGTGCTGGCTTCGGCCAGTTCAACCGGGGCAACAGCTGACGGCTGACCAATGCTGATCATTGCTCTTGTCCTTGCCCTCATCGGCCTGACAGCGCTGGTGACCGCAATTGTCACCAGCAATGAGCTGATCGCCTGGGTGTGCATCGGCGCCAGCGTCATCGGGGTGTTGCTGCTCATCGTCGACGCGTTGCGGGAACGCGCGCGCGGCGGTGAGGCATCAGCCGAATCCGATGCTGCGGATGACGAGCCCGCCGAGGCGGACGCTGCCGAGGACTACCCCGAGGACGAGTCGGAAACGGTTGCGGCCGAAGAGGTTTCGGACGAGTCCGAGGCTGAGCCTGAAGAGGCAAAGGCCGGCGCGGCCGCCGACTCGGACGAGGCCAAGCCGGAGTCCGAGGCCGAGGAGCCTCAAGCCGAGGAGACCGAAGAGGCTGCGGAGCCGGAGGCTGAGGCTGACGCGTCGGAACACTCTGCGGAGACCGAGGAGTCTGACGCCGGAGAGGCTAAGGCTGAAGAGACCAAGGCCGGCGAAGGCGACGAAGCCAAGAAGGCCTGATCCCTGGTCCTCCCAGTTTCTGCCGACGTCACCGTCGCGATGGGGTATCCCTTGCTGGTCGCGGCCGTCGTGGCGGTGCACTTCGCATTCATCGCCTTCATGGTGTTCGGCGGTTTCCTCACTTGGCGCTGGCCCTGGGTCATCTGGCCGCACGTGGCCGCGGTGCTGTGGGGCATCGTCAGCACGGCCTTGGGCCTGGACTGCGCGCTCACTGATCTCGAACGGTGGGCCCGCCCGCGCGCCGGCATGGCGCAGCTGCCATCCGACGGATTCATCGCGCATTACCTCACCGGTGTGCTGTACCCGGCGTCCGCGGCGAATGTGGTGCGCGTGCTGGCCATCGTCGTGGTGTTGGTCGCCTGGGCCGGCTGGCTCCGGCGCCGACGGCACTGACCAGTTATTTCGAGCTTGTTGCGTGGACGCGACGGCAGTGAATCCACCCGGTCACGCGTGCCGGCGAGGGCAAATGAGTCCCTATTGACTTTGCCGACACCGAAGGGCAACAGCTGCGGAATCGCGCACCCGTACACATATCTCAACTGTTCATCAGCTGGGAGGCACTGTGAGTGTGTTAAAACGCAACCGCGACATCGAGCACTGGGATGCCGAGGATGTTGCTGCGTGGGACGCCGGCAACAAGGACATCGCCAAGCGGAACCTGATCTGGTCGATCTTCGCCGAGCATGTCGGCTTCTCGGTGTGGAGCATCTGGTCGGTGATGGTGCTGTTCATGCCGCAGACGGTTTACGGCATCGATCCGCTGGGCAAGTTTGTCCTCGGCGCCGTCCCGATCGCGGTGGGCGCGTTCATGCGCATTCCCTACACCATCGGACCCGCGAAGTTCGGTGGGCGCAACTTCACCGTCTTCAGCGCCTTGATGCTGGCCATCCCGTGCGCCCTGACCATGTATTTCATGATGCATCCGGGCACGTCCTACACGACGTTCCTGATCGTCGCGGCGGTCGCCGGTTTCGGTGGCGGTAACTTCGCGTCGTCGATGACGAATATCAACGCCTTCTACCCGCAGCGGCTCAAGGGCTGGGCGCTGGGCTTGAACGCCGGCGGCGGCAACATCGGCGTCCCGGCTCTGCAGATCATCGGTCTGATCGTGATCGCCGTTCTCGGCAACCGTCGCCCGGAGGTTGTCTGCGCCATCTACCTGGTGCTGCTGGCAGCGGCGGCCCTGGGCGCCGCACTGTTCATGGACAACCTGCAGGGGCAGAAGTCGAATCTCTCGGCGATGGTCGAGGCCATGAAGTTCCGTAACTCGTGGGTGATGTGCTTCCTGTACATCGGCACGTTCGGTTCGTTCATCGGGTTCAGCTTCGCGTTCACGCAGATTTTGAACATCAACTTCACCGCGCAGGAAATCGCTCCGCTGCTGGACAAGTACCACGTCGCGGCAGCGGCCAAGCTTCCCAAGGAAGCGGCGAAGGCTTTGGCGCAGGCCAACTTTGACGCCTCGATCCACACGGCCTGGATTGCGTTCCTCGGGCCGCTGCTCGGCTCGATTTCGCGGCCGATCGGCGGCAAGCTCGCTGACAAGATCGGCGGCGGCAAGATCACGCTGTATACGTTCACGGCGATGACGGCCGTCACCGGTGCGCTGGTAGCCGTCGGCATGTGGGCCGACGCCACCAAGGGGCCGGCGACCGGCGCCCAGATGGCCATCTACATCGCGGCCTTCATGGTGCTGTTCATTCTGACCGGCCTCGGCAACGGGTCGACCTACAAGATGATCCCGTCGATCTTCGAGGCCAAGGCGCAGAGCAAGGACGAGCTCGGCGCGGCGGAGAAGACGCTGTGGTCGCGCAGCATGTCCGGTGCGCTGATCGGCTTCGCCGGCGCGGTCGGTGCCTTCGGCGGCGTGCTGGTCAACATCGTGCTCCGGGCGTCGTACGCCGGGCCGGCGCATTCCGCGACCACCGCGTTCTGGGTATTCCTCGCCTTCTACGTGGTGTGTGGCGTCGTCACCTGGTTCGTGTTCCTGCGTCAGCCGCACCTGCGCGCGGCGACGGGCGAGCACGTCGGCCGGCAAGCCGTCCCGGCGACGTAGTCGGCATTTCGCCAGAATGCCCCGCGGGAGATTCCCGCGGGGCATTCGCGTATATGTGATCCAGATAACTGGTCCAACCAGTTGACCAGTTATCGGGAAACCCCCGATCATCAACACATGGACATCGCACCCGTCTCCCGCGCTGCGGTTAGCGACGCGGTATTCGCGCACCTTGTCGACGAGATTCTGGCCGGCCGCGTGGCCGTCGACGAGGCGCTGCCGTCCGAGCGGGAGCTGGCGCTGGCCTTTGCGGTGAACCGGCACGCTGTCCGGGAAGCGCTCAAACGGTTGCAGCAGGCCCGGCTGGTGCGGATCAGTCACGGCGGTAAGACGCGGGTCCAGGATTGGCGTCAGACCGCGGGTCTCGACGTGCTCAGCACCCTCGCTGCCACTGGTGCTGTGCCGGCGCTGCAGATCGCCCGCGACATCATGGTGATGCGCCGCTCAGTGGCCGCAGATGCGGCCCGGTTGTGCGCGCGGCACGCCTCTGATGATCAGCTGGTGGCCATCGGCGCCGCGGCCGCGGCATACCCACCGGAACGCACCGATGAATCCATCTCCGCTGACCTGGCGTTCTGGACCTTGGTGATCGACGGCAGCGGCAACCTGGCTTACCGGCTGGCGCTGAACACACTGGTGGCCGCGTTCGCCGACATCGGCTTCGGCGTGATCGCCGAGCTCGGCACCTCCGCCGAGCTGGCCGACCGTGACGCACATCTAGTCTTGGCCCAACGGCTGGCCGAGCGCGACGGCGACGGCGCCCACCGGCTGGCCGACGAGCTGCTCGGCCGTGTTGTTGAAACCCTTTCTGCCACTGATGCTTTCGGTGAGGAGTAACAGCGCATGTTCGACCTGATCCTGCATGCGATTCCGGTGTTCGTGATCTGCCTGGTGCTGGAGGCGCTGTCGTTCCGCTTCCTGCCCGACGACGACGAGGTTGGCTACGAAATCCGGGACTCCCGAACCAGTCTCACCATGGGGCTCGGCAACGTCTTCATCAACATCGGCTGGAAGCTGGCGGTGCTGGCGGCCTATGGCGCGGCCTATCTGGTGGCGCCTGTGCACTTGCCGGCGAACAACCCGCTGACCTGGATCGCGCTCTTCGTCGCCGATGACTTCCTCTACTACTGGTATCACCGCACCCACCACACCGTTCGGGTGTTCTGGGCCAGCCACGTCGTGCATCACTCCAGTGAGCACTACAACCTCTCGACTGCGCTCCGTCAGACCTGGACGCCGTTCAGTGCGTTGCCGTTCTGGCTTCCGTTGGCATTCCTAGGGTTTTCGCCATGGATGATCCTGCTGCAGCAGTCCGTCAGCCTGCTCTACCAGTTCTTCATCCACACCGAGCGGGTCGGAAAGCTGTGGCGCCCAATCGAGTTCGTGATGAACACGCCGTCGCATCACCGAGTCCACCATGGCTCCAACGACCAGTATCTGGACACGAATTACGGTGGCATCCTGATCATCTGGGATCGGCTGTTCGGCAGTTTCGAACCCGAAGGCGAGCGCGTGGTCTATGGCTTGACCAAGAACATCAAGACGTTCAACCCGGTGCGGGTGGCAACCCATGAATACGTCGGCATCTGGCGGGACGTGCGGGCCGCGCGTTCCTGGCGGGCCCGCTGGGGGCACACCTTCCGCGGTCCGGGTTGGAGTCCTGAGGGCGCTTGACTCGGTACCTGGGTACAGGGTTCATGCTGGTGGGGTGAAAACAAGCGAGGTCGCCGCTCGGGCCCAGGTCAACGCCCAGACCCTGCGCTACTACGAACGCCGCGGCCTGCTACCCGAACCCGCACGGACCCCATCGGGGTACCGCGCCTATACCCCTGACGCGGTGCGGGTGGTGCGCTTCGTCAAACGTGCTCAACAACTCGGATTCACTCTCGACGACATCGAGGAGCTGCTGCACCTTGCCGAGGGCGGTCCGGCGTCATGCGATGAGGCCCAGACGATGGCCCGCCGCCGGATCGCAGACCTACAGCTGCGCATCGACGAACTCGTAGGCATGCGAGATGCCCTCACCTGCCTGATCGACACCTGCGACAAGCCCCGCGCTGAGCGTGACTGCCCGATCCTGCAGGACATCGAAACCGCCGCCTCGCCAACCACCGCCGCACAGGAGTGACCGTCATGCAGATCGAAGTGCTCACCTCGCCTGGATGCCCGAATGCGGCCGCCGCCAGACAGACGGTCACCGACTGCCTGGCCGAGCTGGGCATGGATGTGCCGATCGTTGACCGGGTCGGCCGGTACCCGTCACCGACGGTGCTGGTGGACGGCGTCGACGTGATGCGCCCCGAGGCCGGAGCGCCGACGGGCGACGCATGCCGACTCGACCTGCCAACACCGCAACGCGTGCTCGACGCACTGCGCGCCCGCACACCTCAGTCCGTCATTGCCGCCGCCCAGCAGCTGCCGGCAGCGGTGCGGGAACTGCATCGAGCCGTGCTCCGCGGCTTCCTCGATCGCGGCCAGGCGCATCGGGACGACCTGCGGCCAACGTCGACGGCCCTCGGCGTCGACCTCGACGACGCGCTGGGCCAGTTGGTCAGCGCCGACCTTGTACACACCGGACCAGAGGGGCAGATCGAGGTCGCGTACCCGTTCTCCGGCCGGGCCACCGGCCATACTGTCCGTCTCGCCGGCCACCTCCCAGTCGCCGCGATGTGCGCGATCGACGCGCTCGGTATTCCGTTGATGACCGGCGCCGACGGTGTCATCGATTCCGCCGACCCCGACACCGGAGCGCCGATCCGCGTGCAACGCCATGGCAATGAATGGACGTGGCAGCCGGTTACCGCCGTTGTCGTCGTCAGCCACACCGACTGCTGCGGAACTCTGGCCAATACCGTGTGCCGATCGATCACCTTCCACGCCGACCCGGAACACGCGCAGTCCCACCTCGACCGACATCCCGAGCTACGCGGCTTCGTCGTCGGCCAGGATGACGCGATCGCGCTCGCCGATGGCATATTCGGGACCCTGCTCGTAGACTGACCAACCAGCGCAACCGCGTCCACGTAACCCAGATCACAGATTTCCGGCACGTTTCCACCGTGAGTCCGCAGTGAAAAATGTTGCGCACCAAAGCTTGGTGGTGATGTGAGCGTGGGTTGACGCGCAGTACATAGTTGCGCAACGGTCGCGGAATTGACGGACCGTAGAACTGTGTCATGACCACCGCAGGAGCACACACGACGCGCACGGCGTGCTCGTACTGTGGTGTCGGCTGCGGCATTTCGGTCGAAACCCGCACCGACTCCGGGACCGGTCTGCCCGTGATCGCGCGCGTATCCGGGGACCGGTTGCACCCCACCAACTTCGGGCGATTGTGCACCAAGGGCGCCACCCACGGGGAGATGATGGGGGCCGACGAGGGGCGGCTCACCACAGCATTGGTCCGGCATGGTCGGGGCGCCGAAGCGGTCAGTGTTGCTGTTGACGACGCCACCGCCGAGGCGGGCCGCCGCCTGCGGGCCATCATCGACGAACACGGTCCCGACGCAGTGGCGCTGTATGTCTCGGGCCAGATGACCATCGAGGCCCAATATCTGGCCAACAAACTGGCCAAGGGCTACATCCGCACAGTGCACATCGAATCGAACTCGCGACTGTGCATGGCCAGCGCCGGCACCGGCTTCAAGCAATCGCTCGGCGCCGACGGGCCACCCGGGTCGTACACCGATTTCGATTCTGCTGACCTGTTTTTCGTCATCGGCGCCAACATGGCCGACTGCCACCCGATCCTGTTCCTGCGCATGGCCGACCGGATGGCCAAGGGCGCCAAGCTGATCGTCGTCGACCCACGGCGCAACGCGACTGCGGAAAAAGCCGACTTGTTCCTGCAAATCAAGCCGGGCACCGACCTGGCGCTACTGAATGGTCTGCTGCACCTGCTGGTCGAAAACGGCACGATAGACCAGGAATTCATCGCCGCGCACACCGAGGGCTGGGAGACCATGCCCGCGTTCCTGGCCGACTATCCGCCGGCGAAGGTCTCGGACATCACCGGCATCCCCGAGGCCGATATCCGCCGCGCTGCTGAGATGATCGCCGAGGCAGGGGAGTGGATGTCGTGCTGGACCATGGGTTTGAACCAGAGCACCCACGGCACCTGGAACACCAACGCGATCTGCAACCTCCACCTGGCCACCGGCGCCATCTGCCGTCCCGGTAGCGGCCCGATGTCCCTGACCGGTCAGCCCAACGCCATGGGCGGCCGCGAAATGGGTTACATGGGACCGGGTTTGCCCGGGCAGCGTGCCGTGACGTCGGCCGACGACCGCACCTTCGTCGAAGAGCAGTGGGAACTCGAGCCCGGCACCATCCGCACCGACGTCGGCCCAGGCACCATCGAGATGTTCCGGCAGCTGGGCACCGGCGACATCAAAGCGGTGTGGATCATCTGCACCAATCCCGTTGCCACCGTGGCCAATCGGCAGACCGTGATCGATGGCTTGCAAGCCGCGGAACTGGTGATCACCCAGGACACCTACCAGGACACTGCGACCAACGCCTACGCCGACATCGTGCTGCCCGCCACGCTGTGGGCCGAGGCCGATGGCGTCATGGTCAACTCCGAGCGCAACCTGACGCTGCTGCAGCAGAGCATCCCGGCGCCCGGCGACGCCCGGCCGGACTGGGAGTTGATCTGCAATGTGGCCCAGCACATGGGTTTTGGCGACGAGTTCGACTTCAAGTCCAGCGAGCACGTGTTCGCCGAGATCCGCCAATTCAGCAATCGCCGAACCGGATACGACCTCGGCGGCGTGACCTATGCGCGATTGCGGGAGACTCCGCTGCAGTGGCCGTGCCCGCCTGAGGGCGCGCCGGGCGGTGGTACCGACCGGAATCCGATTCGCTACCTCAACGACGGTGTCAGCCAGGACTCGTTCGTCGACACCGCGGGACACCAGCCCCACCTGGCGTTCCCGACACCGTCGCGGCGCGCGGTGTTCCACGCCCGGCCGCACATGGATGCCGCCGAGCTACCGGACGACGAATTCCCGTTGGTGCTCAATACCGGTCGGCTGCAACACCAGTGGCACACCATGACCAAAACCGGCAAGGTGGCCAAACTCAACAAGCTCAACGGGTCGCCGTTCGTGGAGATTCACCCCACGGACGCGGCCGATCTGGGTATCAGCGACGGTGCGTCCGTGGAGATTTCATCGCGTCGCGGCACCGCGGTGCTTCCCGCCGTGCTGACCGACCGGGTGCGCCCGGGCAATTGCTTTGCGCCGTTCCACTGGAACGACGCGCAGGGTGAGAAGCTGACCATCAACGCGGTGACCAACGACGCCGTGGACCCGGATTCGTTGCAGCCGGAATTCAAGGTATGTGCTGTCCGGTTGGCGCCGGTGGTTATTGAACCAGTGGTTGCTCCCGTCGCCGCCCCTACGCTCGTCGGGGCGCACCCGTTGGCCGCGGCGCTCGGCTTGCCCGGGCCACCGGCGCTCAACGACACCGAAAAGGTGTACCTGTCAGGCTTTTTCACCGGGATTCAGCATGCGACGGGGATTCCCGTCCTACCCGAGTCGGCTCCGGTCAGCGGCATCGTCCGACTGTGGGTCAATGGGGCGCTCGCCGGTGCACATGGTTCGGCCGCGCCCGTCGCGGTCATCGACGTGGTGCCGGAGTCGGGTACGTCCGAACCCGCCGCGCCCGGTCCGATGGTGCTGTGGGCATCGCAAACCGGCACCGCTGAAGAGTTCGCGGCCAGTCTCGCAGCGCGGATCGGCGGGGCACGCCTGAGCGTGTTGGACGACACCCCGCTCGACCAGATCGCCGCCGCAGGTGAAGTCCTCATCGTGACAAGCACTTTCGGTGACGGCGGACCGCCGGACAACGGCACGGACTTCTGGGCTCGACTGAGTGCGACCGACGCTCCGTCACTGGCCGGGGTGCGCTATGCCGTCCTCGGCATCGGCGACCGCGCCTACGACAACTTCTGTGGCTACGCCAAATCCCTCGATAGCCGGTTCGCCGAACTCGGCGCCACCGTGCTCTTGGACCGGGCGGACTGCGAGGCCTACGACGACGAACCGCTGGCGGGGTGGGCCGACGCGGTTGTCGGCTTGGCCGGCGACATCGTCACTGCCGAACCGGTGACGCCAGCCGTACCCAGCTCCCCGCCCAAACCGGCTCCGAAACCGGCCAAGCCGTTCACCCGCGCCAACCCGCTGGCGGTTCCGTTGTGCCGCAACACTCTCCTGACCACCGGCGGCGCCAAGGAAGTGCGTCAGATCGGTTTCGACCTGTCGGGGCATGACGTCAGCTACGGCGTTGGTGATGCGCTCGGCGTCGTCGTCGCCAACTGCCCCGAAGCGGTGACGGCATGGCTCACCGCCACCGGGCTCACCGGTGACGAGATCGTCGAAATCGAAGGTGGCGAAACGGGTCTGCGTGATGCGCTCACCACGTCGTACGACATCTGCAAGGTGTCGCCTACCCTCATCAGCTTCCTGGCCGAGCGGCACCGAGCCAAGATTCTGCGGGCACCCAGAGAGGAGCGGGACCGCTGGCTCGATGGCCGGACCGGCCTGGATTTGGTCGAAGAGTTCCCGGTGCGCGCGGAACCCGAAGAGTGGCGAGATGCATTGGTGCGCCTCGCGCCGCGGCAGTACTCGATCTCGTCGAGCCCGCTGGTCAGCCCGGACGAGGTACAGCTGACGGTGTCGGTGGTGCGCTACCAGGGTGCGCGTGGCGGCATCCGGCACGGTGTCGCGTCCACCTACCTGGCTGACCGGGCCGAGACCGTCCCGGTGTTCCTGCAGGCGGCGCCGCACTTCCGGCCGCCCGAGGACGCGCTGACCCCGATGATCATGGTCGGTCCCGGTACCGGCGTCGCGCCGTTCCGCGGCTTCCTGCACGAGCGCCGGGCGCTGGGCCACACCGGCCGCAACTGGCTGTTCTTCGGCGATCAGCACCGCGCCGAAAACTATTACTACCAAGACGAATTGGAGGCCTTTGCCGCCGACGGTCTGCTGACCCGGCTGGACACCGCGTTCTCCCGCGACCAGGCCAAGCGGGTGTACGTGCAGCACCGGATGCGTGAGCGAGGCGAGATCCTGTGGCGCTGGCTGGAGGACGGTGCGCACTTCTACGTCTGCGGTGACGCGGCCCGGATGGCCAAGGACGTCGACAACACGCTCACCGACATCATCAAAACGCACGGCCGCATGTCGGAATCGGCCGCGCACGACTACAAACGCGAGCTGATCGCCGACAAGCGCTACGTCCGCGACGTCTACTGAGCCGTACCGCTGCATACCCGGCCATTTCAGGGTTGACTGGAGTTTGCCCCGGGAAGGAGCGACGCCGATGGTCGCTGCATCAGAGCACGCAGAGTCAGGCTCAGTTATGCCAGCGGTCCCGCCCCGTAACCCTGGCCGCCACATCCGGTTGACCTCGCACAGCGGCGCCGCCGATGCGCTGCCGATCCACTGGGGCGCAGCGACCGCCGCCGAACGTGGCCCGGTGATCGGCACCACCACCACGCGTGCGCACCGCAATGTGATCGGTACCCACAGCGGCTCCTACAGCGTCTACCGGGCGTTGGCGGTGGCTGCCGGGGCGCTCTCGCCCGAGCACCGTGCCGATCTGACTAACACCACACCCACCGACGTGATCGGTCCGTACCCCCAATGGTCCGAGCCTGGTGCGATCGTGAGTCTGGACCCGTGGGGTGCGATGGTGGCCGAAGCGTTCACCGCCGAACTGGCGGGCGGCTACGACATCCGGCCGACCATCGCCATCACCAAGGCCCACGTGATGCTGCCTGAGATCGTCGAGGCGATCGCGAAGGGCCGGCTATGTCCCGACGGTCACGTGCTGCAGTCCAGTGGTGCGGCGCTGGTGACGAAGGCCGCAGTCGAGCCCGTCTGGTTTCTCCCCGGGGTCGCGGCCCGATTCGGTTGCAGTGAAACCGAACTGCGGCGCGTGCTGTTCGAGGAGACGGGCGGTATGTACCCCGAACTCGTCACGCGTGGCGATCTCGAGGTCTTCCTGCCGCCGATCGGCGGCCAGACTGTCTACATCTTCGGCGCGGCCCGCGACCTCGCCGACCCGGACGTGGAGCTGACCGCACGCGTCCACGACGAATGCAACGGATCGGACGTCTTCGGCTCTGACATCTGTACCTGCCGGCCGTATCTCACGCATGCCATCGAGGAGTGCATCCAGGGCGCGCAACGCGGCGGCGTCGGACTGGTGGCCTATTCCCGCAAGGAGGGTCGCGCGCTCGGCGAGGTCACCAAGTTCCTGGTGTACAACGCGCGTAAGCGCCAAGTGGGCGGCGACACCGCCGACCAGTACTTCGCCCGCACGGAATGTGTTGCCGGAGTGCAGGATATGCGCTTCCAAGAGCTCATGCCCGATGTGCTGCACTGGCTGGGTATCCGCAAGATTCATCGGCTGGTGTCGATGAGCAACATGAAGTACGACGCCATCACCGGCTCGGGTATCGAGGTCGTCGAACGCGTGAATATCCCCGAGGACCTGATCCCGGCCGATGCCCGCGTCGAGATCGACGCAAAGACGGCCGCCGGTTACTTCACCCCCGGCCCGGTGCCCGACGCTGACGAACTCAAGATTGCCAAGGGTCGCGGACTCATGCCATGACGACGAGCACACACGTCAAGGACGCTGCCGTCAGCATCCTGCGGAGCACCGAGGCCATCCGTGAACGCGCTGAATTCCTGCTGCGGCGGGCACGTGCCGGTGAATCCAGCTGGTTCGTGGTCGACGACGACGCGCTGGCGCAGGCCGCCGACGTGGTCGTGGCCGTCACCCGTTCGCGATATCCCGATCTGAAGATTCCGTACCACAGCCGCTGGCGCCATTTCGAAGCCGGCGGCATCGACCGCAACGCCGAAATGCGCACTCGGCTGGCCGATTTGGACGCGCCGGCACAGGCGCGCACGATGATCGACCTGGCGGTGGTGAGCGTGCTGCTCGATGCCGGTGCAGGGCCCGACTGGCATTACCTGGAACCCGGTACGGGGCAACGTCTCACCCGGTCCGAGGGGCTCGGGGTTGCCAGCTGGCACGCCTTCTTCGACGGGGTCTTCTCCATTGACCCGACCCAACCCTGGCAGGTCGACGCTGCCGGACTGCGCGGAATCGATATCGACACGTTGGGCAGGGCATTCCAGGCCCGGCCCGACAATCCGTTGGTCGGACTCAGCGGCCGGGTGGAGCTGCTGCGGCGCCTCGGTGCGGCACTGGCGGACCAACCGGAGGTCTTCGGGCCGGCCGGACGTCCCGGCGGTCTGTTTGATGTGCTGACCGGCCCGGCCGTCGTCGCCCACGACATCTTGACCCGTCTGCTGGACAGCTTTTCCGGGGTCTGGCTGGCCGACAACGACATTGGCGGCGTCCCGCTGGGCGACTGCTGGCGTCACCCCGCCGTGCCGGGCCCGGGCGCGACGCAGGGCTGGATGCCGTTCCACAAGCTGTCACAGTGGCTGACCTACTCGCTGCTCGAGCCGTTCGAGTGGTCGGGTGTCGCGGTCACCGGGCGGGACGCCCTGACCGGCCTGCCGGAGTACCGCAACGGGGGTCTGCTGCTCGATGCCGGGGTACTGCGCCTGCAGGATCCCGAGGTCGCGGCCCAAACATGGTCGGTGGGAGACGAATTGGTGGTCGAATGGCGAGCCCTGACCGTCGCGCTATTGGACGAGCTCGCACCGCTGGTCCGCACCGGACTCGGCCTGGATTCAGCGGCCTTGCCGTTGGCCTGCGTACTCGAGGGCGGTACCTGGGCCGCGGGGCGCAGTCTGGCGCAACAGTTGCGGTGCGGACGCCCGCCGTTGTCCATCAGCAGTGACGGAACGGTCTTCTAGGTGGGCGTCATGGGTAACCTGCATCTCGTCGACCATCCTCTGGTCCAGCACAAGCTCACGTTGATGCGGCAGAAAGACGTGTCCACCAAGGGTTTCCGCCAGTTGCTGAACGAGATTTCCATGCTGATGACCTATGAGGTGCTGCGCGACATCCCGATGCACCAGATCGAGGTCGAGACTCCACTGGAGAGCACCACCGGCATGGTGATAGACGGCAAGAAGCTTGTCTTCGCCTCTATTCTGCGAGCGGGCAGCGGCATCCTGGACGGCATGCTCAGCGTTGTGCCAGGCGCACGGATCGGCCACATCGGGCTCTACCGCGACCCGAAAACCCATGTTGCCGTGGAGTATTACTTCAAGATGCCGAGCGAACTGCACGAGCGCGACGTGGTGGTGTGCGACCCGCTGCTGGCGACCGGCAACTCAGCGGTGGCCGCGATCGACCGCCTCAAGGAGTACCGGCCCCGCTCCATCAAGTTCGTCTGTCTGCTCACGTGCCCCGAGGGTGTCGCAGCGATGCAGGCAGCACATCCCGAAGTGCCGATCTACGCCGCGGCGCTGGATCGGCAACTCGACGAGCACGGCTACATCGTGCCGGGCCTGGGCGATGCGGGCGACCGCATCTTCGGAACCAAATAGCCATGGCGGTCATGCCGAAGCCGAACCGTAGGACTGTGCTGCGCGGCGCCGGGGTGTTCCTCGGCGCGTCGGCTACGGCCGTCGGCACCGCAGGACAAGCCCTCGCCTCGCCGGAGCCCAGCCCGGAGGACCTTGCCCACCTCAGGCGGACGTTCGCGTTGGCAGCGCAAGCGCGCCAGGCCGGCGGCGCTCCGTACGGTGCGTTGGTGGCTGATGCCGACGGAAATGTCGTGGCCGAGCATGGCAACACGTCGTCCGTCGACGGCGGTGATCCGACTGATCACGCGGAGATGGTGACCATCCGCAGTGCGTGGCGCGCGCTCGGCGACGACGGCATGAAGCTCGCCACGCTGTACGCGAGCACCGAGCCGTGCACCATGTGCGCGGGCGGAACCTACTGGAGTGGTATCGGCAGGGTCGTCTACGGCATGTCGAATCGTCGGCTCTTCGAGTTCACCGGCGACGACCCGAACCACGCGGCCTTCGCGCTGCCGTGCCGCGACATCCTCTTGCACGGTTACCGGCCGATCACCGTCATCGGTCCGCTATTGGAAGACGAAGCGGTACAAGCACATCAGGGGTTTTGGCACTAAACTCCAGCGGACGCCACGCTCACGACAGCGCGTTGAACAGCGCCGCCAACTGCGCCGGGGTGACTGACATCCCGCATTGACCGCGCAGCGAGGTCAGCGGTCGCGCAATGTTTTTCAGGTCCATGAATTCACCTGGATGGGCGGTGAAGTACGACCGCACGGCGCCTTCGGCGTCACCCGACGCGCCCGCGTTGGTCAGTGCATCGTTGGCGTCCGGGTGCGCGTCGAGGTAGGACGAGGCCTGGGCGAGCACCCCACTGGCGGTACTGGCGAGCCCGCTGGCAGAGCACGGCGCGGCCGTAGCCGTCGGGGCGGCGATCGTGAGTGAGGCGAACCCCGCGAGCGCGAGCATGGCAGTCAGTTTCATGTGTTGATCCTGCGCGCATTTCGGCGATCTCGTGAGCGTTGTGGCGAATCGTCTCGTACCGGCGATCCGGAGGAGAAACACGACCGTCACGGCAGCGCAACACACCGAGGTTACGTTTCGCCGAACTGCTGTCAAAGGGGAAGGGTGGCAATGGCGCGAGAAACGGCGGAGGTAACCGCGGCCGCGGAGACCGAGCTCGACACGATGACAGCCACCAGGGAAACCCTGGAGGACTACACCTTGCGCTTTGCGCCGCGCAGCTACCGCAAGTGGTCGACGAGGGTGGTGGGTATCTCGGCCCTCGGCGGTATCGCCTACCTCGCCGATTTCGCGATCGGCGCGAACATCGGCATCTCCTACGGCACCACCAACGCACTGCTCGGCATCGCGATCTTCGCGGTCGTCATCTTCGCGACTGGTCTGCCGGTGGCGTACTACTCGGCGCGGTACAACATCGACCTCGACCTGGTCACCCGCGGCAGCGGGTTCGGCTATTACGGCTCCGTGGTTACCAACGTCATCTTCGCGACGTTCACCTTCATCTTCTTCGCCCTCGAGGGCTCGATCATGGCGCAGGGCTTGAAACTCGGGCTCGGCCTGCCGCTGTGGCTGGGCTATGCGGCCTCCACGCTGATCATCTTCCCGTTGGTGATCTACGGCATGAAAGTGCTGTCCAAACTGCAGGTGTGGACCACCCCGCTGTGGCTGGTCCTGATGGTGGCACCGTTCATCTACCTGGTGATCAGCCATCCCGAGTCGATCAGTCAGTTCTTCGCGTATCAGGGCGAACACGGCGGGACAGGCTTTGATCTGGGTTCGACGCTGTTGGCCGCGGGCGTGTGTCTGTCCCTCATCGCGCAGATCGCTGAGCAGAACGACTATCTGCGCTTCATGCCTGCCAAGACCCCCGAGAACGCCCGCAGCTGGTGGACGTGGCTGATCCTGGCCGGTCCGGGCTGGGTGTTCTTCGGCGCCATCAAGCAGATCGTCGGACTGTTCCTCGCCGTCTACCTGATCGGGAATGTCGCTGACAGTGCCGGCATCGCGAACCAGCCGGTGCACCAGTTCCTGGAGATCTACCAGAACTTCCTGCCCAAGTGGCTGGCGCTGACGCTGGCAGTGGTCTTGGTCGTCATCAGCCAGATCAAGATCAACGTCACCAACGCGTACTCGGGGTCGCTGGCGTGGACCAATTCGTACACCCGGGTGACCAAGCATTACCCGGGCCGGCTGGTGTTCCTCGGGGTGAACCTGGCGATCGCGCTGATCCTGATGGAAGCCAACATGTTTGACTTCCTCAACACCATTCTCGGGTTCTATGCGAACTGCGGCATGGCGTGGATCGTGGTGGTGGCCTCGGACATCGTCTTCAACAAGTACCTGTTGAAGCTCTCGCCCAAGGTGCCCGAATTCCGGCGCGGGATGCTGCATGCCTTCAACCCGGTCGGGTTCTGCTCGATGCTGCTGGCCGCGGGTCTTTCGGTCGTCGCGTTCTTCGGTGGCCTCGGCGAGGCGATCCGGCCGTACTCACCTCTCGTCGCGATCGGGCTCGGGCTGGTCCTGCCGCCCGTCTTCGCGATCCTCACCAAGGGCAAGTACTACCTGCGGCGTACTGACGACGGCATTGACCTACCGATGTTCGACGAACACGGCAATCCGTCGGCAGAACACCTGAAATGCCATGTCTGCCATCACGATTACGAGCGTCCCGACATGCTGGCCTGCGACACCCACGGCGCGCACATCTGTTCGCTGTGCGTGTCCACCGACAGGGTTGCCGACCACATTCTGACGGCGCAGTGAACCGGGGCGTGACAAGATCAGGCGCATGCGCCTGACTCCACACGAACAGGAGCGGTTACTGATTTCATACGCCGCTGAGTTGGCCCGGCGGCGCCAGGCCCGCGGGCTACGTCTCAACCATCCGGAGGCCGTCGCGATCATTACCGACCACCTCCTTGAGGGCGCCCGCGACGGTCGCACGGTGGCCGAGCTGATGACCAGCGGTCGCGAGGTTCTCGGCCGCGACGACGTGATGGACGGGATACCCGAGATGCTCGACGAAGTGCAGGCCGAGGCCACCTTCCCGGACGGCACCAAGCTGGTGACCGTTCACCATCCGATCAAATGATCCCCGGCGAGATCCTCTACGGGACCGGTGACATCGAGATCAACGCCGGCGCGCCGAGGGTGGAAATGTCCATCGTCAACACCGGTGACCGACCGATCCAGGTGGGCAGCCATGTCCACCTGCCGCAAGCCAACGCCGCGCTCGATTTCAACCGGGCCGCGGCGCACGGCTGCCGGCTCGACATCCCGGCCGGCACCGCGGTGCGGTTCGAACCCGGTATTGCGCAACGGGTTCAGCTGGTACCGCTGGGCGGCACGCGAGAAGTCCACGGCATCAGCCTGGCCCCTCCCGGCCGGCTGGATGCGTCATGAGCTCGCTATCGCGTGAGCGGTACGCCGCGTTGTTCGGGCCGACGACCGGGGACCGGATCAGGCTGGCCGACACCGACCTGCTCATCGAGATCACCGAAGACCGTTGCGGTGGGCCGGGATTGGCCGGTGACGAAGCGGTCTTCGGCGGCGGCAAGGTGCTGCGGGAGTCGATGGGGCAAGGGCGGGCGACGCGCGCCGACGGTGCCCCCGACACCATCATCACCGGAGTGGTGATCCTTGACTACTGGGGAATCATCAAGGCCGACATCGGCATTCGCGACGGCCGCATCGTCGCCATCGGCAAGGCCGGGAACCCAGACATCATGTCGGGAGTGCATCCGGCGCTGGTCGTCGGTCCGTCCACCGAGATCATCGCGGGCAATGGCCGCATCGTCACGGCCGGCGGTATCGACTGCCATGTGCACTTCATCTGCCCGCAGATCATGGAAGAGGCTCTCGGCGGCGGCATCACCACCCTGATCGGCGGCGGCACAGGCCCGGCCGAGGGGAGCAAGGCCACCACCGTGACTCCCGGCGCCTGGCATCTGGCGCGGATGCTGGAGGCACTGGACGGCTGGCCGATGAACATCGCACTGCTCGGCAAGGGCAACACCGTCAGTGCCGAGGGTATCTGGGAGCAATTGCGCGGTGGGGCATCGGGATTGAAGTTGCACGAGGACTGGGGTTCGACGCCCGCGGCCATCGACGCCTGCCTATCCGTTGCCGATGCCGCGGGTGTTCAGGTCGCGTTGCACACCGACACGCTCAACGAAGCGGGCTTCGTGCAGAGCACCATCGGCGCCATCAAAGGCCGGTCGATCCACAGCTATCACACCGAGGGAGCGGGCGGCGGCCACGCGCCGGACATCATCACCATCGCGGCCGAGCCCTACGTGCTGCCCAGCTCCACCAACCCGACGCGGCCGCACACCGTCAACACGTTGGACGAACATCTCGACATGCTGATGGTGTGCCATCACCTGAACCCCAGCGTCCCTGAGGATTTGGCGTTCGCTGAGAGCCGCATCCGGCCGTCGACCATGGCGGCCGAGGACTTGCTGCACGACATCGGAGCCATCTCGATGATCGGCAGCGACGCGCAGGCCATGGGACGCATCGGCGAGGTGGTCATGCGCACCTGGCAGACGGCGCATGTCATGAAGCGGCGACGCGGGGCGCTGGAAGGCGATGGCGCGGCAGACAATCGGCGCGCCCAGCGCTACGTCGCGAAATACACCATCTGCCCGGCGATTGCGCACGGCCTCGATGGAGAGGTCGGCTCGGTCGAAGTGGGCAAGCTCGCGGACCTGGTGCTGTGGGAGCCGGCCTTCTTCGGTGTGCGCCCGCATGCCGTGGTCAAGGGCGGCATGATCGCCTGGGCCGCCATGGGAGACGCCAACGCATCCATCCCTACGCCGCAGCCGGTGTTGCCGCGTCCGATGTTCGGCGCAGCGCCCGTGGCCGCCGCTGCCACCTCGGTGCATTTCGTGGCGCCACAGGCCATCGACGACGGGCTCGCGGACCGACTTGCTGTCCAGCGACGCCTGGTGGCAGTCAAGGACGTTCGGCGCGTCGGCAAGGCTCAAATGCCGCACAACGATGCGCTGCCGCGCATCGAGGTCGACCCTGACAGCTTCACGGTCCGCATCGACGGCGACGTGTGGGAGCAACAGCCCGCGACGGAACTGCCAATGGCACAACGGTATTTCCTGTTCTGATGTCACTCATGCACCTGCTCGTTCTCGCCGACTCCCGACTGCCGACCGGTGGGCACGTCCACTCCGGCGGAGTCGAGGAGGCCGTCACCAGCGGCCTCGTCGGTGATCTCGACACGTTGCGTGCCTACCTGCACCGGCGCATCCGTACCCACGGGCTGGTGGCTGCATCGGTCGCGGCCGCCGTGGCCGGACTGCAGCTGTCCGTCGCAGAGGCCGACCGCGAAACCGACGCCCGCACACCGGCTCCCGCGGCCCGCCAGGCGTCACGGACCCAGGGACGTGGGCTGGTCCGGCTGGCCCGGCGGGTCTGGCCAGACTTCCACGTGGACGGCGCGAGCGCTTGGGAGACCGTAGGCGCCACACCGCATCTGGCGGTAGCGACCGGTGTCGTCGGACGCAGTGCGGGCCTGACTCCGCTGCAAACGGCCGAGTCGGTGGTCTACACGACCATGACGGGCTCGGCAACCGCCGCGCAACGTCTGCTTGCCCTCGACCCGGCTGACGTGGCCGCGCTGACCTTCGAACTCGCGCCGCTGTGCGCCGAGATCGCACTGCATGCTCAGCACGAGATGGCTGACCTGTCCGACCCACTGCTCGATGTCCTGGCCCAGCGGCACGCCGAGCGTGACCGCCCACTCTTCGCCTCTTGAAAGGTTCGTCATGCCACCGCATTTCCTCGATGGTGAGGTTCACGTCCACCGCCCGCGCCGGGTCCGGCAGCCGGGCGAACCGCTGCGGATCGGGATCGGTGGTCCGGTGGGTTCGGGTAAGACCGCATTGGTCGCCGCGTTGTGCCGGCAGTTGCGTGAGAGCCTGTCCCTGGCAGTGCTGACCAACGACATCTACACCACAGAGGACGCCGATTTCCTGCGGCGGCACGCGGTGCTGCCCGACGAGCGGATCGCCGCCGTCCAGACGGGCGGTTGCCCGCACACCGCGATCCGTGACGACATCACCGCCAACCTCGATGCCATCGACGACCTCATCGACCGCAACCCACGCCTGGACCTCATCCTCGTCGAGTCCGGCGGCGACAACCTGACCGCAACATTCTCGTCCGGCCTGATCGATGTGCAGATCTTCGTGATCGACGTCGCCGGGGGCGACAAGGTTCCGCGCAAAGGCGGGCCGGGCGTCACACTGTCGGATCTGTTGGTGGTCAACAAGATTGATCTCGCCCCGCTGGTCGGAGCGGACCTCGACGTCATGCGCCGCGACGCTGCCGCCGTCCGGCAGGACCGCCCCACCGCGTTCTTGTCGCTGACGGAGGACCCGGCCGCGACGCCCGTGCTGGCCTGGGTGCGCGAGCAGCTCGCGAGCTGATGGACGTCGCGGTTAATGGATTCTGACGTCCTCATCGTCGCGTCCGTCGGGCGCCACCCGCGGATCGACTGCCGGGGCGGTATCGCCGCGCGACATACCGGGCCCGACACCGTGCACCTGGTGTCGGCGGCTGCCACTCCGCTCGGCGGGGACGTCATTCGGATCCGGGTCGTCGTGGAACCCGGTGCGCTGCTGCACCTTCGGACCGTAGCGGCGACGCTCGCACTGCCGGGACGCGACGTCGCGGAGTCCCACATGCTCTGGACTCTCGACGTCGCAGGCGAACTCGACCTCGATCCACAGCCGACCGTTGTCGCCGCCCATGCCCGGCACGTCAGCGCCACGACCGTGACGCTCGCCGACGGCGCCCGCATCGCGGTGCGCGAGAGTGTGCAGATCGGCAGGGCAGGGGAGCGGCAGGGATTCTGGTCTGGCTCGCTGCGCGCCGACGTCGGTGCCACACCGTTGTTGCGGCATCGCGTCGAATTGGGCGCTGGATCGGTCACCGACGATGTGTTGGACAGCCCGCTGGCCTACATCGGTGAATTCCACTATCCCGACCCGGACGTCGCCACCACCGGGCTGACGCTGCCGCTCGCTGCGGGTGGGTGCATATCGACGTGGCAGGGCCAGCGGCTGGAGCACTGAAGCACGCATTCTCTCCAGGCGAATTCAGGGATAAGGTATGAGAATGTCCGTGCTCGACGGATTTGACCTGCCTGGGGATGGTCCGCGGCCGACGGTCGTAGGTGCGCCCCCGCCATGACAACGATCGGCCTCCCGGTCCCGCTGACCAATTTCGTGGGGCGCGGAGTCGAGTTGCGTGAGGTGCAGGGACTCCTGGGTGAGCGCCGGCTGGTGTCGTTGATCGGTCCCGGCGGTGTCGGGAAGACCCGGTTGGCGGTACAGCTTGCCGCGATCATGGCTGCAGATTTCGGTGACGGGATCTGGTTTGTCGAATTGGCGCCGCTCACTGCACCCGACTCGGTGGTGCTGGCCGTTACGCGAGCTCTCGGTCTGCCTGACCAGCCCGGCCGCTCCGCAATCGACACGATCGAACGCTTCATCGCGGGCCGCCGCGTGCTCGTGGTGCTCGACAACTGCGAGCATCTGCTTGATGGGTGTGGCGCCGTCATCGCCACACTGCTGGGCGCCTGTGCGAGCCTGACCGTGCTCACCACCAGCCGGGAGCCCATCGGGGTATCCGGCGAGAGCATGTGGCGGGTAGAACCGTTGCCGGTGGCTGACGAGGCAGTCGAGCTTTTTTGCGACCGTGCCCGTCTGGCGTCGCCGGCGTTCGACGTCAGCGGCGACCGTGCCGGCGCGGTCGCCGAGATTTGTCAGCAGTTGGATGGCATGCCGCTGGCGATCGAACTGGCGGCGGCCCGCGTGCGGGTGTTGTCGGTGACCGAGATTCGCGACGGCGTGCACGACTGTTTCAGCCTATTGGCCGGACGCTCTCGCACCTCGGTGCGCCGCCACCAGACCCTGTCCGCCTGCATGGACTGGTCGCACGCGTTGCTGACCGAACCTGAGCAGGTCACCTTTCGCCGGCTCGGGGTGTTCGTCGGTGGCTTCGACCTCGCCGCCGCCGATGCGGTCGATCGTACCGACGGGACATCGGGTCTCGAGACCCTCGACCGCCTCGCTCTGCTTGTCGACAAATCACTCGTCTGCGCCGAAACCTCAAGCGGCCGAACGCGTTATCACCTTCTTGAGACGATGCGCCAATATGCCCTGGACAAACTCGCGCAATCCGGTGAGGCGGACGGGATTCGCATCCGACACCGCGACCATTACCTGGCGCTGGCGCGTCAGCTCGATGAATCGGCGCACGCAGCGGATGAGCGATTCATCGGGCAAGTGGAAATTGACATCGACAATCTTCGGGCCGCGTTTGACTGGAGCCGCCACAACTCAGAAGCCGGGGTGGCGTTGGAGATCGCCTCCTCATTGGAGCCGTTCTGGCTCAAGCGCGGTCGTCACCGGGATGGGCTGACGTGGTTCGATGCGATCCTCGACGAGGACGCGCTCGGCCGAGATGAGGTGCCACCCGCGACGTGGGCGGCCGCTGTCGCCACCAGAAGTGCGGTGGCACGGTGGATTTCGGCACCGGGCAGCCTGCGGCAGGCTGAACACGCCTTGTCGATTGCCCGCAGACTCGACGACCCGGCGCTGACAGCGCGGGTATTGGCAGCCTGCGGCAATCTGTCGATCTATCGACTGGAACAGGCTGAGCCGTATTTTGCCGAAGCCATCGATGTTGCCCAGGCGTCGGGAGACTGGTGGCGGCGCTGCCAAATCCGGGCCTTTCAGGGATATCTCTACAACGCCATCGGCGATCCGACTACTGCCCGGGCGGCGAGCGAAGACGGCCGGGATATCGCCGCGGCCCACGGTGACGGGTTCTACTTCCGTGCTTGCAGTATCTGGCTGGGTATCGCGTTGATGGTGCAGGGGCATTTGACCGAAACCGCTGCGCTGCAATCGATCACCGCAGAAGCCGGCGCGCACGGTGAAATGGCGTTGTATGCGCTCGGCTTGCTCATCTACGGCCAATCACTGGCATATCAGGGCAAAGCGGTTGAGGCACACGATGTCACCGAGTCGGCATTCGCCGCCGTTGCGACCATGGGCGGGTACTACGAAGACGCCATCTATACCTTGCAGGCCACCACCGCCCTGGCCGCTGGAGATCCCATAGCGGCCCGAGACGCCGCTGAGGCCGCCTGGCGCTGCACAGTTCCCGAGCGGAAAGCGTTCATCCGTGGCCTCAACCCCATGGCGGAAGCCCTACTGGCCTGCGGGAACCTCGACGCCGCGCACCAATGGGCCGACGATACGGCGGCGACGACGTCGGGCTGGCAGCGTGCGGTGGCACTCACCGGTCGCGCCCGCGTCGCGATCGCGCGGGGCGACCACCACGATGCGGAGCGCGACGCCCACGACGCACTGACCGTCGCATCCGGTGTCGGGGCGTACCTACGGGTGTTCGACGCCGTCGAGTGCCTGGCGGAAGTGGCTGCCGCGGCCGACCGCCACCGCGACGCCGCGCGATTGCTTGGCGCGGCCGACGCAATTCGGTCCCGACATAGCGAAGGCCGGTTCCGTATCTACCAAGACGGCCATCAAATGCTGACGTCGTCGTGCCAGGATGCGTTGGGAAGCAGCGCATTTCATGAGGCTTGGGGCGAAGGCGCAGCCCTGTCCACCGCTGAGACCATCGCCTACGTGAAGCGCGGCCGCGGCGAACGCCGGCGACCGTCCACTGGGTGGGGAGCGTTGACCCCGATGGAACGCAACGTCATCGAGTTGGCCAGCGAAGGACTCAGTAACAGGGCTATCGCAGAGAGATTGTTCATCTCTCCGCGCACGGTCCAAACCCACCTTGCGCACGTCTACGCCAAACTCGGCATTGCCTCCCGGGTGCAGCTGGCCCAAGAAGCCAGCCGCCACCGGTGAGGGGTCAGCGCAGGACGGCCTTCGGTCCGTTCGTATCCAGCGGTGCGCAGCTGTCCTTGCCGACCGTCGTCGAGCAGTGCGCCGCGGGGAGGACCGGCCGGTATGTCGGCGCCGTGCCGCCGTCGCGCGTGATCTGGGTGTAGGTCTGTACGGCATCGGTAGGCACGCGCTTGAGTGCCGGATCACCCATGGCGTCAACCGAATACAGGCCGAACCGCGGCCGGTAGCTACCCCATTCGTAGTTGTCGACCAGCGACCAGTAGTTGTAGCCGATGATCGGGATGCCGTCGGCTTTGGCGCGCTGTAGCCAGAACACGGTGTCGCTGAGGTACTGGGAGCGAGTCACGCCGTCGGCCCGCGGTTTGCCGTTGTCGGTGACCATGCCGTTCTCGACGACGTAGATGGGCAAGCCGGGATACCGCTGCGCGTAGTACCGCGCCACGTAATAGATGTCCTCGGGCTGCAGTTTGGTGTTCCACCGCGCCGCCATGCTCTGCGCAGAGGCCGGATTGTCCCCGGCGGTACCGGTGTAGTAATCGAACCCGACGTAGTCGAGGCTGTCCTTGACCCGGTCGAAGAACGATCCCTCGATTCCCTTCACGCCGAAACCAGTGAACTGCGCCAACACATCTGGCGGGATGTACGCCTCGTTGGTGGTGACCTTGGCCTTCGGGTCGGCCGCGTGTGCCGCCCGGTACACCGCCCGGTGTGCGTCAGCCACTCGATCGAGGAACGTGCCGAACTGGTCGGGTTTGATGGCGCCGGTACGCACCTCCATCGCGCCGAAGGCCACCGGCTCGTTGACGCTGACCCACAGCACGCCCAGTCCCGCATAGCGTTTGGTGATTGCCTTGGCGAAATCGTCGAACGCGCCGACGTTGTTCATGAATCCGCCCTGATTGGCGATCCAGCCGGGGTACACCCAGTGCATCAGCGTGATCATCGGCGTCATGCCGTTGGAGCGCAGCGTCGCAACGATGTCGTCGTAGTAGGCCAGTTCCTTCTCGTCCCACTTGCCCGGCTCGGGCATCGCCCGTGCCCATTCGATGCCGAAGCGAAAGGTGTTGACGCCCATGGCATGTGCGTTGGCGATGTCTTCCTTGTAGCGGTGCCGGAAGTCGTCGGCCTGCTTGTACGGCTCGACTGGGCCGGCCCCGATGGGATCGGACCCGGGCGTTACCGGCTTGCTGGCCGTCCGGTCGACGTAGCGGCGCCAATTGCTATCAGGCGCGTCGCCTTCTACCTGGTATCCGGCGGTCGCGGTGCCCCAATAGAAGTTGCGATCCCAGCCCGATCCACTGCCACCGCCCGCTTCCTCGTGCTTCGTGCCACACGCGGACACGCTCAAGCTGAGGGCGACCGCTGACGCCACGAAAACCCGGTTCCACTTCATACAAAAACCATACACTGCACTGTTTTGGTTAGGTGAGTAATCTTTCCCACACCGCACGGACGTGCGCGCCCATGTCGATCGACGGATCCGACATCCACTGGATCTGGATGCCGTCAGCCGCGGCAATCAAAGCGGCAGCAGCGAATTCGGCGTCGACGCTTGCCGGTACGGTGCCGGCCGCCTGCCGCCCGCGCACGTAGTCGGCAACCGTGCCGCGCATCCGCTCGTAGCGCTGGCGCAGGTACTCCGCGGCCGGATGAGAAGGGTCGATCGCGGCGGCGGCCGCGAGAGACAGATAGACCGTCCCCGATCCCGGCTTGGCGGCCTTGTCCACCATCGCCTGGGCCAGGATCTCGCCGGGGTCAATGCTGGTAGTCGAATTGCGGTACCACTCTTCGAATTTGGCATCGCCGTCGTTCTGCAACTCGGTGAGCAAGGCATCGCGGGTAGGAAAGTAGTGCATGAGGCCCGCCAGGCTGATGTTGGCTTCTTTGGCGATCGCCCGCATCGACGCCCCGGCCTCGCCGTCGCGTTCCAGGACTGCCAGTGCGACGTCCTTGATCTCCGCGCGCTTGGCTTCACCCTTGGCGTACCGCCCCGCTGTTGGCATGACGTGAGGCTAGCGCCGCAAGGCGCTGTTCTTGCCGTCCCTGTGGCCGGTGTCGTCTCCGCCCGCTCATTTGAGGACTTGATTTGAACCTATTGAAATGGCCGGTCGGCGACTGCGGACCGCCTTTCGGACGAGATCGACAGGATGCGGGCCTGAGATAGCAGCACGCGGCGTAGAGAACCTTCGTACGGAGGTTCTCTACGCCATCAGCGACTCGCAGCTGCAAAAACCGTTCGATCACTGCATGTTTGAGTGCGGGCCCGGACTGCCGCTACGGCGCTAAAAGTCTTCGACGCGGTCGACAGGGTGCCGGTGACTACACCGTTGACGACGACGTAGTACCCGTCGCCGACGGAAGCGACGAATCAATGACTCAGCACCTCTAGAACGTCCACGACTTCGATGCGGAGCTCGCAGTCGCCTGCACCACGCCGTTGACCACCGTGTGGTAGCCGTCGTAGACGGTGAGGGTCACCGTCTTGCCGGAGTAGTTGATGACGGCCGACTGGGCGTTGATGGAGCTGGTGCCGAGGCTCTGCTGGTTGCCCAAGTAGACGAAGTTGAATCCGCTGGTGATGGTGTAGCCGGCACCATTGGAATACGCCCCGCCGACGGGGTCCCCGTCAGCGTCGTACACGGCGATCGACGTCACCGTCGGGGACAGGCCGAAGAGGCTGGCCGCGGTGCCGCCCGAGATCGTCGGTCCGGTGTTGAGCGCATAGATCGGCACCTCGACCGTGTAGGTGGTGGTGCCGCCGAAGCCATCGTTGCCCGTGACGGTGAACGTGTCATTCATCTGCGCGGACGTGGCACCGACCTTGGCGGCTGCGTGTCGGATCGTGCCCGACAGGGTCCCGGTGTAGGTGAAGCTGCCATCCGCGTTGAACGTCAGCGTGCCGCCCTGGGAACCGCCGGTCGCGCTGTAGGTCACCGTGTCGCCCTCCGCGTCGGTTGCGGTGAACTTCCCGGTGCTGGTCTGTGTGGACCCGGACAGGGTTCCGACCCCCGGGGCGGTGGTGAGCGTCAAATTGGGCGCGGTGTTGGCGATCGTCGGCGTCACGGGCACCTGGAAGGTGACTGTGCGGCCGTTGGCGTCGGTGCCGATCACGGTGAACGAGTCGGCGGCCGGAGCGGTGTGGCCCGCGGCGGTTCGGGTGTAGGTAAACGCGCCGGTGGTCGAGTTGAACGACACAGTGCCGTACGACGGACCGGTACCCAACGCGTAGCTGTACATTCCGGCGTCAGCGGCCGGCGCCGGCAGTGAACCGGTGACGACGCCCTGAGTCGCGGTGTTGAGGCCGGCTGGGGTGATCGCGGTGGAGTTGGGCACCGTGACCGTCGTCGTGGCGATGCCGCCGTGGCCGTCGTCCACCTGTACCTGGAAGCTCGCGGAGCTACCACCCGTCGCCGTCGAGGTATAGGTGAAGGCGCCCGTCGACGAGTTGAGGTTGACGATGCCGCCGTTCGTGGTTCTAGCGGAGTTGCCGGTGAGACCCGTGACGGACGAGCCGACCAGCGAATAGCCCATGGTGTCGACGAAGCTGTTGGTGCCGGTGACGGTGCCGCGCACAATGCCCAGCGCGTCGGCACCGCCCACCGTGGTGGCCACCGCTGGTGGGTTGTCCGGCGTGCCGAGGATCTTGATCGAGAAGGTGACGTTGTACGGCGCGCCGTCAGCCGAATACACGGGAACCGTCACGGTGTCCGACTGGCCGGCCGCGCCCGCGTGGAAATACGCGGTGCCAGGAAGTGTGGCCGTGTAGGTGTATCCACCGCCGTAGGTGTTGATCGTCACCAACGCCCCCCACGCCGATTTGTAGGTGGCCCCGTCCGCGGGCTGGAAGTTCACCGGGCGGCCGCTCTGGTCGAGCGCAGTAAACGTTCCCGCCGCATACTCCGATTCCGCGGCGCCGCTCCCGAGGGTGTAGAGCCAACTCTCGTAGGAGGTGCTGGTGGTGAACTGTGCGTTGTTGGAAATCTCCTGGAACCGGTCGTACAGCGCGACCATCGCGATGTAGGTGAAAATGGTGATCGGGTTGACCTGCGCGGCGGTCCAGTTCGGCAACGTCATGGACAGCAGCTTTGTTGGGTTGCTGTAGACGCCGCCGCCCACGAGTACCGACGCGGCGATCTTGGTTTCCAGACTGGCGGAGTTTGTGAGGTCAGACCTGGTGACGACAGCCCCGGTGGTCGTGTAGATGGCGTCAATCGCGAGCTGTGCCGGGTCATATACCCCGTTGAGCATGTCGCCCAAGACCGTCGCGGTCCCAGCCGCGCCAGCGGCCACGATCTTGTACACCGAGATGATGTTGAGTGTGCCCGCCCCAGGGACGATGCTGACCTGCGGCACGATGCGGTTCAGCAAGTCACCCATCGCGTTGAGGGTGTCCGCGAACGTGTAGTTCGGGATTGCCGGGGCCAGCCAGAGGTGCAGAACGTCGAGGAAGCCAGAAACCACCTGCGCGGGGGTGCCCGCGCCCGGGCTCGCGATCAACGCGTTGAGTTGAGCGTTCGCGGCATCCAGACTTTGGTTGAACAGGTTGTTGGCCACGGTGACGAACGTGTGCGGCGTTCCGGGCCAGGGCACGCTGTGCCAGATCCACGTACTCAGGCCGGCCAGCCGATCGACCGCCCAGTGCATGACTGCCCACGTCACCGAGTCGGCCGGCGCGCCGGGAAGCCACGACGTGGAGCCGTCATTGGTGGCGGCGGCTGGAACGGCGGCGGCTGAGACCGGGGCAGCCGAGACGGCGGCGGCTGAGACCGGGGCGGCCGAGACGGCGGCAGCTGGGGCGGCGGGGGCGGTCGACGTCGCCGGGTGGTGCAGTTCCCCCGTGAGCAGCTGGCCGAGACCCTGCGCCTTACCGATGACATCGCGAGCTATGTTGCCGATTTCGTCGCCGATCGCGGCGAGACCAGTGTGTTGGGCGGCGTGGAGTGCCTCGCCCTCGGCTTGTGGCAACGTCGGGGCCGTCGACGTGGGGGTGGCAGTCGGCCCGGCCGCGTTGGAGGGTGCCGCCGGTTCGGCTGCGGTCGGTGGCACGTCTGACGTCGTGGTCGTGGCGGGGAGCTTGTTGGTCTGGGCGTTGCGGTGCTGGCGGGCGGCCAGCCACATGGCCGACGCTAATGCGTCTGCGGAACCGAAAGGCGTTGAGCCGTGGCTTGCCAAGGCACCCAGACCGATCGCCCTGAGAGCGTCATCGATGGCGGCCTGGAAACCGGTGGGTGCCGGTGCAGCTGCTGCGTTGTGGGCCGACGACGTCGTGGCCGTGACGACCCCAGCACTCGGCGCGGCGGTTGGGGTCGTCGCTGACTCGGGCGTCACCGCCACCGCCACCACCTTGGTAGGCGCCGCTACTGCGGCGGCTGGCGTCCGAGTTGGTGGAGCGGTGGCGACGTCCTGGTGCCGCGGGGAGTGGGTCTCGGCCGCCGGAACCGGGTGGGTCGACGGCCCCGCGTTGGTTGGCGTCTGCTTCGAGCGATGCGCCTTGGGATCGGACGTGCGCGGTGTGGCGGTAGGGGTGCCGGCGCCGGCATCGTCTGTTGTGTTGGTTGTATTGGTCGTCTGCGCGGAGTCGGCCGTTGTGGGTTTTTTCGATGGCTTGCTGGGGTTTACCCCGTCGGGTTTCTTTGTGGCCGCCGTCGCAGGGCTGGGCGCGCTGCGGTTTGAATTCGTACTCGACGAATCATCGGCCGACGCGACACCGATGGCGTTGGCGGCCGACGCGACCAGCCCGATGCCAACCGCGCCCGCTCCCAACCAGTGCGCATAAGTAGAGGCCTGGAAGGTCGAGGGCTTGCGGTGCTTTCCTTTGATCCGCCGCGGTTTACGTGGGCTAGCGGCGGCCATGCAGTTCCTTTGCGGTCGTGTATTCAGGCAAACACGGTCGTCCTAGTCCATCGCGCTATCGGAGACTGCTCACGGTTTCCAGGCCATCGAATCTCCTCGCTCGTAGGCGAGAAGGCGTGTCCATACGACCAACCTCTGCGGATACCGGGACGTCCAGTTCGCAAAATTAACACCTAAGGCAATTGTGTGCGAGGCCTTATCGGAAATTCACTTGTCGCAGACGTCTGAACAGGGTGTTCGGGATCGGGGTTCGTGAAGTCGCTGAGCGGTTGCACAGCTAAGTGTTTAGCAAGGTTGTGCATATCGTTCGGATCGGATCGCACATTGGGGATCTGATCGCACGAACGCGCTGGAACCGGGGCGCCGCCCGGATGGGCGAGTCGGGGTGCGACCTACTCGGTATGGTCCGGGACGCGCGACAGTGTCTTGAGTCATGACATAGGTGACACATGAGTCGCGTCATGGGTTACACCTGGAACGACCCTCGATGAGTCGCGTCATAGGTGACAGTCATGACTCAAGTCGAAAGCCTGCGTCGTGGTAGTGGAAGTCGTCTCAAGGCATCTGTCGATCAGCGCCGCGGCCCGCACCTACTCGATGTCCCTCCAGCGCATCTACCGCCGCCTCAAGCGCTACCGCGACGACGGCCTCGACGCCGGCTCGGTGACACTGCAAGCGCACCTGGCTGGGCAACCGTTACCGGTGCCCTCGACCTCCACCATCCGCCGCATCCTGCACCACCACGGCTTGATCACCCCGCAGCCACGCAAACGCCCCAAACGATCCTTCCGGCGGTTTGCCGCCGAGCAGCCCAACGAATGCTGGCAATCGGACTTCACCCACTGGCCCCTGGCCGACGGCACCGACACCGGGATTCTCAATTGGCTCGATGACCATTCCCGATATCTGCTCTATTGCACCGCATTTCGCAGCGTCAGCGTCGCTGAGGTGGTGACCAGCTTCACCACCTTGATCGAGACCCACGGGCTGCCGGCATCCACCCCGACCGACAACGGATCGGTCTACACATCACGATTCACCCACGGCCGCAACGACTTTGAACCTAGGGGTCAAACAAAACAACGGCAGCCCCGGTGATCAGCAAAACCAGCTACAACCCGATCGCCGACCACCACATCAACCCCGACCGAAACTGCTGGCCCAACCAACAAAAAACCCCGGCCAAAAGGCCGGGGTTCTCTGTAGCCGATGACTCGACTCACCACACGTGTGTCCGAGGGGGGACTTGGCCATCTGCGACACGGGTTGAGACCTTTCAGCTGAGCCTCTGACCAGCGAGTTTGCGCCATGAGCTCTCGAGGAGGGCGCTGGCGACCACCACGTTTCCGCAGGTCCTGAGCGCCGAGGTCGAGACCGCTCGCAACGCGCTGCAAGCCCGAATCTCTAGGAAGCCATGATCGTGCATGAGCCTGGCGGAGGAATCGTTGAACGTGTCGAGCTTGATCGGTGAGTGCGAAATGTAGTTCTCGCCGGAAATCTTCGTGGAACATCGGCCGTGCAGATTGTTGTAACACTTTGGATGCTGATAATTGGGATCGTCGTCTACCACGATGGCCTCCGAATGCACCAAATCTACGCTCCTTCGCACTCTCGGACGGAATCGCCGTCCGATCTGAATAGTTCGTAGACCGCGCCAAAATTTTTGAAGATTTGGTGTTAAACAAATGCGATCTGGCAGGCTTGGTTGATATGAAAAGATTCGTTACGGCCAGGAGTGAACCAATCACCAATATCGGCTGTCTCGATAGGAACTTGAGACGCGTCGTTGGGGTTGGGTCGGTTCAGTGGATCCTCCCCGCTTCTGCCCGACATCGCCCATAAAGCTCGTGGCGACTCGGGCGCTGGTGGGGGCTTCCCCTTCCTCAGGAGTTACACCGCTTAACTTACACACCCCACGCACACAAAACTGCCCCTGATATCAGCTAAAGCGATAGCCTGGTGTCATTGAGGAAGAACCCCACGCGGATTGTGAGGCGATGTTAAGCCTGAGACTGTTGAGGGGGTTGCCTTGTTGTTGCGCAGTAGTCGTAGTTGTGGGGTGTAGTGGCCCGATGGCTTTCGCTGGCACGATCACGGATACGTTTGCTGGACCTGACGGTCTCATCACCGCCGAAGGCGAGCCGCCCGCCGTCGGCTCGCCATGGATGATGACGAGCGGTTCATTATTCCGGTCGCAGGGCAAGGGTTGGTCGGGGCGGCCCGACGCAGGATCGTCGGGCCGGACCGGTTCGGCGGTCTTCCGCATGGTGTCGATTGACAGAGACTTCGCCGACGTGGACGTCAACGTCGTACTGCGGGTGGACGATCTTGTCGAGACGGACCGTACGCCGGCGCAAGACTGGGATGGAGCCCATGTTTGGGTGCGCTATCAATCGGACAGACAACTGTATGCCGTGAGTGTCGACCGTCGCGACGGCACGATGATCATTAAAAAGAAATGCGAGGGCGGCGAGGATAACGGGGGGACCTATTACGAATTGGGGCCGTCACTGAAGGGTGCCGCGATCCCGTTCGGCCGGTGGCAGGAGGTCATGATC
The DNA here is from genome assembly GCF_009729415.1 of Mycolicibacterium sp. CBMA 234. Taxonomy (GTDB): domain Bacteria; phylum Actinomycetota; class Actinomycetes; order Mycobacteriales; family Mycobacteriaceae; genus Mycobacterium. The sequence continues at coordinate 222,082 of NZ_MPKW01000018.1, forward strand.
TCCGTACGCGACCAGCAAGATGGTTCCGTGGTCATCGATGCTAGCCGTGACGGGTTAACAATTTCGGCGGTGGACGCGGGTATCGGGTGCGCTCCATTAATTGGCGGCGGCGGCGTGGGTATTCGCGGCGACAACGCCGAGCTGTATTTCGCGAAAATCACTGTGAATCAGTGATGGCAAGATTCGCGACCACCGATGGTGGGCTGAAGACGAATTGTCGGTCTGACACGATGCCAATTCCTCCGGCCGTGGATCGCGGCGGTGCGGGCGCAAAGGACACCTGCTGGGGGGGTAAGTCATCGATGGTAATCACCGCGGCCGCTGGAGCTACCGTGATGTCGATATGATGAAATGGCGCTGGGACCAGGTCGCCCCGCGCTAACGGTGGGTGATCCCCATATCCGATGTCGATCCGGTAGGCGTCGCTGTCGACACTGACATCTATCTGGTGATGGGAATCGCCCTGAAGCGCGCTAAGTACTGTCGTCGTGCCGTCTCCGGGATGGGAATATTCGCCGACGTCGGCCGACAGGGTGTAGGCGTTCCACATTCTCGTTCGCAACGGTATGAACTGACGGTCTATGTGCCCGGGCGGGCCACCGAGCACCAAGCGGTGGCCGCTGTCGACCGATATCGAAGCCTGCACGTCATCGCTGTTCGTCCACAGTTCGGCGTGTGCATCCGGTTGCGCGCTTGACGGATTCAGCGGGCTGGCTCCGATGAGCTTGTCTGCCAACAATTCGGGCGTGACGTCTGAGGTCACGTCCATGCGTTCGATATTGCCGTTGGTCATGTCGTTGGCAGATGTGGTGGCGAGTCCGTCGGCTTGATCAAGCATCGCCGCGTCGTATAGCGAACTCACCATCCTCTCCAACAATCCGGTACCGTCCGGATCGTCACCGTGAGCAGAGAACGGATAAGCAAAAAACCGGGGCGTTGGCAGATTGTGCACACTGAATTGGTGCTTGCATTCAGTGAGGTCGGTAAGGACCCGCGTGTGGTACTCGTCTAATGTCTCAATTCGATTTTGGTCGGCCAGGTACTCGCGATTGGTCACAAACGGTGCCTGATGGCCGGCACCGTCAACTGGGACGAGCACATGGCCGACATGGGTATGGGCCTCGAAGTCCCAACGCCCGCTGTCTTGAAGCGCGGTGATCTCCGGCCATGTCATGTAGTAAGGCGCGTGCGTTTCAACGAAACCGGTGATGATGTAGGCCACCGCGTGCTGGCCATAACGGGCCAGTACACGATCGGCGTAGCGCCACACACCCCTGGCCCCATCATCGAAGGTGATCATGACGCTGTGGGCCGGCAGGGGGTCTCCGCGTAGCCAATTGGACAAGTCGTTCGCTGTCAATGTGGTCCAGCCGGCGTCGTGCAATAGGTGCATCTGGGCTTCGAACAACTCTGGCGTAACGCTGTAGCGACTCGCAATGTGCTCGTCGATGTTGTGGTAGGTCAGAATCAATGGCGCGCCCTGCGGGCTGGTGGTCGCGTTCCGTAGTCGGTCGACCACGGCGGGGTCCACAGGCTGGGGTTCTACCTCGTCCTGGGCGACTTGCGCGCGGAGCATTCGAGCCTCGGCAGCGTGGGCGGCGTGGTTCCATTGCCAGATTCCAGGCGCAACAAGATACGAAATCACGACCCCGACCGATAGAGTCGCCAGAACTACCGAGCGGACTGCCGATATCGGCAGCGCACGTGACCGGCCACATTTGGCCGACGGCCAGATTGTCACCGAGTTCCCCATTTCGAGTCACGAACCGTCGCCATCGCGTAGGGCAACTGCAGCACCAGCACTATCGTGTAAAACACGGTAAAAAAGATGCCGTGATACCAACGCCTCGCTGGCCGATGAAGCCGATAGTAAAGGCCATACATCAATGCCATTGCCGTTACACCCCCGAGATACCAAAACGGAAGTTCGCTTACGAAATGCGGCTGGACGACCATGGCGCGCAACACCACTTGCGGCGCCAGCAGGGGAAGCGCGATGCTCAGGTAGAACATCATGATCATCACTGGATTCTTGTGCAGGACTGCGCGAGCGGCACGCCCTGACTCACGCAGCCAACTCTTCTTCCAACGCAATTGCTGACGGAGGAATTGCCGCATCCGATCGGGAACGTTGGTATAGGCCTGCGCGTTGGGCGCATACAGTATGCGCCACCTGGGTAGTAGGAAGTTGGTGAGGCTGCGATCGTCGCCAAACGTCGAAGGCCGGCCCAGGAAACGCTGGTTTAACCACGCGTCGACTACCGGCGCGACTGCATCGCGTCGGTAGCCAGAGAAGCAGCCTGAACAGCAGGTGACGGAACCGAAGAGCGCCTCGGCCGACTTATAGATACGGAATGCGATGTAATATTGCATGGTTTGCATGCGGGTTAGCACGTTTGTCGACGAGTTTGCCACGTCGGTGTGGCCGGCCACGGCACCGACGGTTGGATCGGCGAAGTACGACACAAGCGCGTCAACCGCGTCCGGCGCTACACGCGAGTCGGAGTCGATGAAGATGAAGATTTCTGACTCCAGGGCTGCTGCGATACCCCGCGCCATTGCGTGACGCTTGCCCCGATTGACCGGCGCCGGCAGGACGGTTAGCTCCGGACGTTTCTCAGCAACAATGTTGATGCGTGCAAGGGTGTCGTCGGTCGATTTGTCGTCAACGACGATTACGCGCAACAGATCGCTCGGGTAATTGGCGTCCAAACACGCCATTAAAGTGGTGGCAATGTCCGGCTCGTTGTACGCCGGCACAATGATTGCCACGGTGGGGCGGTACTCCGCAAAAACTCGGTTCCGTGGCGGTCTATACAACCAGGCCAAGCCGAATCGACCAAGGATAAACGTCGTGATCACAATGCTGTAGACGGCCCAAACCGGGTCGGCACGCAAGTTCTCCAAACTATAAACCTTGAACACGCACACCGCGCTTATGATCGTCGCCAACCCGACGATCAGCGCTGCACGTACCCCAAGGCCAGTTCGCGGCGTCGTCCCTCTGCGGCGCCGCGGCCCGGAGGGTCGCGAAATCGCGCGGCGTGGGAGGTCATACGGTGTTGCCAACACCCTTGTTGAGGTCCTCAACCCAGCGTCGTTTCGTTCGGCGTGATTGCTTCTTCGCATTTGCAACGCGCGCTCGGCAAGTACGGCCTCGTCATATCGCGAATTCGTCCGCTCGGGTCGAGCACAGCAGGCTGACGGGCTAACCAGGTGTAATCCTCGGCCGGATGGACGGTGTGAACCACGACAAGGTCCCAAGCCGCGCTTTGCGGATTTTTCTCACACTCCAGGTATCGGCTGTTTGGAGTGTGCAACGACTCAACCAAGGGGTCCGCGAATGAAACAAGCGCACCGGCCGAAGCTAGTTCGTCCAGAATTGAAAGTGCTGGAGATTCCCTCAGATCGGCTACCCCAGGCTTGTAGGTCACTCCCAGTACTAGCACTTTGGCACCAAGAATTTGGCGGCCCGTTTCACCAAGCACTTCGCGGGCTCGTCGAGCGATCTCTCGGGGTCGCGCGACGATCGCCGCCATTGCGGTATTCACGACGGGCGAATCCAACCGACGTGCGCGCAGTTGCCACAGCAAGTAGTGCGGGTCGCAGGGGATGCAGTGTCCCCCGACGCCGGCGCCGGGGTAGAAAGGCATGAACCCGAACGGTTTGGTTGTGGCCGCCCCGATTACTTCCAAGATGTCGACCTTGAGTTCCCGCGCGGCGTCGGATAACTCGTTCGCCAGAGCGATATTGACTGCGCGAAATGTATTCTCAAGCAGCTTCGTCATCTCCGCTGCCTCAGGCGACGAGACTATGTGCGTCTGCTGCGCAGTGTGGCGCATAACTTCCGCTGCGCGCTCGCCGCATGCGACAGTGGCGCCGCCGACCACACGGGGCGTCAACGTCGGGACGTGAGCTTCGACACCTGGATCGATTCGTTCTGGGCTGAACGCGACGAAAACATCCCGGCCCGCTCGAAAACCGAGCGTCTCCAACGGACGTATGAGGAGATCGCGAGTACAACCGACATAGGTCGTGGAGGTCAAAACCACGGATTGGCCCATCATGGCGTTCGCCACAGTGCTCTCGCAAGCTGACCGCAAGGCGGTTAGGTCCGGTGTCTGGTGCGCATCGATGGGCGTCGGGACGCATATGACCACTATCTCAGCGTCGGTTGTTGCGGATGTTTCGCTTGTCAACTCAATCCGGTCGGCCTCCAAGTGGCGTGCCAGACGGGCATGATCGCGGTCTAGCAAATCGACACGTCCAGACTTGATCTCCGCTATGCGGGTCTCGCTTATGTCACAACCGATGATCTGGGCCCCGCCGTCGGCCAACGAGAGGGCCGTCGGCAATCCCACGTAGCCCATGCCAACCACCGCGATGTGACGCCCGCGCACACCCCGCCGCTCGGGCGAGATATCGCAAATGCGCGTCGGGCTATCGTCTGGGGCCCATTGTGCGCGAAGTAAGTCACCACCGGGTCACGCCCTTTCTCCATGTCGACCTCGAACTGAGGTCAGGCGGTTGCGCCGGCCCGTGACAAGTGTTCGCATCCGAGTCAACTTCCTATTTCACAGGTGGCACCGCGTTTGTTTGGAGGTTGTTGCCCCGACAATCCATACCGGAGACGTGCCGGAGATCTGATAGATCATCCACTTGGCATCGACGCCGGCCCCGCCGATAAACTGGGCGGATACTTCGTCGTTGACAGTTATTCGGTTACCGGCAAGGGTGGCGCGCAGACCTGCATTGCTGAGCGCGTCACGCGCCGCGCCAATTGTACGAATACCGGCGATTACACGGGCCACTGTTTTGGTGCTGAACGCGTTCGGATCCTCAAGCGCTTCAAGAGGATTCCCTAATTCTCGGGCAACGGGGAGAGTCATTTCCGCGCCACGATTGTGGGTCGCGATAGTTGGCGATACGCGATGGCGAGCCCAAAACGGCACATAGTGCAGTGGCATGGACGTGCTCTCCTTTGGAGAGGAACGGTGGCCTCGGGGGTGGGACAGGGTCCAATCTGCAAACCTGCCCTCGGGTGCGACTAGTCGATTCAGCAAGCTGTCGGATGTGCGTCCGCACTCGGCGGCTGATCGCTTCTATTCGTTGTGTCGCCTGTGAAGCGTGGTTACTTCTGGATTTCGATCAGGTTGGCATCGGATGGACACCTGCGATTCGCCCGGTCTGAGGTGAGGGCGTGCTGATGCAGTGGCAGTATCCGCAGGCGGCCCGACCGAGCCGGTGAGGTCGTGTCGACTTCATGATGCCCCTGGGAACAACTATTTCGCTTGCGACCGACCTCCCGTGGCGACGCTCTCGCGGTTGCCAGCCGGATCCCTTGAGCTCCGGAACTAGAGCAAACATAGGAGACTTCCAGCACGACTCGCCGGTGGCGTGGCGTAGGCGGGCTGAAGTGGCCATGGTGTCCCAAAACATTCAGAAGGTATGAAGAATGCCGTCGTGTTCTGATGGTGTCATGAAGTTTGCCAGTTATCAATAGTCTGAACGGATGACCCCGACATCATCAGAGGATGAACACGCCGTCTAGCAGCACTTATTAACGCTCTCAGTGGATTACGACCGGGTCGGGCATTTTGCGTCATTGAGGTTGCCGGTGGGGTCGGCGTCGATGTTTGGTTGCTGGTGTTCGTGTGCGCGGTCAGTGTGAGGACGTACTGATGGGCGCGCGGCACCCCGTTGAAGCCCTGGCGGGTCAGCGAGTTGGTTGAACAGCTGGGTGGGCTGTCAGCCTGAACCGTCACTGTGATCAGCAAAACCAGCTACAACCCGATCGCCGACCACCACATCAACCCCGACCGAAACTGCTGGCCCAACCAACAAAAAACCCCGGCCAAAAGGCCGGGGTTCTCTGTAGCCGATGACTCGACTCACCACACGTGTGTCCGAGGGGGGACTTGAACCCCCACGCCCGTTAATAGGGCACTAGCACCTCAAGCTAGCGCGTCTGCCATTCCGCCACTCGGACTTGTCCAGCTTTCTAGCTGGGCAGCTTAGGCTAACGGATCAGGACGCCGAGTCCCAAACCGGCTTGTGAACAGGGGTTGCGCACGCACCGGAACGCCGTCGGTGCTACGAATGGGACTGTGACAGCGCCTGAAGACGAAGTGGTCGACCTCGTCAGCTCACTCATCCGTTTCGACACGTCCAACACCGGGGATCCGGCGACCACCAAAGGCGAGGAAGACTGCGCCCGTTGGGTGGCCGAGCAACTGCGCGAGGTGGGTTACTCCACTGAGTACGTCGAAGCGGGAGCCCCCGGTCGCGGGAATGTGTTCGCGCGGCTCAAAGGCGCCGACCCGACCCGAGGTGCCCTGCTGATCCATGGCCACCTCGACGTCGTCCCCGCCGAGCCCGCCGACTGGAGCGTCCACCCGTTCTCCGGCACGGTGAAGGATGGCTACGTGTGGGGCCGCGGTGCGGTCGACATGAAGGACATGTGCGGCATGATGATCGCCGTTGCGCGGCATCTGAAGCGCAACAACATCGTTCCGCCTAGGGATCTTGTTTTCGCCTTCGTCTCCGACGAAGAGCACGGCGGCACCTACGGCTGTCAGTGGCTCGTCGACAACCGCCCCGACCTGTTCGGCGGCATCACCGAGGCCATCGGCGAGGTCGGCGGGTTCTCCTTGACCGTCCCGACCAAGGACGGCGGCGAGCGCCGCCTATACCTCATCGAGACTGCTGAAAAGGGCCTGGCATGGATGCGGCTGACGGCCCGCGGCCGGGCCGGGCACGGCTCGATGGTGCACGACGACAACGCCGTCACCGAGATCGCTGAAGCGGTCGCGAAACTCGGCCGGCATCAGTTCCCGCTGGTGCTCTCCGAGTCGGTCGAGCAGTTCCTGACCGCGGTGGCGGAGGAGACTGGCTACGACCTCGATCCGCACTCGCCGGATTTGGAAGGGTCCATCGCCAAGCTCGGTGGCATCGCCCGCATCGTCGGCGCCACCCTGCGCGACACAGCGAACCCCACCATGCTCAAGGCCGGCTACAAGGCCAACGTCATCCCGGCCACGGCCGAGGCCATGGTCGACTGCCGTGTCCTGCCGGGTCGCAAAGAAGCGTTCGAGCGCGAGCTCGACGCGCTGCTCGGCCCCAACATCACCCGCACCTGGGAACGTGACCTGCCCAGCGTGGAAACCACGTTCGACGGCGACCTCGTAGACGCGATGAACTCCGCGATCTTGGCGGTCGACCCTGACGCCCGCACCGTCCCGTACATGATGTCCGGTGGCACCGATGCGAAAGCCTTTGTCCGCCTTGGCATCCGGTGCTTCGGTTTCGCGCCGCTGCGGCTGCCGCCGGAGCTGGACTTTGCCGCACTGTTCCACGGGGTCGACGAGCGCGTGCCCGTAGACGCACTACAGTTCGGCGCCAAGGTCCTCGAACACTTCCTGACGCACTGCTGATAGCTCTGCCTGTAGCTCTGCCCGCCACCGAAAGGACATCATGACCGCTTCGCCGTACGACAACCTGCCGCAGCTGCCGACCTTCACCCTGACGTCGTCGTCGCTGTCCGATGGCGGCGCGCTCGGCAACGCTCAGGTCAGCGGCATCTTCGGGGCCGGGGGAGACGACGTTTCGCCGCAGCTGAGCTGGTCCGGCTTCCCGGCCGAGACCCGCAGCTTCGCCGTCACCGTCTACGACCCCGACGCCCCGACGGCATCGGGCTTCTGGCACTGGGCCGTCGCCGACCTGCCGGCCGACGTCACCGAGCTGGCCGCCGACGCGGGCAACGGTGCCGCGCTGCCCGGCGGCGCCATCACCCTGGCCAACGACGCCAGCCTCAAGCGCTACCTGGGTGCCGCCCCGCCGGCCGGCCACGGCCCGCACCGGTACTACATCGCCGTGCACGCGCTGCCCGTGGAGAAGCTCGACATCCCCGAAGACGCCACTCCGGCGTTCCTGGGCTTCAACCTGTTCATGCAGGCCATCGCGCGGGCCGTCATCCACGGCACGTACGAGCAGAAGTAACCCGCTCGCGCCAAGTCGCGGCCGCCCTCGAGCCGACCTACCATCGGTTCGAGGCCGGTGGCACCGACGCTCGCCGGCCTTCCGATGAGAGGGGGCCGGTCCACTTTGTCCACGTCTGCCCAGGTGAGTAAACGGTCCAAGGCGCCAGAGCCGGACCGGCTCGACTACATCGACCAGGCCACGTTCCTGTCCTATCGGGCCAATGGCCGGGTGCAGGTCGGCATGGCGTTGTGGTTCTACGAAGGTCCGGTGGACCTCGACGGGCTGCGCCGGTTCAATGAGAACTTCGGCAAGGGATTGGTGGCCCGGTATATCGAGCGGTCGCCGCTGCCGTTCGGTCGGCATCGGTGGGTGACCGCCCCGGCGATCCAGCGTCCGCTCGACGTTGCCGAAACTGCTTGTCCGCGTTCAGAGTTGAGTGACTGGCTGGAGGCGCGCGCACAGATTCCGATCGACCCGGAGCATGGGCCGGGCTGGACCCTGGGCGTGCAGCGGTTTACCGATGGCTCGACCGCGGTAGCCATGGTGCTGTCGCACTGCCTGATCGACGGCAGCGGATCGGTCGTCGCGTTCATGGAGGCGGTGCTGGGCACCGAGCGCAACCTCGGCTATGAGCAGCCGCGGTCGCGCACCCGCTGGCGGGCGATCCGTTCCGATCTGCGCCGGACCTTCAGGGACCTGCCCGAGGTCCGGCGGACGGTCAAGGTCGCCGCCAAGCTCGCCCGCGAGCGTCGCGGTGAGATGACCGCGACGCCGTCGACGGGAGTACCGGCCGACGGCGACGAACTCGTGCACGTGCCGTTCGCGTCCGCCATCATCGACGTCGACCACTTTGATGCGCGCGCAGCAGAACTGGGCGGCAACAACTATTCGCTGGTCTCGGCGTTCGCCACCCGCCTCGGGGTCCGCATGGGACGGCAGCGGGCGCGGGATGGCGCCGTCTCGTTGATGGTCTCGATCAACGACCGCACCTCGCTCGACGACACCCGGGCCAACGCGATGACCTTCACCACCTTCACCGTCGACCCGGCCACAGCCACCACGGACCTGACCGAACTTCGCGGCGCGATCCGGACCGCGCTGCGCAACGCCAGAGAGCAGCCGGACGAATCCTTCCAGCTGTTGCCGCTGACACCGTTCATCCCGCGGCGGGCGGTCCGCCGTACCGCGGCCATGGTGCTCGGCGAGCTGCCGGTCACCTGCTCGAACGTCGGCGACGTGCCGGAACTGGTCGGCCGCATCGACGGAGTCCGCCAGTCCGACTACGTGATCTGTTGGGGCGTAGAGCAAAACGTGAAGAAACACGACATCGAGCAGCCCGGCGGCCTGCTGGTGGTGACGGCCCTGCGCCACAACGGCAAGATCACCATCGGCGTCGTCGGCTACCAGGTGGGCGCCGAGAACACCAAGGCCGTCGTGCGCGACCACGTGCAGCAGACCCTGGACGAACTCGGGATCACGCCGCTGGAGGTCTACTAGGCCTGCTAGGCCGCTACGCCCCGGAGCCCACAGCGTCGGCCAGCGACGTGAACCCGCCGGCCTTCAACTTCGCGGCCACCCCGTCGTGAATGTGCTTGGCCCACAAGCCTCCGCCGTAGATGAAGCCGGTGTAGCCCTGCACCAGTGAGGCGCCGGCGATGATCCGCTCCCAGGCGTCGTCGGCGGTCTCGATACCGCCCGCACTGACCAGCACCAGCTTGTCGCCGACGCGCTTGTGCAGCCGCCGCAGAATCTCCAGCGACCGCGCGGCCACCGGGGCCCCGGACACGCCGCCCGCTCCGAGCTCGGCGACACCCGGGGTCAACAGGCCTTCTCGGGAGATCGTGGTGTTGGTCGCGACGATGCCCGCCAGCCCCAATTCGACGGCCAGGTCCGCGATTTCGTCGACGTCGTCGTCGGAAAGGTCGGGTGCGATCTTCACCAGCACCGGCTTGGTGGTCTCGGCGCGCACGGCGGCCAGGATCGGCCGCAACGACGCCACGGCCTGCAGGTCGCGGAGCCCAGGCGTGTTCGGCGAGCTGACGTTTACCACTACGAAGTCGGCCAGCGGCCCGCACAGGCGCGCGCTCTCGGCATAGTCGTCAACCGCATGCTCGGGCGGCGTGACCTTCGTCTTGCCGATGTTCACGCCGATGGGCACGGTGGACTGGCTGCGCGTCAGCTTGATGGCGAGTTCGCCCGCGCCGTGGTTGTTGAAGCCCATCCGGTTCAGCAGCGCGCGGTCCTCGGACAGCCGGAACAGCCGCGGCGCCGGGTTGCCAGGCTGCGCCTGCGCCGTCACGGTACCTACCTCGGCGTAGCCGAAACCCATTGGCCCCCAGGCATTTATGCCGCTGCCGTTCTTGTCGAAGCCGGCCGCCAACCCGGCCGGACCGGGGAACTTCACCCCGAACACCGTCGTCGTCAACGCGGGATCCGTCGGTGCCAGCCAGCGGGCCAGCAGCCGGCGACTGAAACCCAGCCCGGTTGCCAGGCGCAGCAGCGCGAAAACCCAGGTATGAATCCGCTCCGGGGGCACCCGGAAAAACACCCAGCGCAGGGCGCGATACATCAACTGCTCCTTACATCGACGGCTGTTCAGGCGGCGCGTGTCGGTCGGTCTTGCGGCGGCGCAACAGCACCCGCCGCGAACCGTCGGTGTACAGCCGCACCCGGGTCAATTCCCACCCACGATATTCGGCCTCGATCGACAGCCGCATGGTCGCGGACACTCGGGTCACGTCCGGGGGCAGACGGAGCGGAACCCATTCGTAGTCGTCGGACAGGTCCGCCGCCCACGCCGCTGGCATCCGCCCCCGCTGCATCAATGGCCTCCCGGACCAGGCCCCGCAGCAGCGTTCGCGATCACCTGAACCCCGGCACCCGATCCCGACACCACGAACAAGGTGCCGGTGCGGTCGTCAAACGCCAGGACGTCGGGTTGCTGCACGGTTCGATATCGGACTTTCTCGACGGGGATGCCGGTCGACAGATCGTAACCAACGACACTGTTCACCGCGGTCTCAGAAACCCAAGCAAGTTTCGACGATCCGACGACGCCGTACGGCGCGCCGCGCGACGGGGCCTGCTGACGCAGCATCAACGGGGTCGTGCCGAACACCAGCAGGCCGTCGCCGCGGGTGTCGGCCACCAGCACCCGGCCCGCCGAATCTGCCGCGAGATTGGTGGCGCCCTCGCCGGCCCGAAGAGCCTGCGCGACGTCGGTGCCGGCCGCGTTCACCTCGGTCACCGAGGTCTGCCCCCGGTCCAGGACGACGACGGTATTGCCTTGCGCGGCAAGGCCGTCCACTCGGGCAAAGGCCTTCAGCCGGGACTGCACCGCGGTGCCATCGACGATCAGCACGGCCCCGTCGGCGGTGCCGAGCGCCAGCTTGCCGTCGGCGCGCCGGGCGATCGCGGTGAAGTCGGTGTTCGCCTGGCCGTCCACGCTGACCTGCTGCACCGTGCGCTTGCCGATGTCGAACCGCAGATAGCCGCCGCGGGTGGCCAAGAAGGCCGTGCCGGCACCGTCGCCCGTCACGCCCGTTGCGGCCGCCGGCAAGACAACAGGCGTCGTGCCGGGCACCGTCACCACTGGACGTTTGGCGCCATCGGTACCCAGCACCACGAGCGACGACGTCGACGCGTCGTACGTCGCGCCCGTACCGGGCCCGGGCAGGGCGCGCATGACGCCGTCGGGCGCCCCGGTGACAGCGGGGGACACTGCGGCGCGCCCCGGCGAGATGGTTGGGGGCGGGGTATCGGCCGGGTGCGACGAGCAGGAAGCCAGGGCACCGACCGTCAGCGCAGCCGCCGCGAACCGCGTTGCGCGCTTCTGATATTCACGTCGCCGGCAAATAATGGGGCGGTGATCCATTGACACGGGCTGTCTTTCGGTCGGCGGACGGCGGGCGGACGCAAATTTCCAGTCTAGGCAAATATATTGGCGTCAATTGTCTGCGTCTGGTCGGTACGGCGCGTACCGGGGCGGTATTGTCGGGGGCATGAGCATTGCCACCGAGGGCGATCTTGCTAGCGGTAATTTTGCTATCGAAGACCTTTCGACAGGTCTGCGGGCCAGCGGGTTTGGCCAAGTCGGCGACGGCCGGAGTTTCTCATTTCGCCTGGATGACAAACGCATGCTGATTGTCGAGATTTACCGGCCGCGGTTGTCGGGTCTGGTGCCGCAGGACGAAGACGTCGTGGCGGTGTCTTCGCGAAGCCTGGCCCACGTTGACGTGCACGACGAGCGCAGCCTCACCGCCGCCGTCCGCGACGCCGTCGCCGACGCACAACCGGTGCCGCGCAACCACTAAACCCGCGGCGAGCCGGCCACGGTACGGTCGTCGGCGTGACTGACGTGGCGGCCATGAGCTGGTGGCAGACGATCGTGCTGGCGATCCTGCAGGGGCTCACCGAATTTCTTCCGGTGTCGTCGTCCGGCCACTTGGCCATCGCATCCCGGGTCTTCTTCTCTGGAGATGCCGGCGCGTCGTTTACCGCGGTCACCCAGCTCGGCACCGAGGCCGCGGTACTGATCTATTTCGCCAAGGACATCTGGCGCATCCTCACCGCGTGGTTCAGCGGCCTGACCGATGCCGCCCGCCGCAACGCCGACTACTGGCTGGGGTGGTGGGTGATCATCGGCACCATCCCGATCTGCGTGCTGGGCTTGCTGCTCAAAGACCAAATCCGTTCTGGCGCCCGCAATCTGTGGATCGTCGCCACCGCGATGGTCGTGTTCTCGGCCGTCATCGCCCTCGCCGAGTACGTCGGTAAGCAGACCCGCGATGTCGAACAGCTGACCTGGAAGGACAGCGTCACTGTCGGGCTCGCGCAGTGTCTGGCGCTGGTCCCGGGCGTATCGCGGTCCGGTGCGACGATCAGCGCCGGTCTGTTCCTGGGCATGAACCGCGAGCTGGCGGCCCGGTTCGGCTTCCTGCTGGCCATCCCGGCGGTGCTGGCGTCCGGTTTGTTCTCGCTGCCTGACGCGTTCGCGCCGGTGACCGAAGGCATGAGCGCCACCGGCGCCCAGCTGATCGTGGCCATCCTGATCGCATTCGTCGTCGGCTATGCCGCGGTGTCCTGGTTCCTGAAATTCCTGGTGCGGCACAGCATGTACTGGTTCGTCGGCTATCGCGTCGTGGTCGGCGTCACCGTGCTAGCGCTGCTCGGCACCGGGGTGGTGGCCGCACAGTGACCGTCATCCTGCTGCGGCACGGCCGCTCGACGTCCAACACCGCCCACACCCTCGCTGGCCGGTCCGAGGGCATTGACCTCGACGACAAGGGTTACGCGCAGGCGCAGGGCATCGTCGACCGGATCGGTGACCTTCCGGTCAAGGCCATCGTCCGGTCGCCGCTGTTGCGCTGCCAGAACACCGTCGCTCCGCTGGCTGCCGCGCTCGGCCTGGAACCGATGGTCGACGAGCGGCTGACCGAGGTCGACTACGGCGGCTGGACCGGCCGCAAGATCGGCGATCTGGTCAAAGAGCCGCTGTGGCCCGTCATTCAGCAGCAGCCCAGCGCCGCAGTGTTCCCGGACGGCGAAGGGCTGGCCCAGGTGCAGTCCCGCGCGGTTCGGGCGGTCCGCGAGATCGACCGGAGCCTGGCCGAACAGCACGGCGGCGACGCGCTGTGGATCGCCTGCACCCACGGCGACGTCATCAAAGCGGTGCTCGCCGACGCCCTCGGTGCGCACCTCGATGCGTTCCAGCGGATCGTCGCGGACCCCGCCTCCATGAGCGTCATCCGCTACACGCCGCACCGGCCGTTCGTCCTGCACGTCAACCACACCGGCACGGACCTCAGCTCGGCGTTGCGGCCCAAACCTGACCAGCCCGGCAAGCCGGAAGACCCCCAGCCGACACACGACGCCACCGTCGGCGGCTCGACCGATTAGACCGGTATACCGGTATTTTGAAAGGTGCCATGGCCCGCGCAATCCACGTCTTCCGCTCTCCCGACCGCTTCGTGGCCGGGACAGTTGGGCAGCCGGGCAACCGGACCTTCTACCTGCAAGCCGTGCATGAGCAGCGGATTATTTCGGTGATGCTGGAGAAGCAGCAAGTCGCGGTGCTGGCCGAACGCATCTCGGCGCTGCTGGTCGAGATCAACCGCCGGTTCGGCACCCCGATCCCGCCGGACACCGGCGAGGTGGCCGACCTCAATCCTCTCGTCATGCCGGTCGACGCCGAGTTCCGCGTGGGCACCATGGGTCTGGGCTGGGACTCGGAGGCGCAGACCGTGGTGGTCGAGCTGCTGGCGGTCACCGACTCGGAGTTCGACGCCTCGGTGGTGCTCGACGACGCAGAGGAAGGTCCCGACGCGGTGCGCGTGTTCCTGAGCCCGCAGTCGGCCCGCGACTTCGCGAACCGGTCGAACCGCGTCATCTCCGCCGGTCGGGCGCCGTGCCCACTCTGCGATGAACCGCTCGATCCCGAGGGGCACATCTGTGTGCGCACCAACGGGTATCGACGTGGCGTGCTGGGTGCTGACGATGACGCCGCCGAGTAACCCGGAGCTCGAACAGGTCCTGCAGCAGGGCGAGCTGACCGCGCTCGGCCGCATCCGGTCGGCGAGCAACGCCACGTTCCTCTGTGAGGCGGAGCTCGGCGGCATCCAACTGCACTGCGTGTACAAGCCGATCTCCGGGGAAGCGCCGCTGTGGGACTTTCCGGATGGCACGCTGGCCGGGCGCGAGCGGGCCGCCTACCTGGTATCCGCGGCGCTGGACTGGAATCTGGTGCCGCACACCATCATTCGCGGTGGTCCGGCGGGCCCCGGCATGGTGCAGCGTTGGGTTGACCAGCCGGGCGACGCGCTGAGCGACACGGAGCCGGCACCCGGCCCCGATCTGGTCGACCTGGTTCCGGCCGGCCACGTGCCGGCAGGTTATCTGCCGATCCTGCGCGCCTATGACCACAAGGGCGACGAGGTGGTGCTCGTGCACGCCGACGACGCCCGATTGCACCGGTTGGCGGTGTTCGACGTGCTGATCAACAACGCCGACCGCAAGGGCGGGCACGTGTTGGCCGGGGCGGATGGCCGGGTCTACGGCGTGGACCACGGCGTCAGCTTGCACAGCGAGGACAAGCTGCGCACCGTGCTGTGGGGCTGGGCCGGAAAGCCGATCGACGACGAGGTGCTCGGTGCCGTCACTGCGTTGCGGGACGCCCTGCACGACGGTCTGGCGGACGACCTCGCCCCACACCTGACCCGACGGGAAATCGCCGCACTCACTGCGAGAGTTGTTGAGCTACTTGATAATCCGGTGATGCCGTCGCCCGATCGGCATCGGCCGATCCCGTGGCCGGCGTTTTGATCGCAGTTTGCACACAGGTATTGATTTAGACCTTCGTACTCATCGGTAGTGCTCTAGGCTCGACGCCATGACCGATCACGACCGGGCCGCAGCCCGCCGCGAAATCACCGATGCTCTGCAGAAGGCCCTCGACCGTCGGCACGAGGTGCTCGACGTCATCGTCGAAGCCGACAACAAAGCCTCCGCGGTTGATGCGATAGCCAAGCTGCTCGGTACCTCCCACGCCGGCGGCGAGCAGGTCATGGCGATGTCCTTCAATCTGCTGACCAAGGACGCCCGCAAGCGCATCGCAGACGAGCTGGAAGATCTGAACAGCCAACTGTCCTTCGCGGTCACGGACCGTCCGGCCAGCTTCGGCGACAACCTCGTGCTGCGTCCGTTCTCCGGTGCGGTCGACCGCGACATCTTCGTCGTTCGCACGACCGATGTCGGCGCCTCGGGTGATGGTTCGGGCCGCGCCGCCGGTGACATCGATGACGAGATCAAGGCCGCCCTGGCTCGCGTCTCCGCTGAGGAAGCTGTGTGGTTCGTCGCCGAGGAGAACGGCGCCAAGGTCGGCATGGTGTTCGGCGAACTGGTCAGCGGCGAGGTCAACGTCCGGATCTGGGTCCACCCCGAGCACCGGCACCGTGGCTACGGCACCGCAGCGCTGCGCCGCTCGCGGTCGGAGATGGCGTCCTACTTCCCGGCGGTGCCCATGGTGGTCCGAGCGCCTGGGGCTACCCCGAAGTAGGCCGAAGTAGCTTGCGCTACAACGCCATACAATCTTGCTAGGGCATACAAAAGGGCTCCGGGAATCTCCCGGAGCCCTTTTGCTGTCTGAGCTGAGATCAGCCGTGGTACGGCGCCGCCTTGACCGGCGGGACGGCCATCTGCACGGCCTCGACGTTGCTGGGGGTCGTCATGGTCGCGGTGGCGCCCACGTTCATGTCGGCCACAGACGGCTGGGTGTACATACCCGTGGAGGCGCCGTGACCCGACGAGGCGACGGGCGTGCTGTCAGGCGCGGGAGCGTTGCTCACACCGAGCACGCCGAGCGTGACTCCGGCGACGATTCCTACGAATCCGAACGTCTTTGCCATGGGCGACGTCATGGGTCCTCCTTGTGGCGCTGAGTGCGCCATTTCGCAAAATAGTTGTCCGAATGTTATGGGCCGATGGTCATCAGCGGCTGCCAGCAGCCTGCGACGTACCTGTGAATGGGTGCATTCGGTTCTCAGGGTCGGCTCGGCGATACTCATTGGCGTGGAGCACACCGATGCCGCGCTGGCCGCCGAGGTCGCGCAGGAAGCCGGGGAGTTCCTGTTGGCCGTGCGCGATCGGTTGGGCGCCCACGATCCGTACACCCTGGGCGCGGCCGGCGACCGGCATGCCAACACACTGATCCTCGACCGGCTGCGCACCGCCCGCCCCGACGACGCCATCCTGTCCGAGGAGGCCACCGACGACTTGGTTCGGCTCCGATCCGACCGGGTGTGGATCGTCGACCCCGTCGACGGCACCCGCGAGTTCGGCCGGGGTCGACCGGACTGGGCCGTCCACATCGCGCTGTGGCAGCGCGGGGCCGGTCCGCACGGGGCCATCACCGATGCAGCCGTCGCGCTGCCCGCGCACGGCGAGGTGCACCGCACCGACACCGTGACCGGGCCGCCGGCGCGTCGACCCGGCCCCATCCGCATCGCTACCAGCGCGTATCGGCCGCCGGCGGTGGTGTGGTGGCTGCAAGATGTGCTCGACATGGAGTTGATCAGCATCGGCTCGGCGGGGGCCAAAGCCATGGCGGTGGTGCGCGGTGACGTCGACGCCTACGTGCACGCCGGCGGGCAGTTTGAGTGGGATTCGGCGGCGCCGTCGGGCGTGGTGCAGGCTGCGGGGCTGTTCGCGTCGCGCCTGGACGGTTCACCGCTGCGGTACAACCGGCCCGATCCGTACCTGCCGGACTTCGTCATGTGCCGCCCGGAATTCGCCGAGACGCTGCTCGACGCGGTGCGCCGGGTGTCCTGACTCAGGCGTGTTTCCGGACACCGCCTAAAGTCGATGTCATGCGATCGTGGCTGGCGCCCAGCGTCCCGAACCTGCCGGGCCGCGGCCCGGAACTCCGGCTTTATGACACCGCCGACCGTCAGGTCCGGCCGGTCTCCGTGGGGTCGAAGGCCACCATGTACGTCTGCGGCATCACCCCGTACGACGCCACCCACCTCGGGCACGCCGCGACCTACCTGACCTTCGACCTGGTTAACCGGTACTGGCTCGATGCCGGGCACGAGGTCCACTACGTGCAGAACGTCACCGACGTCGACGACCCGCTGTTCGAGCGGGCCGCGCGCGACGGCATCGACTGGCGCGCCCTCGGTGACCGGGAAACCGAGCTTTTTCGGCAGGACATGACCGCGCTTCGGGTGCTGCCGCCGCGCGACTACGTCGGCGCCATCGAGTCCATCGACGAGGTCATCGAACTCGTCGAGAAGATGTTGGCGTCCGGTGCCGCGTACGTCGTCGACGACGCCGAGTACCCCGACGTCTACTTCCGGGCCGACGCCACTGCCCAGTTCGGCTACGAGTCGGGCTATGACCGCGACACCATGCTCGCGTTGTTCGGGGAGCGCGGCGGGGATCCCGACCGCGCCGGTAAGGCCAGCCAGCTGGACGCCCTGTTGTGGCGGGCGCAGCGACCGGGCGAGCCGAGTTGGCCGTCGCCCTTCGGCCCGGGGCGTCCGGGCTGGCACATCGAGTGCGCCGCGATTGCTCTCACGCGCATCGGCACCGGGCTGGACATCCAGGGCGGTGGCAGCGATCTGACCTTCCCGCACCATGAGTTCTCCGCCGCGCACGCCGAATCGGTAACGGGGGAGCGGCGCTTCGCGCGGCACTACGTGCACGCCGGCATGATCGGCTGGGATGGCCACAAGATGAGCAAGAGCCGCGGCAACCTGGTCCTGGTGTCGCAGCTGCGGGCCGACGGCGTCGACCCGGGTGTCATCCGGCTGGGGCTGATGGCCGGGCACTACCGCGAGGACCGCTTCTGGAGCCCCGAAGTCCTCGCGACCGCCGAAGTTCGGTTGCAGCGCTGGCGCGCCGCGACGGCTCTGCCTGCCGGGCCCGACGCCACCGACGTGCTCGCCCGGGTGCGCCAGTACCTGGCCGACGATCTGAACACCCCGAAAGTCCTTGCTGCTCTTGATGGCTGGTGCACGGACGCGCTGGAATACGGTGGTCACGACACTGCCGCGCCGCAGTTGGTGGCCGACGCCGTTGACGCGCTGCTCGGGGTAACCCTCTAGTCATATCGCGGTGGGGTACGTTTTCGAATCATGGGTTCTGTGTACGGAAAAGTCGTATTCATCACCGGTGGCGCTGCCGGAGTCGGGGCCGAGGTCGCCCGCCGACTGCACCGTAAGGGCGCCAAGCTGGTCCTGACGGACGTCGACGCGGCGACGCTGGACGCCACGGCTGCCACGCTCGGTGACGACGTCCTGACGGTGGTCGCCGATGTCCGTGACCTGTCGTCGATGCAGGCTGCCGCCGATGCGGCCGTCGAGCGGTTCGGCGGCATCGATGTGGTGATGGCGAACGCCGGCATCGCCACCTACGGCTCGGTGCTGCAGGTCGACCCGGAGGCCTTCAAACGTCTGCTCGACATCAACGTGCTCGGGGTGTTCCACACCGTGCGCGCCACGCTGCCGTCGGTCATCGACCGCCGTGGCTATGTGTTGATCGTGTCGTCGCTGGCCGCATATACCGCTGCTCCGGGCCTGGCGCCGTACAACGCGTCGAAGGCCGCTGTCGAGCACTTCGCCAACGCGCTGCGTCTTGAGGTCGGTTACCGCGGCGTCGACGTCGGCTCGGCGCACATGTCCTGGATCGACACCGCCATGGTCCGTGACTCCAAGTCTGACCTGTCGACGTTCGCCGAGATGTTGACGAAGCTGCCGTGGCCCATCAGCAAGACCACCTCGGTCGACAAGTGTGGCGAGGCGTTCGTGGCAGGTATCGAAGGCCGCAAGACCCGGGTCAACTGTCCCGGCTGGGTGGGCGCGCTGCGTTGGCTGCGGCCGCTGTTGGCGACGCGGATCGGTGAGGTGCCGGTGGGCAAGTTCGTCCCCGACCTGCTGCCGCGGATGGACGCCGAGGTGGCCGCGTTGGGTCGCTCGTCCAGCAGCCACAGCGAGCAGCTCTCGAAGGGATGACGATGCGGGTCGGCGTCGCTTGCCTCGCCATCATTGCCCTGTTGCTGTCGGTCACCGGGTGTGGAAATTCGGAGCCGTCGGCTCCGACGTCCTCGTCGGCTCCCACGCCCGAGCAGGTGCGGGCGATCGCGAAATCCGCTTACACATACGGATTTCCGATGGTCGACAACTACCGGATTCAATACTCGTACTTCGTCGACAAGGCGGGGCCGGAGTACAAGGGCGCCTGGAACCAGATCCACAACACCGCGCGGGTCTACACCCCGGACGACAAGGCGATCCAGACTCCTAACTCGGACACGCCGTACTCGTTCCTCGGCGCCGATCTGCGGGCCGAACCGTTGGTGGTCAGCGTCCCGCCGGTGGATCCGGGTCGGTACTACTCGCTGCAGTTCGTCGACGGCTACACCTACAACATCGCCTACGTCGGCAGCCGCGCCACCGGCAACGGCCCCGGCAATTACCTTCTGGCCGGACCGAATTGGAAGGGGCAGACCCCTCCCGGGATCGAGCGGGTGATCCGCAGTTCCACCGATCTGGCTTTCGTGATGTACCGAACCCAGCTGTTCGGGCCGTCGGATCTCGAGAACGTCAAGAAGATTCAGGCTGGTTACAAGGTGACGCCGCTGTCGGCGTTCCTCAAACAGCCGCCACCACCGCCGGCCCCGCCCATCGACTTCGTCGCACCGGTGTCGGCTCAGGATGAGCGGACCTCGCCGAAGTTCTTCGAAATCCTCAACTTCGTCATGAAGTTCGCGCCGGCCCAGGCCGCCGAGGAAGTCAAGCGCGAGCGGTTTGCCAGCATCGGCATCGGACCCGACGGCACCTTCCGCGCCGACAAGCTCACGCCCGAGAACCGCAAGGCCATCGAAGACGGGATGGCCGACGCCTGGGCGGCGTTCAACGAGTTCAAGAAGGACAAGTTCGACACCGGCGAGGTGACGTCGGCCCAATTGTTCGGTACCGCAAGCGATCTCAAGGGCAACTATCTGTACCGCATGGCCGGTGCGGCGCTGGGGATCTACGGCAACACCGCGGCCGAGGCGATCTATCCCGGCGGCACAAACGACAGCACCGGCGCACCGCTGACCGGCGCCAACAACTACACGCTGCGGTTCGCCCCCGGGCAGCTGCCGCCGGTCAACGCGTTCTGGTCGGTGACGGTGTACGAGATGCCGCAAAGCCAGCTGGTGGCCAACCCCATCAACCGGTACCTGATCAACTCGGCAATGCTGCCCACCCTGATCAAGGACCCCGACGGCGGCATCACGCTGAACCTGCAGAACAAGTCACCGGGACCGGCGCGCGAAGCCAACTGGCTGCCGACTCCCGCGGGATCGTTCTCGGTGGCGATGCGGCTGTACTGGCCCAAACCCGAGGCCCTCGACGGCACCTGGAAGGCGCCCAAACCGATCAGGGTTCCCTGACGCGCGAGCTACCCCCAGCGCGAGCTACCCCCGGCGCGAACGTGCGTGTTTGCGCGCGACATGCGGTGTAGCGGAGCCCTTTTCAGCACCCTCGCGGACGCCGAACGCGCGCAACCTGCACAGCGTGAGCGGTGTGTCGCGCGCAGACACGCTCCCCCGCAAGCGGGAGGTACCCCCAGCTCGCGGGGAGAAGGTCAGCGGCCGCGGCGCTTCAGGTACCGCTCGAACTCCGCCGCCAGCGCGTCGCCGTCGATCTTGCCGAGCGCCTCGTTCATGTCGACTTCGGCGTCACCGCGTTCCTCGAGGGACTGCACGTATTCGGCGATCTCTTCGTCGTCGGACGTCATCTCGGTGACCGACTCTTCCCACTCCTCGGCCTGCGCCGGCAGGTCGCCGAGTGGCACCTCGATGTCGAGGGCGTCCTCGACCCGGCGCAGCAGCGCGACGGTGGCCTTCGGGGATGGGGGCTGCGACACGTAGTGGGGGACCGCCGCCCAGAACGTCACGGCCGGGATGCCGGCCTGCACGCAGGCGTCCTGGAACACCCCGGCGATGCCGGTCGGCCCCTCGTAGCGGGTCTCTTCGAGCCCGAAAGTCTTGGCCGACTCGGCGGAGTACGCCGCGCCGGACACCGGCACGGGGCGGGTGTGCGGCGTATCGGCCAGCAGGGCACCGAGGATTACGACGGTATGCACGTTCAGCTTGTCGGCGATGGCCAGCAGCTCGGCGCAGAAGGTGCGCCAGCGCATGTTCGGCTCGACGCCGTGCATCAGCACCACGTCGCGGTCCGAACCGGGCGGGCGGCAGTATGAAATCCGCATGGACGGCCACACCAGCTCGCGCGTGACGCCGTCCACTTGGCGGATCACCGGGCGATTGACCTGGTAGTCGTAGTAGCTCTCGTCGTCGATCTCGACGATGGTCCGCGCGTCCCACATCGCGTCCAGGTGCTCGAGGGCGTCGCTGGCGGCATCACCCGCGTCGTTCCACCCCTCGAACGCTGCGACGATGACTGCATCATGCAGTTCGGGCAGGTCAGGTCCCTGTGGCGGGGGCTGGTCGAACGAGCTCACACCGCCAGCGTAAGCCCTTATCGGTACCCGTGAGCGCTACCCCGGGGCGGGTCGGGCCAGCAAACCGGTTTGGTGCGGCGACTACCATGTAGTCGACATCGCCGACAGCATTCCGGTGAGCTGTCGCTGGGCGTCCCGCCGTCAATCTGCTGACGACGTAGACTCAACGCGTCGAGAGGCGTTGCAACGGATCCGGGTTCTCCGGTGTCCGCCACGCTCGGCGGAGTCAAGGACGCCTTCCGTAATGGAAGGAACGTACGTGAACGACTCTGGCTTGAATGTTTCGGCGTCGAACACCTTTGCCCCAAACATCCGCCCCGACAGCACTGACGAACTGACGGCTGCGCTCGGCACGCGAATCATGGTGATCGACGGCGCGATGGGCACGGCGATTCAGCGGGACCGCCCGGACGAGGCCGGCTACCGCGGCGAGCGGTTCAAGGACTGGCCGAGCGACCTCATCGGCAACAACGACCTGCTCACCCTCACGCAGCCGGACATCATCGAGGGCATCCACCGCGAGTACCTCGACGCGGGCGCCGACATCCTCGAGACCAACACGTTCAACGCGAACGCGATCTCGCTGTCGGACTACGGCATGGAGGCGCTGAGTTACGAACTGAACTACGCCGGCGCCGCCCTCGCCCGCGAGGCCTGCGACGAGTTCAGCACCCCGGACAAGCCCCGCTATGTCGCGGGCGCTCTCGGGCCGACGACGCGGACCGCGTCCATCTCGCCGGATGTCAACGACCCCGGAGCCCGCAACGTCTCGTACGACCAGCTGGTCGCTGCCTACCTCGAAGCAGCCAACGGCCTGGTCGACGGCGGTGCCGACATCATCATCATCGAGACGATCTTCGACTCGCTGAACGCGAAGGCGGCGGTGTTCGCCGTCGAGACGCTATTCGAGGAGCGTGGCCGCCGCTGGCCGGTGATCATCTCGGGCACCATCACCGACGCGTCCGGACGGACGTTGTCCGGTCAGGTGACCGAAGCGTTCTGGAACGCGATCAGGCACGCGAAGCCCATCGCCGTCGGCCTCAACTGCGCCCTGGGCGCGCCGGAGATGAGGCCCTACATCGCCGAAATGGCGCGCATCTCGGACACTTTCGTCTCCTGCTACCCGAATGCGGGCCTGCCCAACGCTTTTGGTGAGTACGACGAATCCCCCGAGCGTCAGGCGTCCTACATCGCCGAGTTCGCCGAGGCCGGCCTGGTGAACCTGGTCGGCGGGTGCTGCGGCACGGCGCCGGCGCACATCGCCGAGATCGCGAAGGTCGTCGACGGCAAGGCGCCGCGTGAGCTGCCGCAGATCGAGGTGGCCACCCGGCTGTCGGGCCTGGAGCCGCTCAACATCACCGAGGACTCGCTGTTCGTCAACATCGGTGAGCGCACCAACATCACCGGCTCCGCCCGGTTCCGCAACCTGATCAAGGCCGAGGACTACGACACCGCCTTGTCGGTCGCCCTGCAGCAGGTCGAGGTCGGTGCGCAGGTCATCGACATCAACATGGACGAGGGCATGATCGACGGCATCGCCGCGATGGATCGCTTCACCAAGCTGATCGCGGCCGAGCCGGACATCAGCCGCGTGCCGGTGATGATCGACTCCTCCAAGTGGGATGTCATCGAGGCAGGCCTGAAGAACGTCCAGGGCAAGCCGATCGTCAACTCGATCTCCATGAAGGAGGGCGAGGAGAAGTTCATCCGTGAGGCGCGGATGTGCCGCAAGTACGGCGCCGCCGTCGTCGTGATGGCCTTCGACGAGCAGGGGCAGGCCGACAACCTGGAGCGGCGCAAGGAGATCTGCGGGCGCGCCTACCGGATCCTGACCGAAGAGATCGGCTTCCCGGCCGAGGACATCATCTTCGACCCGAACTGCTTTGCACTCGCGACCGGTATCGAGGAGCACGCGACCTACGGGATCGACTTCATCGAGGCCTGCGCCTGGATCAAGGAGAACCTTCCCGGGGTCCACATCTCGGGCGGTATCTCCAACGTGTCGTTCTCGTTCCGGGGCAACAACCCCGTCCGCGAGGCCATCCACTCGGTGTTCCTGTTCCACGCCATCAAGGCAGGCCTGGACATGGGCATCGTCAACGCCGGCGCGCTCGTGCCCTACGACTCGATCGACCCCGAGCTGCGGGACCGCATCGAGGACGTCGTGCTGAACCGTCGTGAGGATGCGGCCGAGCGGCTCCTGGAGATCGCGGAACGGTTCAACAAGTCGGAGAAGTCCGAGGACCCGGCGGCCGCCGAGTGGCGCAGCCTCCCGGTTCGCGAGCGGATCACGCACGCCCTGGTCAAGGGCATCGACGCCAACGTCGATGCCGATACCGAGGAACTGCGTGCCGAGATCGCCGCCGCAGGCGGTCGCCCGATCGAGGTGATCGAGGGACCGTTGATGGACGGCATGAACGTCGTCGGCGACCTCTTCGGTGCGGGCAAGATGTTCCTGCCCCAGGTCGTGAAATCGGCCCGGGTGATGAAGAAGGCCGTTGCCTACCTGCTGCCGTACATCGAGGCGGAGAAGCAGCCGGGTGACGCTGCGACCACCAACGGCACCATCGTGATGGCGACGGTGAAGGGCGACGTCCACGACATCGGCAAGAACATCGTCGGGGTCGTCCTGCAGTGCAACAACTACACCGTGATCGACCTCGGCGTGATGGTTCCTGCGCAGAAGATCCTGGACGCGGCCAAGGAGCACAACGCCGACATCATCGGGCTGTCCGGCCTGATCACCCCGTCCCTGGACGAGATGGTCAACTTCGCCGTCGAGATGGAACGGCAGGGGTTTGAGATCCCGCTGCTGATCGGTGGTGCGACTACCTCGCGCGCCCATACCGCGGTGAAGATTTCGCCGCGTCGCAGTGGTCCGGTGGTCTGGGTCAAGGACGCTTCCCGCTCGGTGCCGGTTGCGGCGGCGCTGCTCGATGACAAGCAGCGACCGGCCCTGCTCGAGGCCACCGAGAAGGACTACGCAGCGCTGCGCGAACGGCATGCCCAGAAGCACGAGCGGCCCATGCTGACGCTGGAGAAGGCCCGCGCCAACCGGACGCCGATCGAGTGGGACGGCTACACGCCGCCGGTGCCCGCACAAGGTGTGGGAGTACGCGAGTTTCTCGACTACGACCTCGCAGAGCTGCGCGAGTACATCGATTGGCAGCCGTTCTTCAACGCCTGGGAGATGAAGGGCAGGTTCCCCGACATCCTCAACAACCCGGCGTCGGGCGAGGCCGCCCGCAAGCTGTACGACGATGCCCAGGAGATGCTCGACACCCTGATCAAGGAGAAGTGGCTCCGCGCCAACGGCGTGATCGGCTTCTTCCCGGCGAACGCCGTCGGCGACGACATCGAGGTCTACACCGACGAAACCCGGACCGAGGTGCTCACCAAGTTGCACAACCTGCGTCAGCAGGGCGAGCACCGCGACGGCATCCCCAACAAGTCGCTGGGTGACTTCATCGCGCCCAAGGACACCGGGCTGGCTGACTACGTCGGTGCCTTCGCCGTCACGTCCGGGCTCGGCAGCCAGGACAAGATCATGGAGTTCAAGGCAGCCCTCGACGACTACAGCGCCATCCTGCTGGAGTCGGTTGCAGACCGGCTGGCCGAAGCCTTCGCCGAACGGATGCACCAACGCGTCCGCGAGGAGTTCTGGGGATACCGGCCTGACGAGCACCTGGACAACGACGCACTCATCGGGGAGAAGTACGTGGGCATCCGCCCGGCCCCCGGCTACCCGGCCTGCCCGGAGCACACCGAGAAGGCGACGCTCTGGGAGCTGATGGACGTCCAGAATCGGGCCGGCATCGAGCTGACCGACTCGATGGCGATGTGGCCCGGTGCTGCCGTCAGCGGCTGGTACTTCTCGCACCCGCAGTCGCAGTACTTCGTGGTCGGCCGGCTGGCCCAGGACCAGGTGGCCGACTACGCGAAGCGCAAGGGCTGGACGCTTCAGGAAGCCGAGCGCTGGCTGGCCCCCAATCTCGGATACAACCCGGAGGACTGAGTGTTTAAAGCAGTGTTGTTCGACATGGACGGCACGCTCGTCGACTCCGAAAAGCTGTGGGACGTCTCGATGCAAGCCTTCTATGCCCGTTTCGACGCCGTGATGAGTGCCGAGCTGCGTGAGGCGTCGGTCGGTGGTTCGGCGGAGAACGTCATGCGCATGGTCTACGACGATCTGGGCCTGGACCCCAACCCGGAGGCCATGGAGGAGTCCGCCGACTGGTTGCACGTCTACACCGGTGAGTTGTTCGAGCAGGGGCTGCCCTGGCGGCCGGGTGCGCAGGAGCTGTTGGAAACCTTGGCCGCCAGCGAGATTCCGCTGGCACTGGTGACCAACACCCGGCGCGAGCTTGCCGAGCAGGCGCTGAAAACCATTGGCAGCCACTACTTTGCGGTGACCGTTTGCGGTGATGAGGTGCCTGACGGCAAGCCCGCTCCCGACCCGTACCTGCGGGCCGCGGAACTGCTCGGGGTAGCGCCGGGCGATTGCCTGGCCATCGAGGATTCGGTGACGGGTGCGCAGTCGGCCGATGCCGCGGGTTGCGTTGTGCTGGTGGTCCCCAACGACGTCGCCGTGCCGGACGGCCCGCGTCGGCGACACATCGAGTCGCTGGCCGGGCTTGGGGTCGCCGACCTTCGGGACATCTGCGAGCAGTTCGCGAACTGACCCGCATCGATCGGCCGTTTCCTGCTGGGTGATTGTGCAATGGTTGACGCACCCCACGCAGCGCTGCGAAAGGACGTCCGATGTCCCACGGTCCGATCGGCGACGGAGCATCGGCGGTCTTTGACGACGAGGAGTTCGACTCCGGCCGCAGCGCCGTGCGCATCGCGTCGGTAGCAGCCCTGGGCGGTCTGCTTTTCGGCTACGACAGCGCGGTCATCAACGGTGCGGTGAAGTCGATTCAGGAACACTTCCTCATCGATGACAAGGCGCTGGGGTTGGCGGTGGCCTCGGCGCTTCTGGGTGCGGCCGTGGGTGCCATGACGGCGGGCCGTGTAGCCGACCGCGTCGGTCGACTCACCGTGATGAAGGTGGCCGCACTGCTGTTTCTGATCAGTGCCTTCGGTGCTGGGCTGGCCCAAAGTGTGTCGATGCTGGTCGTTTTCCGCATCATTGGCGGGCTTGGTGTTGGCTTCGCCTCAGTGATCGCTCCGGCCTACATCGCTGAAACCTCGCCCGCAAGCATCCGCGGCAGGCTCGGATCCCTACAGCAGCTGGCGATCGTCTCAGGCATCTTCCTGGCCCTCGCGGTCGACGCGCTGCTGGCCAAGCTGGCCGGCGGCGCGGGTCATGAACTCTGGCTCGGGCAGGAGGCCTGGCGCTGGATGTTCTTGTCGATGGCCATTCCCGCCGTGGTGTACGGCCTGCTCGCCTTCACCATTCCGGAGTCTCCGCGTTATCTTGTTGCCACGCACCGGATTCCGGAAGCTCGCACGGTCCTCACCACCTTGCTCGGTGAGAAGAACTTGGAGATCACCCTCGATCGCATCCAGCAGACGCTCGATACCGAAGAGAGGCCGTCCTGGCGCGATATGTGCAAGCCCGGCCGCGGGCCGTTCAACTTCTACGGCATCGTCTGGGTTGGCTTGGCGCTGTCGGTGTTCCAGCAATTCGTCGGTATCAACGTCATCTTCTACTACTCGAATGTGCTGTGGGAGGCAGTCGGATTCGACGAGCGCTCGTCGTTCATCATCACCGTGATCACCTCGGTGGTGAACATCCTGACCACGGTCGTCGCCATCATGCTGATCGACAAGATCGGACGAAAGCCGCTGCTGCTGATCGGCTCGGCGGGCATGGCGCTGACTCTGACCACCATGGCGGTGATCTTCGGTATCGCCCCGCAGGTCAACGGTGTGCCGCAATTGAACGGCATCGAGGGGCCCATCGCTTTGGTTGCCGCCAACCTGTTTGTGGTGGCGTTCGGCATGTCGTGGGGGCCGGTCGTGTGGGTGCTGCTGGGGGAGATGTTCCCCAACCGCATCCGGGCTGCGGCGCTCGGTCTGGCCGCCGCGGGGCAATGGGTGGCCAACTGGCTGATCACCGTCACGTTCCCCGAACTGCGCAGCATGCTCGGCGTCGCGTACGGCTTCTACGCGGTGTGCGCCTTTCTCTCGCTGGTGTTTGTCGCTAAGTGGGTGCGCGAGACTAAAGGTGTTGCCCTCGAGGACATGCACGCCGAGCTGATGGAGGCGTAGTCGCCGCCGGCGGCGACTTTCAGCAAAGATACAGATAGCGCATTGTGGGGTCGCCGCGCACCGATTTTTACTACCATGTCAATTGGCAGGCCGTTCGCGGTCATGGCGGGCGGCTAGTCGGCAATCGGCCGACGCTGCCTCCTAGTCAAGGGGCTGCCATGAGTACTGATGTTCGTTCGCGTGCGAGTTTGCCTGCGGTATTGCTGGTGGCCGGCGCGGTTGCCGCCACCCCGGTTGTGGTTCCAGCGGCGCACCAGGTGGCGCCGGCGTTCAGCACCGTTGCGGTGCGTCCGGCATCGATGATCACTGACGCGCTCCTGAGTCTTGGTGACCTCGTCGAAACCGGAGTCAACGCGGCGGGTGTGCCGGTGCTGGCGCTCAATTATCTGCCGGAGTACCTGATCGCCGGAGGCGTTTCGGCGTTGCAGAATCCGAGCCTGACTCCCAGTGTGCTGAGTTATCTGGTGCAGACGTATCTGAATCCAGCCGCGCCTAGCTTCGCCGCTGATTTACTGCTGGGCATAGGGAGCCAGCTGGCCGGGTTGTTGCCCTACCCGTTGGGGCCTTCCGGCCCCACGCTGGGACTGATCATCACTGATCTGCAGAACACGGCAATCACCATCGGAAATCTATTCACCGGACTGCCGAGCGCGAGCGCGGGTAGTTTCGCAGTGCAGAACTTCCTCGGGACCACGGTCCCGGGTCAATTCCTCGGAGCTGCTTCCGCTGTCGTTCCGTCGGTGCTGAATGCGGTCACCTATGCAGTGTCCTGGGCCGCGCACTTGCCCGGAAATGTGGAAGCGACTGTCGAGTCGGCAATTCGGAACCCGGCGCAAATTCCCGGTCTGCTGAGCCACTTGATCGACGGTGCGGTGGGACCCGGCGGCGTGGTTGCCAGCATCGTGTTCGCACTCGCCCAACCCCTCGCTGGTTTGCCCGCACCGATCGGCGGCCCCACCGGGTTGGCGAACAATGCGCTCACCGCGTTCAGTGGCGTTCTGGCGAATTTGGTCGGCGGTCTGCCCGCGCCGGTGATACCGACACCGTTTGCCGCTGTCGCGCCGAAGGTCAGTGGCGCGGCGGCGATCACACCGAAGGCGATCACCCTCGGGCCGGTGTCGACCGCCGCGGTGGTGCCCAAGTCGGCCTCGGGCGTTGGCAGCGTCCCGACCGGCGCAGTCAAGGTCACGACCGGCGCAGTCAAGACGAACGCGGCCCGGCATGACTCGCATCCTGCGGCCACGACCGCTGTGGGATCAACGAGCCACGTTCATCAGAAGTAATCCCGCGACCCGTGCCGGTCCGGGGACGCCATCAGGTTCCCCATGTCGTGCCCTTCCGCTGGAGACCGAGGAGGGCGACTCCCAGCGTGCGGGCACGCAGCCAGAGGGGCGCGGGGATGAAGACGGGGCCACCACCGAGGAGTGCGGCGGGGCTGATCAGCTGCCTGCGATCCTGATCGCAGGTAGTGCAGGAGTCGACGTGTCGGGCGATGCGTTTGCGCATCAGGATGGTGAATTGTCCGTCCCAACCGTTGAGAATTGCACTCAGATCGGCGCATCGGTCGGGATGCAGACGGCCGCGCCACGCCAGGAGCAACGCGCCTAGGTTGCGTTCGATGATCTCGCGCATTCGGTGGGACATCGCGCGGGCGCTGGCGGGGCTCAGGCCGAGGGCCTCGGCGAGTTCAGACCCATCCAGGCCGTGCCGATAGGCCAGGTCCAGCATCGTGTGGTCGAGGTCCGACAACTCTCCGGCCGCCTCGGAGACCAGATCGGCCAGCTCGGTGCGGGCCGCGAACAGGATAGGTCTCCGATCGCTCGTGGCCATGTCGGGCACCTCCGGGATGTAGCGGCTAACGGGTCGGCATTACCTGCGGACGCAGCTACGAACCGTGGCGTTTGGGTGGGGGCTTCGGGTCATGGTGCGGTAGCGCAGTGGTGGGCGTGGCTGGTGCCGTTGGTGCCGTTGGTGCGGTGGACGCCGGCGTCGTGGTGGTCGCGACGCTTGTGGTGCCGGCCGTGGTGGACGGCGACGGCGGGGGAGTCGGGCCGAGCGGAGCGCCGGCGGGGCTCGGTTCGGGGGCCGGAACCTGCAGCTGATCGGTAGTCGTGGGGGTCGTGCTGGCGGACGCCGGTGGTGGGCTGGCGGGTGTCGGGATCGCCGGGGTTGTTGGTTGGCTGGTCTGTGATGTGGTCGCAGTCGTCCAGTCCGGGGTCTTCGGGGCGTCCTTCGATGCGGACACGACTAGGTACGCGTCCGCGGCCGTGATCAGAGTGGCTGCGCCGAGCGCCATGAAGACCATCGCGCGACGGAGGCGACTGTTGGCGGGATGCAGTTTGAAGTCGGGGGTGAGTTCATGATTCGCGGATGCCGCAACGGGCCCGCCTGCCGAGGTGTCGACTTTCGCGATGCCGACCGCAGCCGCAGGGGCCGTTTGTAGCGGCCTGGCCGTCTGGTTGGTGCCCGTACCCGCTCCGCCGGGACCGGCGGTGTTGAAGCGGACGCGGTCCAGGGTGCGGTCGCGCAACCAGCCAGGCGCCGGGACGACTACCGGCGTGCTGCCGAGTAGTGCCGTCGGGCTGATCAGTCGTCGGCGATCCCGTTCGCAGGCAACGCAGGAGTCGATGTGGCGCGCGATGCGTTTGCGGATCAGGATGGTGAACTGGCCGTCCCACTCGGAGAGAAGCGCTGCCAGCTCAGGGCAGCCTCGACCGGCGCGGGCGCCGCGGGCGAGGAGCAGCGCTCCGAGGGACCGCTCGATGGTTTCACGCATCCGGTGGGTCAGAGTGCGGGCGCTGGCGGGGCTCACGCCGAGCGCCTCGGCGAGGTCGGCTCCATCCAGGCCATGGCGGTAGGCCAGCTCCAGTACCGTGCGGTCGCGATCCGACAGTCCGCCGGCGGCCTCGCCGATCAAGTCGGCGAGCTCGCTACGGGCGGCCAATACGTCAGGACCGGGTTCGCCGGATACCGCGTCGGGGAGGTACTCGTAGGGCTGTTCGCGACGGCGCTGCCCGATGCGGCGCAACGCCTCATTGCGAGCGATCGCATAGAGCCACGGCCGGAGCCGGTCGGGGTTACGGAGCTGCGCCAGCCCTGTCGCCGCGGTACAGAACGTGTCCTGAACGCAGTCGGCGGCAGCATCGCGATCGTTCAGCATGCCGATACAGAAGTCGTGCAGCCGATCGGCGTAGCGGTCATAGATTCCGGCGAACGCGCCCCTGTCGCCGACCGCAGCCGCGGCGGCGAGCTCGCCGTCCGTGATGCTGGCGCGGTCCGGTACTGCGGTCATGACGTCTCTCCGCACTCATCGCATGTCGCCACATTGATGAAGCTCAGCGATCTGATAATTCTGGCAGCTCTGCGGCCATATGGCTCCGGCAGGCGGCGACGTGATTTGTGGCGTTCAGGTGCCCATCGAACCGGTCCACGCACGCGGTGGGCCGGTCCGATGAGATCCACACCCAGCCCGTCAGAAGGCGCTGGCCGATCGTGGGGGCACGTGCACGGCAATGCCCGGAGGCAACGGCTGTGGGTTGAGCGCTGGGCGGACCGGCTGGCAGAACGCGGTAACGCACGGATCCGGCGGCTCGGTGGGATTGGTGTAGGCGCTCGCCGGTGCCGCGAGGAGGCCGGCCACGAGCGGGATGGCGATCGCGGAGGCCAGCGTGGCCGCGGCGAAGATGCGGTTGGTGTGACTGCCGATGGTGGTCATGGAACTCTCCATTTGGGTGGGTCGCCGCTCGGGATGAGCCGCGCTCATGGGTAAGAGGGCGGATGACCGTCATTCGTTACAGTTTTTTTCGTTCCGCCTCAGAAAACTTCGGTGACGCGGGGAGCGGCCGTGAGCGCCGGCCCGGAACGGTGCCGGAGGCCCTGGTGGACTGGCCGCGAGTCGTCGAGCGATACACGTGCACGGTCCGTGGCCGCAGCGTGAAACAATTGCAGCCCGTGAAGACCTTCGATGCGTTATTCGCCGAGCTCAGTGAGCGAGCACAGACCCGGCCGGCCGGCAGCGGCACCGTCGCAGCTCTGGACGCTGGGGTGCATCATCTGGGCAAGAAGATCATCGAAGAGGCCGGCGAAGTCTGGATCGCCGCCGAGTACGAGAGCGACGACGAGCTGGCCGGCGAGATCAGCCAGCTCCTGTACTGGACGCAGGTGCTGATGATCAAGCGCGGCCTGACCCTCGACGATGTGTACGGAAAGCTATGACAGACACCTCCACCAACGGCATGCTTCGCGTCGCCGTCCCGAACAAGGGCGCGCTCAGCGAGTCGGCCGCCCACATCCTGTCCGAGGCCGGCTACCGTCGCCGCACGGATCCCAAGGATCTGACGGTCGTCGATCCGGCGAACAAGGTCGAGTTCTTCTTCTTGCGGCCCAAGGACATCGCCATCTACGTGGGGTCGGGGCAGCTGGACTTCGGCATCACCGGCCGTGACCTGGCGGCCGAGTCCATGGCCCCGGTCAGTGAGCGGCTCGCCCTGGGCTTCGGGTCGTCGACGTTCCGCTATGCCGCGCCTGCTGGACGTAACTGGACGGTGGCCGACCTCGCCGGCAAGCGCGTCGCCAGCGCCTACCCGAACCTGGTTCGGAAAGACTTGGCCGACAAGGGGATTGAGGCCACCGTCATCCGGCTTGACGGTGCGGTGGAGATTTCGATCCAGCTTGGCGTCGCCGATGCGATCGCCGACGTTGTCGGTTCCGGTCGCACCCTGGCGCTGCACAACCTGGTGGCGTTCGGTGAATCGTTGTGCGATTCGGAGGGGGTGCTGATCGAGCGCGCTGGCGTGGCGCCAGACCAGGCCCGCGATCAGCTCGCGGCGCGCATCCAGGGCGTGGTGTTCGGGCAGCAGTACCTGATGCTCGACTACGACTGCCCCCGTTCCGTTTTGGAGCAGGCGACGGCCATCACGCCGGGTCTCGAATCACCCACCATCGCGCCGTTGGCCGACGCCGACTGGGTGGCAGTTCGTGCTTTGGTGCCGCGTCGCCAGGTCAACGCGATCATGGACGAGCTGGCTGTCATTGGTGCCAAGGCGATTCTCGCTTCCGATATTCGGTTCTGTCGCTTCTGATCGATGCCGGTGTTAGCGTCGCCGTGAGGCCTGCAACCTGACGGAGGGCATGTGACGCAAGCGCTGGTACTGCTGTTCGCCTTACTCATCGGTGTGGTTGCGGGCCTGCGGGCCCTCACTCCGCCCGCCGTGGTCGCCTGGGGCGCCAAGCTCGGCTGGTTGCCGCTGACCGGCACGTGGGCCGAATGGGTCGGTCATCCGATCACGGTGACGGTGCTGACCATCCTGCTGGTGGTTGAGCTGGTCACCGATCAGCTGCCGTCTACTCCACCGCGGACGGTGCCACCGCAGTTCGTCGCTCGGCTGGTCACCGGTGCCTTCGCCGGCGCTGTGGTGGGTGCCGGTTGGCACCACACGTTTATCGGCATGGGTGCCGGGATGATCGGCGCGGTCCTCGGCACCATGGCGGGCTTTCATGCACGTCGAATCCTGGTGCAGCGCACCGGAGGACGTGATCTGCCGGTCGCGTTGGCTGAAGACGTCCTCGCGGTAGGCGGCGGCTTCGTGGTGGTCGCCTCCGTGCTGACTGCGATCGGTCCGTATGTCCTCCACTGAAGCAACGGCATTTGACGCGATCATCGTCGGCGCGGGTCAGGCCGGACCGCCGTTGGCTGGTCGGCTCAGCGCCGCCGGTCAGACAGTCGCCGTGGTGGAGCGAAAGCTCGTCGGTGGCACCTGTGTGAACAATGGCTGCATCCCGACCAAGACATTGGTAGCGAGCGCCTACGCTGCGCAACTGGCCCGCCGGGGTGCCGAATATGGCATCAGCACAGGCGAAGTCGCGGTTGACATGGCAAAGGTCAAGGGCCGCAAAGACGGGATTGTCACCGAGGACCGCACCGGCGTCGAAACCTGGCTCGAAGGTTTGGACGGCTGCACACTGCTACGCGGACATGCCCGGTTCATCGATCCGCACACCATGGAGGTCGGCGACCGAAGGATCACCGCCAAGCAGATCTTCCTCAACACTGGCGGCCGGGCGACGGCCCCGAACATCCCTGGCCTGGACGACGTCGACTATCTCACCAACGTCGGGATCCTCGAACTCGACACGGTCCCAGAGCATCTCGTGATCATCGGCGGGAGCTACATCGGGCTGGAATTTGCGCAGATGTTCCGCCGGTTCGGTGCCGAGGTCACCGTGATCGAACGCGGGCCCCGGCTGGCATCCCGGGAGGACGACGACGTCTGCGTCGCCATTAGAGGCATTCTGGAGCGCGAGGGCATCACAATTCACCTGAACGCCAACGATATCCGAGTCTCGAAAAGTGGCGATGCGATTTCCGTGGGTACCGGCAGCGCCGTCGTCACAGGCTCGCACCTACTGGTGGCTGTCGGCCGGGTGCCCAACACCGACGACTTGGGCCTCGAAAAGGCCGGGGTGGCAACGGACTCCAGGGGCTACATCACCGTCGACGATCAGCTGCGCACCACAGTCGACCACATCTGGGCCATGGGTGACTGTAACGGCAAGGGCGCGTTCACCCACACGTCGTACAACGACTTCGAGATCGTCGCGGCCAACCTGCTCGACAACGAACCGCGCCGGGTCAGCGATCGCATCCCGACCTACGCGCTTTACATCGATCCGCCGCTGGGGCGGGCCGGGATGACAGAGGCTCAGGTTCGGGCATCAGGCCGAAAAGCGTTGGTGGGCAAGCGCCCGATGACGCGCGTCGGACGGGCGGTCGAAAAAGGGGAGACCCAGGGCTTCATGAAGGTTGTGGTCGACGCCGAGACCCACCAGATTCTCGGCGCCGCCATCCTTGGTGTCGGAGGCGACGAGGTGGTGCACTGCATCCTCGACCTGATGTCCGCCAAGGCGCCGTACACCACCATGACTCACACGATGCACATCCACCCGACGGTCGCCGAGTTGGTGCCCACCATGTTGGAGAGCCTCACGCCCCTGCAGTAACGGCCTGTGCCGCAACGCGTCCCGCGACCAATTGCCGGGTGACTTCGGCGACCCGTCGGCCCAGATGCTCGCACGTCGCGACGTCAGATGGGTGCACTTCGTCGGGGTTCGCATCGACGTCGGTGGCTGCCGCGGCGCCCAGCCAGAAGCCCAACCGGTTGAGGTCGCTCTCGCTGGCCGCGGAGTGGTTCCAGCCCGGGCCCAGGCCCAGATTGACCCAGTGCATGTGATGTTGGGCAGCGAATACCGCAAGCGAGACAAGCGAATTGAGCTTGTCGCCACTCTTGGACCCGGAGTTGGTGAAGCCTGCGGCGACCTTGTCGTTCCAGGTGCCCTGCTGGCAGCGACGGCCCGTCTGCTCGGCGAACGCCTGGAACGCCGCCGACACGTTGCCCATGTACGTGGCGGTGCCGAAGATGATTGCGTCGGCCGCGTCGAGGGTCTGCCAGTCGTCCTCGGTGACATCAGCCAACCGGATCTGGGTGACGGTCGCGCCCGCGGACCGGGCACCGTCGGCCACCGCAGCGGCGAGCGTCGCGGTGTGCCCGAACCCCGAGTGGTAGGCGACGACCACCGACGGTGAATCTTCAAAAGTGTTGTCCGACATGTCTTCTCCTAAGTGAGTGGGCTCGCAGGCGGGGCGTCGAGCGGGCTGTGGCCGGCGATCTCGGCGTAGCGCTCCAGCCAGCCGGGCAGGGGAGTGCCGTCCAGTAGCGCCTGCAGACGATCGAGGAAAGCCTGTGTGCCGGGCCGGAATCCGTTGGCGTTGGGTACACCGAGCCCGCGATGGGTCATGCGGAGCAGGGTGCTGGCGCCGTCGGCGGTCAGTTCGTACCGCACGACGCCGGGTTCGACGATCTGTTGGTGCCATTCGTGTTCGAACACGTTCGGCGGATCCCAGACCAGGATGCGTCCGGTCATGCGCTTCATTTCCGGTGGCACCGGCGGGCCGGACGCGACCGTCTCGATCGAGCCACCTTTACGACCGTCGATGACGGT
Source organism: Mycolicibacterium sp. CBMA 234 (assembly GCF_009729415.1). GTDB lineage: Bacteria > Actinomycetota > Actinomycetes > Mycobacteriales > Mycobacteriaceae > Mycobacterium. Next base: position 258,283 of record NZ_MPKW01000018.1, read on the forward strand.
CTTGCCCATCCAGATGTCGCGGTGTGCCGGTTCGGTGATCGCCGCCCAGACGCGGTCGACAGGGTGGTTCAGTCGGCGCTCGAATGTCAGCGTGGCCCGGTCGCCGTCGACTGTGACGACGCCCTCGAGTTCATTGGCTGTCATGTTCCTCCTTGAAAGTGGAATCCAGATGACGCTCCAGTGCGTCCAGGTGGTTGGTCCAGTAGCGGCGGTAGCGGTCGATCCACTGGTCCATCTCGACCAGGCCGTCGGCCCGCAGCGCGTAGATGCGTCGTTGGGCGTCGGGGCGGACCTCGACCAACCCCACTTCCCGCAGTACCCGCAAATGGCGCGAGACCGTCGGCTGGGTCAGGCCGGGCAGGGTGGCGACCAGCTCGCCGGCCGTGCGTTCGCCTTCGGCGAGGACGTCGAGGAGCGCTCGCCGGTTGGGTTCAGCGACCGCTTCGAAGACGTCCATGACCCCAGTATGCCCAGACGTCTATATAGATGCAAGCACATATAAGCAACGTGCGGTCAGCGCCCGGGTTCCGGCTGGCCCGATCAGAGCTGTGTCTGCGATGCCGGCACGATCGCGATCTTCGACGGGTCGGCAGTCGGCAACGAGAGCGACATGCTCGACACCTTTAGCTGACCCAGTGACGTGATCGTCTCGTAGTCGGCGGCCGAGGCGATTAGTTGCAGTGTCACTGATTGTCCTGGACGGAGTGTTTCAGCCACCATCTGCAGCGGTTCGCTGATGGTGTGTGTTTGCCCGTCCAGTGTCACCGGGATCGGAGTGACTTGGTTGCCGAGTACCAGGCCGGTGCTGTTGTCGACGAGTTGGGCGTAGACGTGCGTGGCCTGGCCTGTGCCCGAATAGGTGAAGGTGAGTTGCGGTGCGCCGACGACGTATGTCGTTGCGGTGGCGGCCGGAACGGTGAGGTTGATGGCGTTGAACGCCTTGGTGCCGCCGATGGGCAGCACACCGAGTAACGGTCCGGAGCCGCCAATGAATGGCAGCAGCGTCAGTACTCCGCCTGTTGTGCTTGAGGTGACGATCGGGTTGCCGTTCGGCACGGGGTACGCGTTGGACGAGTAGTACTGGCCGGTTTGGTCGACCCATTCGAACTGCGGGCCGGTGGAAACCGCCCCGTCGCCTTTGACGTAGCGGGCCAGCCACGCGAGAGTCTCCTGCTGGATCACCGCGCCGTCGCGCGGGTCGAGCAGGTCGTTGATGCATAGGCCGTGTCCGCCGCAGAACCACACCACCTTGGTCGGAACTCCGCGCGCGATCAGGTCGGTGGCGTTGGCGTCGGCTTCCGACAAGGGGAAAAGTGTGTCGACGGTGCCCTGAATAAGCAGGGTTGGTGCGGTGATTTGGCTGACCAGATCGGGGGTGCCGCCGGGCCCGCGAGCGGCCAGGAGGTCTTGCTGATCTTGGGTGAGCATGCCGGTGAAGTCGCCAGAAATCGCGGCTGGGTACACCGCTGGATTGGGCCGGGAGAACGTCGCCAATAGGGCGGCGGTGAGCAGGGTTCCCCATCCGCTCTTGTACGCCTGGTTCGGGTACAGCGCATCGTTCAGCGTGTTCCACGCGATGGTCGGGACGATGGCATCGATGCGGTGATCGGTTGCGGCGGAGACTAATTGGATGCCGCCGCCGTAGGACGCCCCCACCATGCCGATGCGAGGATCGTTGGGCCCGTCGAGCTTGGCGTCTGGTTGTTGGGCTACCCAGCTGACTATGTACGAGACATCGCGGGCCTCGTAGTCGGGGGAGTCGAGCTGCAGCACACCGCCGGAGAAGTATTCGCCGCGCGGGTCCCAGGTGACGACGTTGTAACCAGCATCGCGCAGCGTCGCGACCCCCACGGCACCCAGGTTGTCGGTGATGATCCCGTCCAGGGGCGTGCCGTTCAGATTGGTCGCTCCCGGCATACCCAAGCCGGGGCCATCGAGGATCGTCGGCGCCTGTTGTCCAGCCCGCAGTCCGACCGCAGGCATGAAATGGACGTTGATCGGGGTGCCGTCGAACGAGATCACCTGGACGTCTTCCGGCTGTGGACTACCGGGCGGCAGGCCCGCCTGCACCGGATAGCCGAAGATCGGGTGGAGGAGGTCGCTGACGATCGGGATCTCGTTGACGATCGCCACGATCGGGGTCACGAAGAGCGGCCCGATGATCGGCAGGTACTGCAGCCCCAACGCCGTCAGAAGTGGCGTCGCTGCAATGGCTACAACGTTGGTCGGCGGGGCGATTGTGGGCGACGGGCTGACGTTGGTCGTCGCCACTGCCGCAGCCATCGCTGAGACCGTGGGTTTCGGGTCGACGGGAGTTGAGGTCGTGACGGGCTGGACTGCCGTGAGGGTTTTCGCTCCGCTGAACTCCTGCCGTGCGGCGGCCAGCATCACCCACGGCAACGGCGACACCGCCGGAGCCGTCGGTGAGCCACCGGCGAACGGGTTGAGCACCGTCGTGACCACGTTCGATATCGCTATTGCCGCTGTCGGGACCGGAGCCACCCGAGCCTGGGGCTGCTCTTGCGGTTTCGTGATGGTGACGTCAGCGGCTGACGCCACCGACGAGACCGCCACGCTTGTCGTGGGTGTCGGGTCCTTGGATATCTTGGGTTGCGCGACTGTCTTGGCCGACTCAGCCGCACTGACCTTCGCCGTTGGGGGAGCGTCAGTGGCCTTTTTCGGTGCCACGTCGGCAGGGTTGTGCGCGGGCTTGATCGATTGGTCCGAAACGCTCGACTTCTTCTTTTTCGTCGATGTGGGATCGGCTGTATCGACCTTCGTGTTGGTGGAATCTGTTGTCGCGCTGGCTTTTTCAGTTAACCGCGGCTTGGTGGCCGGAGCGGACGCGCCGGGGTCTGGTTTCGGCGAGCCCGTCGACGAGGCACCCGATGCCGTCGACGACGACCCAGACCCGGAGGTAGCACCGACGTCGGCCAACGCGACACCCTGCCCAACGAGAACGGCGGCCCCTATTCCGAGAGCCGCCGCCAGCCCTCCGCTACGCCAGACGTATGCCCTGGCACCCATGCATCTGTATATACCGTCTATGCAGCGTGCCCACCCGCGACTTGGCAGGAATCGGCGGCGATTGCTGTCTCGGAGGGCGGCAGAACTGACAAACCGCCGTCAAATTCAGCGGCGCTGCACCAACAGCGTCTGTGCCGAGGTGCCGATGAAGCCCTGCGCGTCGAACAGCTCAGCCGTGGTCGAGCCGAGGCCGTCCGGCCCGATCGAGCCACGGGCCCGCAGACAGAACTCGGATCCGACAGGAGCGCGGTGCAAATGCACCGTGGTGTCGGTGTTCATGAACATGAACTCGTTGGGGTCCAGCGTCGCGCCGACACCGTTCGCCGAATCGACCACCATCGCCAGCCGCTGCAAGTCGGTCAGCTCCTCCTGGTCGACCAGCGAAACCAGCGACTCCAGCCAGACCACCGAGGCGCCCGCGTCGTCGGGCTGGGGTACCCACGTGACGGTCTCGAGGTAGCCGGGCCGTCCCTGCCAGGAATGCCGGAACCCGGTATCGGCTACCCGTTTCATCGGCGGATAGCGGTCGATGACGGCGTCACGGGTATCGGTGGTGGCGATCAGCCACGCCGAGATCCGCGCTACCGCGCGCTCGGAACCGTCGCGCTGCGTAGCCATCATCTCGGCCGTCATCATGCAGATGCGTGAACCCGGCCGTGACACCCACGCCCGAACCGCAACGGGCGCAACAGGAATGGCGCCCAGGATGTCCAGCGTCAGCCGGCCCACCTGCATGCCGCTGCCGGCGGCCAGTTCTTCGATGGCTTTGGTCAGCAGGGCCAGCGGCGGAGATCCGTGCTGAATGCTCGCATCCCAGTTGCTGCCGGTGGCCTCGGTCGATTCGAAGCGCTGCAGGTCGCCGTCGGTGCTGAGCCGACGGTAATAACAATCGATCATGCCGCTCCGAAGTCTTCGGGCCAGCCCGGATACGGAGGGGGAGTGCCACCGAACGCCGGGCAGATGTCCTGGTGTGTGCACCAGGAACATAGCTTGGACGGGTTGGGGCGGAAATCGCCGGTCTGACCCGACTTCTGGATGGCGTGCCAGATGGCCATCAACGTCTTCTCGAACCGCTCCAACTCGTCCAGATCGGGGCTGTAGTCGAGCACTTGGCCGTCGGCCAGATACAGCAGGCGCAGCCGCGCCGGGACCACGCCGCGCAGCCGCAGCAGCGCCACCGCATAGAACTTCATCTGGAACATGGCCTTGAACTCGGCCAGCGCCCGCGCCTCGGGTGGAGCCTTGCCGGTCTTGTAGTCGACCACCCGCAGCTCGCCGGTGGGCGCGACATCAATGCGGTCGATGAATCCGCGCAGCAACGTGCCGTCGGACAACTCGACCTCGACGCGTTGTTCGCAGCTCTGCGGGTCGAACCGGGTCGGGTCCTCCAGTCGGTAATAGCCGGACAGCAAGGTGCGAGCCTCGTCGAGCAGCGTCTCCCGCAACTCCGGGGCGATCTCCTCGGCCAGCTCGGGCTTTTCGGCGACCACCGCATCCCACGCCGGGGTGACCAGCGACAAGGCGGTTTCCGGCCCCCGGTCGGTGGCCGGCAGCGCGTAGAGCTGCTCCAACGCGGCGTGCACCACCGAACCACGCAGCTGCGCGGTGGACGGTGGCTCGGGCAGCCGGTCGATGGCCCGGAACCGGTAGAGCAGTGGGCACTGTTTGAAGTCACCGGCCCGCGACGGCGACAGCGCTGGCCGCCGGGTGGGCGCGGTGGGGGTGCTCATGCCAGCAGCTTAGGTCGCGACCGCGACAATCCCGTCAAGCCGGGCTGCCATGTTGCCGAACCCCGGCCGTGTGCCGGGACAGGTCGGCTGGCAGGCTGACGCGGTGCGAATCACGGGACCCTTCACCGCCGGCGACCGCGTCCAACTGACTGACGCCAAAGGCCGGCACTACACGATGGTGTTGGCGCCTGGTGGCGAGTTCCACACCCATCGCGGCATCGTCGCCCACGATTCGGTGATCGACCAGCCCGAGGGCAGCGTCGTGAAATCCACCAACGGCGATCCGTTCCTGGTGCTGCGTCCGCTGCTGATCGACTACGTGCTGTCGATGCCGCGCGGCGCACAGGTGATCTACCCCAAGGACGCCGCGCAGATCGTGCATGAAGGCGACATCTTCCCGGGCGCAAGGGTTTTGGAGGCCGGTGCCGGCTCGGGTGCGTTGACCTGTTCGCTGCTGCGGGCCGTCGGCCCCGGCGGTTCGGTGACGTCCTACGAGGTCCGCGACGATCACGCCGTGCACGCGGTGCGCAACGTCGAGACCTTCTTCGGCGAGCGGCCCGAGAACTGGAACCTCGTCATCGCCGACCTCAATACCCATGACGGCACCGAGGTCGACCGCGTGGTCCTCGACATGCTGGCCCCGTGGGACGTGTTGGAGACGGTGTCGAAGGCGCTGGTCCCGGGTGGCGTCCTGATCGTCTACGTCGCGACCGTCACCCAACTGTCGAAAACCGTCGAGGCGCTTCGCGAGCAGCAGTGCTGGACCGAGCCGCGGTCGTGGGAGTCGCTGCAGCGCGGCTGGGACGTCGTCGGGTTGGCGGTGCGTCCGCAGCATTCGATGCGCGGCCACACCGCGTTCCTGATCAGTGCGCGGCGGTTGGCTCCCGGCGCGGTCACGCCGCAGCCGCTGCGGCGCAAGCGCAACATCTAGTCCTCGCTGCTGACCAAACCCCGCCGGGCTGACAACAGTTCGACCTCGGGTCGCGCCGCCACCAGACGTTCGGCGGCATCGAGCACGTCGATGACGTGCCCGTGATCCGCCGCCACGACCGACATCCCGATCGAGGCCCGGCGGTGCAGATCCTGGTTGCCGCTCTCCGCCGCCGCCACGAGGAACTTACGACGCAGTTCGGCGATGATCGGCCGAATCGCCGAGCGCTTCTGCTTCAGCGAATGCACGTCGCCGAGCAGCAGGTCGAACTCCAGCCAACCGATCCACACAGAGCGGCTCAGCGTCCCGGCGTCGTCGTGGCGCTCGGCCCGCCGGATTGCCCCAACTTCAACAGCAGGGTCGCCGTCTGACGGTTCAGCTGCCACGCGTCCCGGATCGGACTGAATTCCATGGGGAACGTGAATTTGTTGTCCGGCGCCGACCCGGAACTCATGGTGATGGTGGCGATGATGTCGCCAGGGTTGCCGGCCGACCACACCATGTCCGTCGCCGTCACGGTCATCGGGTTGAATCCGTTGTCACGCAGGGCCCGGGTGAAGTTGTCCAGCCCGGCCTGGTCCTCGGCGGTGCCGTATTGAATCAGCCCGATCTTTTGTGCCGAGGGCACCGCCGGGTCGGCCAATTTGTACAGCACCGAAGTGAGCGCGTCGGCCGGCGGCAGGGGCGCGGCCGACGGCGATCGGGCATCGGTGGTCAGCAACGAGCGAGGCAGGGGATCGGCTGGCGGTTCGACGTGCTTACTGCACCCGCTCAACCCGATCGCCGCCACGACGACGGCGATAACGGCACCTCGCATCGGCTTCACCGGCTGCCCCCTGGCGCCTACTTCACCGACGACAACAGAGCCATGGCCGACCCCTTGGACAGCTGCCAGCCGCTCGGGCTGGGGCCGGCGACGAAGGTCAGCGGCTGGGAGGCCGTGGCGCCGGTGGCGGCCGTGGCCATGACGTTGGCGGTCGCGGTGCCGTCGCCGGCGTCGTCGATGTCTGCGACGGCGAAGCTCATGGGGAACACGCCCTCCCGCACTGCGTTGCTGTAGGCCCGGTCAGCGGTTATCGCTTCCAACCGCCCGACGCCGCCCTGGATGTAGCTGCCCTTGGCTCCACCGAAGCTTCCGGCGGCCGTAAGCCCGGTGAGGGTGGACACCAGCGCCGACTGCAGGCCCGGCGCGGGCGCCTGGGGCAGCGGGACCTGGCGGACGACCGGCGCGATCGCCTGCGGCGTTCCTGCGGTCGAAGAGGCCGGCTGGGAAGCCACATTCGTACCGGCAGCTGTCGCGCCGACGAAGGCGACGGCCGCGATACCGGTGACGAGGGATTTGACGATCACTGCGGTCCTTTCGATGAGCCCGACTTGCGTATGAGGTTAACAGCGCGGTCAGACCAATACCCGTGTGTCGCGAATCCTTCCGCGCCCACGAACGACGGATGGCCGGTAGCGTTGAGGTATCCGCCGCACCAACTTCCGGTGTGGGAAAGGAGCGCCACATGTCTGAAATGGATCGCGGGGACGCCTTCGGCAACCCGGGCCTACCCCGCCAGAACCCCATGTCCAGCACCGATGCTGCCGAGTTGGCACGGCTTCGAAGCGAGACGGCGGCGCTGCGCGAGCAGCTCACCACGGCGGCCGCGGCGCACCGCGGACCGCGAGATGTGCAGCAGCTCGAAGCTCGCGTCGATTCGCTGACGACGCGCAACGGCAAGTTGATGGACACCCTCAAAGAGGCGCGGCAGCAGTTGCTGGCGCTCCGCGAGGAGGTCGATCGACTGGGGCAGCCGCCGAGCGGTTACGGCGTCTTGTTGCTCGCTCACGATGACGACACCGTCGACGTGTTCACGTCCGGACGCAAGATGCGGCTGTCCGTCTCGCCGAACATCGACGTGTCCGAGCTCAAGCAGGGTCAGACCGTCCGCCTGAACGAGGCGTTGACGGTGGTCGAGGCCGGCTCGTTCGAGTCGGTCGGTGAGATCAGCACACTGCGCGAAATCCTTTCTGACGGAAAGCGTGCCCTGGTGGTCGGCCATGCCGACGAGGAGCGCATCGTCTGGCTCGCGGAACCCTTGGTTGCGTTGGAATTCCTGGAGCCCGAGGTCATCGAGGTCCTCGAGGACACCGAAGACCTGTACGACGAGCGGGCGCGCAAGCTGCGGCCGGGAGACTCGCTGCTGGTCGACAGCAAGGCCGGATACGCCTTCGAACGGATCCCCAAGGCAGAGGTCGAGGATCTGGTCCTCGAAGAGGTGCCCGACGTCGCCTACAGCGACATCGGTGGCCTGACCCGGCAAATCGAGCTGATTCGCGACGCGGTCGAATTGCCGTTCCTGCACAAGGATCTGTACAAGGAGTACGCGCTGAGGCCGCCCAAGGGCGTGCTGCTGTACGGCCCTCCCGGGTGCGGTAAGACGCTCATCGCGAAGGCGGTCGCGAACTCGCTGGCCAAGAAGATGGCTGAGATTCGTGGCGACGATGCCCGGGAAGCCAAGAGCTACTTCCTGAACATCAAGGGCCCGGAGCTGCTCAACAAGTTCGTCGGCGAGACCGAGCGGCACATCCGGTTGATCTTCCAGCGGGCGCGGGAGAAGGCCTCCGAGGGCACTCCGGTGATCGTGTTCTTCGACGAGATGGACTCGATCTTCCGTACCCGTGGCACCGGCGTCAGCTCCGATGTCGAAACCACGGTTGTGCCGCAGCTGCTGTCGGAGATCGACGGCGTCGAGGGCCTGGAGAACGTCATCGTCATCGGCGCCTCCAACCGTGAGGACATGATTGACCCGGCGATCCTGCGGCCAGGCCGCCTCGACGTCAAGATCAAGATCGAGCGGCCGGATGCCGAAGCGGCGCAGGACATCTTCAGCAAGTACCTCACCGAGGGACTGCCGGTGCACGAGGATGACCTGCGCGAGTTCGCCGGCGATCGCTCGCTGACCATCAAGACCATGATCGAGAAGGTCGTGGACCGGATGTACGCCGAGATCGACGACAACCGCTTCCTTGAAGTCACCTACGCCAACGGCGACAAGGAGGTCATGTACTTCAAGGACTTCAACTCCGGCGCCATGATCCAGAACGTCGTGGACCGGGCCAAGAAGTACGCGATCAAATCGGTGCTGGAAACGCAGCAGCGCGGTCTGCGCATCCAGCACCTGCTGGACTCCATCGTCGACGAGTTCGCCGAGAACGAGGACCTGCCCAACACCACCAATCCCGATGACTGGGCCCGGATCTCGGGCAAGAAGGGCGAGCGGATCGTCTACATCCGCACGCTCGTCACGGGCAAGTCGTCGAGCGCCAGCCGGGCGATCGACACGGAGAGCAACCTCGGTCAGTACCTGTAACAGCACGACCGGTGTGAGGGCTGTGCACGCGAATCCTCCGAACTGCGTACACAGCCCTCACACTTGTCTGCGGTCGGCGAGGTACCGGTCGCGGGCGTCCAGCCGGCGCCGCAGGCTAGCCACCTGAGGGTCGACGAACTCGGCCCGGTATTGGCCGTCGGACGCCGTCCTGGCGCTGACGTACATGAACGTCATGGCGCCCAGGAACAGCGTGATCTGGATCAATGACTCCGGTACGGGCAGCGTCATGCCCAGGATGGTGCCGTCGAGCGATCCGTTGCCCCGCGTCCACTCCGCCAGCAGTTTCGGGGTGAGCACGATCAGTCCGAGGATGAAGAAGATGACGCCGGTGACCAGGGCGACGATCAGCAGCTGCACCACCTGAGACATCGCCACGACGAACACCACGTTGACTCGCTCGATGTGGGACAACGGAATTCGCTGGTCCGGTTCGGGCAGGTGCGCGAACGGCGTGTCGGCCAGGATCGTGTCCTCGATGTCAGCGGCGTCAGGTTCGGTCGCGGTCAGGATCGGGCGTACCCGGTCCACGGTGGTGGCGATGACGAACGCCACCGCGATGAGTGCCAGGAAACCCAGCGCGCACCACAGCCGCGTGCGGCTCACGATCGCCACCATCAGCCAGACGTAGGTGTTGAAGAACACCAGCACCGTCAGCAGCAGGATGGGCAACGCACGCGCCAACAAGCCGCCGACCAGGGCCAGGTTGTGTGCTGTCGTGTCCAGGGCCCAGCCCAGAATCGATCCGATGCCGGTTGCCGTGCAGGCCAAGACAATGGCGACGACCACCCCGACGTAGACCAGGTTGCTACCGACTCGGGGACCTGGGCCACCGCACACCGCGCCGACGACACATATCGCGACCGCCACGGCGGCGGCTACCGCCCGGCTGCGCCACAACGAGATTCGCGACACCAGCCAACCGGCCAGCGCGGCCATCGGCGCCACCAGAAGGAGCATCGCGAGGACGAACCATTCGGTGCGGGTGGGTTGGCCTTCGATATTGATGGTGTGGTGGCCGGTAACCGCGGTGATGAGGATCGAGTTGGCCATGAATACCGCGAACGCGGCCAGAGCCGGCGCTGACCGCTGCCATAGCCGTCGCACCAGAGCGCCCGGACGCAGCACCGCGGGCAGGCCGCGGCGCAGAAACCAGGTCTCGGCGGCGACGCGGTCAGTGGCCGATGTGGTCATGGGCCAATGGTGCAACACGAACACCCGGTTGCGTGCCTGGACGGCTTGCTTTCAGCGGGGCTCGTACCGCGCCTCGAATCATCAGCCGTCTACGCTGTGCGGCATGCAACGGATCATCGGTACAGAGGTCGAATACGGCATTTCGTCGCCGTCTGATCCGACCGCGAACCCGATCCTCACGTCGACCCAGGCAGTGTTGGCGTACGCGGCGGCCAGCGGCATCCAGCGGGCCAAGCGCACCCGCTGGGACTACGAAGTCGAGTCCCCCCTGCGCGACGCCCGTGGCTTCGATCTGAGCCGTTCCACCGGCCCGGCGCCCATCGTCGACGCCGACGAGATCGGCGCGGCCAACATGATCCTCACCAACGGTGCCCGGCTGTACGTCGACCACGCGCACCCCGAATACTCCGCACCTGAGGTCACCGACCCGATGGATGCGGTCATCTGGGACAAGGCCGGCGAGCGCGTCATGGAGGCCGCTGCTCGGTATGTGGCAAGCGTGCCGGGCGCGGCGCGGCTGCAGCTGTACAAGAACAACGTCGACGGCAAGGGCGCGTCGTACGGCACGCACGAGAACTACCTGATGAGCCGGCAGACGCCGTTCAACTCGGTGATCGCCGGGCTGACGCCGTTCTTCGTGTCGCGTCAGGTTGTCACGGGTTCCGGCCGGGTCGGCATCGGGCAGTCCGGCGACGAGCCGGGCTTTCAGCTGACCCAGCGCGCCGACTACATCGAGGTCGAGGTCGGGCTCGAGACCACGCTCAAGCGCGGCATCATCAACACGCGCGACGAGCCGCACGCCGACGCCGACAAGTACCGCCGGCTGCACGTCATCATCGGTGACGCCAACCTGGCCGAGACCTCGACGTACCTCAAGGTGGGCACCACGTCGCTGGTGCTCGACCTGATCGAGTTCGGTCCCGCTGAGGGCATTGATCTGTCCGACCTGGCGCTGGCCCGGCCGGTGCACGCGGTGCACGTGATCAGCCGCGACCCGTCGTTGCGGGCCACCGTGGCGCTGTCCGACGGCCGCGAACTGACGGCCCTTGCGCTGCAACGCATCTACCTCGACCGGGTGGCCAAGCTGCTGGACCGGCGCGATCCCGACCCGCGTGCCAACCACGTCGTCGAGACCTGGGCGCACGTCCTGGATCTGCTGGAGCGCGACCCCATGGAGTGCGCCGAAATCCTCGACTGGCCGGCCAAGCTGCGGCTGCTGGAGGGTTTCCGGCAGCGGGAGAACCTGAGCTGGAACGCCCCGCGCCTGCACCTGGTGGACCTGCAGTACTCCGATGTCCGTCTCGACAAGGGCCTGTACAACCGGCTGGTGGCCCGCGGTTCGATGAAGCGGCTGGTCACCGAACAGCAGGTGCTCGACGCGGTGGACAACCCGCCAACCGATACGCGCGCCTACTTCCGTGGGGAGTGCCTGCGCCGCTTCGGTGCGGACATCGCCGCGGCCAGCTGGGATTCGGTGATTTTCGACCTGGGTGGCGAGTCCCTGGTGCGGATTCCGACCCTGGAACCACTGCGCGGAAGCAAGGCGCACGTCGGTGCGTTGCTTGATTCAGTGGACAGCGCGGTCGAGTTGGTCGAACAGCTGACGACGTAAGTGGTTGTGTTGCCGGGGAACCCGGCGGCGGACCGGTAGGGTGAAGCTAGAGATCGAGCAATCAGGAGGCGGCGATGGCTCAGGAACAGACCAAGCGCAGTGGTGGCGGCGGCGAGGACGACGATGTCGACGGCACGACTGCTGCAGGTCAGGAACGTCGTGAGAAGCTCGCCGAGGACACTGACGATCTGCTCGACGAGATCGATGACGTGCTGGAAGAGAACGCTGAGGACTTCGTGCGCGCGTACGTCCAAAAGGGCGGCCAGTGACGCCAGGATTCGGGCCGTTCGCTGATCGACTGGATGTCACTTCATCGCACCTGAATCTGTCCTCGTTTTCGGACTTTCTCAGCCGGCAGGCACCACACCTGCTGCCGGTGGTGGGTGACGCTGCGTCTGTGTCTGGTTCGGAGCTGCCGCACGGCACGACGATCGTTGCGATCAAGTTCCCTGGTGGGGTGCTGATCGCGGGGGACCGGCGGGCCACCCAGGGCAACATGATCGCGAGCCGCGATGTGCAGAAAGTGCACATCGCGGACGACTACACCGCGACCGGCATCGCCGGTACCGCCGCCATCGCGGTGGAGTTCGCGCGGTTGTACGCGGTCGAGTTGGAGCACTACGAGAAGCTCGAAGGCGTGCCGCTGACGTTCCGCGGCAAGGTCAACCGGCTGGCCATCATGGTGCGCGGCAACCTCGCTGCCGCGATGCAGGGTTTCGTTGCGCTACCGCTGTTGGTGGGCTACGACCTGGATGACTCTGACCCGGGCAATGCCGGTCGCATCGTCTCGTTCGACGCCGCCGGCGGTTGGAACATCGAAGACGAGGGCTACCAGTCGGTGGGCTCGGGCTCGCTGTTCGCCAAGTCGTCGATCAAGAAGCTGTATTCGCATGTGACCGATGCTGATTCGGCGCTGAAGGTCGCTATCGAATCGCTTTACGACGCTGCCGACGACGATTCGGCCACCGGCGGACCTGATCTGGTACGCGGTATTTACCCGACCGCGGTGCTGATCGGTGGCGACGGAGCTGAAGAGGTGACCGACGAACGGATCGCCGCGCTGGCCCGGGAAGTCATCGCCAACCGCAGTGTCCCAATTACCGGCACCGCCGGCCGGCGCGGGAGTAATGCCTGATGAGCTTTCCGTATTTCATCTCGCCCGAACAGGCGATGCGGGAACGTTCCGAGCTTGCGCGCAAAGGTATTTCGCGGGGTCGCAGCGTGGTGGTGCTGGCCTACGAGGGCGGCGTGGTGTTCGTTGCGGAGAATCCGTCGCGGTCGCTGCAGAAGGTCAGCGAGCTGTACGACCGGGTCGGCTTCGCCGCGGTAGGCCGGTTCAACGAGTTCGACAACCTGCGTCGCGGCGGCATTCAGTTCGCCGACACGCGGGGCTACGCCTACGACCGTCGGGACGTCACCGGCCGGCAGTTGGCCAATGTCTACGCCCAGACCCTCGGCACCATCTTCACCGAGCAGGCCAAGCCCTACGAGGTCGAGCTGTGCGTCGCCGAGGTGGCGCACCACGGCGAGACGAAAGCCCCTGAGCTGTACCGGATTACGTACGACGGGTCCATTGCCGACGAGCCGCATTTCGTCGTGATGGGTGGCACCACCGAGCCGATCATCGCTGCGCTCAATGACTCCTTCGAGGAGAACTTGAGCTTGGCCGACGCGGTGAAGATCGCCGTCGATGCATTGCATGCCGGGGCAGGCGACCGCGTGCTGGGCGCAGCGACGCTCGAGGTTGCCATTCTCGATGCCAAGCGCCCGCGCCGGGCTTTCCGCCGGGTCACCGGCGCGGCGTTGGACGCGGTGTTGCCGAAGGACGAGGCTGCCGACGAAGCTGAAGCCAAGGCTGACGCAAAGAGCGACGCCAAGGATAAGCCAGACGCTAAGGCCAAGCCCGACGCTAAGGCCAAGCCCGACGCGGAGTCGGACGCCAAGGAGTAGGTCAGCGCGGCACGGCGGCGTCGGACCGCATTGCCGCCAGTCCTCGGAGCAGTACCGCCATGCCGAATTCGAATGCGTCGTCGGCTCTTTCGGGTTTGGTGCTGCCGGTAGCCAACGCGGCGGAGAGTTCGGCGCCGACCTCGGCGCTGTTCTGCCAGGGTTCATCGGGGGCAGCGACGTCGAGCGCTGAGCCCAGCACAAACGAGTCGACCAGAGTGATGGCTCGGAGCGTGTCAGCAGGGTCGAATCCGGCGCGGCTGAACGTGACGGCCAGGACGTTGTACATGGTGATGGCGTGATAGCTGTTCACGGCGTGCGCGGTCAGTAGCGGGATGAGCCGCGGGTACCGGGCGTAGCTCTGCCGGTACGACCGCATGATGTCGGCGACCACGTCGGTCCACGGGCGGCTGGGGTCGTCGGCGCCTACCGCGACTTCTGACATGGCCCGTTCGCGGAGCAGCTCGACGATCTGCTCACGCCCGGTGACGTGGTTGTAGAGCGACGACGGGCTGACCTTCAGGGCCCGGGCCAGTTCGGGGACGGTGAACCCGCCGGTCTTGCTGACCAAATCCATTGCTGCGCTGGTGATGCGATCCGTGGAAAGCAACGGTTTGGAGGGGCGGCCCATGCAATCTTTCTACTACCTCTTTACAACGACGGGTACCTGGGGCCACAATAAAACGAATCCAATTCGTTTTAGGAGTTCAGCTGATGATCACCCTGACCGCCACCGCGCCCGAGTCGCTGTCCCGCAGCACGGAGTCGACCCGTCCGCCGGTCCGCATCGGCCTCGTGCAGCACCGTTGGCGGCCCGACACGGCTGAGTTGGCCAAAGTGCTGCGCGACGGTATCGATCGGGCGGCCGGAGAGGGCGCCACACTGGTCTGCCTGCCGGAGATCACCCTGCTGAGGTACCCCGCCGACACCCCGGCCGGCCCGAACCCCGGCGACACTGCCGAAGACCTGACTGACGGGCCGACGTTCGCGCTGGCTGCCGAGGCCGCTCGGGCCAACGGCATCTTCGTTCACGCGTCGCTCTACGAAAAGTCGCCAGCCGCAGACGGTTTGGGCTTCAACACCGCAATCCTGGTGGCGCCGTCCGGCGAGTTGGTCGGCCGCACGCGCAAGATGCACATTCCGATCTCGGCCGGCTACTACGAAGACACGTATTTTCGTCCGGGTCCAGGGTCGTCCTCGACCGACGACGCCTACCCCGTTTACCACCCCGAGGGTCTCGGGGCTCGCGTCGGACTGCCGACCTGCTGGGACGAATGGTTCCCCGAGGTGGCCCGCAACTATTCGCTCGGCGGCGCCGAGATCGTCGTCTACCCGACGGCCATCGGCTCCGAGCCGGTCTTCCCGGACTTCGACACTCAGCCGCTGTGGCAGCATGTCATCGTCGCCAACGGCATCAACAGCGGCCTGTTCATGGTGGTGCCCAACCGAATTGGCGACGAGGGCAAGGTGACCTTCTACGGTTCGTCGTTCATCTCCGACCCGTATGGCCGGGTGCTGGTGCAGGCGCCGCGGGATGAGGAAGCGGTGCTGGTCGCCGATCTGGATCTGGACCAGCGTCGCGACTGGCTGGAGCTGTTCCCGTTCCTGCTGACCCGTCGACCCGAGAGCTACGCCGCGTTGGGCCGCCCGGTTGACGTGCAGCACCCGTACGGCGCCGGCCACGAAGCCACGGCGGTCGTGAAGTGACCAACTACGTGATGCCGGCGGAAAGCGCGCCGCAGGACCGCGTGTGGATGGCGTTCCCGTCCGCGGGGTATTCGCTGGGTGACACCGAACGGGAACAGCACGAAGCCCGGTCGACGTGGGCGGATGTCGCGCACGCGGTGCTCGAGTTCGAACCGGTGACCATGGTGGTCGACCCCGCCGAAATGGCGGCGGCCCGGCGCTACCTGTCCGCCGACGTCGACATTGTCGAGGCCCCGCTGAACGACGCCTGGATGCGCGACATCGGCCCGACGTTCGTCCACGCTGACGACGGCTCGGTGGCCGCAGTGGACTGGGTGTTCAACGGCTGGGGCGCGCAGGACTGGGCGCGCTGGGATCATGACTCGAAAATTGGTGCCGCGGTGGCCAATTGGGCTGGTGTGCCGGTGGTCAGCTCGAAACTGGTCAATGAAGGCGGCGGCATCCAGGTCGACGGGCAGGGGACCGTGCTGGTCACCGAGACCGTCCAGCTGGACCCCGGCCGCAATCCCGGTGCCACCAAGGCTGACATCGAGGCCGAGTTGGTGCGGACTATCGGCGCCACTCATGCCGTCTGGCTGCCGCGTGGCTTGGCGCGCGACTCCGAACGTTTCGGCACTCGTGGCCACGTCGATATCGTGGCTGCCGTTACTTCACCGGGTCGGCTGCTTCTGCATTCGCAGGGCGCCGACTCGCATCCAGATCATCTGGTGTGCAAGGAGATTCGCGCAGCGCTCGCCGACACCTGTGATGCCGCGGGACGGTCCTGGGACATTGTGGAACTGCCGGCGCCGGATGTGTTGACCGATGCCGAGGGCTACGTCGACTACAGCTACATCAACCATCTGGTGGTCAACGGCGGCGTCATAGCGTGTGCGTTCGGCGATCCGCGGGACGCCGACGCGGCCGCGATTCTGGCTGAGCAGTACCCCGGCCGTCGGGTGATCAGCGTTGACGCCCGGCCGCTGTTCGAGCGTGGTGGCGGTATCCACTGCATCACGCAGAATCAGCCGTCTGTCACACACATTCGGTCTCAATCCCCGAACTAGCACATGGCCCGACCGTCAGCCGACGCTCTCGGCGATGGCGCGGAGAAACTCGACGTTCTCGAGATCGCGGTTGGTGGCCTCTGAGGGGGACGTGCCGTAGCGGCGGTTGGCGGAGAGTTTCACGATGGTGGTTGCCGTCGCGGGGTTGACGTACACCAACTGGTTGAGTACCCCGATGGCGCTGAAATCGCCTTTGTCGCCGGCGGGAATCCACCATTGGTACCCGTAGCCGAGATCGATGGCGTGGTCGCCGACGATTGGTTGGCCGGCTTCGCGCACCTGCGAGTCGATGGTTGTCGAGGCCCGGGCCCACTCGGTGGAGACGATTTGCCGCCCCTGCCACATTCCGTCGTTGCGGTACAACTCGCCGAGCCGGGCATAGTCGCGGGCAGTGAGATTGAGTCCGGCATAAGACATTTCGGTACCGAGTAGATCGGTGACCCAGAAGCTCGGCGACTCGAATCCGAGCGGTTCGACAAGTTTGGCGGTCATGTATTCCGACACGCTGGTACCGACGGCATGTGCGATCAGCGCGCCTAGAATCTGGGTCTCGCCGGAGTTGTAGCGACAAACGGTGCCCGGTGCGCTTTCGGCGGACATCCTGGCAACGAAACCGTCTAGTCCGCCGCGCCGGCCCATCATGGCCTGCGTGAGTTGGTGGACGTCTGAGGAAGGATCGTTGTAGTCCTCGTTCCAGCGGGCTCCGGAGGACATCTGCAGCACGTTGCGGATTGAGACACCGTCATAGGCGGACCCTGCATCGACGGGTACGTATTCACTGATCGCGTCGTCGATATCGGCGATGTACCCTTCGGCCACCGCGATTCCGACGAGGGCGGAGATGAAGCTCTTTGCCACCGACATCGACAACCAGTTGACCGTCGGGCCGCCGGTCAGGAGATAGCGCTCGTAACGGAGTCGTCCGTCCACGATCACCAGCAAGGCTGCGGTATCGGTGTCGACCAGGAATTGCTCGGTGGACTTCGTCCTGCTGTCGAACACATATGAAGCGGGTAACGAGATGGGCGGACCGGCCGGCCACGTGAATGGGCGAGTCGACGCGGGCATCCTCCTGACCGGCGCCAGTTCGTCGATCCGCACGAAGTTCTCGTGCTGAGGTGCGCCGGTGAACAGGCCGATATCGGCCAATGATGCGGGACGGCCCGGTGTGAACACCTTGCGTGCGAGATAGCGCAGTTTGAATGCCGTAACTGCGGCGGGGCGATGCGTCATCGTAGTAACCTCCTGTAGGCGTACCAATCGGTATGCGTACCGGATGGTACGCATAAATCGGAGGGCTGTATAGATGTGGCAGGAGGAGCAATCGATGGACAGTGAATCACTACGTATCGATGGACGAACGGCACGATTTCAGCACCGCCGTCCAGAGCTGCTCGGCGCCGCGGCTGAGTACGTGCTCGACAACGGTCTGGCAGAGCTGTCGTTGCGGCGGCTTGCCGAGGCACTCGGTGTCACCCATGCGACGTTGCTCAGACACTTCGCGTCGAAAGACGAGTTGGTGCTCGAAGTGGCGGAGCACATTCGCGCAGACTTCCAGGCGCGCCTGGCCGGCGATATCGACCTGAAGCCCGGCTATTCCGTCGCCGACTTGGCAAGGGCCTTGTGGTCCCGTCTGTGCGAACCACGCGAGCAACGTCAATTTCGGTTACTGTTCGAGCTCTTCGGCAGTCGAAGTCTGGGCGACAAGCGGCTCACCGAGTCGATGATCCACAGTTGGGTCGAATCGATTGCCGACCGCATTGTCGCCTCAGATGGCTGGAGTCGACAGGATTCGCAGGCGTTGGCCACTCTGCTGCTCGCGCAATTTCGTGGCTTGCAACTCGATTTGATGCTGACCGGTGAGCGATCGCGGGTCGATGCGGCACTTGAGATTTCACTGCGACAATTCGAACAACCGCACCGATAGCGGGTGCTCGATAGCATCCCATGCATGGCCATCAAACTCGAGAACGTCGGCATCGCTGTCTGTGACCTCGAAGCGACCATCGCGTTCTTCACCGATCTTGGCCTCACGGTCGTCGGCCGTGCCACGGTCAGTGGCGAATGGACCGACACTGCCGTCGGCCTCGATGGCAACCACGCCAACATCGCGATGCTTGAGACACCGGACGGGCACGGGCGTCTTGAGCTCTTCGAGTACCTGCATCCGGAAGCCATCGAGTCAGAGCCCACGCGCCCCAACGAGATTGGCATGCACCGCGTCGCGTTCTCGGTCGACGATATGGACGAGGCCCTCGAGATCGCCGCGCGGCACGGCTGCCGTCCGCTCCGGGGTGTGGCGACCTACGAGGACGTCTACAAACTCACCTACCTCCGCGGCCCCAGCGGCATCCTCGTGATGCTCGCCCAGGCGCTGACTAAGAGCTGACGGGCTGACCCCAAGCCTGTCTTCGAACTCATCACCGAGTGGCAGGAGTTCCTCGATATCGAAGCCAGCCCGGTACTGGAAGACGAGGAATTCGGTGCGATCGTAGCCAAGATCTACGGGTAACGGGTTGCGCTGGGTACGGTCCACCCCGAGGGCGGACCGTACCCAGTCGACGGTTCAGGCTCGCTCGACGCGGTCACCGCTCACAGCCATCAAGCGACTGACAGCGGCGCTTACCCGGTCGCGGTTGCCCGCTCCGTTGCGCAACACCCATGACGTCAAGTGCTCGAGCAGTTCCCGGATTTCTAGCAGCGCCTGAATACGTTGACTCTCATCGGTTTTGCCGGTCAGCACCTCGGACCATAGGGCGTCGAGATCAAGGATGTCCCGCACGGTTGCGTAGGCCATCGCCACCTCGGGCGTGCTCACTGACAGGCGTTCCTGCATGCGGTAGATGGTGCCCGGGCCAACGCGGTTGATCAGCTCACCGGCCACCGCGGTTGCGACGATTTCGCGGCGCAGTGGGTGGTTCGCGATCTCGGTGCGCGCGTGCTCGGCGATGGTGGTCGGGAAGTACTGCTGGAGGCGGCCGACGAACATCTCGTGGTCCGGCACGTCGGAGGCCAACAGCTCCTGCGACACCAGGTTCTTGGATTGTGCTAGCAGCACAGCGATTTCGGGCCGCGTGAGTCCCAGCCCGATCACGCGGCGGCGATCTAGTTCCCGCTTCGACGGCAGCCCTTCGACATCAGGGTCGATACCGGCCACGTCTTGCAGGTTCTTGATCAGCTTGACGTGACGGTCCAGCAGTGAGCCGGCCTCGGCTGCGGCCATGCTGATCGCCAGTATCTGGTCGGCGTTGTCGGCGAGCACCCGCGCAGCGACGTCGTCGGTGGCGCCGGCGAGCAGCGTATTGCGAAGGGCCGTATCGATAGTGCCGGAGTCCAGCGCAATCTTGAGGTTGACCTCGAGGTCGGAGGTGGCGACACCGGCGGCGTTGTCGATGAAGTCGGCATTGACCCGGCCGCCGTTGAGGGCGAACGCGATGCGCGCCTGCTGGGTCAGGCCGAGGTTGCCGCCCTCGCCGATCACCTTGCAGCGCAACTGAGATGCGGTCACCCGCACCCGGTCGTTGGCCTTGTCCTGGGCGTCGGCGTCGGTCTCGTCGTCAGAGCGGACGTAGGTGCCGACGCCGCCGTTCCACAGCAGGTCGACCGGTGCGCGCAGGACGGCCGAGATCAGCTCGTCCGGTGTGCATTCGGTGGCCTCGATGCCGAGGCGCGCTCGGACCTGCTGCGACAGCGGGATCGATTTCGCGGTGCGAGACCACACCCCGCCGCCCGTCGAGATCAGCGTTGGGGTGTAGTCCTGCCAGCTGGATCGGGGGAGTGCGAACAAGCGGGTGCGCTCGTCGAACGAGGTCTGCGGGTCCGGATTCGGGTCGAGGAAGATGTGCCGGTGGTCGAACGCGGCCACCAGTTTGATGTTGCGGGACAGCAGCATTCCGTTGCCGAATACGTCACCGGACATATCACCGATGCCGGCGACGGTGAATGGGTCAACGTCGATGTCGTGGCCTGCTTCGGCGAAGTGCCGGCGCACAGACAGCCAAGCTCCGCGCGCCGTGATGCCCATGGCTTTGTGGTCGTATCCGGCCGAGCCGCCCGAGGCGAAGGCGTCGCCGAGCCAGAAATCATATTCAGCGGCAATGGAATTGGCGAGGTCGGAGAAGGTCGCAGTGCCCTTGTCAGCGGCGACGACCAGGTACGCATCGTCACCGTCGGGGCAGACGGTGCGAGCAGGGTGACGTACGGCGCCGTCGACGATGTTGTCGGTGACGTCGAGCAGTCCGTGGATGAAGGTGCGGTAGCCGTCCGCGGGATCGACAGTGGCAGAGCGCAATACGAATGCGCCCTTGGCGCCCGTCGGGACGATCGGCGCGTTCTTCACGGCCTGCGTCTTCATCAGCCCGAGCACCTCGGTGCGGAAGTCCTCAGCGCGATTCGACCAGCGCAACCCGCCGCGGGCAATGGCGCCGCTGCGCAGATGCACGCCCTCGACGGTGTCGGAGTGCACGAAGATTTCGCGATAGGGAACAACGGGTCCGGTGATCGACAGCCGGGACGAGTCGATCTTGAACGACACGTAGTCCTTGGGTTCACCGTCGGCCCCGACCTGGAACCAGTTGGTGCGCAACGTCGCAGTGACGAAGCCGTGCAAGGCACGACGGATCCGGTCGTCATCGAGTGAGGTGGCGGCGTCCACGAGGTTCGCCACCTCTAGATCCGCGGCCTCGGAGTCCGCGCTGCCGTCGGGGTTGAACCGGGCGTCGAACAGCGAGAGCAATGCGGTGACGAAATCTGGTGCAGCAACCAGGGATCCGATGATGTAGTCCTCGGAGAGCCCCAGGCCCGTCTGCCTGACGAATCGGCACGCCGCGCGGATGAGCACTGCCCGGCGCCAGTCGATGCCGGCCGACGCGATGAGCATGGCGTACCGGTCGACCTGCCAGTGCCCTGCGATGGCCGCCTCACAGGCCTGAGCGACCAGTTCGCGCGTGGCATCAGGGAGCGAGAGCTCGCCGAATTCGTAGCAGTGTCCGGCGTTGTCGGATTGGTGATAGGAGGCGACGCGCAGGCCGAAATGCTCGAACATCTTGCAGACGTCGGCCAATAGAGGCGGGTGCCCGGGCCACTGTATCTGGGCGCGATTATTTAGCCCGTCGGCATCGAAAGACACACGGGCAGAAGGATTCTGCATGGAGGACTACTCCGGTCTAGTTATTTGCAGGAGGTTGGCGGAGTGAGACGGAAAGCTTGAGACGGAAAGCTATTGCAGCGCGATGTATTTGGTCTCGAGGTATTCCTCGATACCCTCGGAGCCGGCCTCACGACCGATGCCCGATTCCTTGATGCCACCGAACGGCGCAGCCACATCGGAGATGACGCCGCGATTGACGCCCACCATGCCGGCCTCGACTGCTTCGGCTACGCGCAGGGCACGGTCCAGCCCCTGCGTGTAGATGTAGGCGGCCAGCCCGAATTCGGTGTTGTTGGCGGCATCAATGCCGGCCTGCTCACCGTCGAAGCCGATGATCGCGGCGACCGGACCGAAGACCTCTTCGCGCAGGACACGTGCGTCGGTCGACACATCGGCGAGCACCGTCGGTGGGTAGAAGAAACCTTCGCCGTCAACGGGTTTGCCGCCGGTGGCTACCGTGGCACCCTTGTCCACTGCATCGCGGACCAGCTCGTCGACCGTTGCCCGCTGCTTCGCGGTGATCAGCGGCCCGACCTGGCTATCTGGCTGATCGCCCGGGCCGGTGACCAGCGCTGCCATGCGGGCGGCGAGCTTCTCGGTGAACTCGGCACGCACCGCGTTGTCAACGTGGATGCGGTTGGCGGCAGTGCACGCCTCACCCATGTTGCGCATCTTCGCGGCCATCGCGCCGTCGACTGCGGCGTCCAGATCGGCGTCGTCGAAGACCACGAACGGGGCGTTGCCGCCGAGTTCCATCGAGGTGCGGAGCACCCGATCTGCGGACTGGGCCAACAACTTTCGGCCCACGCCCGTCGACCCGGTGAAGGTCAGCTTGCGCAGTCGCGGATCCGCCAGCAGCGGTCCCGTCAGGCCGGCAGCATCGGTGGTCGGCAGGATAGCCAGCACGCCCGCGGGCAGTCCCGCGTCGGCGAACACCTGACCCAGCAGCAGCATGGTCAACGGCGTCTCGGCCGCAGGCTTGACGATCATGGTGCAACCAGCCGCCAGCGCCGGCCCGATCTTGCGGGTGCCCATGGCCAGCGGGAAGTTCCACGGCGTGATCGCCAGAGTGGGACCGACGGGCTGCTTGGTCACCAGGATGCGGCCGGTGCCGGTGGGCGACGGCGTGTACCGGCCGTTGATCCGGACCGCTTCCTCGGAGAACCAGCGCAGGAACTCGCCGCCGTAGTTCACCTCGCCCTGGCTCTCCGCCAAGGGCTTACCCATTTCCAGCGTCATGGTCAGGGCGAACTCGTCCCGGCGTTCCATGACGAGTTCCCATGCACGGCGCAGGATTTCGGCACGCTGGCGGGACGGGGTGGCGGCCCACCCTGCCTGCACGGCCGCTGCGTCGTCGAGGGCGCGGGCACCGTCAGCGGCTGAGGCGTCGGCGACCTCGATGAGGACGGCATCTGTCGCGGGGTCGTGGACGGCGAACCGGGCACCGGTGGATGCAGGTACTTGCTGCCCGCCGAGCCAGAGGTCGGTGGGCATGGACTTCAAGAGTGCGTCGCGATCGATCATCGGGCTGCCGCCATTTCGCGCACGATCTCGGCCAGCACGGAAATCCCCTCGTCGAGTAGGTCGTCGCTGATCACCAGCGGCGGCAGCAGGCGAATGATGTTGCCGTACGTACCACAGGTCAGGATGATGACACCGCGCTTGAATGCTTCTGCCGCAATGGCTTTGGTGAGTACGGGGTCGGGCTCGTTCGTCCCGGGTTTGACGATCTCAATCGCGAGCATGGCGCCGCGTCCGCGGACATCGCCGATCACTCCGGTGTCGGTCAGAGCTTGCAGCTTCGGCAGCACGGTGGTTTCGATGGCGCGGGCCCGGGCGGGCAGGTCCATCTCGGCCATCGCGTCGAGCGTGGCCAATGCCGCGGCGCACGCCACCGGGTTGCCGCCGTAGGTGCCACCCAGACCGCCGGGGTGCACCGCGTCGAGCAGGTCGGCCCGTCCGGTGATGGCGGCCAGCGGCATACCGCCGGCAATGCCCTTGGCCATGGTGATGATGTCGGGGACGATGCCGTCGTGCTCGGAGGCGAACCAGGCTCCGGTCCGGGCGAAGCCCGTCTGGACCTCGTCGGCGATGAACACCACGCCGTTGGCCTTACACCAATCAACAACGGTGGCAAGGAATCCCGGCGCAGGCACGATGAACCCGCCCTCGCCCTGCACGGGCTCGATGATCACTGCGGCCACCGATGCGGCGCCGATCTGGGTCTCGATCTTGCTGATCGCGGCCTTGGCGGCAGCCTCGCCGGTCAGTCCGTCGCGGTAGGGGTAGGACGCCGGCATCCGGTAGATCTCCGGTGCGAACGGACCGAACTGCGACTTGTAGGGCATGGCCTTCGCGGTCAGTGCCATGGTCATGTTGGTGCGGCCGTGGTACGCGTGGTCGAAGGCGACCACCGCCTGCCGGCCCGTGGCCAGCCGCGCCACCTTGACGGCGTTCTCGACGGCCTCGGAGCCCGAGTTGAAGAATGCAGTGCGCTTCTCGTGGTCACCTGGGGTCATGGCGTTGAGCCGCTCGGCCAGTGTCACGTAGCCCTCGTAGGGGGTGATCATGAAGCAGGTGTGCGTGAACCGAGCTGCCTGCTGCGCTACGGCTGCCGCGACACCGTGATGCGACGCACCGACGCTGGTGACCGCGATGCCCGAGCCCAGGTCGATCAACGAGTTCCCATCGATGTCGACGATGACGCCACCGTCGGCGTCGGCGGCGTAGACAGGGGCGGAGGAGCTCACCCCGGCAGCCACCGCTGCCTGCCGTCGCGCAGCCACTTCAGTCGATCGCGGACCGGGGAGAGCGGTGACGATGTTGCGTTTCTGCGGCAATCGGTAGGTGATGTCGGTCATTAATTGCTCCTGGTGATGGAACGGCTCGTGTACTGCCGATTCTGGGCCGTTCGAGCCCAGATGACCATGTCCATATTGTCGATATGAATCGGCCAGTGCGCGCCATTTTGGCGTGTATGTGGCGGTTGCTCCTGACAGCACACTGTGAACACCGCCAACATCACAACCAGGGGTGAACTGTGACTGAACCAACTCGCCGCACCACAGCACGCGGCACGCGCGCCGCGAAGACGACGACACCGGCGCGGGCGGCAGCGACGAAGGCGGCGAAGGCCCCGGTCACGGCTGTGAAGGCCCCGGTCAAGGCCACAAAAGCCGTCAAGGCGCCGGCCAAGACGAGCCGGGCGAAACGGTCGACCAAGCCCGTCGAGGCCGTCGCTCCCGCGGTGATGGACGTCTCCGACACCCAGGCCGCCCCTGAGGTGGCGTCGGCGGCACCTGAGGTCAGTGTCGGCACCGATGCTGCCTTTGCGTCGTCGCCGTCGACGGCCGCGCAGCCGCACCGGTCGCGGCACCTCCGCAACATGTCGGAGGTCCGCCATTTCTTCCGCACCAACGACGTCCCGCTGTACTTCGTCGGCGCCACCCCGTTCAACCTGCTGGGCCTGGACCGGTGGGTGCGCAGGTTCTCTTTCATCACCTACTACGACGGCTGGGACGGCTCGCACCCGCATGTGTTCAGCCCGAAGCACAAGCCGTATCGCGAGTTCGAGAGCGGCGAGGAGATCAACAACTGGCTGCTGCGCAATCCCGAGGTGCGGGCTCACATGAAGCGCGGCCTGGCGCCCGGTGTCCGGCCCAAGGTGGTCATGGTGTTCTTCGACGCGGAGACCGAGGCCATCTGTGCCGAACTCGGTTACGACCTGATCCTGCCGCCGGCCGCACTGCGTGAGCACCTGGACTCCAAGCTCGTCACCACCCGACTTGGCAACGAAGCGGGTGCACCGAGCGTGCCTAACGTGCTGACCAACGTCGACAGTTACGAGCAGCTCACCGAAGAAGCCGAAAAGTGCGCTCTGGGAAGCGAACTCGTGGTGCAGACGCCGTACGGCGACTCGGGTAAGACCACCTTCTTCATCTCGTCGGAAGCCGACTGGCGCAAGCACGCCGAGCACATCGTCGGCCAGGACATCAAGGTGATGCGGCGCATCAACAACCGGCCGGTCGCCGTCGAGGCGGTGCTGACCCGCTGCGGCACCGTCGTCGGCCCGTTCATGAGCGAGCTCACCGGGTACGGCGAACTGACCCCGTACCGCGGCGGTTGGTGCGGCAACGAGATGTACTCCGATGTGCTGACGCCCGAACGCCGCGCCACGGCAACGCAATTGGTGCGACGGCTCGGCGACCGGCTGGCCGCTGAGGGGTACCGCGGCTATTTCGAGGTGGACGTCCTGATCGACACCGACGACGGCGCGGTGTACTTGGGCGAGCTCAACCCCCGCATCAGTGGCGCGACCTCGATCACCAACGTGACGGCCGGTGCATACGCCGACGTGCCGCTGTTCCTGTTCCATCTACTGGAGTACATGGACGTCGACTTCGATCTCGACGTCGACGAAATCAACGAGCGCTGGGAGCAATTGGCGTCGGCAGACGTCTGGAGCCAGATGGTGATCAAGGAGACCGCCGATACCGTCGAGCAGTTGGTCAGTACCCCGGCGACCGGTCACTACGCGCTCGATGCCAACGGCGCGTTGGTGTTCAGTCGGGCAGCGCTGGACTGGCATCAGTTGCAGGACGAGTCCGAGGCATTCTTTCTGCGGATCTATCCGGCCGGCGATTACCGGTGGAAGGGCGCTGATCTGGGTGTTCTGGTGACCAAGGGACGCCTGCAGTGGGACGCCGCACAGGGCGGCACTGCGCTGACCATCCGGGCCCGGCACCTGATCGACTCGATCCGGGCGCTGTATCGCGGGGTTCCGTTGGCGCAGTCAGCGTCACCGGCGACGCTGGGCGGAGGCGTGAAGTCCCTATGATGAAGGCATCGCGCCGGCTGACTCGGCGTCGGGTACCGACAGGAGCGGCCGTGCTTGGTGCAGACCCCGGCCGCACGCCGTCCCCAATTTCGTTGGCGAACTGGCAGTCTGCGCCGCATCTGCACTGGTCGTTCCAGCACATCGCTGAATTGCTGCCTACGGCAACCATTTCCCGCGGTGCGGGGCCGGTGGCTCCGCTGCCGGCGGCGTACTCCGATATCGCGGCCGTCGCCATCGCCCTGCCGGACGGCGCACCGTCGACCGTCGGGCAGGTCATGGCGGCCACCGCGACCGACGGCTGGATCGTGACGCATCGGGGCCGGCTGCTTGCCGAGCAGTACTACGGCGGCATGCAGCCCGGTGCCGCGCACTTGCTGATGTCGGTGAGCAAGACGCTGATCGCCGCGGTTACTGGTGCGCTCGTCGGTGCCGGAGTGCTCAACGTCGATGCCTTGGTATCCGATTATGTTCCGGCGCTGGCCAATTCGGGCTATTACGGGGCGACGGTCCGGCACCTGCTGGACATGCGTTCCGGTATCGCCTTCTCCGAGGATTACCTGGATCCGGCGGCCGAAGTACGGGTGCTCGAACAGGCCATCGGGTGGGCGCCCCGGACGTATCCCGACGTGCCGCCCACCATGTACGACTTCCTGCTCACCCTGCGGCAGAAGACGCCGCACGGGGGACCGTTCGAATACCGGTCCTGCGAAACCGATGTACTTGGCTGGGTGTGTGAGGCGGCGGCCGGCACCCGAATGCCGGAGCTGCTGTCACAGCTGGTGTGGAGCCGCCTCGGCGCTGCCCACGACGCGAACATCGGCGTCGACTCGATGGGCAGCGGCATGTTCGATGGCGGCATCAGCGCGTCGCTGGCCGACCTGGTTCGGTTCGGCTCGCTCTATCTCAATGATGGGGTGTCGCTGCTGGGGGAGCAGGTGCTGCCTGCGGCCTGGATCGCCGATACCCTTGCGGGAGGCCCGGATTCGCGTGAGGCATTTGCCTACAGCCCCGGCGACAACCGGATGCCCGGCGGCATGTACCGCAACCAGGTCTGGTTCCCGTACCCGGGCAACGACGTGCTGCTGTGCCTGGGAATCCATGGCCAGATGATCTACGTCAACCGCCCCGCGGGTGTGGTCGCCGCCAAGCTGTCGAGCTGGCCACTGCCGCAACACGCGCACATGCTGTTCTCGACACTGAGCGCATTCGACGCGGTGTCTGCGGCGGTCCAGTCGTAGCTTCTAGTTGCCCGAAACGAAATGGTCGCTGACGATGGCTGTCAGCGACCATTTCGTTTATCTCGGGGATGAATTGGACAGTGACGCGTGATTCGGCGACTCCGCGAGCGTGCGCACAGATCGCGGGATCCTCGAAATCGGTGATCTGGCGGCACATTCGTGACCGGCCACGGAAAGATCAACGCGCTCCGTCACAGCCAAGGTGACGGAGCGCGCTGACGTTACTTCTATCTATCAGGGCAGCGGCGGCGTATCCATGGTCAGCGTCTCGCCCCGGAAGAACGCCGGTTGGTAGGCGCGCATGGCGACCATCAGGATGGCGCCGAAGAACAGGATGCCGAAGCCAAGGTAGAACACCAGGCCGATGCCCCCGATCGAGGCACCGCTGCCGGCGCCTGGATCCATACTTTCGCGCACCGACAGGACGAACACCCAGATCAGCATCGCGCCGCCGATAAGCGGGAACACCAGCTTGTAGATGAAGTTCTGCGGGCTGAGGAACAGTTCTTTGCGGAAGAACCAGACACACGCGAATGCCGTGATGCCGTAGTACCAGCAGATCATGATGCCAAGGGCGGCAATGGTATCCAGCAGCGTGCGCTCGGACAGCAGGGTCACGATGGTGTAGAACACGGCCGTCACCACACCGGCGACGACGGTGCTGTACACCGGGGACAGCGTCCGCGGGCTGATCTGGGCGAACTTCTTCGGGA
The DNA here is from genome assembly GCF_009729415.1 of Mycolicibacterium sp. CBMA 234. Lineage (GTDB taxonomy): Bacteria > Actinomycetota > Actinomycetes > Mycobacteriales > Mycobacteriaceae > Mycobacterium. Next base: position 286,788 of record NZ_MPKW01000018.1, read on the forward strand.
AGGCGCCGTAGGTACCCATGGCCAGCATGGTGCGCGCGGCGGGCAGGAACGTGGTCTGCAGGCTGGCGACGGATGACGCAAACACCGCGAGCAGCAGTAGCGGACCGCCCCAGCTGCCCATCACAGGGTAGGCGAGTGCACCAAATACGTTCTCCGCGTTGTCCTTATTGCCGAGTCCGAGCCCCTCGGTGCCGACGCCGGCGTACATCATCACGGCGACCGCCAGTAGCAGGTAGGTCAGCAGAATCGACAGGACACACAGCAATCCGGCGCGGCCGGGAACCTTGGTGGGGTCCTTGCATTCCTCACCCAGGGTGAGGCAGGTGTCCCAACCCCAGAAAGCGAAGATCGATCCGGTAAGGCCGATCACGAAGGCGCTCAACGTAAGTCCGGTGAACGGGTTGAACCAGTCCAGGTCGAACGACAGATGGCCGGAGGCGCCACCGGAATGGACGATGGCCATGACGGCGAACGACACCAGCACGATCATCTGGAATCCGACCAGCACATACTGCACGCGTTCGCTGGTGGTGATCCCGCGACACGAGACATAGGTGGCGATGGCCAGAAATACCACGGTCGAGATGATGTTGACGGCCGTGTTGCTGGGCAGCGCCGCGATGGTGTCGTTGTGCAATACCCGGCCCACGAACTGGTAGCCGAACAGGACACCGATCGACGCGAGATTGGACAGCACGATGATGGTCGCGATAACCATGCCCCAGCCGCACATCCACCCCACGTAGGGCCCAAAGGCCTTGGTGGACCAGGTGAATGAGGCACCGCAGTCGGGGGCCCGGGAGTTCAGCTCCCGGTAGGCGTAGGCAGTCAGGAACATGGGGATGAAGCCGACGATCAGGATGGCCGGCATCTTGAGCCCGACAGCCGCGACCATGAGTCCGATGGCGGCGGTGAGGGTATAGCCGGGGGCCACCGTCGAAATACCGAGGATGGCTCCGGTGAAGGTTCCGATACGGCCTGCAGCAAGGCCTTTGGCGACCAGACCTTCTTCCCGCTCGACGCGGGCCAGGTCTGTGTCATCCAGTTTGTCAGTCATTATCAGCCCCTTCATCTTTCGGGACGACGATCATGGGAACTTGCAGGACGCGCAGCATTTTTGCCGCGGTGGATCCCAGGAAGAGCCGGCTCGGCTGCGCGAGCCGGCTGGACCCGACCATGATCACGTCGCCGTCATTCCAGCCGAGTTTGTTGACGGCGTCCTCGACCGTGGGTCCGGATGCGACGCGCGAGCTGACCGGAATATCGTCCGGCAGAAACGATCGCGCCTGATCGAGGGCATTCTGGGCGTGTTGCTGCGCCAGTTCCAGATCGTCGGAGTTGTCGACGGCGACAAGCGAGACCAGGCGCAGCGGTGTCTCGGTGTCGCGGCAGAACCGCAACGCGGTCTTCAGCAGCGCGCCTGCACCGGGCCGGGTGCCGACCGCGCAGGTGACTTCCCGAATCCGTTCGTTGCGCGTCAGGCGCGCGCCGCGCGGTGCGATGACCACCGGAATCGGCGACGCATGGACCAGGTCGTTGACCACCGAGCCCAGCGACAACGAACTGGCGATGCCGCCGCCCGCGCCGCCAACCACCAGTACTTCGGCCCCGACGTCCTCGGCGGCCGCGATCAAGCCGCTGGTGCTGGACTCGTCGAAGCTCAGATGGGTGGTCACTGCGATGTCATTGCGGACCCCGGCCGCCGCGGCGGCAAGCCAGCCCTCGGCTTCCCGCAGCAGCACGTTGCCGGGGATAGCGGCCAGCGCTGGTCGCTCGCTGGGTAGCACCATGCACAGGTCGATCTCTGCGCCGAGCGTGTGGGCGATCTGTTCGCCAACGGCCACGGCATCGTTACCGCCTGGCGTGGCGAGGTAAGCGACGGCTATTCGCGGGCTGTTCACGGGTTAACTCTCCTCACATTCGGTGGACATGTGGCAGGCCTTCGGCGGCGTCGGTGCCACGTCCAGGGACGGGTTGCGATCGAAGAAGCCCACCGGCTTCAGCCAGAAGTTGACGGTGTCCACCGGCATGATCGGCCAATCCTCAGGCCTGGTGATGTGGTGGATGCCGAAGACGTACCAGAGCACCACGTCGGTGTTTTCGATCGACCGATTCGCCTCGGTCCACTCGGGCAGCCCGTGGTCTACCTTGCTCTGCGTGACGAATTCGCCTGCGGGCCAACGCTCATCGGGGGAGTTGGGGGTCACCCACACGGTGTGCTCAATGGCCTTGCAGCGCGCCAGGATCGGAGAGTTCGGATCGAACATGGCCGGGAAGGCGCCGCCCGGGACCAGCTTGTAGGACGGCGCCGTGCCGAGGCCGTTGCGGACGTTGTCGTTGACGACCTTCCACGCGCGCTGTGTCTGGAAGTTCATGTCCTGCTTGCCCTCGGCCTCGGTGCGCAGCGGGGTATTGCGCTGCCGCAGCGACAGTCCGTACGGATTGTTCGGGCCCATCGGCTCGACCTCGGTTTCGCTGGCGTACACCGTGTTCTCGGTGCCGTCAACGTCCAGGTCGAGTCTGGCCACCAAGAAGTGCTGGTGGAACGGCGCGTAGGTGCGGTTGTCGACGAGCGTCCCGTGCGGGTGGGCCTGGCCCTCCGGGAAGTTGCTGACCACCATGATTCCCGTTGCGCGGACCTCACATTCGATGTTGCCGTCCTGGTAGAAGCGCCAGTAGGTGAGGTACTCGTAGTTGGCGACGGTGACATGGAACGACACCGTGAGCCGGCGCATGCGGCGCACCTCGGCACCGCCGTGGTGGTCGACGTGCTTCCACAGCACGGCGTTGTCCTCTTCGTGGATGCAGATGGCGTTCTTGATGGTGAACGGTTCGCCCTTGCTGTTGTGCAGCACGGCATCCAGGTACCGGATCTCGCCGAGACAGTCGCAGCCCAACTCCAGCGAGGTCGTCATGAAGCCGATGCCCCACTCGCCGATGTCGAAAGCCGTTCGGCGGTAATGGTCGGTGCAGTGGTCGCGGTACGGGACCATCATCTCGGCGAACGACATCCGGTTGGCCACCGACCGGACGTTGCCATTGTCGTTGTAGTTCACCGCGTGCAGCGTCATGCCCTCGCGGTAGTTGAACCCGACACGCAGGGACCAGTTCTGCCACTTCAGCAGATTGCCCTCAAGGGTGAACGAAACCCCCTCGGGCTGAGTGATGTTCAGCGGCTGCAGCTGTTCCCTGGTGCCCGCCTTGCGGATGCGCTCGGGAATGTGCTGCGGCACGTACTCGCCCATCATGTCCGGACGATCGACGGTGAAGGTGTCCTCGATCTCCAGCAGCTCCATTGTGTTCATGTCGATGACGCAGTGGAAACCGTTGACCGGACCCGCGTAGGGGTTGGCCCCTTCAGCGGCTCGCACCCAGGTGTCGGTCCAGCCCAGACGGCGGTCCTTGTACTTCTCGGGCATTACGACGTCGCCGTAGGTCCAGGTGTCCATGAACACCAGGTCCATATCGGTGATGCCGCGTTTGGCCAGGGCTGCAACGACTTCCGGGTTCTTCCGTAGAACCTCGTCGGCCTCTTCCCACTCATCCACGGTGAAGTTGGGCTGCACCCCGGGGATGTGATCCCACGACAGCACGGACCCGTCCGTCAACGACACCAGACCCTTGTAGGTGCGGTTGGTGGAGGTGTCGAGCAAGGTGGCCAGCGCGCGACGGTCGGGGACGGTGCCGGCAGCGTCGAACGCGGCCACCTCAGCCTTGCTCGGCTCGACCATCTCGATGGAGGTGTACCGCCAGCCCTGTCCGACGCCGTGCGCTGCCGCGAGAATTTCGGCGACCTTGGTGAATTCGGGTGCGGTCAGCGGGTCGAGTGGGTGGAAGGTACTGGTCATGCGGTGAGCTCCTGTCGGCAGGGTCGAGTACGAGTACGGGGAAGGGGCGGAACGGAAGTGCGGGTCAGTCGTGGGCACTCATGACGTGCTTGATCCGCGTGTAGTCCTCCACGCCGTAGATCGACAGGTCCTTGCCGTAGCCGGATTGCTTGAAGCCGCCGTGCGGCATCTCGGCGGTGAGCATGATGTGGCAGTTGATCCAGACACACCCGAAATCGAGTGCGCGGGTGAACTTCTCGGCCGTAGCGTGATCCTTGGTCCACACACTGGATGCCAGCGCGAACCGCACGCCGTTCGCGAGTTCGATGGCCTCTTCGTCAGTGGAGAACGGCTGGACGGTGATGACGGGGGCGAAGGTCTCCTCCTGGACGATCGGGTCGTCCTGCCGGACCCCGCTGATGATCGTCGGCTCCAGGTAGAAACCCTTGTCGCCCAAGCGCTTTCCGCCGGTCACGACGGTGGCGTGAGGCGGCAGGCTGTCCAGCTTCTTGATCACCGTGTTGAAGTGGTTGATGTTGTTCAGGGGCCCGTAGAACGCGTCGGGATCGTCGGGCAGCCCCGGGCGCAGGTTCTGCGCCGCCGCGGCGAGCGCCGCGACGAACTCGTCGTGGATGGACTCATGCACGATCACGCGCGTTGCCGCAGTGCAGTCCTGGCCGGCATTGAAACAGCCGCCTTCAGCGATACCCGCTGCGGCCTTGGCAATATCGACGTCGGGGAAGACCACCACCGGCGCCTTGCCGCCCAATTCCAGGTGGCTGCGCTTGAGCTGCTTCGCCGCCGACTCCGCGACGGCCATACCCGCGCGAACCGAACCGGTGATCGAAACCAGGCCTGGCACAGGGTGCTCCACCAATGCCGCGCCGGTCTCTCCGGTGCCCAGGATCACGTTGAACACGCCGTCGGGCAAAATGCCCTTGCTGAGCCGCGCCAGGACCAGGGTGCTTTCCGGGGTGGTGTCGCTGGGCTTGAGGACGACGGTGTTGCCGGTGGCGAGAGCGGGTCCGATTTTCCAGATGGCCATCAGGAAGGGGAAGTTCCAGGGCGCTACTTGCCCGACCACCCCGATGGGCTCGCGCCGGACGTAGGAGGTGAAGCCCTCCATGTACTCGCCGGCCGAGAGGCCCTGCACCATGCGGGCGGCGCCGGCGAAGAAGCGGAGTTGGTTCGCACCGGCGAGGGCTTCTTCGGCGTGCACGATGGCCTTGGGCTGGCCGGTGTTACGGCACTGCGCCTCGACGATTTCGTCTGCGTGCGCCTCGATGGCGTCGGCGAGCTTGAGCAGCGCCGCCTGCCGGTCACCCGGAGTGCTGCGTCCCCAGGTCTGGAAGGCGCGTTCAGCGGCCGCGAACGCAGCGTCTACATCGGCACGGTTGGAGACCGGTGAACGTCCCACCACGGACTCGTCGACCGGGCTGATCAGGTCGATTGTCTCGGGTGATGACGAGTCGACGAACTGTCCGTCGATGTAGTTCTGCAGCCGGCTCTCAGGCATCTTGTACCGTCGCTCTCTTGTCATGTGCATCAAGTCTCTGGCGCCCTAGTGTGCGCCAGGACACACCGGTGATCATCGGCCAATCTGGGGATTTTCTGTGCAATTTTTCGACATTCTGTACATTTAGCCGGTGACGGTTCCGGTGCGATGGGTGCTGGATCAAGCAGATCTCCGCACGCGACTGCTCGGCGGTGCCGACGGTGTCAGCCGTGAGATCAGCCTGGTCCTGACCACCGAATTGGCTGACCCGGCCGAGTGGCTGTCCGGTGGCGAGCTGGTGTTGACCACCGGGATCGGTCTGCCGACCAGCGCTCCCGATCGGCGGCGCTATCTGAAACTCTTGAACGAAAGTGGTGTTGCGGGAGTCGGATTCGGTATCGGGCTGACCTTCCCCAAAGTGCCCGACGAAGTGGTGGCCGCGGCCGAGGAGCTGGGTCTGCCACTCCTGGAGATCCCGCTGCGGACGCCGTTCGCTGCGGTGGTGCAGCGGGTCAGCTCGCATCTCGCCGCGCTGCAGTACGACGCGGTGCTCCGCGCGTCTCGGGCACAGCCGCGGATCACCCGGGCCGTCGTCAGCGGCGGTCCGCAAGAGGTCGCCGCCGAGCTGGGGCGGGCGCTGCGGGCCAGTGTCGTGGTGCTCGATCCGGCCGGCACGGTGATTGCGTCGCATCCGCGCAACCTCAACGTCACCACGGTCAACCTGGTGCGCGACGCGATCGAACCGGGCGCCGCGTCGTCCGCCACGGTGTTGGCAGAGGGCGTTACCGTCGCCCAGCAGTCCATCCGGGTGGGTACCCGCTCGCACGGCGTGCTCGGGGTCGTCAGCGAAACCGCACTGAGCCCGGTCGACCAGGTGCTGTTGGGACACGCAAACTCGTTGCTGGCACTGGACTTCGAAAAACCGGTGCGATTGCGGGAAGCTCAGCAGCGGCTCAATGAACAGGCGCTCGGGCTGCTCCTCAGCGGGGAATTCAACCTGGAACCGGCGTGGGCGCAACTGTCGCATGCCGCCGACCATCGGGGCCGGATCCGGGCGCTGGTCGTCCAGGCCGACGCGGACGCCAACTCCGCCGGTGATTCCGCACAGCTGCTACGCCGGGTGGGTGCTGCTATTCAGCATCAGCTCGACCAGGCCGGGCAGCCCGTCTTCAGCCATTGCACCGAACAGTGGCTGACGGTGCTGTTGCCGGCCTCGGAAACAGGCGAGAGCATTTCCGCGTTGGTGACCGGAATCGACCAGTCGCTCCGCCGGACCATTCGTGTGGGGCTCAGCGGGGTGCATCCGCTGGCCAAGCTGTCCGAGGCGGTAGATAACGCCCGGTTGGCCGCATCAGTCGCCGAATGTGGTCGGCCGCCTTTGGAATTCGCCGCGATGGCCGGCAGTGCCTTGCTGTCGTTCGGGGAGAGCCGGGAGGTGCTGGTGGCCCTCGGCGCCGCGGTGCTGACACCCATCCTCGACCACGATGCCGAGTACGGCACCGGGTTGTTGACGTCGCTGCGCGCGTACCTCGAGGCCAACGGCCACTGGGAATCGGCAGCTGCGGTAGTCGGTGTGCACCGACACACGATGCGCAAGCGCATCGAAACCGCTGAGGCGCTGCTCGGCTGCGATCTGTCGGTCGCCCGGGTCCGCGCCGAGCTGTTGCTGGCGATCTTGGCGCGGACGCCCGGGACTACCGACTGATCACCCCACCGACGCCGGGTTTTCCGCCGCAGGCACTGCGTCGGATGACCCGACCGCTCGCGGGCGGGGCTGCAACGGCCACCAGAACCACCGGCCCAGCAGCGCCGCGATCGACGGGGTCATGAACGACCGAACAATCAAGGTGTCGAACAACAAGCCGAGCCCGATGGTCGTGCCGGCCTGGCCGATAGAGCTCAGATCGCTTGCGGCCATTGACATCATGGTGAAGGCGAACACCAATCCAGCAGTGGTGACCACACTGCCCGTCCCGCCCATCGAGCGGATGATGCCCGTCCGCAGGCCCGCACCGATTTCTTCCTGGAACCGGGAGACCAGCAGCAGGTTGTAGTCGGAGCCGACCGCCAACAAGATGATCAGACCGAAAACAGGTGCGATCCAGTTCAATTCGAGGCCGAATAGGTCTTGCCACACCAGCACCGAGAGTCCGAACGCCGCACCCAGTGACAGCAGCACGGTGCCGACGATCACCAGCGACGCGACCAGCGCCCGAGTGATGAGCAGCATGACGACGAAGATCAACGTCACCGCGGCGGTACCAACGATCAACAGGTCGTACTGCGAGCCCGACTGGATGTCTCGATAGATCGCAGCGGTGCCGGCGAGGTAGAACTTGGCGTCGGTGAGGGTCGACCCCTTCACTGATTGGTGTGCGGTATCGAGCGTCGGCATCACGGCGTCAATGCCGCGCGGGGTCGCCGGGTCGTCGGCGTGCGTGATGATGAAGCGTGCGGCCTTGCCGTCCGGTGAGAGGAAGAGCCTGAGGCCTCGCTGAAAGTCCGCATTGTCGAAGGCTTCTGGTGGCAGATAGAAGTAGTCTCCGCTGCGGGATGCATCGAAGGCCTGGCCCATAGCGCTGGCGGTGTCGGTCATGGCGGACATCTGGGTGATGAGGCCGGAGAAGCTGCTGTGCAATGTGAGCAGCGTGCCGCGCATGGATTCCACCGTCGTGATCATCGCCGGGAACTGCGCCTTCATCTGGGGCAGGAGCGCCACGGTGCTGTCCATGTCGGTGCCCACCGCGGCCATGTTCGAACTGAACGTGTCCACATTGTCGATCGCGTCGAAGACGGATCTGGTTGCCGCACAAACCGGTATCTCGGTGCAGTGCTGCTCCCAGTAGAAGTAGTTGCGCAGCGGTCTGGCGAAATCGTCGAAGTCCGCCAGATGGTCGCGGAGTTCGCCCAGTGTCGTGTGCATTTGGTGCACGTCCCCGGCCAGGTGTTGGGTCGAGTCGCTCATCTGCTGAACCAGGCCCTGCAGGCGTTTCATCGGCCCGATCAGGCCACCGAGGTCGTCACTCATCTTCAGGATGTCGCCCATCCGGTCCTTCATGATCTGCAGGTTCTGCTGGATCGGGATCGATTGAGCGCTGACCTGGAAGGGGATCGAGGTGTGTTCGGTCGGCCCGCCGAATGGCCGAGTGATGCTCTGCACCATGGCAATTCCCGGCAGCTTGAAGATGTCCTTGGCCAGCTTGTCCAAGATGATCATGTCGGCGCTGTTGCGCATGTCGTGATCGGTTTCGACCATCAGGATGTCGGGATTCATTGTGGCAGCGCTGAAATGGCGTTCGGCGGCCTCGTATCCGACATTCGACGGAAGATCGCGGGGGATGTAGAAGCGATCATTGAAGCTCAGTTTCATGGTGGGCATGAACATGATTCCGACGAGAGCGACCAGCAGGGACGCCACGAAGATCGGCGCCGGCCACCGGACGTTGGCGGTGCCCATGCGCCGCCAGCCCTTGGTTTTGATCATCCGTTTCGGTTCGAGCAGGCCGCGGCGAGTGGCGACCGCCACTACCGCCGGCGCGGCGGTCAGCGCGCCCGCGACGACCACGACCAACCCCAGCGCGGACGGAATGCCCAGTGCCTTGAAGTAGGACAGCCGTGCCAGATGCAGGCACAGCGTCGCGCCGGCAATGGTCAGCCCCGAACCCAAGATGATGTGAGCGGTGCCGCGAAACATGGTGTAGTAGGCCGTTTCCGGATCTTCACCGGCTTGACGTGCTTCGTGGTAGCGGCCCACCAGGAATATCGCGTAGTCGGTGCCCGCGGCGATGGCCAGCGAAGACAGCATGGCGACCACGAACGTCGAGAAGCTCAACAGGTTGTGGTTTCCGAGCAGCGCGACCAGTCCTCTGGCGGTGCCCATCTCGAAGCCGACCATGACCAGCACCAACAGCACGGTGCTGACGGAGCGGTAGGCCAGGGCCAGCATGACGATGATGACGACGCCCGTCACACCCATCATCGTGAGCATGCTCTTGTCGGCGGCTTCGTTCATGTCGGTGGTCAGTGGCGCAGGCCCGGTCACATAGACCTTCAGGCCCGGGGGAGGCGCTTCGTGGTTGACGATTTCCCGCACGCGATCGACCGACTCATTGCCCAGCGTGCTGCCTTGATCGCCGGCGAGATTCACCTGGACATAGGCGGCTTTGCCGTCGCGGCTCTGCACACCGGCGGCGGTGAGCGGATCGCCCCAGACGTCCTGGACGTGCTGCACGTGCGCAGGGTCCGCCTGCAGTGCCTTCACCAGGCCGTCGTAGTAGTGGTGCGCCTCGGCGCCGAGTTTCTCGTCGCCTTCCAGGACGACCATCGCGACGCTGTCGGAATCCGACTCGTGGTACGTCGCACCGATCTTCTTGGCGGCGATCAACGCCGGTGCATCCTGCGGTGACATCGTCACCGCATGGTTTCTGGCCACCGATTCGATCGGCGGCACAAGCACATTCAGGGCAACGGTCAGCAGCAGCCAGCCGATGATGATCGGCCAGGCGAACCGCCGGATGAACCGCATGTACGCCGGCCGGGTGTTGGTGTCGGCGCTCACGCGTTTTTCACCAGACATGAGGTTTGCGCGTGATGTCCGGTCGAGGACTGCTCGTGGCGGACACTGCCGTCCACGGCTATCCGGCACCCGAGTTGGCCGCCGTCACCTTGTGCCACCAGACTCGCGATTGTCGCGGGCGCGGTCGTGCTGATCGTGACGGTCCACGGCAGGCTGGTGAAGCTCGCCTGCACGGGCTGGGCGTTCTGATCGAGGTAGTTGACGCTGCCCGCGGTGTCGCTGGGTCCGAAAACCTCGTAGACCACGTGCTTGACGTGCGTCGGCTCAAGCGGTTCGGCGCTACTGCCGGTTGCGGTGAAGATTGGCTCGGAGCCGAAAGCTCCGCGCAGTTGCGTGACCGCCACCGCGCCGAGCGCAACGGCCACCACGGCCACAGTCGGCACCCACATTCTCGCCAGGACAGTTGGCATCGGTGTATCCCTCCAAATCAGGGGGCTGGCTTTCGCGTGAACTAGGTCAGCTCTCGGCTGCAATCGCGATCGGATGGATATACCCCCATGGGTATGTTCATCGGATCGAACATACCATACCCCCTAGGGTATTATTGATGATGTGACGTGGGGCTCAGCATCGTTGACTGATACCCCCAGGGGTATGCTATAAATGAGGTCAACGGCCCCGGGCGATACGCCCGATCGGCGCGAATCGCAAAGGAGTGCAACGTGGCTAGTGAACAAACCAGCAGCCCGACGGCAGTGACGTTGTGGCTGGACCCGGTCTGCCCGTTCACGTGGAATACGGCCCGCTGGTTGCAGGCCGCGGCTGAAGCCGGTGGCGCCGCGATTGATTGGCGACTGCTGAATCTGGCGGTTCTCAACGAGGGACGCGAATTGCCCGCCGCGCAGCAGGCCCGGATGGGCGACTCGCGCCGCATCGGCCGGCTGATGACCGCTATTCGCCGTGACCTGGGGGTCGACGCACTGGTGACCGCCTACTTCACCTTCGGCGAGGCTTATTTCGATCAGTCGGCGCCGGTCGACCGGGAATTGGCCGACAAGGTCATGGCGGCGGTCGGAGCCTCGCAGATCACGCCGGCGGTGCTCGACGATGACACGTTGGATGGGGTCGTCGCCCAGTCGCATCAGGCCGCGCAGGATGCCTACGGCGCTACCGGTGGCAGTCCGCTGCTGACCATCAATGGCCACACCTTCTTCGGGCCGGTCTTCACCGAATTGCCGGCCCTCGAATCCGTGGCCACCGATTTCGCGGCCCTGGTCACGCTGACTGCCATGCCGCAGTTCACCCAGATCGAGCGCCCGCGCGTCCACTGAAAGGCTCAATCATGTGTCACGCCAAGCGTTGTTCGCAGTGCAGCAAGACCACCTGGTCTGGCTGTGGGCTGCACGTCGACGCCGTCAAAGCCACTGTGCCCGCCGATCAATGGTGTGAAGGGCACCCCAAATCCGATCGACCGTCCCGCTTGAAGTTCTGGAGGTAGGAAACGTGAAGGACAAGAAGCTCGTTATTCTCGGCGCCGGTATCGGCGGCCTGTCCGTCGTCAAGGAACTCGCCGAATCCGGTGTGGCCCTTGATGATCTCGACATCACCATCGTCGACGAGGACTTTTCGCATTTCCTCGGTTTCACCCTGCCCTGGGTGCTGCGCGGTTGGCGTGAGCAGGGCAGTGTGCCCATCGAACCGACTGTCTCCGCGCTGTCCGGCGTCAACACCGTCACTGGAACTGTCGCGGGGATCGATCATGCCGCGCGCACAGTCACGCTGGTCGAAGGCACCGAAATCGCCTTTGACGCACTGATCGTCGCCACCGGTGCCCGCAATGTCGTCGACAAGGTCCCCGGCCTGCGGAACGCCGTCGACGCCGGCATCGCTGTGCACTACTACAGCGCAGAAGCTGCGGCCGCCGCTCATGGTGCCTTGAACAGGTTCACCGGTGGCAAGCTGGTCTTCCTGGTCACGTCGCTGCCGTATCGCTGTCCCGTCGCGCCCTATGAGGGTGCGCTGTTGGCCGCAGACCTCTTGCGTGACAACGGCTATCGCGAGTCCACCGAGATCACGGTGTACACGCCAGAAAAGCAACCCATGCCGTCTGCGGGGCCGTATGCCGGGGTGGAACTCGTGGAAATGCTGGGCACCAACAACATTGCGTTCCACGGCGAGCACGCTGTCGAGCGCATCGACAGCGAGCAGAAGGCGATCCATTTCGCCGACGGCACCGTCGCTGAATTCGACCTGCTGGTGTTCGTGCCGCCTCATGAGCCCGCGGTGACAATCGACGGGAAGGGTTGGCTTGCCGTCGACACCGAGATGGCCACCGGATACCCAGGTATCTACGCCATCGGCGATACCGCCGCCGTGACCGCCGAGTCTGGGCGAACCGTGCCCAAGGCGGCGATCTTCGCCAAGAACGGGGCAAAGACCGCCGCCCGCAATGCATTGCATTTCCTCGGCATAGTCGACGACGGTGCTGCGCTGTCGGGCGAGGGCTACTGCTACATCGACGTCGGTGGGCATGTGTCGGCGCAGGGCAAGGGCAACTTCTTTGCGTCGCCGCATCCGGCGATCCATCTGAGTGAGCCGTCCGAACTGCTGCACCACGACAAGCAGACCGAAGAAGCCGACTGGCGGGCGCTGTGGGAGCGCGTCACTGTCCCGGCTGCGCGCTGATACCCTATGGGGTATAGCGAGTGCTGACTGGAAACGTAACGAAAGGTAGGTGCGACATGGTCGGTGATGAAGAGGCCATGGCCGCGGTCCTGGCCCGGTTGCGTCGGGCACAGGGCCAGTTGGCCGGTGTCATCTCGATGATCGAGCAGGGCCGGGAGTGCAAGGACGTCGTCACGCAACTCGCGGCGGTGTCGAAGGCGCTGGACCGTGCCGGCTTCAAGATCGTCGCCACCGGTCTGCGCGAGTGCCTTACCGGCAATGCCGAGGAGGGTCGTGCGCCGATGACCGAGGCCGAGCTGGAGAAGCTGTTCCTGTCGCTGGCCTGAGTCGCAGCCGGTTCAGCTGGGCTGTCGTTTGATGATGGTCAGCGACTGGTCGATCTTCTTGAACTTGGTGAAAGTCTCTGCCGGGACACCGAACACGGCACTGAGCACATCGGGCGGCAGCTTGCTGATGGATGCGCCGATGCCGATGTCGTCTTTCCCTTCTTCGGTGCTGGCGTTGAAGACGATCAGCAAGTCGAGTTCGTCGGTGCCCTTATTCTCGAAGTAGTGGAGTGAGCCCTGTGGCGCGAACACCACGTCGCCGACATTGGCTTCGAAATGCTCGGAGTGCCCCAGCGGATCGAGCAGGGTCCACGTCGCCACGCCACGGGTGATCACATTGATCTCCCACGCGCTGGGGTGCCAGTGCGGTTCGCGGATGCCGCCGGGCTCCAGCGTGACCATGACCACGCTGGCTTCTTGACCCATCAGGATCGGCCAATTGCCTTCGTAGGCTTGGCGTAGGGTGCCGCCGTCGAACTGGGTGCGCGGCAGGGCACCGAGGTGGAACATGTGTGGTTGGGCAGTGTTGAGTTCGGCGGGGATGCGGGGATTGCCGAACCGAGCGGCGTCATCGGTCATGTCTGGCTCCTGAGTGTTGTTGCGCGGCAAAAGAGATGGCAATGCGTGGTCGGCACCGGCGCCGGCCAGTGCGGCCACGCCGACCGCGCCGGCCCCTCCGAGCATTGTTCGTCGATTGATCAACATGTGGCTCCCCTCCTGGCGTCGATCAGAGTGCGGTGACTGCTTTCGGCCGGGCGGCCGATGAATTCCACCGTGGTCTGCGGGCGCCGCTTCGTCGCCATGGTTGGCACCCAAATGCGTTTTCCTGCTAGCTGCAATGCGGAATGGGTGCCTGCGGGAGCGACTCTTGCCTGGTCGGAGGCCACGATGACATCAGTCCGAAGACGGACGACCACTTCAGGAGAAGGAGCCGATCATGAAGAACCCGCTGAAGTACATCGCCCCCGCACTGGCCGCTGCCGGTGTCGCCGGAGCTTTGATGCTGGCGCCGATCGCCAGCGCCGACACCAATCCTCTGGTGCCATACGGCACTGATCCGCACTCGCACTACGCGCTGGGTGTCCACGTCTCCAACCACGACGAGGCCAACCAGACCGCGGGTAGCTTGGACGTTCCGTTCTGATCGAGTGCGCATACGCTCCGTCCGCCGCACATCGGGTGCGGCGGACGGAGCGCGTTGGTTGGGATGGGGTCAGAACCGACGGACGAAATCCAGGGCGGCGTCGGCCACTTCCTTCCAGCCGCCGTCGATGACCAGAGAGTGCCCGCGACCGGGTATTTCGACGATCTCGGTGACGTTCGGGTTCTTCTTGTATTGCTTGTAGGAAGCGTTGGCGATCGCCCAGGGCACGGTGTTGTCTTTCTCTCCCGAGATGATCAGCAGCGGCCCGCGGTCGGGGTTCTTGGTGTCGACCTTGGCCTCGGTGCCGGGGTTGAAGTTGGCCAGGGCGGCCTGGAACAGCGGCGCACCTGAACCCGCGACCGAGTACTCGGCGTAGAGCCGATTCGCCTCGTCCTCGGAGACCGCGTTGGCGAAGGCGAAGCGGAACTGCTTGGGGGTCAGTGCGATTGCCCGTCCGCGGTTGAGCGGGTTGCCGATCACCGGGAAGGCGGCGCGCAGGGCCGACACCGGCAGCGGCAGCACGCCCCGGAACGGCGCGGGGTCGATTGCGACGGCTGTCTTGGCCAGTCCCATGCCGGCGAGCTTTTGGGTGATCAGGCCGCCAAAAGAATGCCCGATGACGATGGGCTTGCGATCGAGTGCGCGAATGATGTCGGCGTAATGCTCGGTGATCTCGCCGACGCTCTTGTGCGCGAAGACCGACGGGTCGCGGCGGGCTTCGGCCGTGGTCGCCGGATCGTCCGGCCATCCCGGCGCCAGCGTGACGAATCCCTGCTCCTCGAAGTAGGTGCGCCAGTCGTTCCAGCTGTTCGAGAGCAGCCACAGGCCGTGCACGAACACGACGGGTTGTGCGGTGGAGGCATTGGCGCGGTCGATTTCGGCCTGCTCGTTGGGGGTGATGACGGACATTGCGGTCTCCTTAAGTAGAAAGAACGGTCGTTCTGCTGGCTGTAACCAGTGGCTCCGTCGATCTGTTCCCGATTGGAGAAAGAACGTTCTTCCGCGCGCAGTATCGTGGCGGTATGACCGCCGCCGCACCGATGTCCGAACCCCGGGAACGCCTGCTCCGCACCGCCGCGGAGCTGTTCTACCGCGAGGGAATCCATTCGGTCGGCGTCGACCGAATCCTCGCCGAGGCGGGCGTCACCCGCGCCACCATGTACCGGCACTTCAAGGGCAAGGAAGACCTGGTCGAGGCCTACCTGGCGCTGGAAGACGCGACCATCCGCGGCTACTTCGCCGAGGCCGCGGCGCAGGTCGGACCCGACACCGACATGCTTGGGCTGGTGATCGACGGCATCGCCGAAGACATCGCCAGGTACCACACCAGGGGTTGTCCCTTCATCAACGCCGCCGCCGAGTACCCCGAACCGGACAGCGCGGTGCGAAAACTCATCGCGCAGCACCGCAACTGGTTTCGTGGCGCGCTGCAAGAAGCCGCCGGCGAGCGGGAGCATCCCGAGCAGATCGCGGCATCGCTGGTCCTGCTGCGGGACGCCGCGCTAGTCGGCGGATATCTCGACGGGATCGACACCGCCAGAACCGCCTTCGTCCGGGCCGCCAGACAGGCTGCCGGTATCTCCGGGTGACGCGCCGCCAGTTGAGCACCTATACCTAATCCCAACCCGTAAGCTCGAATGTGTGCAGCGACGGATCATGGGAATCGAGACCGAGTTTGGCGTGACCTGCACGTTCCACGGTCACCGCCGGCTCAGCCCTGACGAGGTAGCGCGGTATTTGTTCCGGCGAGTGGTGTCGTGGGGCCGCAGTTCGAACGTCTTTCTGCGGAATGGCGCGCGCCTCTACCTCGATGTGGGCAGCCACCCCGAGTACGCGACCGCCGAGTGCGACAACCTCGCCCAGCTGGTCACCCATGACCGCGCCGGGGAGCGCGTGCTGGAAGACCTGCTGGTCGACGCCGAGCAGCGGCTCACCGACGAGGGCATCGGCGGCGACATCTACCTGTTCAAGAACAACACCGACTCGGCCGGCAACTCGTACGGCTGCCACGAGAACTACCTGATCGTTCGGGCCGGTGAGTTCTCCCGGATCTCAGATGTGCTGCTGCCGTTCCTGGTCACGCGCCAGCTGATCTGCGGTGCCGGCAAGGTGCTGCAGACCCCGAAGGCGGCGACGTTCTGCCTGAGCCAGCGCGCCGAGCACATCTGGGAGGGCGTCTCCAGCGCGACCACGCGGTCCCGGCCCATCATCAACACCCGCGACGAGCCGCACGCCGACGCCGAGAAGTACCGCCGGCTGCACGTCATCGTCGGTGACTCCAACATGTGCGAGTCCACCACCATGCTCAAGGTGGGCAGCGCATCACTGGTGCTGGAGATGATCGAGGCGGGCGTCCCGTTCCGAGACTTCTCGCTGGACAACCCAATTCGGGCCATTCGCGAGGTCAGCCACGATCTGACCGGGCGCCGGGCCGTGCGGCTCGCGGGTGGGCGCCAGGCGTCGGCGCTGGACATCCAGCGCGAATACCACTCGCGTGCGGTGGATTACCTGCAGACCCGCGAACCAAACGTGCAACTCGAGCAGGTCGTCGACCTGTGGGGCCGCCAGCTCGACGCCGTCGAGAGCCAGGACTTCGCCAAGGTCGACACCGAGATCGACTGGGTGATCAAGCGGAAGCTGTTCCAGCGCTACCAGGATCGCTACGACATGGAACTGGCCGATCCCAAGATTGCTCAGCTCGATTTGGCGTACCACGACATCAAGCGCGGCCGCGGCGTGTTCGATCTGTTGCAGCGCAAGGGATTGGCCGCCCGGATAACCACCGACGAGGAGATCGACGCGGCGGTCAACACCCCGCCGCAGACCACCCGGGCCAAGCTGCGTGGCGAATTCATCACGGCCGCACAGGAAGCCGGTCGGGACTTCACCGTCGACTGGGTGCACCTCAAGCTCAACGACCAGGCGCAGCGCACCGTGCTGTGCAAGGACCCGTTCCGGTCGGTCGACGAGCGGGTGAACCGGCTGATCGCCAGCATGTGACCTACTCGAACGGGATGCCGAAGTACTCCTGGTAGGGGGCGAACGCAATCCGGTCGCGCGAGTTCAGCTCGTCGCTGCCCAGATTGAGCTTGTGTGCAGGTCGCGCGGTACGTGGATTGGCGTCGACGTAGCTCTGCATCGCGGAGCGGCCCGCATCGGTTAGTTCGAGACCGAACGCCCCGTACATGGCGGCAATCGCCGCGATCGGATCATCGACCAGGTCGGCGTAGAGCATGTGGTGCAGGCGGTCTTTCGGGATCGCACCCGCCTCGATCTGATCGATCACGGCATTGAACCGGTTCGCGGACAGGTCGGGGTTGGTCACATAGTCGAAGGCGCCGAACTGGAACGGATGGTCGGTGCGTCCCCACTGCACGGTGCCGAGCAAGCTCACTGCTGAGGCCAGTGCGCGGGTCGGGTCCCGATGTGGCCATACGAAGCGGGCGTCGGGATAAATCTCGAGCATCGCGGGCATGCGATCGAGATGCATCGGATCCTTGAGGATCCAGTGCTGCCGAGGGTTGCGCCACTGCAGTAGCTTGAGCACCCGTTTGTGGTAATTCAGTGCGATCCGGACGTCTTGACCGGTCAACCACTGCTGGTAGCTGGGTACTTGACCAAGACTGTCGAACCAGGTTGACGAGCGGAACGCGAAACCGAGGACCTGGCAGCATTCCATCGGCACCCGACCGGCGAATTCGTGCATCGACTCCAGCGTCGGGGTCACCCGGTTCCACTGGTCGATGAGCTGGTGCCCCCGGTCGATTCGCGGGTCGTTGTCATATGTCGCGGATTCCGGTGGCGGGCAAGGGAAGATGATCTCCCAATGTTTGGGCGCGCAGTTGTCCGGGTGGGTGTCGAGGATGTTGACGAGCATCGTCGTACCCGAGCGCCCCTGGCCGATCACGAAGATGGGTGCCGACACCACCTGGTCATCGATCTCCGGGTGGCGGGTGTACCAGTCCTCGATCTGCAATCGGCCCTCGAGCAGTTGCAGCAGTTCCGACCGGGTCCGGATGCGGCCCATCAAGTTGAGGTCAGCCTCGGTCTCCAATGCGCGGCACAGCACCGCGAATGGTTCGCGCCAGTCGTCGTCACCGAAATCGGTCAGCCCGGTGCTGCGCCGGGCCGAGGCGATCAGCGACTCGGGGTCCAGCGGTACGACGGCGCCGATATCCATATGGGCGCCTTCGTCGTTGATGCGTTGAACCCAGTCCGGACGGGCCGGTGGTTCCCAGAGTGCGGTGCGTTCGGTCATGCTGGTGCTCCTTCGGTGAATCGCAGCCGGAAGGTTTCCCGGCGTTCGGTGAGTTGCGCCTGGCGCTGTTCAGGCGTGACGCGCGGAGTATTCACGGGCAGTGCCGAATCCAGGTCGGCCAGTGGAACCAGGCGGCCGGCAGCGCTGGGCCCCGTGCCGCCGCGCAGGCCCTGCCAGCGATTGACCACCAGCAGATGCTCATACCCGCACGGGTCCAGCCAATTGGCCACACCCGGATCGACGTGTGAGACGACGTAGGTGACGGTGCCATCCGGATTCGGTTGGGACTGGCCGTTATTCAGGGAACTCTGCCGCTGCCAGTAGTCGATGGTGCGGAACCAGTAGTCGTGCAGGACGATATTGCGGTACGGGGCATCGCCGGGCCCGATGGTGAACACGAACGCGTGATTCTCGTCGACCAGCAACCGGGCGAACATGATCTGCTGGGACACCAGGCCACCGACCCGCCCGGTGCAGAAGAGATCTGAAACGGTGTTGCGTTCCATGTTCTCGAAGAGGCTGAGAAACCAGTACATCGGCGGGACGTCCTCGACCATCATCGCCGCGGCCCGACGGGCCACCTGGTCATCGGTCCACGGCGCGGCGGTTGGTGGGTCGAGGCGGCGTACCGACCACTCGCTGGGGATCTGGCGCCAATCCGACCGGCACTCACGGTTGAAGAGATACAGGGCACCGGGTGGCACCTGGATGTGGTTGGGGTCGCCGGCGGCGGGTTCGGGCCCGACGGTCAGTCGGTAGCGGCCGTCGGCGTCGACGTTGATGTTCAGCAGGTCCAGGCTGCCCAAAGTCATTGTCAGCGAAGGGTTTCCGAGCACGGTCAGTGGGATGTCGGCGGGCACTGGATCGAAGCGGCGGCCCTCGATCTCGTAGTGTGCGCCGTAGGTCACCGGGATGAGGACGTAATGCTGGTCGGGGCCGTCACCGCCGGATCCCCGCGAGCCGGGCACTTTCGTCCCGAACCACTCGTGTGGTGGGCAGTAGTGCATGCCGAGCACGATCGGATGGTTCGGGTCGCCGGCGGCAGCCTTGAGGCAGTAGTTGAACGCGAATTCCTCGATCAGTTCATCGAACCGGTGCCCCCAGGCCTCGGCGGGCGCGTCGCGTCCGGCCAGGGTGCGCCACCGCGCGGCGACGAGTTCGCGGGCCTGGGTGACGGCGTCAGATGTCAAGGCGCGCATGGCGATTTCCTCGCCGATTCGTTGGTCGGTAGTCGCGAGGGGGTTGTGGCGGGGGCGCGGGAACATGGTGTGAGGCTAACCCGGTAAAGGACACTGTGTCTATTAATTTCTGGATTTGGGTACCATCTCTTGGTGGAGTCCACGAAAGTTGCCAGCGGTCGCACCCGGCGCAATGCCGTCGCGCGTGACGTAATCGACGCCACCATTCGCTGCCTGTCGGCCGGTGAGAGCTTCACAGGCCTAGGTATCCAACGGATCTGCCAGGAAGCTGGGGTAGCGCGGTCAGCGTTCTACAAGAACTTCACCGACAAGGACGATCTGCTCCGCCGCGTGGTTGCCGACGCGACGACCGACTTGTTCGGCACCGCATCCGCCTGGGCCGGTGGCACCGCGGGCAAGAAGGAGATGATTACCGCGCACGCCAACACCGTGCGAGTGTGGCGCCAGCACGCTCCACTGCTGAAGGCATATTTCGAAGCGGCGTCCTACGAGCCGAGTTTTGCCGCGGTGTGGGATGAGCGGATGCGGATGGTGGTGACCGTGATGCACCAGCGGATCGTCGATGGCCAGCGCGGCGGGTCGGTGTCACCCGACCTGGATGCCCAGACCGTCGCCGAGTTCATCGTCTACGGATTCGAACGATTGACGGCTCAGCACATCGCCAGCGCGCCGCCCTCGGCCGACAAAGCGTTCGTCCGATCGATCTCGGAGATTGGTTGGCGGCTGATCTACGGCCAGTCGGACGCAGGGGAGCGCGCAGCAACCACTTAGTCTGTGGACGTGACGACGTCCAAGGTTGAGCGGTTGATGAACCTCGTCATTGCGCTCCTGTCCACCCGTAGCTACTTGTCCGCGGATCAGATCCGGGCCAACGTCACCGGCTACCAGGACCCGCCGACCGACGAGGCGTTCTCCCGGATGTTCGAACGGGACAAGAACGAGCTGCGCGATCTCGGCATCCCGCTGGAGACCGGCCGCGCCTCGATGATGGACGTCAACGACGGATACCGCATCAACCGCACCGCCTACGAGCTGCCGCCCGTCGAGCTGACCGGCGACGAAACCGCCGTCGTCGCGATCGCCACCCAGCTCTGGGAGTCGCAGGAGATGGTGACCGCCACCCAGAGCGCACTACTGAAGCTGCGAGCGGCGGGCGTGGACGTCGACGCACCTGATGCCGGCGTCGCGATCACCACCGGCACCACCCCGGGGCTGCGCGGTTCCGAGGAGGCCTTGGGAATTCTGTTGTCCGCCATCGACTCCGGTCGTGCCGTGCAGTTCGCGCATCGCCCGAACCGGAGCGCGCCGTACATCGACCGCACCCTCGAGCCGTGGGGCGTGGTCACCTACCGCGGCCGGTGGTACGTCGTCGGCCACGACCGGGACCGCGACGACGCGCGCACCTTTCGGGTGTCCCGCATCGCCGACGGGGTGCGCGCCGTGGGGCCCGACCGTGCGTTCACCCGGCCCGACGGCATCAACCTGCGGGACATCGTGCACCGCGCGGTCGCCGAGTGGCCGGCGGGCGAGCAGGCCCGGATCTGGGTGGCAGAAGGGCGGGCGACGGCTTTGCGCCGGCAGGCCGTCAGCACGTCACCCAGTGTCCGTAGTGGGCGCGGCGGCGACGAGATCGTCGTCGACATCGGGATGGTCGACCGGCTAGCCCGGGAGATCGCCGGCTACGGCGCCGACGCCGTCGCGCTGGAGCCGGAGTCATTGCGGGACAACGTGATCAGTCGGTTGCGCGCGCAGGCGGGGGAGAGCCTTCAATCATGAGCATCGAGCGAGTAGCGAAGGCGGATCGCGCATGAGCAACGTGTCGACCCGCCTCGTGCGGCTGTTGAACATGGTCCCGTATTTCCAGGCCAATCCGCGGGTCAGCCACACGAAGGCCGCCGCGGATCTGGGTGTGACGCGCAAGCAGTTGGAGGCCGACCTCTGGCAGCTGTTCGTCTGTGGGCTGCCGGGCGGAGGTCCCGGGGAACTGATCGACCTGGACTTCGAGGGCGACACCATCGAGGTGATCTTCTCGGCCGGAATGGACCGCGCGCTGCGACTGACATCGCCCGAAGCCACCGGTGTGTTGATGGCGCTGCGTGCGCTGGTCGACGTGCCAGGCGTGGTGGACCCCGATGTGGCGCGCAGCGTGATCGCCAAGATCGAGGAGGCGGCTGGGACGGCAGGAGCGAGCGCGGCAGCGGTACCGGCCGCGGACGCCACTGGTGATGTCGAGAACAAGGTGACCGCCGTGGTGCGGGCCGCCGTCCGGGACAAGCGGGCGCTGTCCGTCGAGTACTACTCGGCTTCGCACGACACCGTCTCGCAGCGTGTCGTCGACCCGATCCGGGTGGCGCTGATCGGAGACCACAGCTACCTCGAGGCCTGGTGCCGCACCGCCGAGGGAGTGCGGTTATTCCGCTTCGACCGCATTGTCGACGCCACTGCGCTGGACGAACCGGCTGCTCCGCCGGCGCCCGCGGTGCAGGCCGAGACGGACACGTCGCTGTTCTCCGCTGATTCCGCCGACCCGGGCCTGCCCGTGGCGACGCTCCTGATCGACGCGTCGGTGTCGTGGATGTTCGACTACTACCCGCTGCGGGAGCAGCAGGAGATTCCCGACGGCGGCTGGGAAGCCACCATGACCTACGCGTCGGACGAGTGGATGGCCCGCTTTGTGCTCGGCTTCGGTTCGGCCGTCCGGGTGCTGGACCCGCCGGAGTTGGTCGATCGCGTGCGCGAGTCCGCGGTGGCGGCGCTGGCGGCGTATGAATCCAGCGGCGGCGAGTAGACTCGGCCTCAACTTCTGGAGGTGACCCAAATTGGGCGGTTTGCAACCGTGGCACTGGTTGATCGTCATCGCGGTGTTCGTGCTGCTCTTCGGTGCGAAGAAGCTGCCGGACGCCGCGCGTTCGCTTGGCAAGTCGATGCGCATCTTCAAGTCGGAGATCAAGGAAATGCAGTCGGACGGTGTGCCGGAGCAGGCAACTGCCCCACGCCCCATCACTGCTGAGCGCGTCGAGGCTCCGGCACCCGCACCTGCCCCGCAGGCGGCGCCGGACACCGCGGACAAGCACCCGGCCTGACCTTTTGCCGTGATTCCGCCGCAGGCCCCGAGCCCGCGGCGGTCGGCTCCTACATACTCACGTGCCAGCACCCGGAATTTTCACGAAGCTTGACCCGCGCCGTCGACGGTCGCGGGTCAATCCTGACGGCACCATGTCGCTCGTCGACCACCTCGAGGAGCTGCGGACCCGTCTGCTGATCGCCGTTATCGCGATCCTGCTCACCACAGTCATCGGCTTCCTCTGGTACGAGCACGGTTTCTTTGGCTTCCCCAGCCTCGGCGACTGGCTGCGCGGCCCGTACTGTTCGCTGCCCGCCTCGTCGCGCGCGACGATCGCCCCGGACGGCGCGTGTCGGCTACTGGCCACTGCGCCGTTCGACCAGTTCATGCTGCGGCTCAAGGTCGGCATGGCGGCGGGCGTCATCATGGCCTGCCCGGTCTGGCTCTACCAGATCTGGGCGTTCATCACCCCCGGCCTGTACAAGAAGGAACGGCGCTTTGCGTCGCTGTTCGTCGGCGTCGGCGCGGTGCTCTTCATCTCCGGCGCGGTCATGGCGTACGTCGTGCTGTCGACCGCGTTGTCGTTCTTGCTGACCGTCGGCAGCGATGTGCAGATCACCGCGCTCTCTGGTGAGCAGTACTTCGGCTTCCTGATCAACTTGCTGATCGTGTTCGGCATCAGTTTCGAGTTCCCGCTGCTGATCATCATGCTGAACATGGTCGGGGTGGTCACCTACGAGAAGCTCAGGGCCTGGCGCCGCGGGCTGATCTTCGGCCTGTTCGTGTTCGCGGCGTTCGTCACGCCCGGCTCGGACCCGTTCTCGATGCTGGCATTGTCACTGGCACTGACTGTGCTGCTGGAGCTGTCCATCCAGGTGGCCCGGCTCCATGACCGCCGTAAAGCACGGCGCGAAGCCGAGGCCGTCCCGGACGACGAGGCCGCCCCGATCGGCACGGTCGAACCCATCGATGCGCCATCTGCCGTGCCCACCCCGACGCGTCTGACCATCGATGACGACGCCACCTGAGTCGGCTTCGGCGGCCGGGACCGCTGAATCATCGGTGACGCCCATTGAGCCGGGTCCGCAGCTGCGTGACTTCGCGGCGGGCCTGGAGTTCACCCTGGATGAATTTCAGACCAAGGCCTGCGTGGCGCTTGAGGACGGCCGCGGCGTCCTGGTGTGCGCCCCGACCGGTGCCGGCAAGACCGTCGTCGGCGAGTTCGCCGTGCATCTGGCGCTCGCCGCCGGCCGAAAGTGTTTCTATACGACGCCCATCAAGGCGCTGAGCAACCAGAAGCACAACGACCTCGTCGCCCGCTACGGGCCCGAACGCATCGGCCTGCTCACCGGGGACCAGGCCATCAACGGCGACGCCGACATCGTGGTGATGACCACCGAAGTGCTGCGCAACATGCTGTACGCCGATTCGCATGCGCTGCACGGGCTTGCCTACGTCGTGATGGACGAGGTGCACTTCCTGGCCGACCGGATGCGCGGCGCGGTGTGGGAGGAAGTCATCCTGCACCTGCCCGAAGAGGTCCGGCTGGTCAGCCTGTCGGCGACGGTGAGCAATGCCGAGGAGTTCGGCGGCTGGATTCAGACGGTCCGCGGCGACACAACGGTCGTGGTCGACGAGCATCGTCCGGTGCCGCTGTGGCAGCACATGCTGGTGGGCAAGCGGCTCTTCGACCTGTTCGACCTGTCGAAGGGATCGCCGACCGGCAAAGGCAAGTCGCGCGTCGACCCCGAGCTGCTGCGGCACATCGCGCACCGTCGCGAAGCAGACCGAATGATGGACTGGCAGCCGCGTGGCCGCGGCCGGGACGGGCATCGCGGTCGGCCTGCCATGTACCGGCCGCCGAGCCGCCCCGACGTCATCGGCACGCTGGATCAGGCCGGGCTGCTGCCGGCCATCACCTTCGTGTTTTCGCGCGCCGGATGTGACGCCGCGGTCAAGCAGTGTCTGCGATCAGCGGTGCGGCTGACCAACAAGGCGGAACGCGACCGGATCGCCGAGGTCGTCGACCGGCGCTGTGCCGACCTGGCCGAGTCCGACCTCGTGGTGCTCGACTATCACGAGTGGCGCGAAGGCCTGCTGCGCGGCCTGGCGGCCCACCACGCCGGGCTGCTGCCGGTGTTCCGGCACACTGTCGAGGAGCTGTTCACCGCAGGTCTGGTCAAGGCCGTATTCGCTACGGAGACACTGGCTTTGGGTATCAACATGCCCGCTCGCACCGTGGTGCTGGAACGACTGGTCAAGTACAACGGCGAACAGCACGCTCCGCTGACGCCGGGGGAGTACACCCAGCTCACCGGCCGGGCCGGGCGCCGCGGCATCGACGTCGAGGGCCACGCCGTCGTGCTGTGGCACGCCACCGACGAGATGGCCGACCCGGCGCAGGTCGCCGGGCTCGCGTCCACCCGTACCTTCCCGCTGCGCAGCTCGTTCGCGCCGTCGTACAACATGACCATCAACCTGGTGCAGCACATGACGCCGGTGGCGGCGCACCGACTGCTGGAGCAGTCGTTTGCGCAGTACCAGGCTGACCGGTCGGTGACCGGACTGGTGCGGGGCATCAAGCGCGGGGAGCGCATGCTCGCCGAGATCGCCGCTGAGCAGGGTGAGAACTGGGAATCCGTGCTGGAGTACACCCGGCTGCGGGTGAGCATCTCTGACCGTGAACGCGCACAATCCCGGGCCGGCCGGCTGACGCGGCGCAAGGGCATCAATGATGCGTTGGCTGCGCTGAAACGCGGCGACGTGATCGCCATCGGCCTCGGGCGCCGCAGCGGACTGGCCGTGGTATTGGAGCCGGCGTTCGACGACGATGACCCCAGGCCGCTGGTGCTGACCGAACATCGTTGGGCGGGAAGGATTTCCGCCGCCGACTATGCGGGCTCGTCGCAACGACTCGGCACCATGTCGCTACCCAAACGCGTGGAACACCGGCAACCCAAGGTGCGCCGCGACCTGGCGTTGGCGCTGCTGTCGGCGGCCGAAGCGTTGGACGTTCCGTCCGTCCGGCGCAGCCGTGGTGCCGCAGAGGCGACGCCGGACATCGATCCTGAGCTCGCCGGCTTGCGCGAGCAGATGCGTCGTCACCCCGCACATCAGCTGCCCGACCGCGAAGCCCAGGTGCGTGCCGCCGAGCGGTACCTGCGCATCGAACGTGAGAACGACCAGACCCAGCAGAAGGTCGCCGCGGCCACCAACTCGCTGGCTCGCACCTTCGACCGGATCGTCGCACTGCTCAGCGAGCGCGGCTT
The DNA here is from genome assembly GCF_009729415.1 of Mycolicibacterium sp. CBMA 234. GTDB lineage: Bacteria > Actinomycetota > Actinomycetes > Mycobacteriales > Mycobacteriaceae > Mycobacterium. The sequence goes on from NZ_MPKW01000018.1 coordinate 312,571, forward strand.
CATCGAAGGCGTCGCCGGGGAACCCAAGGTCACCGATGACGGGCGGCTGCTGGCCCGGATCTACAGCGAGAGTGACCTTTTGGTCGCCGAGTGCCTGCGCGACGGGGCATGGGAGGGCTTGAACCCGGCTGAACTGGCTGCGGTGCTCTCGGCAGTGCTGTTCGAATCGCGTGGCGACGGCCCGACGGTGCCGCCGGGCTCCGAGCAGGTCACCGACGAGGTACGTCGTGCGCTCGCGAAGACCCGCCGGTTGTGGACCGACATCCGGGGCGACGAACGTCGGCACCGGCTGCCGTTCAGCCGGGAGCCGGACGCGGGGTTCGCCGCCGCCATCTACAGCTGGGCGTCGTACGGAGATCTGACCGCGGCGCTGCTGATGTCCGACAACGGCAATGGAAATGCCTTGCCCGCAGGCGATTTCGTGCGGTGGTGCCGCCAGGTGCTCGACCTGCTGGACCAGGTGCGGATCGCCGCGCCGTCGGCGCAGCTGCGGGCCACCGCCAAACGGGCCATCGGTGCCGTGCGGCGCGGTGTCGTCGCCATCGACACCATGTGACCGACCGTCAGGCCAAGCCCAAATCCAGCCAGTCATCGACCATGAACCGGTCGCCGCGGGCCACGATGGTCGCGCCGCCGTGACCGGCGTAATGCGCCGGGATCACCGCGGCCCGGCGCCGCGCCGCCTCGGTGAACACCCGCTTGCGAGTGGCGGTCGCTTCGGCTGCGTTGACGTCGAAAGCGCAGGGATCGTCGGGCCGTGGAATCTGGATGGGGCAGTGCGTCAGGTCGCCGACGAACACCGCGGGCTTGCCGGCGTCCAACCACAACACTGATGAGCCGGGCGTGTGCCCCGCGGCGGGACGCAGCCACACCGAGTCGCTCAGTTCGTAGTCGCCCGAGAACTGCTCGGTCTGGTCAGCGACCGGAATGATGCTGTCCGCGAACACGGTTCGCATCTCGTCGGAAGTATCCGGGTTGTCGGGTGCGAAAAACTGGTAGTCGGCCTGCGGCATCAGATAGCGGGCGTTGGGGAACGTCGGCACCCAGTCACCGTCGACCAGCTGGGTGTTCCAGCCGACGTGGTCGGTGTGCAGGTGGGTATTGATCACCACGTCGACGTCCGCCGGCTCGATGCCCGCGGCCCGCATGTGGTCGAGGAAGGGGGTGTTCAGGTGATCCAGCGGGTGCATGTGCGGGCGGCTGCGGTCGTTGCCCGCGCCGGTGTCGATGACGATGGTCAGCCCGTCGACCTGCAAAATCCAGCTTTGAATGGCGATGCGGAACAGGTCGGTTTCGGGGTTCCAGAACCGCGGGGCAAGCAGGTCAGCCTCCGTATGCCAGGCCTCCGGCGGCGTCGACGGCCACAGCGATGTCGGGATCTGAACCTGGGTTTCCGCGACGCGGGTCAAAGTGGCGTTGCCAAGCCGGATTCGGTCGGTCATACCGCCGAGAGTAAGGCCGAGTTGGGGTCTGGCCGGAACAAACGCGGGGGAGAACGCCAGCCGATGGCCAGACACGCCCGCCGCGGAAGACTGTGCAGGTCATCCAACCTTGGTTGCACCGGTAGTGTGGTTGACCAGCAGCCTGGATGATGTCTGGGTGGGGAGAGCACCGAGGGAGAGACGACGATGAGCGGTCCAGAGGGAACTGACCCGGCACAGCAGTGGCAAGGTCAGCAGCCCGCTTGGGGTCAGCCGGCGCCTGGCGCTGAGCAGCCGACCACCGCCGCCCCGGCGTGGGGGCAGCAGCCGGCCTACAACCCGGAGCAATACCAGCAGCAATACCCGGGGGCCCAGCCCGGTGCCGGCCAGCCTGGTGCCGGCCAGCCCGGTTATCCGCAGCAGCAGTATCCCCAGGGCTACCCGCAGCCGGGATACCAGCAGCCGGGTGCTTACGGTCAGCCGCAATACGGACAACCGCAGTACGGGCAGCCAGGGCAGTATGGCCAGCCGGGACAGTTCGGCCAGCAGTTCGGGCAGCCGGCCGCGGGGCAGGAGTTCGATCAGCAGTTCGGCGCGCAGTCGGCCAAGAACTCGAAGAAGACGCTGATGATCGTCGGCGGCGGCGTGCTGGCGTTGATCGTGGTTATCGTCGGCGTGACCGGATTCTGGTTGCCTGGATTCTTCGTCACCACCAAGCTCGACGTGAACTCCGCGCAGTCCGGTGTGCAGAAGATCCTGACCGACGAGACCAACGGCTACGGCGCCAAGAACGTCAAGGACGTCAAGTGCAACAACGGTGCCGATCCTGAGGTCAAGTCGGGCGGGACGTTCGACTGCGACGTCAGCATCGACGGCACCAAGCGCACCGTCAAGGTCACCTTCAAGGACGACAGCGGCACCTACGAGGTCGGCCGCCCGAAGTAACGTCCTCTGCCGAACAGACGTAAAACTGCCCCTTTTCATTGGAAAAGGGGCAGTTTTGCTGGGGGCACCTCCCTCTGGGGGACTGCTCGCGAGTGTCTGCGACGAGCGTGCCGACAGATCGCGGCAACCGCGTTTTTCGCGATCTGACGGCACACTCGCCGCAGCGACGCGGGTTACAGGCTGTCTAGCGCCTTCTGGAGCCGCGCGATGGAGTTGGTCACGCCGTACTTGCCGGCCAGTTCGGCCACTCGCTGCGGGTCGCGGGCGACCAGCGGCAGGGCATCGGTATCGGTCGACATGGACACCGGCGCATCGGTCGCGACGCGGACGACGGGTAGAGCGGCGGTGATGTAGTCGGCCGCAGCCAGCAGCTTCTTGCGTTGCGCGGCAGGCATTTTCGATGCCGGGTCCTGGGCGGCGGCCTCGATGGCGGTCAGTGATCCGTAGGTCTGCAGCAGAGTCGATGCCGTCTTCTCGCCGATGCCGGCGACCCCGGGCAACCCATCGGACGCGTCGCCGCGCAGCAGCGCCAGCTCGGCGTACGCGGCGCCGGCCCGATCCAGCGGGACGCCGTAGTTCTCGGCGACCTCGGCCGGTCCGTAGAGCACCGCCTTGGCCAGGCCACGGCCGATGTAGAACACGCGGATGCCTGGTGCGTCGTCACTGGCCAGCTGCAGCAGATCCCGGTCGCCGCTGACGACGATGGCCGGGTCCTTCCGCTCGCGGGTGGCCAGCGTGCCGAGCACGTCGTCGGCCTCGAAGCCGGGTGCGCCCGCGGTGGCGATACCGAACGCGTCGAGCAGCTCCATGATCATGTCGACCTGGGGTGTCAGGTCGTCGGGCACTTCCTCGATGTCAGGCGCGTTTCCGACGGTTTCTTCGACCACCCGGTGCGCCTTGTACGACGGAATCAGGTCGACGCGCCACTGCGGTCGCCAATCCAGGTCCAGGCACACCACCAGGCGGCCGGGGCGATGCTGCGTGACCAGGGCCGCGATGTTGTCGATGAAGCCGCGGACCGCATTGACCGGACGGCCGTCGGGCGCGGTGATCGAGGACGGCACCCCGAAGAACGAGCGGAACCACATGCTGGCGCCGTCGAGGAGCAGGATCGGTTGGCTCATGCGGCGGCCCGCCTGCCGCGGATATCGATCAGCATCGCACTAGCCTATTGCCATGAGCTCAGGCCGATTCACTACCGACGTCTATGCCGCGCGTTTGCGCTCGGCCGCTGCAGCTGCGCAGGCCGCCGGTTTGGCCGGACTGGTCATTACACCGGGTTATGACCTCCGATATCTGGTGGGCTCGCGGGCGCAGACGTTCGAGCGGCTGACGGCGCTGGTGGTGCCGGCCGACGGCTCGACGCCGACCGTGGTTGTGCCGCGGCTGGAACTGGCGTCGCTGAAGGAGTCGGCGATCCTCGAACTTGGCCTGGCTGTTCAGGATTGGGTCGACGGCGACGACCCCTACGCTTTGGTTGCTGCCGCGCTGCCGGGAAGCTCGGTGGCGGTCACGGACGCGATGCCGGCATTGCATCTGCTGCCGCTGGCATCGATGCTCGGCGTGGTGCCGGTGCTGGCCACCGATGTGCTGCGGCAGCTGCGAATGATCAAGGACCCCAGTGAGGTTGACGCCTTGTTGAAGGCCGGGGCGGCAATCGACCGGGTGCACGCGCGGGTGCCCGAGTTCCTGGTCCCTGGCCGCACAGAAGCTGACGTCGCGGCTGACATCGCGGAAGCGATTGTGGCCGAGGGGCATTCGGAGGTGGCATTCATCATCGTCGGCTCCGGACCGAATGGGGCGGACCCGCATCACGAGTGCTCGGATCGGGTGCTGCAGCGCGGCGACGTCGTCGTGGTGGACATCGGTGGGCCGGTCGAACCGGGCTACAACTCGGACTGCACGCGGACCTACAGCATCGGTGAGCCCGATCCCACGGTGGCGCAACAGTATTCGGCGCTCCAACGGGCGCAGGCGGCCGCGGTGGCAGCGGTCCGGCCCGGGATGACCGCCGAACAGATTGATGCCGCCGCCCGCGATGTGCTTGCCGCAGAAGGGCTTGCGGAGGTGTTCGTGCACCGAACCGGTCACGGCATCGGGCTGTCGGTGCATGAGGAGCCCTACATCGTGGCGGGCAATGCGCTGCCGCTAGAGCCGGGTATGGCCTTCAGCGTGGAGCCCGGTGTGTACTTCGCAGGGCAGTGGGGCGCCCGGATCGAGGACATCGTGGTGGTCACCGCGGACGGCTGCGTCTCGATGAACAACCAGCCGCACGAGTTGGTTGTAGTGCCGGTTTAGCTTGACGCAGGTGTACGTGGTCGCCTCGTTGGTCTTTGTCGAGGTTCACTGCTCCTCGAGCAGCTTCACCAGTCGCTTGGCCGCCACCAGCCGGAAGGACGCGTCGAGCAGTTCGCGCACCTCGGCCCAGTCCACTTTCGCCGCGGTGAAATCCAGCCCCAGCCAGCCGAACGGACCCATGTACGCCGGATAGTAGAAACGGGCGTCCTGCTCCAATGCCGACCGCTCGGACTCGTCGACCTTCACCAGCAATGAATACGGATAGGCGACCATCTCGCCCGTCGACTTCGAGTTGCCGCCATACATCGCGAACATCTTGGGCGCGCAGAACACCGGCCGGCCCCAGGACACCTTCTCGAAGGTCTCGGGGAAGCTCAGCGCGGCCGCGCGAAGGTCGGCCAGCCCGGGATCGTCGTCGTCGAACATGATCGGATGCGGCATCGTGCCAGCCTATAAAGCGCGACGGACAAACTGGCTGCACAAGTTGTCTGTGGTGCGGGTGTTGTCAAGATCGGCATAGAAAGACAAGATGACGCCATGGCTGAAATTCGCCGTGGCCGCACAGGACGCGCCGCCAAGCTCGCAACCCTCCCTGCCGGTATTGCCGGCCGCGCTGTCCTGGGCGTCGGCAAGCGCATGGCCGGCAAGTCGAAGGAGGACGTCAACGCCGAGCTGGTCGAGAAGGCCGCCGAGCAGTTGTTCCAGGTGCTGGGGGAGCTCAAGGGCGCTGCCATGAAGCTCGGCCAGGCGCTTTCGGTCATGGAGGCCGCCATCCCGCCGGCATTCGCCGAGCCCTATCGCGAAGCGCTGACCAAGCTGCAAAGTGATGCCCCGCCGCTGCCTGCGGACAAGGTGCACCGCGTGCTCGACGCGCAGTTGGGCACCAAGTGGCGGGAACGCTTCCAGTCCTTCGACGACACGCCCGTGGCCTCCGCGAGCATCGGGCAGGTGCACAGCGCGGTGTGGAGTGACGGCCGCCGGGTCGCGGTCAAGGTGCAGTACCCGGGCGCCGACCAGGCGGTGCGCGCCGATCTCAAGACGCTCCGAATGCTGACGACGTTGTTCAAGCAGGTGGTGCCAGGCGCTGACGTCAAGAGCATCATCGATGAGCTGATCGAACGCACCGAGGAAGAACTCGACTACCGCATCGAGGGCTCCCATCAGCGTGCGTTCGCGAAGGCCTTCGCCGGAGACCCGCAGTTCTACATCCCGCCGGTCATCGCATCGTCGCCGAAAGTGGTCATCACCGAATGGATGGAGGGCCGCAAACTCTCCGAGATCATCACCAGTGGTACCGCAGACGAGCGCAACCGGTGCGCGCACATGCTGCTCGAGGTCACCATCAGCGCTCCATACCGTTGTGGTCTCCTGCACGTCGACACCCATCCCGGCAATTTCATGCTGCTCGACGACGGGCGGTTCGGCGTCATGGATTTCGGTGCCTGCGCGGTCCACGAAGGCGGGCTGCCGTCAGCGACCGGCCCGATCTTGCGGCTCGCCCGGGACGAGAAGTGGGAGGACATGACGGACTTCCTGCGGGAGGAAGGCTTCATCCCGGCGGGGGCAACCGTGTCTCACGACGAGATCAACGCCTACCTGCTGCCGTACATCGAACCGCTGCGCCACAAGAGCTTTCACTTCAGCCGTAAGTGGCTGCAGGGCATCGCTGCCACTGCGGCGGACATTCGCAGCGAGCAGTTCGCCGCGACGTTCAAGACCAGCCGTCAGCTGAACCTGCCACCCAACTACTTGATGATGTTCCGGGTGCTCGGCGGTCTGCTCGGGATCGCCGCACAGCTCGACGCGACGATCAACTACGCCGAGATCGTCGACAAGTGGGTTCCCGGATTCCACGAGGACCCCGAGTCGCCGACTACGGCCGGTACGGCGTGAGGCGCGGAATCCAGGCGTGCACCGATTCGCGGTAGCGGGCGTAGTCATCGCCGAACTGGCTCATCAAGGTGGGCTGCTCGTATACGTACACGAATGTGGCCGTAACCAGCACGAAGAATGCTGCGTACCAAAGCAATATCACTTGACCGAGTAGTAATGATTGTCCGACGATCATCGACGCGACGGCGATGTACATCGGATTGCGGACGTAGCGATGTGGTCCGGTGACGACCAGATGTTGGGTTGGTGCGCTTGGGGCCGGCGTGCCGAGTCCGTCAGCGGCGAACTTGTATATGGCGGTGAGAAGTACGGGAAGCCCGAGGGCGATGAGGCCGAGGCCGGCGACCCAGACGCCGGACAACTCCGACAGATCACCTGCGCGCTGCCATCCGTCGGTCATGAGGTACGGAATCAGACCCGCCATGGTGCCGGGGACGACGATGGTGAAAACCAGACTGCGCATGATGCTTTGGCGTCGACTGGCTGCCGGCGCGTTCACCGGTACTGACCCGAGCTCGTGGCGAGCTGTCCGGTCTCACCGAACAATTCAGGCTGCCATCGATTCAGCAGGTCCGTGTTGTCCACGTCGTTGGGGTGGAAGCCGACGGTGTTGTACTTGCGTAGCCGTTGACGCACAGTACGTTTGAGAAACGGCGAACGACGCAGGTTCCACACGCTACGGAACAGGCGCGTAGGGCGGTAGGTAGCGCGATCCGCGAGCAGGGACATCACGGTGAATGCCACAACGCTGCCGACGAAGGTGCATGTCACCATTCGCATGGTCCAGATGCGACGCCGCTCGCTGCCGCCTACCGCGCGGTACACGTCGAAGGCGACGGCACGGTGCTCTGATTCTTCATATGCATGCCATAGCAACATCTTTCGCACCTCAGATCCTCCAAGCAGAGCCTGCGCGTCCGGGTCGCTGAGCAATGCTTCGGCGAATACGGCGGTGAAATGCTCCAATGCCGCGGTTATCGCCAGGCATGTCAACGGCGAATATCGGCGTTCATCCCATCGCAGCGCTTTGCCGGTGAACCGGTCATTGAACCTGGTGGGGTAGCCCAACTGCTGCAGCCGTTCGTTGAGCGCAACGTGCTCGCGGCTGTGCGTCACTTCCTGGCCGATGAATCCTTTGACCTGTTCTTTCAGCAGGGGGTCGGTGACCTGATCGGCATAGTGGCGGACCGATCGTACGAAGAATTCCTCGCCTTCGGGGAAGGTCGAGGACAGGTAAGCGATGACGTGACTGAGCACCAAATCGCCCTGGACGTAGTGACGGTCGGTTACGCCGCCGGAATAGTCGAAGTGGATGCGGCGGGCGTGGATAGGGCGCGGGTGTGTGTCAGCCATGCGATTCTCCGATGGTCGTCTGGATCAACATTCCGGTGAAGAAGGCGCGCACTTCGGCGATCTTCTTCCGGTGACTCTCACGTGTCAGGTCGTAGAGGCTGAGTCCGTCGTATAGTGCGGAAACGGTGCGCAGCAACACTTCCATCAACTGTTCGGTGGCGGGATCGGTGAAATATTCGGCGCCCTCCTGGCGCAAAATGTCGATGTACATGTCATCCCAGGTCGACATCAGGGCACGCAGTTCTGAGTCGTGGCGGGCCGCGATCGAGAGTTCCATCAACGCGCGGCATTCGGGTTGTTCGTAGTACGACCACAGGAGGTCCAGCGCTGCTGCTGGGGTGCGCTGTTGCGGATCGATCCCTGCCATCCGGGCTTCGAAGTCCTTGGCGCGCTTGGCTACCAAGTGACTGGCAGCTGCATTCACCAGCGCAGCCTTGGTGGGGAAGTGGTGCGCAAGGGCACCGCGAGAGACCCTTGCTCGCCGAACGATGTCATTTGTGGACGTGGCGGCATAGCCCTTGTCGACGATGCACCACAACGTGGCCTCCAGTAGACGCAACCGCATCGCTGCCACTCGTTCCTCACGAGGTATGCGAACTCGTTCGTCGGCGTTGCGGTGGCGGATACCTGATGCCATGTCGGAACGCTAGCCCCGATTTCACAAACAGGCAAGCCTGCCTGTTTGTGATGTGCGAATACCCAGTGGGAGCGGACCGCGGCGCGGTGAGTTGCTGATGGTTAGTATCGTCATCAAAAGGCATGAGGTGGAGGTGAATTCGGCGTGGCTGACGACGCTGCCGCGGTATCCGATTTCGAGACCGATATCCGCGACGGCTACGACCGCGCGGCCGAGAGGTACGTCCAGCGCTTCCAGCATCATCTCGACGAGAGCCCTGTGGACCAGGCCGTGATTGGCGCATTCGCCCGGTTGGTCGCCCGCAGCGCGACGCCGCGGGTGCTGGACGTGGGCTGCGGTACCGGGGTGGCGACCGCGGCGCTTGCCGCTGCTGGGCTCGACGTCACCGGAATCGATTTGTCTCCCAGCATGATTGCGCAGGCGCGCCGGCTCAACCCGGGTCTGCCGTTTCGAGTCGGGTCGATGCTGGACCTCGATGTCGCCGACGGCAGCGCCGGTGGGCTCTGTGCCTGGTACTCGATCATCCATGTACCGGACTCACACCTAGCGGGCGTCTTCGCCGAGTTCCGCCGGGTGCTGGTGCCCGATGGCCTGGTGCTGTTGGCCTTCCAGGTTGGCGACGAACCGCGAGTGCTGACGGACTTCGACGGGCAACAGGTGAACTTGACGTTCATCCGCCGCCAACCGGACTTTGTCGCAGATCTGTTGTCGAGCAGCGGATTTCGCGTGTACGCGGAATTGGTCCGGCAACCCGACGGCGGTGGACTCGAGTCCACCCCGCAGGGGTATGTCATCGCGCGTCGAACTGCCTGACCAACCGCCAACGCCGAAAACATCGGCCGGCGCTGCTGCCGCTGGGCGGCACCGCGGACCCGGCTCCGGCATCAGCCTGGACGGTCCTCGTGGCGTGGGTGCCGTCGTTGGGGATCGTCGCGGCTTGATGTCATAGCGCTTCGCTAGCCTTACCGGGTGAGTTCACCCGATCCCGACGTGCGCCGGCAATGGCAGGAACTGGCCGAAGAGGTGCGTGGCCACCAGTTCCGCTACTACGTCAAGGACGCGCCGATCGTCTCCGATGGTGAGTTCGACGCATTGTTGGGTCAGCTGACGGCGCTCGAAGAGCAGTATCCGGAACTGCGGACGCCCGATTCGCCGACGCAGCTGGTCGGCGGCGCCGGGTTCGCCACCGAGTTCGGTGAGGCTCAGCACCTGGAACGCATGCTGTCGTTGGACAACGCCTTCAACACCGATGAACTGACGGCGTGGGCGGCGCGGCTGACCAACGAACTGGGCGGCGACCTCGAGTACCTCTGTGAACTCAAGGTCGATGGCGTCGCGCTGGCGCTGGTCTACCGCGATGGCAAGCTCGTCCGGGGTGCCACGCGCGGCGACGGTCGCGCCGGTGAGGATGTCACCCTCAACGCCCGCACCATCACCGACGTTCCCGATGTCCTCATCGGCACCGACGAGTTTCCGGTGCCCGCCGTCCTGGAAGTCCGCGGCGAGGTGTACTTCCGCATCGAGGATTTCGCGGCGCTCAATGCCAGCCTGGTCGAGGAAGGCAAGGCGCCGTTCGCCAATCCGCGCAACAGCGCGGCCGGGTCGTTGAGGCAGAAGAACCCAGCGGTCACTGCCCGCCGCCGGCTCCACATGATCTGCCACGGGCTGGGCTTCACGGAAGGCTTTGAGCCCGCGACGCTGCACGATGCGTATCGCGCGTTGAAGGCCTGGGGTCTGCCAGTGTCCGATCACACGACCCGCGTCACCGGCATCGCCGCGGTGGCCGAGCGGGTCGCGTACTGGGGCGAGCATCGCCACGACGTCGAACACGAAATCGACGGTCTGGTAGTCAAATTGGACGACCGCACACTGCAGCGCCGGCTCGGCGCCACCAGTCGGGCGCCGCGCTGGGCCATTGCGTACAAGTACCCGCCCGAGGAAGTCACTACCAAGCTGCTCGATATCCGGGTCAGCGTCGGGCGTACCGGCCGCGTCACGCCGTTCGCCTACATGGAGCCCGTCACCGTGGCGGGGTCGACGGTCGCGCTGGCCACGTTGCACAATGCCACCGAGGTCAAGCGCAAGGGCGTCCTGATCGGTGACACCGTGGTGATCCGCAAAGCCGGCGACGTGATTCCTGAAGTGCTGGGTCCCGTGGTCGATCTGCGCGACGGCACCGAACGCGAATTCGTCATGCCCACAACATGTCCCGAGTGCGGCAGCACGTTGGCTCCTTCCAAGGAAGGGGACGCCGACATCCGGTGCCCCAACACTCGGTCGTGCCCGGCACAGTTGCGGGAGCGGGTTTTCCACGTCGCGGGCCGGGGCGCGTTCGATATCGAGGGGCTGGGCTATGAGGCGGCGACGGCACTGTTGGCTGCCGACGTCATCACCGACGAGGGCGACGTCTTCGACCTCACCGCAGAACAGCTGTTGCGCACCAACCTATTCACGACCCAGAAGAACGAGCTCTCGGCCAACGGGGCCCGGTTGCTGGCCAACCTCGGCAAGGCCAAGCAGCAGCCGCTGTGGCGGGTGCTGGTGGCGCTGTCCATCCGGCACGTCGGCCCGACCGCGGCGCGTGCGCTGGCCGCGGAATTCGGTGACCTGAAAGCGATTACCGAAGCCTCGGAAGAGCAGCTGGCCGCGGTCGAGGGCGTCGGCCCGACGATCGCCGCCGCGGTGATCGACTGGTTCACCGTCGATTGGCACCAGGCCATCGTCGACAAGTGGCGGGCCGCGGGTGTGCGGATGGCCGATGAACGCGACGCCGGCATCGAGCGCAATCTAGAAGGCCTGTCGATCGTGGTGACCGGATCGCTGACCGGGTTCTCGCGCGACGAGGCCAAGGAGGCCATCCTGGTCCGCGGTGGTAAGGCGGCCGGTTCGGTATCGAAGAAGACCGCGTACGTGGTAGCCGGCGACGCCCCAGGATCCAAGTACGACAAGGCTGTTGAGCTCGGCGTGCCGATCCTCGATGAGGACGGTTTCAGGCGGCTGCTGCAAGAAGGCCCGGCTGTCGAGGAAGACGCGGACGAGGCATAGGGCGACGACTCTCGCGTCTGACGCGCCAGCGTTCTGGCTAGCGGTACCCGTGCCGCATGTCGTCGACGATCAGCGGATGCTCCAGCGTCGACGGCGGCAGGTGCTGCGGCGCCATGTCAGGAGCGAACACCGTCGCGGCGGCCAGCACCTGAGGAGTCAGAAACCGCAGTGGCGGAGCATCTTTGGGTAACTCGGGGACGGGCGGCACCGGACCGCGACGCGCCAGGGTGAAGCCCCAGTCGCCGAACGTCGGCACCTGTACGTGATACGGCGTCACCGCCAGCCCCACCGAGGCAATGGTGGATACCGTGCGCCAGAACACCATTGGAGTGGAGTACGGGCTGCCGGACTGCGTCACCATCAGCCCCTGTGGTGCGAGGGCCTGCTTCACCAAGGTGTAGAATTCGGCTGAATACAGCCGTCCCAGTACCGGGTTGTCGGGGTCGGGAAGGTCGACGATGATGGCGTCGAAGCCGCCGGGCGGCACCACGTCCGGGTGCGGGACCCGAAGCCACGTCATGGCGTCGTCAAGAATCAGGTGCACCCGCGGATTGTCGAGCGCGCCGGCGTTGGCGTCGCGCAACGTCGTTCGCGCCACCGCCACCATGGCAGGGTCCAGCTCGACCTGAACGATACGATCGATACCCTTCTGGCGCAGCAATTCCCGTGCCGCCAGGCCGTCGCCGCCGCCGATTACCAGCACCGAGCGGGCGCCCTGGCCCAACGCGGGATACACCAGCGACTCGGTGTACCGGTATTCGTCACGGGTCGAGAACTGCAGTCCGCCATCGAGATACAGCCGGGTGTCATCACCGCTCCGGGTCACGACGATCTCTTGATAGGACGAATGCTGGTAGGCCACAATCGGATCGGCGTAGAGCCGCTGCCGGGCCGTGGTCTCGATGCCGTCGGCCGCGGCCATCAGAGCGGCCAGCAGAGCGAAGGCCAACACCAGGGCGCTCACCGCCCCGAGGAATTCCCGTCGGCTCAGAATCCGGCGGAGGAGAAAGACCGAAACCACTGCGGCGGCAGCCAGATTGATCATTCCGGTGGCCGCGGCGCCGCGGATCATGCCGAGGTGCGGCAGCACCAGGAATGGCCATGCCAGTCCGCCCAACAGTGCGCCCAGATAGTCGGCGGCGTTGAGGTTGGCCAGTACCCGTCCGGCGTCAGTAGCGCCGGCTACTCGGCCCCGTTGCAGCAGCGTCATCAGCAAGGGCACTTCGGCGCCGACCAATCCGCCGATCAACGCCGTTGCGATGCCCAGCACCCAGCCGGAGTCGCCGATGACCGCGAACGTCACATACAGGGCCGTCGCCGACAGGCCTCCGACGACGCCCAACAGCGTCTCCACCGCGATGAAGCTGATGGCCGCCCGCGCCAGCAGCGCCTTGGCCAGCAGCCCACCGACACCCAGTGCGGCCACATAGCCGGCGACGATCAGTGACGTCGAGACGATGCCGCCGCCGTTCAGACTCGTCGAAAGGGTCAGCAGCGCAAGCTCATAGACGATGCCGCACGCCGCGCAGGCTGCCACCGCGGCCAATAGCAATGCCCGCCAACGCGTTCCGACAACCGGGGCCTCGGCCTCGGCGGTCTCGGTGACCATCAGGTGAGGGCGGCGGCGTTGATGCCGCCGATGGCCAGCAGCACCACGGCGACGGCGACGGACGCCGGGTGGAAGTCTTCGGCGTGGATGTCACTGTTGAAGTGGTCGGGCACCAGCGATTTGAGGACGATCAGCGCGAGGCCCTGCAGGATGACGCCGATCAATCCGTACACCAGGGTGTCGATCAGGCCCTGTCCGAGACGGTCCGAGCTGGATCGGATGGCGCAGATGACAATCGCGGCCAGGGAGACGTCCATCGCCGCGGTGATGGTCACCGCGTTGGGTCGCCGTTCGACGAAGACTTGGCGGCGCAGGCTGCCCGGCGTCAGGACGTCGATCATGCCGAAACCCGATGCCAGTACCACCATTCCGATCAGGAAGTAGAGAACCGAGCTGGTCGCGTTCTGGATGATCGCGTCGGTGTGGATGGTGCCGAAGTCGATGCCGGCCAGGTTCATGGGGTCTCCTCGGATTTCCTATGGTTGCTTGACGCGCTACTTGACGCCGCCTGGCCCGCCTGAGCTGCCGCCGGAACTGCCCGACGGTGAACCCCGGCTGAAACCCGGGCCCAGGAAGAAGTAGCTGCCGTGGTTGTAGCCGGCACTCAGGCTCTCGAGCCGGATGGTGCAGGCGTGACTGGATGCCGGACCGACGATCACGATGGCGTCGCTGTAGCGCAGGTAGTAGCTGCCGCTGTCGGTTGCGCGCGCCTGCGGCGGTTGCGCGCGGGCGATGTTGTCGGCGACGGTGCTCGGCGACCCCGTGCACGTGTACTGGTTGGCGCCGTAGCTCTGATAGTGGTCCTTCACATACGTCCGGACGTTGTGCCGCATGTTGATGCCGAACACGAGGCAGAGCACCGCGCCGACACCCAGCACCGCGGCGAGAATCAGCATCTTGCCCCGGGTCATGGTCGCCGCCTGCTAGTCGGGCGCAACCGGCGCGGTGGCACTCAGGACCCGGCCGGGGGAGCGGGGTAGACGGTGAGTTCGCCCGGCGACATGATCTTTCCGGTCGACACTTCCCACGGCGTGTTCGGCGCCCATTGTTCGAAACTCAGCAGTGCGCTGCGTCCGGCGCTGGCGTAGTCGACGTAGTACATCTCGCCCTGCACAGGTAGGCCCGTCGTGCCCTCGCAGGTGTAGCGCGCGGTGCCGCGCTCGACCTCGCTGTACTGCACGCCGTCGACGGTGTGCGGACCGCCGGGTTGCAGCGCGAGGTCAGGCCGCTTGGCCCAGAACGCGAGTTCCAGGCGTCCTTCGTCCTCTTCCACGCTGAACCAAATCGGTTCTCCCTGACCGCCTTCGAGCAGATGCTCCCACCAGGCGAACGGACCCTCGTGATAGGTCACCGAGCCGCGCACCACGTAGTCGACGCCGCCGTAACTGACGATCGCACCGGGACCCAACTGCTTGGGACCGAACACCGGCATGTCGCCGGACTTCAGCGGATCTTGGCGGGCGCTGGGCTTCTCCGGTTTTCGCCCGCGTACGAACGCCAGCACCAGAACGACGACCGCCGCGATCGCCAGGATGACACCGAGGGCGATCAGAAATGTGCTCACGTGCGTCCTTACGCGGGATGCGGCTGACACACCGGCAGTTTGCAGGCGCGCAGCAACAACAATCGACCAGACGACGACGTTGCTGACGAGATCACCGGATCTTCACCGGAAATTCTCAGCTCGGGCGCGAGGAGGCGCTACCGCACGATGGTGGCCACGATGCCGGCCAGGTAGCCGAGGCGGGCGACCTCCGACGGCCGGAAGGCCGGTCCGCCCGGACGGCCGAGCATGATCGCGGTGTGCGGATCGCCCAGCGGCGCAGCGGCCAGGGTGGTGTCGATGTCGCGCCAGAACTGTGGCACCCAGTCTTGCGTGGCGTCCAGGGCAGTGGCGTGTTCCAGCGGCAGCCAGGGCGCCGAGTCGGCGAGCGTCTCAGGAGCACCGGGGCTGCCGGCGACGCGCTGCGGGGTGGACCCGCTCGTCACGACCACGCACCAGCCGACGCGCAACACTCGCGGCGCCTCGTCGGCCAGCATCTGCAGTCGGGCGGCCTTGCCTTTGGCCGCCGCCACATGGTCGATCAGTTCGAGTTCGCGATGTGCCTCCAGCAGCCCGGTGTGGGGCCGAATGCTGTCGACGTACACGCCCTTGAGGCCTTCGGCGGCGGTGATCAGGGAGTCGGGCATGGACCCGAGCGGCAGCTCGACCACGAGATCATCGATCGCGTAGCCCGGCCCGCGCTCGACGACGTCCAGCGACAGGATGTCGGCGCCGACCGTGCCAAGCGCGACCGCCAACGAGCCGAGGCTACCGGGGCGGTCTTCGAGCTGGACCCGCAGCAGAAAGGAAGACACGCATCAACTGTGGCACAGGCACCTGACTACGGCATGACGTGCGGGTGCGGCGCGTGTCACTGCCCGACTCCGGCTGCATGGTGGGCGCCCGACGGCCCCCACTAGGCTGTTTCGTTGTGTCGCAGATTTCTCGGGATGATGTCGCCCATCTGGCGAATCTGGCCCGGCTCGCCCTGACCGACGGCGAGCTGGACAGCTTCGCCGGCCAACTCGATGCCATCCTGGCGCACGTCGGCAAGATTCAGGCCGTCGACGTCGCTGGTATCGAGGCCACCGGCAATCCGCTCAAAGAGGTGAACATCACCCGGCCCGATGCGGTCCTGCCCAGCCTGGGACAGGACGCGGCGTTGGCCGAGGCGCCGCGCGCCGAGGATGGCCGCTTCGCGGTGCCGCGCATCTTGGGAGAAGCAGAATGAGCGACCTGATTCGTTTCGACGCCGCCACCCTCGGCGAGAAGATCGCCGCCGGGCAGGTGTCGGCCACCGAGGTCACCCAGGCGCACCTGGACCAGATCGCCGCCACCGATGAGCGCTACCACGCGTTCCTGCACGTCGGTGCGGACGAGGCGCTGGCCGCCGCGGCCGAGGTCGACCGCCAGGTTGCCGCCGGTGAGGCCCTCGCGTCGCCGCTGGCCGGAGTTCCGTTGGCGCTCAAGGACGTTTTCACCACCACCGATGCGCCGACCACCGCCGGGTCGAAGATTCTGGAGGGCTGGCGCTCGCCGTACGACGCGACCGTCACCGCCAAGCTGCGCGCGGCTGGTATCCCGATCCTCGGCAAGACCAACATGGACGAGTTCGCCATGGGTTCGTCCACCGAGAACTCGGCGTACGGCCCGACCCGCAACCCGTGGGACGTCAACCGGGTTCCGGGCGGTTCCGGCGGCGGTAGCGCCGCGGCCCTCGCTGCGTTCCAGGCGCCGCTGGCGATCGGCACCGACACCGGTGGCTCGATCCGTCAGCCCGCCGCGCTGACCTCGACCGTCGGCGTCAAGCCCACCTACGGCACGGTGTCGCGGTTCGGCCTGATCGCCTGCGCGTCGTCGCTGGACCAGGGCGGACCATGCGCCCGCACCGTGCTTGACACCGCGCTGCTGCACCAGGTGATCGCCGGCCACGACCCGCGCGACTCCACCTCCATCGATGCGCCGGTGCCCGACGTGGTCGGTGCGGCCCGGGCCGGCGCCGCTGGCGACCTGAAGGGCGTCCGCGTCGGTGTGGTCAAGCAGCTGCACAGTGGCGAGGGCTACCAGCCCGGCGTGCTGGCGTCGTTCAACAACGCGGTGGCCCAGCTGACCGAGCTCGGTGCGGAGATCACCGAGGTGGATTGCCCCCACTTCGACTACTCGATGGCCGCCTACTACCTGATCCTGCCGTCGGAGGTGTCGTCGAACCTCGCGCGCTTCGATGCCATGCGGTACGGCCTGCGGGTCGGCGACGACGGCACCCACAGCGCCGAAGAGGTCATGGCGCTGACCCGCGCTGCCGGCTTCGGTCCAGAGGTCAAGCGTCGCATCATGATTGGCACCTACGCGCTCTCGGCGGGCTACTACGACGCCTACTACAACCAGGCCCAGAAGGTGCGCACCCTGATCGCGCGCGACCTGGACCGGGCGTACGAACAGGTCGACGTGCTGGTGTCCCCGGCGACCCCGACCACCGCGTTCGGACTGGGGGAGAAGGTCGACGATCCGCTGGCGATGTACCTGTTCGACCTGTGCACGCTGCCGTTGAACCTGGCCGGCCACTGCGGCATGTCGGTGCCGTCGGGCCTGTCGCCCGACGACAACCTGCCGGTGGGTCTGCAGATCATGGCGCCGGCCTTGGCCGACGACCGGCTGTACCGCGTCGGCGCCGCCTACGAAGCGGCCCGCGGCGCCCTGCCCACCGCGCTGTAGTCCCTCGCGAGTTCTGCTCGCGTGCCGAGAGAAACCGGCAGTATGGGGGGCATGCGGATCGGCGTGCTTACCGGTGGTGGTGACTGTCCTGGCCTGAATGCGGTGATTCGTGCGGTCGTGCGCACGTGTGATTCCCGGTACGGCTCGACGGTGGTCGGGTTCCGCGATGGCTGGCGGGGCCTGCTGGAGAATCGCCGCGAGCAGCTCAAAAACGACGACCGCAACGACCGCCTGCTTGCCAAGGGCGGCACCATGCTGGGCACCGCGCGCGTGAACCCCGACAAGTTGCGGGCCGGACTCGACCAGATCAAACAGACGCTCGAGGACAACGGCATCGATGTGCTGATCCCCATCGGCGGCGAGGGCACGCTGACCGCGGCGCACTGGCTGGCCGAGGAGAACGTCCCCGTGGTCGGCGTGCCGAAGACCATCGACAACGACATCGATTGCACCGACGTCACTTTCGGCCACGACACCGCTTTGATGATCGCCACCGAGGCCATCGACCGGTTGCACAGCACCGCCGAGTCGCATCAGCGCGTGATGCTCGTGGAGGTGATGGGCCGTCATGCCGGGTGGATCGCGCTGAACTCCGGTCTGGCCTCGGGCGCCCACATGACCCTCATCCCCGAGCAACCCTTCGACGTTGAAGAAGTGTGCCGGTTGGTGAAGGCGCGCTTCGTGCGGGGCGAGTCGCACTTCATCTGTGTGGTCGCTGAAGGGGCGCGGCCCGCTGAGGGCTCAATGCAGTTGCGCGACGGCGGAATTGACGAATTCGGGCACGTGAAGTTCACCGGCGTTGCCCAGCAATTGGCCGTCGAGATCGAAAAGCGCATCAAGAAGGAAGTCCGCACCACCGTGCTCGGCCACGTGCAGCGCGGTGGTACCCCGACGGCTCATGACCGGGTGTTAGCGACGAGATTCGGCGTCAATGCCGCCGATGCCGCGCACTCGGGTGAGTACGGAATGATGGTGTCGCTACGCGGCCAGGAAATCGGCCGCGTGCCATTGGCCGACGCGGTGCGTCAGCTCAAGCTGGTGCCCCAGACGCAGTACGACGACGCCGCCGAGTTTTTCGGCTGATTTCTGCTCGCCGGATCAGGCAGCAGCGAGCTTGCTCACCTGCGCATTGAACAACGGCACCAGCGCGCTCTCGCACGTCTGCGGCTGATCCGTGAAGGACATGACGCACATCGCCATGATGGAGACTCCGCGATAGCGCCCAAGCACTTTGATGCTGGCGAACGGGGTGACCAGGCCGCTGCGGTCGGAGATTTTCTCCGTCACGGCCACCGCCCACCGGGGCAGGCCGCCCAGCTTGAGCTGGCGGCCGACGTCGATCACGAGCATGCCGCCGAGCGTGTACTGCGTACAGGCGCGGATGAGCGCGGCGTAATCGACCTTCGGGCGAGGCACGCTCAGTCGCATCACCAGCGCGTGGTGCGCGTCCCTCTTCAGCTGGGCCTGGACCGTCTGCCTGGCGGGTGCGCCGTCCAGTGGCGCGCACGATTCTGGTGACAGGTCTGCGGTCTTGAGCGCTCGGTTGGTGTCCTTCTTGGGACCGTCGAAAGTGGCTCTCGGCCAATCGGGGAAGTCCTGCCGTCCGACCGACATCGAGGTCTCGAGGTTGGTGATGTCAGACGCCCCGAAGCCTCGAAGGGCGATGGCTGAGCCGGTCACCAGGACCGATGCTGCAACGATTACTCCGACCACAAGCGCCGCGAATTTCCGATTCTGGGCCGGGTGCGGCGGCAGTGGGGGCGGCGGATGACCGGGGCTCATGAGCCCGACACTACGATCAATCCCATGGCTGACGCAGATCTTCTCGACTACGACGACGTCCTGGCGACGTACGACCCCGTCATGGGCATGGAAGTACACGTCGAGCTGTCCACTGAGACCAAGATGTTCTGCGGCTGCGCCAACCGTTTCGGTGCCGAGCCCAACACACTCGTGTGCCCGGTGTGCCTGGGCCTGCCCGGCGCGCTGCCGGTGCTCAACGAGGCTGCGGTGGAGTCTGCGATCCGGATCGGGCTGGCACTGAACTGCGACATCGCGCCGTGGGGCCGGTTCGCCCGGAAGAACTACTTCTACCCGGATCAGCCGAAGAACTACCAGATCAGTCAGTACGACGAGCCCATCGCGGTGGACGGCTACCTGGACGTTCCGCTTGAGGACGGCAGCATCTGGCGCATCGAGATCGAGCGCGCCCACATGGAGGAGGACACCGGCAAGCTGACCCACCTGGGCAGCGACACCGGCCGTATCGCCGGTGCCACTACCTCGCTCGCCGACTTCAACCGGGCCGGGGTGCCGCTGGTGGAGATCGTCACGCGACCCATCGAGGGCGCCGGTGAGCGAGCCCCGGAGATCGCCCGCGCCTACGTCACCGCGCTGCGGGATCTGTTGCGCGGCTTGGGTGTTTCCGATGTGCGCATGGACCAGGGCTCCATGCGCTGCGACTCCAACGTCTCGCTCAAGCCCAAGGGCGCCGACGAGTTCGGCACCCGCACCGAGACCAAGAACGTCAACTCGCTCAAGAGCGTTGAGGTTGCCGTTCGCTACGAGATGCGCCGCCAGGCAGCGGTTTTGCAGTCCGGTGGCATCGTCACGCAGGAGACGCGGCACTTCCACGAGGACGGCCACACCACCGGCGGTCGCAGCAAGGAGACCGCGCAGGACTACCGGTATTTCCCGGAGCCTGATCTGGAGCCGGTCGCCCCGCCCGCGGACCTCGTCGAGCGGCTGCGTGGCACCATCCCGGAGCTTCCGTGGTTGGTGCGCAAGCGAATTCAGGAAGACTGGGGCATCTCCGATGAGGTGATGCGCGACCTGGTCAACGCCGGTGCTGTCGAGCTGGTCGCGGCCACCGTTGAGCACGGCGCGTCCAGCGAGGCGGCCCGCGCCTGGTGGGGCAACTTCCTGGTGCAGAAGGCCAATGAGGGCGGCGTCGAACTCGATGCGTTGGCCATCACGCCCGCGCAGGTGGCCGCGGTGGTCAAACTCGTCGACGACGGCAAGCTCACGACCAAGCTGGCGCGCCAGGTGGTCGAGGGCGTGCTGGCCGGCGAGGGCGAGCCCGAGCAGGTGATGACCGATCGCGGACTCGTTGTGGTGCGCGATGATTCGCTGATTCAAGCCGCCATTAATGAAGCGCTCGAGGCTCAACCCGACATCGCCGACAAGATCCGCGGCGGCAAGGTCCAAGCTGCCGGCGCGATCGTCGGTGCGGTGATGAAGGCCACCAAGGGGCAGGCCGACGCGGCCCGCGTCCGCGAATTGGTCATCGCGGCCTGCAGCTAGCTCACGCGAGCTGGTTCGCGCTCACGCGTCCAGCGATTCCCGTGTCTTCGCCGGCGTTCTCGGACGCAGTGACGCCACCCCTGCGATGCAGTAGCCCGCAATCACGAAACACACTGCGGCGCAGGGGAGGTTGCCCGTCGGGGTGCCGGCACCGGTGACGCCGTCGATTGCGGCGGCGAAGTCTGGCAGGGCAGCCATCCAGAGCACCGTGAAGGTGAGCAGGTACAGCACGCCGAATACCCGGACGTAAGGGCTCGGGTACTGCGTTCCGATGCGGCGGGTGATGCGCCAGTCCTGCACCAGGACCGGCACCGCCACGAGCGTGAACACCGCCACCAGCACGCCAAGCACTGCGTACTGCGTTGCGCTGTGGCGGGCGGAGAGCAACGTCGGCAGGGCCACCAGTCCCATGATGACCGGCGCCAGCACGCTGATCAGCGGCACGCGCCAGGCCAGCGACAGCAGACTTACCGGAGTTCCGGCCGTCACTCGGCGACCGATCAGGACCTGGACCAGGAACGCGATGGCGGCCGGCCCGACCACCGCCAGGCTGACCCAACTGGGCACCGGGACACAGCCGAGCGTCGGGTGATTCAGCGGGTTGGTGGTGTTCCAGACCCACCAGCGCAGCTGGGGGCCGAGATGGTCGAAGACGCCGTAGACGCAGCCGTGCACGAATCCGACGCAGAGCGCCCCGATCGCCGCGCCGCGCCGCTCGAACACCCCCGTGGCGCGCACGATGTCGTACGCCAGCGTGATGGTTGCCGGGTAGAGCGCCACGATATACAGCGGTAGCCGACCATCGACGAAGTCGACGCTGAACACGTTGTGCACCAACATGACTCCGAGTCGGCTGTTGTCGAAGTAGTCCGGTGGGTGCCGGGGCAGCTCGGCCACCACGGCGTACGCGACCGACGCCAGCCAGACGGCGATCCCGGTGGGGTCGCGGCGGACGCGGCGGAGCGCGTAGCCCAGGGCCAGCACCGCACCGACGAGCATCAGCAGCTCGACAACCGGCATGGTCCAGTTGGCCAACGTCAGCGGATTGCGCAGCTTGAACCACGAATCGTCGTCGCAGGGGAAACCCAGGTAGCCCGCCAGCCGAGCGAAGTCGGCCGGGCAGGCCCGCATCATTGAGCGACCCCTTGCACGTCGGGCGCCAATTACGTCTTGTCGTCGGTGCTACGTGGGAAGCCACCCTGGGGGAACAACGGGAATACGACGTCGTCGAACTTCTCGGCGTCGCCGGCGGTCTTGTTCACCGTCGCACCCCAGACGTTGCCGTCGGGGGAGAGCTTGAGCGCCCACACATGGCCGTGGGTGTCGGTGCGGACCGCTTCGGGATCGCCGGTGACCGCGCCGGTGTCCTTCGACAGCCGTACCGCCACCGTCTTTTTGGTGTTGACCAGGTTCACCAGCACGGTGTTGTCGGTCGCGACACAGCCGGCGACTCCCGGCCGGTCGGGCCAGCTCCACACCGTGGACACCTTGGAGTCTTTGGTGATCTTCTGCAGCCGGTCGGCCGTCGGGGTGCGGTCGGTGACGAACAGCGAGCCGTTGGCGGCGTCGATGCACAGCCCGCCGCCCGCGCCCATGCCGGACAGTGCGGTGGTGGGCGGCGCCTGGCCCACCGTGGTCGGCTGCTCGATACGCAGGAGCTTGCCTGCCAGCGAAGCCGGATCGGCTGCGGCGGCGGGGTTGCCGGCGTCGCCGGTTAGCACCATGAGGGTCGTCGGGCTGCTGAAGATCAGGGCGCCGGTATTGCCCGTCGCGCCCTTGGGGATGCCCGTCAAGATCGGCTTCGGAACGTCACCGTCAGCGATCCGGACCACCCGGTTATCGGTGGGGGTGCTGATGTACGCGTACATCAGCCGGTCCTGCTGGTAGGTCGGCGACAGCACGATGTCCATGAGGCCGCCGTCACCGGACGGATCAACCGGGATCACCATCTTGACCTTGGGTTCTGACGTCGTGGAGATGTTCTTGACCGCGCCGGTGACGCGTTCGGCGACGATGGCCGACTTGCTGTCGCCACCCATGATCAGCCCGCTGGTGCTCTCCAGGCAGCCCTGCAGCACGGCCGGTGCCGGGCAGGCCTTCGGGAACGGGTTGGGGGGCAGCGGCGGCGGAGGCTGCGGCGTGGACGACGGCGGGCCGCCCATCTCCGGTTCGATGGTGAACGGCTCGGATGAGGCCGTGTCGAACCGGGCGCAGCCCTGCAGCGCCAGCAAAGCGATAGCGCACAGCGCCACGACCCGTCGTACGGGTGCAGAGCCGGGACGCTCGCGCCGGCGTTCGGGCCTCGTCAGCGCAGTCCGCGTCGACCGCCGCAATGTCATGCCCGCCAGGTTACGGACTGTCCGACGATGCTCGCCACGTCGGGGCCGTCCGCCGGACTGGGCAAATCGGGTGAACAAGCCGGTCAAACCACCGCCTAAATCCACGGTCAGCAGTGCCGTTGCACTTACCCTGGCAACTATGACCAGTACTTCCCATGACCCGCGTGCATGGCAGCGGCCCGATGAGTCGGCCGCCAGGCCCGCGTCGGCACGCCTGGTCGATCCTGAAGACGACCTGCCCATCACGACGTACCGGGGCGACGGCGGTGAGGCGGCGGCGACCACCGCCATCCCGCGGTTCGACACCGCGTCGTCCGAGGATGCCACCGAGGTGACGGAGTCGCCGTCCTCGACGGCATTCGATCTGCTCCACGAACCCGAGCCGCTGCCGTACGTGCAGCCCCGGGAACGGAACTCGCAGGCAGCCGAGCCCGCTGAAATCGAACCTGATCCGGAGACCGACGCCCGGGTGCGGGCGGCCAAGCGCCGAGGCACCCAGGACCTGGGCCTCATGCTGCTGCGCGTGGGCCTCGGCGCCTGGCTGGTGGTTCACGGGCTGCAGAAGGCGTTCGGCTGGTGGGGCGGGCAGGGGCTGAGTGGTTTTGAACATGCCTTGGCCGGTGCCGGCTATCAGCACGCCGGGGTACTGACCTACGTCGCCACCGGAGCGCAGATCGGGGCCGGCGTCCTGCTGGTGCTGGGCCTGTTCACCCCGGTGGCCGCCGGTGCCGCGATCGCATACCTGGTCAACGGCTTGGCCGTCGCGGTGGCTGCCCAGCCCGTGCACGGTTACTTCCCGTATTTCCTGCCGGAAGGCCACGAGTATCTGGTCACCATGATCGCGGTGGCCTCGGCGCTGACCCTGACCGGTCCGGGGCGCTACGGCTTCGACGCCGGCCGCGGCTGGGCCCGGCGGCCGTTCATCGGCTCGTTCCTGTGCCTACTGATCGGCTTCGGCGTCGGTGTCGGCGTGTGGATGCTGCTGAACGGATCAAACCCGCTGCACTGAGCGGGCCGCGCTCACTCGTTGTACGGGTTGGGGACGACGCCCTGGCTGGCGGCGGTCAGCAACGGCAGCGTCGCGAACGTCACAGCCGGCAGTCGCAGGTCGGTGCCGTCGGTCAATTCGGCTTTGGCCCACTTCGATCGGTCGAACCGCAGGCCCTTGATGTCCTGCCACGTTACCTTCCGGCTGCCGAGCAGCGAGCGTGCCGTGACGCCCTTCGCGTCGGCCACCGTGCGGTAGCGAATCACCATCACCGACAACACAATCGGGATGACGAGCAGCACGGCGCACCAGGCGGGGCCGGCGAATACCAGGGCCAGCAGTCCGATGGCGAAGAACCCCACCGCCAGATGGGCCACTCCCGGGATCTTGATGACGACGGGTTGGGCTTTGGTCGAAGCGGTTCGGCGGCTCACATCACTTATCTTCCCAGGCGGCGGGTACCGGGGTTGCCGGGTGTGTCCAGCTATGGATCTGATTTGACCTGCGCGCGCCGCGAGGACTACCGTCACTGCTTATGCAGAACTCGGGATTGCTTGTAGTAACTGGGCGCGTTGGTGCGTGACCAGGCTTAGTAAGCCGACTACAAGCATCGACGCGCAACCCTCGTACAGCCACCCACGCTGACGGGGGTTTTTTGTTTGCCTGAGAACGCCAAACCGAAACACTGATTAAGAGGACAAGAGTGAGCGCACCCACCACGCGACCGCCAGAGTCGACGCAACAGCCCAATGGCGTTGCTAGCGGTCAGCCGAAAATCGTTGCTCCGCAACAGATGACGGGCGCCCAGGCGGTCGTCCGGTCGCTGGAGGAGCTCGACGTCGACACCATCTTCGGTATCCCCGGTGGGGCCGTGCTGCCGGTCTATGACCCGCTGTACGACTCCAAGAAGGTCCGCCACGTCCTGGTCCGGCACGAGCAGGGCGCCGGCCACGCCGCGTCGGGCTACGCGCACGCCACCGGCAAGGTCGGCGTCATGATGGCCACCTCCGGCCCGGGCGCCACCAACCTGGTCACGCCGCTGGCCGACGCGCAGATGGACTCCATCCCGGTGGTGGCGATCACCGGCCAGGTCGGCCGTGGCCTGATCGGCACCGACGCCTTCCAGGAAGCCGACATCTCCGGCATCACCATGCCGATCACCAAGCACAACTTCCTGGTGCGCAACGGTGACGATATTGCCAAGGTCATCGCCGAGGCGTTCCACATCGCGGCGTCCGGTCGTCCGGGTGCGGTGCTCGTGGACATCCCGAAGGACGTGCTCCAGGCGCAGTGCACCTTCAGCTGGCCGCCGGTCATCGACCTGCCCGGTTACAAGCCCAACACCAAGCCGCACAGCCGCCAGGTGCGCGAGGCCGCCAAGCTGATCGCCGCGTCGCACAAGCCTGTGCTGTACGTCGGCGGCGGCGTCATCCGCGGCGAGGCGTCCGCGGAGCTGCTGGAGCTCGCCGAACTGGCCGGTATCCCCGTCGTCACCACCCTGATGGCGCGCGGCGCGTTCCCGGACAGCCACCGGCAGCACATGGGCATGCCCGGCATGCACGGCACGGTGTCCGCGGTGGCGGCGCTGCAGAAGAGCGACCTGCTGATCGCGCTCGGCACCCGCTTCGACGACCGCGTCACCGGCCAGCTGTCGTCGTTCGCGCCCGATGCCAAGGTGATCCACGCCGACATCGACCCGGCGGAGATTGGCAAGAACCGGCACGCCGATGTGCCGATTGTCGGTGACATCAAGAACGTCATCGTCGATCTGCTCGAGGCGCTGCGCCGCGACGGCGTTTCCGCCGACACGCTGGACCTGGCCGACTGGTGGACCTACCTGGATGGCATCAAGGAGACCTACCCGCTGAGCTACGGCCCGCAGAGCGACGGCAGCCTGAGCCCCGAGTTCGTCATCGAGAAGCTGGGCCAGATCGCCGGACCGGACGCGCTGTATGTCGCGGGTGTCGGTCAGCACCAGATGTGGGCCGCGCAGTTCATCAAGTACGAGAACCCGAAGACCTGGCTGAACTCCGGTGGCCTGGGCACCATGGGCTTCTCCGTCCCGGCCGCGATGGGCGCCAAGTTCGCCCGTCCGGAGGCCGAGGTGTGGGCCATCGACGGCGACGGCTGCTTCCAGATGACCAATCAGGAGCTGGCCACCTGCGCCCTCGAGGGTGCGCCGATCAAGGTTGCGCTGATCAACAACGGCAACCTGGGCATGGTGCGGCAGTGGCAGACGCTGTTCTACGACCAGCGCTACTCGAACACCAACCTGTCGACACACTCGCACCGGATTCCGGACTTCGTGATGCTCGCCGAGGCGCTGGGCTGCGTCGGTCTGCGCTGCGAGCGCGCCGAGGACGTCGAGGACGTCATCCGGCAGGCCCGCGAGATCAATGACCGCCCCGTCGTCATCGACTTCATCGTCGGGGCCGACGCGCAGGTGTGGCCGATGGTCGCCGCAGGCACCAGCAATGACGAGATCATGGCGGCGCGCGATATCCGTCCGCTGTTCGACAACGAGGATCAGGTGTAATCGCCATGACCACAACTCACACTTTGTCGGTGCTGGTCGAGGACACCCCGGGTGTGCTCGCACGCGTGGCCTCGCTGTTCTCCCGGCGCGGATTCAACATCCAGTCGCTGGCCGTCGGCGCCACCGAGCAGAAGAACATGTCCCGCATGACCATCGTGGTCTGCATCGACGACCTGCTGCCGCTGGAACAGATCACCAAGCAGCTGAACAAGCTGATCAACGTCATCAAGATCGTCGAGCAGGAGCCGGACAACTCGGTCTCCCGCGAGCTGGCGCTGATCAAGGTGCGGGCCGACGCCACCACCCGTAGTCAGGTGATTGAGGCGGTCAATCTGTTCCGCGCGAAGGTCGTCGACGTGTCGACCGAGTCGCTGACGGTGGAGGCCACCGGCACCCAGGAGAAGCTCGAAGCACTCCTGCGAGTGCTGGAGCCGTATGGTATTCGCGAGCTGGTGCAGTCCGGTGTGGTTTCGTTGGCGCGCGGTCCGCGCGGTATCGGCGCGGCCAAGTAACCGAGCTGGACCCCAAGCAAAACTTCGAAACAACAGAAACAAGGTAAGGAAAAGCAAGTGGCAGTTGAGATGTTCTACGACGACGATGCGGACCTGTCGATCATCCAGGGGCGCAAGGTCGCCGTCATCGGCTACGGCAGCCAGGGACACGCGCATTCGCTTTCGCTGCGTGACTCGGGCGTGCAGGTCAAGGTCGGCCTGAAGGAAGGCTCGAAGTCCCGCGAGAAGGTCACCGAGCAGGGCCTGGAGGTCGACACCCCGGCCGCCGTCGCCAAGTGGGCCGACGTCATCATGCTGCTGGCGCCCGACACCGCGCAGGCCGAGATCTTCACCAACGACATCGAGCCGAACCTGGAAGACGGCAACGCGCTGTTCTTCGGCCACGGCCTCAACATCCACTTCGGCCTGATCAAGCCCCCGGCCAACGTCACCATCGGCATGGTCGCCCCGAAGGGCCCCGGCCACCTGGTGCGTCGTCAGTTCGTCGACGGCAAGGGTGTGCCCGCGCTGATCGCCGTGCACCAGGACCCCAAGGGTGAAGGCCAGGCGCTGGCGCTGTCCTACGCCAAGGGCATCGGTGGCACCCGCGCCGGCGTCATCAAGACCGACTTCAAGGAAGAGACCGAGACCGACCTGTTCGGTGAGCAGGCCGTGCTCTGCGGTGGCACCGAGGAACTGGTCAAGGCCGGTTTCGAGGTCATGGTCGAGGCCGGCTACGCCCCGGAGATGGCCTACTTCGAGGTGCTGCACGAGCTCAAGCTGATCGTCGACCTGATGTACGAGGGTGGCATCGCCCGCATGAACTACTCCGTGTCCGACACCGCTGAGTTCGGTGGCTACCTGTCCGGCCCGCGCGTCATCGACGCCGACACCAAGGAGCGCATGCGCGCCATCCTGAAGGACATCCAGGACGGCACCTTCGTCAAGCGCCTGGTTGCCAACGTCGAGGGTGGCAACAAGGAGCTCGAGGGTCTGCGCAAGGCCAACGCCGAGCACCCGATCGAGGTCACCGGCAAGAAGCTGCGCGACCTGATGAGCTGGGTCGACCGGCCGATCACCGAGACTGCCTAGTCTCTAGCGCTTAGGCGCCCACTGGCCAGTTATTGCACGCGATTCGCGAAAAGGCGTGCAATAACTGGCCTTTCGGCATTTCAGTGGCGGGTGTACCCGATGCCGACCTCTGTCTACCCACTCTTCGATCCGGGGTCGTCAGCTTGGGCTGACATTGTCAGCACATGATGACGGGTCCAAATCGCAAGTGCTGCAACAGGGCCGACACGCCGCGTCCGCGTTGTCGTCGAAGCACCCGGCGCTAACTGGCCTTTCATCGCTTCAGGGCGAGTGCCGTCACCGTACGTGCAACGCGCGACCTGCTTACAGGTAAAGTAAGGCTAGCCTTGGTTTCCTTATCTTCGGGGGCCCGGCTCAAGCCTCGCTGACAAGGAGTGATCGCCGATGGCACGTGGATTCCAGGGTGCGCTGCTGCGGGGGTTCGGCGCGCGCGACCACGAGATCACGGTGGTGGGAACGCAGTGGCTGACGCCGCGCTGTGTGCGTATTCGCATGGTGTCGCCGACTCTCTTCGAGGATTCGGCCGCGGAACCGACCTCATGGCTGCGGTTCTGGTTCCCCGATCCTGCGGGCAGCGATACCGAGTTCCAACGGGCCTACACGATTTCCGAGTCGGATCCGGATGCCGGGCGTTTCTCGATCGATATGGTGCTGCACGAACCGGCCGGGCCGGCGTCGAGCTGGGGGGCCGGCGCCCAGCCCGGGGCCACAGTCACCGCAGTGGTGATGGGCTCCAAGGGTTTCTCCGTCCCTGATGCCGCTGAGGATCGGCCGGCCGGCTACCTGCTGATCGGCGACGCAGCCTCGCAGGCCGCCATCAACGGCATCATCGGCGCCGTCCCGCATGACATTCCGATCGTCGTCTACCTCGAACAGCACCACGAGGACGACGCGCTGATCCCGCTGGGCGAGCACCCGCGACTCACGGTGCACCGGGTGGCGCGCCGCGGCGACGAGTCACTGGCTGCGGCCATCGAGTCCCGGGACTGGTCCGATTGGCACGTGTGGGCCGGTCCAGAAGCCGGTGCGCTCAAACGCCTTCGGACGCGGTTGCGCGACGAATTCGGCTTCCCCAAGCAGGAGATTCACGCCCAGGCCTACTGGACCGAAGGCCGCGCCATGGGCAGCAACCGAGGCGGTGACGAAGCGCCCGCTGCGCCCGCAGCCGAGCCCGCGGCTGAAGCGGCACCGACGAGCCCGCCACCCGCGGTGTCCACCTCCGGGACGTGGCGCGCGCAGGCCGCCGGCCGATTGCTCGCGCCGCTGAAGAAAACGCTGATCATTTCCGGTGTCCTGCAAGCACTTATCACGGTCATCGAACTGGCACCGTTCGTGTTGTTGGTCGAGCTGGCCCGACTGCTGCTCGTCGGCGCCGGTGCGCGGCAGCTATGGGACCTGGGCCTCACGGCGGTAGCGCTGCTGGGCACCGGAACCCTGCTGACGGCCGCGATGGCGCTTTGGCTGCATCGGGTCGACGCGCATTTCGCCCGCGAGCTCCGTGGGCGGCTGCTGCTCAAGCTGTCCCGATTGCCGCTGGGGTGGTTCACCGCGCGGGGCTCGAGTTCGATCAAACAGCTTGTGCAGGATGACACTTTGGCCCTGCACTACCTCATCACTCATGCCATCCCGGATGCGGTCGCCGCCGTCGTCGCGCCGGTTGCCGTGTTGGTGTACCTGTTCGTCGTCGACTGGCGCATCGCGCTGGTGTTGTTCGTCCCCGTGCTGGCCTACCTGGTGCTGATGTCGGTGATGACAGTGCAGTCCGGCAACAAGATTGCGGCAGCACCGCGGTGGGCCGAGCGGATGAACGGCGAGGCCGGCGCGTACCTGGAAGGCCAACCGGTGGTCCGCATCTTCGGCGGTGCTGCACTGTCGAGTTTCCGCACGCGGCTCGATCAATACATCGGCTTCTTGGTGGATTGGCAGCGACCGTTTGTCGGCAAGAAGACTCTGATGGATCTGGTGACCCGGCCGACGACCTTCCTGTGGCTGATCGCGGTAGTGGGTACTCCGTTGGTCGTCAGCGGCGGAATGGCTGCCGTTGATCTCTTGCCATTCCTGTTGTTGGGCACCACATTCGGTGCCCGGTTGCTGGGTATCGGATACGGGCTGGGCGGTATTCAGGCGGGCATGCTCGCGGCCCGGCGGGTCCAGACTGTGCTCGACGAACCGGAACTGACGGTGCGTGACGACGTACCGGCCGTCGCAACGTCCACAGCTTCGATGCCCGACGGCACCGTGGTGTTCGACCGCGTGACGTTCGGTTATCGCCCCGAGGTGGCAGTGATCAAGGACGTCAGCCTGACGCTCAAACCCGGGACCGTCACGGCCCTGGTCGGGCCGTCGGGTTCGGGCAAGTCCACCCTGGCTGCGCTGCTGGCGCGGTTCCACGACGTACACGGCGGCGCAATCCGCTTGGGCAACAAGGATATCCGGACGTTGACCGCCGAGGAGCTGTACCGCAAGGTCGGGTTCGTCCTGCAGGAGACCCAGCTGGTGCACGGCACTGCTGCGGAGAACGTCGCACTGGCGCAACCGGATGCGGACGCCGACCAGGTGCACGCGGCGGCCCGGGATGCCCAAATCCATGACCGCATCATGCGGCTACCGGAGGGCTACGACACTGTGCTGGGTGCGGGCTCGGGGTTGTCTGGTGGTGAGCGTCAGCGGCTGACCATCGCCAGGGCGATCCTGGCCGATACCCAGGTGCTGATCTTGGACGAAGCCACCGCATTCGCCGATCCCGAATCGGAATACCTTGTGCAGCAAGCGCTGAACCGCTTGACCAGGGATCGCACGGTTCTGGTCATCGCGCACCGGTTGCACACCGTCATGCAGGCCGATCAGATCGTCGTGCTCGATGAGGGCGAGATCGTCGAGGCTGGCACGCATGACGAATTGCTCGCCGCGGGCGGGCGATACAGGGCACTGTGGGATTCGGGCAGACCCGTCACCGCTGCGCGTCAGGAGGCCGCTCGATGATCCGCACTCTGCTGGCCCTGATCCCAGCCGATCGCCGTGGCCGGGTGGGAAGCTATGTCGCCCTGACCCTTTTCTCGGTGCTGCTGCGCGCGGCCGGAGTGGTGGTGCTGGTGCCGTTGGTGGCCGCACTGTTCGGCAGCACCCCTGCGGACGCCTGGCCGTGGCTGGGAGGGTTGACGGTACTGACTGTCGCCGGCTGGGTGCTCGACACCATCACGGCCAGGCTGGGTTTTGCCATCGGCTTCGCGGTGCTCGACCGCACGCAGCACGACATGGCCGACCGGCTGCCGAATGTCGAATTGGACTGGCTCACACACGAAAACATGGCGACCACGAGACAGGCGATCGCGGCGACCGGCCCCGAGCTGGTCGGCTTGGTGGTCAATCTCTTGACGCCGCTGATCGGCGCGGTGCTGCTGCCGGCCGCCATTGCGGCGGCGCTACTGGTGGTGTCGGTGCCGCTGGGCCTGGCGGCGTTCGTCGGCGTCGGTGTCCTGCTCGGCGCGCTATGGCTGTCCGCACGACTGTCGCGCACCGCCGACCGTGCGGCAGGGGAGACCAATACCGCGTTCACCGAACGCATCATCGAGTTCGCCCGGACCCAGCAGGCATTGCGAGCGGCCCGCCGGGTCGAGCCGGCCCGCAGCCTGGTCGGCGGCGCCTTGGAGGCCCAGCACGGCGCCAGTCTGCGCCTGCTCACCATGCAGATTCCCGGGCAGCTGCTGTTCGGCTTGGCCAGCCAGTTGGCCTTGGTGGTCTTTGCCGGGGCCGCGACCGTGCTGACGGTGCGGGGGGATCTCGCTGTGTCGCAAGCGATTGCGCTCATCGTCGTCATTGCCCGCTACCTTGAGCCGTTCACGGTGCTCAGCGAGCTGGCCGGTGCGCTGGAGTCCACCCGCGCGACCCTGGCCCGGATTCAGGAGGTGCTCGACGCGCCCGTCCAGGTCGCGGGTACCGAGGCACTTCCGGATGGTGGCCGCCCTCCGCGCATCGAGTTCGACGACGTCAGCTTCGCGTACCGGACAGGTGCGGACGCGCCGGTGCTGGCAGGGGCGAGCTTTGCGCTGGAGCCCGGCACCACAACCGCGATCGTCGGACCCTCCGGCTCGGGCAAGAGCACCATCCTCGGCCTGATCGCCGGTCTCCACGAACCCGATTGCGGCCGTGTGCTTTTCGACGGTCGCGACCTGCGATCGCTGGATGCCGCCGCGCGGCGTGCGGCCGTCAGCGTGGTCTTTCAGCATCCCTACCTGTTCGACGGATCGCTGCGCGACAACATCCTGATCGGCAATCCCGACGCGGACGTCGACACACTGTCCGAGGCGAGCCGACTGGCGCGCGTCGATGAGCTCGCCGACCGGCTGGCCGAGGGGAACCGGACCCGGGTCGGTGAGGCCGGTTCGGCGTTGTCCGGTGGTGAACGTCAACGGGTGAGCATTGCCCGGGCGCTGATCAAGCCCGCACCGGTGCTGTTGGTCGACGAGGCAACCAGTGCGCTGGACAGTGAGAACGAGGCCGCCGTGGTGGACGCCTTGACCGCAGACCTAAGCCCGCGCACCCGCGTGATCGTCGCCCACCGCTTGGCCAGCATCCGGCACGCCGATCGGGTGCTGTTCGTCGACGACGGCAGGATCGTCGAAGACGGCACCATCGCCGAGCTGCTCGCCGAAGACGGTCCCTACCGGCGTTTCCGCGAGTTCTGGAACCAGCAACATGCGGCTGCCGATTGGCAGATCACCGGCTGAGCTAGGTGAGTCGGTCGGCGACCGTGATCACTCGCTTCGCCAGGTGATCCAACGCCGCGTAGGTGTTGTCGTCGAACTGGCGGATGTTGTCGTGGTTGGCCAGCAGGCTCACGCCGTACGGATTGCCGTCGGCGAACTTGAGTGGGTCGGTGTAGCCGGGCGGGACGATGATGCCGCCCCAGTGCATCAACGTGATGTACAGCGACAGCAGCGTGGTCTCCTGCCCGCCGTGCGCGGTGTTGGTGGAGGTGAACCCGGCGTACACCTTGTCCGCCAAGACGCCCTGCGACCACAGACCGCCGAGGGAATCCATGAAGCCGCGCAATTGCGATGCCACTGAACCGAACCGAGTTGGGGAGCCGAAGATCACGGCGTCGGCCCAGGTGATGTCGTCACCCGTTGCGGCCGGAAGGTCTTTTGTCGCTTCGTAATTGGCGGTCCACGCCGGATTGTGGGCGAACGACGCGGGATCCGCGGTCTCGGCGACCGGCCGCAGGCGAACCTCGGCGCCGAGCGATTCGGCGGTGCTCGCGACGCGCTGTGCCATGGAAGTGCCGTGTCCGGTTGCGGAGTAGAAGATCACAGATAGCTTGGCCATGCGCCAAGCCAACACTATGGCGCCAAAGACGGCAGCGTCTTCACCCCGAATTCACGGCGCAGCATGGTGCGCGCGGCGTAGTAACCGGCCATACCGTGAACGCCGCCATTCGGGGGAGCGGCGGCCGAGCAGAGGTAGGCGCCGGGAATTGGGGTGGCCCAAGGATTCAGCCGCAGTGTCGGTCCGGCGAGAGCCCGCCAGGCACTGTTGCCGCCGCCGGTGATGTCGCCGGCGACCAGGTTCGCGTTGTGCTGGGCCAATTGTGAGGCAGGCACTCCGCGGGTCGCGACGACGATGTCGCGGAACCCTGGGGCGAAGCGTTCCATGATCCCGATGACCGCCTCGGTCTGGTCGATCGGGGAATCACGGGGCACGTGCACATAGCTCCAGAACGGTCGGCGGCCTCGGTCATCGATCCGGGTCGGGTCAGCGGTGTGCGGCGACGCAGCGAGCACCATCGGCCACTCGGCGTGCCGCCCGTTCGCTACCTCGCGCTCGGCGAGAGCCATTTGGGCGCGCTCGCCACCGAGGTGAAACATGACCGTCTGAGCCAATCGCCGGTCACGCCAAGGGATTTCATCCGCCAACACGAAGTCGACTTTCGCCACCCCGGGATTCGGCCGTAGCCGTCGTAGTGTGGCGGCGTATCGCGCTGGCAGCCGGTCTCCGTAGATGCTCAACAGTGCCTTCGCTGGCGTGTCGTACAGCACCACGCCCCGCGGCGGTTCAGTGACCTGTTCGCCGACCACCAATTCACCGCCATGGGCCAGCAAGTCAGCGATCAACGCATCGGGAATGGCTTGACTGCCGCCCGTAGGCACCGGCCACCCGACCGAGTGGGCCAGAACGGCGAGCATCATGCCCAGGCCCGCGGACGTCATCGACGGCATCTGCGAAATGGTGTGCGCGGCAACACCGGTGAACAACGCGCGGGCATCTTCGCCGCGCAACAGCCCCCACGCCGGGCTGCCCTGCATCAGCGTCCGCAACGCGAGCCGGGCCGACGTCATCAAGTCGGGCGGCAACGATCTTTTGTCGCCGAGCACGAAAGCGGTCGCCGCATCGCTGCGCTGCACCATCGGGCCCAACAGCCAGCGCCACGACGGCTCGTCAGTCAGCTCGGCGCAGGTGCGCTCGAAATCGTGGTAGGCCAGCGCGGCGGGACGTCCCGGCAGCGGGTTGGCATAGGAAATCTCCGGCACGTTCAACGTGATGCGGTCCGCGAGGCCGAAAGCGCGAAAGAACGGTGAGGCGTACGCCAACGGATGCACCGCCGAACAGACGTCGTGGATGATGCCGGGGTATTCGGGGTCGGGGGCGCTGCGGGCGCCGCCGCCGGGGGTCGGCTCGGCCTCGATCACCCGCACCGACAACCCGGCCCGGGCGCAGGTGACGGCCGCCGCCAGTCCATTGGGGCCACTACCGACGACGGTGACGTCCACCACATGATCGTACGGAGCGGCGGGTACGTCCACGGGTCTAGGGAACCGCGATTGGAAAGGGCGCAACCTGGACCACTAGGCTGTGCGCGTGAGCCTTCCTGTCGTACTCATCGCTGACAAACTCGCCGAATCGACCGTCGCCGCCCTCGGCGACCAGGTAGAGGTCCGTTGGGTCGACGGACCCGACCGCGAAAAGCTGCTGGCTGCCGTTCCCGAAGCTGACGCCCTGCTGGTGCGTTCGGCCACCACGGTGGACGCCGAGGTGCTGGCCGCCGCCCCCAAGCTGAAGATCGTCGCCCGCGCCGGCGTCGGCCTGGACAACGTCGACGTTGACGCCGCCACCGCCCGTGGTGTGCTGGTCGTCAACGCCCCGACCTCGAACATCCACAGTGCCGCTGAGCACGCTCTGGCGCTGCTGCTGTCCGCGGCCCGCCAGATTCCGGCCGCCGACGCCACCCTGCGCGAGCGCACCTGGAAGCGGTCGAAGTTCTCGGGCACCGAGATCTACGGCAAGACCGTCGGCGTCGTGGGCATGGGCCGCATCGGCCAGCTCGTCGCGCAGCGTCTGGCCGCGTTCGGCGCGCACATCGTCGCGTACGACCCCTACGTCTCGCAGGCCCGCGCCGCTCAGCTGGGCATCGAGCTGCTGACCCTCGATGAGCTTTTGGGTCGCGCCGATTTCATCTCGGTGCACCTGCCCAAGACCAAGGAAACCGCCGGCCTGATCAACAAGGACGCGCTGGCCAAGACCAAGCCGGGCGTCATCATCGTCAACGCGGCCCGCGGTGGCCTCATCGACGAGCAGGCCCTGGCTGACGCGATCAACAGCGGCCACGTGCGTGGCGCCGGTCTCGACGTGTTCGCCACCGAGCCGTGCACCGACAGCCCCCTGTTCGACCTGCCGCAGGTCGTCGTCACCCCGCACCTGGGTGCCTCCACTGAAGAGGCCCAGGACCGCGCCGGTACTGACGTCGCCGCGAGCGTCAAGTTGGCGCTGGCCGGCGAGTTCGTGCCGGACGCCGTCAACGTCGGCGGCGGTGTGGTCGGCGAAGAGGTCGCGCCGTGGCTCGACCTGGTGCGCAAGCTGGGTCTGCTGGCTGGCGCCCTGGCGCCGGCGCTGCCGACCTCGCTGAACGTCGAGGTGCTTGGTGAGCTGGCGTCGGAAGACGTTGAGATTCTGAAGCTTTCGGCCATGCGTGGCCTGTTCTCGGCCGTCATCGAGGACCAGGTGACGTTCGTCAACGCGCCGGCCCTCGCTGCCGAGCGTGGCGTCGAGGCCACCCTCAACACCGAGTCGGAGAGCCCCAACCACCGCAGCGTCGTCGACGTGCGTGCCGTGGCGGCCGATGGTTCGGTCGTCAACGTGTCGGGCACCTTGACCGGCCCGCAGCAGGTCGAGAAGGTCGTCCAGATCAACGGCCGCAACCTGGAACTGCGTGCCGAGGGCATCAACCTGATCCTCAACTACGCCGACCAGCCGGGTGCCCTGGGCAAGATCGGCACGCTGCTCGGCGGGGCCGACGTCAACATCCTGGCCGCTCAGATGTCGCAGTCGGCTGACGGTTCGGGCGCGACGGTCATGCTGCGGCTGGACCGCGAGGTGTCGGCCGACGTGCTCAGCGCGATCGGAACCGCCGTCGGCGCGACCACGCTGGAACTGGTGGACCTGTCGTGAAGCTCGCAGTCATCGCCGGTGACGGCATTGGCCCAGAGGTCATCGGCGAGGCGCTGAAGGTCCTCGACGTGGTGCGGCCGGGTGTCGAGCGCACCGAGTACAACGTTGGCGCCAAGCGCTACCACGAGACCGGCGAGACCCTGCCCGAGGGCATGGTCGATGAGCTCAAGACGCACGACGCAATCCTGTTGGGTGCCATCGGCGATCCGTCGGTGCCCAGCGGTGTGCTCGAGCGCGGCCTACTGCTGACCATGCGGTTCGCCCTCGATCACCACGTGAACCTGCGGCCGTCCCGGCTGTTCTCCGGCGTGACCAGCCCGCTGGCCGGCAACCCGGAGATCGACTTCGTGGTCGTGCGCGAGGGCACCGAGGGTCCGTACACCGGCACCGGCGGCGCCATCCGCGTCGGCACCCCGCACGAGGTGGCCACCGAGGTGTCCACCAACACGCGGTTCGGTGTTGAGCGGGTCGTCCGCTACGCCTTTGAAAAAGCACGTGCGCGGCGCAAGCACCTGACCCTGGTGCACAAGAACAACGTGCTGGCCTACGCCGGTTCGCTGTGGACGCGCACCGTCGACGAGATCGGCGCCCAGTACCCGGACGTCGAAACCGCGTATATGCACGTGGATGCGGCGACCATCTACATGGTCACCGATCCGGGCCGCTTCGACGTGATCGTCACCGACAACCTGTTCGGCGACATCATCACCGACCTGGCGGCCGCAGTCTCCGGCGGTATCGGGCTGGCCGCGTCGGGCAACATCGACGCCACGGGTACCAACCCGTCGATGTTCGAGCCGGTGCACGGCAGTGCGCCCGACATCGCCGGTAAGGGTCTGGCCGACCCGACCGCAGCCATCATGAGCGTGGCCCTGCTACTGACTCACCTGGGTGAGACCGAGGCCGCCGCTCGCGTGGACAAGGCTGTGGCCGAGCATCTTTCGACGCGCGGCGACGCCAAGTTGTCGACGTCGGAGACCGGCGAGCGGATCCGTAGCTTCCTCTAAATTCCGTGGTGACTCTGCACCAGCGGCGCCCGCCTCTCGCGGTTCGGCGCCCTGGTTGCAGAATCAACCGATGAACGGCATCGCGACCCTCACCCGGCAGTGCTGGCTGTTCGCGATCGGATCGGCGTTCTTCGCACTTGCCACTGTGCCGGGGTTTCCCTCGGCGGCCGGCGCCGGCGCGACGAACCTGCTGTGCTTCATCGGATCGTGGTTCTTCACCACGGCGGCGCTGATGCAATATGTGCTGGCGCCGCGGGGCCTCCAATGGTGGGCGGCGGCAATCCAATTCATGGGCACCGTCCTGTTCAACGTCAGCACCGGGGCGGCCGTGTGGGCGCACGCCGTGCTCGCCGAACGCCGTTACGTCTGGGCGCCGGACGCTGCCGGGTCGCTGGCATTTCTGCTCAGTGGTGTGTTGGCGGTGATGGTCACCGGCCTGTGGTCGCCGAGATCCGTTGACTGGCAGGCAACCTGGATCAACATGATGGGCTGCGTGGCGTTCGAGGTGTCGGCGCTGGCGGCGTTCGTCCGCACGACCGGCGTAACCGTCGACGAGTGGCTGGCCAACTTCGGGACGTTCGTGGGGGCATTGTGTTTCCTGGCGGCGGCGCTGTTGGTGCGGCCCCGTCGAGCAGTGGCTTGACCGACGCGTTGTCGCCGCGCTCAGAGTCTGCTTTGGCACTGTGTGCAGGGACGTGGTTGGCTGGAGGGCGTGGGGGTATCGCTGAACCGACGTGACTTCATCGTCGGGTTGGCCGCGACGGGGGTGCTGGCCGGGTGCCAGCCGAATCGGGCGCACGCGGCAACCGAGTTTGCAGATCTGGAAGACCGCTACCAGGCGATCATCGGCGTCTACGGAGTCGATGTGGTGTCGTCGGCGACAGTTGAGCATCGCCCCGACGAGCGGTTCGCGATGTGTTCGACCTTCAAAGCCTATGCGGCAGCACGCATCTTGCAGCTGTCGCAGGACGGCAAGGTGGATCTCGACGCCAGCGTGCGCATCAGCGCCGGCGATATCGTGGTCTACTCGCCGGTGGTGAGTCGTGCAGTCGGGTCGTCGCTGCCGCTGCGGGATATCTGTGCTGCTGCACTGCAGCAGAGCGACAATGCCGCGGGCAACATCATGCTGCGGACCATCGGTGGGCCGTCTGCCATCACCGATTTCGCCCGCTCGATCGGTGATTCGCAGACGCGGCTCGATCGCTGGGAACCTGACCTCAACACCGCGTTGCCTGGTGATCTGCGGGATACCACCACACCGCGGGCCCTGTGCGGTGGTTACCGAGCCATTCTTGTCGGCGACGCATTGCGTCCGTCGGACCGATTCCAGCTGCAGCAGTGGATGCTTGCGAACACCACGTCGACCAAACGTTTTCGGGCTGCTCTGCCGTCAGGCTGGACCAGCGCGGATAAAACCGGGAGCGGCGACTACGGGTCGAGTAATGACGCCGGCCTGCTGAGTGGCCCGACGGGCGAGCGGGTCATGCTCACGGTGCTGATCCGGTCGCGCACGCTACGGAAGGATTCCGGGCTATTCGACGAAGCCGTCGCAGCGACCGCGCGACTGGCGCTGGATCGGCTCGGCCATGCCCAATAGGCGTCGTCGAGAATTCCGGATCCGGACGTTCGCCGTGGCCGCCTGTATCTGCGCACTTACGGCCTGTTCGACGACGACGTCTGGCACGGCGCGGTTCGGTGGGTCGCTGAGCGATCCCGAGCCTGACGTCAGCCAGCTCCGGACCGGCAATTACCAGATCAAGCCGAGTACGCCGTACTTCAGCGCCGGGCCGAACCCGAGCACACAATCGATCGTTGAATCGATACGGTTGGCCGAATTCGTCGTCGGCCCTTGGGAAGTCGACTCGTCGCTGACGTTGTTGGTTACGCAGGGCACTCATTCGGTCGACGCGAACTCGGTTGATCTGGTGCTGGGTGAGTCCCCTGACAAGGTGATGCAACGGATCGCCGCGACGCACAATCTGGTCGCCGGATTCGGGTCGCAGCGGATGACAGGGCCAGGGGAGCCGGACCTAGCCGTCAAGAATGTGGTTCTGATGTTCCCGGATGACGCCCAGGCAGCAGCTGCCGCCGGCGAGTTCGCCGCGCAGATCGGGCCAGTGGTGACCGGCGGCATTATTCCGATTTATCCCGTCGATGTGTTTGGCACCGGCAATCCCACTCCAGGCGCAGCCGGGATGAACATCAACAGCACCACCAGCGCGGTCGCGGCCTATACCGTCAATGGGCGATATGTGTTTTACCAACTGGTGCGCGCGAAAGGTTCCGGTTCTGCCACGGCGGACATGCGGGCCAGACTGTTGGTATCCAATCTGATCAGCAGACAACAATCGCTGATCAAGGGGTTTGTCCCGACTGAGCCGTCGAAGTTGGCTGACCTGCCCAAGGATCCGAGTAGCGACCAACTTTTGTCCAAGACACTGAGTACTCCAGATCAGCAGGCGGGGTTCCTGATCGGTGCGTGGAGGCCGCACGCGTGGCTGCATTTCGAAGCGGATCCAGTAAGCATGAATGCTCAGTTTGAGCGGGCTGGAGTCCAATGGGTTACCCAGAGATGGGGGCGGGTTTACCAGGCCCCCAATAGCGATTCGGCCGCCCAGCTCCTGGATTTCATGACGGCGTCGCTG
Organism: Mycolicibacterium sp. CBMA 234; assembly: GCF_009729415.1. GTDB lineage: Bacteria > Actinomycetota > Actinomycetes > Mycobacteriales > Mycobacteriaceae > Mycobacterium. The sequence continues at coordinate 352,870 of NZ_MPKW01000018.1, forward strand.
ATGCACAACGCGGATATGCAGCTGGCGGGCCCGGTGCCGGGGTTCCCGGGCGCGCGGTGTTTCGAACGCCAAAGTGACTATTCACCGCCCGATGCGGCGGTGTCGATGCGTATCGAATGGTGGCATTACAGCTGTGTCGCGCGCACCGACAAATTCGTCTTTCAGGTCTTCGGCGACGACGAAACTGCTGTCAACCAACAGATTTCGGCACAGTACCGGGTGCTGTCGGGAAAGTAGCGCAGCGGGCGTCGATGAGTTCGGCGGAGCTGGCGGGTCTATCTACTGACCGACAAGCACATCGTCAGGAGCTGGACATGGGACTCATTCACCTCGGTCCCGACGAGGATCCGGACGGCTTTTCTTACGGGGGCTGGCAGGCGCCGTTGATCGACGATGTGTCCGGGGCACAAGTTGGCGCGGCCTACGAAGGCGTCGACGCACTGCTGCTCGGCCGCAAGACATACGACATCTTCGCGGCTTACTGGCCGCAGCAGGACGACGAGTTCGGGACGTTGTTCAACCGCATTCCAAAATACGTGGCGTCGCGCGGCAATCCTGATCTATCGTGGTCAGGGTCAACACAACTCGGCTCGGACCTGGGGGCCGCAGTACGAGCGGTTCGGGAGCGACACGACCACGTCAAGGTGGTCGGGAGTTTGAACTTTGTGCAGACTCTGTTGCGGGAGAGGCTCTTTGATCGCCTGGACCTCTGGGTGCATCCGATTGTGTTGGGTGTCGGCAAGAAGGTGTTCGACGACGGCGCGGTGCCTTCTAGTCTGACGCTGCTCGAGCAGCCCGTGGCCAGCCCTCGGGGCATCGTGCATCTGCGGTACGGGTTGGTCGACGGTGTGCCGGCGACGGGGGACATGAGCGCGACGGATCGGGGGGTGGATTGACTGGTACGAACTGGATTCGCGGAGTATTCGCGGGCGGGGTTCTTGGTGGGATCGGCTGGGGCTTGTTGGCCGTCGGGGCGATTGGCGGGCCGGGCGACGAGATTCACCTGGGTGGGGCGGTTGCTACGTATCTGCTTGTTGCAGTGGGTATTTCGGTGATCTGTCTGATGATCGCGGGCCTGCTATATCGAACTCGGGCGCTACGCACCGCCGCTGTCGCACTGGCGGTCGCGCCGGTTGGCGGCTGGATCGTGGTCGGCCTGTTGTATCTCCAAGGATTAGCGATGGCTCTGGCATCGCTTTGACCAGTGTTTCAGTGAGTAAGGGGGCGTCCATGTCTTTCGAGCATGAGATTTCACTCGATCCGCGGCCGCAGCGGAACCTTGATCCGCGGTTTCTGCTGGGTGGTTATGTGCTTGGGGTGGTGGCGATGTCGTCGGCGCCATTGATGTACTACTGGCTGTTCGCGCCGGCGGGTGCGCTCCTGGTCGCTGCGGTGTGTGTCGTGGTTGCGACGGTGTGGCCACGGTTCGACGACGCGGCGCGCGGTGCATTCTTCGCGGCGGTGTTCGGCGTGGTGGCCGTGCTGGTGCTGTTCATCGGGAACGCGCAGCGCTGAAGTTCATGGGTATCGCACCCGCACTGAAAGTGATTGTGCAAAAGGCTGATTCACCTACGCCACGGCGACGGCGGTCGCCTCGACGTCGGCCACATGAACCAGCTGACCGTTCTGCCGGATGAACAGGCCTGTGGCGGTTGAGGATTGGCCGGGGGATTGGCTGGGTTTGGCGACGACCACCGCCTCGCCGTTCGGTAGGGGATAGTCGCGGTAGGTCCCCGGCGGGTCGACTTGTGTCCACTGCGAGCCACTCAGCTCCCACACACCGCTGTCCGCTGTGACCTCGGACGGATTGGTCGGGCATGTGTCGGCGCCGGCGGTGGCCCGGAGTCTTCCGTCCGCCGTCCACCACGCCGCGCCATTGGTGTTGCCATAGAAGGAGGGCCTTGGCGTGGCGGCAACGGGGCCTGGCGGGAAGTTGATCGCGGGGTGACCGGTGGCCGAGTCGAACACCGTGATTTGGTGTTCGGCGCAGGGGCTGGGCGGGGAATTCTTGCCGGTTTCGTAGGCGAACCGCGTCCCGTCAGGGCTGAAGATCACGGATATCCACTGTGTGGTCGGCATGTGCCCGAGATCGCGGACGGTTCCGTCGGCGTCGACTAGGAACAGGCGGTCGGCCTGGGTGAGATCGTCGGCGTCGTACTTCTTGGCGATCGCGACACGTCCATGCCCGGCACCGATGACGTTTCCAGTGAAGTCCTGATAGCTGCTGGGTTGCGCGCGTTGTTCGGGCGTCCGCGGCGGTAGCTGCACGGTGCGCAGAATGCTCGGCGCCGCGTTGGGTTGCGCGAGGTCCAGCTGCATCAGGGTCACCTGCCCGTCAGGAGCGTCCGGTGCTGCCGGCCCTTGCCAGACGACGGTGCTGCCGTTCAGCGCGTACGGACTGCCAGGCCGGCCCGGCTGGTGAGACGACGTTCGTGACCGGGCTGGAATGGCCGCTTCGTGTATTTGGCGGCTCGCAATATCTACCCACACCAACTGGGCTCTGATGTCGCCGCCGTCATAGGGATAGCGCCCGGCTTCTTCATCGGCGTACTGAGCGAAGGCGTACTTGCCGTCGGTGGTGAACGCAGGCGAGGTCAGACCCCCGAGCCGCGACGCGTCCATGTGTTTGGTCCAGGTCTTGATGGGTGTCTTACCTTGGGCCAGAACGAAACTCACATCACCGGCTTGAAACCAGGGAGTGGATTTCGGAAGGGTGTAGGCAATCAGCGGGCCACCCGTCGCGGCTGGGGTCGGATCATGCGCCTGGCATGCATTGGCGGCCAGCAGCAATGGCAGCAATGTCGCGACCAGCGAACGGCCTCTGCCGCGCCGAGATACTGCAGACCTCCCGCGATTCCCCAATCCCATTGGATCAGCGTATGTCGCGACGTGGGGCGGCGCGGCGCGGTCCTTATCCGATGCGTGCCCGCAGGGTCTCGACGAACCGCTGCGGTTCGGCCGGGGTGATGCACGGCTTCACCTTGGCGCCGGTATCGATGACAACCAAGGTGTCCTTCTTCGGCCGGTGCATGTCGAGCGGGAACCAATGACTGGGGCTGCCGGTGCCCCAGAGGCGCCAGCTGCCGGTCGCAGCGCCCAACGGGCGGACGTCGATGCCGCGGATTGCGACGTAGGGCACGCGCTTCTCCGTGCCGAGTGGAAAGTAGTAGCGGCGGATGGTCAACCCGTCGTCGTCGAGGGTCAAATTGCCGTCATCGTAGAGTGCAGCGACCATAGTGACGATGGTGCCACCATTCGAGCTGGCGTGTGTCACTGCTGTGGCACCTGCGCTGAAAGTGACTGAGCTTCAGTACTTTCTGTGCGTCGCTATGGACGGGCTATGGCTTGGTGTGAATACCGTTCACACCCTGGCGAGTTTGCTGAGACTGCGTAGCCTTTAGGTGTGCTTAATAGTTCTGGTGAGCGCGAATGCCGGCTAGAACTTACTGACAACTGAGCATCCGAAATCGCGCGGGTCGGAGCGCCGCGACGACGGCCACCGGTCGTAGTTGAGGAGGTCGACATGACGACTTTCAGTTCCCCACCCATTCACATCGTGCCGCGGGCCGCGTCCACCTCGCGCTGGCGCAGGCTCGCGCAAGGGGCGCGCCGACGCAAAGCGGTGGTCGCCGCCGGTGCGTCCGTGGTGCTCGTCGCAGGAGTGCTGGGCGCGTCGTACGAGGCCCCGCCTGGCGGCAGCCTGTGGGGTGTCGAGAAGACGGTATTTCCCGGGCACGCGCAAGATGTCGCGCTGACTGCCGTCGTCAATGATCTGAAAGCAGCACAGGACGTCTTGGGCAGCGGACAGCAGCCCACGCCTGATCAGCTGACGGCCGCCCGCACGTCGCTCAATGAGGCCAAGCAAGGCTTGGACTATCTGTCGCCATCGCCGCAGCGGACCAGCCTGCAGAACCTCTACCTGCAACTGACACAACAACTTCTGCAATACACGCCGGCGTCCGCGCAGCAACTGCCGGCGTTGCCCGCACCGCCGCTACCACCGGCGCCGCAGGCTGCCGACTCGGGCGGTGCGCCGCAGACGCCCGATGTGGCCCTGATGAATGCGTCCGCGCCAACGTGGGGATACCAGGGCTCAGGGGATGCCGGGGATTCGGCCACCGTGGACCAGATGTCCGATAGCGTGCCACCGCCGCCTGATGTTCCGGACGCGCCGCAGGCCGACTGGTCACAGCCTGTCGATCCGCCGTTGACGCCGAACCTGCAAGACCTCGGTTCCTATGACCCGTCCTGGGGGCAGCTCTACGGCTACGACTCGGGCGATTGGTACAACTACGACCTCAGTGGATACAACCAGTACGGCTACGACGTCCTCGGTTTCAACCGGTGGGGTTACGACCGCTGGGGCTACGACCGGTGGGGCTACGACCACTTTGGCTACAACTGGGGCGGGTACAACTGGTCCGGTTACGACCGTGACGGCTGGGATCGCAACGGCTGCAACGAATGGGGGCAACGCCGCGACCACCCGGACGACCCGCGTAATCAGGTTTGGTACAACGACCACCACCCTTACGAGCAGTACTACCAGTGGAAGTTCGAGAACGACGATCCGGTGTACCAACGCACCCAATGGGACCAGGCTCACGGATTCAACCCGAACCAGTACCAGAACTGGAACATGAACCGGGACTGGCACGATCCGCGCAACCGCGACTGGGCACCGCCTGCCACGGCAGTGAGCAGCACCCACTTGGTCACCGATGTGTCGGCGAGTGTTTCGTCACCGGTGGTGAATCTGAATGTCTCACTGGCTCAGTTTATTTCGACTGACCACGCGACCAGCAATTCCGGGTCGCTGCTGAAGGACCTCGCGAACAAGCCTGCCCGCGATGTCACCAAAGACCTGGATGCGACCGCCACCTCTACGGCAGCGGTGACGGCTTCGACGCCAGGGAAGCCATCGGCCACACCCGTTTCAAATCACCAAACATCCTTGGCCCCACCGGCGTTGACGGCCGCCGTGCCGACTGCACCGCCGTCGAAGGTGACAGCCGGGTTCACCGCGCCCAAACTGGCGCCGGTGCCCCTCGCTACGCCGAGCACGCCGCAAGCCAAGCCGGTGCCTGCACCGGGTGCCACTGTGCCTGGTGGGGAACCGAATTTGGTTCCGATGCCGACGGCTGTTGCGCCCAAGGTCGGCTCGCCGAACCCGGTGACTCTGCCGAATCCCTTGGTGACGCCGGCTCCCTTGGTGACGCCGGCTCCCTTGGTGACGCCGCCGGCTGAGCCGAAGCAGGGGACTCCAGCAGCTCCCGCGGTTGTTCCGGTGGCTCCGCCCAGCGAAGCAGTGCACCCGCGTGACACCATTGCCGTTCCGCAGGCGCCTGTTTCGGAACCGTCTGCACCTCCGGCAGCGCCGATCCGGCAAGAGCCGCAGCAGCAACTCGCACCGGAGCCACCGGCACAGCACGAACCAGCGCTGGAAGCCCCGGCTCCGCAGTCCCCGGTAAAGCAGGCGCCGGTACACCAAGCGCCGCCGTCAGAGGAACAGGCTCCGCCGCCTGTCCCGCCGCCGCCGCCGGTTCATGAGGCTCCGCCGCCTCCGCCGGTTCATGAGGCTCCGCCTCCGCCGCCGCCAGTGCATGAAGCTCCGCCGCCTCCGCCGCCCGTGCACGAGGCTCCGCCTCCGCCGCCGCCGGTACACGAGGCTCCGCCTCCGCCGCCGCCTCCCGCGCCACGTCCGGCGCCGCGGGGTAACTGCCCGCCCCAGATGTGTCCGGCCTAGCGGAAAGTCGTTCCACTGGGATGGTTTCCATCTGATTCGACTGGTCGGCACGTGTCCGGAACGCGATATCACCGGCGATATCGCGTTCCGGATACCTGTGGAGGTAGAGAGCCGCGTGCGAATGAGGCTGCGAATGTAGCTGCCGGGATCAAGCAGGGCAGTTCGCCAAGTCAGCTGTCGAATTGCGGTCGCAACCTGACGATCGGTATGCACGGCATTGTTATCGAAATTTGAGTCATGACGCACAATGCTATGTAGGTAGTATGGCGAACGGTGGCGATTCCTTCGTGCCAGGCGACGGCGCAGGACACCCCGAAGGCGGCCAAGGTGAGGTAGTGGTGGAATCTGAGTTTGCATCTAACGTCGAAAATATAGTTGGTCCGATTTTGCGCGAGCGTGGGTTCGTACTCGATGGAATCGACGACAATCCTGATTCGGGTGGTCGACAGCGTCATATCGTTTACTACCGTTCAGCCGACTGCAAGCTACAGGTGTACCAGTCTTCGCGTGAGGGCGAAGTTAATTGCATGATCGCGCCAGTCGATGTGCCGAACGAGTTTGGTCTCAACGCTGCTAAATGGCTGCATATCACCGGATTTACTATGAGACCTGATCTTCCGTTTGAAGAACTGCTACGTGCAGCCCGAAATGAATACGAATCATATTCGAACCCGATCTATTGGGTTCGCGATCGGATCGAGCAGAATTTCGATGCGGCGCGGGCCGAGATGCTTAGCCTGGGATGAGAGGCTGAGAGTTATGGATACTGATGAAGTCGAGCAGTTTTTGGGATCGTCGTTTGCACATCACGGATTTGCATTCGATGAGGCTCGGGACTCGATCGATTATCGCGATGGTTTCGCGGGTGCCGTCTTCTATCGAGCCCCCGACTGCAAATTGCAAATTTGTTGGTCATCGCGTGAAGGTGGAATGGATTTCATGTTGGCAGACGTCGACGCACCGAATGAATTCGGTCTCATAAATTCGTCGCGGAAATGGCATTTCATGTTGTTGTTAGATGAATCTGATGATGGATTGTCGACGCCGTCGGTAGGGACCGATGCTGCTACTTGGTGGAGTTGGCGGAAAGCTCTTTTCGAGTCTCACGTCGAGGGTGCACGACGGGCTCTCCGCCGGCACCCGCGTTGACTTTGCGTCAGCGCAGACAAAGTGCGAGTGCAGAGCTGCGTAGACGCAAAGTCAACGGGGCGCGGGGGCCGGAACGGGATTGGTGCGCAACGGATCTGCGGCGATCGGAACCAAAGGCACAGCCAGCACGGGGAATAGCGCGCACGCCGCGAACGCGGCCGGAAATCCCAAAACGCCGATGAGAGCCCCGAATGCCGGCGGCACGATAGCGGTGGTCAACAACTGTGACGTGTTCTGCACGCCCAGCGCGCGCCCGCTCCAGAATGGCCCGGCGATCTCGGCAATTGCGGTGAACGACAAGCCATTATCGGTGACGGTCACCACCGAGGCCACCACCAGCAGGAATACCGCCACGGGCCAGTGCAGGTAGTCGGTCAACGCCAGCAGACCCATAGAAATCCCGGCGGCGACGGCAATCACCCGCACTGGCCCCAACCGTGAGCCGGCCAAATCCGACCATCGGCCGGCCGCGATTCTGCCTGCGGCACCGCATAATTGGGCCACGGTGACCATTGCGCCGGCCGCACCCGCTGACCAGCCGTGCGACGTCATCAACCACACCAACGAGAACGTCCACACCAACGACTGGGGGACCACCAGCAGGACCGACACCGCGTGGATGCGGGCCAGGGCCGACGATCCGCGGTACGGATTGGCCAAATCCGATGCGGGCGCAGCTGATCGGGGCGGACGTGGCGGGTCCAGCACACCAACGGCGGTCACCAGGCCGGCCACCAGACATGCAATGGCGGGGAACAGCAGCGCGGCGGACACGCCGGATGATTCGGCCAGGCGCGGTATCACCAAGGCGCCCAGACCAACTCCCAGTGGCTGTGCCGTCTGGCGGATACCCATCACCAACCCGCGCTGCTCTGGAGGGAACCAGCCGACGACCAACCGGCCGCTCGCCGAATTGGAGCTGGCCGCTGCCATACCGCCTAACAACAGAAAGGCGCCGACGGCCACCAACGAGTGCGCCCAGGCTGCCGCGAACGCCGCCAGCGCAGTCAGTAGGGAGCCGACGGTCAGCACGACGCGTTCGCCGACGCGGTCGACCACCCAGCCCCACGCGATGAGCGTCAGCACCATCCCGAAACTGGGCATGGCCGAGACCAGGCCGGCGCGCGACAGGTCCAGGCCGCGCTCGCCGTGCAGCGTTGGGATCAGGAACGCGGCGCCATTGATGAAGACGTTGGCGCACATCGTTGAGCCGAGAGCGATCGCCAACATCGACCAGCGGCGGGCTGCTGAGACGGTGGTGGTGTGCATAGTTCGATGGTGCCATTCGCGTCTCACATTATGAATTGATATTTCAGTATTTGAGACAGCCTAGGCTGGCCGGGTGATCTCGCCGATGCGCTTGCTGTACACGATCGTCGCTGCCGTCCTCTCGCTGACGTTGTTGGTCGGTGCGCCGGTTGCCTCAGCGGCGACGCCGGACTGGTCGGGTCTGGATGCGCGTTCTTATTCCGGCCCGATCACCGCCCCTGGCGCCCTGATCGCCACTCAGCCGATGGCACGCGTGCTGTCGGTGGCCGGTGCGGCGCGTGCCTATCGGATCCTGTATTCGACTACCGACCAACACAATTCGCCCGCAGTGAGTACCGCCGCGGTGTTCGTCCCGCGCGGCGCGGCACCCGTCGGCGGTTGGCCCGTCATCGCCTGGGCGCACGGCACCGTCGGCCTCGGTGACGACTGCACGCCGTCGGCGTTACCCCGTATCCAGCGGGACAATGAATACCTCTCGCACTGGCTGGATCAGGGGTACGTCGTTGTCGGTTCCGATTACACGGGGCTGGGGACCCCCGGACTGATGAGCTACCTCAACAGCGTGGCCACCGCACACGCCATCATCGATTCCGTCGTGGCCGCGCACCATATGGATCTGCCTCTGTCGCCGAGATGGGCTTTGGTCGGCCAGTCCCAGGGCGGCGCGGCGGCGGTAGCGAGCGCGCGGTGGGCAACCGAATTCAGTCAGGGGACGGGCCTGGATTACCGCGGCGTGGTGGCCACCGGTACCCCGGCCAATATTGATGATGTCGTGATCACCGCGGGCCCCGACATGGTGCTGCCGGAGAATCTGGGACCTATCGCGTCGGCCTACACCGCCTACATTCTGGCCGGCTTCCGTGAGGCCCGGCCCGACATCGACGTCAACAGCGTGCTCACGGGGGCGGGCCTGGCCGCGGCCAAGCAGGCCGAGACGCTGTGCACTTTTCCGCTCAGCTCGGCGTTGACCGGGACGCGTCCGGCGGACTTCTTCAGTGCCCCGCTGGCCTCGCTGCCCGGCATTCGGCAGGCGCTCGCCGACTACATGGGCACTCCGGTCAGCGGCTACGACCGGCCGATCTTCCTCGGGGTCGGGCTCAAGGACCGTGATGTGCCACCGTCGTCGACCCTGAAGTTCGCCGACCAACTGAAAGCCAATGGTCAGGACGTGACGCTGAAGATCTATCCGGACGACGATCACTCCAGCACCGTGCTGACGTCGATGGCCGATTCCACTCCGTTCCTGCACGCCCAGCTGGCGGGATGACCACCTGGGCTCACTAGTCTGGACCGATGCGTCTAGGTCGAATTGCCAGTCCAGACGGCGTCGCTTTCGTGGTGATCGAAGGCGACCCGAACTCCGATGCGGTCTGCAAAGAAATCGCTGAGCAGTACCTGTCCCGCAACCCCACTTTCACCGGGCGCTCCTGGCCGCTGGCCGACGTCCGGCTGCTGGCGCCAATCCTGGCCAGCAAGGTGGTCTGCATGGGCAAGAACTACGCCGCGCACGCCCGCGAGATGGGTAGCGAACCGCCCGAGGATCCTGTGATCTTCCTCAAGCCCAACACCTCGATCATCGGGCCGAACATCCCGATCCAACTGCCCGCCGACGCCAACCCCGTGCACCACGAGGGTGAGCTGGCGGTGGTCATCGAACGTCCCGGCAAGGACATCCCCGCGGCCAAGGCCAAGGACTACATCCTCGGCTACACCATCGCCAATGACGTCTCTGCGCGCGATCAGCAGCAGAAGGACGGGCAGTGGATGCGGGCCAAGGGTCACGACACGTTCTGCCCGATCGGTCCGTGGATCGAAACCGCCGCCGACCCGGCGGATCTGGACATCCGCACCGAGGTGAACGGCCAGCAGCGCCAAGACAGCAACACCGCGCTGCTGCTGCACGACGTCGGTGCCATCGTCGAATGGGTCTCGGCGGTCATGACGCTGCTGCCGGGCGACATCATCCTCACCGGAACGCCCGAGGGCGTCGGCCCGATCGAGGACGGCGACACCGTCAGCGTCACCATCGACGGCATCGGCACCCTCTCCAATCCTGTTGTACGTAAAGGGAAATAACGTGACTACACCTGTCAGGGTTCGCTTCTGCCCATCGCCGACCGGCACCCCGCACGTCGGCCTGGTCCGCACCGCGCTGTTCAACTGGGCGTACGCGCGACACACCGGCGGCGACTTCGTGTTTCGCATCGAGGACACCGATGCCGCCCGCGACAGCGAGGAGAGCTACAACGCCATTCTGGACGCGCTGCGCTGGCTCGGACTGAACTGGGATGAGGGCCCCGAGGTGGGTGGCCCCTATGAGCCCTACCGGCAGTCGCAGCGCAGCGACCTCTACCGCGACGTCATCGCGAAACTCCTTGCCGCAGGTGAGGTTTACGAGGCCTACTCCACCCCCGAAGAGGTCGAGGCCCGGCATCTCGCGGCGGGCCGCAACCCCAAGCTGGGTTACGACAACTATGACCGCGACCTCACCGCCGAGCAGAAGGCGGCATTCGAGGCCGAGGGTCGAAAGCCCGTGCTACGCCTCAAGATGCCGGACGAAGACATCACCTGGGTGGACCTGGTGCGTGGCGAAACCACCTTCGCTGCCGGCGTGGTTCCGGACTTCGCGATCACCCGCGCCAGTGGAGATCCGTTGTACACCTTGGTCAATCCGGTTGACGATGCCTTGATGAAGATCACTCACGTGTTGCGCGGCGAGGACCTGCTGCCGTCGACGCCACGGCAGATCGCGCTGTATCAGGCCCTGATCCGGATCGGTGTGGCCGACGCGGTGCCCCAATTCGCGCATCTGCCAAGCGTTCTGGGCGACGGCAACAAGAAGCTGTCGAAGCGCGACCCGCAGTCCAACCTGTTCCTGCACCGCGACCGCGGATTCATTCCCGAAGGCCTGCTGAATTACCTTGCGCTGCTGGGCTGGGGCATCGCCGACGACAACGACCTGTTCAGCCTCGACGAGATGGTCGCCGCCTTCGACGTCGTCAACGTCAACTCGAATCCGGCGCGGTTCGACCAGAAGAAGGCCGACGCCATCAACGCCGAGCACATCCGGCGGCTGACCCCCGAGGACTTCGCCAACCGGCTCAAGGCGTACCTCGCCGGCCACGGCCACGACACCACGTTGGACGACAAGCGTTTCGCCGAGGCGGCCGAGTTGATCCAAACCCGCATCGTGGTCCTCGGCGATGCCTGGGACCTTGTGAAGTTCTTCAACGACGACGCCTACGTGATCGACGAGAAGTCGGCGGCCAAGGAACTGGGGCCCGAGGCTGCCGAGGTCCTGGACGCCGCTCTGAGTGGTCTGGAGGCAGTCGGGGACTGGACGACCGCCAACATCGAGGCCGCGCTCAAGGCGTCGCTCCTGGACGGCCTGGAACTCAAGCCGCGCAAGGCCTTCGGCCCGATCCGCGTCGCGGTCACCGGCGCGGCAATTAGCCCGCCGCTGTTCGAGTCGATGGAACTGCTGGGCGCCGACCGCAGTCTCGCCCGGATCCGCGCAGCGCGGGCGGAGCTCGGGGCGGGGGTGTAAAAAGCACCCCAAAATGTTTGGTAGTCTTCTCGTCGGCCCGAGAAGCGAAAACAAGGTCCCGGAAACGGAACCGAAGTGACGCGGATCGGCTCGAGGAAGCCTCTGACCAGCGGTTATTGGCTTCCAATGGGGTATGGTGTAATTGGCAACACTAGGGATTCTGATTCCCTCATTCTAGGTTCGAGTCCTGGTACCCCAGCTGCCGGAGTGATTAGGTCAGCAAGCGCAACTAAGCTAAGCTATCGCTCCGGAAGTTCTAGCCCCCGTCGTCTAGCGGCCTAGGACGCCGCCCTCTCACGGCGGTAGCGTGGGTTCGAATCCCATCGGGGGTACGTACGAACGCCGGACCTGACAACAGGTCCGGCGTTTTGTCTTTCTCGGGAATTACTTGCCGCCCGCCAGGAATCCGATGTCCCGCCGTCCGCGTCCGACGGACGGTTCCGGATCGGCTCCCAGAGTGTGTCCGAGCAATTCGTGATAAACGTCACGGAAGTCAACTGTCGTCTTCAGATCGCCGTCAGCCAGGTCGGTCAGACTGGGCGAGTCGCCGTAGAACCCGCCCTTAACCGGGGTGCCCGCGATGAACACCGGACCGGAGGTGCCGTGATCGGTGCCCTGTGAGGCATTGGCGGCCACGCGCCGGCCGAATTCGGAATACATCAACACCACGACGTTGCGGCCGTAGGGCGTGCCCTGGAGCTTGTGGAAGAAGGGCGTGACGGCGTCGTCGAGAGTCTTGAGCAAGGCCTGCTGGGGGGCCCGCTCGTCGGCGTGGGTATCGAAGCCCAGCAGTTGGGTCATATAGACCCGGGTGGGCACCCCGGCCCGGATGCACCCGGCCACCAGATCGAGGTCGCTCGCGAGCTGGTTGTCCGCCTGGCCGGCGGTCTGAAGCCGTCCATTGATCACCGGCGCGAAGCGGGTGTTGGTGGAGTGGTTGGCGCGGTAAGACTCACAGACCTGGCTCATGGCTTTGGTGTCGTGTGGATCGTCGGCGCTGAGCGCGGCCAATGTCCGGGCGACATCCGGTGGGATGGCCGGCACGAAGTCGGAAAGTGATGCCGCGACGTGCTTTTCGCCGACAGCCAGCGGTGGCAGCACGGTACCGATGTTGACGGCACGGAGCGGATCGTCACCGGTGGTATCCAGCCAGCGCCCGATCCAGCCGTTGGTGACCGCGTCGACCGGATTGGCGGTCTGCCAGATATCCATGGACCGGAAGTGGCTGCGGTCCTGTTTCGGATAGCCGACGCCGCGCACGATCGCGAGCTTGTTGGTGTGCCACAGATTCGACATCCCGGTCAGCGCCGGATTGAGCCCGAAGGCCGAATCAAGCCGGAGTACTTCTTCCGGCTTATAGGCGAGGTCCGGGCGGGCATCGTGATAGGCGTTGTCCGCGTATGGGATAACGGTGTTGAGGCCGTCGTTCCCGCCATACAGCGTGACGATCACCAGAATTCCGCTATTGGCCTGCAGCGGACGGTTCCGCGCCTCGTTGAGCAGATCAGGCAGGGTCACTGCGGCGACGCCGCCGAGCAGGCCGGCTGCACCGACCCCGGCGCTGGCGAGCAGAAACTTGCGGCGATTGATCTCTGGCATCGGATCTCTTTACGACGTCACGTATTCGGGCGTGATGACGGCCGCTGCCACCAGCCGGTGTGGATCGTCGACCAGCGGCTTGAGGGCGGCCGCGGATCGGTCGGACCAGGCGCCGATGCCGAACAGATAGCCGACACCGTCGATCCGCTCGCTCGCCGCCATCTTCTCGACGGCGCTGATGTCGCTGAGCGGGATCAGCCGGTTCGCGGCCCAAACCCGGGCTGCCGCACTGTTGGTCGACAACCAGAGCTGTCCGCGCGGCCAGCCGCCGACGTCCGGCGGATAGAACGGCCGCTGGCCCATCACCCTGAGCACCTGGTCGAGGTCGGCGACGACATGGTCGTCATCCAGCGGAACGGCCAGTGCCCGGACAATGCCCATCAACCACTCCACCGGAGTGTTCACCAGAGTGCCCGCGGCCTTGGTGAATTCCGGGTCCAGCACCACGGCCTTGGTCAACGCCTTGAGATCTCGATTGGGGCCGTAGGCGGCGACCAGCCGGGTCAGAGTGTCGGGGGCGGCCGGGAGGTCGGAAGCCAGTAGTCGCCAAAGGGTTCCGGCGATGAACGCGGGCGACGCCGGTTGGTTCAGCACGATGTCGCAGAATCCCGAATCGTCGATATCACCGGTCACACCCAAAACCGTCTTGGCAGTGGTGTCGCGGTACGCGGGGTAGAGCCGCACAGTGCCGTCGGCCTCGACGTGCCGCCCGGTGAGCGCTCTGGAGCCTTGACGCACATCGTTTTCGGTGTAGCCATTGCCGTGGCCGAGGCAGAAGAGCTCCATGAACTCACGGGACAGATTCTCGTTCGGGTGGAGCGCAGTGGTGGAATCGCCGTCGAGCCAGTGCAGCATCGCGCCGTCGTTGAGCATTGCGTCGGCGAGAGTGTGAAAATCCCCGCGGGTCAGGGTGCGCAGTTTCTCGTTTTGGACGGCCATCAGGTGCGCCGCGTTGACCTTTTCGGCTGATGTCGCAAAGTGGTTGTGCCACAAGAGGGTTAGCTTCTCGTGGAAGGGTTCCTTGACGGTTGCCATGCGGCGCAACCACCAGCCGGAAAGCTCCTGCAACTTCGCCAGCAGGTCCAGCTGAAACGTTTGAATCTGATCCGCCGACATACCTTCCGACGGATATTGCGGCATCGAGAATGGTGGGATCGGTGTTGCCACTGCGCCGGGGTCGGCATTCGGGTCGAGGTTCAGCACGGTGTCGAGGTAGGTCGACCAGTTCTGATTGACCACGGCGTCGACCTGGGCTCCGGTGGTGCCGAAGCCCGTGCGACGCAGCATCCGTGCGGTTGCCAGCCACTGGGGTGGCTGCGACACGATGAAACCTACTTTCCTGCAGAGGTGGTCCGTCCCGACCGCGTCGGGCCCTCTACGAACTTAGGTGATGGGCGCCGTCGTCGTCGCCGTATGCAGCGGATTCAAAGGTTTGCTGGTCTGCTTCACAGGCGGCGAGTCAACGCTTCGGCTGCGGCCAGCAGATCGGTCGCCCAGCGGACGCCGGGCCGGCGTCCCATGCGATCGATCGGGCCGGACACCGACACCGCCGCGATCACCGCACCGCGGTTGTCCCGCACCGGAGCTGACACACTCGCCACGCCGGGTTCCCGTTCAGCAGCACTCTGCGCCCAGCCGCGCCGGCGCACTTCCGCCAGGACCCGGTCGGTGAACTTCGCAGTCGGCAGCACTGCCTGCTGCGTCGCGGGATCGCTGTACGCCAGCAGCACTTTGGCGCCCGAGCCGGCGGTCATCGGAAGGCGGGTGCCGACCGGAACGGTGTCTCGTAGGCCCGACGGCGGTTCCAGTGCCATGACGCACACCCGGGCCATGCCTTCGCGGCGGTACAGCTGCACGCTCTCGCCGGTGATCTCGCGCAGCCGTGGCAGCACCGCGCCGGCGGCGCTCAGCAGCGGGTCGTTGACCTGGCCGGCCAACTCGGTCAGTGCCGGGCCGAGGCGCCACCGTCCTTCGGTGTCGCGGGCCAGAAGTCGGTGTACCTCAAGGCCTGCGGCCAGCCGGTGGGCGGTGGCCCGGGGCAACCCCGTGCGGGTGCATAGTTCGGCCAGGCCACAGGGTGACTCGGCCACTGAATGCAGCACACCCACGGCTTTGTCGAGGACGCCGATGCCGCTATCCTGTCTCACAGGGAGATACTAACGTCCCGCATTGTGGGATGGTAGATCGGCTCCCCGCGGATCGCGGAAGGAACTGCACAGTCATGACGAACAAGCCACGCACCATGGCGGAGAAGGTCTGGGCGGACCACGTGGTGGTCGAAGGCGCCGGCGAGGGCGCTGCCCGCGAACCCGATCTCATCTATATAGATCTGCATCTCGTGCACGAGGTCACCAGCCCGCAGGCGTTCGACGGTCTGCGGCTGGCGGGTCGCCCGGTGCGGCGCCCGGACCTGACCATCGCGACCGAGGACCACAACGTCCCGACCATCGACATCGACAAGCCGATCGCGGATCCCGTGTCGCGCACTCAGGTTGAGACGCTGCGGCGCAACTGTGGGGAATTCGGCATCCGGCTGCACCCGATGGGTGACGCGCAGCAGGGCATCGTGCACATCATCGGTCCGCAGCTGGGCCTGACCCAGCCCGGCATGACTGTGGTGTGCGGCGACAGCCACACCTCCACGCACGGTGCCTTCGGTGCCATCGCCATGGGTATCGGCACCTCCGAGGTCGAGCACGTGCTGGCCACGCAGACGTTGCCACTCAAGCCGTTCAAGACCATGGCGGTCAACGTCGACGGCGTGCTGCCCGACGGTGTCAGTGCGAAAGACATCATCCTCGCGGTGATCGCCAAGATCGGTACCGGCGGCGGGCAGGGGCACGTCATCGAATACCGCGGCAGCGCCATCGAATCGCTGTCGATGGAAGGGCGGATGACGATCTGCAACATGAGCATCGAAGCCGGCGCCCGTGCCGGCATGGTGGCTCCCGACGAGACGACGTTCGAGTACCTCAAGGGCCGTTCGCACGCGCCGCAGGGCTCGGATTGGGATGCGGCCGTTGCGGCGTGGACCGCGTTGCGTACTGACGAGGGCGCCGAATTCGACACCGAGGTGTACCTCGACGCGGCCGCCCTGAGCCCGTTCGTTACCTGGGGAACCAACCCTGGACAAGGCGTACCACTGTCGGCCAATGTGCCGGACCCGGAGATGATCTTCGACGAAGGAGAGCGGGTCGCCGCCGAAAAGGCGTTGGCCTACATGGATCTTCAGGCCAATACGCCGATGCGGGAGATCGCGGTGGACACCGTGTTCGTTGGCTCGTGCACCAATGGGCGCATCGAGGATCTGCGCGTGGTGGCAGATGTCCTGCGCGGTCGCAAGGTCGCGGGCGGTGTGCGGATGCTGGTGGTGCCCGGGTCCATGGCGGTGCGTGCACAGGCCGAATCCGAGGGTCTGGGCGAGGTTTTCACCGCAGCAGGCGCGGAATGGCGGCAGGCCGGTTGCTCGATGTGTCTGGGCATGAACCCCGATCAGTTGGCGCCGGGGGAGCGCAGCGCGTCCACCTCGAACCGCAATTTCGAAGGCCGCCAAGGCAAAGGCGGTCGCACTCATCTGGTGTCACCCGCTGTCGCCGCCGCCACCGCGGTGCGCGGAACCCTTTCTTCCCCCGCCGATCTGAGCTAGGAGCGCACTGTCATGGAGGCTTTCCACACCCATACCGGAATCGGCGTTCCGCTGCGCCGGTCCAATGTCGACACCGACCAGATCATCCCCGCGGTGTACCTGAAGCGCGTCACCCGAACGGGTTTCGAGGACGGATTGTTCGCCGGGTGGCGCACCGATCCGTCGTTCATTCTCAATCAGCAGCCGTTCGATCGCGGCTCAGTTCTGGTTGCCGGTCCTGATTTCGGCACCGGGTCCTCCCGCGAACATGCGGTGTGGGCGTTGATGGATTACGGATTCCGGGTCGTCATCTCGTCGCGCTTCGCAGATATTTTTCGCGGCAATTCCGGCAAGGCCGGATTGCTTGCCGCGGAGGTCGCGCAGGACGATGTCGAATTGCTTTGGAAGCTCATCGAGCAGCAGCCGGGGCTGGAAATCACTGTGAATCTTCAAGATCGGAATGTCACCGCGGGAACGGTCGTGGTGCCCTTCAAGATTGACGATTACACCGCGTGGCGGTTGCTCGAAGGTCTTGACGATATAGGCCTTACGCTGCAGAAACTCTCGGATATTGAAGCATTCGAGGCGACCCGACCGAGCTACAAACCGCGCACTCTGCCGGCCTGACCGAGTCGCTCCGCAGGTTCCGTCCGCGGGCCTGCGGAGCAATTTCGGCACTCGGGCGCAGCTCGAATCCCTGCCCCTGCACCAGGTTCGAAAAACCTGTGAGCCACCTCCCAAGTGGGCCAACCGGATTGCCGATTCACGCCACAGCTATGCCCGAAACTGGGCGTGGCTCTTGGAAATCGGCGGGTTCTGGGTTTACCGTGTGCATTAGTCGGTCCACGCAGGGCCACTGAATTCGGAGGTTTTGGATGAACAAAGCAGAACTTATCGATGCCCTGACAGACAAGCTGGGCACCGATCGTCGTCAGGCCACCGCGGCCGTGGAGCACATCGTCGACACCATCGTGCGCGCCGTGCACAAGGGTGAGAGCGTCACCATCACCGGCTTCGGCGTCTTCGAGCAGCGCCGCCGTGCCGCCCGCGTCGCGCGCAACCCGCGCACCGGCGAGACCGTCAAGGTGAAGCCGACCTCGGTTCCGGCCTTCCGCCCGGGTGCTCAGTTCAAGGCTGTTGTCGCTGGCTCACAGCGTCTTTCGGCTGACGGCCCCGCCGTGAAGCGCGGTGCCACCGCAGCTCCGGCCAAGCGCGGCGCCGCCAAGAAGGCCGCTCCCGCCAAGAAGGCCGCTCCCGCCAAGAAGGCCGCCGCCACCAAGGCTGCTCCGGCCAAGAAGGCCGCTCCCGCCAAGAAGGCCGCCGCCACCAAGGCTGCTCCGGCTAAGAAGGCTGCTCCGGCTAAGAAGGCCGCTCCCGCCAAGAAGGTCGCCGCCACCAAGGCTGCTCCGGCTAAGAAGGCTGCTCCGGCTAAGAAGGCCGCTCCCGCCAAGAAGGTTGCCGCCAAGGCTCCGGTTAAGAAGGCCGCTGCCAAGGCTCCCGCGAAGAAGGCTGCGCCCGCCAAGAAGGGCCGCCGCTAAGCGCTATCCGATAGGTCCGACTCGGACACGCCGTGGATCATCCGATCCACGGCGTGTCTGTGTGTGGGGGAGCTAGCGCTTGACTGGCAGTGCGCTGCCCAGATGGTCAGCGGCGATCACGCTATCGCCGTGCAGCGTGATGACCCACATGCTGCCCTTGCGATTACGGGATTTGTCCGGCTTGACGCCGCTGCGCTCGCACCACCACGAGATCAGATCGGGGATCACCTTCCCCTGCGTACAGATCACCGGGACGGAATCCGGATCACCCTTCGCAGCGATCTTCACGACTCGCTTCCGTGCCGCATCAGGATCGGTGGCGTAGGCCTCTTCTGTCAGCGTCGGCTCGTCGCGCACCGAGACACCGAGCTCCTGAGCCAACGGCTCAACAGTCTGGTGACACCGGGTCCGAGATGCGGCGTAGACGTCGCTGGCACCGAAGGCGAGCAGTTGCCCGACAAGCGATTCCGCTTGCGCCCGGCCCCGCTTGTCGAGCGGCCGCAACTGATCGTCACCTGTGTACCGAGCCCTGCGCCCCGCCGTTGCGTGTCGCACGATCAGCACCGTGCGGGTATCGGACGGTCGACGGATGAAGCGGCGCAGCACCTTTCGATCATGGGAGTACTGCAGCCGGGCCATGGCGTCGGCCGCCGGCAGCCAATCGAGCTCATCCACCTCGGAATTGGGGGTGAACGCACCGCCAGTGCTGCGGGCCGCCCAATAGCGCACCTTCTTGGTGCCGTGGTCCAGCGGATAGCTCACCGTGGCCAGACGCCGGCCCAGCACCGACTCGTGGCCGGTCTCCTCCAAGATTTCGCGGACCGCCGTAACCGGTTCGGTCTCACCGGGATCCACCTTGCCCTTGGGTAGCGACCAGTCGTCGTAGCGGGGTCGGTGCACGACCGCGATCAGCGGAGTGCCCGACGCATCAGGACGCCACAGCACTGCCCCGGCCGCCAATACCGGCGTCACGCGGATGTCGTGCGCCGTCTTGTTCGGCACCTGTGCTCCTGGATGTGGTTGTCGGGGTCAGGGTTTCACGCTGCGGCGGGCACGGCTGGCGCAACTAGGGAGTGCGGTGCCGCTCCATGATCGACACCTGGTGATCCCGAACCTTCTCGCCTTCCTTGGGCAGAGCCGTCCAGTGTCCGTCCGGCTCCAGCTCCCAGCAGCGGGTCGCGGGATCCATCGCGGAATCGAACACCCCGCTCAGTTCTTCGGTCAGTCTCGGGTCCTTCACTTGCACCATGACCTCAACGCGACGGTCGAGATTACGATGCATCATGTCGGCGCTGCCGATCCAGAATTCATTGATGGCGTTGAAGTGAATAACGCGTGAATGTTCAAGGAAGCGGCCGAGAATCGAGCGCACGACGATGTTCTCGGAGAATCCCTCGGCACCCGGACGCAACGCGCAGATACCCCGCACCACAACCTCGACGCGGACCCCGGCCTGCGACGCCCGGTACAGCGCGTCGATGACCTGCTCGTCGACCAGAGCGTTCATCTTCATCCGAATGCGGCCGTCGCCGCCGGCCCGCTTGGCCTCGATCTCGCGCTCGATGCGCTCGATGATGCCGCGCCGCACGCTGTGCGGGGCCACCAGCAGGTTGCGGTACGACACCTTGCGCGAGTACCCGGTCAATGAGTTGAAGAGGTCGGTGAGGTCGGCGCCGATCTCGGGTGCGGCGGTGAGCAGGCCCACATCTTCGTACAGGCGTGCGGTTTTCGGGTTGTAGTTGCCGGTGCCTATGTGGCAGTAGCGGCGGATCGTGGAACCCTCCCGGCGCACGACCAATGAAGTCTTGCAGTGGGTCTTGAGTCCGATGAGTCCGTACACCACATGCACGCCCGCTTGCTCCAGCGCGCGGGCCCACTTGATGTTGGCC
The DNA here is from genome assembly GCF_009729415.1 of Mycolicibacterium sp. CBMA 234. Lineage (GTDB taxonomy): Bacteria > Actinomycetota > Actinomycetes > Mycobacteriales > Mycobacteriaceae > Mycobacterium. Next base: position 373,232 of record NZ_MPKW01000018.1, read on the forward strand.
TGTTCGTCGAACCGGGCCTTGATCTCCACCAGCGCCACCACCTGCTTGCCGGCCTCGGCGGCGTCGATCAGCGCGTTGACGATCGGTGAATCACCGGAGGTCCGGTACAGGGTCTGCTTGATGGCCAACACATTCGGATCGGCGGCTGCCTGCTCGATGAACCGCTGGACCGTGGTGGAGAAGGAGTCGTACGGGTGGTGCACCAGGACGTCGCCGTCCCGAAGCGTGGCGAAAATGCTCTTCGGGGTCTCGCGTTCGCCGAAGGCCGGGGGAGTGGCCGGCACGAACGGCCGGTCCTTCAGATCCGGACGGTCCACCCCGTAGATCTGCCACAGTGACGAAAGGTCCAGCAGCCCAGGCACTTCGATGACATCGCCGGGGTGCACATCCAGCTCGCGCAGCAGCAGATCGAGCATGTTCTCGGTCATGTCGGTGGCGACTTCGAGCCGCACCGGCGACCCGAACCGTCGGCGCGCAAGCTCGCGTTCCAAGGCCTGCAGCAGGTCCTCGTCGCGGTCCTCTTCGACTTCGAAGTCGGCATTACGCGTGATCCGGAACGCGTGATGTTCGACGATCTCGAGCCCCGGGAACAGCACCGGCAGGAACGCCGAGATGAGATCCTCCATGGGCAGGAACCGCACCCGCGACTTGACGTCGTCGGCCGTCGAACCCGGCTCGTGCATCTCCACGAACCGATCGACGTTGTCCGGCACCTTGATTCGGGCGAAGTGCTGGGTGCCGTCCTCCGGATTGCGCACGGTGATGGCCAGGTTGATGCTCAGGCCGCTGACGAACGGGAACGGGTGCGCGGGGTCGACGGCCAGCGGCGTCAGCACCGGGAACACCTGATCATGGAAATACGTGGACAGCTTGGACTGCTCGTGCTCGTCGAGCTCGCTCCAATTCACAATGGTGATGCCCTGCTCGGCCAGCGCCGGGCGCACCCAGTCGCCGAACACCGCGGCCTGCCGAGTGGCGATCTGCTGGGTGCGTTCACCGATCCGGCGCAGCTGCTCGCGCGGGGACAGGCCGTCGGCCGAGCGGACCGAAAGTCCGGTCTCGTCACGGCGTTTCAGGCCCGCCACCCGAACCATGTAGAACTCGTCGAGATTCGACGCGAAGATGGCCAGGAACTTGGCTTGCTCCAACAGTGGCAGTGACCGATCGGCGGCGAGCGCGAGGACCCGGGCATTGAAGTCCAGCCAGCTCAACTCCCGGTTGAGGTAGCGGTCGTCGGGTAGGGCGCCGTCCGTCGGATCCGCGGTAGCTGCCGGCAGCGGCTCCGGGTCGGAGTCGGTGCGTGCTGGTCGGGTGTCGGCTTCGGTCACCCCGTCGATCATTCCTTATCTGCAGGGTCCAAGCCACACGGTTGGTGAACCCAGATGAGTCAGGCCGGGCTCTCGGGCGTCACTACGTCGCGCCCACGATCCGGGTGGTCGCGGGACCGACGCCCAGCCGGCGCGCGGCCGCCAGGTCCTCTGGGGTATCGATATCGCAGCGTAGCCCCGGCCACTCCCCGGACAACTCCACCGCACCCGAATCAGCATGGCGCCGTGCGGAACCCACGCCGAATTCCGGTGCGAGCGGGGCCCCGAAAGCGAAGAGTGCCGAGGTGCCGGTGTAATGCCGGTCGGCGATGAAACTCCGGGCGTGCCGGCTGGCGTCGGCGATCGCGTCGGCCAGTTCCGCGGTGCGCAGCGCGGGCAGATCACCTTGCACCACCGCGATGTTCGTCACGTGACCTCGCAACGACTGCTCGGTGGCGGCAAGCGCGTGATTCAGCGGATCGGGGTGCCCGGCCGGCGTGGGGTCGATCAGCACGTCCGCACCGAGCTCCCGCACCGCCGCGGCCGCATCCGGGTCCGGCGTGACGACGGTGACCGACCCCACTGCCGGCACTGCCAACGCCGCGCTGATGGTGTCGAGCAGCATCGCCAACACCACCTGCTCGCGCAGATCGCCGGCGAAAACCGGGGCCAGTCGGGTCTTCGCTGCGGCCAACCGTTTCACCGCGATGATCAACCCGACATCGGTGGCACGGCCGGTCGACTCCGGACTCGGGTTGCCGCTCATGACCGCCATACTGCCAAAGCGCGAGCGGGGCTACTGTTGACGCCGTGGTGGAGGCAGCGGTGATGGGTGCCGGCGCGTGGGGGACGGCACTGGCGAAAGTCCTGGCGGACGCGGGCAACAGCGTGACGTTGTGGGCGCGCAGTGCCGAGGTGGCGCACGAGATCAACGAGACCCATCGGAACTCCAAATACCTCGGTGACCGGGCTCTGCCAGGGTCGATCCGCGCTACCGCGGACCCCGCCGAGGCACTGACCGGCGCCTGCACGGCGCTGCTGGCCGTGCCGTCGCAGACCCTGCGCACCAACCTGACTGAGTGGACCGCATACCTCGGCGACGACACCACGATGGTCAGTGTGGCAAAGGGCATCGAACTGCAGACCCTGCTGCGGATGAGCCAGGTGATCGTCCAGGTCACCGGCGCTGACCCCAGCCGCGTCGCCGTGCTCAGCGGGCCCAACCTCGCCAGCGAGGTGGTCGACGAGCAGCCGGCCGCCACTCTTGTGGCGTGCACCGACTCGGGCCGGGCGGTGGCGCTCCAACGTGCCCTCGCCACCGGATACTTCCGGCCGTACACCAACTCCGACGTGGTCGGCGCCGAGATCGGCGGTGCCTGCAAGAACGTCATTGCGCTGGCCTGTGGGATGGCGGCCGGCGCCGGTTTCGGTGAGAACACCGCCGCGGCCATCATCACCCGCGGCCTCGCCGAGATCATTCGGCTGGCAATTGCCCTCGGTGCCAAGCCGATAACGATGTCCGGGCTGGCCGGCGTCGGCGACCTCGTCGCCACGTGCACGTCTCCGCAGTCGCGCAACCGCACGTTCGGTGAGCGCCTGGCGCGCGGCGGCACCATGGAGTCGGCACTGGCCGCGGCCGGTGGCAAGGTCGCCGAGGGCGTTACGTCCTGCCAGTCGGTGCTGGCCCTGGCCGACAGTTACGACGTCGAGATGCCGCTGACCGACGCGGTGAACCGGGTGTGCCACAAGGGTTTGTCGGTCGATCAGGCATTCGCGCTGTTGCTCGGACGCAGCACCAAGCCGGAGTAGAAGGAGCTCAAGACGGTGGACGGTCACTCCGGCTTTCTCGCGGGCGATTCCACCCGCAGTGTCAAAGCGACTGCATCGCAACGGGTTCCAGGACTGCCGATAGCGCCGCCGCCGGTTCCGGTAGCCGCCTATCACCTGTCCGACGACGAGGCGGACGGGCTGGACTTCTACGGCCGTAACTCCAATCCCGTCTGGCGCCAACTGGAATCGGGCCTCGCTGAGCTGGAAGGCGCTATCTCGGCACTGACGTTCTCGTCGGGAATGGCCGCCATTTCGTCTGCGCTGCGGGTCCTGGCGACTCCCGGCACCACTTTGGTGGTCCCGGCCGACGGCTACTACCAGGTGCGGCGGTACGCGGCTGAGCACCTCGCCGCCCGCGGCGTCACCGTCATCGAAGCCACTGCCGCGGAAATGTGCGACGCAGCAGCCGGGGCCGACGTCGTGCTGGCGGAATCTCCGGTGAACCCGACGCTGGACGTCGTCGACCTCCACCGACTGGCCACCGTCTGCCGCGCCCGCGGCGCCGTCCTGATGGTGGACAACACGGCCGTCACGCCGCTCGGTCAGCGGCCGCTGTCGCTCGGCGCAGATCTGGTCGTCGCCAGCGCGACCAAGGCGCTGTCGGGGCACAGCGATCTACTGGCCGGATACGTCGCCGGATGCCAACCGGAGATGATGGCAGCCATCGAACGCGACCGGCTGCTGGCCGGGGCCATCCTCGGGCATTTCGAAGCCTGGCTCGCGCTGCGCAGCCTGGGCACCGCGGGGCTGCGCTTCGAACGGCAGTGCCACAACGCCCTGGCGCTGGCCATGGTGCTGGCGACCCATCCCGCGGTCCGGTCGGTGCGGTATCCCGGCCTGCCGACCGATCCGGCGCATGCGGTGGCCCGCGACCAGATGAAGCGTTTCGGCGGCCTCGTCGCGGTCGAACTGGCAGACGCCGCGGCCGTCCAGGACCTGGTGAACCGCAGTCAGCTGCTGGTCGCGGCTACCAGTTTCGGCGGCATCCACACCTCGGTCGACCGGCGGGCCCGCTGGGGCGATCCGGTGCCAGAGGGGTTCGCGCGGATATCGCTGGGCATCGAGGACACCGACGACCTGGTGGCCGACGTCACCGATGCCCTCGGGTAGCCAGTAGCCTCTCTAGGTTGTGACTGCCCCTAATTCTTCAGCAGCCGCCGGCCGTACCCGGGTCGCCGTCGTCTACGGCGGACGCAGCTCCGAACACGCCATCTCCTGCGTTTCGGCCGGGAGCATCCTGCGCAACCTCGATCCGGCCCGCTACGAGGTCGTCGCCGTCGGCATCACCCCGGAGGGTTCCTGGGTGCTCGGCGACGGTCGACCGGAGACCCTGGCCATCACCGACGGCCAGCTGCCCGGCGTCACCGCCGCGTCCGGAACTGCGCTGACGCTGGCTGCCGATCCGAATCGCCGCGGCGAACTGGTGTCGCTGCAGGACGGCGTTGCACAGGTGCTGACGGCCGTCGACGTCGTCTTCCCGGTGCTGCACGGCCCGTATGGCGAGGACGGCACCATCCAGGGACTGCTGGAACTGGCCGGCGTGCCGTATGTCGGCGCGGGCGTGCTGGCCAGCGCCGCCGGCATGGACAAGGAATTCACCAAGAAGCTGCTGGCTGCCGACGGCCTGCCAATCGGTGACCAGGTGGTGCTGCGCCCGCGGGACGAGACGCTGAGCCTCGACGACCGCGAGCGGCTGGGGCTGCCGGTATTCGTGAAGCCGGCCCGCGGTGGGTCGTCGATCGGCGTCAGCCGCGTCGACTCGTGGGACGCGCTGGATCAGGCCATCGGCTATGCGCGCCAACATGATCCGAAGGTGATCATCGAAGCCGCGATGCTGGGCCGCGAACTGGAATGCGGTGTACTGGAATACCCGGACGGCCGGGTGGCCGCGAGTGCGCTCGGTGAGATTCGGGTCGGCGGCGGGTTCTACGACTTCGCCACCAAGTACCTCGAAGATGCCGCGGAACTCGACGTGCCGGCCAAGGTCGACGACGAAATCGCCGACCAGATAAGAGAATTGGCGATCCGTGCCTTCCGGGCGCTGGATTGTCAGGGCCTGGCTCGGGTCGATTTCTTCCTGACCGAGAACGGGCCGGTGATCAACGAGATCAACACCATGCCCGGCTTCACCACCATCTCGATGTACCCGCAGATGTGGGCGGCCAGCGGCGTCGACTACGCGACGCTGCTGAGCGTCATGGTCGACACCGCGGTCCGGCGGGGCACCGGTCTGCGCTAGCGCGCAGGCTTTGGATCCAGCGGCCGCGGTGGCATGGCCTTCTCGATGAGTTCGGAGACGGTCTGGATCGGGGTCGGGCCGGAGCCCTGCGGCAGGGTCAGCGCGACGTACATGGCCGGCGTGCCGTGATCGACGGAATACCACGTGCTGGCACCCTGCCCGCCGGCTTCGAACCACGACACCGCGTTGACCATCTGCAGCGGTGCGCCGACCACGAAATCGTCGGGGCGCTCGACACCGCACCGCAGGATCACCGGTTCGATGCCGGCCGGGCCCAGCCAGGCCGCTGCGCCAGCCGGGGCAGGGTCGGCGATCGTCGCGCGGCGAAAGTCGCCCATGGTGTCCGGCAGAGACGCCATGAGGGCGCGACACTGCTCACTGTCGGCCTCGGGGGCCGGTGCGCTGGCGAGCGGGATCGAAATGGGCTTGTCGGAGGGGGCCTGGCGCAGCGCCACATACGCGAGTAGGCCGACGATGGCTGCGACCGCCACCACGACGGCCGCGATGATGGCGCCGCGGGGCGGGCCATCTAGATCACCGTGGTCACCGGGTTCGGTCATGCGGCAACTGTAGAGCGCCGGTCTGCCCCGGCGGTCAGCTGCATAGACTGCACCACCATGACCAGCGCTCACTCCGAATCCGGGGAAACCCTGGCCCGGCTGGGCGAGTTCACGGTGATCGACCGCTTGAATGCCGGCCGCTCCCAGCCCGTCGAGGTTACGGTCGGGCCCGGCGACGACGCCGCGGTGCTGAGCGCCCCGGACGGCCGGGTGGTGGTGTCCACCGACATGCTCGTCGAGGCCCGTCATTTCCGCTTGGACTGGTCGACACCGGAAGACGTGGGCCGCAAGGCAATTGCGCAGAACGCCGCGGATATCGAGGCGATGGGGGCGCGAGCGTACGCATTCGTCGTCGGCTTCGGTGCGCCGGCCGATACCCCGGCCGCGGCCGCACAGCAGTTGTCCGACGGAATGTGGTCGGAGGCAACCATATTCGGCGCCGGCATCGTCGGCGGTGACTTGGTGGCCGCCCCACAATGGGTGATTTCGGTGACGGTGTTGGGCGACCTTGGTGGCCGCTCACCGGTGCTGCTGTCCGGCGCGCGGCCAGGGGAAACCGTCGCGGTGGTCGGCGATCTGGGTTGGTCGGCCGCGGGATATGCGTTGTGGCGTGGCGGTATCCACGAATTCCCCGAATTGCGCCGCCGACATCTGGTGCCTCAGCTGCACTACGGGCAGGGGGTGGCGGCCGCAACAGCGGGGGCCACGGCGATGACCGATGTGTCCGACGGGCTGATCGCCGATCTGGGCCACATCGCACAGGCTTCCGGAGTGACCGTCGACCTGTCGATGACGGCACTCGAGCCGGATGTGACCGTGCTGGCACCGGCAGCCGCGATGGTCGGTGCCGACGCCCGCGGCTGGGTGCTCGGCGGTGGCGAGGATCACGTGCTGGTCGCCACATTCAGCGGCGCGCTGCCGGCCGGCTGGCGGGCCATCGGGACTGTCCTGCCCGGCGAGCCGCGGGTGACCGTCGACGGTGCGCCATGGCAAGGAGCCGTCGGATGGGAATCCTTCGGTCAGTAGGCTGGCTACCCGTGAGATTTCAGGTGCACGCGTGACGGCCCGCCCCCTGCAGGAATTAGTCGAGCCCGGTTGGGCTCGCGCGCTGGAACCGGTGGCGGACCAGGTGACCGCCATGGGCGAATTCCTGCGCGCCGAGAACACCGCCGGCCACGGCTATCTGCCGGCCGGAGAGAATGTGTTGCGCGCCTTCACGTTCCCCTTCGACGAGGTGCGGGTGCTGATCGTCGGACAGGATCCGTATCCGACTCCGGGGCACGCCGTCGGCCTGAGCTTCTCGGTGGCGCCCGAGGTGCGACCGCTGCCGCGCAGCCTGTCGAACATCTTCACCGAATACGCCGCGGACCTGGGGTACGAGCAGCCCAGTTGCGGTGATTTGAGCCCGTGGTCGAAGCAGGGCGTCATGATGCTCAACAGGGTGCTGACGGTCCGGCCGGGCAACCCGGCGTCGCACCGTGGCAAAGGGTGGGAAGCGGTCACCGAATGCGCCATCCGGGCGCTGATCGCGCGGCCACAGCCACTGGTGGCGGTGCTGTGGGGCCGCGACGCGCAGACCCTCAAGCCCATGCTCACAGGTGAGCGGTGCGCCAGCATCGAGTCGGTCCACCCGTCACCGCTGTCGGCATCCCGCGGATTCTTCGGCTCCCGGCCGTTCAGCCGGGCCAACGAACTGCTGACCGGACTCGGCGCCGATCCGATCGACTGGCGCCTGCCCTAGTTCTTCTGCACAGGCCCGGCGAGCGAGCTTTCGTGAGCGGGCCTGCTCGCGCGAACCTGACCGCACGCCGATTCTCGGCTTGTGAACCCGCCACCTGGTCAGGCTCGCGGGTCAGGCTCGCGAACAGGCGCCCGCCGGGACAGCGGCGGCAAGCGGTAAATTCCGTGCTCAAGACACACGAAAGCGCTGCGCGGGGTTCGCGCAGCGCTTAGGTGTAAAGCTCAGATTGTCAGCGGACGTCAGTCCGCCCGGCGGTAGCCGAAACTAACCGCGGGTAACCTTGCCGGCCTTGAGGCAGGAGGTGCAGGCGTTGACACGCTTGCGGTTGCCACCCGGACGGTCGACGGCGCGAACGGTCTGGATGTTCGGATCCCAGCGGCGGTTGGTCCGACGGTGGGAGTGGGAGACCGACATGCCGAAGCCCGGTCCCTTTCCGCAGATGTCGCACACGGCGGCCATGATGAACTCCTCGAAAATCAGTACTTGGGGTCTGAGTCCGACGGCTACGGACATGCGCAGCGCGAACAGACAACCTGACCAGGATACCGGGCGGCCACGAGGATCACCAAAATGGGCCTGTTGGCCGGTGCGCCAAGGGAGTTGGTCAGGCAGTTTGTCGGGGGCAGTAGCTAGGCTGGCGGGGCATTCAGGGGGCAGCTCTGGGTCGGGTGAACCAGGGCGAAGGCGATGGAGGTCACATGTCGGCTGGCGTGGGTCGCACACCCCGTCCGCTGGACGGGATCGCGCTGCGTGACTGGGCTCAGACCGCGGTCCTCCATCTGATCGCACACACCGACGAGATCAACCGGCTGAACGTCTATCCGGTCGCCGATTCCGACACCGGCACCAACATGTTGTTCACCATGCGCGCGGCCGCGGCTCAGGCTGACGAGGCGGCGACGGCGGCAGGCAATGATGTCGTGGCCATCGCGACCGCGCTGTCGGCCGGGGCGTTGCACGGGGCCCGTGGAAATTCCGGGGTCATCCTGTCGCAGATTCTCCGGGGTATCGCCGACGTCACCGCCGAGGCCGCGCAGCAACGCGGTGAAGACAAGGAATGCGGCGAGATCACCACACCGGTGTTTACTGCAGCCCTCCATCACGCTCAGGTGCTCGCGGTCGCGTCCGTCGGGCAGACCGTGCCAGGAACCATCGTCTCGGTCCTGCAGGCGGCCGCGTTGGAAGCGGAGAACCAGGACGGGGTGGCCGATCTCGCAGCGGTGGTGGCGGCAGTTTCCGACGCTGCCGCGGCGGCCCTCGAGCGCACCCCCGATCAGCTCGACGTGCTGGCCGAGGCCGGCGTCGTCGACGCCGGTGGGCGCGGGCTGCTGGTGCTGCTCGACGCGCTGACCGCAACGTTGTCGGGCGTCGCCGCGGCCCGTCCGCAGTACAAGCCGGGCGCCGCGCACCCGCGCGCCGCGCACGACGGCCACGATCATGACCATAACCATCATGAAATCAGCGGCACGCCACCACAATTCGAGGTGATGTACCTGCTCGGCGACTGCCATCCGGACGGTGTCGAGGTACTGCGTTCCCGATTGCAGCGGCTGGGTGAATCGGTTGCCATCGCCGCGTCGGGCACCGGCGCGCGGCACAGCGTGCACGTGCACGCTGACGACGCCGGCGCCGCGATCGAAGCTGCGTTGGACCTGGGCACCCTCAGCAGGATTCAGGTCACCGCATTGATCGGCGCCGCCGGCGCGCGGCCGTCGGGCGGCTGGAGCCGGGACCGTGCGGTGCTGGCGATCGTCGATGGCGACGGCGCGGGGGAGTTGTTCAGCGGCGAAGGCGCGCACGTGCTGCGGCCCACCAGCGGGCCCATCAGTGCCCAGCAGTTTCTGGCGGGGCTCGTCGGCACCGGCGCTGCCCAGATCATGGTGCTGCCCAACGGTTTTCTCGCCGCCGAGGAATTGGTTGCCGGTTGCGCCACCGCCATCAGCTGGGGCATGGACGTGGTGCCGGTGCCGGCCGGATCCATGGTGCAGGGGTTGGCCGCCCTCGCTGTGCACGACGCCACCCGGCAGGCCGTCGACGACGGGTACACCATGGCGCGCGCCGCGGCAGGCGCCCGGCACGGGTCGGTGCGGATCGCCACCGAGGCGGCGTTGACCTGGGCCGGCATGTGTCGCCCCGGCGACGGGTTGGGCATAGCTGGTGACGAGGTGCTGATCGTCGGCCACGATCTGGTCAGCGCGGCCAGCGGATTGATCGACCTGCTGCTGTCGTCGGGCGGCGAACTGGTGACAGTGCTGACCGGCGCGGGCGTCGGCGCGGACGTGGGGGTCGCGTTGGCCGAACACGTCCGCCAGGAGCACCTGGCCGCTGAATTGGTGACCTATCACACCGGCCACGGCGGCGACGCACTGCTGATCGGGGTGGAGTAGCGGTGGTTGCACTTACCGACTCGCTGGTCCACGTATTAGGTGCGAAATCTGCTGCGCCGCTGGAAGAACACCTCGGCATCCGCACCGTGAACGATCTGCTGCGGCACTATCCACGCAAGTACAGCCAAGGCATGACGGTGCTCGGCGAGGACGCCGAACTGCCGGAGGAAGGTGAGCACATCACCTTCGTCGACGTCATCACCAAGGCGGAGACCCGCTGGACCAACCGGGCGCCGAAGCGGGAATACCTGGTCGTCACGCTGGGGCACCGCAACCCGAAGGTCACCGCGACCTTCTTCAATGCCAAGTATCTGAAGCACACCCTGGTCGAGGGCACCCGGGTGATGCTGTCCGGAATCGTCGGATTCTACGGACGCACAATGCAATTGACGCACCCGGCGCATCTGATCCTGAACACCGGGAAGGGCACCAAAGGGTCGCCGGCACTGAAGAAGATCGCCGATGCCTCCGAGAAGATGCACGGCGAACTGCAGATGTCCGCGTTCGAACGCGAGTATTTCCCGATCTACCCGGCCTGCGCCAAAGTGCAGAGCTGGGACATCTACGCATGCGTCTTGCAGGTGCTCGCCGTGCTGGATCCGATTCCCGATCCACTGCCGAAATCGATTGTTGCGCAACGGGGTCTGATTTCCGAAGATCAGGCGCTGCGGGACATCCACCTGGGTGAGCGGGAACCGGACCGCGAACAGGCCAGGGAACGGCTGACTTTCGACGAGGCCGCTGGTCTGCAGTGGGCGCTGGCCGCTCGACGCCACGGCGCACAGTCGCAATCGGGTCCGGTTGCCGTGGCCGCGGACGACGGCCTCGCGGCCGCGCTGCGTGACCGGTTGCCGTTCGAATTGACGGCGGGCCAAAGCGATGTGCTCAAAGTGGTCTCGGCCGAGCTGGCCGAGCCGAGGCCCATGAACCGCATGCTGCAGGGCGAGGTCGGTTCGGGCAAGACCATCGTGTCGGTGCTGGCGATGCTGCAAATGGTCGACGCCGGCTACCAGTGCGCCCTGCTCGCGCCGACGGAAGTGCTTGCGGTGCAACATGCCCGGTCGGTTCGTGACGTGCTGGGCCCGCTGGCTATGGCAGGGCAGTTGGGCGCACCCGACGGGGCCACGAGCATCGCGCTCCTCACCGGATCCATGACGGCGCAACAGAAGCGACAGGCGCGCGAGGAAGTGGCCAGCGGCCGCGCCGGCATCGTCATCGGCACCCACGCGCTGCTGCAGGACGCCGTCGAGTTCGACCGGCTGGGCATGGTCGTCGTCGACGAACAGCATCGGTTCGGGGTGGAACAGCGAGATCGGTTGCGAGCCAAGGCCCCTGACGGTCTGACGCCGCACCTGCTGGTCATGACGGCCACCCCGATTCCGCGCACTGTCGCACTGACGGTGTACGGCGACCTGGAGACCTCGACCATGCGGGAGCTGCCGCGCGGTCGCCAGCCGATCGTTACCAAGACCATCTTCGTGAGCCAGAAGCCGGCCTGGCTCGACCGGGCCTGGGAGCGCATCCGCGAAGAGGTCGCCGCCGGACGCCAGGCCTATGTGGTGGCGTCGCGGATCGATGAAAACGACAAGGCCAATGGCGGCGAGAACCAGGGTGGCCCGCCGCCGGTGACCGTCGTCGAGCTATACGACAAGCTGCGTGCCGGGCCGCTGAAAGGCGTGAGCCTGGGCCTCATGCACGGCCGGTTGCCCGGCGACGAGAAAGACGCCGTCATGTCAGCCTTCCGGGCCGGGCAGATCAGTGTGCTGGTGTGTACCACCGTGATCGAAGTCGGCGTCGATGTGCCCAACTCGACCGTGATGGTGGTGGTCGACGCGGACCGCTTCGGCATCAGCCAGCTGCACCAGCTCCGGGGCCGCATCGGCCGCGGCTCGCACGCCAGCCTCTGCCTGCTCGCGACGAAGCTCCCGGAGGGCTCGAAGGCCGGGGCCCGCCTGGAGGCGGTCGCCGGCACCCTCGACGGTTTCGAATTGGCCGATTTGGATCTGCAAGAGCGCCGCGAGGGCGATGTGCTGGGCCTCAACCAGTCTGGACGTGCCGGGCATTTGCGGTTCCTGTCGTTGGCCGATCATCAGGAAGTCATCGAGTCGGCTCGCACGTTCTGTCAGTCGGCCTATGCGCAGCACCCGGACGATCCGGGGATGACGGCACTGGCGGCACAATTCGTCGAAACCGATCGCGTTGAGTACCTGGACAAGGCGTGAAACGTCTGCTGTGGCTGGTGGCGGCCGTCGTGCTGGCGGTCGTGGTGGCCATCCAGGTCGGCACAGCCGATGAACCCGCGGCAGTCGCCGACGGTCCGGACGGCGCCACGGTGCCCACCGTCGCACCCGGCACCGATGTCCTGGCCGGGGTCGCGGAGATTCCCCGTCGGATGCGTGATGGCAATTACCGCCGTGCGGCCTTCGGTGAGGCGTGGACCGACGACAACTCGGCGCCCGGCGGTCACAACGGTTGCGACACCCGCAACGACATCCTGAACCGCGACCTCACCGACAAGACCAACGTGCCGATCAAGCGCTGCCCGGACGCGGTGCAGACCGGTGTGCTGCACGACCCGTACACCAACGACACCATCGCCTTCACCCGCGGCGATAAGGTCGGTGCGGCTGTGCAGATCGACCACATCGTGCCCCTGGCGCTGGCCTGGGACCTCGGGGCCAAGGACTGGAATGACGAGCTTCGGCTCCGATTTGCTAATGACCCCGCGAATCTGCTTGCGGTATCGGGGAAGTCGAACCAGGACAAGGGGGACAAGCAGCCCGCGGACTGGATGCCGCCGAACCACGGCTTCTGGTGTCAGTACGCCATGCAGTACATCGCGGTGCTGCGCGGCTACGGCTTGCCGGTCGACGCGCCCTCAGTTCCCGTGCTCCGCGACGCCGCGGGCACTTGCCCGAAGGGCTAACTGCCGAGCAGACACAAATGTCCCGTGACACGCGGTATCTCGGGGACATTTGCGTCTGCTCGCGGGGGTTATGGCAAAGGACGGCGCCCGCAGATCGCGGCTATTGACCGTACGGCGACCGTGACCGCGCAGTTACGTGGACGTGATCGTCAGGATATAACCGAATTTCGGCGCTTTTGTTGCCCGTCCGGATAACGCTGCATAACAATCGGTGCTGTGTTGTTTGCTGGCAGGCTGCAGGGTGGCGATACCGCTAATTTTGGCGTGGTCGGTGGCGGTAGGGTAGGTATTAGTTGCTGAGCTACTTACGTCCCGGTAATTAACACCTACTCCTATCTTTAGCGAACACGACGAAATTACCGATAGTGGCGCACCTGAATTTAGGTGTAAGAATACCGCCGATTTAGCAACCGGTCGGTATTGCGCCGCGGTCGGATGTCGAATTCGCTCCTGCCGTCGTGGGCGTTACTAGTGGGGTCCAAAAAGGGTCAAAAAAGTGCCGTTGAGTGCGCCGGCGAGGGTGTTGACGGTGCCGTTGAGGCCGCCGGCCACGGTCAGGGTGGTGTCGTGGACTCCGCCGGCGACGGTCAGGGTGGTGTCGTGGACTCCGCCGGCCACGGTCAGGGTGCTGTCGTGGACTCCGCCGGCGACAGTCAGGGAGCTGTCGTGGAGCCCGCCGGCCACGGTCTTGGTGGTGCCGTCAAGTGCGCCGGCGAGGGTCTGGACGGTGTCGTTTATCGGGTTGCCCGAGCCTGCTGCGCTCGGCGTGGCTGCGGCCGCCTTCGGGGTGGCTGCGGCTACTTTCGGCGTGGCCGCCGCGGCTTTCGGGGTGGCTGCGGCTGCCTTCGGGGCGCTGGATGATTTGGCCGAACCAGCACTTGCCGTAGTGCTGTGGGTAGTGCTTCCTGAATGGGATTTGTCGGCATACGCCGTGCCGGTGGCGCCGGTAATTATTAGTGCGCCCAGCCCCATTGTTGCGGCGCCTATTGCCAAACGACGGGAGATACCGACTATTGTCGATATCGTTAATTCTGATGTGCTACCAAATGGATGAGCCATTTTGTTGAACCCCCTACTTTGGTGCTGCCTGGTTGCGACGGATTAAAGGACGCAATATCAAATTAACGTACCGGGCGTAATCGGGGGACAGTTAATACAAATGAATTGCTGCGTGTTGCGCGACAATCGACACACGCGGCGCACTGGACACATCTGTGACAGGCGACTGTCGGTGGTAGCCGCCGCGCATTCGCGGGCATCGTCAGCGCCAAACACAAATGGTCGTCCTCCCTGATGGGAGAACGACCATTTGTGTCTGAATCAGATGAAACCGCTGGCGGCTCTAGATGCCGGTGTAGGTGGCGGGGTCCGGGCGGTAGCGGGTGCCATTGTCGAGACTGTCCAAGGCCGCGACATGCTCGGCGGCCAGCTCGAACCCGAACACGTCCAGGTTCTCGGCGATGCGCTCCGGCGACGACGAGCGTGGGATGACCGAGTTGCCCAGCTGCAGGCTCCAGCGGATCAGCACCTGTGCCGGGGTCTTGCCGTACTCACCGGCGACCGACGTCACCGTCGGGTTGCTCAGGAGGGCGCCGACACCCAGTGGGCTGTAGGCCTGCGTGACGATGCCTCGCTCAGCGTGCACCGCACGCAGCGCCGACTGGTTGAGCAGCGGGTGCAGCTCGATCTGGTTGACCACCGGGCTGACGTAGCTCAGGTCGATGATGGTGGACAGATCCTCGTCGGAGAAGTTGCAGACGCCGATGGACTTGGCGCTGCCATCGTTGTGCACCTTGATCAGGGCGCCCCAGCTGTCCACGTACTTGCTGATGTCACCGGCGGGCCAGTGGATCATGTACAGATCCACGTACTCCAGACCGAGCTTGTCCAGGCTGACCTTGATGGCGTCCTGGCCGGCCTGGAAGCCCTGGTCGGCGTTGGCCAGCTTGGTGGTCACGAAGATCTCGGCGCGCGGGATACCGGATGCGGCGATGGCCCGGCCGACGGCTTCTTCGTTGCCGTAGACGGCTGCGGTGTCGATCAGTCGGACGCCCATTTCGAGCGCGGCCGAGACGGCACGCTCGGTGTCGGCGTCCGACAGTTCTGCGACACCGAGGCCGAGTGCCGGCATCGTGTTGTCGTCGTGGAGCGCCACATTGGGGATCTCTGCGGAGGCCATGTCACCTAACCTGTGAAGTTGAATGTGCGTGGATCGGGGCCCAGGCGGGTGCCGTTGTCGAGGGTCGCGATGGACGCCATGTCCGCTTCGCTCAGCTCGAAATCAAACACGTCGAAATTGCTCGCAATCCGGTCTGGGTTCACTGATTTCGGGATGACGATATTACCCAGCTGGATATGCCACCTAATCAGTACCTGCGCAGGAGTTTTTCCGTGTCGCTCGGCGACGGATGTGACCGTCGGGTCCTGGAGCAGCGAACCCTGGCCCAGAGGGCTCCAGGCCTCAGTCGCAATGCCGTACCGCTTATGGGTTTCGCGCAACTCGGCCTGGGGGAGTCGTGGGTGCAACTCGATCTGATTGACCGCCGGCACGATCCCGGTGGCGTCGATCAGCAGTTTGAGGTGCTCGGGTTCGAAGTTGCTGACCCCGATCGAGCGGATCAGGCCCTGGTCACGCAGGTGGGCGAAGGCCTTGAAGGTGTCGATGAACAGGTTCTGCGCGGGCGTCGGCCAATGGACCAAGTAAAGGTCCAGGTACTCCAGGCCCAACCGCTTCATGCTGGCGTCGAAGGCGGCGAGGGTCTTTTCGTAGCCCTGTTCGGAGTTCCACAGCTTGGTGACGACGTAGACGTCTTCGCGCGGCACCCTGGACGCAGCCAGGCCGCGGCCGACTTCGGTTTCGTTGCGGTACACCGCCGCGGTGTCGATATGGCGGTATCCGGCGTGCAATGCTGCGATGACGGCGCGTTCGGTGTCCTCGGCAGGCGTTTGAAACACCCCGAGCCCGACAACGGGGATAGACGTACCGTCATTGAGCATCATCGTTGTATTCGGAGCACCTGAAGGATCAGCCATGACCATGAGCATGCCAGGCGATGCTGTGCAGACCCCGGCCACGAGCGCCGCCGGATTGACTGTGCGCCCGCAGCATCCGGTCGCGGGGCGGCCCAGCCGATTGCGATTGGCGGTCATGACCAAGGTCGGCGGCGTCGCGTTGCGACTGCTGCCCAAGATCCCCGATCGGGTGAAGCGGATGCTGCTCGGCGGACGCCGCGTCACCATCGACGGCAACACCCTGGACACCACCCTGCAGCTGATGCTGATGGCGCAGAATTCGGCCCATGCCGGCGGCCTGGTCGCCAGCAGTGACATCGATGTCGCGCGGGTCCAGCTGATGAAGCTGTCGCAGTACCTGGATCCCGCCGTCGCGGTGACAACGGCCGACATCACCATCCCCGGTCCGGCCGGGCCACTGCGTGCGCGGCACTATCAGCCCGATGTCACCGGAACTGCCCCGATGCTGGTCTTCTTCCACGGCGGCGGATTCGTCGTCGGGGGCATCGAGTCGCATGACGGGCTGTGCCGCTTGATCTGTCGCGACGCCGGAGTCCACGTCGTGTCCGTCGAATACCGGCTGGCCCCCGAACATCCAGCGCCGGCCGCCGCCGACGACTGCTACGCGACGTATCTGTGGTGTGTCGAGAACGCCACCCGCCTCGGTGCGGATCCGGCGAAGATCGCCGTCGGTGGCGACAGCGCCGGTGGCAACCTGGCGGCGGTTGTCTCCCTGCTGGCCCGCGACAACCACGCGCCGCTGCCGGTCCTGCAGTTCCTGATGTACCCGGTGACCACGTTCGCCGGGGACACCCGGTCGAAGGTGCTGTTCGCCGAGGGGTACTTCCTCAGCAAGATCGACATGGACTGGTTCAGGGCGAACTACCTGGCGGAATCGGCGCTGGGCCCCGAAGACCCTCGGGTGTCGCCGCTGCTGGCCGACGATCTGTCGGGGCTGCCACCAGCGCTGGTGCTCACCGGCGGCTTCGACCCGCTGCGTGATGAAGGTGAGGCCTACGCCGCCGCGTTGGCCACGGCCGGCGTTCCAGTCGATCACCGCAGGTACGGTTCTCTGGTCCATGCCTTCGGCAATTTCTTCCCGCTCGGCGGCGACAGTGCCACCGCGGCCGCCGACTTCGTCTCGGCGTTTCGGGCCCACCTCACCCGCTGAGGCACGGGTCCGGCTGACCATGCGGCAGGCGTCGGTACCCTTGACGCCGTGCCGTCGAAATCGTCGAAGTCATCGAAGAACGCCAGCTACGACCTGAAGGCCGCGGATCGCAAGCGGGACTGGGTCGTCAAGGGCGGGCTGACCGCGCTTGTCATCGTTTTCGCGGTGGCCCTGGTGGCGTACATCGTGACGAACGGCAAGCCGAAGGCGGACCCGCACCAGGTGAAGGCAGTCCAGCTCGCGGCCAGCAACGTCGTCACCAAGCCCGGCACCAAGGACCCGAAGGTCACGCTGACCATTTACGAAGACTTCCTGTGCCCGATCTGCGGCGTCTTCGAGAAGACCTACGGCCCGACCATCTCCAAGCTGGTCGACAACGGCGACATCGCCGTGGAATACAACATCGTCTCGATCATCGGCCGCGGCGACGTGAAGTCGTACTCGACCCGTGCCGGCGCCATGGCGTACTGCGTCGCTGACGAGAACAAGGACGCGTTCCGCCGCTTCCACGGGGCGCTGTACGCCAACCAGCCCGAAGAGACCGCGACCAGTTTCCCGGACAACGCCAAGCTCCTGGAGTACGCGCGTCAGTCCGGTGTCCCGGTCGGTCCCAACGATCCGCTCACCAAGTGCGTCGACAACGGCGTCTACAGCGAGATGGTCAACAACATGGCCCACAACGCGCAGATCCAGGGCACTCCGACCATCAAGATCAACGGCGCGGACACCAGCCTCGTCCCGAACGGCGATCCGAACAGCCTGATCGAGAAGATCAAGGCCATCGCACCCGATCTGCCGAACCTCACCGCCGTGCCGGCTGCCCCGGC
Source organism: Mycolicibacterium sp. CBMA 234 (assembly GCF_009729415.1). Taxonomy (GTDB): domain Bacteria; phylum Actinomycetota; class Actinomycetes; order Mycobacteriales; family Mycobacteriaceae; genus Mycobacterium. Next base: position 391,232 of record NZ_MPKW01000018.1, read on the forward strand.
TCCGGCAGCTCCGGCTCCGGGCGCTCCGGCACCGCAGCCTGCTCCGGCGCCGCACCCGTGACCGACGTAGAGACGTCGCAGCGGCGGGTCGGGGTAGCGGTCAGCCGCCCCGCCGCCGTCTGGATTCTGCTCGCCGGCATCATCGGCGAGATCGCCGCGTTCGTCCTGACGGTCGAGAAGATCCGGCAGATGCAGAACCCGTCCTACGTCCCGTCGTGCAGCATCAACCCGGTGCTGTCCTGCGGGTCGGTGATGCTGACCAAGCAGGCCTCGCTGTTCGGGTTCCCGAACCCGCTGATCGGCATCGCGGGCTTCAGCGTCGTCATCGTGACGGGCGCGCTGGCGGTGGCTGGCACCCGGCTGCCGCGGTGGTACTGGGCCGGCCTGACCGGTGGCACGCTGCTGGGTGCGGTGTTCGTGCACTGGCTGATCTACGAGAGCTTGTACGAGATCGGCGCGCTGTGCCCGTACTGCATGGTGGTTTGGGTCATCACCATGGCGCTGCTGGCCGTGGTGGCGCCAATTGCGTTGCGGCCCTTGGCCGACAACAAATTGGCGCACGCCCTGTACCAGTGGCGATGGCCGCTGTACGCCCTGTGGATCACAGCGATTGCACTGCTGATTCTTGACCGGTTCTGGAGCTATTGGTCGACCCTTATCTAACGCACCAACTAGCCAGACCGGCTAGGGTCACTGGGTGATTTCCAAATTGCTGGTGGCCAATCGCGGTGAGATCGCGATCCGGGCCTTTCGTGCGGCCAATGAACTGGGTATCGCCACGGTTGCGGTGTACCCGTTCGAGGATCGCAACTCGCTGCATCGGCTCAAAGCGGATGAGTCGTATCAGATCGGCGAGAAGGGCCATCCGGTACGCGCGTACCTGAATGTCGCCGACATCGTCGCCACCGCGGTGGCCTGCGGTGCCGACGCGATCTACCCGGGTTACGGCTTCCTGTCGGAGAATCCGGAACTTGCGGCGGCATGCGCGGCCGCGGGAATCACCTTCGTCGGACCCAGCTCCGACATTCTCGAGCTCACCGGTAACAAAGCGCGCGCCATCGATTCGGCGCGGGCGGCCGGTCTGCCGGTGCTGTCGTCGTCGGAACCGTCGGCATCGGTCGACGAACTCCTCGCCGCCTCCGAGAGCATGCAGTTCCCGTTGTTCGTCAAGGCTGTCGCCGGCGGCGGTGGGCGCGGTATGCGCCGCGTCGCGGACCCGGCCGATCTGCGTGAGGCCATCGAAGCTGCGTCCCGCGAAGCTGATTCGGCTTTCGGTGACCCGACGGTGTTCCTTGAGCAGGCCGTGATCAACCCACGGCACATCGAGGTGCAGATCCTCGCGGATACCCACGGCAACGTCATGCACCTGTTCGAGCGCGACTGCAGCGTCCAGCGCCGGCATCAGAAGGTGATCGAGCTGGCGCCCGCGCCAAATCTGGATCCCGCACTGCGGACGCGCATGTGCAACGACGCGGTGGCGTTCGCCCGGCAGATCGGCTACTCCTGCGCAGGCACCGTCGAGTTCCTGGTCGACGAGCGCGGCCAGCATGTGTTCATCGAGATGAATCCGCGCATCCAGGTGGAACACACGGTGACCGAGGAGATCACCGCGGTCGACCTCGTCGCGTCGCAGTTGTGTATCGCCTCCGGCTGGTCGCTGGACGATCTGGGGCTGAGCCAGGAGACCATGCAGGCGCGTGGCGCGGCGCTGCAGTGCCGCATCACCACCGAGGACCCAGCCAACGGTTTCCGTCCGGATACCGGCCGCATCACGGCCTACCGCACGCCGGGCGGCGCCGGTATCCGGCTCGACGGCGGCACCCACCTCGGTGCCGAGGTCTCGGCGCACTTCGACTCCATGCTGGTCAAATTGACTTGTCGCGGAAGGGATTTGACGACAGCGGTGGCCCGCGCCAAGCGGGCCTTGGCCGAGTTCCGCATTCGTGGCGTGTCAACGAACATCCCGTTCCTGCAGGCGGTGCTCGACGACCCCGACTTTGTCGCCGGTCGGGTGACTACGTCGTTCATCGACGAGCGGCCGCAGCTACTGACGGCCCGCACCAGCGCCGACCGCGGTACCAAGATCCTCAACTACCTAGCCGACGTGACCGTCAACCAGCCGCACGGATCACGCCCCTCGTTGGTCTACGCGCGCGACAAGCTCCCGGTCGTCGACCTGAAGGCAGCGCCGCCGGCTGGGTCGAAGCAGCGGTTGGTGGAACTGGGGCCGGAGGGATTCGCCCGTTGGCTGCGCGACTCGCCTGCGGTCGGGGTCACCGACACCACCTTCCGTGACGCGCACCAGTCGTTGCTGGCGACCCGCGTGCGGTCCACCGGCTTGCTGGAGGTCGCCCCCTACATCGCCCGCACCACTCCGCAATTGCTGTCGGTGGAGTGCTGGGGCGGCGCGACTTACGATGTGGCCCTTCGCTTTTTGAAGGAAGACCCCTGGGAGCGTCTGGCCGCGCTGCGCGAGGCCATGCCCAACATCTGTCTACAGATGCTGCTGCGGGGCCGCAACACCGTCGGCTATACGCCGTACCCCGAGCTGGTGACGACGGCGTTCGTGCAGGAGGCCACGGCCACCGGTATCGACATCTTCCGCATCTTCGACGCGCTGAACAACGTGTCCTCGATGCGCCCTGCCATCGCCGCTGTGCGTGAAACCGGTTCTGCGGTAGCCGAAGTCGCGATGTCCTACACCGGCGACCTGACCAATCCCGCTGAGAAGATCTACACGCTGGATTACTGGCTCAAGCTGGCCGACGAGATCGTCGAAGCCGGAGCGCATGTGCTGGCCATCAAGGACATGGCCGGTCTGCTGCGGCCGCCCGCCGCCACCCAGCTGGTGTCGGCGTTGAAGTCGCGCTTCGACCTGCCGGTGCACGTGCACACCCACGACACCCCGGGTGGGCAGTTGGCGACCTACATGGCTGCCTGGCAAGCCGGTGCTGACGCCGTCGACGGCGCGTCTGCGCCGCTGGCCGGTACCACCAGCCAGCCCGCCCTGTCCTCGATCGTCGCGGCGGCCGCGCACACCAAGTACGACACCGGGCTGTCGCTGGCTGCGGTCTGCGACCTCGAGCCGTACTGGGAGGCGCTGCGCCGGGTGTACGCGCCGTTCGAATCCGGCCTGCCCGCCCCGACCGGTCGCGTGTACACCCACGAGATTCCCGGTGGACAGCTGAGCAACCTGCGCCAGCAGGCGATCGCGCTGGGCCTGGGCGACCGGTTCGAGGAGATCGAGAACGCCTACGCCGGTGCCGACCGCATTCTGGGCCGGTTGGTGAAGGTGACGCCGTCGAGCAAGGTGGTCGGTGACCTGGCCCTGTCGCTGGTCGGTGCACACGTCACCGCCGACGAGTTCGCCGCCGATCCGGCGCGCTACGACATCCCGGACAGTGTCATCGGCTTCTTCCGCGGCGAGTTGGGTGATCCACCCGGCGGCTGGCCGGAACCGTTGCGTACGAAGGCATTAGAGGGCCGTGCTGCAGCCCGTCCGGAGCAACAGCTGACTGAGTCCGATGAAGCGGAGTTGGCCCAGCCAGGTTTGGTACGGCAGGGCGCGCTGAACCGGCTGCTGTTCCCCGGCCCGACGAAGGAGTTCCTGGCCCACCGCGAAGAGTTCGGCGACACGTCGCAGTTGAGTGCCAACCAGTTCTTCTACGGTCTGCGCCGCAGCGAAGAGCACCGGGTGAAGCTGGAGAAGGGCGTCGAGCTGCTGATCGGACTGGAAGCGATTTCCGAGCCCGACGAGCGCGGGATGCGAACCGTGCTGTGCCTGATCAACGGGCAGCTGCGCCCGGTGCTGGTGCGCGACCGGTCCGTCGCCGCGGATGTGCCGGCCGCCGAGAAGGCCGACCGGACCAATTCGGACCACGTGGCGGCACCGTTCGCCGGTGTGGTCACGGTCGGGGTGGCGGTCGGCGACGAGGTCGAGGCCGGCCAGACCATCGCGACCATCGAGGCCATGAAGATGGAGGCGGCCATCACCGCGCCCAAGGCCGGTACCGTCGCGCGGATTGCCGTCACGCCCACGGCGGGTGTCGAAGGCGGCGATCTGCTCGTGGTGATCAGCTGACCCGGATCATTGGCGGCCGCTACGGCGGCCGTCGAATTTCGGTGCCCGCCAAGGGGACTCGTCCCACCACTGATCGGGTCCGGGAGTCGCTGTTCAACCTGCTGGCCGTCCGGGTGGATTTTGACGGCGCCCGCGTGCTCGATCTGTACGCGGGCTCGGGCGCGCTCGGGCTGGAGGCGCTGTCCCGTGGGGCGGCGTCGGCGTTGTTCGTCGAGGCCGACCGGCGTGCCGCTGCGGTGATTTCGCGGAACATTGCCGAACTCGGGGTCGACGGCGCCGTCGTGCGGTGCGGCACTGCGGCGAGTGTGGCCGCGACGTCGGCGTCCCGGCCGGTGGATCTCGTGTTCGCTGACCCGCCCTACGATGTGCCGGCGGCAGACGTGGAAGCCGTTGTCGGGCAACTTGTTTCGGGAGGATGGCTGGCCGCGGGTGCGCTCGCGGTGATTGAGCGTCCGACGACGGGGCCGGCGCTGGTATGGCCGGACGGCTGGACGGCGCTGCGGGAACGCAAGTACGGCGACACCCGGCTGGAAATGGCGGAGTGGACGGGCTGACCCGTCGGGCCCCAAACGCCCGGGCCTTGTACCGTCTTGGGCTATGAGCGGCGCGGTATGCCCGGGATCCTTCGACCCGGTAACCCTTGGACATCTCGACGTCTTCGAGCGGGCGGCGGCCCAGTTCGACGAAGTGGTGGTGGCGGTGCTGGTGAACCCCAACAAGAAAGGGATGTTCACCGCCGAGGAACGCATTGCGATGATCACCGAGGCGACGTCGCACCTGCCGAACCTGCGGGTTGAGGCGGGATCGGGTCTGGTCGTCGATTTCGCGCGGGCTCGCGGACTGACCGCCATCGTCAAGGGCCTGCGCACCGGCACCGACTTCGAGTACGAGCTGCAGATGGCACAGATGAACCGGCACGTCGCCGGCGTCGACACCTTCTTCGTCGCGACCAAGCCGCAGTACTCGTTCGTGTCGTCGTCGTTGGCCAAGGAGGTGGCGGCGCTCGGGGGCGATGTCACCGACCTGCTGCCGGCGGTGGTGAACAAGAGGCTGCAGGCCAAGCTGGCCGGCTGAACCCCGTTGGCCCTGCGTCCAGGGCCTTGATCGCTCGAACTTCTGCGTCGTAGGCGCAGCGTCAGCGAACGGGCGTTTCTCGGATCGCGACACACCGGCTGCCAAAGCCGAGTCACTCGAGTAACACCAGGCACACTAGTAACAACAACTACGCCTGGAGGATGTGGCCGTGTACCGAGTATTTGAGGCGCTGGACGAGCTCGGCGCGATCGTGGAAGAGGCACGCGGAGTGCCGATGACCGCTGGCTGCATGGTGCCGCGCGGCGACGTCCTGGAACTGCTCGACGACATCAAGGACGCGATCCCGGGCGAGCTGGACGACGCCCAGGACGTGCTCGACGCGCGCGACGGCATGCTGCGCGAGGCAAAACAGCACGCCGACGCGATGGTGTCGTCGGCGACTGCCGAGGCGGACTCGCTGGTCAACCATGCCCGTTCCGAAGCGGATCGGCTGCTGGCCGACGCCAAGGCGCAGGCCGACCGGATGGTCTCCGAGGCGCGTGCGCACAGCGAACGCATGGTCGGCGAGGCCCGCGAGGAGGCCAACCGGATCGCCAGCACCGCCAAGCGGGAGTACGAGGCGAGCACCAGCCGGGCCAAGGCCGAGGTCGACCGGCTCCTGGAGAGCGGCAACATCTCCTACGAGAAGGCCGTTCAGGAGGGCATCAAGGAGCAGCAGCGTCTGGTGTCGGAGACCGAGGTGGTCCAGACCGCCCACGCCGAGGCCACCCGGATGGTCGATTCTGCGCACGCCGAGGCCGACCGCCTGCGGGGCGAATGCGACATCTACGTCGACAACAAGCTCGCCGAGTTCGAGGAGCACCTCAACGGCACTCTGCGGTCGGTCAGCCGGGGTCGGCACCAGCTGCGCACCGCGGCGGGCACCCACGACTACGCCCAGCGCTGAACCGGATTGCCGCCAGCGGCGTCCGGTCGGTGACCGGCGCCGACGTAGGATTGACCAATGCCTGGTCCAAGTCCGCTGATCATTGACATTGCGCGATTGGGCCGACGGCCCGGGTCGATGATCATGCACGCCGAAACCGTGTCGAGCCCTGGGCGGATCGGCCTGGATCTGATGGCCATCGATGTTGGTGCGCCGATCGAGCTTGACCTGCAGTTGCAGTCGGTGTCCGAAGGCGTCTTGGTGACCGGTTCGGCGTCCGCGCCGACCACCGGTGAGTGTTCGCGCTGCCTCAGCCCGCTGACTGGGCATGTCACCGTCGACCTCACCGAGCTGTTCGCCTATCCGGACAGCGCCACCGAGGCCACGACCGAGGAAGACGAGGTCGGGCACGTCGTCGACGACACCGTCGACATCGAGCAGTTGATCATCGACGAGGTCGGGCTGACGCTGCCATTCTCACCGGTGTGCACCCCGGACTGCCCGGGCCTGTGCCCGGACTGCGGCGTGCGGCTGCTCGATGCCGAGCCGGACCACCATCACGACAAGATCGACCCGCGGTGGGCGAAGTTGTCGGCCATGCTGCCGGACAGTTCTGAGCCCGAGGGCGCCGCGCCGGAGGGCGGTCCGTGACGGTGGACCGTGCGCCGCTGCTTGCGGCGCTGGGCGTGCAGCTCTCCGATGACCTGCTGACCGTGGCGCTGACCCACCGCAGTTATGCCTATGAGAACGGTGGTCTGCCGACCAACGAACGGCTGGAGTTTCTGGGCGATGCCGTGCTCGGACTGGTGATCACCGCGGAGATCTTCCGCCGTTACCCGGAGCGCAGCGAAGGCGAACTGGCCAAGCTCAAGTCTGCGGTGGTCAACACCCAGGCGCTGGCAGAGATCGCCCGTGGTCTGACGCCTGACGGGTTGGGCAGTCATCTGCTGTTGGGCCGCGGCGAGATGGGCAGTGGCGGCGCGCACAAGGCCAACTTGTTGGCCGACGGGCTCGAATCCCTGCTCGGCGCAACGTACGTCGAACACGGTCACGAGGTGGCCCAAGCGGTGGTGATGGGCCTGTTCAGCGCGGCGCTCGACACCGCTGCCAGCCTGGGCGCGGGTCTGGATTGGAAGACCAGCCTGCAGGAATTGTCTGCTGCCCGCCGGATCGGTGTCCCGGCTTACGTCGTGACATCCACCGGTCCGGAACACGACAAGGAGTTCACCGCGCGCGCCGTCGTCAACGGCGTCGATTACGGCGAAGGTATCGGGCGTACCAAGAAGGAAGCCGAACAGCACGCCGCCGCTGCGGCGTACCAGGCGCTGGAGTCCGCGCCCGCCGATCCTGAGGCCGACGCCGTCAGCAATGCCTGAACTTCCCGAAGTCGAAGTGGTCCGCCGCGGCCTCGAATCGCACGTAGTGGCAAAGGGTTTCACGTCCGTTCAGGTGCTGCATCCGCGCGCGGTACGACGTCACGACGCCGGTCCGGCCGACTTGGTGGGCCGGCTCGCGGGACGCCGGATTACGGGGACCGGGCGCCGTGGGAAGTATCTGTGGCTGACCCTCGACGACGACGAGGCGCTGGTGGTCCATCTCGGGATGAGTGGCCAAATGCTGATCGGCCCGCCGGCCCGCCCGAATCATCTGCGGATTGCGGCCGTCCTCGACGACGGCACCGAACTCAGCTTCGTCGACCAGCGAACCTTCGGCGGCTGGCAGGTCTGCGACCTGGTCGAGGTCGACGGCAGTGTGGTGCCAGAGCCGGTGGCGCACATCGCGCGCGATCCGCTGGACCCCGCATTCGACCTGGATTCCGTGGTGAATACCTTGCGGCGCAAGGACTCTGAGATCAAACGGCAGTTATTAGACCAAACCGTGGTGTCCGGCGTCGGCAACATCTACGCCGACGAATCCCTGTGGCGCGCACAGGTCAACGGTTTTCGACCGGCGTCGGCGTTGCCCAAGCGTCGGCTCGGGGAACTGCTCGGACATGCCACAGACGTGATGAATTCTGCACTGGCGCAAGGCGGTACGTCATTCGACGCGCTGTACGTCAACGTCAACGGGGAGTCCGGGTACTTCGACCGCTCGCTGGACGCCTACGGCCAGGAGGGCGAACCGTGCCGCCGGTGCGGAACGGCGATCCGGCGGGAGAAGTTCATGAACCGCTCGTCGTACTACTGCCCGAAATGCCAACCGCGGCCGCGCATGCCGCGAGCGACCTGAGGCCGGGCTACTTCAGCCCGGGCAGGCCCTTGAACTTCGGCGAATCGGTCATGCAGAACTTCCACTCGCCGCCTTCTTTGCGCAGCGGGACGTTGTTGATGCCGGAGGTCGAGTTGACGTTCACCGTCGCCCGATCTCCGTTGACGTTGATATCGGTGATCTCGGTGCGACCGGTGGTACCCGGCCCGGCGTCGCCGCCCGCGCCCTTGTCGAACTTGCCCGAGATCGACGGCAGCATGTTGTAGACCTTCACGTCGTTGGCGCACGAATGCGCCTTGAAATCGTCGAAGGTCTCGATGTTTGACGACAGCAAGTCGCGGATCTGGTCCTCGTCCGACGCCTGTCCGATTGGCACCCCGCTGCCACTCGAACCCGACTTCGAACCCGGCACAAACTGGAGCACCGCGAAGACGATCACGACGACAAGGACGGCGATGCTCGCGCCGATGATCGCCAACTTGCGGTTCGAACGGGGTGGTGTCGGTGGCGGGAAGCCGGGCTGGCCCGGGAATCCCGGGCCCATCGGATAGCCGGGATACGGCGCGGGTTGACCGTAGGCGTTGGGTTGGCCGTAGGCACCGGGCTGGCCGTACGCAACGGGCTGTCCGTAGGGCTGGCCATAACTCGGCTGGCCGTAGGCGGGTTGGCCGTATGCAGGCTGGCCATACTCGGGCTGTCCGTAGGCCGGCTGGCCGTATGCAGGTTGTTGGCCGTGGTCGGGTTGGCCGTACGCCGGCTGGCCATACTCGGGCTGTCCGTACGCCGGTTGCCCGTACGCAGGCTCGGCGTATCCATCCGGCGGGAACCCTGGCTGCTGCTGCGGCGGCTGCCAGGGTTGGGCGCCTGGATCTGCGCCGGACGGGGGATATGTCATCTTTGCGTGCTCCTGTGAACTGTGCTTGGTATCCAACGTAACACCAGCTCTACCACCCGAAATGTCAACCGCGACCGGGCAAGTCGCCGGGGGTTACTTCATGCCGGGCAGCTGCTGCAGCCACTTCATTTGCGGTGAGTCTGTAAGGCAGATCTTCCACTCGCCGCCTTCTTTACGGAAGTAGAGGGTGTCGGCACGCTCCAGACCGGAGGTCAATGTCGCGGTCACCTCGGCGGTAGCGGTATCACCGGTCACGTTGACGCGGTCAATGGGCGCTGTGCCTTTGGGGCCACTCGGGTTGGCGCCGGTGGTGTCAACGACGTCAGGAAAGTTGCTGAAGAATTTCAGGTCGTTGGCGCAAGCGCGATCTTTGATCGACGAGGACTGCGAACTCACCAGGCTGCGAATCTGGTCCTCGTCGGAGCGGCCACCGAGAGCGCTGAGCCCGCTGAGCCCTCCGCCGGAACTCGTGTACAAAAATGCCCCGACCGTGATGCCGACGACGATGATTGCCGCCAGTCCGGAGACCAGCGCCCACTTGGGGCCGTTCGACTTGGGTGTCGGGGCGCCGGTGAAGCCGGGGCCTGCCGGGTAACCAGGCAGCTGGCTGTACCCAGGCAGTCCGTACCCCGGCTGGCCGTACCCCCACTGGCCGTACCCCGCCGGCGGGAAGCCGGGGGTGACCTGCTGCGGCGGCTGCCAGGGCTGCGCGCCTGGCTGCGGACCGAGCGGGGGATAGGTCATGGCTGATCGCTCCCTGTGAACTGTGCTTGCAGTTCAACGTAACACCGGGGGAGCGACTGCCTGCGGAATCGCCGGTGGGCCCCTAGTTCCCGCCCTGCAGTCCCTTAAATACCGGGTCGTCGGTGACGCAGTATTTCCACTCACCGCCTTCCTTGCGGAAATAGATGGTGGGATGCGCCGATCCTGCGCTCGTGGTTGCGGTGATGTGCACGGTGGCCTGGTCACCATTTACGTCGACGCTGTCGACGGTGACTTTTGTATCGGGGCCCGTCGGGGCTCTCTTACCGGTACCGCCGGTGAGGCTGGGAACCTTGCCGAGGAACTTGTTGTCCGCTTCGCACCGGTGGTCCTTCAATGCCTGCGGTGAGCTCAACAGGCTGCGAATCTGATCTTCGTCGGAGTTGCCGCCCAAGGCGCTGAGCGCTCCGCCGGAACCCGTGAACAAAACCACGCCGATCACGATGCCGATTACCGCGAGCACAGCGAGGCCGCCGATCAGCAGCTTCTTCTGGTTGTTCGGGGTGGGTGCGCCGGGGTAGCCGGGGCCCGCGGGATACCCAGGTGACTGGCCGTACCCGGGAGCTTGTCCGTAACCGGGGGCTTGGCCGTAACCGGGGGCTTGGCCGTAACCGGGTGCCTGGCCGTACCCGGGAGCTTGTCCGTAACCGGGGGCTTGTCCGTAACCGGGGGCTTGGCCGTACCCGGGAGCTTGTCCGTAACCGGGGGCTTGGCCGTAACCGGGTGCCTGCCCGTAGCCGGCCGATTGGTCGGGTCCATATCCAGCCGGCGGGAACCCGGGGGCGGGTTGCTGCGGTGGCTGCCACGGCTGGGCGCCCGGCTCAGGGCTGGCGGGGGGATAGGTCATCGCTGGTGGCTCCCTGTGAATGTGATGGCACTCAACGTAACACCCGCTCACCGGGGTTGCCGGCGGCAAAGTGACGCCGCAGGCACTGTACAAATGAGCCATGACGGAACTGTGGGTCGAACGGACCGGGGTGCGCCGCTACACCGGGCACAGCTCGCGGGGAGCCGACGTCCTCGTCGGATCTGAGGACGTCGACGGCGTCTTCACCCCTGGGGAGTTGCTCAAGATCGCGTTGGCGGCGTGCAGCGGCATGAGCAGCGATGCGCCGTTGCGCACGCGGCTCGGCGACGACTATCAGGCCACGATTCGGGTGTCGGGACCGCCGGACCGAGAGAACGAGGTCTACCCGCTGCTGCAGGAGTCCATGGAACTGGACCTCTCGAGCCTGTCCGAGCACGACCTCAAGCGCCTGAAGATCGTCGTCGAGCGGGCCATCGACAAGGTGTGCACGGTAGGCCGCACGCTGAAGGCGGGCACCGAGGTCACCTTCGAGTTCGCCGACGAGTGACAGCGCAAGTCCGGCTCTCGGCCTGGGTGCACGGCCGCGTGCAGGGCGTCGGGTTCCGGTGGTGGACCCGGGCCCGGGCCCTGGAACTCGGTTTGACGGGCTACGCCAGTAACAAGCCGGACGGCCGGGTCCACGTCGTCGCGCAGGGCTCACGGGCCGACTGCGAACGGCTACTGGAACTGCTGCGCGGTGGTACGACGCCCGGCACGGTGACGACCGTGGTCGACGACTGGGCCGCGGCCGGCGAACCCATCGACGGCTTTTCCGAGAGATAGAGAGCCCAGGGGTCCCCGGCATTTAACCGCCTCGACGGTAGGGTTTCACCCTATGCATCTGAAGAGTCTGACGCTGAAGGGCTTCAAATCCTTCGCGTCCTCGACGACTCTTCGCTTCGAACCGGGCATCACGTGCGTTGTGGGGCCGAACGGTTCGGGTAAATCGAACGTCGTCGACGCCCTGACCTGGGTGATGGGTGAGCAGGGCGCCAAGACCCTGCGCGGCGGCAAGATGGAAGACGTCATCTTTGCCGGTACCTCCTCGCGGGCGCCGCTGGGCCGGGCCGAGGTCACGCTGACCATCGACAACTCGGACAACGCTCTGCCCATCGAGTACTCCGAGGTGTCGATCACGCGCCGGGTGTTCCGCGACGGTGCCAGTGAATACGAGATCAACGGCAGCAGCTGCCGGCTCATGGACGTGCAGGAACTGCTGTCCGACTCCGGTATCGGCCGCGAAATGCACGTCATCGTCGGCCAGGGCAAGCTCTCGGAAATATTGGAGTCTCGGCCCGAAGACCGTCGTGCCTTCATTGAAGAGGCCGCCGGCGTGCTCAAGCACCGCCGGCGCAAGGAAAAGGCGGTCCGCAAGCTCGACGCCATGCAGGCCAACCTGGCCCGCCTGACGGACCTGACCACCGAACTGCGTCGTCAGCTCAAGCCGCTGGGCCGCCAGGCCGAGATGGCGCGTCGGGCGCAGACCATCCAGGCCGACCTACGTGACGCGCGACTGCGGTTGGCCGCGGACGACCTGGTGACCCGGCAGGCTGAGTTCGACGACACCAATCAGACCGAGACGGCGTTGCGCCGCGAACACGGCGAGGTGACCGAGCGTCTGGAAGCGGCGTCGGCGGAATTGGCCGGTCACGAGTCCGCCGTGTCGGGCCTGTCCGGCCGAGCCGAGGCGGCTCAGCAGACCTGGTTCCGGTTGTCCGCGCTGGCCGAACGCGTTAGCGCGACCGTGCGGATCGCCACCGAGCGCACCCAGCTGCTGGACTCCGAGCCTGAGATGTCGACCGGGCGGGACCCGGACGAGCTAGATGCCGAGGCCGAAGCCGTTGCCGAGCACGAGGAGCAGCTGTTCGCCGAGCTTGCGGAATCGCGGACTCGGTTGGAGGCTGCCCGCAGTGCGCTGGCCGAATGTGAACGTGCCGCGGCAGACGCCGAGCGGGCGCAGATGGCCGCCGCCCGCGCCGAAGCCGACCGGCGAGAAGGCTTGGCACGGTTGTCCGGCCAGGTGGACACGATGCGGACCCGGGTCGAATCGATCGACGAGGGCGCCGGCCGGTTGACCGGCAGCATCGAGGAGGCGGCCGCTCGGGTAGAGCAGGCGCAAGCCGAGTTCGAAATCGTGCAAGGCAAGGTCGGAGAGCTCGACGCCGGTGAGTTCGGGCTGGATGAGCATCACGACCGCACCATGACGGCCATGTGGCAGGCCGACGCACGCGTCGAGGAACTGCAGGCCGCCGAGCGCGCCGCGGAGAAGCAGGTGGCGTCATTGCGGGCCCGCATCGAAGCCCTGTCGGTGACGCTGGACCTCAAAGACGGCTCGGCGTGGCTGCAGAAAAACCATGACGGGGCAGGCCTTTTCGGCTCAGTCGCGGAACTACTGCGCGTGCAGTCGGGACATGAGGTGGCTATCGCGGCAGTGCTGGGCGCCGCGGCGGACGCGCTGGCGGCCGACAGTTTCGACGCGGCCCGGGCTGCGGTCGACGCGCTCAAGCAGGGCGACGGCGGCCGGGCGTCCATCGTGCTGGGCGACTGGCCCGGCGAAACCACTTCGCCGCGTGGGGAATTGCCCTCCGACGCGCGGTGGGCGCTGGACCTTGTCGAGGTGCCGGCCCGCCTGAACGGGGCGATGAGCGCCATGCTGGCCCGGGTCGCGGTGGTCGGCGACCTGCCGACCGCGCTGCGACTGGTGGCTGCGCGGCCGGAGCTGCAGGCCGTCACTGCCGACGGTGACCTGGTCGGCGCGGGTTGGGTGAGCGGTGGTTCCGATCGCAAGCCAAGTGCCCTGGAGATCACTTCGGAGATCGACAAGGCCCGCGCGGCGTTGATCGATGCCGAGCGTCAGACCAGTGAGTTCGGTGCCGCGCTCTCTGGCGCGCTCAGCGAACAGTCGGCCCGGCGCGACGGTGTCGAACACGCACTGGCCGCACTGCACGAATCTGACGCTGCCATCTCGGCTATCTACGAGCAGCTGGGCCGGCTCGGCCACGATGCCCGGACCGCGGATGCCGAATGGCAGCGGCTCATTGCGCAGCGCGACGAGTTGGAGGGCGGCCGGAGCCGCAATTTGGCTGAGCTGGCCGAGTTGGAAGACCGCTTCCACAATGCCCAGCAGGAGCCGATGTTCGAGGTCGAGCACGTCGATCGGCACGAGACGACGGCGGCTGCCGAGGAAGCCCGCGCCATCGAGGTCGAGGCTCGACTGGCGCTACGCACAGCTGAGGAACGTGCGAATGCCGTTCGCGGACGGGCGGATTCGCTGCGCCGTGCGGCTGCTGCCGAGCGGGAGGCGCGGCTGCGTGCGGCCCGGGCCCGCGAATCCCGCGAGCATGCGGCGAAGGTCGCGGCCGCGGTTGCCGACTCCGGCCGCTTGGTTGCCGAAAAGCTGGCTGCCACAGTGACTCTCGCAGCGCAGAAGCGTGATGCACTGGCAACCGAAAGGGCCCACCGCTCAGAGGGTTTGACGCGCGTTCGCGCAGAGGTGACCGAACTCAGTGCCCGCGCCGGTGTGCTGACCGAGGCGCTGCATCGCGACGAGGTAGCGAAAGCGCAAGCGGCCCTTCGTATTGAGCAACTCGAACAGCAGGCCCTGGAGCAGTTCGGCATGGCGGTCGCCGACCTGGTCGCCGAGTACGGCCCGGAGGTGCCGCTGCCGCCGACCGAGCTGGAGATGGCCGAGTACGAGCAGGCCAAGGAACGCGGCGAACAGGTGACCGCGCCGGCGCCGATGCCGTTCGACCGGCCCACCCAGGAGCGTCGTGCGAAGAAGGCGGAGAAGGAACTTGCCGAGCTCGGCCGGGTGAATCCGCTGGCGCTGGAAGAGTTCGCCGCGCTCGAAGAGCGCTACAACTTCTTGTCCACCCAGCTCGAGGACGTCAAGGGCGCCCGCAAGGACCTGATGGACGTCATCGCTGACGTCGACGAACGCATCCTGCGGGTGTTCGCCGAGGCCTATGCGGACGTGGAGCAGGAGTTCACCCAGGTGTTCTCCACGTTGTTCCCCGGCGGCGAGGGCCGGCTGCTGCTGACCAATCCCAGCGACATGCTGACCACCGGTATCGAGGTCGAGGCCCGGCCGCCGGGCAAGAAGGTCAAGCGGCTGTCTCTACTGTCCGGTGGTGAGAAGTCGCTGACCGCGGTGGCGATGCTGGTGGCGATCTTCCGGGCGCGCCCGTCGCCCTTCTACGTCATGGACGAGGTCGAGGCTGCGCTGGACGACGTGAACCTGCGTCGTCTGATCAGTCTGTTCGAGCAGCTGCGGGAGAAGTCGCAGCTGATCGTCATCACGCACCAGAAGCCGACCATGGAGGTCGCCGACGCGCTGTACGGCGTCACCATGCAGGGCGACGGCATCACCCAGGTGATCTCGCAGCGCATGCGCGGCCAGGAGTTGGTCTCCGCGGGCTCGTAGCGGTCAGGCGGTGGGGCGCCTGCCTCTCGCTGGACGCCAGTCCGGCCCTGGAACAATGGCCGAATGCCAACTGAAGCCTGGATCGCGATAGCCGTTGTCGCCGCCCTGATCGTCACCGTCTTTGTGGTCGGTCTGGTGCGCTACCGCCGCAGCCGGGTCAGTCTGCCGGCGGCCAAGGACGAGACCAAGCCGATTGACCGTTCGGGTGGTTACACCGCGTCGTCGGGCATCACCTTCAGCAGCTCCGATACCGCCGAACGACTGCCCACCGTCGGTGACGACGCGGAGATTCCGCGAGATGCGCACAAGCGCACTATCGCCGACGTTCAACTGCCGGAACCGGATGTGGCCGCGCCCGAGCCGGAAGTGGCGGCCGAAGCTGAGCCAGAGGTGGCAGCTGAGCCTGAGCCGGCACCGGAGCCTGTCGCCGAGCCAGAGCCAGAGCCAGAGCCAGAGCTCGAGCCTGAAGCCGAAGCCGCACCGCGCGAGGAGATCGCACCCACCGCAGGCCGGTTGGAGCGGCTGCGCGGCCGCCTGGCCAAGTCCCAGACCACTCTGGGGCGCAGCATGCTCGGCCTGCTCGGCGGCGGCGACCTGGACGAGGACTCCTGGGAGTCCATCGAGGACACCCTGCTGATCGCGGACCTGGGCCCGGTCGCCACCGAGTCGATCGTCACCGCGCTGCGCGCCCGGATGGGCGAGGCCAATGTACGTACCGAGGCCGACGCCCGCGCCGTGCTGCGTGAGGTGCTGATCGAGGAATTGCGCACCGATCTGAACCGGTCGATCAAGGCCCTGCCACACGCCGACAAGCCGTCGGTGCTGCTGGTCGTCGGCGTCAACGGTGCCGGCAAGACGACCACCGTCGGCAAGCTGGCGCGCGTGCTCGTCGCCGACGGCCGCCGCGTCGTCCTCGGCGCGGCCGACACCTTCCGTGCAGCGGCTGCCGATCAGCTGCAGAGCTGGGGCGCCCGCGTCGGCGCGGACATCGTGCGTGGCCCCGAGGGCGCGGACCCGGCGTCCGTGGCGTTCGACGCCGTCGACAAGGGCATCGCGGCGGGCGCTGACGTCGTCGTGGTCGACACCGCCGGCCGGTTGCACACCAAGACCGGTCTGATGGACGAGCTGGGCAAGGTCAAGCGTGTGGTGGAAAAGCGCGCCATGGTCGACGAGGTGCTGCTGGTACTCGACGCCACCATCGGCCAGAACAGCCTGCCGCAGGCACGGGTGTTCGCCGAGGTCGTCGACATCACCGGCGTGGTGCTGACCAAGCTCGACGGGACCGCCAAGGGCGGCATCGTGTTCCGGGTGCAGCAGGAGCTCGGCGTGCCGGTCAAGCTCGTCGGCCTCGGCGAGGGCCCGGACGACCTGGCGCCCTTCGAGCCCGCTGCCTTCGTCGACGCCCTCCTGGGGTAGTCGCCTTCCCTCGCGAGCAGACGCAAAACTGTCGCTTTTCACTGGAAAAGCGACAGTTTTGCTGGGGGTACCTCCCGCTTGCGGGGGACTGCTCACAGGACTGGCGACCGCCCGCGACAAGGACCTTAACCGCGCCGAAACGTAACTGGTCGATCCGTTCACACAGGTGAAACGCCCGTGCGTCGTCGGCGAAACAACCACTGCGCATTGTTCTGGCCTAGGTCATCGGCATCTGCCCGTGACATGGGTGAAGGAGGAAGCGGCCAGTGGATGGATTCCCGATAATGGGCACGCCGGACACCGGTGACACAGCATGGATGTTGGCGAGTTCAGCGCTCGTGCTGCTGATGACACCGGGTCTGGCGTTCTTCTACGGCGGCATGGTGCGCCGTAAGGGCGTGCTCAACATGATCATGATGAGCATCAGTGCCATGGGTGTTGTCACCGTGCTGTGGGTGCTGTTCGGCTACTCGATGGCGTTCGGCAACGACATGTGGGGTGTTGTCGGTGATCCCACGCAGTATTGGGGACTCAAGGGACTGATCGGCGGCAACTCGCTGGTTCCGCACCTCGCCGCGGGAGCCACTGCGGCAGTGAAGATTCCGCTCGCGGGAACCATCCCGCAGCTGGTGTTCGTGGCGTTCCAGTTGATGTTCGCGATCATCACCGTCGCCCTGATCTCCGGCGCGGTCGCTGACCGCCTGAAGTTCGGCGGCTGGCTGCTGTTCGCCGGCCTGTGGGCCACGTTCGTGTACTTCCCGGTCGCGCACTGGGTGTTCGCCTTCGACGGTGTCACCGGCGAGCACGGCGGCTGGATCGCCAACCACCTCAAGGCAATTGACTTCGCCGGTGGTACTGCGGTGCACATCAACTCCGGTACCGCGGGCCTGGTGCTGGCCATCATCCTGGGCAAGCGCTCCGGCTGGCCCGGCACCATGATGCGGCCGCACAACCTGCCGTTCGTCATGCTGGGCGCCGGTCTGCTGTGGTTCGGTTGGTACGGCTTCAACGCCGGTTCGGCGCTGAACTCCGACGGCGCTGCGGCGTCGACCTTCATCACCACCACCGTGGCGACCGCCACCGCGATGCTGTTCTGGCTGCTGACGGAAAAGATCCGCGATGGCAAGGCCACCTCGCTGGGTGCGGCGTCGGGCATCGTGGCCGGCCTGGTGGCCATCACCCCGTCCTGTTCGTCGGTCAACGTCTTAGGCGCGCTGGCGATCGGCGCGGGTGCCGGTGTGGTCTGTGCTCTGGCGGTCGGTCTGAAGTTCAAGCTCGGCTTCGACGACGCGCTCGACGTCGTGGGTGTGCACCTGGTCGGTGGTCTGTTCGGCACCCTGATGGTCGGTCTGGTGGCCACCAAGGAGGCTCCGGCCGGCGTCGTGGGTCTGTTCTACGGCGGTGGCTTCGACCAGCTGTGGCGTCAGGCCGTCGGTGCGTTCGCGGTGCTTGCGTACTCGGCGATCGGTACGGCTATCTTGGCCTTGATCGTCAAGTACACCATTGGCCTGCGTCTCGACCGGGAGGACGAGGCCACCGGTATCGACGAGGCCGAACATGCGGAAACTGCTTATGAATTCGCGTGATCGGGAAGGATTTACGGTGACATCCACGGGTATTCGGAAGGAATCGACCAAATGAAGTTGATCACGGCGATCGTCAAGCCGTTCACACTCGAAGACGTCAAGACGGGCCTGGAGCAAATGGGCATCCTCGGCATGACCGTCAGCGAGGTGCAGGGTTACGGGCGACAGAAGGGCCACACCGAGGTCTACCGTGGTGCCGAGTACTCCGTGGACTTCGTGCCGAAGGTGCGCGTGGAGGTCATCGTCGACGACGCCGCCGTCGACAAGGTCGTGGATGTCATCGTGCAAGCCGCCCGTACCGGCAAGATCGGTGACGGCAAGGTGTGGGTCACCTCTGTCGACACCGTGGTTCGGGTGCGTACCGGTGAACGGGGCAGCGACGCCATCTGACGGCCGCTGATTCCCAGATGAACATGCAGACACCAGATTCCGCTGCCGGAGCCGGAGCATCCGATGCTCCGGCGGCGGGATCACCGCGCCCGGCAACGGATTTGGCGGTCGCCATCGAACAGTTGATGGACGGCGGCGCGCATCGGCTCGATTCCGCGGCGCTCCGTCACGCTCTGGTCGATCTGTATGAATTCTGGCTTGCCGCAAAGGCAACCGAGATCGGTATTACCGAGACCAGCGGGTTCGCCATCGTGGCGACCGGTGGCCTGGGGCGGCGGGAAATGCTGCCGTACTCCGATCTGGATTTGATGCTGCTGCACAACGACCTGCCCCAGGACGTCGTCACCGAGGTCGCCGAGTCGCTGTGGTATCCGTTGTGGGACGCCAATATTCACCTCGATCACAGCGTCCGGACGGTGCCGCAGGCGCTCAAGACCGCGGCCGGTGACTCTTCCGCCGGGCTGGCCATGCTTGATGCCCGGCATATCGCCGGTGATCCCGACCTGTCGGCGCAGTTGATCGCTGGAGTGCGCCGGCAGTGGCGGACGGGGATCGCCTCTCGCTTCACTGAATTGATCGAACACGCGGCCGCACGGTGGGAGCGTTCCGGACAGATCGCGCACCGCGCGGAGCCGGATCTGAAGAACGGCCGCGGCGGCCTGCGTGACGTTCAGCTGCTGAACGCGCTGGCCATGGCACAACTGGCCGACGTCTATCCCAGTCGGTCGGTCGCATCACCCATTGGCACGCTGGGGGACGCCCACCTGGTGCTGCTCAACGTGCGCACCGAGTTGCATCGCGTCTCCCACAAGGGCCGCGAAATGGTGCTGGCCCAGTACGCCGACGAGGTCGGTGCCGCGTTGGGGATCGGGGACCGCTTCGATCTGGCCCGCATGATCAGCGACGCGGCCCGTACCATCAGCTTTTACGTGGACGCCGGAGTGCGGACCGCGGGTAATGCGCTGCCGCGCAGAGGATTTGCTGCCCTCAAGCGACCTGTTCGGCGGCCCCTGGACGAAGGGGTGCTGGAATTCGGCGGCGAGGTCATCCTGGCCCGCGACGCCAAGCCACAGCGCGACCCAGGCCTCATTCTGCGGGTTGCCGCGGCTGCGGCAACAGGCGGACTTCCCATCGCGGCCTCGACGCTGGGGCGGTTGGTTGAATCGGCGCCCGAACTGCGCACGCCGTGGCCGAAAGAAGCGCTCGACGACCTGCTGGTGATGTTGGCGGCCGGGCCGGGTGCGGTGGCGACGGTGGAGGCTCTCGACCGGACTGGATTGTGGGGTCGGCTCTTTCCGGAGTGGGGCGCCATCCGCGACCTGCCGCCGCGCGATGTGGTGCACATCTGGACCGTCGACCGTCACCTGATCGAAACCGTCTCCCGGGCTAGCGCGTTCACGACTCGAGTGACCAGGCCGGATCTGCTGGTCCTGGGCGCCCTGCTGCACGACATCGGCAAGGGCCGCGGCGGCGATCACAGCGCCATCGGGGCCGAGCTGGCCCACCAGATCGGCACCCGCATGGGCATGTGGCCCGCCGATATCGAGGTGCTGGCCAAGATGGTGCGCTACCACCTGCTGCTGCCGGACACCGCAACCCGTCGAGACTTGCAGGACCCGAACACCATTGCCGCCGTGGTCGACGCGCTCGACGGCGACCCGTTGGTACTGGAGTTGTTGTACGCACTGGCCGAGGCGGATTCGCTGGCCACCGGCCCGGGGGTGTGGGGGGACTGGAAGGCCTCGTTGATCGGCGATCTGGTCCGTCGGTGCCGACTGGTGATGGCGGGGCAGGAGCTACCCCATGCCGATCCCATTGACCCGCAACTGCTTTCGCGTGCCAATCAAACCGGTGTCCACGTCGAACTCGCGCCGGCCGACAGTGCGCACATGTTCAACGTCACGATGATTGCGCCGGACCGGCGCGGCCTGCTGTCCAAGGCTGCAGGCGTGCTGGCGCTGCACTCCCTGCGGGTGCATTCGGCTTCCGTCAACAGCCACGACGGCCTGGCGATCAACACGTTCGTGGTGTCACCGCACTTTGGCGCACCGCCGGCCGCTGAGCTGCTGCGGCAGCAGTTCATCCTCGCGCTCGACGGCGAGCTGGATGTGATCGCCGCACTGGAGCAGCGCGATGCGGAGACACCTGCCCCGACCCGGCGGGCCGGTGAGATACCGGCCGCGGTGCCCGGCTACCAGACAGTCGCACCGCCGCGCGTGCTGTGGTTCGAGGGGTCCTCGGCAGGCGAGCTGGTGGTGCAGATCCGCAGTACCGACCGGCCGGGTCTGCTGGCCCGGCTCTCCGCGGTGATCGAGCGCAAAGGCGTGGACGTGTCCTGGGCGACGGTGACGACGCTGGGGGCCACCGTTGTCGACGCCTTCGGTCTGCTGGTGTCGCAGGATTTCACGGCCGCCGAGGAGCGGAGCGCGTTCGAACGGGATCTGTACGCGGTACTGCCTTCCCCGCCGCCGGCCAAGCCGGCAACTGCAGCCCGCTAGGCTTGTCCCGTGTTTGAATCCCTGTCCGACCGGTTGACCGGTGCGCTGTCGGGTCTGCGTGGCAAGGGCCGGCTGACCGACGCCGATATCGACGCCACCGCCCGCGAAATCCGCCTGGCCCTGCTTGAGGCGGACGTGTCGCTGCCGGTGACGCGTGACTTCATCGGCCGGATCAAGGAACGCGCCAAGGGCGCCGAGGTCTCGGGAGCGCTGAACCCGGCGCAGCAGGTCGTCAAGATCGTCAACGAGGAGCTCGTCGGCATCCTCGGTGGCGAGACCCGTCAGCTGGTGTTCGCCAAGACGCCGCCGACGGTCATCATGCTGGCCGGTCTGCAGGGTTCCGGTAAGACCACCCTGGCCGGCAAATTGTCGAAATGGCTTGCCGAACAAGGTCATACGC
Source organism: Mycolicibacterium sp. CBMA 234 (assembly GCF_009729415.1). Classification (GTDB taxonomy): domain Bacteria; phylum Actinomycetota; class Actinomycetes; order Mycobacteriales; family Mycobacteriaceae; genus Mycobacterium. The sequence continues at coordinate 412,698 of NZ_MPKW01000018.1, forward strand.
CGCTGTTGGTGGCCTGTGACCTGCAGCGCCCCGGCGCCGTCAACCAGCTGCAGATCGTCGGTGAGCGCGCCGGCGTCAGCGTCTTCGCGCCGCATCCGGGAGTGTCTCCCGATGGCGTGACCATCGACCAGATGACGACGGGCGACCCGGTGTCGGTCGCCGCCGCGGGTCTGGCCGAGGCCAAGGCCAAGCACTTCGACGTCGTGATCGTCGACACCGCCGGCCGCCTCGGCATCGATGAAGAACTGATGGCCCAGGCCGCCGCGATCCGCGACGCCGTCAAGCCTGACGAGACGCTGTTCGTCCTCGACGCGATGATCGGTCAGGACGCCGTCACCACCGCCAATGCCTTCCGTGAGGGCGTCGGCTTCACCGGTGTCGTGTTGACCAAGCTGGACGGTGATGCCCGCGGTGGTGCCGCGCTGTCCGTGCGCGAGGTCACCGGAGCGCCGATCCTGTTCGCCTCGGCCGGCGAGAAGCTCGAAGACTTCGACGTCTTCCACCCGGACCGTATGGCGTCGCGCATCCTGGGCATGGGCGATGTGCTCACCCTGATCGAGCAGGCCGAGCAGGTCTTCGACCAGAAGAAGGCCGAGGAGGCCGCGGCCAAGATCGGCTCCGGCGAGCTCACGCTCGAGGACTTCCTCGAGCAGATGCTGATGATCCGCAAGATGGGTCCGATCGGCAATCTGCTCGGCATGCTGCCCGGTGCCGGCCAGATGAAGGACGCCCTGGCCGCTGTCGACGACAGCCACCTGGACCGGATTCAGGCCATCATCCGCGGCATGACCCCGGGTGAGCGCTCCGACCCGAAGATCATCAACGCCTCCCGCCGGCTGCGTATCGCCAACGGCTCCGGGGTCTCGGTGGCCGAGGTCAACCAACTGGTCGACCGCTTCTTCGAGGCCCGCAAGATGATGTCGGCCATGGCCGGCCAAATGGGAATGCCGTTCGGCCGCAAGAACACCCGCAAGGTCGCCAAGGGCAAGAACAAGCAGGCCGGCAAGGGTAAGAAGGGCGGACGGGGCCCGACGCCGCCGAAGGCCGCAAGCAACCCCTTCGGTCTGGACCCGAGCGCGTTGCCCGGTGGCTTCCCGGACCTGTCCAACATGCCGCAGGGGCTCAACGAGCTGCCGCCCGGCCTTGCTGACTTCGATCTGTCACAGCTGAAGTTCCCGAAGAAGTAGTTCAGTGAAGCTGCACATCCGCGGTCGGGGCTTGCCCGATGGCGAGGTGGTGCAGTGGTGGATTCACGACGGGCTGCTGTCGGCCGAACCTCTAGCGGGCGCCGAGACCGTCTTTGACGGTGGCTGGATCATCCCCGGCCTGGTCGACGCGCACTGCCACGTCGGGCTGGGCCCGGGTGGCGCCGTCGAACTCGACGAGGCAGAGCGTCAGGCCGAGACCGAGCGGCAGGCCGGTGCGTTGTTGCTGCGCGACGCTGGGTCGCCGGTGGACACCCGCAGCTTCGACGACCGCGACGACCTCCCGCGCATCATCCGTGCGGGCCGGCACCTGGCCAGACCCAAGCGCTATACGCCCGGCCTGCCGATCGACATCGAGGACGAATCGCAGCTGCCGCAGTACGTCGCCGAGCAGGCCCGACGGGGTGACGGCTGGGTCAAGTTGGTGGGGGACTGGATCGACCGGGGTGTCGGTGATCTGGCCCCGCTGTGGTCCGACGAGGTTCTCAAGGAAGCGATCGATGCCGCCCACGCGGGCGGTGCCCGCGTCACCGCGCACGTCTTCGGCGAGGAGGCGCTACCGGGGCTGATCAATGCCGGTATCGACTGCATCGAGCACGGCACCGGGATCACCGACGACACCATCGAGCTGATGCTCGCGAACGGCACCGCCCTGGTGCCGACCCTGATCAACATCGACAACTTCCCGGGCATCGCGGAGAAGGCGGCGAAGTACCCGACGTACGCCAAGCACATGCGCGCCCTCTACGCATCGTGCCCGCAGCGCGTGGGTGCTGCCCACGAAGCCGGTGTGCCGATCTTCGCCGGTACTGACGCCGGCGGCATGATCGCGCACGGTCGGATCGCCGACGAAGTTGCGGCGCTGGGCCGGGTCGGGATGAGCCCCACCGCGGCGTTGGGTGCGGCCAGTTGGGACGCCCGGGCCTGGCTGGGCCGGCCTGCGCTGGAGCACGGCGCGTCGGCCGACCTCGTCTGCTATCCCGACGATCCACGGCTGCCGGGCGTGCTCGATCACCCCACGCTGGTGATCCTGCGCGGTCGGGCCTACTGACTCAGCTGTATTGGCTGAAACCCCAGTCCAACAGCTGCCGTGCCTGGGGGTAGAGATCGCCGGCGCCGTACATCTGCACTACGACCAGCCGGTGGTTGCCGCGCTGCGCGGCGCCGACGTACGTCTTGCGGGCCCGGTCCGTGTATCCGGTCTTGCCGGCGAAATCGCCTGGGTACCCGGTCAACAGCTCGTTCTGACTGGTTAGGGTTCGGCCGGGGAACTGCGCGGACGTCTGCCGAAAGATCTCGGCGATCACCGGATAGGTCAGCGCTGCTCGGTAGATCACCGCGAGATCGCGCGGTGTCGTCATCGATTCCCAGCCGGGCCCGTCGAGCCCGGACGGTGAGCCTGCGTGGGTGCTCCGGGCCCCGAGCGCCAGCGCCTTGCGGTTCATGGCGGCCACCGTGGCGCGTTGCCCGCCGAGCATGTCCGCCAGCATGTTCGCGGCGTCATTGCCCGACACCATGAGCAATCCATCCAGGAGCTGCCGCGCGCTGTACACCTGGCCGGGTTTGAGCCCGACGCATGAGCATTCGACCTTGGTGTGCGAGTCGTTGGCCCGGCCGAGGGCATCGGGGCGCAGGTTGTCCAGCACGACCATGGCTAGCAGTGGCTTGATGGTGCTGGCCGGGGCGTACGAGCCGCCCGGGTCCTGCGAGGCCAGCACCTGACCGGTATCCAGGTCGGCGACCACCCACGCCTTCGCGGGGCCGTTCGCCAACGCCTGCGCGTTCGCGGGCTGCCCAGTGGGTTCCGCGGCCGCTCGATTGGCGGCACCGCCGACGACGGCGATCGGCATCGTCAGGGTCACGCTGAGGGTCAGCGCGGTCGCCGTGAACAGTTTGCGCACGAGCGTCGACGCTACGTCTCGCAGGGCTCTTTCAGCTCGCGCCCAGATTCCGGTCCGGTATCGGTTACAGCGAGCCGATGCTCATCGAACGGTCCTGCGCGAAGCCCCAGTCCAGCAGCTGAGACGCCTGGTCCCAGTAGGTCGGACCGCCCTCGTGGACCATGCCGTACATCATGGCGATGACCAGCCGGCGTCCACCGCGGTCGGCGGCAGCCACGTAGGTCTTCTTCGCCGCGTCGGTGAATCCGGTCTTGCCGCCGATGGTGCCCGGGTACCGCTGCAGCAGCTGGTTCTCGTTGACGATCGGCTCGTTGCCGTTCTTGCCGGGGAACGTCGCGGCGGGCTGTGCGGTGATCTGCGCGAAGTACGGATTACCCATGGCGGCGCGGAAGATGATCGCCAGGTCGCGTGGCGTCGTCCAGCCCGAACCGCCGGCCCCGTCCAGACCCGACGGGGTCGCCGCATGGGTGTCGACGGCGCCGATGGATGCGGCCTTTGCATTCATCTTGGCGACGGCGGCGTCGTAGCCGCCGATCATGTCGGCCAGCGCGTTCGCGGCGTCGTTGCCCGAGGCCAGCAGCACCGCGTCCAGCAGCTGGCGAGCGGTGTAGACGTGGCCGGGGACGATGCCGACGCAGTTGCATTCGGCCTGGGTGTCGGCGACGGTGCCGACGACGGTCGCGTCGAGGCTGGGCAACTCACTGAGCGCGGTCAGAGCCAGCAGGGTCTTGATGGTGCTGGCGGGCGGGTGCCGCAGGTCCATGTCGCGGCCCGCGAGGATCTGGCCCGAGTCCATGTCGGCGACGATCCAGGCCGGGGCCGGCCCCGCCGGGATCGGCATGGTGCCGGCCGGCTGGATGTCAGGGTCGGCTGCAGCTAGCGGCGTGACCAGGAACATGAGCGTCAGTGTTGCCGCTGCGGCCGCTGTCAAAGCGAATGCGAACCTTCCCATGGGGCCAGGAGCCTAACGGTTGAACCTGGACGCCGCTCCATCAAAGCCGCGGGCGGACGCGGCCCGTGGTGTTCAATCAGGAACATGCTGAGCTTGGAAGAGATCTCGGACCGCCTGGAAATCCAACAATTGTTGGTCGCGTACTCGACGGCCATAGACACCCGCCAATTCGATGATCTGGCACAGGTTTTCACCCCCGACGCCTACATTGACTACCGCGCGATGGGCGGCATCGACGGGAATTTCCCCGAGGTCAAGGAGTGGCTGGCGCAGGTACTGCCGAATTTTCCGGCCTACGCGCACATGCTCGGCAACTTTGACGTGACCATCACCGGTGACACGGCGAAATCGCGCACCATCTGTTTCAACCCGATGGTGCTGCCCGGTGCGGAGCCGCCCCAGGTGCTGTTCTGCGGCCTCTGGTACGAGGACGAGTTCCTGCGCACCGCCGACGGCTGGCGGATGACCCGCCGTGTCGAAACCAAGTGCTTCGACCGGGTGGTCTAGCGCCGGGCACGCCCCGACAACGGGATTTGGGCCGGTCGTCGCTGCTCTGGCAGAATGGTCGGCTGTCTGTCCGCGACTCGTTTCAATGCGTCGCGCGGCGGTCACACACGTGAGGCAAGACCGGACCGGGCAATCCGCCTGAGTCGCTGAATTGCAGCGTGGCAATCATCAGGAGAAGTGCAGAACATGGCTGTCAAGATCAAGCTCACCCGGCTTGGCAAGATCCGCAACCCCCAGTACCGCATCATCGTCGCCGACGCGCGCACCCGTCGCGACGGCCGCGCCATCGAGGTCATCGGCCGGTACCACCCGAAGGAAGAGCCGAGCCTGATCGAGATCGATTCGGAGCGCGCGCAGTACTGGCTGGGCGTCGGCGCACAGCCGACCGAGCCGGTTGCCGCCCTGCTGAAGATCACGGGTGACTGGCAGAAGTTCAAGGGCCTGCCGGGCGCCGAGGGCACCCTGAAGGTCAAGGAGCCCAAGCCGTCCAAGCTGGACCTGTTCAACGCCGCTCTGGCCAACGCCGACGCTGCCGCGGGTGGCGAGGCCGTGACGCTGAAGAAGCGCAAGGACAAGAAGGACGAGGCCGCTGCCGAGGCCCCTGCCGAGACCGAGGCTGCTGAGGCCACCGAGGCCGAGGCCGAAGCGCCCGCCGAATGAGCAGCGTCGTCGTCGACGCCGTAGAGCACCTGGTCCGCGGGATCGTCGACAACCCCGACGATGTGCGGGTCGACATGGTGACCAGCCGCCGCGGTCGCACCGTCGAGGTGCACGTGCACCCCGATGACCTGGGCAAGGTCATCGGGCGCGGTGGCCGCACGGCCACGGCGCTGCGGACGTTGGTCGCCGGTATCGGCGGACGCGGTATCCGCGTCGACGTGGTGGACACCGACCAATAAATATGGACCTCGTGGTCGGCCGCGTCGTCAAGGCGCATGGCATCAGCGGCGAGGTTGTCGTCGAAGTACGTACCGATGACCCCGGCGAGCGTTTCTCGCCGGGGTCGTCGTTGCGTGGAAAGCCCGGTGCACGCAGCACCGAGCGCGCCGAACGTACCTATGTGATCGACGCGGCTCGCGAGCACGGCGGACGGCTGTTGGTGCGCCTCGCCGGCGTGACGGACCGGAACGCGGCAGATGCGTTGCGTGGCACGCTGTTTCTGGTCGACACCGCCGACCTGCCGCCCATCTCGGAGCCCGACGAGTTCTACGACCATCAGCTCGAGGGGCTGGCGGTCCGCACTGTCGATGGCGTCTCGGTGGGTGTGGTGATCGAGGTCCTGCACACCCCGGGCGGCGAACTGCTGTCCATCCGCAGAGAATCCGGCGCCGAAGTGCTGGTGCCGTTCGTCACCGCGATGGTGCCGAGGGTGTCGCTGGCCGACGGCCTGGTGGAGATCGATCCGCCCGACGGCCTGCTCGAATTGGATTGATACCCATGCGGATTGACGTTGTCACGATCTTTCCCGGTTACCTCGACGCACTGAAGCAGTCCTTGCCCGGCAAGGCGATCGCCAACGGCATCGTCGAACTGGGCGTCCACGACCTCCGGAACTGGACCCACGACGTGCACAAGTCGGTCGACGATTCCCCGTACGGCGGTGGGCCGGGCATGGTGATGAAAGCACCGATCTGGGGCGCCGCACTCGACGAAATCTGTACGCCCGAAACAGTTTTGGTGGTCCCGACGCCGGCGGGCCGGTTGTTCACCCAGGAACATGCGCACCGGTGGACCGGGGAGCAGCACCTGGTCTTCGCCTGCGGCCGGTACGAGGGCATCGACCAGCGGGTTGCCGATGACGCCGCGCGCCGGATGCGGGTCGAAGAAGTGTCGATCGGTGACTACGTGCTGCCAGGCGGCGAGTCCGCGGCGCTGGTGATGATCGAAGCCGTGGTCCGGTTGCTGCCGGAGGTCCTCGGCAATCCCGTGTCGCACCAGGATGATTCGCACTCCGCGCATGTCGGGGGAGTGCTGGAGGGCCCCAGCTATACGCGGCCGCCGGTCTGGCGCGACCTCGAAGTGCCCCCCGTGCTGTTGTCCGGCGACCATGCCAAGGTCGCGGCCTGGCGCCGTGAACAAGGACTGCAGCGGACACGGGAGCGCAGGCCCGATCTATTGAGCCCAGAGTCCTTGTCCGACTAGGCCTGATTGGTCGCACTCGTCATCGCGGCTTGTTACTTGCCGCTTGATCGTCGCGCGACTAGCTGATTCGTCCGCTCGGGAACATCGTCTTGACGGCGCCGGTGATGGTGGCGCGGGCCGTGGCGTCGTCCGTGGGCTGCAGTGACCCGATGGCCATGACGTAGCGCCGGTCGGCGCCGATCACGCCGGTAGACATGTGCATCCAGCTATTGCCGTTCCAATCCGGCATCCAGCCCTGCTTGACCGCAACGGGCTCGCCGTACAGCCCGTCAGGGATGCCGAAGCGCTGGGGGTAGCCGTCGGAGCCCGACGGCGTGGAGGCGGCCAGGTTGGACAAGATGATGCTGGCCCGCTCCGGGGGCAGCCCGCCACCGCCGCCCAGCAGTAGGTCGTAGTAATGCACCAGGTCGGTGACGGTGCTCATGGTGTTCCACCACTTGCCGTCGTACGGCGCCGACGTTCCGGTCAACCCGTAGCGGGCCGCGACGCGGGTGATGACGCTGTTACCGCCGCTGCGGTTCCAGAAGGTTTCGGCGGCGGAGTCGTCCGACGACCGCAGCATGGTGTCCAGGGCCTGGCGATCGGCAGCCGTCAGCTCGGTCTGGCCCTTGGCCTCCTGCAGCAGCAGGTCGTCGGCGATGAACAGCTTGGCCACCGACGCGATGGGCATCGGGGCGTTGTTGCCGGTGCCGATCAACTGGCCGGTGTCGCGATCCAGCACCGCTGCGCTGATCGATGCGCCGGCAGTCGCGGCGTCGGTGGTAGCACTGAGTTCGCGGGCTTCCAGGCCCGTCAGCACCGCTGCGGGATCGGCGACGGCAGGAGCCTCCTGGATCTCGAGAGACGTGACCACTGGGACCACCGTCAGGGCAATCCGGTTCGGCGGCGGGGCGCCGTAGACCTTCGCCTCGCAACCGGCTGTGAGCATCGTCGCTGCGGCAGCAGCGGCGATGGTCAGCAGCTTGATCTGCTGCGGGCGCATGGGTCTCCTAGTATGGGGACGGAAGAAATTCCGGTTGTTCAGCGTAACCGGTGCAACTGTGTTGCATGTGGCGTATGTGACGGAGTTGGGTGTGATGTGCACTCTATCGCCTCCCGGAGAGTCACGATTTCGTCACCTGGCAGCCGTCTGGCACAATTGAGCAGTTGTTCGCGCTAGGCGCGGGGTCGGCGTCTGTCTGGATGTGTCCCCGCCCGCCGCGCTATACACCCCGTCCGTCAAGAGATTGGTTCTTCCGTCGCGCCACCCCGGCGACCGGCGGCTGTAGCCCGCGAGTTAGCAAGGAAGTGTCACCGATGAAAACGCTGGACTTCGTCGATCAGGCGTCGCTGCGCGACGACATCCCGGCCTTCAACCCCGGCGACACCCTCAATGTGCACGTCAAGGTCATCGAGGGCAACAAGCACCGCATCCAGGTTTTCAAGGGTGTCGTGCTCCGTCGTCAGGGTGGTGGCATCAGCGAGACCTTCACCGTCCGCAAGGAGAGCTACGGCGTCGGTGTCGAGCGGACCTTCCCGGTGCACTCGCCGAACATCGACCACATCGACGTCGTCACCCGCGGTGACGTCCGTCGCGCCAAGCTGTACTACCTGCGCGAGCTCCGTGGCAAGAAGGCCAAGATCAAGGAGAAGCGCTGATCCGCGTCGGCGACATCGTTGCCACACTGATTAGCCTGGTGCCGTGACCGGCCCAAGCGAAGAAGAGAAGCAGACCCCGGACAGCGACTCGTCGGATGACACCGACACCTCGGTCGCTGCCGGTGAGCAGGACACAGCTGACAAGGCCGGCCAGGCTGACGAGAAGCCGAGGTCGAAGCTTGCCGCGCTGCGGGAGGGCGTCGTTCTCGTCGTCACCGCGGTGTTGCTCTACTACCTGGTGCTGACGTTCGTCGCGCGGCCCTACCTGATTCCCTCGGAATCCATGGAGCCGACGCTGCACGGCTGCACCGGCTGCGTCGGTGACCGGATCATGGTCGACAAGATGACCTTTCGGTTCAGCAAGCCTGAGCCGGGTGACGTCGTGGTGTTCAAGGGCCCGCCCAACTGGAACATCAGCTACAAGTCGATCCGCTCGGACAACCCGACCCTGCGCTGGATTCAGGACGCACTCTCGGTGATCGGCTTTGTGCCGCCCGATGAGAACGATCTGGTCAAGCGCGTCATCGCGGTCGGTGGCCAGACGGTGCAGTGCCGGAACTCGACGGGCCTGACGGTCGACGGCAAGAAGCTCCACGAGCCGTACCTCGATCCCGCGACCTTGATGGTCGACCCGGCGACGGACCCGTGCCTGGGCAACGAGTTCGGCCCGGTGAAGGTGCCGGACGGCCGGCTCTGGGTGATGGGCGACAACCGGACCCACTCGGCCGATTCGCGTGCCCACTGCACCAACACGCCGACCGATGCCATCAACGGTCTGATGTGCACCGGTGACCCGATCGCCGGCACAGTGCCGGTTGCCAACGTGATCGGGAAAGCCCGATTCATCGCCTGGCCGCCGTCGCGCTGGGGCGGTGTCCTGACGGTCAATCCGCAGACCGGTCAATAAGGTTCTTCCAGTGCAGCGGGGCACCTGCTCTTCGCGTGAGCGCTCAACGTGGCCACCACGGACGGTGATTCGCAAGTCCGCGGGCCTGCGCACGCTGGAGTCCGCGCTGTACCGCAGCGGGCTGGGCCCGGTGGCCGGTGTCGACGAGGTCGGTCGCGGGGCCTGCGCCGGCCCGCTGGTGGTGGCCGCCTGTGTACTGGGCCCGAATCGGTTGGAAAGCCTGGCGGCCCTTGACGATTCGAAGAAGCTGAACGAAGCCGAACGGGAACGGTTGTTCCCGTTGATCCGCCGCTACGCGCTGGCTTACCACGTGGTGTTCATTCCGTCGGTGGAGGTGGACCGGCGCGGGGTGCACATCGCGAATATCGAAGGTATGCGCCGTGCCGTCGCGGGCCTGCCCATGCGGCCCGGCTACGTGCTGTCGGATGGGTTCCGCGTGCCGGGCTTGCCGATGCCGTCGCTGCCGGTGGTCAGCGGGGACGCTGCGGCCGCCTGCATTGCCGCGGCGAGTGTGCTGGCCAAGGTCAGCCGCGACCGGTTGATGGTCGAGATGGACGACGTGCATCCCGGCTACGGATTCGCCGACCACAAGGGCTACAGCACGGCTGCACACACTGCGGCTTTGGCGGAGCTGGGGCCGTGCCCGGAGCACCGGTTCTCGTTCGCGAATGTGCGCAAGCTGGCGGTCAACCCCGCAATAGGGCAGCACTGCCGATCCGGGTAAGGAAAAATGGAAACCATCATGGCCCACAAAACTGAAGGACCGCTGAACCGATGAGTGCCGAAGATCTCGAGAAGTACGAAACCGAGATGGAACTCTCGCTGTACCGCGAGTACAAGGACATCGTCGGACAGTTCAGCTATGTCGTAGAGACCGAGCGCCGCTTCTACCTGGCCAACAGCGTCGAGTTGATTCCGCGCAACGCCGACGGCGAGGTCTACTTCGAGCTGCGTCTCGCCGACGCCTGGGTCTGGGACATGTACCGGCCGGCTCGGTTCGTCAAGCAAGTGCGGGTCATCACCTTCAAAGATGTCAACATCGAAGAGGTCGAGAAGCCCGAACTGCGCCTGCCCGAGTAACTTTCGGCTGTGTCGACCCTCGGGGAGTTGTTCGCCGTCATCGACCTGGCCGGCGTCCTGACCAACGCGATTCTGGGCGGCATCGTCGCCCGCGATGAGCGCATGGACCCCATCGGCTTCCTGACGTTGGCCCTGCTGTCCGGACTGGGCGGCGGCATCATCCGCGACACCCTGCTGCAGCATGGCCCGCCGGTGGCGCTCACCGACTTCCGCTACGCGTTGTGCGCTGTGATCGGTGCCGCCATCGCGTTCCTCATGCCGATCGGCGGCCGCACCTGGCACGCGGTGTTTCCGTATGTGGACGCGTTGGCCCTCGGCTGCTGGGCGACCGCCGGCGCGCAGAAGACGTTGGCGCTGGGGCTGGGCTGGGTGCCGGCCTTGCTGCTCGGCACCATCACCGCGGTCGGTGGCGGCACGCTGCGTGACCTGACGGCACAGCGCGTCCCGCAGATTTTCGGTGGCACCACGCTGTACGCAACCAGTGCCCTGGCGGCCGCTGCGGTGGTGACCGGATTCTGGTACGCCGGCTTGGCGCAGCCCGGTGTCCTGGTGGGCACCGCCGTCGGCGCTGGGCTGTGTCTGATCTCCCGGCGCCGCGGCTGGCAGCTGTGGGGTGGCCTGTCGTGGGAGTACAGCTTCTCCCGCCAGCCCGGGCAGCGGCTGCCACACATTTCGGTGCGGATGGTGCGCGACGGTGCTGGCGGCACATCTGGCACCGACGGTGCCGCTGACGACGTTCAGCGGTAGTGCAGCTCCAGGCGCCGGTGTCGGCGCACCATGAGGCTGGGCACCCATTCGGCGTCGACGAGGTCGAACCAGTCGGTGGCTTCCAGGAGCGTGGTGATCGCGATGCGGGCCTCGGTGCGAGCCAGTGCCGCTCCGACGCAGAAGTGCAGGCCCTTGCCGAACGCCAGGTGGTTGCGCAGGTTTGGACGGTCCAGCCGCAGCGCGTCGGGGTCGTCGAAGGCGGCCGGGTCGCGATTGGCCGAACCCCACAACAGCAGCAGGTGACCGTCCTCGGGCAGCGGTACACCGGCCAGCCTGGTGTCGGACCGGATGTGCCGGTGATGGTTGCGGAACGGCGACTCCAGCCGCAGCGTCTCCTCCAGGAGCGCGGGTACCAGCTGTAGGTCGCCTCGCACCTGCTCCTGGACGTCGGGCACGGTGGCGAGCAGGCGGGCGGCGTTGCCCATCAGCCCGGCGGTGGACTCGCCGCCGGCGCCTACCAGCTGAACCAGCATCAGGACCGCCGCGTCGCCTTCGAGGGCGCCGTCGGCCACCGCTCGGGCGAGGTCGCCGAGCAGGTCGTCGCCCGGGTTCGCCTGGGCCTCGGCGAATTTGGTGTACAGGTAGCCGGCGAGCTGCGTCGCCGTCTCTACCGCGGTGCTGATGTGGTCCAGGTCGAAGACACCACTGAGCAGCTCGGTACTGCCGTAGCCCCACTGCACGAGCTGCGCCACATCGTCGTCGGGTAGGCCAATCAGCCTGGCCACCAACGTCATCGGTAGGCGGTCGCCGATGGCGCCCATCCACTCGATGTGGCCGGCTACGGCAGCGGTGTGCCACAGCTGTCGGCTGATGTCGGCGATCACCGGTTCCAGGGCCCGGATCCGCTTGGCTACCAAGGCCGGTAGCACCAACTTGCGCTCGTGCGCGTGGCGCGGGTCATCGCCGGTGGCCAGCACGTGCCCGGCAGTGTCGACCGCCCCCATTTCGAAGGTCGCCGGCGAAACAGTCCCCGCCTGTGTGCCTTCATTCACCAAGGTGGCGGTCAGGTTGGAGGAGAAGTCTTCCGGGCGGCTGACTGCCTCCTGGACCGCGTCCCAGGTGGTGGCCAGATAGAAGTTCGTGCCGGCCACCTGGTGTACCGGACCGGCGGCCCGCAGCTGCGCGTAGCAGGAGTACGGATCGTCCAGGGTGGACGGCTCGAGAAGATTTGAAACTAGCTGCACGCCTTGAGTTTTGGGTGTCTTTCAGTGGTGTGTCAAGGACGATTTTCGGTTGTCTCAGCCATGGTCCGCACGCTGCGGCGATGAATACGAACTAGCCAAAAAAGTCTCGTCATGAGACAGTTTTGTCGATTAGTATCAGGCGGATGGACTGGTTGATCGGCGCGGATCGCCGCGATGCCGGCATGGAACGCATCTATGCCGCCGCGGCCGCCAGCGCCGCGGCGCATGGCCTCGACCGGTTGAACATCGACGAAATCGCTGCGAGCGTGGGCTGCTCGCGCGCCACGGTGTATCGGCACGTCGGCGGCAAACAGGAGCTGCGGGACGGGGTGCTCGCGCGGGCGATCGCGCGGGTCGGCCGGCAGATCGCCGATGCGGTAGCCGGGCATGCCGGGCCGGAACGGATTGCGGTCGCCGTGCTGTCCGCGGTCCGGGTGGTCCGCGCGGATCCGGTGGCCTCAGGCCTGGTGCGCGCCGGGGCGTCGGTCGACTTCGACTCGCCCCGTCTGGCGCGGGCTGCGGGGGAGCTGTCCGGGACGGCGGATCCGCTCCTGGCCGCGTGGATTGTGCGGGTTGTGCTGTCGTTGCTGTGTTGGCCACTGCCCGACGAAAAAGCCGAAGAGCTGGTGGTACGCCGATATGTGGCGGCCGTAGCCGGGCTGAGGGACCATCAATGAGTATCCCGACAAGCGGTCATGCCTGGGATGCTCGGATCAATAGATTGTTAGGCTAAACAGATGGCAGGCAAGCCGCAAAGCAAACCGTCGCTGGCGGCGACGAGTTGGACGCTGCTCGGCATGTTGTCGTACGAAGAGGAACTCAGCGGCTACGACATCAAGAAGTGGATCGACTGGAGCGTCGGTTTCTACTACTGGAGCCCGTCCTACAGCCAGATCTACACCGAGCTGAAAAAGCTTGAGGGGCTTGGTTATCTCCAGTCCCGTGTCGAGCAGGACGAGGGCCTACGCACCCGTCGCCTATACAAGATCACCGAGTCCGGCATGGCCGCCGTGACCGACTGGACCAACAATGCTCCGGTCGATCCGCCCGTGCTCAAACACAGTGTGCTGCTGCGGGTTACGTTCGGCCATCTGAGCAACCCGACTCGCTTGCGGGAACTGCTGGAGCAGCACGTCGCGTACTGCGAGGCCATGGAGCGCCAGGCTGCCGAGGACTCTGACGGCGCCAAAGCTCAACCGGTCTGGGCGTATTCGGTGATCGCCCTGCGCTGGGCGGCCAAGTACTACGCCGCCGAGCGGGAGCTGGCCCTCGAGCTGATGAAGGACATCGACGAGGCTGACGCGGTGCTGCAGACCGCTGCAAAAGGCGTTGCGGGCATGCCGCGTTCGATGCCGGGTTTGTGGCGCGAGGTCGAACGTGAGGTTCAGGGCATCCGCGAGTAGTCGCGACCTGTCACGAGCCCGGCTCCCGCCTCTAGAGGATCTCGATGATGTCGTTTTTCATGGCCTCGGCGTCGGTGCCGAAAACCGCTTGGACACTGTTGCCGACCTCAATGACACCAGCTGCGCCGAGACTCCTCAGGCGGTTCTGATCTACCTTGCTCTTGTCGGCGACCTCGACGCGTAGACGGGTGATGCACGCGTCGACGTTGACGAGGTTCGCTCGGCCGCCGAACGCCGCGATCACCTGCTCTGCCCTGGTGTCGGTCGCAGCGGGCGCTGGTGCAGTCATAGTCGCAGTCGCGGTGCCGCCGACGGCCACCGAGGTGGCGGAGTCCGTACCCTCGCCGAGGTTCGCTTGCTCCTCGGCCTCGAATTCGGTTTCCAGCTCCCGTCCCGGGGTTCTCAAGTTCCACTTCGTGATCGCAAACCGGAACAGAGCGTAGTAGAGGACGAAAAAGACAACGCCCATGCCGATGAGCAGTGGGATGTTCTTGGCGGCTGGGGCAGTGCCGTACAGGAGAAGGTCGGCCAGCCCGGCGGAGAACGAGAAGCCCAGGTGGATGTCGAGCAGGTATGCGATCGCCAGCGACAGCCCTGTCAGCACTGCGTGGATGACGTACAGCGGGAACGCCACGAACATGAACGAGAATTCGAGCGGCTCGGTCACACCGGTCAGCAGAGCGGTCAGCGCAGCGGCCGACAGAATGCCGACCGCGACCTTCCTCTGCTTCTTGTTCGCCACATGGATCATCGCGAGTGCGGCGGCGGGCAGCCCGAACATCAGAACCGGGTAGAACCCCGACGTCAGGATGCCTGCTGTCGGGTCACCCGCGGCGAAGCGCGTGAGTTCGCCGGTGACAACGTGGCCGTCGGGAGTCTGATAGTCGCCGTAGAGGAACCACACGTATGAATTCGGGATGTGGTGGAGGCCGAGCGGAATCAACATGCGGTTGGCGAACCCATAAACGAAAGCACCGAATGCTCCGCTTCCTCCGATGAACCTGCCGAGGCCCGTCAGCCCCGCATCGAAGAGCGGATAGCAGTAGCTCATGGCGAACGCGAGGAACAGGCAGGCGACTGACACCACGATCGGGACGAACCGCCTGCCCCCGAAGAATCCGAGGTACGAGGGCAATTGGATGGTGTGGTAGCGGTCGAACAGGAATGCCGTGAGCAAGCCGACCACGATTCCCGCGAACACGCTGTAGTTGATCTGGGCTTGGGCACCTGCTTTGTCGACCTCGCCGGCGAGCACGATCGGCGACATGGTCTTGAACACCGCCTGCACCACGAGGTAGCCGACGGCAGCGGCCAGTGCTGTCGAACCGTCCGCCTTCCTGGCGAATCCGATGGCGACGCCCGCGGCGAACAACAGCGGAAGGTTGCTGAATATCGCGTCACCAGCGGCGCTCATTGCGTGGAAGAACGGCCCGATGACTGGGGCCTTGATTTTGCCCAGCAGGTCGTCTTGACCCAGCCGGAGCAGGATTCCTGCGGCGGGCAGCACCGCAATCGGCAGCATGAGGCTCTTGCCGAGGCGTTGCAACTGCGCAAAGCCGGGAATGCGTATGTCCGACTTCTCCTGCGCACCTGTAGTTTTCGCGGTGTTGTTCATGTGCGGGACCCTTCTCTGCAGCAAAACGCACGCCCGTCGCTGAGACTGTGCGGAAGCCTAGACGAGAACATGTGAACTTGAGATCGAAGTTCGGCGGCGCTCGTATTGTTGGGGCGCAACAGCAGAGGAGATACGACAAATGAGGCAGACATCGGTTCTGGCCCCGGTCCCTGGGCGCGCAGTTTTGCTTGAGGACGTCCCGGACCCCGTCTTCTCAGCGGGCATGGTCGGCTATGGCGCGGCAATCGACCCGCCGCGCGGGGTGATCGACGCGGTCGCTCCGGTCAGCGGCAAGCTCTTGAAACTGATGCCACACGCCTACATCGTCATGACCCCGGACAACGTGGGCGTTCTTGTGCACCTGGGTTTGGACACCGTCGCGCTGAACGGCGAAGGTTTCACGGCTCATGTCAGTCAGGGCGACGATGTCACCGCGGGCCAGATCGTGATCAGCTACGACGTCCTCTCGGTCGAGTCCAACGGGCTCAATCCCATTGTCCCCGTGGTAGTCATGGATGAACGGGTGCCGGAGAACGTGACTCTGTCCGACGTGGTTACCTTGGGTGCGGACATCGATTCTGGTGCACGCCTTTTCACCGCGAACCAGTCCTCGCGGTGACGGGCGCGCTGGGTCAGGGATCGAGTGAGCCGTGGACGCAGAAGGAGTGACCGATGGCTGACCGCAATGTGCTGGGTGCTCCGTTGGAACCGTGCGGCACCGAGCCGCTGACCGGCTTCTACCGCGACGGCTGCTGCTCGACCGGCCCCGAGGACGCCGGTCTGCACACCATCTGCGCGGTCGTGACCGCCGAGTTCCTTGAACACCAGCGCTCCATAGGCAATGACCTATCCACGCCGATGCCCCAATATCGGTTCCCGGGCCTGTTTCCGGGCGACCGCTGGTGCGTGACTGCGGTGAATTGGCTTCGGGCTCACCGCGACGGATTCGCAGCACCGGTGGTGCTGGCTGCCACCCACGAGCGAACCCTCGAGGTCGTGGCCCTCGAGGTGCTGAGGGAATACGCCGTCGACGTGCCCGACGATCTCGGTGGCCTCTGAATCACCCGGTGGCGGGAAGAGCCCCGGCGGACGATCTACAACTTGCCCGCAGCATCCCGTCCGGCGATGTAGCCGTACACCAGGCCCTGCGCGATGGTCGCGCCCGCGCCCGGGTAGACCGCACCGAAGGCGTTGGCGGCGGTGTTCCCTAGGGCATACAGGCCTTCGACGACGCCGCCGTCCTCACGGTGCACTCGGCCCCGATCGTCGGCCACCACGCCACCGCAGGTGCCGAGGTCGCTCAGCGTCATCTTCACGGCGTAGAACGGGCCCTTGACCAGCGGGCGCAGGTTCGGGTTCGGCGTCACCGTCGGGTCGCCGTAGTACCGGTCGTAGGCGCTCTGCCCACGATCGAAATCGGGATCGATACCGGCGACGGCGCTCTCGTTGAACCGCGTCATGGTCTGCTCGAAATCGGTGGCCGGGACGCCCATCTGCGCGGCCAGGTCGCTGAAGTTGGTGGCCTTGGCGGCGATGCCGGCCTTGTACCAGGACTTCGGCAGCGGCATCCGCGGGAACGACCCCGCGGCGAACACGTAGCTGTTGCGGTACTTCTGGTCGAACACGATCCACATCGACTCGACCGGGGTGCCGGCGCGCTCGAGCTCGAGCACCCGCTGGCCGAACGACATGTAGTCGGTCGATTCGTTGGCAAAGCGCTTGCCATCCTGATCGACGATGAGCGAGCCGGGCAGCGAGCGCTCGGCCAGCAGCACGGCCGGCGGGCGGCCATTCGCGGATGCCACAGCCGGGAACCACCAGGCCTGGTCCATCAGCGAGATGGCGGCACCCACCTCGGTGGCGGCCCGGATGGCCTCACCGGTGTTGGAATCGGCGCCGAGACTCTCGTGGTCGCCAAGCGAATCGGACTGGTACTTGTGCCGCATCGCCATGTCGTGGTCGAAACCGCCGGCGGCCAGCACGACGCCGCGGCGTGCGGTGACGGT
This sequence comes from Mycolicibacterium sp. CBMA 234, assembly GCF_009729415.1. Lineage (GTDB taxonomy): Bacteria > Actinomycetota > Actinomycetes > Mycobacteriales > Mycobacteriaceae > Mycobacterium. Next base: position 430,006 of record NZ_MPKW01000018.1, read on the forward strand.
GACCTCGCGGCCCCCGTGCGACAGCACGGCGCCAGTGACCCGGTCCGCGTCGCCGGTCAGCCGGACCAGTGAGGTTTCGGTCCAGATCGGGATGCCGGCCTGCAGCGCGCCGGCGAACAGGCCAGCCGCCAGCGCCTGGCCGCCGGCGATGTACTCACGTCCGAGCAGCTTGCCGCCGATGCCCTGGGCGAGCCGTTTTGCGATGAGCGGCAGGCCTTTTCGGGGCACCCGCGTCATCAGGTTCATCCACTTGTAGTCCGCGCCGGTGGTCGGCATCGGCACCTTGACCTCCATGACGCCGCCGCGCAGTCGGTTCCGGTACTTGCCGAGGACACCGGCGTTGAGCGGGCGGCACTCGCAGGTACGGCCGGTGGCGCGGCCGCCGGGCAGTTCAGGGTGATAGTCCGAGTACTCGCGGGCCCAGAACAACCGCATGGGGGTGGTGCGTCCCAGCATGTCGACGGTCGCGTTGACGTGCTTCAGGAAGCCGGTGGAGCGGGCGGTCGGCGCCGTGCCGGCCACCACCGCGTCGAGGTAGGTCGCCGCACGCTCAGCGGTGTCGGCGGTGCCTTTGTCGGTCAGCAGGGGAGTCGTCGGCAGCCACAGGGCGCCACCGGAGCGGGCAGTCGAGCCGCCGACGTCGGTGGATTTTTCGACGACCAGGACGCCCAGTCCGGATTCATGTCCACTGAGAGCAGCGGCCAGTCCCGTGCCGGAACCGATCACCAGCAGGTCGACGGTGGTGTCAGAGATGTCGAGGCCGGCCGGAATCGTGGCCGCGGCAGATGTCGTCACGAGCGCTAAGCGTATTGCGGCAGACGGTTTTCCGGTCTCAGCCGTCCCTTCCAGCGGGATAACACGTGCATTGTGCGGCTGCTTGCTGTTAGACCTAAATCACCAAACTGCAGCCCAGTTTCTACGTGAGGATGGTCCTTCAGATGTCGCTCGATGATATCGACGTTCGTCAGATCGAATCAGGCGATGCGCCGACCCGATTCGCCCGTGGTTGGCACTGCCTTGGCCTGACTAAAGACCTCGGTGACGGCAAGCCGCACTCGATCAACGCCTTCGGTCAGAAGTTGGTTGTGTTCCGCGGTGAAGACGGCCAGCTCAACGTGCTGGACAGCTACTGCCGGCACATGGGCGGCGACCTGAGCCAGGGCACCGTCAAGGGCAACGAGATCGCCTGCCCGTTCCATGACTGGCGTTGGGGCGGCGACGGCAAGTGCAAGCTGGTGCCGTACGCCAAGCGCACGCCGCGCCTCGCCCGCACCGCGAAGTGGCCGACCCTGGAGCAGGACGGGATGTTGTTCATCTGGAACGACCCCGAGGGCAGTGCGCCGCCGGAGGAGAACTACATCCCGCGCATCGAGCAGGCGGGCAGCGACGAGTGGACCGATTGGCATTGGTACACAACGGTTGTCAACGTCAACTGCCGCGAGATCATCGACAACGTCGTCGACATGGCGCACTTCTTCTACATCCACGGTTCGGTGCCGTCGCACTTCAAGAACATCTTCGAAGGCCAGGTCGCTACGCAGTACATGAACGGTGGCGGCCGCGAGGACATGCAGGGCACCGAGGGCGCCAAGATGCTCGGTTCGACGTCGGTGGCGTCGTACTACGGGCCGTCCTTCATGATCGACGACCTGACGTACCACTACCCGGAAGCTGATCACAAGACCATCCTGATCAACTGCCACTACCCGATCGACGCGAATTCCTTTGTGCTGCAGTACGGAATCGTCGTGAAGAAGATGGCGGGCCTGCCCGAGGAAGCAGCCATGGCCACCGCGGTCGCGCTGGGCGACTGGGTGAAGCAGGGCTTCGAGCAGGACGTGCAGATCTGGAAGAACAAGGCCCGCATCGACAACCCGCTGCTGGTCGAAGAGGACGGCCCGGTCTACCAGCTGCGCCGGTGGTACGAGCAGTTCTACGTCGACGCGGCGGACGTGGTGCCGGAGATGACGGACCGCTTCGAATACGAGCTGGACACCACGGTTCCGCGCGAGGCATGGACCAAGGAAATGGAAGCCAACCTGGCAGCACAGGCTGCGGAGTCGGTCTGATGTCCGTGCGGCCCGACGTTCGGTTGGCCGACATGCCGATGGTGCCGGTGGCTTGCCGTGCTTGCGGCGCAGAGGTTTTGGCGCGTAAGGGCAGCTGGCAGCAGACCAGCGTGCAGTGGACCAAGCAGTCGGCCGGGATGTGTGAGGAACGCCGGCTGTCCGAATGCTTGCCGGGGCGAATCTTTCTGGCATGCGGCCAGCTGAAGGAGTCCATCGCAGCGGCGGTGGTGGCCGGTGTCGTGCATGTCGTCCAATCTGAATCGGGCTGACGAACTCGGCGTGGCACCATAGCCGCATGAGTTCAGACAAGCGGGTCGCGGTGGTCACCGGCGCCAGTAGGGGAGCCGGTAAAGGGATTGCCGCGGCACTGGTCGCTGACGGCTGGACGGTGTACCTGACGGGCCGGACCGTCACTGATCCCGGTGACGGCGGCATCGCCGTCCAGGTCGACCATCGTGACGACGACGCCGTGGCCGCGCTGTTCGCCCGCGTGGCTGACGAAGCCGGCCGGCTTGATCTGCTGGTCAACAACGCCGCCGTGGTCCACGACGACCTGGTTGATCCGAAACCGTTCTGGAAGAAGCCCATCGGCCTGGGTGACGTGCTCGACGTCGGGCTGCGGTCAGCCTATGTCGCTTCCTGGTATGCGGCGCCGCTGTTGGTGGCCCAAGAACGTGGGCTGATCGCGTTCACGTCGTCGCCCGGGTCGGTGTGTTACATGCACGGGCCGGCCTACGGCGCGCAGAAGGCCGGTGTGGACAAGATGGCCGCGGATATGGCCGTCGACTTTCACGGCACCAGGGTGTCGACGCTCTCCATCTGGATGGGCATTCTGCTCACCGACAAGTTCAAGAAGGCGTTCGACGCCGAAACGCTGGCGAAGGCCGCGGGCAGTTTCGAGACGCCGGAATTCGTCGGGCATGTGATCAATGCGTTGTACGGGGACCCGGACCTGGACGGCATCAGTGGGCAAACTGTCATCGCCGCGGAAGAGGCGCAGCGCTACGGGATTACCGATGAGGGTGGCCGGACGCCGCCGTCGCATCGGGCGATGCTTGGTGATCCGCGGGTGCCCAGCGACGTCGTCGTCCGCTGAGCGGACAAATCAGACACAGTCCGCTGAGCACCCGCGGAAGCATTGTCCCCGTAGGGATTTAGCAGTGAGCGCCGCCGTCGATGCGGATCTCGGTGCCGGTGAGGAACGCGCCGTCATCGGAGGCCGCCATGGCGACGACCGCGGCGACTGCACTGGGGTCACCCAGGTTCGCGTCGTTGCCGGTGTTGAGCATGGGTACCTGCTTGGTCCACAGGCTGAAATCGACGTCCTCGGGCATCTTGGCGAACGTGCCGTTGGCCAGCGGGGTGGAGACGCCACCGGGCTGGATGTTGACGGCACGCAGCCCCTGCTTGGCGTATTCGAGCGCCAGTGAGTGGGTGAAGCTCAGGATGCCGCCCTTGCTGGCGGAATAGGCCGCCATGTACGGGTGGGCGTAGCTCGCCGAGGTCGAGGTGAAGTTGATGATCACGCCGCGCCCCGAGGCCAGCAGCGCAGGCAGGGCCTGGCGGGTCATCAGGAAGGTGCCGGTCAGGTTGACCGCGATGGTGCGGTTCCAGTCGGCCAGCGTGGTTTCGTGCGTGTGTCCGCAGGTCTCGATCGCGGCCACGTTGACCAGCACGTCCAGGCCGCCCATGTCGGCGATCGCGGCGTCGACGCCCTTCGTGACATCCTCTTCGGACGAGATGTCGAGCACCGTGGTGGTGAGTCGTGCTGCGGTGCCGGCCTTTTCGGCGGCTTCCTGGGTGCGAGCCAGACCTTCGGCGGAGATGTCGCACGCGACGACAGTGCCGCCCTCGTCGAGCAGACGGGCCACGGTGGCTTGGCCGATGCCCGAGCCGGCGCCGGTCACGATGACCCGGCGGTCGGTGAATCTATCCATGCTGCAAGTCCTTTCGTTGCCGAAGGATTCTTGCGGCACTGCTGTCCCGGTGGACGGTTGTTGTCCGGTCACCGGGATGCCTTCTCAACCTGCGGTCGGCGTGAGTTTGTGGATGGTGCCGAAGAGGTCGGTGCTGTACAAGGAGTTTGGGTTCCAGCCGGGTCCAGTGCCGAAGCGCACCGAGGTGCTGCCGAACATTCCGGAGGCCAGAATGCATGCGGCGTGCTGGTCGGGATCGACGCGGACGATGTCACCGCCGTCCATCGCCAGGTAGACCAAACCGTCGGGGCCGACCGTGAGGTCATCAGGGAAGCCGAAGAGTCCGAACAGTCCCAGATCGACGGTGCGGAGGTGGTCCGGGTTGGCCACATCGACGAATGCCAGGGTGCTGCCGGGATGCAGATCCATCGACGCGATGACGACATTGTGGGCAGCGTCGTAGGTCAGGCCGTTGGCCATGGTCACCGAAGGTGCGAACTGCGTTTCGTGGGCACCGTCGACGGTGATCTTGGTCAGGCCGGTGGTCCAACCCAGATTGCGCGACACGATGAACGAACCGTCGGGCAGCCGGACCATTCCGTTGGGCATGGTGAGCCCGGAGACGATGGTCGTCAGTGCTCCGGTGCCGAGATCAACACGACCGATGCCGCCGTCCTTGCTGCCGAAGATTCCGGACAAGAAGCTGTTGCCGGTGGTGAAGTACGCGGCCCCGGCTGCGACGGTAATGCTGCCCGGCGCAGCGACATTGGGAACGAACGTGCTGCCCTTACCGTCCGGCGTCAACCGGTAGAGCTGTCCGGAATTACCGACGGTGCGCGAAACCAGCATGGTGCCCGAACTGTCGAATCCCAGGTTTTCCAGCGAGCCCAGGCCGCTCGCGACCGTGGTGGCCCGCCACGGGCATCGGGTGATCGCCACTGCGGACGCCGACCTCGCCGGTCCGCCGAGGACGGCGATCAGCGCCACCGCAGCGCTCAGTGCCACGTGGGCAAGGGGACCACGCCACCGGCGGTCCACATCACGAGTCATCATCTTTCCTCCGCAGACTTGCCACCGGCATCCGCCGCATCAACCGTGCCGAGTACGTCGTCGTACTCGCATGTCAGGGCACAGTACGATAACGTACTGGCATGCGCAACGCGGTGGCTGACAGCAGCAGCGGAGATGGCGAATCGCCCGCGGAAGCACGTCAGCGGTTCATTGATGCGCTCGCCACCTTGATCGGGGAGCGCGGCTACGCCGCGACATCGGTGGTCGACATCGTGAGGGTGGCTCAGGCCTCCAAGACCACCTTCTACGTGCATTTCTCGAACAAACAGGAGTGCTATCTGGCGTTGCTGGCCTCGGTGACCGACGATCTCGTTGCTGACATCCGACAGGCCGTGGACTCAGATGCGCACTGGCACAACCAAATCCGCCAGATGTTCGCCGCCTACATCGCGCATTTGACTGCGCGCCCGGAGATTTCGCTGAGCTGGATACGCGATCTTCCGGCACTAGGGGCAGCTGCCCGGCCGATCCAACGGCGCAATTTCGCCGAACTGGCCAACCTGCTCGGCGAACTCAGCGCCAACCCAGGATTTCGGCGCGCTGAGCTGCCGCCGGTCACCAAGCCCAAAGCCGTCATGCTGCTGGCCGGCGTGCGGGAGTTGGCCGCCCAAACTGCCGAAGACGAACTGGATATCGAAACAGTCATCGGGCCGGCCACTGACATCGCTATCAGCATCCTCACGGCAAAGCAGGGATAACCGCCGGGTCAGCTGTCGAGCGCGTCGACCGGCACCCGATGTTCGGCGTTATTCGTTGTGTGCGAGGCGGTTTCGGTCGGACGAGAGGCTCCGCGACGGCGTCGGACTACCTCGAAGGCGGCCATGATTAGCAGCAGCGTGACGCCGCTCATCAGGAATTGCGATCGGGTGCCGGGCAGGAAAGCCATGGCCAGGATGACGGCGGCCATGAGCGCGATGGTGGCGTAGCTCAACCACGGGAAGAGCCACATCTTCAGTTTCAAGCTGCCGGGTTCGGTCCGTTCGAGTCGGCGGCGCAGAGTGACCTGGGAGATGGCGATGATCAGATAGACGAACAGCGCGACGGCGCCGTAGGAGTTGACCAGGAAGTTGAAGACCACATCGCCCCAGACGTATGTCGCGGCAACCGACGCGTAGCCGACCGCGGTGCCGAGCGCAATCGCCCGCCGCGGGACCCCGCTACCGGACAGCGTGGTGAAGAATCGCGGAGCGTCGCCATAAGTGGTGAGCGCGAACAACATTCGCGACGTGGTGTACAGCGCCGAGTTGAGGCAGGACAGTACTGCGGTGAGCACGATGAAGTTCATGATCGTCGCGACGCCCGGGATGCCGAGAACTGTCAGCACCGACGCGTAGGGGCTGATACCCACGCTCTTGGCGTTCCACGGCTGGATCGCCACAACCACGAGGATCGATCCGACGTAGAACGCGATGATCCGGAACACGATCGACTTCATCGCCCGCGACACCGCGCGCTCGGGCTCGTCGGATTCGGCGGCGGCGATGGTGACGATCTCGGCGCCCGTGTAGAACGCGACGCAGGGCACCACGGCGGCCAGGACCGCGCCCCAGCCGAGCGGCGCGAACCCGCCGTGGTCGATCAGGTTGGCGAGGCCCGGTGTGGAGTGCGGCCACAGGCCGGTGATCCACAGCGCACCCATGGCCAGGAAGACCACGATGGCAATGACTTTCACCGACGAGAACCAGTATTCGAATTCCCCGAACGAACGTGCGGACACCAGATTGCTCGCGGTGAGGGCGAGCAGCAGGCCGAGGCTCAACGCCCACAGCGGCACCGCAGGGAGCCACAGGTGCAGGATTCGTCCGCCGGCGACGGTCTCTACGGCGACGACGATGACGAAGAAGTACCAGTACATCCAGCCCGTCACGAAACCGCCGCGGCGTCCGAGGGCTTGCCGGGCGTAGATGTAGAACGAGCCGATGACCGGTCGCGCCACGGCCATCTCGGCGAGCATCCGCATGATCAGCATGGTGATGATGCCGCCGATCAGGAACGACACGATGGCCGCCGGTCCGGCGGTGCCGATCACGACGCCGCTACCGACGAACAGCCCGGCGCCGATCACCCCGCCCAATGCGATCAGGTTGATGTGTCTGCGTCGGAGGCCTTTGGCCAGCTGCGCATCACTGGCTTTGATCTCTGAATTCGCCACTGGCGCAACGATGCCGCAGTGTGGTGCGCGCGCCCATGGTTGTGGTCACCGTGCGTTAATCGGACGTCGGCATCGAGATCAGCCGCGGGCCGATAGCGCCAGCGCCCAGCACAGCACGCCAGTCGCCGCGGTGTTGGCCAGAGCACGAATCAGGTTCCAGCTGACCCATGATGACTCGAACTGTTGCCGCAGCACAGCCAAGTCTGCGGGAGAGGTCGCGGTGGTTGCGGTAGCGAGGTTGTTGTTCAGCGGAACGTTGATCGCCGACGTGATGATCAGGCTGACGATGTTGAGGGCCAAGCCGATTCCGATCCAGACCAAGACCGGGCGGACACCAGGTTTGAGGTAGCAGGCTCCGGCGAGCACGGTGAAACCGATGGACCCGAGGAAGGTCAGCATGAACGGTGGGTTGACGATCACGACGTTGATCTTGTTCATGACGTCGATGAAGGTCCGGTCGTCGAACGCGCCGAGCGCAGGCATCACCGACATGGCGTACGCGTAGTAGACGCCGGCCAGGAGTCCGGAGGTCAGCACAGCGACGATGAGCGCGGTGGTGCCGAAGGGCTGGGGCAGCTTGCTGAAGGTCATGAGCTGAACGTAAGTCAGCGCAACTAGACGATCCATGGTTAAAGGACTCAGTAACATACGCGATCGTCTACGCTTTCGGCGTGGACGCCCTCGCGGGGTTACTGGACGGGCCGCGCGCCCGTGGTGCATTTCTGATGCGGTCGTTGCTCGACCCGCCCTGGTCACTGCGCGTCGAGGACCAAGCTGCGCTCACCATCGTCGTGGTGGCCCGCGGGTCGGCAGTGGTGCTCCCGGACGGCGCGGCGAGCAGGCGGCTGGATACCGGCGACATCGCGATATTTCGCGGGCCGGACGGCTACACCGTTGCCGATGACGCCGGTACCGCGCCTGAGATCATCGTCCACCCGGGTCAGGTCACGACGACCATGGACGGTGAACCCCTTTGCGAGGCACTGAGTCTGGGTGTCCGGAGCTGGGGTACCCGGCCCGACGCCGACACCTTGCTCGTCACCGGCGCCTACGAGGACGTGGGCGCGGTCTGCCGACGGCTGCTGACTGCCTTGCCGCCGCTGGTGGTGGTTCGGCGTCGCGAGGTCAACGACATGTTGGTCGAGCTGTTGCTCGACGAGATCACGCGTGATGAGCCGGCGCAGGGTGCGGTGCTCGACCGGATGCTGGACCTGCTGACCATCGCGGCGCTGCGCAGCTGGTTGTCTCGCGAGGATGCGCCGGCCTGGTACCGGGCCTATCGAGATCCTCAGGTGGGCACGGCACTTCGGCTCATGGAAAACAATCCGGCGCACCCGTGGACCGTGGGATCGCTGGCGGCTGAGGTCGGGTTATCCCGCGCAGCGCTGGCTCGCCGATTCACAAAACTGGTCGGCGAGCCGCCGATGGCATTGCTCACCGAGGTACGGCTGGCCCTGGCCACCGACTTGCTCCGCGGCTCGGACGCCACCATCGAAACCGTCGCGCGGCGCGTCGGTTATGGCACCGCGTTCGCACTGAGTGCCGCGATCAAACGCCGTTATGGCTTGAGCCCGAAGACAATCCGGGCCGGCGGGTAGCCGCGCCGTTAGCGGGTCTTGGCGAACCTGCGGTGCCGCCATACGTACTGCGGAATGCCGCGCAGCGGGACACCCTTGGGCCAGCCGTCGGGCCGGAAGTAGGCGTCGGTGCCGCCGTCGACGAAAATGACGCTGCCGCAGAGGAAGTCGGCGGAATCCGACAACATGAAGATGATCCAGTTGGCGAGGTGGACCGGGTCGCCGAAGTTGCCGGTCGGGATCGGGAAGGCGCGCACCGCCTTGCCCTCGCGGGGCGAATCGAGCTGAGCCTGAAGCAGCGGCGTCATGATGGCGCCAGGCGCCAGCACGTTGAGCCGGATGCCGCGGCCGGCCCATTCGGCCGTCACCGCGGTCTGCCGGACCCAGCGTGCGACGGCGATCTTGGATGCGGCATACATGAGCGCAGAGGCGCCACCGCCGAAGAAGCGAACTGCGCGCGCTGCCTGGTCGGCGTCGCCGGCGAGCAGGGCACGGATGGCGCGCCGGGGGACGGCGGGCACGGTGGTGCTGGAATTGCTGCCCAGGGCAACGACTTTCGCATTTCCGGCGGCCGCGAGCGCGGGCCGCCAGGCGGTCAGCAGCTCGACGGTGCCGAGGTAATTGATCTGGGCGATCAGCCGGGCGCGGTCGGCACCAGCGCCCGGGCCGATGCCGGCGGCCAGCACGGCACCGTTGAGCTTGCCCTCGGCCAGCTCAAGCACCCGCGTCGCCGCGGTGCGCCGTCCCTCGGCGGTGGACAGGTCGGCGATGACGTCGGCGTCCTTGAGATCGACCCCAATCACCGTGTGGCCCTGGCCGCGTAATTGTTCGGCCGTTTGGTAGCCCATGCCGGATGCCGAGCCGGTCACAGCGTAGGTACCGATGGTGATCTCCTTGTTCAGTTGGAAGCGTGACTAGTCGGCCAGCGTCTTGGCCAAAGCGTCGCACACTTCACGACGCGCGCGGTGCGCGATGTCGAGCACGGGCATGGTCAGGAATCCGTGGATGGCGCCGTAATACAACTCGGTGACCGGGACGCCCGCGTCGCGCAACGCCACGGTGTAGGCGAGGGCCTCGTCGCGCATCGGGTCATAACCGGTGACCACGACGATGGCCGGTGCAACTCCGGCCACGGACGCGGACAGCGGTGCGGCGTAAGGGTTTTCGCGGTCGGCGGTGTTGGGCACGTACTGGTCCCAGTACCACTGCATGGCGGCGGTGGTGTTGTAGTAGCCGGTCCGGAACTCGTGGTACGAGCCGTAGGTGAAGTCGGCGGTCAGCACCGGGTAGAGCAGCACCTGTGCGGCCAGTGGTGCACCGCCACGGTCGCGGGTCATCAGTGCGGTGACCGCGGAGAGGTTGCCCCCAGCGCTGTCGCCGCCGACCACGAGCTTTGTCGGGTCGCCACCAAGTTCGGCGGCGTTGGCGGAGGCCCACTGGGTGACGGTGTAGACGTCTTCGGCGGCGGCGGGCCACTGATGCTCGGGTGCCAGCCGGTAGTCGACCGAAATCACCACGGCGGGAATCGAATTCGCGAAGCTGCGGCAGAGCCCGTCATGTGAGTCAAGGTCGCAGAAGACGAATCCGCCACCGTGGGCGAACACGAAGATCGGCAGTGGACCGTCCGCGGCGGGCCGGTAGATCCGGACCCGAATTCCGTCGACCTCGGTGTTGGTCACGGAGTCGACCGGTTCAGGTTCGGCGGGTGGGACGTACCGCGCGCGGATGGCGGCGCGCGCTTCGGCGCCGGTCATGGCAGGCAGATCAGGGAAGCCGCCGTTGAGTGCATCGAGGAGGCCGGCGATCTGAGGGTCGAGGCTCACGCGCGATCCGCCCGCGCTAATTGCTGAACGCTCACGCGTACTGCAGTGCCGGGCCCATGCGCAGCGGCCGCATCGGCTGCAGTGTCGGCGCCACTCGGGAATCCTCGGCATTGCGCCAGATACCCATGGCGGTCATGCGCACCGGGGCAGTCAGCTGTTCGAAGGCCATGCGGTTCATTGGACCACACACGGAAACGGCGGCGACGGCCTCACCCTGGCGTCCGATCGGCGCTGCGACGCAACCGAATCCGGGCACCGACTCCTCGCGCTCGAAGGCGACGCCGTGGGAGCGCACCTTGGCCAGTTCGGTGGCCAGCTGGGCGCGGCCCGAGATCGAGTACTTGGTCTTGCGGCTCATGAGGTCGACCTCGGCGTCCTGGTTGTACGCCAAGATGGCCTTGCCGACGGCAGTACAGTGCGCCGGCTGGCGGCCGCCAACCCGCGACGGCAGCACGGTCATCATGCCGTTGCCGACCTTCTCCAGGTAGACGACGTCACCGCCGTCGAGCACGGCGAGGTGGACGACGAGTCCGGTGGCGCGGTGCAGTTCGTGCAGCAGCGGGCCGGCGGCGCGGTGCAGACGATCCTGGTGCACGGCCAGCGAGCCGAGCTCGACCAGACGCATCCCCAGCTCGTAGTCGCGGCCGTTGCGGCGCAGCCAGCGCAGCTGGACCAGGCGCTCCAGCATCCGGTGAGCCGAAGAACGGGGCAGACCCGTGCGACGCACGATCTGCGCCAGGGTCAGCCGGCCGGGGCCGTCGAACGCGTCGAGGACCAGCGACACCCGGTCGATGACCGCGCTGGGGGTGGTGGATTCGACTGCTGATGTCATGTCGGCCTCCAAGCTCCGTTGCTCCGTGGGATATTACTATTAGTAATATGACTGTTTGTATCACACGGTGGTGGGGCTTGTCACACATTTCGCCAGAACTCCAGCGAATATATGCACGACGACGTGTCCCGCACCGGCTGGTGGGGACACGTCGTCGTATCAAATTTGCAGCTCATGACCCAAAATTGGGACACCGTCCGGCGGCTGTCGCGGTGGCGACACGCTCACCGCCGACATGCCGGGGATTCAGCTCTGCGTCGCCGACCTCCCGGCACGCCGACCGTAGAAGCTGCCGTCGCCAAGAGACACGCCACTGGCATAACCCCAGGCTGCAAGGCCTGCGGCGGCCCGTCCGGCCGCGAACAACCCGGGAATCGGCTCGCCACTGACATGCAGCACGCGGGCGTCCAGGTCCGTCATCAGACCACCGAGGGTGAAGCCGCCCGTACTGCCGCGCAGGTCGATCGCACCGACCGGCGACCCGATGGGACGCAGCCACTCCGGCTTCTTGTGCAGCACCGGGTCTTCGCCGCGCGCGGCATGTTCGTTGTAGTAGGCGACAGTGCCCTGCAACGAACCGGTGGGCAGGCCGATCTCCGCTTCGAGCTCGGCCACGGTCTCGCACACCCAGGTGGCGGGGCGCCGCAGGAACGGTGTGGCTGAAACCGCTGCGGTGGCTTCCTCATGCGCGTCACCGTCGATGATCAGGTACGCGGTGTTGTCCTGGTAGTACAGCGTCTGCTGACCGATGCGCCCCGGATAGGTGTCCTCGGCGATGTACCGCTGCCCGCTGCTGTTGACCAGGATGCCCCGGACAATCAGCTGTGGGTCGCAGAAGAACGCCACCTCGGTGGCGTCCATATGCGCCACATCGGCGCCGAGAGCCTGGGCCATGCGAATGGACCGGCCATCGTGTTGCTCAATGCTGGCCGCTGGCCGCCCCGCAATGCGTGGTGCGTACTGCGCGACCATGGCGTCGTTGTAGGCGAAGCTGCCCGAGGCCAGCACCACACCACGACGCGCCTTGATCGCCACCGTGTCGCTGTACCGGCGGGCCACGATGCCCACCACGCGGCCGTCATCCTCGGTGATCAGCGACTGAACCTCGGTGTCGTACACCGACCGAACGCCCTGTGCGGTCGCGGTATCCACCAACGGCTTCATCAGCATGTAGCCGCCGCTGCGCTCACCGGCCACCTTGTCGGCCATCTGCGGCACATGGCCGCGCGGCGCCGGGGACGCGATGGTGTTGTACGGGAAGGAGTTTTCACCACCCGTGAACATCAAGCCCTCGTCGCCCGGCGGCTCCCAGCCCGGCTCGCCCCAGAAGACTGGTTTGAACGGCACGCCGCAGCCCACCAGCCAGTCGTAATGGGCGACGCTGCCCGCGCAGTAGTCGTCGATGCGCGCGGCATCGGCGCCCGGTCCCATGGACACCTTCAGGAAGGCGGCCATGTTCTCCGTGGAATCGGTGAAACCACAGGCCTTTTGGAGTGCGGTGCCACCACCGAGGTAGATGAACCCGCCGGCCATGGCGGCCGCGCCGCCCCAGCCGCTGGTACGTTCGACGACCAATACGTCCGCTCCGGCAGCCGAAGCCTCTACCGCAGCGGCCGCACCGGCAATGCCGTAACCGACGATGACGACGTCGGCTTCGTCGTCCCAGGTCGTGATGGACGACGCGGGAACCGGGATCAGATCAGAGGTCATGGCAGCATGGCCCGCGGGGGAGCGCCCATCCACTCGTGACCCCAGTAGCTGTCGGCAGTGATCTCCTCGGCGGTGTAGTAGCGCTCGTCGACCGTCATGCCTTCGGTGCCGAACTCGATGTCCCAGTCGCCGGGCGAACGCACGTAGAACGAGACCATCTTGTCGTTGGTGTGCCGACCCAGCGTCGAGGACAGCTGGAAGCCGTCGCGGTTCACGCGATCGAGCGCCTGCCCGACGGCGTCGAGCGTGTCGACCTCCACCATGAGGTGGATCAGCTTCGGGTCACGCAGCGTCGCGGCCGGGCAGATCGCCAGGCTGTGGTGCCGCTCGTTGATGCCCAGGAACTGCACCCGCATGGGGCCGAACTCCGGCGGCGCGGGCACCCGGAAGGCGCCGCGCGGCAGGAAGCCCAGCACGTCGGTGTAGAACGCGAACAGTCCCTTGGCGTCCTGCGCGGGCAGCACCACGTGGCCGAGGCCGAGGCCTTCGGTGACGAAGCGGGCACCGAAGGGCGTCACGACAGGGCTGTGGTCCAGCACCGCGCCGTGGAACACCTCGACGTCGTTGCCGGCCGGATCAACAAAGGCGATGACCTCATCGACGCGACGGGCATCGGCCTCTTCCAGAGACAGCTGCTTCCACGGCACACCGGCACCGTCGAGCGTCGCCTGTACGCGACGCAGCGCGGCACCGTCGCGGACCTCCCAGCCCACGGTGACAATGCGGTCGGCATCGCCGGGGACCACGATGATGCGGGCGGTGCGCTCGTCCATCCGCAGGTACAGCGCGTCGGGATCGGGACCACTGCCCTTCGCGAAACCCAGTACGTCGAAAGCGAATTGGCGCCAGCGCTCGATATCGGCGGTCTGGACCTTCACATAGCCCAGGCTTTTCAGATCAGTCACGTCAGATCATGCCTCGCAGCGGACCCTGCGGATCGACACCCAAGCTGCTCAGCGCCGACGCGTGGAAGGTGGTGCCGGGCACGTGGATGGCGTGGGCCTGGCCGACGTGTGCGTCGCGCCAGTACCGCTGCAGCGGCTTGTCCATGCGGGTGGCATTGCCGCCGCAGCGAGCGAAGATTTCGTCGACGGCGGACACCGCGCGCCACACCGACCGGACCTGGGTGCGACGGCCGGCGGCGCGGTCTTCGAAGGACACTTCCTTGCCCGCGTCGACCATGTCGTAGATGCGGTCGGCGTTGGCCAGCAGCTCCTGGCGGGCGGCGTTGATGTCGGCGGCGGCCTCACCGATGGCGTACATGACGTAGGGATCGTCCTTGATGGCCACGCCGCTGGAGTTGACTCGTTCGCGCTGGTAATCCAGGGCGGCGCCCAGGGCGCCCTCGGCGATACCGATGACGGCGGACGAGATGCCCAGCGGGAACATCGTCGACCACGGCATCAGGTACAGCGTCGAGGTCATGCCGGCCTCACGCTGTGCGCGGCCGTCCATCACCTTGGTGGCGTCCATGGTGCGGTAGGTGGGGACGAAGGCGTCGGAGACGATGACGTCCTTGGAGCCGGTGCCACGCAGGCCCACCACGTTCCAGGAGTCCTCAACGATTTCGTAGTCGCTGCGGGGCAGGATCATGTGCAGCATCTGCGGCGGCATCAGGGGCTTGCCCTCTGCGTCACCGAGCATGGCGCCCAGGAAGATCCACTCACAGTGGTCGGTGCCGGAGCTGAACTGCCAGCGGCCGTTGAAGATGTAGCCGCCGTCGACCGGGCGGGCCACGCCCTGCGGGGCGTACGGGGAAGCCACCCACGTGTCGGTGTCGGATGCCCAGATTTCGGCGGCGACCTTCGGGTCGGCGTACGCCAGCTGGTAGGGGTGCACACCGACGACGCCGTTGATCCAGCCGGCGGCGGGATCCAGTGCGGCGGTGGCCATCACGGTCTCCGCGAACTCGCGCGGATGCACCTCGAGGCCGTCGTATTCCTTGGGCTGCAGCAGCTTGATATTGCCGGCGGCCTTCATCATCTTCACGGTCTCGTCGGGCAGCTGGCCCAACTTCTCGGCCTCCCAGGCTTGTTCGCGAAGCTGGTCGGCGATGTCACCGATTTTGTCGATAACCCGCTGGGTCATGGTTGTTTCCTAACTCCTGTGATGGGCTAATTAATGGTTTACCGCACCCACGGCGCACCGGGAGACTGTTCCCGGTCAGCGGGCGAAAAACCTTTACCCGACATCGATTCGGGAGGTGTCGGTGACGGGGCGCACCTGGCAGGCCAGGATCGGTCCGTCGAGGTCCACCTCGACGGTGGCGATCACATCGCGTTCCGTCATATCACCGAGTCTCGACGGCTGTGACACGCAGTGGTTACCCGCCAGTCCGATGGTCGGGACGGGTGCCGGTGGGTCGTCCGTTCACCGGGACGGCTGGTACTGGGGCCTTCGGGGGAGGGCTAACTTCGCACTATGAGCAGCGCAGAACAGGTTGACGTCGTAGTTGTCGGTGCCGGGTTCGCCGGTCTTTACGCACTGCATAAGCTGCGGTCGGAGGGCCATTCGGTCGTGGTGTTCGAGGCGGCCTCAAACGTCGGTGGCACGTGGTTCTACAACCGGTACCCGGGCGCCCGTTGCGACGTGGAGAGCATCGACTACTGCTACTCGTTCGACAAGGACCTGCAGCAGGAATGGAACTGGACCGAGAAGTACGCCACCCAGGCCGAAATCCTCGAGTACATCAACCATGTCGCCGACCGGTTCGACATGCGCCGTGACATCCGGCTGAACACGCGCGTGGTGTCGGCGACCCTCGATGAGGAGACGCTGCGCTGGACGGTGAAGACCGACACCGGCGAGACCGTGGACGCGCAGTTCTGCATCATGGCCACCGGCGCACTGTCCGAGCCGCTGCTGCCGAACATCCCGGGCGTCGAGACCTTCGCCGGCGAGACCTACCACACCGCGAACTGGCCGCACGAGGGCGTCGACTTCACGGGCAAGCGGGTTGGCCTCATCGGTACCGGCTCGTCGGGCATCCAGACGACGCCGATCGTGGCCGCACAGGCCGCCGAACTTGTTGTCTTCCAACGCACCCCGAACTTCTCGGTGCCGGCGGGCAACGAGCCGTTGACGGCTGAGCGGGAAGCTGAGGTCAAGGCCAACTACGACGAGCGGCGTGAGCTGTCGTGGCGCAGCGGCGGCGGCTCGCCGCACCTGGCGCACCCCAAGCTGACCATGGAGCTGTCCGACGAGGAGCGCCGCGCCGAGTTCGAAAAGCGTTGGCAGCTGGGCGGTGTGCTGTTCAGCAAGACGTTCCTGGACCAGATGGTCGACCCGGTGGCCAACGCCGAAGCCAAGAAGTTCTACGACGAGAAGGTGCGCGCGGTCATCGACGACCCGGCGGTCGCCGACATGCTGATCCCGAACGACCACCCGATCGGTGCCAAGCGAATCTGCACCGATACCAACTACTTTCAGACGTTCAACGAGCCCCACGTGAAGCTCGTCAGCGTGAAGCAGACCCCGATCGAGAAGATCGACGCCACCGGTATCACCACCACCGACGCCCGGTTCGACCTGGACGCCATCATCTTCGCGACCGGGTTCGACGCCCTCACCGGTGCGCTGGGCCGCATCGACATCGCCGGCCGCGGTGGCGAGAAGCTCAAGGCCAACTGGGAGCACGGACCGCGCAGCTACCTGGGTCTCGGTGTCGACGGCTTCCCGAACATGTTCCTGGTGAACGGACCTGGTGCGCCGGCCGTGCTGGCCAACATGGTGCTGCACGCCGAAGCACACGTGAACTGGATCGCCGATGCGATCGAGTACGTCGGCCAGCACGGCTACGCGGCCATCGAGGCCACCACCGATTCGGTCGACGGTTGGAATGCCGAACTGGTCCGCCGTGCCGATCAGACGCTATTCCCGAAGGCGAACTCCTGGTACATGGGTGCGAATGTGCCTGGCAAGCCACGAGTTTTCATGCTCTTCATCGGTGGATTCGCTGCGTACAACGACATCTGCGCCGAGGTTGCGGCTGCCGGGTACAAGGGATTTGAACTGACCAAGGCCAGTTGATGTCGGGGCTGCTGAACAAGGTTGCCCTGGTCACGGGTGCGGCTCGGGGTACGGGCCGCACCCACTGCGAGCGCTTCGCCGACGAGGGTGCAGACATCATCGCTCTCGATATCGAGAGTGCCGCAGCGGATTTGGCTGACCTCGCGGACGCGGTGAAGCAGCGCGGTCAACGCTGCTATACCGGCGTGGCCGACGTGTCGAAGTTCGACGAGGTGCAGTCCGTCGTCGACGAAGGCGTTTGGGAATTCGGCCGTCTGGATGTGGTCGTCGCCAACGCCGGCATCCATTCAGCGTCAACTCCCTCGTGGGAGGTGACGGACGAGGACTGGCAACGCGTCATCGGGGTCAACCTCAACGGCGTGTGGCACACGGTCAAGGCGGCCGTTCCGCACTTCGGGCCCGAAGGTGGCTCCGTGGTGATCATCAGTTCCACCAACGGACTTCGTGGCACCGCGAACACATCGGCGTACACCGCCACCAAGCACGCCGTGGTTGGTTTGGCGCGCACGCTGGCGAATGAGTTGGGTCCCAAGCGGATTCGGGTCAACACCGTGCATCCCGGCGCCGTCGGTACCCCGATGGTGCTGAACCCGGAAACCTTCAAGCGCATCCGGCCTGATCTGGAGAACCCGACCGCTGAGGACGTCGCCGAAGTCCTGTCTGCGCGCAACCTCTTGCCGGTGCCGTGGGTGGAACCCGAGGACATCAGCAATGCGGTGGTGTTCCTGGCATCCGATCAGGGCCGCTACATCACCGGTACCCAGTTGGTTGTCGACGCCGGGCTGACGCAGAAAGCGTGACCTGCGCCGAATGTGAAGCAAATGATTGCGATACGGCGATCAGTCTCAATGAGCCAACGCGGCAAAGCGATCGAGCATGCGTAGCGTTGTGTCGCGTGATGTAACCGGCAGTAGCCCGAGCAGTGTGCGATAGACGCCCAGCTCGGCGCGGTATTGAAGATCGCCGGGCTGAGGGTCAAGGATGACGGCAGTGACCGGAACCGGCTCGGTGTCCCGCTCTTCTGCTAGCAAGCTCAGTTCATTGATTCCCTTCTGCAGTTCCTGCGGCCCAAGCATGGTCGGTGCCATCCAGCCGTCTGCGTGCGTGAGTATCCGCTCGTGAGTGGACGGACCCCAGCCCCCTAGCCACAGCGGCGGGTGAGGTTCCTGGACCGGTTTAGGCCAGGAGTAGATCGGATCGAACGCCACATACTCGCCATGAAACTCGGCTTGCTCTTCCGTCCAGATCTTCTTCACCGCTTGGATTCGCTCGCTCTGCAGCGCCGTCCGCGTACGAGGATCCGTTCCGTGGTTGCGCATCTCCTCGCGGAGCCAACCAACTCCAATTCCTAGTTCCAGGCGTCCGCCCGACGCCCTATCCAGAGTTGCGGTTTCCTTGGCGAACGTTATGGGGTCGCGCTGTGCGAGCAGTGTCACGGCAGTGCCGATGCGTAGACGTGTGGTTGCCGCCGCCGCGAAGGACAGCGCCACGAACGGGTCGAAGCTGCGGCGATAGTCGCGGGGAATCTCGTCCCACCCGGGATGGATGGTCGCGATTGCCACCGGGATGTGAGTGTGCTCGGGCACGAACATGGATTCGAAGCCGCGGGCCTCGATCTCGACCGCTAGTTCCGCGGGTGCCATGCTCTCGTCGGTGATCGAGGTGTAGATACCGATGTGCATTCGATGCTCCCGTTACGTTCTGAGCCGTGTCGGCGGCTTGGATGGATTGAATTCGAGAGGCCGCCGAAAGCGGCGGCCTCTCGCCGGTTTCGATCGGATACCGCCGCTAACCGGACGACTGCTCGGCGGCAGATCGGCCCAGCAGTTCAAGGCTGTCAGCGTCGCGGCTTCCGGGCTCTGCGGAGTAGATAAGTAGTTGCTGCCCGAGCGCCTCGCCGATGGAGAAGGTGTCGTACCGAAGGTTCACCTCACCGACTTGGCTGTGTCGGAATCGCTTGGTGCCACTGGTGCGCGGACGGACATCGTGCTGCATCCAGACGAAGGTGAACGCATCACTTTGAATCGTCAACTCGCCCACCACTTCGGCGATACGGGGGTCCTCGCGGAACCTAACTGACATCGCCCTCAGATTGCGAACGGTATCGCGGGCAACCTCGTCCCAGTCCACGTAGAACGCCAAACCGACCGGATCGAGGAAAACCATGTAAGCGAGGTTGTCTACCCGGGAATGATCGCTGTACAAGGCGCGTGCGCGGGCATTCATCGCCAGAACATCCAGGGCCGGGCTGATCACCAACGCCGGGGCGTGCACGACATCATTGACGATCCTGATCGTTCCCTCGCTGGCATCCCTTACTGGGGGAACCCCGTTGATCGCTGTCGCCGCACGGGCGAGGTTGGCCAAATGCTCTTCGGCATGCGTATCCAATTGGAGGGCACGTGAAATCGCCTGCAGCACTTGGTCCGATGGATGCTGCTCACGCCCCTGCTCAAGCCGGGTGTAGTAGTCGGCGCTGACTCCCGCGAGCGCTGCAACTTCTTCCCGGCGCAGTCCCGACACTCGGCGCGGCGGGTCGGCCGGCACCCCTGCCTGTCGCGGCGACAATGAGGCGCGACGAGCCTTCAAGAAGGCGCCCAACTCATTTCGCCGATCCATGTCTTCAACGTACTCACAGTGACCCGAGCCATCCAGGGTGCACGACACCCACCCTCTTGCCTGATCGAATTGAAACATCCTCGGGAACTGGAAGGGCTGACTGGGAGTGCCGCACCCTCCCACGATGACGACTGCGCACCTACGGTGAAAGAGAAGTCTTTTATCGGCGGGCGACCTTTCCGAGGCCGCGCGCGTTGGAGAGGAAGAGAATTTCATGACCCCATTGCGCGGAAAGACCGCACTTGTTACGGGAGCATCGAAAGGAATTGGTGCCGCAATCGCACGTGACCTAGCGTCCGCAGGAGCGCAAGTCGCTGTGCACTACTCATCAAGCAAGGGTAGGGCTGAGCAGGTCGTGGCGACGATACATCATGCAGGTGGCCAGGCTTTTTCTATCCAGGCGGACGTCTCGGACCCGGCGAGCATCAAGACGATGTTCAACGAACTAAAAGGTCAAATCGACAAACTCGACATACTCGTCAACAACGCCGGAATATACGAGATGGGCGCAATTGAATCAGTCACCCCGGAAGAATTTCAGCGTCAGTTCAGCCTGAATGTATTCGGGCTGGCTATCACAATCAGGGAAGCGCTTGACGGATTATTGGTGGAGGGTTCAAGCATTGTTAATATCGGGTCCAGCGTCTCCAGTTTCACACCGGCCAATTCCCTCGTTTACGTCGCCTCTAAGGGGGCAGTGGATGCGATAACTGGCACGCTGTCAAAAGAACTGGGCCCGCGCCAGATCCGGGTGAACTCAGTCAATCCTGGATTGACAGTGACTGAGGGCATGCACGCCAGCGCGTTCTCAGGCGACCAGTTCCGCAGCGAGATCGAAAGAATCACTCCGCTTGGCCGCATCGGTGTGCCCGAGGACATCGCGCCTGCGGTGACGTTCCTGTCCTCTGACTATGCCTCATGGATAACCGGTGAAATCCTTGTCATCGGTGGCGGTTTGACCTAGTGACAGTGGCGAACCCATCGCGCGCAGCGACCGCCTTCTTGTCCGCTTTGTGGGCTTGTCATACCGAGCTCCTTCGAGCCGCGACGCGAATCATCGGGCTAGGGGCGTTCAACCAAGCCTGCCGCAATTTCGAGTTCCAGCAGCGCAGGCTCGATGGCGTCGGCCATGGCGTCGATGTCGCCAGCCATCTCGGGAGTGGTGACGAAGCCGAAATCGATCCGGTCTCGGTAGCTGAAGCAGGTGATGTTGAGTCCGACGTCCATCAGCAAGGGGCCCATCGGCATCATCTGTTCGAGGACAGCGCCGTCCATGTACAGCGGCACGGGCGGTCCGGGCACGTTGGAGACGACGAGGTTCATCGGCTTCAGGGTGCCGCCGAGCTTGCTCGCGGTGTATGCCCGGGCGGCCAGGGCGACCAGGCCGGGCGGCGTGGTGTCGGTCAACCCCATGATCTGGTGTGCCGTCAAGGCTTTGGCCATTTCCTTGGCGCTCTGGGAGCTGGCGTAGATGGCTTTGATCCGTTCGGCGGGATCGACGATGTCAGAAGCCAGCGATACCGCCATCGCGCTGACCTGATTGCCCACCTGGTCGCTGGAGCTTTCGGTCCGGGTCGACACCGGGACCTGGGCGATGAGCGACTTTTCGGGCAACTCGCCGCGGTCCTCCAGATACTGCCGCATGGCGCTCGAGACTAGCGCCAGCACGACGTCGTTCACCTTCACGCCGAACGCTTCCTTGACCGCTTTCACGCGCTCCAGGGACACACCGGAATTGCTGACCCGACGGTGCGGTGAAATCGGGCCGTTGAACCGCGTGGGCGGTGCGTCGAAGATGCCGGGCGGTTTGTTGGCGACACTGAGCGCCGCAATCTGCTGGCGCACGGTTTGCTCCAGGAAGCGTGCGATCCGGTAGGGCGTCTTGATGCCGATGTTGATCAGCCCGCCGAGGGCCTGCAATTCCATCCCGGGAGCTTTGACGCCGATCAGTGACCCGCTCGGTTCGGCGGCCGGCGGCCGCGGGGTGGGGGTGAAATCCAGCAGAATCTCCCCGAGCCCGGCTCCGGAGACGCCGTCGATGATGGCGTGGTGCATCTTCATCAGCACCGCGACCCGGCCGCCCTCGACGCCTTCGATGAACCACAGCTCCCACAGCGGCCTCGACCGGTCCAGCTTGTAGGACATCAGCCGACCCACCAACTGGTCGAGCTCACGGCGGCCGCCGGGCGCCGGGACTGCGATATGGCGAACATGGAAGTCGAGATCGAGTTCCTCGTCCTCGACGAACCACGGCCGGTCGAGGCCGAGGGGGGCGCCGGTGACCCGCCAGCGCAACTGCGGCATCTCAGGCAACCGGGCCGCGAAAAGCGCTTTCACCGACTCGAAGTTGAAATCCGGCGCGTCGGTCGGATCGTAGATCGACGATGCCGCGACGTGCATATGCCAACTGTTTGTTTCCGCGAACCAAAACGTTGCGTCGGCCCCCGACAAGCGATTCATGGGGGTGATCCTAGGGCGCTCGCGCAGGGGGTGGATCGAAATCGGCGGTTTGGTACGGAATTACGCTTGTAGTGAGCACACGTCGCACGCTGACTTCGGTTGATTGCGTTGGTGCACAACGTTATCCGTGCCTTTGGCGGCGCCGAAATATTGCTTCAGGGTCAATTGGTAAGCCCGGCAATATATTCCGAAAGTCGCTGACGCGTCGTCCGTAATGAGGTAGGGCCGACGAACGCGAGCGGCCGCGTACTGCACACCATGGACTAGGTGTCGGTGTGCAGACGCTGCCGCTCGCGGCGGAGAAGTCGGGGCTAGCGCTGCAGGAAGGCCAGCACCGTGCTTTCGAAAGCCTCCTTGGCTTCGATCATCGCCCAGTGTCCGCAATTGGGGAACACATGCATTTCGGCGTTGCGGATGGTGCGCATCGGGATCAGCGCCATGTCCAGCGGGCTCACGCGGTCATCGCGGCCCCAGGTCAGCAGTGTCGGAGCTTTGACCTTGTGCATCTGCGCCCACGGCTGCGGCGGCGCATCGGCCGACCGCATGAACTTCATCATCATCTTGAATGCGGCCTTGCCGTACATCCGGCGAGCCGATTCCAGCGTCTCGGGATCGGAGGCCAGTTGCATGCGTTCTTCGATCAGCTCTTCGGTGACGATCTTCTCGTCGTAGACCATCGAGTTGAGCCAGTCGATCAGCCGCTGGCGGGTCGGGTCCTCGGTGAACTCCTGCAGCAGGCGGATGCCCTCGCTGGGGCCCGGGCTGAAGATGTTGGTGCCGATGCCGCCGATGGTGACCAGCTTGCCGATGCGATCCGGGTTGTTGATGGCGAAGTGGATGCCGACGCCGCCGCCCATCGAGTTGCCGACCACGTCGACCTTGTCGATGCCAAGCGCATCAAGGAAAGGAACGACAGCCGCCTGGGCGTCGATCATCGGATGGCCGCCGAAGTCGTCGCTGACGCCGAAGCCGGGGAACTCCAGGATCAGGCAGCGAAAGTGCGCCGAGAACGTCGGCAGGATGCCGCGGAAGTTACGCCAGCCGGTGACGCCCGGGCCAGAACCGTGCAGGAACAGCAGCACGGGGCCGCTACCTTCGTCGTAGTAACGCAGGGCGCCGCGATCTGTCTGGACTTCCTTCAGCTCACTCATGCGTTCCAAATTACGGTGCGGTTGTCACGTGGTGGCGACCACCTCCCGCCCGGCGGAACATGGGGCGCCCGGGGGTGCCGGATTGTGCTGTGCGGGGCCTCCTATGGTGTCCAGATGACCGTGCCGGAGTCTGCGCGCCCGCTCGCGGGTGTGCGCATCGTTGAAATCTCCAGTTTTGTCGCGGTGCCTCTTGCGGGGATGACGCTGACGCAGCTTGGCGCCGAGGTGATCAGGGTCGATCCGGTCGGTGGCGCCGCGGACTATCACCGCTGGCCGGTCACCGATGACGGCGAGAGCATCTACTGGGCGGGTCTGAACAAGGGCAAGCGGTCGGTGGCGGTTGACCTGCGGTCACCGGAAGGGCAGGACCTGGTCACCCGGCTGATCGTCGACGCCGACGTCTTCATCACCAATGTGACGGGCCGGCAATGGCATTCGTACGAGACCCTGTCCGCGCTGCGGCCGGATCTGATCCACGTCGAGGTGTGGGGCCGGGCCGACGGCGGCACCGGCGTGGATTACACCGTCAATGCGGGCTTGGGTTTTCCGCTGGTCACCGGGCCGGCGGAGTCGCGGGCGCCGGTGAATCACACGCTGGCGGCGTGGGATGTGTCGTGCGGTCTGTATGTGGCGCTGGCGGTCACAGCGGCGCTGCGGCACCGCGATGCCACGGGTCGCGGTGAGCGCGTGAGCATTCCGCTGGAGAACGTAGCCCTGGCGACCGCCGGCAACCTCAGCTTCCTGACCGAGGTGATGGTCAACGGCGTCAGCCGCGAACGTATCGGCAACTCGATATTCGGGCAGTACGGTCAGCAGTTCGTCAGCGCGGACGGCGCGGCTTTCATGATCGTCGCCCTGACCGGCAGGCACTTCCGGGACCTCGCCGAGGTCACCGGAACGACGAAAGCCGTTGCGGTGCTGTCGGAATCACTCGGTGTGGACTTCTCTGACGAAGGTGAGCGCTACCGTCACCGTGATGCCCTCACCGGCTTGTTCACCGGGTGGTTCTGTGCGCATACCGCGGCGGAGGTCACCACGGCATTGGGTGCGACGTCGATCCTGTGGGAGAGGTACCGCGAATTCAGCGAGGTCGTCGAGAGCCCGAAGGTGACCGACAATCCGCTGTTCACTGAACTCGATCAGCCTCGGATCGGCCGGTATCTGGCGCCGGGACTGCCGCTGCGGATCGACGGCACGTACCCGCCCGCGCAGCCGGCGCCGGCGCTCGGCGACGACACCACCGCGGTGCTGACCGAACGGCTCGGGTTGTCCACTGACGACGTCGCACGGCTCGCCGAAGCGGGGACCGTGGCATGAGCATGCTCCCTGGCTTGTTGTCGGTATCGCCTGGCGCGGCGGCTGATGCGTTTGTGGGGCAGGCCGGGGGACCGGCGGGCAAGCGGGCCTTTGGCGGTCTGCTGATGGCGCAGAGCCTGGCTGCCGCGAGTCAGACGGTAAACGCGGACATGCGCCCGACGGCCATGCACTTGCAGTATCTGCGCGGCGGTGAGGCCGGCGAGAAATCCGATTACGCGGTGACTCGGGTGTACGACGGGCGGACGGCGGCGTCGCGGCGGGTCGAGTCGTATCAGACCGGCCGAATGCTGACGGCGGCGACAGTGTCGTTTTCCGTCGATTTGCCGGGCCCTGAGCACAGCGAATCATGCACTCTCCCAGACGATCCCGAGTTGCTGCCGTGCACAGGGCCGCCAGGTCCGGCGCCTGCGGTACCGCTTGACGAACTCGACATCCGGATTATCGACGACCGGTCGTCGGGGGAGTTCGTGCGACGCATGTGGTGGCGAGCGATGGTGCCGATGCCGCCGGATCAGTTGTCGCACATGATGATTGCCTGCTACGTCACCGACCTATACGGAATCGACCCGGCCCTGCAGGTGCACGGCCACTCCATGCAGGCGCGTACCCATCGCAGTGGCACCACGGATTTCTCGATCTGGTTCCACCACGCGATCCACGCCGATCGGTGGAACCTGCTGGAATCCCGGTCGCCCGGCGGCGGCCGGGGCCGCGGGGTGATCACCTCCAGCCTGGTCGGTGCGGACGGAATCCGGGTCGCGACGTTGGTGCAGGAAGGCCTGATCGCGGACCGCGCCTGACTGGTCGCACGGTGGTTCGCGTCGCGAGCGTGGCGCGAGTTCGCGCAATTCGCAGCTGGGAGGCGCCTACGTGCACGTTCGGTGAGCCGGCTCCCTGCGATACCTGCGGTGGGGAGTCGTCATCATGTGCTGACAATGTCAGCCCATGGTGACGACTCCGGGGCGCAACGTGTGGTGCGAAGTGCCTGAGCTGTGCTGACGTCGGAAGAAATCCAGTAGGTTGCCAAGAGGAACGCACACGCTCACGGAAGGGCTCGGCTTCTGCTCATGAACGGCGCACAGGCTTTGATCCGCACGCTGGTCGACGCCGGCGTCGACGTCTGCTTCGGGAATCCCGGCACCAGCGAGATGCATTTCGTTGCGGCGCTGGACTCGGTGCCGCAGATGCGTGGTGTGCTCTGTCTTTTCGAGGGTGTGGTCACCGGCGCCGCCGACGGGTACGCCCGGATGGCCGACAAGCCGGCCGCGACCCTGTTGCACCTGGGGCCGGGTTTGGGCAACGGCGTAGCCAACCTGCATAACGCCCGTCGTGCCTATTCGCCGACGGTCAACGTGGTTGGCGATCACGCGCTCGGCCACAAGAAGTACGACGCACCACTGGAATCCGACATCGAAGCCATGGCGGGCACCGTCTCGGGATGGGTGCGCCGCTGTGAACGGCTGACGGATATCGCCAAGGATGCGATCGCCGCAATTGAGGCTGCGCAGCAGGGGCAGGTTGCCACGCTGATTCTGCCCGCGGACGTGTCGTGGACCGAGGGGGCCGAATCGGCCGAAGCGGTAGCGCCGGCGGACCGGGCGGCATTCGACTACCGCGCGGGCGTCGACCCTGACGAACATGACTTGCTTGAGGCCAGCGCTGACGTGTTCGGACCCGGCACCGTCATGTTGCTCGGTAGCGCGGCCTGCCGCGAGCGAGCGCTGCACGCCGCCAGCAGGATCGCCGAGGCGACCGGGACCAAGGTGCTCATCGAGACCTTCCCGGCCCGGCTGGAGCGCGGTGCCGGATTGCCCAACTTCGAGCGGCTGGCGTATCTGGCCGAAGCGGCCGGATTCCAGCTGACCGGCGCCGAGAACCTGGTACTGGCCGGCGCGCGGTCTCCGGTGTCGTTCTTCGCCTATCCGGGCAAGGCCAGCGATCTGGTGCCCGACGGCTGCCGGGTCCATACCGTCGGCGGCGACGTCGCGGCTGGGCTGGAGGAGTTGGCTGATGCGGTGGCGCCCGATAGTGCTCCGGTGCTGTCGGAACTGAAAATCCGTGAGCTACCGACGGATTCGGCTCCGTTGACGACGCAGAACTGGGTAGACGTGGTGGCGGCAACGCTGCCCGACCGCGCCATCGTCGTCGACGAATCCAACACCAGCGGGTTCTTGCTGCCGCAGGCCACGATGACCGCGCCGCGCCACGATCTGCTGACCTTGACGGGTGGGGCCATCGGGTTCGGGCTGCCGAGTGCCGTCGGTTCTGCGGTGGCGTGTCCGGACCGTCCGGTGTTGTGTCTGCAGGCCGATGGCAGTGCCATGTACACGATTTCGGCATTGTGGACCATGGCGCATGAGCAGCTCAACGTGGTGACGGTGATTCTGAACAACGCCGCCTACGCGATTCTGCGGATGGAGCTGCAGCGCGTCGGCGCGGAAGCCAGTGGGCCCAAAGCCGCTGCGATGCTTGATCTTTCGGGGCCGACGATGGATTTCGCGGCACTGGCCACATCGATGGGCGTGCCCGCGGCCAAGGCCACGACCACCGCTGACCTGGCCGACCTGCTCCGCGTCGGCTACGCCACCCCGGGCCCGTATCTCATCGACGCGGTGGTGCCCCCGCTGCTGTAGGTCAGTAGCCGCTGAGCAGCGTGCGCAGCCGGCCCAGCTCACGTGGACCAGCGGCGCTGCGAATTCGGCCAGGGTCTGCGGGGCGGCGTCCCCACAACAACAGCACCCGGGTGGCCGCGTCGGTCTCGATGGTCGCCGGCCCCTCCGGTGCTGCGAGCGCGATGGTGGTGCGCTGCGCATCGGCGGTGACCATGACATCGTCATCACCCGCAACGCGAATTCTGGACTCGATATGGTCACCGTCCTTCAGCGCGAGTATCTCGGCCCCGCGGCGCAGCAGCGGGACACCGACCGCGTGCACACTGTGTTCAGTCATCCACGGCTGCGCCAACCGGTCTTGCGCGGGTGCGTCGTCGCCGGTGACGTCCCAACTGTGCAGCGCCAGTTCCTCACGCATGTGCTCGGCGAACCACGGCACTTTCATGGTGCGGCCGGTCCATGCGACGTCGGTGTCGGCGGGCAGTTCATCTGCCGCGGCCACGACTCGCCCGAGGTGCAGCATGCGATCACAGAACGCGGCCCACAGATCGGCGTTAGTCATGGCGCGGTAAGGCTGTTCGCGCTCTTCGAATCTGCGGGTCTCTACGGGGTCGCCGGTGAGGTGGCCCTCGAGTACCCGTGCCAGCTCCTCGGCATTGCCGGTCTGGTGGATGACAACGTCACGCACTGTCCAGGCCTCACACCAGGTTCCGTTCTCGGGTGCCCGGCGCTGCACGGCCGCGGCGAATGGTGCGAATTCCGGGAAGCGGTCGGTGTCGACGGTGTCCATATGTCCATGGATACCCCGGGAGTAGTTCGGTGAACGCCGAACTGTTGGGGGCACAGATAGTTCGTGACGACAGGGTAAGTCCCATGCGGCCAAAAAAATCGGGGCCCCCTCGTGAGGGGCCCCGAATCTTGCTGATAGTCAGCGGCTTTGGTGCACGCTGGTGTCGACCTGCGGCGCCGTGGCGTGCTGCTGGACGTCATTGATCCAGCTGTTGTGCGAGACATCGGCCGACGCCGGCCCGGCCAGGCCAAGCACTGCGGCCGCGAGTCCGTTGACGAGTAGTGCACCCAGTCCCAGCTTCTTCATGTTCCCCAACTCCTCGTACTACAAACTCTGATGCCCGGTTCAACAGGACCGGGAGCGGAGCTATTTCTGGATCGTGGCTGTTGGCAGGAATTGATCGCCGTTCGGCAGTAATGGATCCATCGAAGGCCTGTGGATGAATCGCGAACTGTGTATAAGTCGCTGTTTCAGCGCGGTCGGCGCCCTGACCGCACGGAATCTGTCGGTGGCCCAGATCACTGTGGCGGCATGAACACACCACCACGCATGACCCGCGCCGAAATCGGTGCGCTGGGTGAGCAACTCGCAGTCGACCACCTGACGTCGCTCGGGATGACGGTCCTGGCTCGGAATTGGCGGTGCCGTTGGGGCGAACTCGACGTCATCGCTGCGGAGAAGTGCCACGACGCAGTGGTTTTCGTCGAGGTGAAGACGCGCACCACCACCGAATTCGGCGGTGTCGAGGAAGCGGTGACACCTGAGAAGCTGCGGCGCCTGCGCCGGCTGGCCAGCTTGTGGCTTGCCGATCAGAACACTCGTTGGCCCGGAGTGCGCATCGATGTGATCGGTGTCCGCCTCGGCGCCCGGCAGCCGGAATTGGTGCACCTGAAGGGAATTGGCTGATGGCGCTCGGACGGGCCTATTCGGTGGCCATTCGCGGGCTGGACGGAGTCATGGTCGAGATCGAGGCGGACATCACCTCGGGGCTGCCCGGTGTGCATCTGGTCGGTCTGGCTGATGCGGCGTTGCAGGAATCCCGGGATCGGGTCCGGGCCGCGATCACCAACTGCGGGAACAGCTGGCCGATGTCGCGGCTCACCCTCGGGTTGTCGCCGGCCACTCTGCCGAAGGGCGGGTCCATGTACGACCTGGCCATCGCCGCGTCAGTGCTGTCGGCGCATTTGAAAATGCACTGGGATCGGCTCGAAAAGACCGTGCTGGTGGGGGAACTGGCTCTGGACGGACGGGTGCGGCCGGTCAAGGGCGTGCTGCCCGCGGTGATGGCGGCCAAACGCGAGGGCTGGCCGTCGGTAGTGGTACCCGTTGAAAACCTGGCCGAAGCCAGCCTGGTCGACGGAATCGAGGTGTGGGGCGTGCGCACGCTCGGGCAGCTGCAAGCGTGGCTGAACGGTAAGGCTGCGCTCGACGAGCGGGTCGACCCGGCGGCACCCGCCGCGGACGACGCCGTCGACCTCGCTGACGTGGTGGGGCAGACGCAAGCTCGGTGGGCTGTCGAGGTCGCCGCGGCGGGCGCGCATCATCTGATGCTCACCGGACCACCGGGTATTGGAAAGACGATGCTGGCCCAGCGGCTTCCGGGACTGTTGCCCGACCTGACCGATGACGAGGCACTCGAGGTCACCGCGATCCATTCGGTCGTCGGCCTACTCACCGGCGACACCCCGTTGATCACCCGCCCGCCGTTCGTAGCCCCGCATCACACCGCGAGTGTGTCGGCACTGGTGGGTGGCGGCTCGGGGATGGCCCGGCCCGGCGCGATCAGCAGGTCGCATCGCGGCGTCCTGTTCCTGGATGAGTGCGCCGAGATCGGGGTCAGCGTGCTCGAAGCGTTACGAACCCCGTTGGAGGAAGGCCGGATTCGGCTGGCGCGCCGCGACGGCGTGGCGTGCTATCCGGCTCGGTTCCAGTTGGTGCTTGCGGCCAACCCATGCCCGTGTGCGCCGCCGAATCCCAGGGACTGCGTGTGCCCCTCGGCGGATCGTCGGCGGTACCTGGGTAAGTTGTCCGGGCCGTTGATGGACCGGGTCGATCTGCGGGTCGCCATGCATCCCGTGCTGGCTGGCGCCTTCGGTGATCACGGTGCCGAATCCAGCAGCGATGTCCGAGCCCGCGTTGCGGCAGCCCGGGCCGCCGCAGCTGAACGCTGGCAGGTCGTCGGGGTGCGGACCAACGCTGAGGTCCCGGGACCGGTGCTACGCCGGGCGTTTCGGCCGAGTCGGGAAGCCATGGCGCCGCTCCGGACCTATCTAGATTCGGGGCGGCTGAGTATTCGCGGCGTCGACCGAACCTTGCGCGTCGCTTGGTCTTTGGCGGATCTGGCCGGTCGAACGACGCCAAACCTCGACGACGTCAGCACGGCGTTGAGTTTCCGTGA
The DNA here is from genome assembly GCF_009729415.1 of Mycolicibacterium sp. CBMA 234. GTDB lineage: Bacteria > Actinomycetota > Actinomycetes > Mycobacteriales > Mycobacteriaceae > Mycobacterium. Next base: position 460,532 of record NZ_MPKW01000018.1, read on the forward strand.
AGCGGGTGCGTGATGAGCGCCGATGAGATGGAACGACGGGCGTGGGCGTACCTGTCGCGAGTGGCTGAGCCGCCGTGCCCCAAGCTGACTGCATTAGTGGCCGCCCGCGGTCCTCTCGAGGTGGCGGACATGATCCGAAGCGGTCAGGAGGACAACGATCTCACGGGCAGTGTTACTGCGCGCCGTGATATTGATTGTGCAGCAAAGGATTTAGAACTTCTGGATCGCCGGGGCGGACGATTGATCACACCCGATGACGACGAGTGGCCGTACCTGTCGTTCGTCGCGTTTGCCAATAGTGAGGTGCGGCAACGGCCGTCAGGCTACGCGCCCATGGTGCTGTGGGCGCTCGGTCCCGCCCGACTCGATGAGGTCGCTGAGCGAGCAGCCGGAATCGTGGGCACCAGGGCATGCACGTCGTACGGCGAGCACGTCACCGCGGAGATCGCAGCCGGCTTGGTTGAGCGTGATGCCGCGGTGGTTTCCGGCGGTGCATATGGAATTGATGGGGCAGCCCATCGCGCCGCGCTGGCTTGTGACGGCGTCACGCTGGCTGTGTTGGCCGGTGGGGTCGATGTGCCGTATCCGTCCGGGCATTCGGCGCTGCTGCATCGGGTCGCTACCTCTGGGCTGTTGCTCAGCGAGTATCCGCCGGGGGAGCGGCCGACACGGTACCGGTTCCTGACCCGAAACCGGTTGGTGGCGGCGCTATCTGGTGCCACCGTCGTCGTAGAGGCCGGTTTGCGCAGCGGGGCGGCCAACACCGCGGCGTGGGCAAAGGCGATGGGGCGCGAGGTGTGTGCGGTGCCGGGACCGGTGACCTCAGCTGCCTCAGCGGGGTGCCACGTCCTGTTGCGAAACGGAGCCACGTTGGTGGACCGGGCGGAGCAGGTCGTCGAATTGATCGGTCGCATAGGCGAACTCGCTGACGAACCCGACCACCCGGAGACCCCGCTGGACGGCTTGACTCCCGATCAGCGGCAGATCTACGAGGCGTTGCCGGCACGCGGGCTGCGAAGCCTGGAACAGATCTCCGTCGGGGCGGCGCTGCCACCCGAGCGGGTACTGGGGCCGCTGGCGCTGCTGGAGATCAGTGGTTTGGTTGAGAAGCAGGACGGGCAGTGGCGGATCAGGAGAGCCGGGTGAGAGCCGGTGGCCGGATGGATCGGCTCTGACAGGCACTCAAGCACCTAGTCGTTGACCAGCGCCAAAGTGACCGGTCCCGCTTCGTAGTCGATACGGTCGAGGATGCTCGACGGCACTCGGAAAACGCGTCCGGGTAACCCGACCATGGCGCTCATGACGAACTTCGAACCGTGCACGCCCAATGACGGCCCGCCGCACAGGCTAGTGCAGTCGTCGGCCGTAAGTCGCGGCGAAACCCGAAATTGGCGTCGGTTACGTGTCGGCGGCTGGATTAAGGTGGACAGATCGGAATCTGTGCACGCGGTGTCGATGACGCTGGAGGGGCGCGTATGAGTGAGAAGTTCACAGTTGCGGCAACGACCTGCGCCCACAACGACCGGGCTAGGGCAAATTTGGCGCCCAAACCAGCCATGAATCTCTCCTAGGTCGGCAATTCGATGGGGTTGTCGATTGCCGATATCGACAAGTGGAGTCCGGATTCACTCAGTGCGGTAGGTGCCGCAAGTACTGCGCGCGCGAATGCGGCCGCGGAAGCCAAAAGTGCGCTGGGCGGGTTATCGGCGTTCGACAGCTGGCAAGGAGCCGCTTCCACTGCTGCACAAGCGCGGACACAAATCTACGCCGATGGTTTGGGCCAGCATGGCCAGGATGTGTCTAAGGTAGCCACCGCTGCGAATACCGCGGCAAATGAGGTTCGGCAGGTCAAGAGCCAGCTCAGTGATTTGAGATCTACGCTGGGGCAGTACGGAATCACCGTTGATGCCAACGGCAGTCGCGTGGTGCCGCCGACGAACTTGTCGTCGTTGCCGGCTGCCACGCGCAAGCTTGTGCAGGACGTGACCAAAACGGGGCAGCAGGCTCTGGACCAGATCCGGCAGGCCGGCGATCATGCTGACCGTCTTCTGGCCGATGCACTGGGCAACAAGCTCACGGAGAAGCTGCCGCAGAAATGCGGCGGAGGCGAAAGTTGGGACACAAGCGCAGAAATTCCTGTGGACAAGAGCCCCGAGGAAGTCAAGAAGTGGTGGGATTCACTGCCGCCTGACAAGCAGAACGAGCTGCGGGACAAGTGGCCCGAAAAGTTGGGCAATCTCAACGGTATTCCGATCGTGGACCGGAATAAGGCCAACCGGAAGGTCTGGGATCGCGACCTCCACCTGCCCGACACGATCGCGGCGTCCCGCGGGGTGACCAGGGATGAGGTTCTCGCGCACCCTGAGCTCTATGGTCTGGCCGGCCCCACGATGGATCGCTATAAGAATGCCTGCAAAATTGATGAGGCATTCCGCAAGGACGCCGACGCGACGGACGCCCACGGTAAGACGCCCGAGGCCTTCCTGGTGAAGTACGACCCAGAAGCGTTCGGTGGCAAGGGCTCGGCCGCGATCGCGCTGGGTAACCCCGATGAGGCCAAGAACACCACGGTAATGGTGTCGGGCTTCACCACCTCCGTGGCCGGCGGCACGATGGCTGACGGCAGCGCCGTCAATGTGTACAACGAGGCGAACAGGGCGGATCCACACAATTCCACGGCGGTAATGCAATGGATGGGGTACGACGCTCCGGGCCTGGACCTCAAGGGCGTGGGGGTAGCCGAGCCGTTCATGGCTCGCGACGGCGCACAGATTCTTGCTGCGGACGTCAATGCGTTGGGTGTCACGCACGTGGGCGAGCACTCGCATACCACGGTGATCGGTCATTCATACGGGTCGACAACGGTGGCCGATGCAGCGGCCGGGTACGGCATGCGCGCCGACGACGTCGTCCTGGTCGGGTGCCCAGGAACGGACCTCGCGAAGTCGGCCGCCGATTTCCATCTGCCGCCCGGTGGCCACCTGTATGTGGGGGCGGCCTCGTCGGACCCCGTGACGAATTTTGGGCGGGAACATATCAACGTGCCCGGCGTCGGGTTGGGGGCCGACCCTGCCATGGACGGGTACGGTTCCACTCGATTCCACGCGGAGGTACCGGGTGTCAGCATCAATCCGATCCATGACCACAGCGAGTACTTCACGGACGGATCGGAGTCGTTGTTCAGCATCGGCGACATTGCGTCGGGGCACGGTGACGCGCTTGAGCATGACGGCATGACCGCTGGGCACCGCCAAAAGACGTTCTTCCCGCCGATTCCGGGGTCGCCCATTCCCCCGGTGGTCGATCCGGAGCTACCACGCATTCCCCACAACGACCATCGCCACACAGTGCCCGCGGGCTCTTAGCCATGCGACCAAAACGACAGGGAGAAATGACGATTGACACGCGTACGAGTTGCCGCTGCGCTTCTGGCGCTGCTGGCTCTGACTGGGTGCTCTGATGTCGTGCTGAATCCGATTTCGCCACAAGAAGCGCGCCGCCAGGTGATTGACGTCTCCCGCCAGGTGGTTACTGATCTGGGTGCCGAGGTCGCCGACGCGAAGTTCGGATACGACTCGTGCAACGACTACGGTAAATCACCGTTCCGAGGTCACAGTCGGCTAAAGCTGTGGATGCCCGGAGCCGACCGGACTCGCGAAGTAACTTCCGAATCAGTGCTGAGTCGATTGCGGGATCGTGGTTGGCAGACGGACCCCGACTTCCATTCGCACGCCACCACATTCAAGCGCGATGGTGTCGATGTAAAAGTGTGGGTGATACCGCCACCACTGCCCAATGACCCACCAGTTGCTCACGTACTAATCGATGTTCTCGGCGAGTGCCGCGATAATTTCGACCACCGAAGCAACGGGACGGCGTCATTGTCGACCGATATCAAGGAAGAGCTCAAGTCCGGGTAGCCTGCGTTCGGCTGTCAGGTAGTGCTGGCGCAACCCTCACTTTGGATTTCGCCGCAAAGGCTATCGACATCGCCGACGACAGCCAGGTCACCGCCAAGCTCAACGATCTCGCCAGCTACCTCGACGGCGTGATGGCCGCCGCGGTAGCCGCGGGCGTCGGTCCCCGAACGTTCGCCGCGCCGAAAGTGACACGCGTACCGGCGCACCTAGTCGTTGACGAGCGCCAAAGTGACCGGTCCCGCTTCGTAGTCGATCCGGTCGAGGATGCTCGACGGCACTCGGAAAACGCGTCCGGGTGAGGCCGCCCACGGCAGCGTTCTGCGGCCGATGACTTTCCCATTTTGGGTGGCAACGACTTTGGGGATTCGTACCAGCGTGTCGGTCCACAGCAGCAGTCGATGGCGGGCCGGCGCGGCGTCGCCGACCCGGACCCGGTTGGGTGCTACCCAGCGCAGCGGTGCTTGCGCCTGGACCGGGACCGACTGTCCTGCAGGTTGGCGGCCGTCGAGGAACGCGCGGACCGTCCCGGCGACGTGGCGCCCGTCGAGGGCGGCGATGTCGGCGGTGTCCACCGGGTGCAACAGATTCCCGATGGCGAACACGCCGGGCCGGCTGGTGCGCAGCGCGGTGTCGGTGGCGGGGCCCAGCGTCCCGGGGTCGATGTCCAGCCCGGCGGTCCGGGCGAGTTCGTGGTCGGGGATCCAGTCACCGGTCAGGATGACGGTGTCGCAGTCGATGATTCGGCGTTCTGCGGTGTCGAGGTTCTCGATCTCGACCGCCTCGACCTGCGGTTTACCGATGATGCGCACCAGCCGGGTCCGCGTGGCGACGTGCGCGTCCATCAGTGGGCTGCGGCCGGCCAGATTGAACACCCCGTAGGACTCGGGGGACGGGTATTTGCTTGTCATCAGCACGGTTTGGCAACCCGCGTGCTTGAGAGTCAGGACGGCGGAGTAGCTGACGAGTTCCGCTCCGACGACGACGGCCCGGCGACCGACCTTGCCGTGTTTGAGATGGACGATGTTCTGCAGGTGCCCGGTGGTATAGACGCCGGCTGCGCGATCACCCGGAATCATCCGTGCCGGGCGGGGGCGTTCGCGGGCGCCGGTCGCCAGGATGATGGCTCGCGCCTGTAGCTGGTCGCGGCCGTGTGGTGAGGTGACCTCCAGGGTGGTCGTATCCGCCCATCCGGTCACCATGGTGTTGGTGCGGATGGTCGCCCCGGCATCGATTGCCTGTCGGGTGAGCCGCTGCGCGTAGGTGGGGCCGCTGATGAAGGTCTTCATGTCGCGGATGCCGTACCCGAGGTGGTCACTATGGCGGGGGATGCCGCCGGCGGCTGATTCACGCTCGAGCACAACGACATTGAGTCCGTCACGGGATAGCGCCGCGGCGGCGGTCAGGCCCGCGGGACCGGCGCCGACGATGGCGACGTCAACGGGGGTGGTCATCGGTTCTCCTGGGAAGCGGTTGCGGCGGAGCTGGATTCGCGATCGAACAGTGCCTGGATTTCGGCGCCGCAGAAGAATGCCTGGCAGCGGCCATTCATGGCGCGGGTACGCCGGCGAAGACCTTCCGCGGCGGAGGGGGCGATCACCGAGTGGCAGGCGTCTCGAATTTCTCCTTCGGTGACGCGCTCACAGAAGCACACGATGCGTCCATAGGCAGGGTCGGCGCTGATCTTGTCGGCCTGCTGGTACGGGCGTGCGAATGCCTCGCCAAGGTTGGGCATTCTGGGCGGATCAGGCAACTCTGTTCGGGGTGTCAGTTCCAGTCCTGCGGCGGCGAGTTGGTCGCGAACATGTTGGGCGATGGCCATTCCCGCGGTCAGTCCGGTGGAGCGGATGCCGCCGACGAGCAGGTAGCGCTGGGCGGTGTCAGCCTCGATGAGGTAGTCATCGCGATCGATCGCTGCTCGCAAGCCGGCGTAGGTGGCGGTGACTTCCTCCTTGAGCAGCGCGGGCATGAGGGCGCGGCCCTTGCTGAGCAGGAAGTCGAATCCAGCCTCGGAGGTGCCGGTGGCGGTGCGGTCCTGCAGGTCCTCGGAGGTGGGGCCGAGCATGACGTTGCCGTAGATGGTTGGGCTGACCAGCACACCCTTGCCGCGGGAGGTGGGCACCGGTAGGACGATCTTGTCGACAAGGGGCCGGGCCAGTTTGTCGTAGACAATGAGTTCGCCGCGGCGCGGTGTGACGGTGAAACGTGAGTAGCCGAACAAGCCATCGACGACGTCGGCGCCCAGTCCTGCGGCGTTGACGACCCAGCGGGCGGTGACCGGGCCGGCACTGGTGTGGACGGTCGTGACGCCGGTATCGACGTCGATGCTCTCGACGCGGTGGCTGGTCAGCAAGGTGGCACCGCGGTTGACGGCGTCGGTGGCCAGTGCGAGGTTCACCGTCCAGGTGCAGATGATCGATTCGTCGGGGACGGTTAGTCCGCCCAGTACACCGGGGCCCAGGTGGGGCAGATCGGCGTAAACCGCTGCGGCGTCGATGATTTCGCATCGGTCATAACCGTTGGCGTGGGCCTTTTCATTCAGTGACGGCAGGGTGTCGAGTTGCTCCTGGTCCCAGGCGACCAGGATCGCTCCGGTGTGTTCGATCGGGATGCCGGTGTGAGTGGCGTACTCAGACAGTAGGTGGTAGCCGCGGCTGACCATGGCCGATTCCAGGGTGCCAGGTTTGGCGTCGAAGCCGGTGTGCAGGATGGCGGTGTTGGCCTTGCTGGTGCCGTCACCAACGTCGTCGCGGGCTTCGATCAGGGCCACCGATAGCTGATGGCCGGTCAGCTCACGGGCGATGGCAGAGCCGACGATGCCTGCGCCGATGACGATGACGTCGTAAGCGGGGGCGGTCATGAGTTCTCCTGTGCGAGGTAGGTGCCGGAAGCCAATTCGCGCCACTGGCCCTGGAATTCGGCAGCGCGGGCGGGCGACCAGCTGGGTTCGTAGGTGGCCACGGGGTGCCAGCCGGTGACCAGCCCGCGCACCGGCTGTTGCGGCCTCAGGCTGAGCTGGGCGAGTGCGGCGGCGCCCAGTGCAGTGGCGTGCGCGGAGGGGTAGACCTCGACGGGTACCTGCAGGATGTCTGCGCAGGCTTGCATGAGTACTTTGGACTGAGTCAGTCCGCCGTCGGCGCGCAACGTGGTCAGCGGGGTGGTCGTGTCGGTGTTGATCGCAGCGACCAGCTCGGCGATCTGGGCGGCGATGCCCTGCAGCACCGCGAGCACGATGTGCCCGCGGCCGGTGGACAGGGTCATGCCTGAGATCGATGCGGTGGCTTGGGATTTCCACCACGGCGCAGCCAAACCCGCCAGGGCCGGCACGCACAGCACCCCATTGTTGTCGGGGGCGGCGATCGCATCCATGTCGGCCGGGCCGTCGATGATGCCCAGATCGGTCAGCCACCGTACGGCCGATGCGGCGGTGTACACCTGCCCGTCGACGCAGAACGTGTCCTGGCCGGCGATGCGCCACGCGACTGAAGACGTCAGCCCGCTGCTGGAGCGCACAGCCGTCGGGCCGGTGTTGGCCAGCAGGAATGCCCCTGTGCCGAAGGTACATTTGGCCATGCCAGGGTCCAGGCATGCTTCGGCCAGCAGCGCGGCCTGCTGGTCGACCACGATGCCGCCGACCGGCACATCGCCACCGAATGCGCCTGTGGTTCCGACGATTTCATCGTTGCCGACTATCCGGGGCAGGCGTTCGCCGTCAAGGGCGAACAGCGCCAACAGTTCTCGGCTCCAGTCGGTGTCGCCCAGTTCGACGACCATCGAACGGCTCGCGGTGGTGGCGTCAGTCACGAACTCACCGGTCAGCTGATGCAGCAGCCAGGTATCGGACGTGGTGACCACCCCGTCGGTTTCCATATTGCGGCGCAGCCAGGCCATTTTCGGCGCCGAGAAGTACGGGTCGAGTACCAGGCCGGTGCGGGCAGCGACCATGTCGCGGTAGTCCTGCAGTTCCTGACACACCGCTTCGGCGCGGCGGTCCTGCCACACGATGGCCGGGGTCAACGGCCGGCCGGTGTCGGGGTCCCAGGCCAGGACGGTCTCGCCCTGATTGGCCAGAGACACCGCGTCGATGGGTCGGGCGGCCTGCTCGACAGCAGAACGCCCTGCCGCCACAACCGATTCCAATAACTTGTCGGGGTCCTGTTCCACCGCGCCGCCGTTGAGGTAGCGCGGATGCACCGGGACTTCGGCCAGGCCGACGACACCGTCGTTAGGGTCGACCACGATGGCTTTGGTGCCTGAGGTGCCCTGGTCGATGGCCAGGACGGTCATCGTGTCACGTCCTGGGGATCGTCTGCCACACCGACCTGGTCGAGTTCGGCATCGATCGAGCGGAGCTCTGGCATCTTGAGTCCGTGACGGCCCCGAGTGATCAATAGGTAGATCAGATAGACCGCGCCGATGGCCACCATGGCTGCCACATACAGCCAAGGCTGCTCAAAGGAGGAGTCCCGGAACAGGGCCAATACGAACACCAGCCAGATAACCGCAACCACAATGATGGGCGTTTCCCAGCGGCCCAGGTTGAAGCCTGCGCTGGCCGGCAACCGCCGGCGGGTGGCGATGTACAGGGCGACGGTAATGGCGTAGATGACGGCCGGCAGAAGTGTTGCGGCAGAGAACAATACGAACAGAGCGTCGGTGCTGGTGGAGAACAGCCCCAGAATGACGGCCGAGATCGTGGTCATCGCGACCGTGGCGTTGAGCGGCGTCTTGAACCGCGGGGACACTTTATGCAGCAGCTGCCAGCCGGGGAACCGCTGATCGCGGGACATGGCCCAGACCAGCCGCACGCCGCTCATGACGATCACCAGTCCGCAGGCAAAGATGGCGATGGCGACCAGGACCAGAAGGCTGGTGCCGACCACCGAACCCAGGATGTCGCGGATGACATCGGCGATCGGGGTGCCCGACTGGGCGAGGGCGGCCGGGTCGTTGACTGCAGCGGTGACCACCAGCAGAAACAGGAACCCCAGAATGCCTGAAGCCAGCACGGCCTGCCACATCGCTTTGGGTACAACGACTTCCGGTCGCTTCGTTTCCTCGGCCAGGTTAGCTGCCGATTCGAATCCGACGATGGTGAACGCTCCCAGCAGGAACCCGAGCATCCACGGCCCAGCGGAGGTGGCGGTGCCCAGGCTCCAGTAACCGTCAGCCGGAATCCCGCCGCGGGAGAACAAGTTTCCGGTCGACAGCTTGTGGGTGACGACCCCGACAATGAACAGCAGCACGACCAGGGCGACCATGCCGATCAACTCCGCGCTGACCGCGAAGTTGTTGACACGCTCGGTCCACTTCGTCGATACGCCCACCAACAGGCCTTGTAGCAGCAGGATGCCCGCCGTGATTTCAAAGGACGTCAGCGCGGTTCCGGTGAAGTCGAACAGTGCTGGGACCACCGTGGCTGCCACGGTGTAGTCGACGGCCACCGCGACGATCGCCAAGAAGCTGAACGAAATCCACCCGGTGATCCACCCCAGGACCGGGTTGGCCAACCGTGAAACCCATTGATAGGCATAGCCGGTCACCGGAATGCGCGCGGCCAGCGACCCCAGTAGCAGCGCGACGGCCAGCTGCCCGACGATCACCAGCGGCCAGGTCCAGATACCAAGTGGCCCAGAACTTTTCAGCACGCTGCCGTATGTGGTGAAGATACCGGTAGCGATCGAGACGAAGGCGAACGCCACCGCAAACGAGGCGAACCGTCCGGTGGAGCGCTCCAGGGTGTCGGTGTAGCCCCCGGCGTTGACCACGACTCCGTCGGGAGGTGTGGAAGAATCTGTCATTGGATCGGGCTTTCTGACTGGGATTGACTGTTTCGGAAATGGGGTCTGGTCCTCGCGGGCGGCGCTGCAACGCCGCCCGCACCTATCGGTGCCGGTCAGGACTGTTCACGTAGTAGCTTGGGTGGTCGGTCGCGCCGACAAGACCACACCTCCTGCCTCTTCGATGGCTGCGGCAACGGCTGGGACTGTGCTCTCGTCGGTGATCAGGCCGCTGACTGCAGCCAGATCGCACACCTTGTACGGCGCCACCTGGCCGAGCTTGGAGGCATCAGCAAGGATGTAGCTGCGGGCGCTGTTCTCGATGATCGTGCGCCGCACATCGATCTCGTCGAGATGAAAATCGGTTAGGCCGGCAGAGGCATCGACACCACCCGAGCCCAGCAACGCTACGTCGGCATAAATCTCGGAGAAGAAAGCCTTGGTGTACGCGCTGGAGCACGCGAGGTCACCGGGACGGACGCGGCCACCGGCGACGAGCACCTGCAACCCGGGTCGGTCTGCCAGCTCCACCGCAACCGGAAGCGATGGCGTGATGATGGTGCCGGTGAATCCACGCGGAATGGATTGAGCGACAGCGACCGCAGTGGTCCCGATGTCGATGACCACCGTCTGGCCAGGCTGCAATACCTCGACTGCCACGCGTGCCAACTGCACCTTGGCCTGATGCCGGATCGCGGAGCGTTCTGTGAAGGACGGCTCAACTACGCGGCGGTCCGTTACCGCTGCGGCACCGCCGTGGACCCGGCGGATGGCGCCCATTTCCTCCAATAGGGCCAGGTCGCGGCGAACGGTCTCGGCCGAGACACCGAGTCGGCGCACCAGTTCGTCGGTACTGACTACCTGGTCGGTGCCGACAGCTTCGACGATCGCTTCCTGGCGCTCAACGGGCAGCATCTCAACCGACCGCATCTGTGGATCGATGCCCGTTCATGACTGCAATTGTGGAGTGTTGCGTGCGTCACGTCAAGCGACAGCCCTATGAGGTCGCCGGCGCGGGGGCTTGCCGAATACTCCGGTCACCGCGCCGGGTTGTGTTCGGTGATCCGCCACGTGAGGGTGTAGCGGGACAGAATGTGCTCGACCTCGGAGTGGTCGGCATCCGCCGCGACGTGCACGGTCACGACCGTCCTGGAGTCTTCGATGCCGGCGGACACGGAGCGGACGGCGGAGACACCGGCGACGGCGTCGCCTATCGCGGCGCGGGCGGCATCGGCGCGCAACGGCAGCTTGTGCGGTTTACCGACAGCTGTCAGGGGCAGCGCGTCGACGACCGTCACGGCCTTAGGCGCGGCAGCATTCTCGGTGACGTGGTCAACCGCCCACTCGCACAACTGGTCTGGGGTGACGGTGGCGCCCGGACGCACTGTCACGTAGGCAACGGGCACTTCGCCGGCATGCACATCCGGGCGTCCGACGGCGGCGGCGTCGGTGACATCGGGGTGGCCTCGCAAGGTGTCTTCGATCATCGCAGGGTCGATGTTGTGCCCGCCGCGGATGATCAGGTCTTTGGCACGTCCGGCCAGGTGCACGAAATCGTCGTCGTCGATCCAGGCCAGGTCGCCGGTGTCGAGCCAGCCGTCGACGAGCTTGCCGTTGCCGTCGAGTACGAATCCGGTGGAGTCACGGCTGGTGACATAGCCCGGGAACACGGTGGGGCCACTGATCGTCAGAGTGCCGACGTGACCGCGAGGCAGGTCATGCCAAGTCCCGTCGTCATCGATACGCACGGCTTTGAGCTGTTGGTAGGGCAAGCGCTGTCCTACCGCATCGGGGCGGGGATGATCGGGGAAGCTACGGGCGCTCGCGCACGTCGCTTCGGTAAGGCCATACCCCTCGATGAGGGGAACACCGGTATGCGACTCGAAATCCCGACGGACGGCGGCCGGCAGCGCCGACGCACCGACCACCGCCATCCGCATCGACGAGATATCAGCATCGATCGGCAACCGGCTCAACACGGCGTAGACGGTCGGCACGGCGCTCATCGTCGAAATCCGATAGCGCTCAACGATCTTCCACAGGTTTGCGTACAGCGCGGGGTCCCGGTAGCCCAACGGTCCGGCCCAGAGCACGTGCTGGCCGCGCAACAATGGAGCGAGCGTGGTCACGACGAGCGCGTTGACATGGAACAGCGGCAGCGCGGCCAAGAACACCGCAGTCTCGTCCAGCGCGGAGTTGGCAGCGATCATCCACGCGTCGGCGACTTCGTTGGCATGGGTGTGTGCGGCCAGTTTGGGGGCACCAGTGGTCCCGCCGGTGTGAAACAACGCGGCCAGATCGGTGGATTGTGGTGCGGTGCCGCAGAATTCCGTGCTGGCGTAGGTCGCGGCCAGTAGTGCGAGATACTCCACTTTCGCGTTCGGCAGCGTAGGTGGGGCGGTCGCGTCGGCACCAGTCGGCCCGACCAGCAGCACGGTGTCGATGAGACCATCGTCGACGAGGTGCGTTGCGACTGCCCACCCCGCAGCGTCGAGTTGATGGTCCGCCGTGATGAGCACCCGGGCGCCGGACCGGCGCACCAGCTCACCGATGTGCTCGGGCGACAGTCCGCCGTTGATCGGGGCAGCGACACCGGCCACCTGCGCTGCCAGCGTGGCGCTGATCAGGCCGGCGCAGTTCGGCGCGATGACCGCGACGGCGTCGCCGCGCTGAATGCCCAAGTCGTGCAACAGGTTGGCGACCTGATGCACGTCATGCAGTAGCTGTCCGAAGGTACGCCGTTCTGGGTGCTCCCAATCCTGACCATCGCGCAGGACGCTGACCGCGACCCGGTCCGGCCACAGCTCGGCAGCGCGCACCAGCGCCGCGTAGGTCGAGCTGGGCAGGCCCCGGTCGGACAGCGGAACGGCTTCGATCTCTGCCAGATCGGTCAGATCAGAGTACTTGGGCCACAGCAGGTTCGAGCTCACGCGTACTTCACCGCGGTGCGCTGGGTGCCGAGATCGATCGCACCGTCGTCGGTGCCGACGGTCGCCTCGACGACGTCGCCGTCGTGCAGGTATTTCGGGTTGCGCGCTTGGCCTTTGAAGAACGCCTTCCATTTCACCGCGGGCGGCAACAGTCCCGCGATGACGGCGAGCGGCTTGGGCGGTGCGCTCATCGCGGTGCCGACGGGTGTTCCAGTCAGGATCAGATCGCCGGCGCTGAGGTGCTGGAAGCGGGTTAGCGACTGCAGCGCCTTCAGCGGCGAGTAGATCATGTCGCCGGCAACCAACATGTCTTGTCGCAGTTGGTCATTGACGCGCAACTGCAGCCGCAGTTCGCCGAAGCGCTTGAGCTCAGCAGCAGTCAGCAGGACCAACGCCGGGCCGACGGGAGTGAAGGTCGGGTACGACTTGGCCTCGTAGAACTGGGTCTGGGGCAGCTGAATATCGCGGGCGGACACGTCGTTGGTCACCACCAGCCCGGCCACGTAGTCCGCCAGGTTTGACTCGTCGATGGTGCTGCCCACCGGGATGTCGGTCCCGATGACCAGGCCGATCTCCACTTCGTAGTCCAGGAACCGCACGTGGTTGGGTTTGACGATGGAGTCCCGCGGGCCCGCGATTGATGCCGACGACTTGCGGAAGAAGGTCAGCGGAATGGTGGCGGGGTCCATTCCCGAGTCTTTGACGTGCGAGGAGTAGTTGGTCATCTGGGCGACCACCCGACACGGTGCGGTCACGGGGGAGAGCAGGTCCAGGCTGTCGACCGGCACAGTCGCGGTGTCGGCGGCTGCGGCCTCGATCGCCGCGCGGTCGGCCAGGATTTCGGCGGTGGTGGTGGCGTCGGTGGCGATCTTGGCTGCGCCGGTTGGGGTGTGCACCCACCAGGCGTCGGGGGTGCGCAGAACGGAGAGAGTCATGACTTGGCAACTTTCAGGAGGCCGATGAGGCGGTGGATATCGAATTCGTTGTTGCTGCGTAGCGCGGTGAGCAGTTCGCGCACCTCGCCCCGCGCATGCCGGGGGCTGGTGCCGAGGAAGTCTGCGGTCGCGGGCTGCCCCCATTGGGACAGGCCGGAGGCGGTGAACTCCGCCCAGCCGGGTTCGAGCGTGCTGTCGAACATGTCGCCGTCGGTGAAATGTTCGACCATGAACCCGTCGGGGTCGCGCCAGTAGTCGAAGATCTGACTACCCTGGATATGCCGGCCGATGCCCCAGGAGTGTTGGTAGCCATGGTCTTTGAGGTATTCGCCGCCGGCGGCGAGGGCGTCGAGGTCACTGACCTGAAAGGCCGAGTGTACGTAGCGGTTGGCCGGACCCAGCGCCAACGCCAGGGTGTGGTGATCGGTCGGGACGGTGCCGCGGTCGCACCGGATGAAACTCATGGTAGGTCCGCGGTCACGCTGGCCTGGGTAGAACAGGAAGTCGCTGACAATCATGCCGAGGGTGTCGAGGTACCAGTCCAGTGCCGCACGGTATTTGGTGGTCTGCACGACGACGTGACCGAGTCGCTGCACTGTCGTGGGAACTCGGGGCGGCCGCTGGGTCACGTTGATTCGGTCAAGGTGGCTGCCGATGTTGAGGGGGAGGGGGGTCTGCGCCGGCAAGGGGCGCAAGGGCCGGGTGCCCGATACGACCTGCACCCGCATGCCGCTGGGGTCGGTCAACTGCACGCTAAGTCCGCCGATCGATTCCGGCAGCGCCGCCACCCTGGCGCCGGTCTTGTCAGCCAGACGCACCAGGTCCGCATCGCTGTCGGCGGTGAACGCCACCCCGCGAAAACGGGTCTGGGCGCCGCGCCGGATGAGCACGCAGGAGGCGTCGGGATCACTGCCGCGCAGGTGCAATTCGGTATCGGTGCGCAGGGCGGTGCTGAAACCGAAGGCGTGCGCGAAGGCTTCGGCGCGAGCGAGATCGGGTTTGTCGAACTCAAGCCAGGCGACATCGGCAACCTTGATCAGCGGGTTGCGTGACCGGCCGGGGTGTTCGCCCTTGCGGGCCCCGACGGCGCTGTGCAGACCGGTGTGGGCGCCAATGGTGTTGCTACTCATCGCGAAAACTCCTTTCGGGCAGACCGGACAGAGGTGGGCACTGCGCCGCGAACGCGGTCGATCACGGCCATCGGGTCGGTGGGGACGCTGTCGCCGCGCCAGGCCACGTGGTTATCGGGGCGGATCAGCACCAGATCGCGTTCGTAGAGCTTTCGGGTGTGCGGGTCGCGGACATCGACGACGGTCAGTGGGACGCCGCGGTCGGCGGCCGCCGACACCAGGTCGGTGACGTCGACGTCGTCGAAGCGCAGCAAGGTGAACCCGATGCCGAACAGGTCGAACAGGGCCCGTCCATCGGGGAGGAACACGCTCGGCGGCCGGGCACCTGGCGCGGTGCCCGGGACGTACCGGTGCATCGCGTCAGCGCGCGGATGGCTTGGCTCGGTACAGATGACAGGGGAGGCGTCGTAGCGGTAGCCGTATTCGATTCCGTCGGCTTCGTTTTCGAGATTGCCCAGGTCCAGAATCTCGCGGCCGAGGCGAGCCCGGTCCCGTTCGCCTTTCCAGCTCTGGCTGGAAAGCGATGCGCGGTTTGCCATTTGGATGGCCAACCGGACCAGCGTGTGGCGTGCCGAGGCATCGCGGTTGCGTACCCCGACCGCTCGTCGTTCGGCGCCGTAGGCGGTGAGCAGGCGATCCTCGCCCCAACCATTGACGATGGCGGACAGCGCCCAGCCCAGCCCGACCGCGTCACCGACGCCGGTGTTCATGCCGTAGCCGCCGTTGGGGACCACCTGATGCACCGAGTCGCCGGCCAGCCAGACTCGGCCGTGGCCGTACGAGTCGGCCAGCGACAGCCGGGGCCGCCATTCATTGGCGACGACGATGTCGCAGTCGAATTCGAGTCCCAGCCGGTCGAACAAGAACTGTTTGGGATCGATCGCCTCGGTCTTGACGCCCATACCGATCAGGGTGTGCAACGTCCAGGTGTCCCGGTCGTTCTGCGAGATCAAGGTCCAGCCGGCCGGAGACTGGGTGTGCCAGGTGGTGCCGAACCGCTCGAGGAAGTCGCGCGCCGATGACGTGAAATGCACCATGTACACCCGGCCGTCCATCGGCGTCTGATGCTGTTCCAGATACGCCCGCGCGGTCCCTGAAACGACCTTGCGCACTCCCAGTTCGCGCGCGGCCAGGCGGCGAATATCGACGTCGTGCAACGCAATTCCGAGTTCTCGTCGCACCACGCTGCCGGCGCCGTCGCAGCCGGCGAGGTAGTCCGCGCGCACGGTGCGGGTCTCGCCGGTCGCGGTGCACCGGATGACCGCGTCGACACCGTCGCCGTCCTGGCGGAAGCTCTGCAGGGCCCAGCCGTACCGGACGTCGACGTTGGTGCGGGTCTCCAGGATTTCTTTCAGGGCGGGCTCAAGGATGGCCTGGGAAACCCGCATGGGCGGTTCCAGTGTCATGGTGCCGTCGGTGTTCGTGCGGGTCGTTTCGCGGCGCCCCGCCACGCTGGGGTAGTGGAAGCGCGCCAGTTCCCATCCGTCGAGGTTGGTGACCCAGGCGACGTCGAACGGATTGCCTTCGGGCACAGCAACTTTGCGAAGCTCGTCGGCGACGCCGAGCTGCCGGTACAGCTCCATGCTCCGGCCGTTGGTGATGTCCATCTTGGGGTGCGTGGTCGTCGACGGGTTGCGTTCGACGAGCATTGCCGGCACTCCGTGACGCGCCAACGTGAGTGCCAGCGTGAGGCCGACCGGCCCGCCTCCGGCGATCAGCACGGGGACGCGGTCAACCGGTGGAGTCCCGATCGCCGTCGATTGCTCGTTCATCGCCGATCCCTTCTGATGTCAACAACTATGTACCTAATTGAACAGAAGTGTTCAATACAAGTCAAGAGTGTTGCTTGAACATGTTTGTTCAGAAGCGCGGGGATCTGTGCAATCGGTGCTGCTATCGTTTTGGATTGAACAGGTGATGCAGAACGGTTCAGAGGGGCGGTGCCATGACTACGACTGACGAACGGATCTTGACCGCGGCGGTGCGGCTCTTCGTCGAGAAGGGCACCACGCAGGTCACGATCAGCGAGTTGGCGCAAGAGGCCAACGTGGCCCGCGGCACCCTGTACCGAAATGTCGGGTCGATGGACGATCTGTTCGACCGCGTCGTCGGTGAGGTCACCGCGGATCTGCATCGCCGGGTGTCGGCTTCCTTCGCGGCGACTGATGATTCCGCGACGAGGCTGGCCACCGGGATTCGGATGTGGGTGCGCTACGCGCATGAGAATCCGATGCTGGGCAGGTTCGCCGTGAAGTTCGGCCTCAGTGAGGGAACCTTGCGGACGTGGATGGCCGGACCCCCGAGCCACGACCTCGACACCGGTGTCGCGGCAGGTCGCTACTTGCTGGGTGACGTCAGCGTGGACAGCGTGGCCTCGATGGTCCAGGGCGCCACCGTTAGCGCGATGTGGATGGTCTTGGAAGGTCATCAAACCTGGCGCGAGGCCGGCGCATCGACGGCGGAACTTGTGTTGCGCGCCTTGGGGATTGATGCTGAAGAGGCGCATCGGATCGCGACAAATCCGCTGCCGGCGCTGCAACCGTCCGCCTGAGTGACAACTGTTATGGCCCACCGGGTGTGCCGCAGCTTCGCGCGACTGGGCATTGTCGCCGGATTGGTCGGTGTGCTGTTGCTCGGTGGCAGTATCTGGCTGCGCCCGTCACCGCAGGCGATTCTGGCAGTTCCCGAAGGTGGTTACGGATTCAGCGTCGGGGCGCCGCAGTCGTGGATGAGCGACGCCGACGCCGACCGGGAACTCGACGCCGTAGCCCGCACACGCGCCAGCTGGATGCGGGTACTGATCGACTGGAGCAGGGTCGAACCCGTTAAGGGCCAATACAATTGGCATTACGTCGACCACTGGGTCAACGGCTCCACAGCGCGCGGACTGAAGGTGCTCGGGCTGATCGCCTACAGCCCGACGTGGGCGCGGACGCGCGGTTCGTATTTCAGTGCGCCCCCGCTCAATCCGGCGGACTACGCCGACTTCGTCACCGCCGTCGTGCAGCGCTATGGCGACCGGATCAAGGACTGGGAGATCTGGAACGAGCCGAACCTGCCGCTGTTCTTCGGGTTCACCACCAATCGGGCGGCCGTCTACACCGGGTTGCTGAAGGCCGCTTACCCGGCCATCAAGGCGATTCAACCCGACTCCACCGTCGTCGCCGCTGGGCTGAGCCGCGCCGCCGGCGACGACGCACCGACGAAATTCCTCGCCGGCATGTACGCCAACGGTGCGCGGAAGTTCTTCGACGCCACCGCGATGCACCCGTATGTGTTCCCTGGCGGGATCGCAGAAGACGGCGACAACGGGTGGTCGGACCTGGTGCGCGTGCACGACTTGATGACGGTCAACGGCGACGGCGACAAGAAGGTCTGGATGACCGAGCTGGGCGCCTCGACGTGTGCGCCACAAGCTCAAGGCGTCAGCCAGGACGAGCAGGCGCGGCAGATTCTGCAGGTCCTGGCCGGAGTTGCCGGCACTGGCTGGAGCGGTCCCGCATTCATCTTCGCGGTGCGCGACACCGACACCGCCAAGCGGGACGACCTCGTTTCCAACTTCGGCGCGCTGCTGACTTCGGACTGGAAGCCCAAGTTCACCGCGGCGGTCCTGGCACGGTAGCCAACCATGGCGCGCAGGCCGCTCGTATAGTCGAGGCGTGGCAGGCCGTCCGATACATACCTTCGAAGTACTGCGCAGTCAGCGCCTAACCCCGCACATGATCCGGATTGTGTTCGGAGGCAGCGGGTTTGAGACCTTCAGTCCCAAGGAATTCACCGATTCCTACGTCAAGTTCGCCATCGTGCCCCCGGGCGTCGACGTGGCCGGCCTGGAGAAACCCCTGACCCTCGATAGTTTCGCGGACCTGCCGGCCGACCAGAAGCCGACGGTGCGGACCTACACGGTGCGGCGCGTCGATGCCGGGCAACGGGAAATCGCCGTCGACTTCGTGGTGCACGGCGACACGGGCGTGGCCGGGCCGTGGGCGGCGTCGCTGCGCCCTGGTGATGCCGCATACCTGATGGGGCCCAATGGCGCCTACGCTCCGGACCCGGCCGCCGACTGGCACCTGTTGGCTGCGGACGAAGCTGGGCTGCCCGCGCTGAGTGTGGCGCTGGAAGCATTGCCGCCCAACGCAATCGGCCAGGCCTTCATTGAAGTCGAAGGTCCCGAAGGGGAGCTTGAGCTGACTGCGCCTGCGGGCGTGCAGATTCAGTGGATTCACCGGGGCGGCCGCGCTGACCTGGTGCCGGACGAGCAGGCCGGCGACAACTCCCCGCTGATCGCCGCGGTGCGGTCCGCGGATTGGCTGCCCGGCCAGGTTCAGGTGTTCGTCCACGGCGAGGCACAGACCGTCATGCACAATCTGCGGCCGTACCTGCGGAAGGAACGGGGCGTCGGCGCCGAATGGGCGTCTATCTCTGGTTATTGGCGCCGCGGGCGCACCGAAGAGACCTTCCGGCAATGGAAAGCGGAATTGGCCACGGCCGAAGCCGAGGCGTAGCCCCGAAGCAGTAGGCCGAAGCTAATGTGCGATTCTCAGCCGAAGTTGCAACGGAAGGGCGGGCCTGATGGCGTTCGGTGACTACCAACTCGAGATTTACCTGCAGGGCCTGGGCGGCGTCGTCCCGACGCTGCCGATCTCTTTCGCGGAACTTGAGGAGCGCGCACAGGCGGCGATGCCGCCGTCGATCTGGTCGTACGTGGCGGGTGGCGCCGGTGACGAGCGGACGCAGCGGGTCAACGTCAGTGCCTTTGACCGCTGGGGCCTGATGCCGCGGATGCTGGTCGGGGCCAGCGAACGGGACCTGACCGTCGACCTGTTCGGGATGAAGTTGCCGTCGCCGCTGTTCCTCGCGCCCATTGGCGTGATGGGCATCTGCTCGCGTGACGGCCACGGTGACCTGCATGCCGCGCGGGCCGCGGCCCAGACCGGTGTTCCGATGATGGTGTCGACGCTCACCAGCGATCCGCTGGAGGATGTCGCCGCCGAATTCGGTGACACCCCAGGCTTTTTCCAGCTGTACACCCCGAAAGATCGAGAGCTGGCGGCCAGCCTGGTCAGCCGGGCCGAGGCCGCCGGGTACCGCGGCATCGTCGTCACCCTGGACACCTGGGTGCCGGGCTGGCGGCCCCGCGATCTATCGACGGCCAACTTCCCGCAGCTGCGCGGCCACTGCCTGTCCAACTACACCAGCGATCCGGTGTTCCGGGCCAAGTTGCCCGCGCCGCCCGAGCAGAACCCGCAGGGCGTGGTGATGCAGTGGGTGCAGGACTTCGGCAACCCGTTGACCTGGGATGACCTGCCCTGGCTGCGGTCGCTGACCACGCTGCCGCTGCTGGTCAAGGGCATCTGCCACCCTGACGACGCCCGGCGCGTCCGCGATGCGGGTTTCGACGGCATCTACTGCTCCAACCACGGTGGCCGACAGGCCAACGGCGGCATCCCGGCGATCGACTGCCTGCCGGGCGTGGTGGAGGCGGTGGACGGCATGCCGGTGCTGTTCGACTCCGGCATCCGTACCGGCGCCGACGTGGTCAAGGCGCTGGCGCTCGGAGCGACCGCCGTCGGCATCGGCCGGCCGTATGCGTACGGCATGGCGTTGGGTGGCACCGCCGGCCTTGTCCATTTGCTGCGGTCGCTGCTGGCCGAGACCGATCTGACCATGGCCGTCGACGGCTACCGCTCGTTGGCCGAGCTCACGCCGGATGCCCTGCGACGGGTCGAAGCCTGAGGTCACAGCTCGGCCACTGACGGTGTGGCTCGAGGGCATGCCGGTGCGGTCTCAGGCACCGTAGGGGAGTGCACCCGGCAGTCCTCTCTGAGTTCGAGCAGTACCTCGAACTCGAATGCGGCCGCTCCGAGCACACCCGCCGGGCTTACTTGGGTGACCTGCGGTCGTTGGGCGAATTCCTCGGTGACGACGCGACCGTCGGCGACCTGAATCTGCCGATGTTGCGGTCGTGGCTCGCTGAGCAGGCCGGCAAGGGCGTGGCCCGGACGACGCTGTCCCGCCGCGCCTCGGCCATCAAGACCTTCACGGCGTGGGCGGTGCGACGGGGCCTGCTCGAGACCGACCCGGCGGTGCGGCTGCAAACCCCCAAAGCCCGGCGCGCGCTGCCTGCCGTGCTCCGTCAGGACCAGGCGGTCGATGCCATGGCTGCCGCGAATTCCGGTGCGCAACAAGGTGATCCGATGGCGCTGCGGGATCAGCTGATCGTCGAGATGCTGTACGCCACGGGCATTCGCGTCAGTGAATTGTGCGGTTTGGACATCGACGACGTCGACCAGAGCCGCAGGGTGCTGCGGGTGCTGGGCAAGGGCGACAAACAGCGCACCGTGCCGTTCGGCGAGCCGGCCTTCCACGCATTGCGGGCCTGGCTGTCCGACGGCCGGCCCGAGCTGGCGGTGGCGACATCCGGTCCGGCGCTGCTGCTGGGTGCCCGTGGGCGACGGCTGGATCCTCGGCAGGCGCGGACCGTTGTGCATCAGACGATGTCCGCGGTGGACGGCGCCCCTGACATCGGGCCGCACGGGCTGCGGCACAGCGCGGCCACCCACCTGTTAGAGGGCGGCGCAGATCTGCGGGTGGTGCAGGAGTTGTTGGGGCATTCGTCGCTCGCAACCACGCAGCTCTACACACATGTGACGGTGGCCCGGCTGCGCGCCGTGCACGATCAGGCCCACCCGCGCGCCTGACTTCCTTCCGCCGAGCGTGCGTGTTTGTCGGCAACACGCGGTGTACTACGTGCAATTTCGTCGCGCTCGCGGCTGTCGAGCGTGCGCGTCTTGTCCGTCCGTGACGGCGTGTCGGGGGTAAACACGCACGCTCGCGGTCAGGGGAAGGTGCGGTCAGGGGACGGGGCGGTCAGGAGAGTGGCTTCAGCCTGATAGGTGTGGTGGCCAGCAAGCCCAAGGGATCGACGTAGTCGGCATTGGCAGCCGCGCCCCACATGGCACCCCAGTGCAGGCAGCTGGGGCATCCGGGATGTCCGGCGACCAGCGTGCCCAGCGCGGCACCCGCCGCGACCACCGCGCCGGGCCGCACCGCTGCGCGGACGGGTTCGTAGCTGGTACGCAGTCCGCCGGGGTGGGCGACGGACACCACCGGTCGGCCGGCGAGCTCCCCGGCGAACACCACCGTGCCCGACGCCGCGGCGAATACCGTCTGACCTGCGGAGCCATTCAGATCGACGCCGCGATGCCCGCGCTGCCAGTTTGGCTGCGGTGCGTCGAAGAAGCGGATGACGGCCGGACGCGGCCGCAGCGGCCAGTCCAGCCGCCCCTCGGCGGCGTGCGCCACGCCGGGCGCTGTGAGCCCGGCGACCAGCAACACCGTGAGCATTCGCATCAGCCCAGTTCAGCGCTTCGCGCGCGGCTTTGGAACCCCGAGAACGTCGATCTGTGGATAACCAACGCACTGTGGACAAGAGCACCCCGGCAAACCGTGTAAACTTCCCCCTGCAATCCGCATTCGTGGGTTGACTTCGCGCGTCCGCACAGCGGCTCGATTTCGAGTCGCGATCGCATGCCGGGCGGTCCCAACTCGGGTAACACCGAGCCGGGTCCGGCAAGCAGCAGGCGCCAGGGTCCGGAATCACCCGATACCGGACGACAACCGAAAATATTAGTGAGGCACCACCATGGCCGTAGTGACCATGAAGCAGCTGCTGGACAGCGGCGCACACTTTGGGCACCAGACCCGTCGCTGGAACCCGAAGATGAAGCGGTTCATCATCACCGACCGCAACGGCATCTACATCATCGACCTGCAGCAGACGCTGACCTACATCGACAAGGCGTACGAATTCGTCAAGGAGACCGTCGCCCACGGTGGCTCGGTGCTCTTCGTCGGTACCAAGAAGCAGGCGCAGGAATCCATCGCTGACGAGGCCACCCGTGTCGGCATGCCCTACGTGAACCAGCGCTGGCTGGGCGGCATGCTCACCAACTTCTCGACCGTTCACAAGCGCCTGCAGCGCATGAAGGAACTCGAGTCGATGGAGCAGACCGGTGGCTTCGAGGGTCGCACCAAGAAGGAAATCTTGATGCTGACCCGCGAGAAGAACAAGCTCGAGCGCAGCCTCGGCGGTATCCGCGACATGCAGAAGGTGCCCTCGGCCATCTGGGTCGTCGACACCAACAAGGAGCACCTGGCCGTCAGCGAGGCCATCAAGCTCGGTATCCCGGTCATCGCGATCCTGGACACCAACTGCGACCCGGACCTGGTCAACTACCCGATCCCGGGCAACGACGACGCCATCCGCAGCGCTGCGCTGCTGACCAAGGTGATCGCCTCTGCGGTCGCCGAGGGTCTGCAGGCCCGCTCGGGTGCCAAGACTGAGGCCGAAGGCGCCGAGCCGCTCGCCGAGTGGGAGCAGGAACTGCTCGCCGGTGCGACCGCGGGTGCTGAGGCTGAGGCCGCCACCGAAACCACCACCACAGAAAGCTGAGATGGCTAACTACACCGCTGCTGACGTAAAGCGACTGCGGGAGCTCACCGGCTCCGGCATGCTCGACTGCAAGAACGCACTGGTTGAGACCGAGGGTGACTTCGACAAGGCCGTCGAGGTGCTGCGCATCAAGGGCGCCAAGGACGTCGGCAAGCGCGCTGAGCGCGCCACCGCCGAGGGCCTGGTCGCCGCCAAGGACGGTGCGCTGATCGAGCTGAACTCCGAGACCGACTTCGTCGCCAAGAACGCCGAATTCCAGGCTCTCGCGGATCAGATCCTCACCGCCGCTGTCGAGGCCAAGGCCGGCGACGTGGAGGCCCTCAAGGCCGCTACGGTCGGCGGCACCACCGTCGAGCAGCTGGTCGCGGACCTGTCCGCGAAGATCGGCGAGAAGCTCGAACTGCGTCGTGCCGCGTACTTCGACGGCACCGTGGAGACCTACCTGCACAAGCGTGCCGCGGACCTGCCGCCGGCCGTCGGTGTGTTGGTCGAGTACAACGGTGCTTCGGAAGAGGCCGCGCACGCTGTGGCGCTGCAGATTGCCGCGCTGAAGGCCAAGTACCTCACCCGTGAGGACGTGCCCGCCGACCTGGTCGCCAACGAGCGTCGCATCGCCGAGGAGACCGCCAAGGAAGAGGGCAAGCCCGAGGCTGCGCTGTCGAAGATCGTCGAAGGCCGCGTCACCGGCTTCTACAAGGACGTGGTCCTGCTCGACCAGCCGTCTGTGTCGGACAACAAGAAGTCCGTCAAGGCGCTGCTCGACGAGGCCGGCGTGACCGTGACCCGCTTCGTGCGGTTCGAGGTCGGCCAGCAGTAAAAAGCCTGGGCGGCACAACTACATCCATGTGACGGCTCGCCGTCGCCGCTCACTGACAAAACCCCGCGCACAACCCCGGCGATCCCGGAGTGCGCGGGGTTTTGCTTTGTCTTGGGGCCTTCGGACGACGGCTACGGCCGGGGCAGCTTCCGATGTAAAGGGTTGGTGCTGACCCTGGTCGGACGCGCGTTCTGAGGCAGGCTGCGCACCACGCCGGGTTTGTCGGCGGTCGCGCGGGTGGCGTCCTGCAGTCGCATTGCCGTGGTGGCACCGGTGCCCAGCGCTGGGGCGCCAATCCGGCGTCGAGCCTGTTGCCGGCACCCCGGGCACTCGGCAGCGTCGGGGACTACGGCCATGGGGTGCTGCTCGGTGAAATCCGGGCAGCCTTGCCCGCACCGAAAGGCGTATGTCGGCATGCGCTCACCATAGTTGTTCTGCGCCAACGTTATCCGCGAATCAAGCGCTGAATTGGCGACGCTGTTGAATACTGCGGGGACCGAAGAGTTTGCAAGATGACTGGGAGGTCGCTGTGCCGGAGTTGCTGTTCCCGCTGGATTCCACCAAGAAATTCACCGACCAGAAGCTCATTGGCCACAACCGCTGGCACCCGGACATTCCGCCGGTCGTGACCGTCAAACCGGGCGCCACCTTCCGCGCACACGCCCGGGAATGGTTCGACGGTGCCATCCACAACGACGATTCGGCGGAGGACATCCTCAACGCGCCCCTCAAGGGGGTGCACTGCTTGTCGGGACCGTTTGCGATCGAGGGCGCCGAGCCCGGTGATCTGCTGATCGTTGACATTCTCGACGTCGGCCCCATTCCGCAGGAGGACTCGGGTCCGCTGGCGGGGCAGGGCTGGGGCTACACCGGCATCTTCGCCAAGCGCAATGGCGGGTGCTTCCTCACCGATCAGTTCCCCGATGCGTACAAGGCCATCTGGGATTTCGCCGGCCAGAGTGCCACGTCGCGGCACGTGCCGCGGGTCAAGTACACCGGCATCGTGCACCCGGGGTTGATGGGCACTGCGCCGTCGGCGGCACTGCTGGCCACATGGAACGCCCGTGAGGGCGCGCTCATCGCCACCGACCCGGACCGGGTGCCGCCGCTGGCGCTACCGCCCGAGCCGGAGCAGGCCATCCTGGGCAGCTTGACGGGAGATGCGTTCACCAAAGCCGCGGCCGAAGGTGCGCGGACTGCGCCGCCCCGGGAGAACGGCGGCAACCAAGACATCAAGAACCTCACCAAGGGCAGCCGGGTCTTCTATCCGGTGTACGTCCCGGGAGCCAACCTCTCGTTCGGGGACCTGCACTTCTCCCAGGGCGACGGGGAGATCACGTTCTGCGGCGCCATCGAGATGGGCGGGTTCATGGACCTGCACGTCGACCTGATCAAGGGCGGTATGGACACCTACGGTGTACACGAGAACGCCATCTTCATGCCAGGGAACACCGACCCGCAGTACTCGGAATGGATTGCGTTCTCGGGTACCTCGGTCACTTTGGACGGTGAGCAGCGCTACCTCGACTCCGATCTCGCCTATCAGCGGGCCTGCCTGCACGCCATCGACTACCTGACCAAATTTGGTTACAGCCCCGAGCAGGCGTATCTGCTACTGGGCTCGGCACCGATCGAAGGTCGGTTGTCTGGGGTGGTCGACATCCCGAATTCCTGTGCCACCGTGTACATTCCGACCGCGATCTTCGATTTCCCCGTGGCGCCATCGGCATCGGGTCCACACCAGATCGATCCTGGGATAGGCGCGCCGCACGCCAGCTTCTGACCCGTCGAACGTGAAGAAGATGGCGAAGATTCGCGAAAAGTCGCCATCTTCTTCACGTTAGGCGTCGTTGCGGTACTGCTTGGTACCGTGACGGTATGACACGCATCAGCACATTCGGTGACGACGCCCTCGGTGACCTCGACGCGGTCGGCGTCGCTGCTGCGATCCGCAGCGGTGCGGTGTCGGCGACGGAGATCGTGCGGGCGGCCATTGCCCGCACCGAGAAGGCGCAGCCCGAACTCAACGGCCTGGCGTACCAGGCCTTCGAGCAAGCAGTCGAAAAGGCCAGTGCACCAACGTCATTCGGTGGATTTTTCGACGGCGTGCCGACGTTCATCAAAGACAATGTTGCGGTCGCGGGCTGGCCGACGATGCAAGGCACCGACGCGTGGATGCCCAATCCGTTGCGCGCCGACGGCAATTGGGCCCGGTTGTACCTGTCGACCGGGTTGGTGCCGCTGGGCAAGACGCAGATGTCGGAATTCGGGTTCAGCGCCTCGGCCGAGCATCCCCGCCTCGGGGCGGTGCGCAATCCGTGGGACACCTCGGTGACCGCGGGTGCGTCGTCGTCCGGGTCGGGCGCCTTCGTCGCAGCCGGGGTGGTGCCCATCGCGCACGCCAACGACGGCGGCGGTTCCATCCGAATCCCGGCCTCCTGCAACGGTTTGGTGGGCCTCAAGCCCACCCGTGGTCGGCTACCGGTGGACCGCGAGACCCGGATGCCGCTGCAGATCGTCGCCAACGGCGTCCTGACCCGCAGTGTTCGCGACACCGCGGCGTTCTATCGGGAAGCCGAGCGCGTCTACCGCAACCCGAAACTGCCGGCGGTCGGTGACGTCACCGCGCCCGGTCAGCGCCGGCTGCGTATTGCCGTGTGCACCAGCTCGATCGGCCGCGATGCGAGCCCGGAGATCCGGGAGCTGACGATGCAGACCGCGGCGCAGCTGGAGGCGCTCGGCCACCGCGTCACCGAGATCGGTAACCCGGTTCCGGAACGGTTCCGCGACGACTTCGTGCTGTATTGGGCCTTTTTGGCCTTCGCGATGGTCCGTGGTGGCAAGCACGCCTTCGGCCCGAGCTTCGATCGCACCAAGCTGGACAACCTCACGCTCGGTCTCGAGCGGTTGGCTGCGCGCAACCTGTACCGCGTGCCGGCCGCGATCGCGCGGCTGTCCGCGTCGCGACGCATCCCGGCGCGGCTCGCCCGCGACTATGACGTGCTGCTGACCCCGACGCTGACCGAGGTCACCCCGCCGGTCGGGCATCTGGATCCGATGGCCGACTACGACCAGATCATGTCGCGGTTGATCGACTGGGTGGGCTTCACTCCGCTGCAGAACGCCAGCGGTGCCCCGGCAGTTTCGCTTCCGCTGGCCCAGTCCGCGGCAGGGTTGCCCGTCGGCATGATGTTCGGGGCGGCGGCCGGTCAGGAAGCCACGCTGCTGGCCTTGGCCTACGAGTTGGAGCAGGCGGTCGGCTGGGCGACGCTCGCGGCACGTTGACACTGCGGCACGTTGACACTGCGTTGCGGGTGCGCGCCACTCGAACGTTCGCGCAGTTGAGGCAGAGCCAACACCAGCCTTGTTGCTCAGCCGCGCTTATGCTGTCTCACAGGTTCTGTCCAACTTGGGGGTGTGCATGACTGTCGGGCCCGAAAACGGGGCGCAGGGACAGCCGTGGCGGGAGTCAGCTGACGACAAGGCGCCGGACCCTGCGTCGGGTCCCGAGCCGTCCACCGAGCTGAGCTCCACACCATCAGAGCCTGAGTCGAATCCGGACTCCGACGACGCACCCGGCACCATCCGCTGGCAGGACCCGGCCACCGCGAAGCCCAGGCCGCCGACCGTCGGCGAAGCCCGGGCCCGGGACAAGGCGAAGAAGGCGCGCGAGGCCGAAGAAGAGATCGAACGCGTGAAAGCCGAGAAGGCCCGCAAGCGTGCGGCCACCGGCAAGAAGGTGCTGATCGGTTCGGCCGTGGGCGTCGGTGTGGTGGCGGTCGTCGCCGCCGGCTACGCGATGTTCCACGACGACAATGTCAGTGCGTCCTGCGTGAAGGACGGCACCAACGAAGTGGTGCCGGACAGCTACTGCAGCAGCGGGCACAGCTCCGGAGGGGGCATGTTCATCTTCGCCGGGTCGCCGTATCGCTACTACTACGGCGGCTCGAACACAGGGGTCGGGAGCGTCGCCCACGGTGGCACGCTGACTCTGCCCAAAGGCACTACGGCCACAACGAAATCCGGCACGTCCATCTCGAAGTCCGGGTCATCGGTCTCGCGCGGCGGCTTCGGCTCGTCGAGCAGCGGAAGCTCTGGCAGCTGATGCGGCGCGAACGAAGCACCCCGCGGCCGGGGTGGCAGCAGATCATCGCCAAACAGGGCATGTGCTTCGACACCCCCGCGCTGAGCGCCGACGGCAGCATGCGCCCGTACTGGGACGAGTCGGTGCACTACGTCTTCGACATGGACGAGGTGCTCTCGATCGAGGCGTCGGTCGAGGTGCTGCATTCGATGTGTCTGGACGCGGTCGAACAGATCGTGCTGACCGAGCGCTACCGCGACTTCGGGCTCCCGGAATGGAGCTGGCCGCACATCGAAAAGTCTTGGCGGCGTAGCGATCCACACCTGTACGGGCGCTTCGACCTGAGGTACGACGGTCGTCGGCCACCGGTGCTGCTGGAGTACAACGCGGACACCCCGACGTCGCTGCTGGAGGCGTCGATCCTGCAGTGGTACTGGAAGACCGATGTCTTTCCCGCCGACGATCAATGGAACTCGCTGCACGAGAAGCTGGTTGACCGCTGGAAGGAACTCCGGGATCGGTTGCCCGGCACCGAAACCCACTTCACGTGGTCGTCGGCGGACACCAGTGGCGAAGACAATGTCACGCTGGCGTACTTGCAGGAGTGCGCCGCCGAGGCAGGGCTGCACACCGTCGGCCTGGCCATCGAGCAACTCGGCTGGGATCGGGACCTCAAGCGATTCGTCGATCTGGAAGAAGCGCCGATCTCGTCGCTGTTCAAGCTTTACCCGTGGGAGTGGGTGCTCGACGACGAATTCGGCCGCTACGCCGTCGATTCGTTGCCGGAGACCATGTGGGTTGAGCCGCTGTGGAAGACGCTGCTGAGCAACAAAGCGATCCTGGCCGTCCTGTGGGAGATGTACCCGGGCCACCCGAACTTGTTGCCGGCGTATCTCGATGACCCACATGAGCTGACCGAGTACGTACGCAAGCCCAAGTTGGGGCGCGAGGGGGCGAACGTCACCATCGTCGGCGCCGGCTTTGAGACCCAGACCGGCGGCGTCTACGGCGAGGAAGGCTACGTCTACCAATTGCTTGATCCGCTACCGCAATTCGACGACATGCGGCCCGCATTGGGCGCCTGGATCGTCGGCGATGAATCGGCCGGGCTCGGTATCCGCGAGACCTCTGGTCTGGTTACCGACAACGGCGCAGCCTTTGTGCCCCACCGCATCCCGCAGTGACCGGAAGGAAACAAACTTCATGACCCTCACCGCTTTCGGTACCGGCTACTGGTCGATCGTCGGGCACGGGGCCACAGCCATCGCGATGTACGCCATCGTCGGCGTCGCGCTGATGATCCTGGGCTTCTACGTCATCGACTGGACGACGCCCGGACCGCTGCGCGAACTGGTGCGTACTGGCCACCCGAACGCCGCGGCCGTCGCGGCCTCGGGCGTGGTGTCGATGGCCTTCATCGTGGTGCTGGCGATCTACAGCTCGTCGGGCGACCTGAACGCCGGGCTGATCAAGACATTGGTGTTCGGACTGATCGGCATTGCCGCGCAAGCACTTTCGGTGCGCCTCATCGGGTTCGTCAAGGGCCTCGACATCGGCGCCATGCTGGCCGAGAAGAAGTTCACCCCGGTCGTGCTCGATGTCGCGGCGTCGTACCTGGCGTTCGGTTTGATCGTCGCTGCGGCCATCCTGTAAAAACTTGCCGCACTCCTCATCGCGGCTCGTCCCTCGCCGCTTGATCGTCGTACGGCGTCAGTCGGGCGGCAGCAGGGTGATCAGCGTCTGGCGGAAGGCCCGGCGCTGCGGCTCGGTGAGATCGGCCAACAGTGCGTCGTCGGCGGCGCGGATGCCGGCGACGGTCTTGCTGAGCAGGCTGCGACCGGCCTTGGTCAGCTCGGTGGGCCGCGATCGGCCTGCGGCGACGGTCGACGGTCGGGTGATCAGCTCGCGATCCTGGAGCGCGCGGACCACGATGTTCATGGCCTGCGGCGACACCCCGATGTAACGGGACATTTCGGCATTCGACATGCCGGGGCGGTTGTCGACGATCCGTAGGCAGACGAACTGCGGGAAGGTCAGGCCCAGCGGTTCAAGGACATCAACCGTGATCCCGCTACGCAATTCGGTGGCGATCCGGCTCAGCAGGTACCCGAGGGGAGCGTCCTCAACATCGAACATGTCAATTATATTGACATATATCAACTGCGTTGATAAACCGGACGTATGACCGGACCCACTGATGAAATGTTCGAAAGTGCCTACCGTGGCGAGGCGCCGGAGATGGGTGCCCGACCGCCGTGGAGCATCGGCGCGCCGCAGCCCGAGATCCTTGCGCTGATCGAGGCCGGCAAGGTGCACGGCGACGTGCTCGACGCCGGCTGCGGCGAGGCCGCCACCGCCATCTACCTCGCCGAACGTGGCTTCACCACGGTCGGCCTTGACCAATCGTCCACCGCGATCGAGCTGGCCCGCGCCGAAGCCGCACGCCGCGGCGCGCACAGCGCCAGCTTCGCCATCGCCGACATCAGCGATTTCACCGGCTACGACGGCCGCTTCGGCACCATCATCGACAGCACCCTGTTTCACTCCATGCCGGTCGAGCTGCGGGACGGCTATCAGCGCTCGATCGTGCGGGCCGCCGCGCCCGGAGCCACGTACGTCGTTCTGGTCTTCGACCGCGGGGGCATGCCCGGCGGCCCGGCCAACCCGGTGACCGAAGCGGAGCTGCGCGAGGTCGTCGGCAAATACTGGGTGATCGACGATGTCGCGCCGGCACGCATCCACGGCAATATGCCCGACAACTTCGGCGCGGCTGGCGCGCCCGGTGCCGGTTTCGCCGACGTCGACGTCAGGGACGAGCCCACCGGACTGAAGTCGGTTCGCGCGTGGTTGTTGCAGGCGCACCTGGGTTAGTCGGGCGCATCGGGTTCCACCCTCCAGCGCCCGGTCCGATCGCCATGAGGCAGGATGGAGCCGCTGCCGATCGCCGGGGCAGCTGTGACTTGTGGGGACCGAAGGAGTCTGATGACAGAGGCAGACAACGGTAGCCAGGGTGTGAACCCGGCGGGCTATACGCGGGTGCTCCTGAAACTCGGTGGCGAGATGTTCGGCGGCGGCGCGGTGGGTCTGGACCCCGACGTCGTGGCCTTGGTTGCCCGGCAGATCGCCGAGGTGGTCCGCGACGGTGTGCAGGTCGCCGTCGTCATCGGTGGCGGCAACTTCTTCCGCGGTGCGCAGCTGCAACAGCGCGGCATGGAGCGGACCCGCAGCGACTACATGGGCATGCTCGGCACTGTGATGAACAGCCTTGCGCTGCAAGACTTCCTGCAGAAGGAAGGCATCGACACCCGCGTGCAGACCGCGATCACCATGGGGCAGGTCGCTGAGCCGTACATCCCGCTGCGCGCCCGTCGGCACCTGGAGAAGGGCCGCGTGGTGATCTTCGGTGCCGGCATGGGACTGCCCTACTTCTCCACCGACACCACCGCCGCGCAGCGCGCGCTGGAAATCGGCGCCGAGGTAGTCCTCATGGCGAAGGCCGTCGACGGCGTGTTCACGGCCGATCCGCGTGAGGTGCCCGACGCTGAGATGATCACCGCCATCACCCATCGCGAGGTGCTGGAGCGCGACCTCAAGGTCGCCGATGCCACGGCATTCAGCCTGTGCATGGACAATGGCATGCCGATGTTGGTCTTCAATCTGCTCACCGAAGGCAATATCGCGCGTGCGGTCGCAGGTGAGAAGATCGGAACGCTGGTCTCCAGCTAGAACTGGGTGGCCGGGCGAGCGGGAGCGACGGGAGATAATGAATTGATCGAGGAAACCCTCTTCGATGCCGAAGAGAAGATGGACAAGGCCGTCTCGGTGGCCCGTGACGACCTGGCGTCGATCCGCACCGGCCGGGCCAACCCGGGCATGTTCAACCGGATCAACATCGAGTACTACGGCTCGATGACGCCGATCACCCAGCTGGCGAGCATCAACGTCCCTGAGGCACGCATGGTGGTCATCAAGCCCTACGAGGCGGGCCAGCTGAAGGCCATCGAGGACTCCATCCGGAACTCGGACCTCGGCGTCAACCCGAGCAACGACGGCAGCATCATCCGCATCTCCATCCCGCAGCTGACCGAGGAACGCCGCAGGGAACTCGTCAAGCAGGCCAAGGGCAAGGGCGAGGACGCCAAGGTGTCGGTGCGCAACATCCGTCGCAAGGCGATGGACGAACTGAACCGAATCAAGAAGGACGGCGAAGCGGGCGAGGACGAAGTCGCGCGCGCCGAAAAGGATCTGGACAAGACCACCGCCACGTACACGGCTCAGGTCGACGATCTGGTCAAGCACAAGGAAGGCGAGCTGCTGGAGGTCTAGTACCTCCCAGCCCAGCCGTGACTTTCGTGGCCACCGACACCGCTCCGACCGGGGAGCCCAAGAAGACATCGCGCGCCGGGCGCAACCTGCCCGCGGCGATCTCCGTCGGCGCCGTTTTGGGCGGCACCGTCATCTCGACGTTGTTGTGGGCCCCGCAGCTGTGGGTGGCCTTGGTGGCGCTGGCGATCGCCCTGGCCACTCTCGAGGTGGTGCGGCGACTGCGTGAAGGCGGCTACGCAGTCCCGGTGATCCCGCTGTTGATCGGTGGGCAGGCCATGATCTGGCTGACCTGGCCGTACCGGGAAGCCGGGGCGCTGGGTGCATTCGGCGGCACGGTGGCGTTGTGCCTGATCTGGCGGTTGTTGTCGGGCGGACTGAAGGCTGCGCCGGTCAACTACACGCGCGACGTCTCGGTGACGATCTTCCTGGCCGCCTGGGTGCCGTTGTTCGGTGCTTTCACGGCGCTGCTGATTTATCCGCACCACGGCGATACCCATGAGGGCGCCATGCAGGTGTTCTGCATGATGCTGGGCGTGGTGGCCTCCGATATCGGCGGCTACGCCGCCGGCGTGCTGTTCGGTAGGCACGCGATGGTGCCGGCCATCAGCCCGAAGAAGTCCTGGGAGGGACTCAGCGGGTCGCTAGTGTTCAGCATCGTCGTCTCGGTGCTGTCGGTGCACTTCCTGGCCGGCCGGCCGTTCTGGATCGGCGTTCCGCTGGGCATCATGCTCGTCATCACCGGTACCCTCGGCGACCTGGTGGAATCGCAGGTGAAGCGCGATCTGGGGATCAAGGACATGGGCACGCTGCTGCCTGGTCACGGTGGTCTGATGGACCGGATCGACTCGATTCTGCCGTCTGGGGTTGCTGCCTGGCTGGTGCTGGAGTTGCTGAGCTGACGGTCTGGGCCACGGCCCGGGAATTGAGCCAGCAGGCCAGTGCGCCGAGCACCAGACCGGCCGCGACGCCGACGTCCGGCCGCTGGCCGAGCAGCAACCAGGACAGCGCCCCGGCGATCGCGGGAATGACCGCAAACAGCATGGCCACCGCGGCAGCGCCGTAATGGTCGATGGCTCGCACGTACAGCGTCATGCACAAGGTCGCGTTGAACAGCACCACAGCGCCGACCGCGAGGACGGCCGTGTGCACGTTGGTCACGGTCCAGGGCATGAACGCGGCGAGGATCGCCACGGGGACCAGTGAGGCCGCGTTCTGCAGCGCAGCGGTGGCGCGGAAGTCCACGCCGCGACAGAACCGCTGCTGGTAGACGCCGCCCGAGGCGATGGCCACCAGCGAGACGACCAGCAGAACGATGACGACGTCGACCCCGCCGACCGCGAGCAGCCGGCCGGCGCAGGCGGCGAGCACCGCCAGCGCACCGAGGACCAGCGCTACGACGCGCATGACGGTCAGCCGTTCACCCAGGAACACGGCGGCCAGCAGCGCCGTGGCGACGGGATTCATCGAGATGATCACGGCACCCAGCACCGCGGGGGCGCCGTGCATCAACGCCAGGTACAGGCAGATGAACTGCAGTGCCTGGGTCAGTAGCCCGCTCACCAACACGTGCACCAGCCGGGTCCCAGTGGGCCATTTCACACGTGCGGCCAGCGCCCACCCGGCCAGAATCGCCGCCGCCAGGCCGAATCGGAACACCAGCGTCGCCATGGGGGACAAGGACGAAACAGCAAGGGCGCCAATGGGATAACCCAACGCGTAGAGGACGGCCAAGATCGACGCGGGACGTAGTGGCATGGGGTCATGGTGAGGCGTAATCGGCCCGAGGTCCAACGATTTTCGTCGGTGCGATCCGGTGGGTGCGATACTGGAGCCCGTTATGGCAGTTTCCCTTCCTCTCGTTTTCGATCCGCCGCGCCGTGGTATGCCGCCGCGGCACTTAGCCGACCTCGACGCCGACGGCCGCGCCTCGGCCGTCGCTGAGTTGGGGCTGCCCAAATTCCGGGCCAAGCAGCTGGCCAATCAGTACTACGGCCGCCTCATCGCCGACCCGCAGGAGATGACGGATCTGCCCGCCGCGGTGCGTACGCAGGTGGCCGATGCGCTGTTCCCCGAGCTGATCACGCCGGCACGTCAGGTGCAGTGCGACGCGGGAGAGACGCGCAAGACGCTGTGGCGTGCGGTGGACGGCACGACATTCGAGTCAGTGTTGATGCGCTACCCCGAGCGCAACACCGTGTGCATCTCGTCGCAGGCCGGCTGCGGCATGGCCTGCCCGTTCTGCGCCACCGGTCAGGGCGGCCTGCAGCGGAACCTCTCGACAGCCGAGATTCTGGAGCAGGTGCGGGCCGCATCGTCGGCCATGCGCAATGAGCACGACGGTCGGCTGTCCAACATTGTCTTCATGGGCATGGGGGAGCCGCTGGCCAACTACAACCGCGTGGTGGCGGCCGTGCGCCGGATCACCGCGGCCCCGCCGGACGGTTTCGGCATCGGTGCCCGGTCGGTGACGGTGTCGACCGTCGGGTTGGCTCCGGCGATCCGCAAACTCGCCGACGAGAAGCTGGGTGTGACGCTGGCCGTGTCGCTGCACACCCCTGACGACGAACTACGCGACACCCTGGTGCCGGTGAACAACCGCTGGAAGGTGTCCGAAGTCCTTGATGCCGCACGGTATTACGCAGATGTGACGGGTCGCCGGGTGTCGGTGGAGTACGCGTTGATCCGCGACATCAACGATCAGCCGTGGCGTGCCGACCTACTGGGCAAGAAGCTGCACAAGGCGCTGGGTTCGCTGGTGCACGTCAATCTCATTCCGCTGAACCCGACTCCGGGAAGCAAATGGGACGCCAGTCCCAAGCCGGTCGAACGCGAATTCGTGCGCCGGGTGCAGGCTGCGGGGGTGTCGTGCACGGTGCGCGATACCCGGGGACGTGAAATCGCCGCTGCCTGCGGGCAATTGGCGGCTGAGGGCTAGCCCCCGTTCAACGCAGCCCGACGACGTGGCGTAGCTGTGCCAGCAACTGGTCGGTGTCGTCGCTGCGGACGAGGTAGTGCGACACCGCGATTCGAATCGCGGTCGCCGCTTTCAGCTCGGCGTTGGGCCCCGAGAGCAGCTTCTGCAGCCGACTCCGCATTATTGGGACGACGTTCGGCAGCTCGGCGAGCACCGCCTCGGGTTCAATGTCGATCACGCGCACACCCGAATAGGTTTTCTGATACCGCACGATGAATTGCAGTGCCGCATCAAGCTTTTCGTTGCCGCGCAGACCTTCGGTGGCCGCACTCATCCCGTCGTCGAACAGTTCGCGCTCGTACCGTCCGAACGACTCGAGAAGTGCCTCTTTCGACGCGAACCAGCGGTACAAGGTGGGTCGTGACACCCCGGCCTGCGTCGCCACCTCGGACAGGCTGAGCTTCGTTTGTCCTTGGCGGGCAAGCACTTCCGCAGTCGCCACCAGGATTCGGCTTGGGGTCGAGGCGTCCTCGACGGAGCCGCCCTGGGGGCTCGCGGTACCAGTCACCGTACCGATGGTACTACCGGTGAGTAACTAGTCGACTGTGCCGGTGAGGCCAAGTTCGGCAAGCGCCTTCCGGATGGAATCGGCCAGGGCCGCTTTGCTGTTCGCTTCGCCCGGTTCCCATGCAGTGACGGTCAAGACGATCGACGTCGGCGTCTGGCACGACACCACGAACAGATGACCGTTCAATCGTTCGAGGTCCACCGGGGTCAGGCCCGGCTCGATCAGGCGGGCATGGAAATGCTCGGCCTCGGTCCCGTCGGGCCGGTTGAATGCGGCCGGGAAGCGGCCGAGGTTCGAGCAGCCGATGGGCTTGCCGACCTTGAGCACCATCTTCTCCAGCCGCCGCACCGCGAACTTCGGTACCAGGGGAGTGAGCGGAAGTGGCGTCAACATCATCCGGGTCCACTCGTCGACACCGGCGAGTTCCCGTTTGATGTCGCCGCGCAGCTCGGTCAGGTCGGTGCTGACCTTTTCCGGGTCCGCCATCACGGTGATGGTGCTCAGCGCGTTGCCGCGGGTATCGCCTTCGGTGCGGATGTTGACGGGGAACGAGAGCATGGCGCGGCCGCCATCGCCCAGTCGTCCCACGACCTGTCCGACCCGGGCGGCGAACGCGGCGAACAGGACATTGCTGGTTCCGCCGAGGGCTTTCGCGCGCTGGTCCCACTCATCGATGTCGAGTACGGCGGTGACGAACGGCGGCGTCACCGGCGTGGTGATGCCGCTGGAGACCGGCGCCGTCACCGATTTGGCTGACGCCGCCAGATCGCTCTTCTGATCGCGGGCGATCTTGGCGGCCCCGACCACGGCCCGGAACCAGCTGGGCACCGAGCGCACCGTCTGACGGATGTCTTCGCGCAGCGCCGCACGCCGGGGCCGGGAGGCGGCTACGGGGTAGCCGAGATCGCGGGGGGTGCCATTGACCGCGTCGGCAACGGCTTCGGAGATGGCCAGACCGTCGCCGATGGTGTGCGACACCACCAGGGACACGGCCGCGCCACCGCTATCGAGCGGTTGCACGCCCAGGTGCCACGGCGGGCCGTGTTCCGGATCGACCGGGACGTAGCCGCGCTCATTGGCCCAGTCATTCACGTCGGCGACCGGGCGCGTCTCTGTGGCAATGTCGAGGTCCAGCGGTCCCGTCGAACGCACCCACCGGTGCCGCCCGAACGGCAGTCGCGAACGCTCGATCCGGCGACCCAGTAGGCCGCCGCTGCCCAGGTTGCGGTGCAGTCGGCGCAGTCCGTCGAGGTCAACTGGCCGGTCGTAGATCCACGTGTATTGGATGAGCGGGCCACGGCCCAGTGCCCGCAAACCGGTGAAGGAGGCCTGATCGCCCAGGTCGATTGTGTTGTCGGCGCCGGTCATGTCGCGAATGTTACCCAGCCCACAATTTTTCGGCGCGGGCTGTCGGCGTTAACTGGCGCCCCAGCAACCCCGTCAACTCCGCGGCCTCGCCCGTCATTTCGGTAGCAGGGTGCTGTGAAGCATCTGCGAACGTGCTGCGGGAGGGGGATAGCCGACCGAATTGTGTGTAGCCTAACCAAGCTTGATTCAGGCTAGGCTACCCAAATTTTTGCAATTGTTGCTACGAAAGCGGACGACGGGATTGGGATTCGAGATGGGCGACGCGAGTCCGGAGCGGACGTCGGTGAGTACTCCGACCGCTGATCACGCGGAGCCAACGAAAGGCCGCATCTCGCGGCGAAACCTCTTATATGGCGGCCTGTTCGTCGGCGGTGCGGCAGTCGGGGCGGCGGGTGCCGTTACCGCCGGAGCCGCCGTCAAGCCCGTCGGGCCGTCGTCGTCGGACGCCGAACCGTTCTACGGCCGGCATCAAGGTGGCATAGTCACCGACACCCAGCAGCACACCGTCATCGCAGCCTTCGACCTGAACACCGACAAACGTGACCACGTGGTGGAGGTGCTCCGGCGCTGGAGTGAGCTGGCCGCGCAACTGGCGCGCGGGGACTCGGCGACCATCCCGATCTATGACCCGCCGGACGCGGTGAGCGCGTACGCCAACACCACGGGCAAGGCCACCACGTCCGACTCGTTGGATACCTGGCAGACCGGTCCGAACCGGCTCACTGTGACGATCGGATTCGGTCGAACCCTGTTCCTGCGCAACGGTATTGACCGCTTCGGACTGCGCTCGCGGTTGCCCGAGCAGCTGGTCGAGCTGCCGCATTTCCCGGGAGACCAGCTGGCCGCCGAGCAGAGCGATGGCGACCTGCTGCTGCATGCGTGCGGCGACGACCTGCAGGTGGTCTTCCACGCCATCCGGTCGATCGCCCGGATTTCGCCCGATATTGCGACCCTGCGCTGGACTCAGATCGGTTACTCGCCCAGCAATGCGGCGGGTACGCCGCGAAACCTGATGGGGTTCAAGGACGGAACACTGAACTCCAACGCGCATCCACCTGCGGATCTGAACGCCACCCTGTGGGCCGGCACCGACGGACCGGACTGGATGCGCGACGGCAGCTATCTGGTGTATCGCCGGATCCGGATCACCCTCGAGCACTGGGACCGACTTCCCGTGGCGGCTCAGGAACAGGTGGTGGGACGGCAGAAGGTGTCCGGCGCGCCGCTGGGCGGGCACAGCGAGTTCGACGAACTCAAGCTCGACGCACGGGATGCGGCTGGCGCGCTGCACATTCCGGAGATGTCGCACGTCAGGCTGGCGGCCCCGGAGACGAACAACGGGGCGATCATCATTCGCCGGGCGTTCTCGTACAACAACGGGACGACGCCGTTCACCGAACGCTGGCCACCGTGGCGGCAGGCGTTGGAGTACGACGCCGGACTGCTGTTTCTCGGGTACCAGAAAGACCCGCGGACCGCTTTCGTTCCGATCAACAGCCGGCTGGCGCTCAACGACGCGCTCACCCAGTTCACCACCCACACGGCCAGTGCCGTCTTCGCACTGCCGTCGGGCGCGGCCGGTCCTGGCCACTGGGTTGGTGAAGAACTGTTTGGGCCGTTGTGATTACCTTCGGCCGAACCCGCGCAGCTTTGCCGACCAGGGGAGTCCTTGCCCTGGTCAGCATGGCGGTGGTCGGCTGCGTGGTGGCGCCGCTCGTGGTGGTGATCATCGACGCCCATTCCGCGGGCTGGCACGAGGTCCATGCCGTGCTGTTCCGCCGGCGGTCCTACGAGCTGCTGACGAACACCGTTGAGCTGACTGTCCTCGTCGGCATTGGCGTGGCCGTCGTCGGCACCGCGACTGCCTGGTGTCTGGAACGGTTGGCCCTGCGCTGGGCGCGGGCCTGGACGGCGGTGCTGATCCTGCCGATGGCGATGCCGGACTTCGTCGTCGGATTCGCCTGGCACGCGCTGTGGCCGACGATGCAACCGCTGCTGGCGGCCACCTTGATCATGACGCTGTCTGGGTATCCGCTGGTGCTGCTACCGGTTTCAGCGGCCCTCCGGCGCGCCGACCCCAGCCTGGAAGACGTGGCGCGTGGCCTCGGGCTCGGGCCCATCGCCGTGTTCGTGCGCGTGACGTTCCCGGCGATCAGGACCGCGATCGGCGGCGGCACCCTGTTGGCCGCGCTGGCCGTCATTTCCGAATACGGCGCCTTTGAAGTGGTCAGGTTCCACACCCTGACCACCGAGATCTTCACCGAGTTCAGCTTCGATCAGCGCGCGGCGGCGGCACTGTCAATCCCGTTGGTGCTATTGGGGTTTGCCTTCATCGCCGCCGACGGGGCGCTGCCGCGCCGGCGTACTGGATTCACTGCCCAGACGCGCACAGCGCGCGTTGGTGGCCCGGCGGCCCGGCGACTGGCGGTGACGGGTTTCGTCGCGATCGTCGTCGCCGGGGTCGTGCTGCCGGTCGGTGTGCTGGTGTATTGGCTGCAGCAGGCCCGGCACACCACGCTGCCGGCCGTGGCCGACCTGTCCACCGCGACCTGGACGACATTCGGCTACAGCTCGGCGTGCGGCGTGGCCGTGCTGGTGTTGTCGGCGCCGGTGGCCTATCTGGCGGTTCGCTACCCGTCCCGGCTGAATCTGTTGTTGCACAACGTCACCTTCATCACCCGCGCGGTGCCGGGGGTGATCATCGCCGTCAGTCTGGTGTATCTGTCCGTCAACTACCTGTTCGGGCTGTACGAGACGGGGTGGCTCGTGGTCGCGGCCTACACCATCCAGTTCTTTCCGCTCGGCCTGGTGTGCGTGCATGCCATGGTGACCTCGCTGCCCCGTCAGTTCGGTGAAGTGGCCAGGTCGCTGGGGAGGGGGCCGGCCTATGTGTTCGCGAGGGTGACGCTGCCGTTGATCGGACCAGGGTTGCTCGCCGGGTTCTGTCTGGTATTCGTCACTGCCGCAACCGAACTGACGACGACGTTGATGCTGGCCCCGGCCGACAGCAAGACCCTTGCCACACAGTTCTGGGCTTTCCAATCGGAGAGTGCGTACTCGGCCGCAGCCCCCTATGCCCTGGTGATCATCGCGGTGGCGGTGGTGCCGGGAGCGATGCTCGGGTTGTGGTTCGACCGTCGACCACGGGCCGGCGACGACGATGCGGTGCCAGGGCCCGTTGATCTGCCGGAGTTGGAGGTGGCCCGATGAGCGCCGTCGTCGTGCAGCACGCGCGAAAGTCATACGGCCGCATGCCCGTTCTGGATGGTCTGGACCTGGACATCCCGGCCGGATCGATCACCGCGGTGCTCGGTGCGTCAGGCAGCGGAAAGACCACGCTGCTGCGCAGCATTGCCGGGTTCGAACGGCTGGACGCGGGCACCATCGCCATCGGCGATCGGGTGGTCGACGACGGGGCCAATTGGACCCACGCCCAGCATCGCGGCGTCGGCTACGTGCCGCAGGATGGCGGGCTGTTCCCGCATCTGCGCGTCCGGGCCAACATTGCGTTCGGCCTGCGGCGCCGGGATGCGGCCCGGGTTGCCGAACTCGTCGACATGTTGGGCCTGATTGGGCTGGAAAACCGTTTCCCGCACCAACTTTCGGGCGGCCAGCGGCAGCGGGTGGCATTGGCGCGGGCGCTCGCGCCCCGGCCTTCGTTGGTTCTGCTCGACGAGCCGTTCGCCTCTCTGGATGCCGCGCTGCGGATACACTTGCGCCAGTACGTGGCCCAGGTGTTGCACGACGTCGGAGCCACCGCAATCGTGGTGACGCACGACCGGGATGAGGCGTTCACCATGGCGGATCAGATAGCCGTGCTGGGCAATGGACGAATCGCCGGCGTCGGTAGCCCGCGGCAGTTGTACAACGCGCCGCCCGACGCACACGTCGCTCGATTCCTCGGGGCCGCAAACTTGCTGCCGGGCAAGGTCGTCGCGGGTGAATTGCATTGTGCAGTACCAATTTCGGACCGGCTAGGG
Source organism: Mycolicibacterium sp. CBMA 234 (assembly GCF_009729415.1). GTDB lineage: Bacteria > Actinomycetota > Actinomycetes > Mycobacteriales > Mycobacteriaceae > Mycobacterium. Next base: position 501,736 of record NZ_MPKW01000018.1, read on the forward strand.
TTCGATGATGGCGCCTACACGGTGCTGCTGCGACCCGAGCATCTGTCGGTAGCGCTGGAGGTGGCAGACGGTGCCGAGGCGCGCGTCGCTGCCGTCGCCTATCGGGGCGCCACGATCGCCCTGACATTGCGGATGGAAGGCGAACCGACGGCGGAATTGGTCGCTGAAGTGTCAGGAGACGTCGATATCGTTGTCGGGCAAAGGGTTTGGTTGAGCGCGTCGCGCTGCGACGTGGCCTGGCCGCTGAGCTGAGTTGTCGATGTGGCGGCCGTGGAGCCGCGACCGAGTCGCCGATGCTGGACAAATGCTGTGTACGCGATGCAAATACGCTGCGAGACGCCCTTTTTGGGGCAAAGCATGGGTAGCCTAACCACGCTTCTAGATGGTTAGGCTACCCAAATGTCTGCGGGTGGTGTGACAGTGAATTGAGGAACGGCAGTGGGTTTCGGTGTGAGGAACGTGGGAATGACCGGTGAGCGACGGACGCGGGCGATCAAGATGGGTGCAGCGGCGACGACTGTCCTGACCGGATTGCTGCTGACCGGATGCGGCCACGATGACAAGTCCGCGAGCCCGGCCGGGCTGGAAACCAAAGACGCGCAAGCGCTCAACGCCTCGCAGTTCTCCGACGCAGGCACCGCGGCCCGCACCACGTTGGCCCCGCAGCCGGGGTCGTTCCTGGCCGGAAAGAAGTCGGTGAGCACCATCGCCTCGACCACGCCCGACAATGGCGACGTCAATCCGTACGCCGTCTGGCCGGTGACCGCGAATGTCGGCACCCTGCATGCCGGTGACGTCCTGGTCGATAACTTCAACAACAAGTCCAACAACCAGGGCACCGGTACCACCATCGTCGATATCCACCCGGACAAGTCTCTGACGGTCTTCGCAACGCTGCCGCAGAACCTGGCGGGCTGCCCGGGCGGCGTCGGGCTGACCACGGCGATGGCGGTGCTCAAGGACGGCTGGGTGCTGGTCGGCAGTCTGCCCACCACCGACGGCAAACTCGGCACCGCCGGCGCCGGCTGCTTGATCGAGCTGAACCCCACGGGTCAGGTCGCGGGCGCCATTGCCGGAGACTTCCTGAACGGTCCGTGGGCGTCGGCCGTGGACGATCACGGCGACACGGCCACCCTGTTCGTCACGAACACGCTGAACGGCGTCAAGGACGCCGGCGGCAAGCCCGTCAACCAGGGCAACGTCGTCCGGATCGGGTTGAGTCAGACCCCGACGAAGGCCCCGACCGTGACCAGCCACACCGTCGTCGCAGATTCCTTCCTGGAGAAGGAGGACGCCTCGGCACTGGTGAAGGGCCCGACCGGGCTGGTGCTGGATCCGGCCGGCAATCTGTACGTCGGCGACAACCTCGGTAACCGGGTCGCGGTGGTGCGCAACGCCTTGGTTCGTCCTGATTCGGCCAAGACCGGTGACACCCTCAGTAGCGACGGGCAGTTGGCCAACCCGTTGGGTCTGGACCGGGCGCAGAACGGGGACATCCTGGTGGCCAACGCGACCAACGGCAAGATCGTCGAAATCACTCCGGACGGCAAGCAGGTCGGTGAGTACTACGCCAACCAGGACGTCGCTCAGGACCCGCCCGGCAATGGAAACTTGTTCGGCATCGCGGTGAACCAGACCCACGACGGCATCTACTTCGTCAACGACGACACCAACACTTTGTCGTTGCTGCACGGCTGACCTCTCCCGTAATTCATACGCCTGCAAGACTTTTCGATCGGAGTCCCATGTTCATCACCACTGGTACCAGCCACCGGCTGCGTCACCTGGCTCTCAGCGGCGCCGCGCTGGTGGCCCTGACGGCATTGTCGGCGGGCTGTGGCGCGCCGTCGTCCGAGCGCCCGGGCCAGTCGCAGCAGCCCGCGGCTGGTGGCGAATTGCTGTTGTACTCGGCCCAGCATGAGCAGACCACCAAGGCCCTGACGGCGGCCTTCACCAAAGAGACCGGGATCAATGTCAAGGTGGTGCACTTGGACGAAGGCACCGCAGTCGCCAAGATCGAGCAGGAGGGCGGCAAGTCGCCCGCCGACCTGGTGTACACCGAGAACTCGCCGTGGCTGGCCCAGCTCGACCAGAAGGGCCTGCTGGCCAAGGTCGACGACGCCACCCTTGGTGCGGTGCCCAAGGCCGACAGCGCCGCCAGCGGCAACTGGGTCGCGGTGTCGGCCCGGATGATGGGCGTCACCTACAACCCGGACAAGGTCCCGGCCGCTCAACTGCCGCACTCGGTGCTCGATCTGGCGGGGCCGCAGTGGAAGGACAAGATCGAGCTCGCCCCGTCCGAGACCGACTTCTGGCCGGTGGTCAGCTCGGTACTGCACGCCAAGGGCAAAGACGCGACCCTGGCCTGGCTTAACGGCCTGAAGGCCAACGCGGGGGCCAATGCTGCGGTGCCGTCGAATGAGAACCTGGCGGCGGACATCAACCAGGGCAACACCGGGTTGGGCATCCTGAACAGCTACTACTTCTACCGATTGAAGGCCGAAGTCGGAGCCGACTCGGTGAAGTCGCAATTCGCGTATTTCGCCCCGCAAGACCCCGGCTACGTGCAGGACATCTCCGGTGCCGCGGTGGTGAAGTCGAGCAAGAACCAGGCCGCCGCGCAGAAGTTCCTGGCGTTTCTGACGGGCAAGTCCGGCCAGACCATCCTCGCTACCAGTGACAGCTTCGAGTACCCGCTGGCCGCAGGGGTAGCCGCAAACGCGCAGCTTCCTGCTTTGAATACGTTGACGCCCAACGCATTCAGCGTGGCCGACATGGGCACCTGCGAGGACGCCAAGGAGCTGCTGCAGCAGGCCCAACTGTTGTGAGAACGAATACTCGCTGACTGGCAAAGCAAACGTGCTGTCGTGCTGCCGTACATAATGTGCCAGTGGATCAGCAGTCACCCGACAGGGTTGTGAGCAGGGAAGACGCCATCGGCCCGGAGGCGCGGCTGTCGTGGCTGTTGTCGTGGTTGGCGGGCATGATCGGCGCGGTCGCGTTCCTGCACAGTGCCGGCTACTTCGTCACCTTCATGACCGGCAACACCGAACGCGCCGTGCTCGGCTGGTTCGACGTCGCGAAGCGTCAGGAGATTGCCGGTGCGGGACCGGAGGCGGCGCTGTCGTTGATGGCGGCGTTCATCCTGGGCGTGTTCGTGGCGTCGGTCATGCGGCGCAAGTTCTGGACGAAGCAGAACCACCCGCACGGGGCCGTCGCGCTGACCACCGTTGCGCTGTTGGTGGCGGCCGTTTTCGAGTTGATCGAGGACGGCTGGGATTTCCAAGATGTCGACTTCGACGGAATCTTGATGGTCTGTTTTGCAGTCGGCGCGTTGAACACCAGCTTCGTCAAGCGCGGCGAAGTGGCGGTGCCGCTCAGCTACGTCACCGGAACCATCGTCAAGCTGGGGCAGGGGCTGGAGCGTCACTTGGTCGGTGACGGCACGGTCTTCGACTGGCTGGGGTACCTCGCATTGTTGTCGTCGTTCATGGTTGGCGCCGCAGTGGGCGGAGTGCTGGCCGATCTGATCACCGGTCCTCAGCTCATCGGTGCGGTCGGATTGATCTGCGCCGCAACGACAATCGTCACGTTCTTCCATTCGGACCGCAGACATAAGGAACCGGTGGCCTGAAGTCGGCCAACGGAAAAGGCCACGAGCTCCGCAGAGTTCGTGGCCTTTTCCGTTGATCGGGGTTAGCGGATCCAGCCGCCGCGCCGCAGCCACCAGCCGCGGATCACGATGGTGAACAGCAGGATGGAGAACCCGATGAGCCAGGCGTCCTCGACGTGGCCGACGTGGTTACCGCGCAGCATCACCAGCAGGAAGATGGCGGACAAGATGCCACCGGTCTGGATGACGCCGCGGTTCATCTTGGACCAGCCCCACTCAGCGGAGGGGACGTCTTCGACATCGACGCCGGTGCTTCGTTCGACCTCGGTGGTGGCCACGGTTACTCCTTAACGATCCGATGGATTGCCGACATTGTTGCATACGACGCTCCGTCGTAGTCGCACGACGATCAAGCGGCGAGGGACGAGCCGCGTTGAGGAGTGCGGCACATAGATGTAGTCGCGCGACGATCAAGCGGCGAGGGACGAGCCGCGTTGAGGAGTGCGGCACGTAGATGTAGTTGCTTCATGCGTGGTGTCAGAATGATGGTTGCGGTGACACCATTGTGGTGTCATATTGGTGTCATGGATCTGCAACCGTACGTCGACGGGGTTCGGCTGGAGTTGGAAATCGCCGCTGCGGCCGGCGGTGCTGAAGCGGCCGAACTTGCCGAACGGCTCAGTGCGCCACTCGATTCCGCGCTGCGCCTGGCGTTGCTCGAGGCGCTATCCGAAGCGGCTGAGCACATCACGCGCGAGTTGGCGCCCGGTTCGGTCGAGGTGCGATTGCGAGGCCGCGACCCGGAATTCGTGGTGGCCGGGGTGCCGGCGGACGCCGACCCCAACCCGCGGGTCGATGCAGATGCGGATCTTGCCGACGGCGCCTTCGCTGCGTCTGCCGGCGACGACGGCGGTACCTGGCGGGTGACGCTCCGGCTGCCCGAGGGGCTACGCGGCGGCGTGGATGCCGCGGCACGACGTGACGGGCTGTCGGTCAACGCCTGGCTGGTACGCGCCGTCGGGGCCGCATTGGGCGGTCCGTCGCCGCGCGATCGCAAGCGCGGCAACACCGTCACCGGCTGGGTCCGCTGACCAGAGACAAAACGCACACCAAAAGGAGAGAACAATGCGAACTTTTCCGACGCCCGATCCCATTGCCGTTTCGATCGAACTCGGCGCCGGCGCGGTGCGCGTCTGTGCCACCGACCGGGATGACACCGAGGTGCAGGTCTCGCCTCGCGACCCGATGCGGCCGGCCGACGTCCGTGCGGCAGAGCAGGCGCACGTCGACTTCTCCCACGGCGCGCTGACCGTCGTCGTCGGCCGGAAGCTGCTGTCGCTGGGTCGCGGTGCAGTCAACGTCGACATCGCATTGCCGGCGCAATCCACGTTTTCGGTCGCGGTGGCTTCCGCGGACCTGCAGATCGCCGGAACCGCGGCGGACTGCCGGTTCAACGCTGCCAGCGGGAGCGCTGTCTTCGACTCGGTGGAGGGAAACCTCAAGGCGGCCACGGCTTCTGGTGACATCACCGTGCACCGCCTGCTCGGCAACGCCACCGTATCGACGGCATCGGGGGACGTGTCGATCGACGGGATGGACGGCACCCTGAAGTTTCAGGCAGCCAGTGGTGCGGCGACTGTCGGGATCTTGCGCGGCACTGTGACCAGCCGGACCGCCTCCGGTTCGCTGACGGTGACCGGCGCGGAGTCGGGAGCGGTGTCCGTCGCGACAGCCAGCGGCCGCGTCGAGGTCGGCATTGCGCAGGGGACCGCTGCGAATCTCGACCTGGATAGTCGGTCGGGAATCGTGCACAGCGATCTGGCTCCAGCCGCCGGTCCCGAGCACGATGACCGGCGCCTCACGGTGCATGCCCGGACGGCATCCGGGGATATCGCGATCCGGCGCGCCACTTCGGTGCCGGCCTGACGCCAGCGCGCAGTCGCACCGCGCCCCTTTCACCCTCATGTGGCGGCGCACACCACCCGCACAAGCCGACCACTGACGCCGAAGCGCCGATCGGGCGGCACAATAGAGACGTGAGTGAGCGGCTACGAGTCCTGGTGCTCGGCAGTACCGGGTCGATCGGTACCCAGGCCCTGGAGGTGATCGCCGCCAACCCGGACCGGTTCGAGATCGTCGGCCTGGCAGCCGGCGGCGGCAACGCCGAACTGCTGGCCCGGCAGAGCGCGGAGACCGGCGTCACCAACGTGGCGGTGGCTGACCCGGATGCGGCAGTCGAGGCCACCTACCGCGGAGCGGACGCGGCGACGCAGCTGGTCGAGGAGACCCAGGCGGACGTCGTACTGAATGCACTGGTCGGTGCGCTGGGACTGAAGCCGACGCTGGCCGCGCTGCAATCGGGCGCCCGGCTGGCCCTGGCGAACAAGGAGTCGCTGGTCGCGGGTGGTCCGCTGGTGCTCAAAGCAGCCCAGCCCGGACAGATCGTCCCCGTCGACTCGGAACATTCAGCGCTGGCCCAGTGCCTGCGCGGCGGCACCGGCGACGAGGTGGCTCGGCTGGTGCTCACCGCGTCGGGCGGGCCGTTCCGCGGCTGGGCCGCCAAAGACCTGGAGAACGTCACGCCTGAGCAGGCGGGCGCCCATCCGACCTGGTCGATGGGCCCGATGAACACCCTCAACTCGGCGTCCATGGTCAACAAAGGCCTGGAGCTCATCGAGACGCACCTGCTGTTCGGCATCGAGTACGACCGCATTGACGTCGTGGTGCACCCGCAGTCCATCGTGCATTCGATGGTCACCTTTACCGACGGCTCCACGCTGGCGCAGGCCAGCCCGCCGGACATGAAGCTGCCCATCGCGCTGGCATTGGGCTGGCCGGCCCGGGTGCCCGGAGCAGCCCTGGCCTGCGACTGGACCACCGCCTCGACCTGGGAATTCGAGCCGCTGGACGACGCCGTGTTCCCCGCGGTACGGCTGGCGCGCGAGGCCGGCACCCGAGGTGGCTGCCTGACCGCGGTCTACAACGCCGCCAACGAAGAGGCCGCGGCAGCGTTCCTCGACGGCCGTATCCGGTTCCCGGCGATCGTGCGGACCGTCGCCGATGTGCTGGGCGCTGCGGATCAGTGGGCCGCCGAACCCAGTACCGTGGATGACGTACTTGATGCGCAGGATTGGGCCCGGGACCGGGCACGGCGCACCATCGCACAGGAGGTTGTGCCCGCCCGATGATGTTTGTGATCGGCATTCTGCTCTTCGCGCTGGCCATTTTGGTGTCGGTGGCTCTGCACGAGTGCGGCCACATGTGGGTCGCCCGGGCGACCGGCATGAAGGTGCGGCGCTACTTCGTCGGCTTCGGCCCGACGCTGTGGTCCACGCACCGGCCAAACCGGCTCGGCTCGACCGAGTACGGCCTCAAAGCCGTCCCGCTGGGCGGCTTCTGCGACATCGCCGGCATGACGTCGGTCGACGAGATCGCGCCCGAGGACGAACCCCACGCGATGTACAAGCAGAAGGTGTGGAAGCGCGTCGCGGTGCTGTTCGCCGGACCGGCCATGAACTTCATCATCGGGCTCGTCCTGATCTACAGCATCGCGGTGATGTGGGGCCTGCCCAATCTGCACCCGAACACCTCCGCGGTGATCGGCGAGACCGCTTGTGTCGCACCGCAAATCTCCAAGACCGGGGACGATCCGTTCGGTCCGTGTCCGCATCCGGGGGCCGGGCCCGCCGCGGCGGCCGGGCTGAAGTCGGGTGACACCGTCATCGAGGTCGGTGGCAAGCCGGTGAGCACCTTCGAGGAGATGGCCAAGGTCATCCGTACCCTCAACGGTCCGGTGCCGATCGTCTACGAGCGCGCCGGCCAGAAGCTCACCACCACGGTCGCCGTCGAGCAGACACAGCGCTTCGCATCGAAGGATGCCGCCGCAACGTCCTCGGTGGGCGCCATCGGCGTCACCGCCGCCCAGCAGGCCGGCCCGACGCACTACAACGTGCTGACCGCAGTGCCCGCCACGTTCACCTTCACCGGCGATCTGACCGTCGAGCTCGGCAAGTCGTTGGCGAAGATTCCGACCAAGGTGGGTGCGCTGGTGCACTCCATCGGCGGCGGCACCCGTGACCCGGAGACGCCCATCAGCGTCGTCGGAGCCAGCATCATCGGCGGCGACACCGTCGACCACGGGCTGTGGGTGATGTTCTGGTTCTTCCTGGCGCAGCTGAACTTCGTGTTGGGCGCCATCAACCTGCTGCCGCTGCTGCCGTTCGACGGTGGCCACATCGCGGTCGCGGTGTTCGAGAAGATCCGCAACATGGTCCGCGCGTCGCGCGGCAAGGTGGCCGCGGCGCCGGTGAACTACCTGAAGCTGATGCCGGCCACCTACGTGGTGCTTGTGGTGGTCGGTGGCTACATGCTGCTGACCGTGACGGCAGACCTTGTGAACCCCATTCGAATCTTCCAATAGGAGACCGTGATGACCTCCATCGGTTTGGGCATGCCGGGCGTCGGCAGCGAGCCGCCCGCCCCGCCGACCCTCGCACCGCGCCGTCAGACCCGGCAGCTCATGGTGCGCGACGTCGGCGTCGGCAGCGACTACCCGATTGCCGTGCAGTCGATGTGCACCACCAAGACGCACGACATCAACGCGACGCTGCAGCAGATCGCCGAGTTGACCGCGTCGGGCTGTGACATCGTGCGCGTGGCCTGTCCGCGGCAGGAAGACGCCGACGCGCTGGCCGAGATTGCCCGGCACAGCCAAATCCCGGTGATCGCCGACATCCACTTCCAGCCCAAGTACATTTTCGCGGCCATTGACGCCGGTTGTGCCGCAGTGCGCGTCAACCCGGGCAACATCAAGGAGTTCGACGGCCGGGTCAAGGAGGTCGCCAAGGCGGCCGGTGCCGCCGGCGTCCCGATCCGCATCGGCGTCAACGCCGGCTCGCTGGACCCTCGGCTGCTGGAGAAGTACGGGAAGGCCACGCCCGAGGCGCTGGTCGAGTCGGCGCTGTGGGAGGCCTCGCTGTTCGAGGAGCACGGCTTCGGCGACATCAAGATCAGCGTCAAGCACAACGACCCGGTGATCATGGTGGAGGCCTACCGCCAACTGGCCGCCAAGTGCGACTACCCGCTGCACCTCGGCGTCACCGAGGCCGGCCCGGCGTTCCAGGGCACCATCAAGAGCGCCGTCGCGTTCGGGGCGCTGCTGAGCGAAGGTATCGGTGACACCATCCGGGTCTCGCTGTCCGCGCCGCCGGTCGAAGAGGTCAAGGTCGGCAACCAAATCCTGGAGTCGCTGAACCTGCGGCCACGTGGTCTGGAGATCGTGTCCTGCCCGTCGTGTGGCCGGGCGCAGGTCGATGTGTACAAGCTGGCCAACGCGGTGACGGCCGGGCTTGACGGGCTCGACGTCCCGCTGCGCGTCGCCGTCATGGGGTGCGTGGTGAACGGACCGGGCGAGGCTCGGGAAGCCGATCTGGGCGTCGCGTCGGGCAACGGCAAGGGCCAGATTTTCGTGCGTGGCGAGGTCATCAAGACCGTGCCCGAATCGCAGATCGTCGAGACCCTGATCGAAGAGGCCATGCGAATCGCGGCCGAGTCGGGAACCGATGCGAGCGGTTCGCCGGTGGTGACCGTAAGCTGAGCACAGTCCTGTGACTGCGGTCACCGGGTGCGTCCAGCAACTGCATCGGTCACATGACCGCTCACACTCGCTAGAAGGTCGGTGAATGTCGGCACCTCCACTGTTCCGGATCGCAGACGCGCGCCGGGTATCAGTGGTGCGCGAAATTGCCCAGGTGCAGGAAGTCTTCGACGACGATCCGGTGGGCACCTGCATGGTGGCCGCCCGCGTCGGTGACCACGGACTCGATCCGGTGGCCATTGGCGGCGAGCTCTGGACCCGCAATCGGCCGATTGACTCGCTGTGCTTCGCCGGGGTGAACCTGATCCCGATGCGGGGGACCCCGGCCGACATGATCGTGTTCGCCGAGAAGGTGATGACCGCGCCGCGCCGGTGTTCGTCGTTGGTGGGCCGCGCCGAGTTGGTGCTGCCCATGTGGCAGCAATTGGCTCAGGCGTGGGGCCCAGCCCGTGAAGTCCGCGAATGCCAGCCGCTGTTGACGCTGTCGGGGCCTCCGCAATGCGCCATCGACCCGGCCGTCCGTCCGGTGCGGATGGATGAGTTGGATGCGTATCTCGTTGCGGCAGTGGACATGTTCATCGGTGAGGTCGGCGTCGACCCGCGCATGGGAGACGGTGGCCGCGGCTACCGCCGTCGGCTGGCCGGGCTGATCGCCGCCGGGCGGGCCTGGGCGCGCTTCGAAGGTGGCGAGGTCGTATTCAAGGCCGAGATCGGGGCGCAGACGTCGCGCGTCGGGCAGATTCAGGGCGTGTGGGTGCATCCGGACCGGCGGGGCGACGGACTCGGCGCGTCGGGCACCGCGACGCTGGCGGCGGCCGTGCTGCACACCGGCCGGGTCGCCAGCTTGTACGTCAACGATTTCAACGGCCCGGCCCGGGCCATCTACCGGCGCATCGGATTCAGCCAATTGGGTACCTACGCAACGGTTTTGCTGGACTGACGCTCGTCTGGGTGCCCCAAGACTGCTTCGGTGGCCAGCTGGCCGTTCATGCAGCAGCAGGGTTGCCGTCGCCGCGGCCCCATCGGTTGTCGTCCCAGTGCGTTCCGACACGTGCCGCAGTGCCGGGCGTGGATCTCACAAAACTGTCACGGTTGCGTCTCGGTGTGGCTCCGCGCCACCGGCTAGTCACACTTCTAACATCAGTCCCAATGGCAACGCACACATCATCCGTTTCACGCTCGGTCGCATTGGTGGCGGTTGTGGCGGTGGCAGGAGCGATGACGGCCTGCACCCCGAAGCCCAACGGGCCCGAGCCCACTGCGCAGGCGTTTTTCGCCGCACTGGGTCGAGGGGACACCGGTGCCGCCGCTGACCTGTCCGACAAACCCAACGACGCGCGCACCGCGATCAACCAGGCCTGGGCCGGTCTGCAGGCAACCAAGCTCGACGCGCAGGTGCTCGGTTCCAAATACACCCAGGACACCGGCAAGATCACCTACCAGTACACGTGGCATCTGCCGAAGGACCGCACCTGGGCCTACACCGGTCAGCTCAACATGATTCGGCAGGACGGTCGGTGGCAAGTCCGTTGGGGCAGTACCGATTTGCATCCGAATCTGGGGGAGCACCAGAGCTTCCAGCTGCGCGCTGATTCACCAGTTCGGGCCTCGGTCAACGAACTCGGCGGTACCAACGTTCTGGTACCTGGGTACCACTACAACTACGCGCTCAACGCGCGTAGCGCGGCCGGTGAGCTGATGCGGACCTCCCGCGTCGTCGCCGACACCCTGCGGCAGTTCGACAACACCATGGACGCCCAGCGCCTGGCTGAACAAGCCAGTTCGTCGACTGGTTCGTTGAACCTGATCACCTTGCGCGGGGAGGACAACGACAAGGTGTCGCCAGTTCTCGCCCACCTGCCGGGTGTGGTGATCACCCCGCAGCCGGAAATGGTGCCCACCGATCCCCGGTTCGCGCCGGCGATCGTCGACGAGGTCAAGAAGCAAGTGGGCGATCAGCTGGTCGGACAATCCGGCTGGCGCGTGGTGAGCGTCAACCAGAACGGCGCCGACATCGACGTCCTCAATGAGGTGCCGGGGAAGCCGGCCGCGTCGGTCACCATCAGCCTCGATCGCAACGTGCAGAACGCCGCACAAGATGCGGTGAACATGGTCGGCCGCAAGGCCATGATCGTCGCGATCAAGCCGTCCACCGGAGAAATCCTGGCAGTGGCCCAGAATGCGGCCGCGGATACTGACGGTCCGACCGCCACCATGGGCCTGTACCCGCCCGGGTCGACGTTCAAGATCGTCACCGCCGGTGCTGCCATCGAAACCGACATGGCCGGGCCCAACACACTGCTGGGTTGTCCGGGCACCATCGACATCGGGCAGCGCACCATCCCGAACTATGACCGGTTCGACCTCGGCGTGGTCCCGATGGCCAAGGCCTTTGCCAACTCGTGCAACACCACATTCGCCGAGCTGGCCAGCCGGATGCCGCCGCGGGCTCTGACCAACGCCGCCGCCCAATACGGTATCGGCGCGGATTACCAGGTCGCGGGCATCGACACGGTCACCGGGAAGGTGCCGCCCACGGTGAACCTGGCCGAGCGCACCGAGGATGGCTTCGGCCAGGGCAGGGTCTTGGTCAGCCCGTTCGGGATGGCGCTGGCGGCGGCGACCGTCGCGGCTGGGAAAACTCCGCTCCCGCAACTGATCGAGGGCCGCCCGACCACGGTGTCCGGCAATACCGCTCCGATCACGCCGAAGATGCTCGACGGCCTGCGGCCCATGATGCAGCTGGTGGTTACGAACGGCACAGCCAAGGATCTGCGCGCCAGCGGCGACGTCCGTGGGAAGACCGGGGAGGCCGAGTTCCAGGGCGGTTCGCACGCTTGGTTCGCCGGATACCGCGGTGACATGGCCTTTGCGGCCCTGATCGTCGGTGGCGGCGGCTCGGAGACCGCGGTCCGGATGTCCCGCGACATGTTCAAAGGATTGCCGCCGGACTACCTCGCCTGAGTAGCCTGTCTACGTGACTACCGGCGACGAGATCGCGGTGCTGCGCGTCTCCGACGCGGACCGCAACGGCACGCTCCGGCGGCTGCACAACGCAGTCGCTCTGGGGCTGATCGACATGAACGAGTTCTCCGAACGGTCCGCGCTGGTCGCGATGGCCCGTCAGCAGACCGACTTGGCGGTGCTCGTCGGTGATCTGCCCGCCCCGGGCGCCATCGTGACGGCCGCGACCGACCGGGTCGAGTTGCGTGGCGTGATGGGGTCATTGAGGCGCCAAGGGGAATGGGTGGTGCCCACCCGGTTGGCGCTGGTCCGCCGGGTCGGATCGATCGACCTGGACCTGACGCGCGCCCGATTCGGCGGACCCATCGTGGTGATCGAACTCGATCTGAAGTTCAGTTCCCTGGAATTGCGGCTGCCCGAGGGGGCCAGCGCATCCATCGACGACGTCGAGGTCGCCGTTGGCAGCGCCACCGACCACCGTAAGGACGCCCGGTCCGAGGGGACGCCGCACGTCATCCTCACCGGACGCGTCGTCTTCGGATCGGTCGACATCCGGGGTCCGCGCCGGTCGTGGTTCGGGCGCGGCGACCGCTAGCTCGCCGTACGACGATCTAGCGGCGAGGTACGAGCCGCGTTGAGGAGTGCGGCAAGTGTGCACAGCTGCGCCCCGCTACCCTGGAGCGATGTCTGTTCGTACCGCGCTTCGCCCTGGCGAGGTGTCTCCGACCCTGCCGGTGCCCAAGTCCATTCCGCGTCCGGAGTACGCGTGGAAGCCGACAGTGCGCGAAGGTTCCGAGCCGTGGGTTCAGACCCCTGAGGTCATCGAGAAGATGCGGGTCGCCGGCCGGATCGCGGCCCAGGCGCTTGCCGAGGCAGGCAAGGCCGTCGCTCCCGGCGTTACCACCGATCATCTGGACCGGGTGGCACACGAATACATGCTTGACCACGGGGCCTACCCGTCGACGTTGGGCTACAAGGGTTTTCCGAAGTCGTGCTGCACCTCGCTGAACGAGATCATCTGCCACGGCATCCCGGATTCGACGGTGATCGAGGACGGCGACATCGTCAACATCGACGTGACCGCCTACCTCGACGGCGTGCACGGCGATACCAATGCCACCTTCCTGGCCGGTGACGTGTCGGAGGAGCACCGGCTGCTCGTCGAGCGCACGCACGAAGCCACCATGCGGGCCATCAAGGCCGTCAAGCCGGGCCGGCAGCTTTCGGTGGTCGGCCGGGTTATCGAGGCGTACGCAAATCGCTTTGGCTACAACGTGGTTCGCGACTTCACCGGCCACGGTATCGGTGAGACCTTCCACAACGGCCTGATCGTGCTGCACTACGACAAGCCCGAGGTCGACACCGTGCTCGAGCCGGGTATGACCTTCACCATCGAGCCGATGATCAACCTCGGCTCGCTGGACTACGAGATCTGGGACGACGACTGGACCGTCGCCACCAAGGACAAAAAGTGGACGGCGCAGTTCGAGCACACCCTCGTGGTGACCGACGACGGCGCCGACATCCTGACCTTGCCGTGATAGTTCTCCCGCGAGCAGACACAAAACTGTCCTCTTGCTCGGGGTTTTCGACAGTTTTGCTGGGGGCACCTCCCTCTGGGGGACTGCTCGCGAGTAAAAGGTGAGCGGCGGGGCGCTGCTGGTCGCGGGAACCACGTCGGACGCGGGTAAGTCGATGGTGGTGGCCGGGCTGTGCCGGCTGCTGGCACGCAAGGGCGTGCGGGTCGCGCCGTTCAAGGCGCAGAACATGTCCAACAACTCGGCCGTCACGGTCGAGGGTGGCGAGATCGGCCGGGCGCAGGCCATGCAGGCCCGCGCAGCTGGGCTGGCGCCGAGCGTGCGATTCAACCCAATTCTGCTCAAGCCCGGCGGGGACCGGACCTCGCAGTTGGTGGTGCGCGGCGTCGTCTCCGGCACGGTGGCGGCAGGGGACTACTTCACCCGGCGGACCCAGCTGGCGTCCGTGGTCGCCGACGAATTGGCCCTGCTGCGAAGTGAATTCGACGTCGTGATCTGTGAGGGGGCAGGCTCGCCGGCCGAGATCAACCTGCGAGCTACCGATGTGGCGAACATGGGACTGGCCCGCGCCGCGAACCTGCCAGTGGTCGTCGTCGGTGACATCGACCGGGGCGGGCTGCTGGCCCATCTGTACGGCACTGTGGCGGTACTCGAGCCTGAGGACCAGAAGCTCATCGCCGGATTCTTGGTCAACAAGTTCCGCGGCGACCCGGCGCTGCTGGAACCTGGTCTGCGACAACTGGAATCGCTGACAGGCCGCCCGACCTACGGGGTGATTCCGTACTGCGACGACCTCTGGTTGGACGCCGAGGACTCGCTGTCGGTGACGCCGCGGGGGCAGCTCGGCCGGCCGGCACCGCCGCGGGGTACTGACGTGTTGACGGTGGCTGCAGTGCGCCTGCCGCGAATCTCCAATTCGACCGATGTCGAGGCGCTGGCGTGCGAGCCGGGCGTGCACGTGCGGTGGGTCGACACTGCGGCAGAACTGTCGGGTGTCGACGTCGTGGTGCTACCGGGCAGCAAGGCGACGGTGTCCGACCTGGCGTGGCTCCGAGAGCGTGGATTGGCGGAAGCTGCCACGGCGCATGCCCAATCCGGTCGCGCGGTGCTCGGCGTTTGTGGCGGTTTCCAGATGCTCTGTACGACGATTCACGACACCGTCGAATCCGCGGCGGGCCGGGTGCCGGGCCTGGCGCTGCTCGATGCGGACATCGAGTTCGACGCCGACAAGACCCTGCGACATTGGGATAAGCCGTTGTACGGCTACGAGATTCATCATGGCCGGGTGGCGCGATGCGCCGCCGACGATTGGCTGGGCGTCGGGATCCGACGGGGCCAGGTGTACGGCACCCATTGGCACGGGTTGCTGGACAACGACATTGTGCGACGGACCTGGCTTGCCGAGGTCGCGGCGAGTGCCGGCAAGCATGGATTTGTCGTGGCCGACGACGTGGACGTCGCGGCCATGCGCGACGCTCAGCTAGACGTGATGGCCGATCTGCTTGCCGCGCATGTGGATATCGACGCGGTGCTGGGGCTCGTTGAATCCGGTGCGCTGCCGCGGCCGATCATCGCCAACGGTCTGCGGCAGTGATCAACTGGGCTCGACTGCTGGTTCGGCCGGTTCCTCAACCTGCTTGATAGGACCGGTGAACCAGTGTTTCACCGACACGTGCCAGTAGATGTAGAGCAACACCAGGACGCCACCGACCAGCAACGGCGTGTAGTTGACGAACTTCCACTCGAAACTGGGGTCCCACGGCACGCCGCCCAACGACGTCGGGAACATGGCAATGATGGATGTGATGGTGATCTCGGCCAGGGCCAGGGGTGCCATCCACCGGTGGTGGCCGCGCAGATTCCAACTGCCCATTTCGAATTCATCTCCGGCACGCCACCGGTAGTAGATCGGAATGGCGAAGCACAGGTACACCCCGACCACTCCGATGGACACGACGGCGTAGAACGCGACGGGGGTTGGCGTCCCATTGACATCGACCTTGACCAGAGCGGGCAGGGTCAGTGCCGCGGCCACCACGGCGGTGATCGTGACACTGTGCGTGGGGACCCTGTGTTTGTTGACCTCCGACCACCACCGATGACCGGGTACCGCGCGGTCCCGGCTGAATGCGAACAGCATCCGGGACGCACTGGTCTGGCAGGCGGTGGCGCAGAAGAACTGGCCTGCGGTGGAGACGAACAACAGCAGCACGATCAGGTTGTTGTGTTTGAGGGCCTGGCTGATGATTTCCGCGACGGGTGTCGACGCGGCGGATACCTTGTCGGAGTCCTGCACCGCAAACAGGAACGCCAACAACAAGATCCAGCCTCCGATGGCCGAATAGAAGATTGACTGCCACATGCCTTTGGCAGCGGTGTTGGCTGCGCCCTTGGTTTCTTCGGATAAGTGCGCCGACGCGTCATAGCCGGTGATGGTGTACTGCGTCAGGATCACCGAGATCGGCAGCACGACGAACAACCAGCCTGCGCCCGAGGTCGCGCCGCCGAACATGCCGCTGTTGTTGATCGTCTTGGCGAACACATCCGAGAAACTCGCGTGGTGGCTCGGCACGAACAACAGGATGCCGATGACCGCAGCTGCACCGAATACGTGCCACCACACCGAAATGTTGTTGATGACCGCCAGCAGGTGGCTGGAGAAGATGTTGATCAGTGCTGAGATGCCCAGGATGACCAGGAAGATGACGAAGGTCCGGGTCAGGCTGTAGCCGCTGAGCCAGTCGCTGCTAAGGGTGCCCAGGGTGAGGTCCAGGAATGTCGCGCACCCGTAGGCCACCGAGGCCAAGATGGCGACCAAACCGATGAGGTTGAGCCAACCGGCGTAGAAGCCGGCTTTCACGCCGCCGAGTTTGGATGCCCACCAATAGAGTCCGCCGGAGGTGGGGAATGCAGAGACCAGTTCGGCCATACATAGGCCGATGACGAGAATGAACGCTGCCACGATCGGCCAACCCCACGCGATGGCTGCCGGACCCCCGTTGTTCCAGCCCAATCCGAACGAGGTGAAGCACCCGGACAGAATCGAGATCATGGAGAACGAGATGGCGAAATTGCTGAAACCGGACCAGGAACGCTGCAGCTCCTGGCTGTATCCGAGCTTGGCCAGTTGCAGCTCGTCTTCGGTGAGTGCTTCGTGTCCTTCTGGCACTGCGGCCTCCTTAGGGCGCCCCGGATGTTGAAGAACAATAGGGTGCGTCTGGGTTTCGCGCTGGCCAACCGGTGCTATCAGTTCGGCGGCGTCCAGTCGTCGCGCAGGCAATGCTCAGCCATGCAGGGTCCGATACGCCGCGATGGCGCCGGGGTGCAAGGGAATTCGGCCGGTCTGGATCATTGACGGCGGTTGCAGGTACTGCAGGCCACGTACCTCGGGTGGCATAAGTTGGGTTGCGTCTGTTGCCAATACGTCGACCGCGGCGGCCACCAACGGGTTCGGCAGGCCAGGCCGGCACAGAAGCAGATCGGGGGAGCCGATCGTGTATACGCTCGCCGGCACGTAGGCGCCGACTGGTGCGCGCAGCAGCAGATACGGATAGGACGCCAGTTCGGACATCGGCGCGACCCACGGCGTCAGATCGAGAATCCGAAGCGGCAGTGTCTTGTCGAGCTCAGAAATGGCCGGCGTCGGGATCCCGCCGGACCAGACCAGGGCGTCGATGGTGCGGTTGCCGAGCGCGGCCACTGCATCGTTCAGGCGGAGGTCAACCCGATGGATCCGATCTGTCAGTTTCGCGGCACCGAAAAGCACGGAGGTGACGGCCGCGACGCCGGAACCCGGTGGTCCAGTGGAAACCCTCAGCCCCGCAAGGTCATTCACCTGACGGACACTGGAGTTGACGGGTACGACCAGCTGCACGTAGTTCTCGTAGACTCGGGCGACCGCCAGAGGCGAGTCATCCGCCCGCCCGG
Organism: Mycolicibacterium sp. CBMA 234; assembly: GCF_009729415.1. Lineage (GTDB taxonomy): Bacteria > Actinomycetota > Actinomycetes > Mycobacteriales > Mycobacteriaceae > Mycobacterium. The sequence goes on from NZ_MPKW01000018.1 coordinate 519,374, forward strand.
GTCGCAGCTGCGTCTCGACGACGTCTGCCTGGGCCAGGGCCATGTCGACGTCACCGGACCGCAAGAGGTTGAGATTGTCGACGCTGCCCGCGGTCGGCAGCACAGTGACGGTGATGCCCGGATAGCGAGAGCGGAGCCGCTCGGCGAAGATCTCGCAGACCGCCAGATACAGACCGCCATTGTCGCCTGCCGCCAGCCTGATGATGCCCTGCGTGCTGTTCGGTAGGCAGCCGGCGACCACAGCCGCCGCCGCGGATGAGAGGAACGCCCGTCGATTCAACGTCATGACGGTGCACCCGCCGGTAGGTGATATCGGACTGCGAGGCCGCCCTCGGGGGAGGCGTCGACTGAGGCCAATCCACCATGCGCGGCAGCGATTTCGGTGGCGATGGCCAGACCGAGGCCGGTGCCGTCACTGTCGGTGTGCCCGCGCCAGAACCGGGTTGCCGCCTGGGCGATGGCGTCGGCGGGAAGGCCGGGTCCGTCGTCGCTGACGATCAGGTCGATGCCCGCGTCGGTGCAGACTGTCGACACGGTGACGGTGGATCCGATTCCGGAGTAGCGCAACGCGTTGTCCAGCGCGATGTCCAGGAGTTGCTCGACATCGTGCCGGGGCATCTGCGCCGTCAGGTGTGGACTCGTCGTCTGGAATCGCAGCCGCTGATCATTGCCGTCGGCCGTGGTCTGCCAGAAAGCCAGGCGCTGTTCGGCGACGCTATCCAGATCGGTCGAATCATGAACGGCGGCACTCAAGCCCGAGCGGTGGGTGTAGCTGGCCTGTTCTGCGCGGGCCAACCTCAGCAGTTGGGCGAGCAAGTTCTCCAGCCGGTCCAGTTCGCCGGACAGTGATTCGTAGGTGGGCCGTCCCGATGCAGCGACGTGGTCTTCGAGAGTGTCGGCGCGCAGTCGAATGGCGGCCAGCGGGTTTCGCAACTGATGAGAGGCGTCGGCGATGAGCCGGCGTTGGTGGTCGAGGGAGGCGTGGACCGCCTGCGCCATCGCGTTGAACGCGGACGTGAACCGCCGTAGCTCGGGCGGCCCCGACACCTGTGCCGGCTGCCCGGCGATGCCCCCGGCCATATCGTCGACCGCCCGCTCGAGCCCGATTAGCGGCCGCAGCACCCAGCGGGTCAGGCTCTGTGCCACGATGATCGCCAAGCCAAGCAGCACAACGCATCCCGCTGCGATCCACAGCCAGGCGACGGCGACGTCGTGAGCCGCGGTAGTGGGGTTGACGACCAGTACCACCGCGCCGACCAGCTCACCACCCCGTCGAATTCCCTTCGCCGCCAACATCGGTCGCCGGTCCCACGGCATGATCCGGGTCGGGGGAGCGGCCGGGGCATCGGACAGGGCGCGCTCGGTCGCGGTCGTCACGCCGGGGTCGGTGACGGCCAGTCCGCTGGTGGCCAGCGTCCGGCCGTCCGCATCGACTATCAATGCGCCTTCGCCGTACACCTGGTGGTAGCGGTCGACCAGTTCGGTGTCGGGTGCGCTTGCGGTGGCGGCGATGTCGGCGAGCGTGGCCAGCTGCCGTTCGCGTTCGGTGTGCAGGGCGTTGGTGCGGCGATCCGCCAGGGTCAGCGCCAGCGGGACGGCCAACGCTGCGGTCGCAATGAGCAGCAGCGCCATCAGCAATGCGCGAACCCGCAGACCCACGTCAGCGATCCAGCCGATACCCGAAGCCGCGCACGGTGTGCAGCGGGATTCCGGCCAGCTTGGCTCGAATCTGGCCGACGAAGAAATCCAGGGATCGAGACCGGCCCACCACGGCCGTGCCCCAGCATTCGAGCATGACTTCCTCGCGGCTGACCGCATCACCCTGACGGGCAGCCAGCGTGGCCAAGATCTGATACTCGGTCTTGGTCAACGACTGCAGTTGGCCGGCGACGGTGACCTCATGACGGTCCCGGTCGATGGTCACCGGCCCCGCGACCACGGGCGCACGCACCGTCGTACCGGCGCCGCGCTGGACGCGGCGCATGACGGCCTCGATCCGGGCCAGCAGCACCGTCTTTCGGACCGGCTTGACCAAATAGTCGTCGGCCCCGGCCCGCAGTCCCATGACGACCGCGCCGTCACTGTCCCGTGCCGTCATGATGATCACCGGCGCGGTCGACGCCCGACGTAAGGTGCGCAGCACATCCAGCCCATCCATGTCGGGCAGGCCGAGGTCCAGCAGCACCAGGTCGCAGCCTTTGACGCGATTGAGGGCGTCATCGCCGCGGGTGGTGTGGGTGACGGTCAGCCCAGTCTGTTCCAGAAGCTCGACGAGCGCAGCCGCAACGCCCTGGTCGTCTTCGACGAGCAGCACGCGCATCGCCTGATAGTAGGTCGCCAGGAGCGGTTGACCTGCCCGTTTCGCCGTGAATCTGAGGATCGCGCAAGGAAAGCCGCGCTGTAGACCGCGCGCTATTCCGGTCCGCGCGGTGCGGGGAAACCATGTGCTCATCAACACACATGAGGAGGTCACGATGTACTCGAACAACCACTTTGCACGCGCGACGTTCTCCGTTGTCGCAGGTGCCCTGATTGCCCTCGGCTCTCTCGGACTTACCTGCCGCACAACCGAATTCACCGCTCATTCCTGCGACATGACCGTGGAGGCGAACTTGCTGTGCCAGGACGGGCAGCACCACCACGGGAAGTCCGAATCTCTCGGCCGGGAGCACCGGCACCCGGGACCCCGGCCGGGCAACTGACTGATGCGCAATCGAGAAGGGAGCAACTGATGGGCGGTGTCTTGGCCATCGGGGTCGGTGGCGCAATCCTCGCGATGATCATCGTCTTCTGCTGGACTTCCCGCCGCTCCGGATCAGGCCGAGCGGGTGCCGCAGGGCACGAGTCGACCGGTTCGGGCGGTGACGGCGGATGGGGTGCCGGTGCGTCCGGCCACGGTGGAGGTAGCCACGGCGGTGACGCTGGCTGTGGCGGCCACGGTGGCTGCGGCGGTGGGGGATGCGGTGGTGGCGGCTGTGGCGGAGGATGCGGTGGCGGCTGATGACGATCAGCGCATGCGTCTGCGCGGCGTTCGATACGGTGGCGTCATGCCAATCATCCCGACCGTCGACGGCTTCGACGCAACCGTCGACGTGTCTGGCCCCGATAACGCCACGACAGTTGTGCTGCTCGCGACACAGCAGGCGTCGGCCGGTTACGGCCCGCTCTGCGAGTTGCTGCACACTGCGTCGCTGCGCACCGTGGTGATCGACGCCGACAACCGGCTGAGCGTGAATTCGGTTGTAGGGATTCTGGATACGCTCGGGGTGCGGTGGGCGCTGCTGTTCGCCGACCGGGGAGCGGGCGATCTGCCCTGGCGGCTGGCAGCCACCCGGCTGGACCGGTTCACTGCCTTTGTGATCGTCGACAGCAGTCACCCACGGGCGACCGACACGTCCGGCGAGGCCTGCCCACCCGTGGAGATCAGCACTACCGCGGTGGTTACCACCGCCGATGCGCGGGCGCAGGTGCAGACCGGCCAGCGCTTCATCTACGGCGAGTTCCGGATGGCCGAGATGCTCGACGGGCGCCCCGCCGAGGAGTTCACCGCACAACTGGCCAACGAGATCGTGCTGCGCAGCAGCACCTGGTGACCCGCCGCTGTCGGTATCGGCCGTTATCGTGACGATATGGACGGCACGGACTCGACGGCGGGGCTAGCGCTCGCGCCCCACGAGTTGCTCCGTGCGTTCAGCGCGAAGACCTTGGCCCGTGGCGAGACCTATGCGGGCCAGGGCCGGGTCACGTCGGCCCGGTACGAGCCGCAGGACCAGATGCTCACGGGGACTTGCTTCGGCTCGTCGGTCGAGGACTACGAGGTCGAGGTGGCGCTCTCCGGTGCCCACACCAGCCTGGAAATCGACTACACCGTCTGTACGTGCCCGGTTGGGCGGTACTGCAAGCATGCCGTCGCCCTGCTCATGGCAGCGATTCCGACCGCAGCTGATCGCGCTGTCCCGCAGCGGTGGGAGGTGGTGCTCGGCTCGCTGTTGGACGAGATGACCGACACAGAAGTCGAGGGCAAGCCATTGGCATTGGAGTTCGCGATGCTGCCGGCGGGCCGCTACCACACCACGCCCATCGCGACCCTGCGTCCGCTGACCGTGGGCAAGCGCGGGACGTGGATCAAGACCGGGATCAATTGGCGGCGCCTGTTCGACTCGGCCGCTCCGGGCGATTTCGACCAGGCCCAATTCGACGCGCTGCGGTCGGTGGTGCTCGGGGCGCCCGGCTACTACCCGTACAGCAGTGACCAACTGGTGCTTTCCACTGTCGGGCACAGCTTTTGGGTCAACCTCGAGCTAGCCGTGGAGGCCGGTGTCACCCTGGTCGCCGGGCCCGGTATCCGAGCCGTGCAGCTGGCCAAGGACGTCCAGCTCCGGTTGGACTTCGCTGTCTCGGAGACCGGTGGCGCGCAGATGTCGGCGGTGTTGATCGTCGACGGCGAGACCCGCGCTCCGGAAGGCGTTGGGCTGGTGGGTGCGCCGACCCCGCACGGCATTCATCAATTGGTCGACGGGGTCTTGCATCTGGGCGCGTTCGCCCCGGTACCCGGGCCCACGCTGCTCAAGCTGATCGCGAACGACGAGACGGTGCAGATCCCGCCGGAAGCATTGTCTGAGTTCGCCGTCGACGTGTTGCCCCGGTTGCGCCGGACCGTGGCCGTTGACGTGGTGGACGGGTTGTTCGCCGAACCGGACATCGTGGGTCCCATGCCGGTACTGAGCATCTCGGCCGCTGGCGAAGAGGGCAGGGTGCACTGGAGCATCCGCTATGAGGTGAACGGTCAGCGTCAGCAGTTCGACGCGGTGGGCATCACGCGAACGAGCGGCATCCGTGACAGTGCCGCCGAGGACGCGATGTGGCGCGCGATTGTGCCGGCGCTGGAAGCGGTTTCGGGTCGCTCGGCGGGCGCCGAACCGCTGGCCGCGCTGCTGTTTTCTCGCCGCCTGTCCCTGACTCAGGTCGCGGTGTTGTCTCAGGAGGTGCTGCCGCAGCTCGCCGATTGTGATCAGTTGATCATCGAGATCGACGAGCGCGCCGCGACATTCCGGCGCTCGGAGGCAGGCGCGCAACTCGGGTTCGGGACCGGTGCTGCCGATGACGGGTCGGTGCAGGACTGGTTCAACCTGCGCATCACCATCGATGTTGACGGGTATCCGGTCGAGCTGTCGGCGGTGATCGCCGAATTGGCTTTGGGCGCAACGCATATGCTGCTGCCGGGCGGCGTGTACTTCCGGCTCGACACCCCGGAGTTACTGCAGCTACGGGCCCTCATCGAGGAAGCTCAGGCACTCGGCGAGCTCGACGGCGGCCGGGTGAACATGTCGTCGCTGAACGTGACCTTGTGGGACGAACTGCTCAGCCTCGGCGTCGTCGACCGGGAACTGGCGCAGTGGCGAGACAACATGGCCAGGCTAGCCACGGCGCAGCCGCCCGTTCCGGTGGATACGCCCGTCGGTCTGCAGGCTGAATTGCGCGATTATCAGCACGCGGGGCTGAACTGGCTGGCGTTCTTGTGGGACAACGGGCTTGGCGGAGTATTGGGCGACGACATGGGTCTGGGTAAGACGGTGCAGACCTTGGCGCTGATCACCCGGGCGGTCGAGCAGGGCGCGGGCAAGTTCCTCGTGGTGGCCCCGACCAGTGTGGCGAGCAACTGGGCTGCCGAATGCGCGAAGTTCGCTCCCGGCCTCACCACTGTCGTTGTGTCGAGCACAGAGGCCCGGGCCGCGGTACCACTGGCCGAGCAGGTGGCTGCGGCAGACATCGTCGTCACGACGTACACGCTGCTGCGCATCGACAACGAAAAGTACCGTGAAATTGCCTGGGCGGGAATGATTCTCGACGAAGCACAATTCGTCAAGAACCACCACAGCAAGACGCACCAGGCCGCGCGTCGGCTCGACGCGCCGTTCAAGCTGGCCATCACCGGCACTCCGATGGAAAACAACCTGATGGAACTGTGGTCGTTGTTGTCCATCACCGTGCCCGGCCTGTTCCCTAACCCCAAGATTTTCGAGCGCTACTTCCGTCGGCCTATCGAGTCCGGTGACGCGCCGGGACGCCTCACGGCACTGCGGCACCGGATCAAGCCGGTGTTGCTGCGCCGCACCAAGACTCAGGTGGTCAAGGAGTTGCCGCCGAAGCAGGAACAGGTGTTGGCCATCGAACTGTCGGCCAAACACCGAAAGATCTACGACACCCGGCTGGCCCGGGAGCGACAGAAGGTGCTGGGTCTGTTGGGGGACTGGGAGAAGAACCGGTTTCAGATCTTCCGCTCGCTCACGCTGCTGCGGCAGCTGAGCCTGCACCCCGGTCTCGTCGACAACGCTGCCATGGACGCCGGTTCCACCAAGGTGGACTTCCTCCTCGAACAACTGGACCAATTGGTCGCCGAGGACCACAGTGCACTGGTGTTCAGCCAGTTCACCGGGTTTCTGGCCATCTTGCGCCATCGTCTGGATGCCGCCGGGATCGAATACAGCTACCTGGATGGGTCGATCGACGCCAAGAGCCGGGCCGACGCCATTGACGCTTTCAGTTCGGGCCGGACCAAGGTCTTCCTGATCAGCCTGAAGGCGGGCGGCTTCGGACTGAACCTCACCGCCGCGGACTACTGCTTCCTGTGCGACCCGTGGTGGAGCCCGGCCGCTGAAGCACAGGCAGTCGACCGGGCCCACCGGATCGGCCAGCAGCGCCCGGTGAACGTCTACCGGCTGGTGTCCGAGGACACCATCGAGGAGAAGGTGATCGCGCTGCAGGACCGTAAGCGGGCACTGTTCGCCGCGGTGATCGACGGCGGTGACATGTTCGGTTCCGCGATCACTGCATCCGACATTCGGGAACTGTTGGGCTGAGCATCGGGCCCTAACTCAGCCCCAACAGCGCATTTTCGATCACCTCGGGAAGGGCCGGGTGAATCCAATACTGGCCGCGGGCCACGTCCTGCGCGGTCTGGCCGAACGACATGGCCTGAATCAGCGGCTGAATCAGCGCGGACGCCTGATAACCCATGAGGTGCGCGCCGAGAATCTTGCCGGTCCCGCGTTCGCCGATCAGTTTGGCGACGCCCGTGGTGTCCTCCATGGCCCAGCCGTACGCCGTGTCGCCGTAGTCCTGCACCTTGACGACCACATCGAAACCGGCTGCGCGCGCTTCCTTTTCGTTCATCCCGACCATCGCCACCTGCGGATCGGTGAACACCGCCGCTGGGATGAACCGGTGATCGCTGGCGACCAGCTCGCCGTCCCAGTCGCGCAGCAGGTTCTCCTTGACGGTGCGCGCCTCATGGTTGGCCACGTGCTTGAGCTGATGCGACGAGGACACATCGCCCAACGCGAAAATCCCACGCGCCGTGGTGCGTTGGTACTCGTCGACCACGACGTAGCCGTCGTCGTCCAACTGCACGCCGGCCAGGTGCGCGTCGAGCAGATCGCCGTTGGGTACCCGGCCCGTCGCCACCAACAGCGCGTCGGCGGTCAGGGTCTCGCTGTCATCGAGTTCGAGCACGACACCGTTACCGTCCTGCCGCGCGCCGACCACGTTCTCGTGGGTGCGCACCTCCCATTTCTTGGTCACGACCGCACCGAACCGTCGGCAGATCTCCTCGTCGCACCGCTTGAGCAGCCGGTCGCCGCGCAGCACGATGGTCACTCGCGTGCCTAGCGCCGAGAAGATATGCGCGAACTCCACGGAGATGAAACCGCCACCGACGATCACCAGATGCTCGGGTAGCGCCGGGATGCGCATGATGTCGTCGCTGGTGTAGTACCGGACCCCGGACTCGGCGATATGGGCAGGAATCCAGCTGCGGGAGCCCGCGGCGATGACCACCCGGTCGGAGCTGAATTCGTCTCCGGCAGCGGTCTTTAGCGTGTACCGGCCGTCGGGCAGCGTCGGGCCGAAGCGGGTGTGGCTGCCGTACACCGTGACGTTCGGCAGGCTGCGGCGGTACTCCTCGCCGCCCGCAGCAATCGGGTCGATCCGGCCGAACACGCGGTCCACGATGTCGGGCCACCGCACGCCGTCGATGTGGGCGTCGACGCCGTACGTGGCGCTGTGCCGAATGGTCTGCGCGACGTCGGCGGCGTAGACGAACATCTTGGTGGGGATGCAGCCGACGTTGAGGCAGGTGCCGCCGAACGTGCCCTGCTCGCAGATCGCAACCTTCAGGTCGCGGTAGCGCTCGTCGAGAACACTGTTGCCCGAACCGGTTCCGATGATGGTCAGGTCGTAGTGCTCCATGACGTCAGGCCTATCCGTGTTGTGTTGTGGGAGAGGGGGACCGGGTCAAGTACCAGTCCAGCCAGTGGTTGAGTTCTGCGTACGCGACGGCCCGCGGCTCCGGCAGCGACAGGAACACATCGTGTTTGGCATCGGTGACGGGGACGACGGCGCTGCGATTGCCGACGCACCCGGCCCACCGGGCGATCTGGGTGACGTCCAGCACGGCGTCGCCGCGCTCCATGCCGACCGGGGTGGCGGTCTCGGCCACCGTGTGGTCCGACCGCAGGATCAGATTCGGCACCCCGACGTCCAGCCCGCGGTGCAGCCGGAGCTGGCCCTGCCGAATGGCGTTGATCCAGCCGAGGGTGACCGGGAAGCCGCCCAACGGTTTCCAGTCGAGGTTGTAGTCGAACTCGCCGCCGTGATCACGGTGCAGGCTGGTGCCGTAGCCGCCTTCGGTTGGCTGGCGGATCACGGCGAGCTTGCGGAACCGGGCCAGCGCTTTCAGGGCGCCGGACACCGGGGCCGAGCGCAGCGCCGCGTGCCCGTGCAGATCGAAGAACGGGCTGTTGAGGATCAGACCGGTGACGCGGTGGGTGGTCAACTTGCTGTCCCGGCGGAGCTGATCGGTGAACAGCGTCGCGATCAACCCGCCCGCCGAGTGCCCGTACACGCACACTTGGGCGCCGCCGGTGTCTGTGGAGATCAGCTCCAGGGCCCGCCGCAGCTCGCCGTAGTACGACGCCAGATCGGTGGTGAAGTGCGGGGTTTGTCCGGGGCGCCGCGAGCGTCCGCATTTGTGCAGATCGATCGCATAGAACGCGATACCGCGCGCCGCGAAATGGTCGGCGAGTTCGGTGTGAAAGAAGTAATCGGTATAGCCATGCACCACCAACACCGCATGCGCGGTGCGGCCGGATTCCCCGCGCCGAACGACGGTGGCGACCAAGGCACCCTCGCCGTCGGGGTCAGGACCCAGTGCGATGGTCTGCTGCCAGTACCCGGGCAGCACATCCGGCTGCCACGCGGGTTGTCCCTGCAACGGGCTCGACGTCACGGCTCCAACCCTAACTGCGGAAACCCCAACTGCGACGAACGTCATGGTCGATGCATGGAGATAGCGCGTCAGCGGCGAACACGGTCGCGATAACCTTGAGCACCGAGCATCCGTCAATACCGGCGGGTAACCCGAGTACGAAGGACGAGCGATCACGTGTCGAATGCAAACGTAGCTGGGAGCGCACAGACCGACGTCGTCCTCGTGGGCGCGGGAATCATGAGCGCCACCCTCGGAGCCCTGATCCGGCTGCTGGAGCCGGAGTGGTCCATCACCATGATCGAGCGTCTCGACGGCGCCGCCGCCGAGAGCAGTGATCCGTGGAACAACGCCGGCACCGGGCACTCGGCGCTGTGCGAGCTCAACTACACGCCGCAGAACTCCGACGGCACCATCGACATCACCAAGGCCGTCAACGTCAACGAGCAGTTCCAGGTGACGCGGCAGTTCTGGTCGTATGCCGTGGAGAACGGTGTGCTGCCGGACGTCAAGAGCTTCCTGAACCCCATCCCGCACGTCAGTTTCGTGCATGGCGCGGACAGCATCGACTACCTGCGCAAGCGCCGCGAGTCGTTGGTGACCAACCCGCTGTTCTCGACCATGGAGTACATCGACGACAAGGACGAGTTCTCCCGTCGGCTGCCGTTCATGGCAGAACGGCGCGACTTCACTGACCCGGTCGCGCTGAACTGGACCACTGAAGGCACCGACGTCGACTTCGGCTCGCTGTCCAAGCAGTTCATCGGGTTCGCTGCCCAGCGCGGCATGACCACTTTGTTCGGGCATGAGGTGACGGGCCTCAGCAAGCAGTCCAACGGCAGCTGGACGCTCAACGTGCTCAACCGGCGCACCGGCGACAAGCAGAAGATCAACGCCAAGTTCGTGTTCCTGGGCGCCGGTGGCGGCGCGCTGCATCTGCTGCAGAAGGCTGGGATTCCGGAGGCCAAGGGCTTCGGTGGGTTCCCGGTCGGCGGTGCCTTCCTGCGCACCGACAACCAGGACCTGGCGGACCGCCACCAGGCCAAGGTGTACGGCCAGGCGTCGGTCGGCGCTCCGCCGATGTCGGTGCCGCACTTGGATACTCGCGTCATCAACGGCCAGTCGTGGCTCCTGTTCGGACCGTTCGCCGGCTGGTCGCCCAAGTTCCTCAAGCAGGGCTCCGTCGCCGACCTGCCGTTGTCGGTCAAGCCCAACAACCTCGCGTCGATGCTCGGCGTCGGCGTCACCGAACTGGGTCTGGTGAAGTACCTGGTGGAGCAGCTGGCCCTCAGTGAGGGGGAGCGCGTCGACTCGCTGCGCGAATTCGCCCCCAGCGCAGTCGATTCGGACTGGGAGCTGGATGTCGCCGGCCAGCGCGTGCAGGTGATTCGCCGCAAGGGCATCGGTGGTGTGCTGGAGTTCGGCACCACCGTGCTGACCGCGTCGGACGGCCGGATCGCCGGTCTGCTCGGCGCGTCGCCGGGTGCCTCGACCGCGGTGCCCGCCATGATCGAGGTGCTGGAGCGCTGCTTCGGCGACCGCTACCAGGCCTGGCTGCCCAAGCTCAAGGAGATGGTGCCGTCGCTGGGCGTCAAGCTGTCCGGTGAACCCAAGCTGTACCGCGAGGTGTGGGACTGGGGGACCAAGGCGCTCAAACTCGACCAGCCGGCCTGATCCCGGGTGGTCGCATGACCGTCAGCGAGGAGCCGAAGGTGGATCGCGTGAGCCTCAGCGAGGACCGGAAGGTGGATCGCGCATGACCGTCGCACCGAGGCGTAGCTGGGCCAAAGATCTCGATGCCGCAACGCTTTACGAGCTGCTGAAGTTGCGGGTAGAAGTGTTCGTGGTGGAGCAAGCCTGCCCGTATCCGGAACTCGACGGCCGCGACCTGCTGGCTGAGACCCGGCACTTCTGGCTGGAAAGTCCTGATGGACAAGTCATTTCGACGCTGAGGCTGATGGAAGAGCATCCCGGGGGTGAGAAGGTGTTCCGGATCGGCCGGGTGTGCACCAAACGCGCCGACCGTGGGCAGGGGCACACCAATCGGCTGATGCAGGCAGCCCTGGCTGAGGTCGGCGACTATCCCTGCCGGATAGACGCGCAGACGTACCTTGAAGAGATGTACGCCCGGCACGGATTCGTGCGCGACGGTGACGAATTCCTCGAAGACGGTATTCCCCATGTGCCGATGGTTCGGCACGGATCAGAACAGCGGTGACGGTGACTGAATCAATGCCCACCCCGTATCCATTCAGTGCTTTGGTGGGGCAGGATCGGCTGCGACTGGCGTTGGTGCTGTGCGCGGTGCGCCCCGACATCGGCGGCGTGCTGATCCGCGGCGAGAAGGGCACCGCGAAATCGACTGCGGTGCGCGGTCTTGCCGAGGTGCTGGCGGCCGTCGATGCCGATGCTCGGCTGGTGGAGCTGCCCATCGGGGCTACTGAGGACCGCGTGGTCGGCTCGATCGACCTGCAGAAGGTGTTGCGCGACGGCGAACATGCCTTCTCCCCAGGTCTTCTGGCTCGCGCGCACGGCGGTGTGCTGTACGTCGACGAGGTGAACCTGCTGCACGACCATCTGGTCGACGTGCTGCTGGACGCCGCCGCGATGGGCCGGGTGCACATCGAGCGGGACGGGGTATCGCACTCGCACGAGGCGCGATTCATGTTGGTAGGCACCATGAATCCCGAAGAAGGAGAGCTGCGCCCGCAGCTGCTCGACCGCTTCGGATTGACTGTCGATGTCTACGCGTCCCGGGACGTCGACGTCCGGGTCGACGTGATCCGGCGCCGCATGTCGTACGAGGCGGACCCCGCTGGCTTCGGCGCGCAATATGCCGCCGACGACGCCGAGCTGGCCGGCCGGATTGCCAAGGCCCGCGCCGACGTTGCGTCAGTATCGTTGCCGGACAATGAGTTACGCCGCATCGCGGCGCTGTGCGCAGCTTTCGACGTGGATGGAATGCGCGCCGATCTGGTTGTGGCGCGCACGGCCGTCGCGCACGCGGCCTGGCGGGGCGCTGACACCGTGACCGAAGAGGACGTTCGGGTGGCGGCGGAACTCGCGCTGCCGCACCGGCGGCGCCGCGACCCCTTCGACGACCCGGGCCTGGACCCGCAACAGCTCGACGACGCGATGGCGCAGGCCGATGCGGAATCCCAATCGGCACCCGAACCGGATCCTGATCCTGATCCCGATCCGCCGGGCGGCGGCGTCCCGGCGGATAGCTCGGAAGAGGGCGCGCCGCAAGGAAATTCAGCCGGTCCCGGTACGTCGCGGCCGAGCGCTCCGCCGTCGGCGACGTTCCGCACCCGGGCGCTCGTCGTGCCCGGTGTCGGAGAGGGCGCCCCGGGCCGACGGTCGCGGGCCCGGAACCGCACCGGCACCCCGATCTCGGCAACCGATGATCTCCAGGCTGGGCACGGTGTGCACGTCTTCGGCACCCTGCTTGCCGCGGCAGACCGGAGTCCGCAGGCCGGGCGACTCCAGGTGGCACCCGCCGACGTCCGGCACGCGATCCGTGAAGGGCGCGAAGGCAATCTGGTGATCTTCGTCGTCGACGCGTCGGGCTCCATGGCTGCGCGGGACCGGATGTCCGCCGTCAGCGGTGCGACGTTGTCGCTGTTGCGCGACGCCTATCAACGCCGCGACAAGGTCGCCGTCGTCACCTTCCGGGGTGCCGACGCGCAGGTGTTGCTGCCGCCCACGTCGTCGGTGCACATCGCGAGCCGACGGCTGGCGCGCTTCGACACCGGCGGCAAAACTCCACTGGCGCAAGGGCTTTTGGCGGCGCGGGATGTCGTGCTCCGGGAGAAGACCCGGGACCGCGCGCGTCGGCCGCTGGTCGTGGTGCTGACCGACGGCCGGGCCACCGGCGGACCCGATCCGCTGGGTCGGACCCGGACTGCCGCCAGGCTGCTGGTTGCCGAAGGGGCCGCGGCGGTGGTCGTCGACTGCGAAACGTCGTATATCCGACTGGGATTGGCGCAGCAGCTGGCCGGCCAACTCGGTGCGCCCGCCGTGCAACTGGCACAGTTGCGTGCCGATAATCTGGCCAGTGTGGTTCGGGCCGGGCAAGCCGCCGCGTAAGGAAATCTGTTATGCCACAAGGACAACCGCTCGCCGTTCCGAACGACGGGCTGACCACTAAAGCGCGCCGCAACGCGCCGATCTTGGCCGTGCACACTGGCCCGGGCAAGGGGAAATCCACTGCTGCCTTCGGGATGGCGCTGCGGGCGTGGAACCAGGGCTTCGACGTCGCGGTGTTCCAGTTCGTCAAGAGCGCCAAATGGAAGGTCGGCGAGGAAGCCGCATTCCAGGCCCTCGGCCAGCTGCACGACGAGCAGGGCATCGGGGGAGCGGTGCAGTGGCACAAGATGGGCTCGGGCTGGTCGTGGACCCGTCGGCAGGGCTCCGATGAGGACCACGCCGCCGCGGCCGTAGAAGGCTGGGCCGAGATTTCGCGCCGGCTGGCTGCCGAGCAGCACGACTTCTACGTTCTCGACGAGTTCACCTACCCGCTCAGGTGGGGCTGGTTGGACATCGAAGAGGTAGTCGACGTGCTCCGATCACGCCCCGGCGCCCAACACGTCGTCATCACCGGCCGCGACGCCCCGCCACAGCTGTTGGAAGCCGCGGACCTCGTGACCGAGATGACCAAGGTCAAGCACCCGATGGACGCCGGCCGTAAGGGCCAGCGCGGCATCGAATGGTGACGGTGGTGACGCGCTGGTGAGCGCAGTCCCCGCGGTCGTGATCGCGGCGCCGGCGTCGGGCAGCGGCAAGACCACGGTGGCTACCGGGCTGATGGGTGCGCTACGTCGCGCCGGGCATCGCGTCACCGCGGCCAAGGTCGGGCCGGACTTCATCGACCCCGGCTATCACGCTCTCGCCACTGGACGTCCCGGCCGGAACCTGGACCCGGTGCTTGTCGGCGACGACCTGGTCGGGCCGCTGTACCGGCACGGCAGCGCCGGCGCGGACATCGCCGTGATCGAGGGCGTCATGGGCCTGTTCGACGGGCGCATCACCGACCGGCCGGTGACCCCGGCGCCGGCTTCCACCGCGCATGTCGCCGGGCTGCTCGGCGCGCCCGTGGTGCTGGTGGTCGATGCGCGCGGGCAGAGCCAGAGCATTGCCGCTCTGCTGCATGGCTTTTCGACGTTCGAACAATCGGTGCGGATCGCCGGAGTGATCCTCAACAAAGTGGGGTCACCGCGCCATGAGCAAGTGTTGCGCCAGGCCTGCGAACACACGGGCATCCCGGTGTTCGGCGCCATTCCGCGCGACAGCGGGCTGGAGATTCCGTCCCGCCACCTCGGCCTGGTGACTGCCGTCGAACACGGCCGCCGGGCGCACGAGGCTGTCGACGTCATGACTGAACTGGTAGCCCGGCATGTGGATATCGAGACCATCGTTCGAAGTGCCGGCATCGGTGCGCTGGCGCCGGCGTGGGCCCCTGAACTGGAGCCCGGGCCGCAGGTGACCGTCGCGTTGGCCGCCGGCAAAGCCTTCAGTTTCGGCTATGCCGAGCACGCTGAGCTGCTCAGAATGGCCGGCGCCGAGGTGGCGGAGTTCGATCCGCTCACCGAGCCACTGCCGGACGGGACCCAGGCGCTCGTCATCCCGGGCGGTTTTCCCGAGCAGTTCACCGCTGAACTGTCGGCCAATGCCACGGTTCGCGGGCAGATCGCCGCACTGGCGGCCGCGGGCGCGCCGGTGCACGCCGAGTGCGCCGGGCTGACCTACCTGGTCGACGACCTGGACGGCCACCCCATGTGCGGGGTGCTTCCGGGTTCGGCGCGGTTCACCCCGCGGCTGACGCTGGGCTACCGCGACGCTGTCGCGATGGTGGACTCCAGCATGCATGCCGCGGGGGAGCGCGTGACCGGGCATGAATTTCACCGCACCACAGTCGAATTCACTGAGCAACATCCGCCGGCCTGGGCTTTTCGCGGCGCTGGGCAGGCCACGGTGCACGACGGCGCCGTCCGTGGCGGCGTGCACGCCGGTTACCTCCATACTCATCCGGTCGCGCACCCCCACTCGGTGCAGAGATTCGTCTCCGCGGCTACTAAACTCGCCGAGTGACTCAGAATGCCTACCTCGTCGGCCTCCGCCTCACCGGTAAGAAGGTCGTGGTGGTGGGCGCCGGCAGTGTCGCGCAGCGGCGGCTGCCCCTGCTGATCGCCAGCGGCGCCGACGTTCACGTCGTGGCCCGTGCCGCCACCCCGGTGGTCGAGGCCCTGGCCGACAATCCCGACGGCACCGGCATCACCCTCACCCTGCGCGACTTCCAGAACGACGATCTCGACGGCGCCTGGTACGTCCTTGCCGCGACCGACGACGAAGCCGTCAACGCGGCGGTGGCCGACGAGGCCGACCGTCGCCGGATCTTCTGCGTCCGCGCCGACGCCGGCCTGGAGGGCTCGGCGGTGACCCCGGCCTCGTTCGAGTACGACGGCCTGACGGTCGGGGTGCTGGCCCGCGGTGAGCACCGTCGTTCGGCGGCCATCCGCACCGCGATCCACGAGGCACTGCAGCACGGCGTCATCAGCGATGTCGAGCCCGACGCCTACACCGGCGTCGCGCTGGTCGGCGGCGGACCGGGTGACCCGGAGTTGATCACCGTCCGCGGCCGGCGCCTGCTGGCGCACGCCGACGTGGTGGTGGCCGACCGGTTGGCGCCGCAGGAACTGCTCGCCGAACTGGGCCCGCACGTCGAGGTGATCGACGCCGCCAAGATTCCGTACGGCCGCGCGATGGCCCAAGACGCCATCAACGCGGTACTGATCGATCGTGCCATGGACGGCAAGTTCGTGGTGCGGCTCAAAGGCGGCGACCCGTTCGTCTTCGCGCGCGGGTATGAAGAGGTGCTGGCCTGCACTGAGGCGGGCATTCCGGTCACCGTTGTGCCCGGTGTGACCAGTGCCATAGCGGTTCCTGCACTGGCCGGCGTTCCGGTCACGCATCGGGCCGTCACACATGAATTCGTCGTGGTCAGCGGCCACGTTGCGCCAGGGCACCCGGAATCGTTAGTGAATTGGGACGCACTGGCCGCGATGCGCGGCACCATCGTGCTGCTGATGGCCGTCGAGCGCATCGAGCTTTTTGCGAAGGTTCTGTTGCAAGGCGGCCGACCTGCGGAAACACCCGTCTTGGTGGTGCAGCACGGGACGACGGCGGCGCAGCAGACCCTGCAAACCACGCTCGCCGACGCGCCGGAAGACATCCGTTCGGAGGGCATCCGACCTCCCGCGATCATCGTTATTGGGGACGTCGCGGCGTTCGCAGGGTTAAAGAAATCTTAAGATTACTGTAAGGTAGCTTTCCATGACGGCTCTCAACGACGCTGAGCGCACCGCCATGGCAAACGGCCGCCGCGAACCGCTCTCGATGCACGTCGGGCAAACCGAGGATGAGCAAAAGAGCTGGTACCCAGCTTGGCTGCCGTCCCCCCGCTTCCTTTCCGCAGTCATTGCCATCGGTGGCATGCAGCTGCTCGCCACGATGGACAGCACAGTCGCCATCGTTGCCCTTCCTAAGATTCAGGACGAGCTCGGCCTCTCTGACGCCGGCCGCAGCTGGGTGATCACCGCGTATGTGCTGACCTTCGGCGGTCTGATGCTGCTTGGTGGGCGCCTCGGCGACACCATCGGCCGCAAGCGCACCTTCATCGTCGGTGTCGCCCTGTTCACCATCGCCTCCATCCTGTGCGGTGTGGCGTGGGACGAGACCACCCTGGTCACCGCCCGACTCCTACAGGGCGTCGGCTCTGCCATTGCCTCGCCGACCGGTCTGGCGCTGGTCGCCACCACCTTCCCGAAGGGTCCGGCCCGCAACGCCGCGACCGCGATCTTCGCGGCCATGACCGGCGTCGGCTCCGTCATGGGCCTGGTCGTCGGTGGCGCGCTGACGGTGTTCTCGTGGCGGTACGCGTTCCTGGTGAACGTGCCGATCGGCCTGGTCATGATCTACCTGGCCCGCACCACTCTGACTGAGACCCACCGCGAGCGCATGAAGCTCGACGCGGCCGGCGCCATTTTGGCGACCCTGGCTTGCACCGCAGCGGTGTTCGGCTTCTCGATGGGCCCGGAGAAGGGCTGGATGTCCCCGCTGACGCTGGGCTCCGGCGCCGCGGCTGCCGTGTTCTTCCTGGCCTTCCTGCTCGCCGAGCGCACCGCCGAACACCCCGTCGTTCCGTTCGCCCTGTTCAAGGACCGGAACCGCGTCGCGACCTTCGCCGCCGTCTTCCTGGCCGGTGGCGTGATGTTCACGCTGACCGTGCTGATCGGCCTGTACGTGCAGGACATCATGGGCTACAGCGCGCTGAAGGCCGGTATCGGCTTCATCCCGTTCGTCATCGCCCTGGGGATTGGGCTGGGCCTGTCGTCGCAGCTCGTGGCGGTCTTCTCGCCGAGAGTCCTGGTGATCGCCGGCGGCATCCTGGTGCTCGCCGCCATGATCTACGGCTCGACCCTCAACGGCGGTATCCCGTACTTCCCGAATCTGGTCATCCCGATCACCGTCGGTGGCTTCGGCATCGGCATGATCGTCGTGCCCCTGACCGTCTCGGCCATCGCCGGGGTGGCGCTCAACGACATCGGTCCGTTGTCGGCCATCGCGCTGATGCTGCAGAACCTCGGTGGCCCCGTGGTGCTGGCCATCATCCAGGCCGTCATCACCTCGCGCACGTTGTACCTGGGCGGGACCACCGGTCCGGTCGCCAAGATGAATGCCGCGCAGCACCACGCCCTTGATCAGGGCTACACCTACGGCCTGCTCTGGGTCGCCGCGGTAGCAGTGATCGTCGGTGTGGTGGCGCTGTTCATCGGTTACAGCGCCAACGAAGTTGCGGCGGCGCAGGAAACCAAGGAAGCGCTGGACGCCGGCGAGTTGTAACGCCGGCGGGTAGCAGCTCGTCGGCCCAGGATTGGGCGTTTTTCCGGAGGATCGGTGCCTGCGTTTGTGACCCATGCGTCGCTGATGCATGGCTGGCTGCCGTTTCTGATTCAGCTGGTGACCTTCGTGGTGCTGTGCTGCGCGATCGGACGACGGACCCGCCAGTGGAGCCTCAGTCGGCTGCCGGCGGCGGTGCTGGTCGGCGTCGCGGGTGCCGGAGCGCTGTACTGGTACATCACGTCGCTTGGCATCGCCGGTGACCCGGCTCCCGTGCGGTTGTGGATCTGGACGGCCCTGGGCGGGTTCGCCGTGGCGCTGCTGATCCTCGGGTGGAGCGGGTCGCGCTGGCGGCGTCGGGGACTGGCCGTGCTCGCGGTGCCCCTGTGCGGGCTGTGCGCGCTGCTGATGATGAACCTGTGGGTCGGCTACTTCCCGACGGCGTACATCGCCTGGAACAAGTTCACCGTCGGCAAGGTGCCTGACGAGGTTGACCGCTGGTCGGTGACGGCCATGCAGCTCAAGGGCGTTCGGCCCCCGCGCGGCGTCGTGGTGCCGGTCTCGACGGGCTCCAAGGAATCGGGCTTCGCCCATCGTGCCGAACTCGTCTACCTGCCGCCGGCCTGGTTCGCCAGCAATCCGCCGCCGCCGCTGCCGACGGTCATGATGATCGGCTCGCAGCTGAACACCCCGGCGGACTGGATCTGGGCGGGCAACGCCAAGGCCACCCTCGACAAGTACGCCGCCGCGCACGACGGCAACGCCCCGGTGTTCGTCTTCGTCGATGCCACAGGCTCGTTCAACAACGACACCGAATGCGTCAACAGCAGCCACGGCAACGCGTCGGCCCACCTGACCAAAGACGTGGTGCCGTACGTGATCTCCAACTTCGGTGTCAGCCCCAAACCCCAGAACTGGGGCGTGGTCGGCTGGTCCATGGGCGGCACCTGCGCGGTGCAGCTGGCGACGCGCCACCCCAACCTGTTCAGCGCGTTCGTCGACATCGCCGGCGATCTGAGCCCGAACATCGGGAGCAAGGAGCAGACCATCGCCAAGCTGTACGGCGGTGACGAGTCCAAGTGGGCCGAGTTCGATCCGAGCACGGTGATGGAGCACTACGGCCGCTATCACGGCATTTCTGGCCTGTTCGAGATTCCCGGCACCGCCGCGGCCTGCAACGCGCCCGGCCCGGGTGTGCCCCGCGATGCGCGCGCGAACCCGGAAGGTCAGGACATCGCCGCGGGCACGCTGTGCGAGATCGCGCAGCAGCACGGCATCAACGCCGAGGTGCGGGCGCTGCTCGGCCTCCATGACTGGGGCTTCGCCAACGAGTCGTTCGTCGATGCACTGCCGTGGATCGCGGGCAAGCTCGGCACCCCCGGCACGACGACCCCCGCACCCTCACCCGCTGCGGTCAATGCCGCGGGCACGCAGGGCGCGGCACCGGGCCCACCGGAGGCACCGGGCGCCGCCGCGACTTCGCATACCGACCCGAAGTTCTAACCGCCCGTCTGCTTCGCCCGGTGGTCGGCGCTCCAGGTTCCGGTGCTATTCATTGGTGCATGACTGCATGGGGAGTTCGGACGATGATCGTGGCGGCCATCCTGACCGCCACCGCGGTCACGGGATGCCAGCGCCCGCCCGCTCCCGGCCCGCAGGCCGGCGCGTTGTCCGGGGGCCCGATGCTCAACAACGTCACCGCGCAAGCAATAGTGAAGGACATGGGCGCGGCGGGCCTGGCGGTGGCCAATCAGCAGGACGTGTCCAAACAGAAATGCCCGGACATCAAGTGCCTCGAGGCCGTTGAGACAGACCCGGTTACCGTCCTGGTTTTCTCCACCACCGGCGCTGCCGAGGGCTACGCCGGCGCCACCCCGGGCACGTTCCAGGCGATGAACATCGTGCTGCAGTTCGTCCCGTCGGTCTCGGCCAAGGACAGGGGTGCCTACGAGCAGGTGGTGAACCGGGCGCTGCTGTGAGGCGCGGCGTCGCTCCCGGTGCCGGCTGAGTCGCACCGGTAGGCTTCGGGGCTATGTCTGCGGCGGCGGGCTCCGGGGAGGCGACGGAGCGCACTCGGTCAGAGGTTTCGGGGGAGCGCGGGTCCGCGCTGTCCTCGTCGGTGCTGGGCCTGGCCATCGTCGCCATCACCGGTATGCAGCTGATGGCGACGCTCGACGGCACCATCGTCATCGTCGCGCTGCCGCGGATGCAGGCCGAGCTGGACCTGTCCGACGTGGCGAAGAGCTGGGTGATCACCGCCTACGTATTGGCCTTCGGTGGTCTGTTGTTGCTCGGCGGCCGGATCGGCGACGCCATCGGCCGCAAGCGGGCCTTCCTGGCCGGGGTCGGTGTATTCACCGTCGCCTCGCTGGTGTGCGGCCTGGCTGACGACCAATACACGCTGATCATCGCGCGCGCCGTGCAGGGCATCGGGGCCGCGGTCGCCGCGCCCACCGGCATGGCTCTGATTGCGACGACGTACGCCGTCGGGCACGCACGCAACAAGGCGATGGCGGTGTCCGCCGCCATGCAGGCCCTCGGCTCGGTGCTGGGGTTGGTGCTCGGCGGGCTGCTGACCGTCATCTCCTGGCGACTGGCATTTCTGATCAACGTGCCGCTGGGCCTGATCGTCATGGTGGTGGCCGCGCTGCGGATCGCCGAGACCCGGCATGAACGACTCGCGCTCGACGCCACCGGGGCCCTGCTGGCCACGGTCGGCTGCGGTGCGGCGGTGCTGGCGTTCAGCCAGGGCCCGTCCCGCGGCTGGGCGGACCCGTGGGTGGTCGGTGCGGGCATCGCCGCGGTGGTCGCGCTGCTGGGCTACGTGGTCGCCGAGCGCCGGGCCGAGCACCCGCTGGTGCCGGTTTCGGTATTCGACAACCGCAGTCGGGTGGCCACCTTTGTCGCCTACTTCCTGGCGGGCGGCGTGATGCTGACGGTCAGCGTGATGATCGGACTGCTGGTGCAGGACGTCCTCGGCTACTCGGCGCTCAAGGCCGGCATCTGCTTCATGCCGTTCGCGGTGGGCATGGGCGCCGGGAACCTGTTGGCCACCCGCATGGCACTGCACGTGGCGCCGCGCTGGCTGGTGATCGGCGCCGGCAGCCTGGTGGTGGTGGCCATGATCTTCGGCTCGACGCTGCAGCGGGACGTCGCGTACTTCCCGAGCCTGGTTGCGCTGTTCCTGGTGGGCGGGTTCGGCATCGGCGTGATCTCGGTGGTGCTGCCGCTGTGCGCGGTGGCGCAGGTCGGGCCGCGAGAGATCGGCCCGGTGTCGGCGGTCACGCTGATGGTCTACAACCTGGGCGGCCCGCTGATGCTCGTCGTCATCCAGGCCGTGCAGACCTCCCGCACGCTGTATCTCGGTGGCACCACCGGTCCAGTGGCCCGCATGACCCCGGCCCAGCTCGACGCTCTCGGGCACGGCTACACCTACTCGCTGCTGTGGGTGGCCGGGGTGGCGGTGCTGGTCGGCGCGGCCGCGCTGGCCATCAGATTCTCCGCCTCCGACATCGCCCGCGCCCAACACACCCGGGAAGCGGTGGAGGCCGGCGAGCTGTAGCTCGCCCCGTCGCTTCGCTCTCCCCCGGTACCTCGATAAGGTGGTCGGCTGTGATCACCCGCATGTCCGAGCTGTTCCTGCGCACCCTGCGCGACGACCCCGCCGACGCCGAAGTGCCGAGCCACAAGCTGCTGATCCGGGCCGGCTACGTCCGCCCGATCGCACCCGGCCTGTACAGCTGGCTGCCGCTGGGCCTGAAGGTGCTGCGCAAGATCGAGGACGTCGTCCGCAGTGAGATGAACGCCATTGGCGCCCAGGAGATCCTGTTCCCGGCGCTGCTGCCGCGGGCACCGTATGAGGCCACTGACCGCTGGACCGAATACGGCGACAACCTCTTCCGTCTGCAGGACCGTCGCAAGAACGACTACCTGCTCGGGCCCACCCACGAGGAGATGTTCACCCTGACGGTCAAGGGGGAGTACTCGTCGTACAAGGACTTCCCGCTGCGGCTGTACCAAATCCAGACCAAGTACCGCGACGAGGCGCGCCCGCGCGCCGGCATCCTGCGCGGCCGCGAGTTCATCATGAAGGACTCGTACTCGTTCGACATCGACGACAGCGGCCTCAAAGACGCCTACCACGCGCACCGCGACGCGTACCAGCGCATCTTCGACCGCCTGGCTGTCAGGTACGTCATCGTCTCGGCGGTGTCGGGTGCCATGGGCGGCAGCGCCTCCGAAGAGTTCCTGGCTGAGAGCGCGGTCGGTGAAGACACCTTCGTGCGCTGCCTGCAGTCCGGCTATGCGGCCAACGTCGAAGCGGTGATCACCGCGATTCCCGCGTCCTCGCCGATCGACGGCCAGCCCGAGGCCGTCGTCTACGACACGCCTGATGCTCCGACCATCGCCACCCTGGTGGACTGGGCCAACACGGCTGATCTGGGCCGGGAGATCACCGCCGCCGACACGTTGAAGAACGTGCTGCTGAAGGTTCGCCAACCGGGCGGCGAGTGGGAACTGCTGGGTATCGGTGTGCCTGGTGATCGCGAGATTGATGAGAAGCGCCTGGGCGCGGCGCTCGAGCCGGCGGAGTACGCACTGCTCGACGACGCCGACTTCGCCGCCAACCCGTTCCTCGTGAAGGGGTACGTGGGTCCGAAAGCATTGCTGGCCAATGGCATTCGATTCCTTGTGGACCCGCGGATCGTCGACGGTTCGTCGTGGATCACCGGCGCCGATGCGCCCAACAAGCACATCGTCGGGATGGTGGCCGGCCGTGACTTCACCCCGGACGGCACCATCGAGGCGGCCGACGTCCGCGATGGCGACCCGTCGCCCGACGGCGCCGGACCGCTGGTGTCGGCGCGTGGCATCGAGATCGGGCACGTCTTCCAGCTGGGCCGCAAGTACACGGACGCTTTCAGCGCCGACGTGCTCGGCGAGAACGGCAAGCCGGTGCGGCTGACCATGGGTTCCTACGGCATCGGTGTCTCGCGCATGGTCGCGGTGATCGCCGAACAGCACCACGACGAGCTCGGGCTGCGCTGGCCGTCGTCGGTGTCGCCGTTTGATGTGCACCTGGTCATCGCCAACAAGGACGCCGAAGCCCGTACCGGCGCCACGGAGTTGGCCGGCGAGCTCGACCGGCTCGGCCTGGACGTACTGTTCGACGACCGCACGTCGTCGCCCGGCGTGAAGTTCAAGGACGCCGAGCTGCTGGGTATGCCGTGGATCGTCGTCGTGGGCCGCGGCTGGGCCGACGGCACTGTCGAGCTGCGTAACCGGTTCACCGGCGAGAAGACCGAGGTGCCCGCGGAGGGTGCTGCCGCGGCGATCGCGGCAGCGTTGGCCGGCTAGTCCGGGCGGCCGTGCATCGGCGGCTTTCCTCGGCGTATGGCGGACAACTCGTTACGCCGAGGATTGCGGTCACTATGTGGCCGCAATCCTCGGCATTGATGCTGATTCCGTGTCCGCCTGGCCGAGCCCGGGCGATGCGCTATTCGGTGCCGCCGGGGAACGCCACGGTGGCGGGCGCGATGTTCAGGTCTGTACGCCAGCGGGCAGCCAGGACCGCGCAGTCGGTTAGGGCCTTGACGGCCATGGTCCGGTCGTCGCTGGTGGTGGCCTGCTCGGCCACCGCGCGCCAGGCCATGGCGGTTTCCTCTTCCATCTGCAGCGCCAGTTTGGCCGCATCAGCGGGCGTGTTCACGTCCGTCGGGAGCTGATAGCCGGCGGCCGGCAGCGGCGCCGGCACCGATCGTCCCGCCAGCGCGGTGATTCCGGCCTCACGATTCGCCCGGTGCTTGGCCATGGCCTCAGCCACCAGATCGTTGACGTCAGGTGTGGTGTGCGCCGACACCAGCCCGTAGCCGTAGATGGTGCCGTGCTCGGCGGCGATCGCGTCGTACACCGCGGCGTCGGCGGGACCGGCCGGCCGGGTCGGGGTGGGTTGCGGGCTGGTCATGGCGCCTGCCCGGCGAGCGTGACGGTATGCGCCGCGGTGCAGGCGGCAGAGATCGAAGCCAGCAGGCCGGCCCGGTAACCCGACTGACCAGCCGCGGCGCGTCCTGCGCTGTCGGCTGAATGCTCCAGTGCCGCAACGACTTCCTGCGGCGCTGGGGGAGCAGGTGCGGGTGCGGGCGTGGCTCCGGGGGTGGCCGGCGGCGTTGCCGACGTCTCGGTGGTCGACGACGGTGTGGTCGGCGGGGTGCCGCCGATGCGGGTGAGTTCGTCGGAAAGGGCCTGCGCGTGGGCGGTGCGGATCGCGGCCACGGCGGCCAGCGCCGGGACCAGTTGCGGTGGCACCCCGACAGCAGCGGCGGTCGCGAGTTGACTGTCACTGCGGGCCCGGTCGAGTTCGCCGGTCAGGATGTCCAGGGCAGGATCGCGCGCCGGCGGGGTCGAGCCGCAGGCCGTCACGGCGCCCCCGAGCAGCGCCAGCGCTGCCGTGCCGATCAGGACACGCCGCCTGGTGACGGTGGTTTCGGTGTTCGGCACAGGCACATCCTGCCATTGCTGGCGCCGGTCGCCCGGCACCATCCGGGCGTATGTTCCCGGGCGGCCCGACCGCGATTGCCATTCGGTCATGCGCTGCTGGCGTATCGTTGGTACCGGGTTCACCCTTCTGGGGGCCCTGTCCGCACAACTCAAGATGAGGAGCTCGCCGTGGCCCGGGACACGCCGGAACGACCGCTGCCGCCCAGTCGGTTACCGACCACAGGCCAGGTGCTTGAGCTGCTCAGTAATGCTTTTGCAGACTCCGGATATGACATCGAGGACGTCCGGATGGACGTCGCTGCGCGCCCGCCTCGGATCGTCGTGGTGGCTGACGGGGACTCCGGTCTGGACCTGGACGCCGTCGCCGAGCTGTCGCGCGTCGCATCCGAGTTGTTGGACCAGGTGGCCGACGAGTCCGAGCCCTATGTGCTGGAAGTCACCTCGCCCGGGGTGGAGCGGCCACTGACCGAGCCGCGGCACTACCGACGCGCTCGCGGCCGCAAGGTTGAGCTGACCCTGGACGACGGGACGACGGTGACCGGCCGGCTCGGCGAGCACGATGGCAGCGCCGTGCAACTGGTCGTCGCCACGCGCGGCAAGCTGTCGATAACCACCGTGCCGCTCGAAGATATTTCGAAAGCTGTTGTACAGGTTGAATTTTCACCACCCAATCGCCGGGAACTAGAGCTGGCGGGTATGACCGGAGAGGGGGCCGACGCATGAACATCGACATGGCGGCACTGCATGCCATCGAAGTAGACAAGGGAATCACCGTCGACGTCGTCGTCGACACCATCAAGACGGCGCTGCTGACCGCGTACCGCCACACCGAAGGGCACGAGCCCGACGCGTACATCGACGTCGACCGCAAGTCCGGCATCGTGCGGGTGATCGCCCGCCAGACCGATACGGACGGAACCGTCATCCACGAGTGGGACGACACTCCCGAAGGCTTCGGCAGGATCGCGGCGACCACCGCGCGGCAGGTCATCCTGCAGCGGTTGCGTGACGCGGAGAACGAGAAGAACTACGGCGAGTTCGCGGCCCGTGAGGGCGACATCGTCGCCGGCGTGATTCAGCGCGACGCCCGGGCCAACGCCCGCGGACTCGTGGTGGTGCGCGTCGGCACCGAGACCAAGGGCTCCGAGGGCGTGATCCCGGCGGCCGAGCAGGTGCCGGGGGAGAGCTACGTGCACGGCGACCGGGTGCGGTGCTACGTCGTCGGGGTGACCCGCGGCGCCCGCGAACCGGTGATCACGCTGTCGCGGACCCACCCGAACCTGGTGCGCAAGCTGTTCTCGCTGGAGGTACCCGAGATCGCCGACGAGTCCGTGGAGATCGTCGCTGTGGCCCGCGAGGCCGGGCACCGGTCCAAGATCGCCGTCGCTTCGCGGGTGCCGGGACTGAATGCCAAGGGCGCCTGCATCGGACCGATGGGGCAGCGCGTGCGCAACGTCATGAGCGAGCTGTCGGGCGAGAAGATCGACATCATCGACTACGACGAGGACCCGGCGAAGTTCGTCGCCAACGCCCTGTCGCCGGCCAAGGTTGTGTCGGTGACGGTGATCGACGAGGCGCAGCGCGCGGCTCGGGTCGTGGTGCCAGATTTCCAGTTGTCGCTTGCGATCGGCAAGGAAGGGCAGAACGCCCGCCTGGCTGCGCGGCTCACCGGTTGGCGCATCGACATCCGCAGTGATGCGGACGGTCACAGTGCTCCGGCAGGAGGTCGTGAGGCCGATGCGGGTGGTCCCAGGCGGTCGTAGCGCCGCCCCGCGACCGCTGACAGAAACCCGCAGTTACCGGTGGCGTGTCGGGGGCGCGACCGCGATTGAAGTTCAAGGGCCCCGAGACGGTAGACTGCACTGTGATCCAGCGCGAGACTCCGACAGCTCCGGTGCGTACCTGCATCGGCTGCCGGAAACGAGAGCTGGCCGTCGACTTGCTACGAGTGGCAGCTGTACACGACGGGGACGGTAAATGCGCCGTCTCGGTCGATTCAGCGGGTAACCTGCCGGGTCGGGGTGCGTGGTTGCACCCGGTTCAGCAGTGCCTCAACGCGGCAGTTCGGCGGCGAGCATTCGCCCGAGCGTTGCGCATCACCGGTTCGCCGGACACCTCTGCGGTGGAAGAGTTCTTCAGTGCCCTTACCGGCCTGACGGAGCCCGAACACCACAGCAACCAGAACAGGTAGCGAAGAACATGAGCACACCGTGAAGTCCCGATGACCATGCGTCATAGCTAAACCGAGGCGCGGCCTACCCACCGCTGACGCCTCACGACGAGGAGAGAAGTGGCAGCAGGTAAGGCACGCGTACACGAGTTGGCAAAAGAACTCGGTGTCACTAGCAAGGAAGTACTCGCCCGACTGAGCGAACAGGGCGAATTCGTTAAATCTGCGTCCTCCACTGTGGAGGCGCCCGTCGCACGTCGGTTGCGTGAGGCGTTCGGCGGCGGCAAGCCCGCCAAGTCCGAGGCACCGGCCGCTCCCGCGGCCGCTCGGCCGTCCGGTGGCCCGAAGCCCGGCGCACCCAAGCCGGCTCCCGTAGCCGCGGCACCCGCCGCGCCTGCGGAGGCAGCCCCGGTCGCGACCCCGGCACCCGCCGCATCTGCTCCGGCAGCCCCGGCCGCCGGTGGACCCAAGCCCGGCGCACCCCGCCCCGCGGCTCCGCAGCCTCAGGCCCCGGCCCCGGCCCCGGCCGCGCCAGCTGCGCCTGCCGCTTCGGCCGCGCCTGCCGCTTCGGCCGCGCCTGCCGCTTCGGAGGCTCCGGCTCAGCCGCGTCCGGCCACGCCGGGTGCGACTCCGGGTCCGCGACCTGGCGCACCCAAGCCTGCCCCGCGGGCGCCGCGCGTCGGCAACAACCCGTTCTCTTCCCAGCAGCCGGTCGAACGGCCCGCGCCGCGTCCGGCGGCCGGTCCCGGCGGTCCGCGTCCGGGCCCTGGCGCCGGTGGTCCCCGTCCGGGCGGTGGCCCGCGTCCGGGTGCCACACCGGGCAACATGCCCCCGCGTCCGCCGGGTGCCCGTCCGGGTGCCGTCGGTCGTCCGGGTGGGCCGCGTCCCGGCCCCGGTGGCGGTCCGCGTCCAGGTGGTGGGCCTCGTCCCGGCGGTGCCGGTGGCGGCGGTAACTACCGCGGTGGCGGTGCTGGAGCCGGCGCAGGCGCTGGAGCTGGTGCTGGTGCCGGTGGTGGCTTCCGTGGCCGCCCCGGTGGCGGCGGCGGTGCTCCCGGCGGCGGTGGACCCGGCGGCGGCGGTGGTCGTCCCGGTCAGCGTGGCGGTGCCGCGGGTGCCTTCGGGCGTCCGGGTGGTGCACCCCGTCGTGGCCGCAAGTCGAAGCGGGCGAAACGCGCCGAATACGAAAACATGCAGGCCCCGATCGTCGGTGGCGTGCGGTTGCCGCACGGCAACGGCGAGGTCATTCGCCTGGCCCGCGGCGCGTCGCTGAGCGACTTCGCCGAGAAGATCAACGCCAACCCGGCTTCGCTGGTGCAGGCGCTGTTCAACCTGGGCGAG
This sequence comes from Mycolicibacterium sp. CBMA 234, assembly GCF_009729415.1. Classification (GTDB taxonomy): domain Bacteria; phylum Actinomycetota; class Actinomycetes; order Mycobacteriales; family Mycobacteriaceae; genus Mycobacterium. Next base: position 547,543 of record NZ_MPKW01000018.1, read on the forward strand.
ATGGTGACCGCTACCCAGTCGGTGGGTGACGACACCCTCGAGCTGCTGGGCAGCGAGATGAACTACGTCGTGCAGGTCGTGTCCCCGGAGGACGAGGACCGCGAGCTGCTCGAGTCGTTCGACCTCACCTATGGCGAGGACGCCGGCGACGAAGAAGACCTGGCCAGCCGCCCGCCGGTGGTCACCGTCATGGGTCACGTCGACCACGGCAAGACCCGACTGCTGGACACCATCCGCAAGGCCAACGTCCGCGAGGGCGAGGCCGGTGGCATCACCCAGCACATCGGTGCCTACCAGGTGCTGACCGAGCTGGACGGCAATGAGCGTCTGGTGACGTTCATCGATACCCCGGGTCACGAGGCGTTCACCGCCATGCGTGCCCGTGGTGCCAAGGCCACCGACATCGCGATCCTGGTGGTCGCCGCCGACGACGGTGTCATGCCGCAGACGGTGGAAGCCATCAACCACGCGCAGGCCGCAGATGTGCCGATCGTGGTGGCGGTCAACAAGATCGACAAGGAAGGCGCGGATCCGCAGAAGATCCGGGCGCAGCTCACCGAGTACAACCTGGTGGCCGAGGATTTCGGCGGCGACACCATGTTCGTGGACATCTCGGCCAAGCAGGGCACCAACATCGACGCGCTGCTCGAAGCAGTGCTGCTGACGGCGGATGCCTCGCTGGACCTGCGGGCCAACCCCGACATGGAGGCCCAGGGTGTGGCCATCGAGGCACACCTGGACCGCGGTCGCGGCCCCGTGGCAACCGTGCTCATCCAGCGCGGCACGCTGCGGGTCGGTGACTCGGTGGTCGCCGGTGACGCCTACGGCCGCGTCCGCCGCATGGTCGACGAGCACGGTGACGACGTCCACGAGGCATTGCCGTCGCGTCCGGTGCAGGTCATCGGGTTCACTTCAGTGCCCGGTGCCGGTGACAACCTGCTGGTCGTCGACGAGGACCGCATCGCCCGGCAGATTGCCGACCGGCGCAGCGCGCGCAAGCGCAACGCCCTGGCCGCGCGTTCGCGTAAGCGCATCAGCCTGGAAGACCTGGATTCGGCACTGAAGGAAACCAGCCAGCTGAACCTGATCCTCAAGGGCGACAACTCGGGCACCGTCGAGGCGCTCGAGGAGGCCTTGATGGGCATCCAGATCGACGACGAAGTGGAACTGCGGGTCATCGACCGCGGTGTCGGTGGCGTCACCGAGACCAACGTCAACCTGGCTTCGGCCTCGGACGCGATCATCATCGGCTTCAACGTCCGTGCCGAGGGCAAGGCGACCGAGCTGGCGAACCGCGAGGGTGTCGAGATTCGGTACTACTCGGTGATCTACCAGGCCATCGACGAGATCGAGAGCGCGCTCAAGGGCATGCTCAAGCCGGTCTACGAGGAGAAGGAGCTCGGCCGCGCCGAGATCCGCGCCATCTTCCGGTCGTCGAAGGTCGGCAACATCGCTGGTTGCCTCGTGCAGTCGGGCATCATGCGGCGTAACGCCAAGGCCCGCCTGTTGCGCGACAACGTCGTGGTCGCCGAGACCGTCACCATCTCGTCGCTGAAGCGCGAGAAGGACGATGCCACCGAGGTGCGCGAAGGTTACGAGTGCGGTCTGACGCTCACGTACAACGACATCAAGGAAGGTGACGTCATCGAGGCGTACGAGCTCGTTGAAAAAGCTCGGACGTAAAGGCGGCGTTGCGAAATAATGGCAGATCCAGCACGGGCCAAGCGATTGGCCAAGCGCATCGGGGCGATCGTCGCTTCGGCGATCGAATACGAGATCAAGGATCCAAGGCTCGACGGCGTGACGATCACCGACACCAAAATGACCGGTGATCTGCACGACGCCACGCTGTACTACACGGTTATCGGGACCAGTCTCGATGAGGAGCCGGATTACGTCGGCGTCGCGGCCGCACTGGAGAGCGCCAAGGGCACGTTGCGTACGAGAGTCGGTGCGGGAACCGGGGTTCGGTTCACCCCCACACTGGCTTTCGTGCGCGACACCGTGCCCGACGCAGCTCTGAAAATGGAGGAGTTGCTCGCCCGGGCCCGTGCCGCTGACGAGGATGTGGCCCGGATCCGCGAGGGTGCCACGCACGCCGGTGACGCCGATCCGTACCGTGTGGTGGGGGAGAGCGATTCCGAGGATGCAGGTGACGGCGATCGAACCGACGATTGAGATTCGGCCGCAGGGCGCGCGGGTAGACGCGCGCGGTGCGGCCGATCTACTCGGTGCGGTCGATAGCGTCAGCGTGGTTGCCCACGTGTACCCCGACGCCGACACCATTGGGGCGGGCCTCGCGCTCGCATTGGTTCTCAGCGAATCCGGCAAGGATGTGCAGGTCAGCTTTGCGACGCCCGCCGCAGTGCCGGACTCGCTGCAGACCCTGCCCGGTGGGCATCTGCTGGTGCCGCCGGATCAGATGCGCACCGATGCCGACCTGGTGGTCACCGTCGACATTCCGAGCGTCAACCGGTTGGGCTCGTTGGCCGGACTGGTGGAGCTGGGTCGGCAGGTGCTGGTGATCGATCACCACGCTTCGAACCAGCTGTTCGGTACCGCGAATTACGTTGACCCGTCGGCAGATTCGACCACCATGCTGGTGGCTGAGCTGCTAGATGCCTGGGGCAAGCCGATCGAGCTGCCGGTGGCGCACTGCCTGTACGCCGGGCTGACCACTGACACCGGATCGTTCCGGTGGGCCAGCGCTCGCGGGTACCGGCTGGCGTCGCGACTCCTGGACATCGGCGTCGACAACGCGGTGGTCAGCCGCGCGCTGCTCGACACTCACCCGTACTCGTGGCTGCCCATGCTGTCCCGGGTGCTGTCGTCAGCCTGCCTGGTACCCGACGCTGCCGACGGCCGCGGACTGGTGTACGCCGTTGTCCCGCACCAGGAATGGTCGGCGGCTCGGCCTGAAGAGGTCGAAAGCATCGTGGACATCGTGCGGACCACGGCCGAGGCTGAGGTGGCCGCGGTGTTCAAAGAGATCGAGCCCGGGCAGTGGTCGGTGTCGCTGCGGGCGAAGACGGCGGTCGATGTGTCGGTGCTGGCCAGTACCTTCGGCGGTGGCGGGCA
>NZ_MPKW01000019.1 GCF_009729415.1 Mycolicibacterium sp. CBMA 234
CGGTGGCATCGTCGGTGGCGTCATCTACCTCAACAAGGACTCCAAGTCCTCGTCGGCGACCGCCTCGGCGTCGACCGAGACGTCTGCGGCTCCGACCCAGAACCCGTCCGCCGACGGCAAGCTGCCGCCGTTCGTCGCGCCGGCCGGCCTCGGGGAAAACTGCCAGTACCCCGCGTCGAAGGACCAGGCCAGCAAGAAGGTGAACCCGCCGCACACCGGCAAGATCCCGACCACCCCGGCTACCGTGACGGCCAGCATGGGCACCAACCAGGGCAACCTCGGCCTGGTGCTGGACAACGCCAAGGCCCCGTGCACGGTGAACAGCTTCGCCAGCCTGGCCCAGCAGGGTTACTTCAACGACACCCCGTGCCACCGCCTGACCAAGGGCGGCCTGGACGTGCTGCAGTGCGGTGACCCGACCGGCTCCGGCATGGGCGGCCCCGGCTACGAGTTCGCCAACGAGTACCCGACCAACCAGTACCAGCCCGACAGCCCGGCGCTGACCCAGCCGGTCGTCTACCCGCGCGGCACCCTGGCGATGGCCAATGCCGGCCCGAACACCAACGGCAGCCAGTTCTTCCTGGTGTACCAGGACTCGCAGTTGCCTCCGGGCTACACGGCGTTCGGCACCGTCGACCCCACCGGCCTGGCCACCCTGGACAAGATCGCCCAGAACGGCGTCGAAGGCGGCGCCAGCGACGGCAAGCCCGCTCAGCCGGTCACCGTCAGCTACATCCGTCTCGATTAGACGCTCACGACATTCGTGCTCGAAGGGGCCGGTCACCGTTCGCGGTGACCGGCCCTTGTTCGTCGTCGGGCTGCGCACGCGCGGCAGCGATGGAATCATGCGCACCGTGGCGAACACACAACCGCAGACCATCTCGTACCCGGCGCCCGGCTCTCGGCCGTACCGCCACGACGATGTCGCCGTCGATCCACACGTCATCGTCCTCTTCGGCGCGACAGGCGATCTCGCCAAACGCAAACTGCTGCCGGGCCTGGCCTATCTGGTCCAGTCCGAGCTGGCCCCCGATATCCAGATCGTCGGTACCTCGCTGGAGGACCTCAGCGTCGACGAGTTCCGGGCGCTGGCCAAGGCCGCGATCGACGAATACGGCAGCCACCACCTCCCCGAAGACCAGTGGGACCGGTTCTCCGCCGCCCTGACCTACGTGCCACAGGGCGCCGGGCCGTCGGGGCTGGCGGCCGCCGTCGCTGCGGCAGAAAAGAAACTGGGCCCGAATGCGCGTCGGCTGCACTATCTTTCGGTGCCGCCGAAGGCAGCGCGAGCGGTCATCTCCACCCTGGACGAAGCCGGCCTGGTCGACCGTGCGCGCGTGGTGATGGAGAAGCCGTTCGGCACCGACCTGGCCAGCGCCGTGGCGCTGAACGACTTCGTACATGAAACATTCGACGAGGCACAGATTTTCCGGATCGACCACTTCCTCGGCAAGGAGGCCGCGCAGAACATCCTGGCGTTCCGGTTCGCCAACGGGCTGTTCGAACCGATCTGGAACCGCAACTTCATCGACCACATCCAGATCGACATCCCCGAGATGCTCGGCCTGGATCAGCGTGCGAATTTCTACGAAAGCACCGGCGCCTACAAGGACATGGTGGTCACCCACCTGCTCCAGGTGATGGCTTTCGTGGTGATGGAGCCGCCGACCGCCCTCGAGCCGCGGGCGATCAGCGAGGAAAAGAACAAAGTCTTCCGGTCAATGCTGCCGATCAAGTGTTCTGACGTGGTCCGCGGTCAGTTCACCGGCTATCGCGAACTCGAGGGTGTATCACGGGATTCCGACACCGAGACGTTCATTGCACTCAAGGTCGCCATCGACAACTGGCGGTGGGCCGGCGTGCCGATCTACCTGCGCACCGGCAAGAAGATGGCCGAGGGCATGCGCATCATCTCGATCGCATTCAAAGAGGCACCGCGCACCATGTTCCCGTCGGGCTCAGGCGTCGGGTCTCAGGGACCCGACCACTTGACCTTCGACCTGGCCGACAACTCGAAGGTGTCACTGTCCTTCTACGGCAAGCGACCCGGCCCTGGCATGAGGCTGGAGAAACTGTCGATGCAGTTCTCCGCCACCGAAGCCGACGGAGCTGATCAGGTGCTGGAGGCCTACGAGCGGTTGATCCTGGACGCCATGCGCGGAGACCACACGCTGTTCACCACCGCTGAGGGCATCGAGTCGCTGTGGGCGAATTCGGCTGCGCTGCTGAATGATCCGCCGCCGGTCAAGAACTACCAGCCCGGCACCTGGGGCCCCAACGCCATTCACCAACTCATCGCGCCCAACGCGTGGCGGCTACCGTTTGAACGGGTTTGGCGAGAGGCGAAGAAGAAGTAGACGGGTTCACGCCCGCGGCGCACTCGCCGCCTTCTCGAGGTGCAGGATGGCCGCATCGACCATGCTCTGAATGATCTCGCAGGAGCTGAAACCGCTGAGCCATAGGTGGGGAGTATCGGTGCGGTGCAACATCGCGACGCCATGCAACGCCACCGAAAGAGCCGCGGCCACCCGCTGCGCATCGGCATCCGGCTCCGAGTCGGGATCCATGCCGCCGGCCGCCAGCAGCCCGCGCGTCACCACTTGAAGTGCCTGGCGCGCTGACGGGGTGATCTCGTCGACTTTGACCATCAACACGTACCGCAATGGAAAGCGTTGGGCGTAGGCGACATACGCACGACAGCCGAGTAACAACCGCTCTCGTGGCGTCTTGCCGGCTTGCGCCTGCTCGGCGATGTCCTGCTGCACCTGGCCCCAGCAGAGCTCGGCAACGGCGGCCAGCACATCCTCACGACTGTCGAAATGTGCGTACAGCGACATAGTAGAAATCCCGGCCTCCCGCGCGATGCTCCGCAGGGACACCTCATTCGCAGTCTGAGACGAGTCGACCACCCGCACCGCGGCGGCCAGGATTTCCTCGCGCAGCAATGCACCCTGTCCGCGCACATTCCGCTGCCGTGTCGACCCCGCCATGTCTTCACCCTAATCGCCGCTGGTGACGAGGTGTGATCGCCGCCACCGCACTGTAACTATACATGCGTATACATACGGTCGTATGGTTGCTTCTCATGAATTGGTTGTTCAAGGCCGCGCAGCGCAGCTGGGTGCTGCTGACCGTTGTCGGGGTCATCACGGTCGGGGGTTTCATCATCGACCGCTTCCACGGCGTGTTCGGCAGCCAGCCGTCAGCCGAAACCCGAACGGACAACATCGTTTCCACGATTCCGAAGTACGTGAAGTACGAGGTGGACGGACCGTCAGACACCACCGGGATGATCAGCTACGTCGATGAACGGGCCCAGCCGCAGCAAGAGCGCTTCACCTCACTGCCCTGGTCCAGGACCCTGACGACCACCGTGCCGAGCGTGTTCGCCAACCTCGTCGCTCAAGGCGACAGCAGCCGACTGACCTGCCGGATCACGGTCAACGGCGAGCTGCGCGATCACCAATCCTCAGACGGCGCAGCAGCGACCACCTTCTGCCTGGTGAAGGCAGCATGAGCGGCCAGCACAGCACTCGAGGCGGCTATCCCCGGCTGATCCGCATCCTGTCGGTGCCGATCATCCTGATCTGGCTGGCGGCCACCGCGGCTACCAATCTGCTGGTGCCCAAACTCGAAGTGGTGGGCGCGAACAACGCGGTGTCGCTCTCCCCGCAGGACGCCCCCTCGGTCATCGCGACAAAACACATCGGCACCAAGTTCGGCGAATTCGACTCCGACAGCGTGCTGATGATCATCGTCGAGTCGGACCAGCCGCTGGGCGACGTCGCCCGGCAGTACTACGCCGGCTTGGTTCAGAAGCTGGACCAGGACCACACCCACATCGAGCACGTGCAGGATTTCTGGGGCGACCGCATCACCTCCGCCGGTTCCGAGAGTGAGGACCACAAGGCGGCCTACGTCCAGGTCAACCTGCGCGGCGATCAAGGGTCGACGCAGGGGGTGGAATCCGTTGACGCTGTGCGTCATATCGTCGACGGCAGTCACCCTCCCGCGGGCGTGCGAGCATTCGTCACCGGCCAGGCCGCCCTGGTGGCCGACACCAACGAGGCCGGCGACAAGAGCATGGTCAAGATGACCGTGGTGACGCTGATCGTCATCGCACTGATGCTGTTGGCCGTATACCGGTCCATCGCAACAACATTCATTGCCCTGCTGGTCGTGCTGACCGAGATGAGCATGGCTCGCGGGTTGGTCGCCGTGCTGGGCAACGCCCATGCCATCAGTCTGTCGACGTTCGCGGTCAGCGTGCTGACCGCCCTGGCGATCGCCGCCGGCACCGACTACTGGATCTTCCTGGTCGGGCGGTATCACGAGGCCCGCAACGCCGGCGAAGACCGGGAAACCGCCTACTATTCAACGTTTTCCAGCGTCTATCACGTGATCCTCGGCTCCGGGCTGACAATTGCCGGTGCCATGATGTGTCTGCGCTTCACCCGGTTGAACTACTTCAACACCCTGGCGCTGCCGTGCGCGACCGCCATGGTCGTCATCCTGGTGATGGCACTGACGTTCGCCCCGGCGGTGATGGTGGTCAGCACCCACTTCGGCCTGCTGGACCCCAAGCGCGCCAACAAGACCCGCGGCTGGCGCCGGGTCGGTACCGCCGTGGTGCGGTGGCCCGGGCCCATCCTCGTGGCGGCCACCGCCACCGCACTGGTCGGGGTGTTGGCCCTACCGGGCTACCGCACCAACTACGACAATCGCTTCTATGTGCCGTCCGACGTACCGTCCAACGTCGGGTATGCGGCGGCCGAAAAGCATTTCACCTCAGCACGAATGAATCCGGACATGCTGATGGTCGAGGCCGATCACGACCTGCGGAACTCGCGCGACATGCTGGTGTTGGACCGCATCGCCAAGAACATCTTCCGAGTACCGGGGATTGCCCGGGTGCAGAGCATCACCCGGCCGCTCGGCCCGCCGATGGAACACGGTTCGGTGCCGTTCCAGATCAGCGCCCAGGCCGTGTCGATGAACGAGAATCTGCAGTTCCTCAAGGCCCGCCTCGGCGACGTCCAGACCATGACCGACCACCTGACCTCGATGATCGGCATCATGCGGCACATGCACGACCTCAGTGTGCAGCTGGCCGAAGCCACGCACGCTGGAAATGTTGCGGCACAGGATATGTCGTCCACCACCGCCGAATTGCGGGACCAGATCGCCGATTTCGACGACTTCTTCCGGCCGCTGCGCAACTACTTCTACTGGGAACCCCACTGCTATGACATTCCGATCTGCCATGCCATGCGCTCGGTGTTCGACGCTACCGACGGCTTCGACCGACTGGCTGACAACACCAAGTCGCTGTCCGACGCGATGGGCAAGCTCGACACGGTGACCCCGCAGATCGCGGCTCAGCTGCCACCGATGATCGGCCTGGCCACCGACGTCCGCGATCTCATGCAGACCATGCGCAGCACGTTCGACGGCATGGTGACGCAGATGGAACGCATGACCGACACCGCCGCGGCCATGGGCCAGACCTTCGACGACGCGAAGAACGACGACATGTTCTACCTGCCGCCCGAGGCGTTCGGCAGCCCGGACTTTCAGCGCGGTATGCAGCTGATGCTCTCCCCCGACGGCAAGGCAGCGCGCTTCATCGTCACCCACGATGTGGATCCCGCCACCCTGGAAGGCATTTCGCACGTCGACGCCGAACTGCAGGCCGCCAAAGAGGCGGTCAAGGGCACGCCGCTGGCCAGTGCGAAGTTCTATCTGGGCGGAACCGCCGCCACCTACAAGGACATCCAGCAGGGTGCGCACTACGACCTGCTGATCGCGGCGCTCGCAGCGATCATCCTGATCTTCGTGGTGATGTTGCTGATCACCAGAGCGCTGGTCGCATCGATCGTGATCGTCGGCACCGTGGTGCTCTCGCTCGCCGCGTCCTTCGGCCTGTCCGTGCTGATCTGGCAGTACTTCCTGGGGGTCGAGCTGCAGTGGCTGGTGATCGCCATGTCAGTGATCGTGCTGCTCGCCGTCGGTTCCGACTACAACCTGCTGGTCGTTTCCCGGTTCAAGGAGGAGATCGGCGCGGGCCTGCGCACCGGGCTGATCCGCGCGACCGGTGCCACCGGCGGCGTCGTCACCGCGGCCGGGCTGGTGTTCGCGTTCACCATGATCTCGATGGTCGCCAGCGATCTGCGGTCGGTCGGCCAGATCGGCACCACCATCGGACTCGGCCTGCTGTTCGATACCTTCGTGGTCCGGTCGCTGATCACCCCGTCGATCGCGGCACTGCTCGGCCGCTGGTTCTGGTGGCCGCTGAAGGTGCGGAGCCGTCCGGCCCGCACCACACAAACCGTAAGCTCCGCAGCAGAATTGGAGATGGCATGACTCCGCAGCCGTTCACGGACCTGACCACCATCACCGCAGTCGATGCCGGCACGTACACCGCCACCATCGACCCGGTGTGGACCATCGGCCCCAAGGTGCACGGCGGCTGCATGATGGCGGTCTGCGCAGCAGCCGCTCAGCGCTGCCTTCCTGACGCCGCCGAATTGGCCCCAATTGCATTGAGCGCCAACTACCTCAACGCGCCGGACCCCGGCGAGGTAGTGCTGACCACCAACGTCCGCAAGCGCGGCAGGCAGGTGAACTTGGTACAGGTTGAGTTGTCCCAACACGGGCGAGCCGCCGTCACGTGCTCGGTCACACTCGGACCCGTCGACGCCAAGCCGCCGCGGCATCAGGTGCCATTGGCCGCGAGCGCGATGGCGGTAGAGCCGCCTGCCGACGCAGTGCGCGTCACCCCGGAGCATCCGATGGGCCAGATTGTCCACGTCGCGCAGGGATGCGACTTGCGGATGGACGGCGCTACCCCATTCCTGACCGGCACCGAAGGTGAACCGGTGACCCGAATGTGGTTACGCCCCTACGCTTCCGACGAAGCTGATTCGAATGTGGCCTTGCTCTTCGCGTTGATGGCCGGCGACATCACCCCTCCGGTCACGATGAACCGGGGGCACTTCGGCTGGACGCCGACGGTCCAGCTCACCACCTACCTGCGCCACCGGCCGGCGCCTGGTTGGCTACGCGTGATGGCCAGTTCCACCGTCATCGGCAACAGCTGGTTCGAGGAGGATCACCTCATCCTCGATGCCAACGGTGAGGTGGTCGTACAAAGCCGGCAACTGGCGATGCTGCCGCTGGGGTCCTGACCCCAGGCGGCAGCATCGCTGAAATCAGTACGCAGACACCGCGTTCTGGGCAACCCACCGCTTTTCGGCGTCGGAGCCCATCGGCGGCGGGATCAAACCGTTGATCATCCAGAGGTCTTCACTGGTCTCGTCCACGTGGAACTCCCAGTGCAGGTTGTCTTTCCCCTCTAGATATGGCTGCAGAATCGACTTGATCCAGTGGGCAATGCCGTTGCGGCGCTGCTTGTCCGGGGCGTGACGAGCAATGTGGTCGATGACCACCCGCAGCCCCACCGAGGTCGGTTCGCCGCCGACATAGAGGTTCTCCGAACGGATTTCGTCGAAGATCACGACGACGTAGAACCGCGGCAGCCCGGCCCTTTCATAGTGATCGGTGATGCGGGCCGCGAGGTCGCGCTTGTCCTCGTCGGTGAAGAACCCCGGCGTGTGATGAATGGCCCACAGCGGCATGGTTGTTCAGGCCCTCACTCGAACCGGATCAGACCGCCAGCGCGAACGTCAGATTTTCCACCGGACCCGACAGGACTGACTTGACCCCGACCGTCACGTCGTCGGCCAGCACCTCGATGGCGTCGGCTTCCAGCCCGTCGACGATACGCTTCGCGATGTCGGCTGCGGTGGTCTTGGGCCCGGGAATGCCTGCGACCATGTCGGTCTCGATCAAGCCGGCGTGCACGCCGACCACCTGCGTGCCCTGCGCGGCAAGCTCGCCGCGCAGCGAGTTGGTCACCGACCACGCCGCCGCCTTGGAGGCGCCGTAGGCACCGCTGCCGGAAACCCAGGACAGCACTGAGTGCATGTTGACCAGCGCGCCGCCACCGTTGGCCGCGAGGATCGGCGCAAAGGCGCGAGCCACCCGCAGCGGCCCGAACACGTTGATGTCGACAGTCGCTGTGATGTCGTCGAAGCCGCCGGTCAGCAGCGGTCCGGGCAGCAGGATGCCAGCGTTGTTGAACACGATCTCGGCGTCCGACGCGATGTCAGCGAACGCGGAAACCGAAGCCTCCGAACGCACTTCCAGTTCGACCGGTACGACGGCTTCGCGCTCATCGACGAACGACGACCGGCCGGTCGAGTACACCTTGCGCGCGCCCCGGGCCAGAAGCTCGTCGACCAGGGCCGCCCCGAGACCCCGACGGCCCCCGGTCACCACGACCACTTTGCCTGCCACTGCGACCATCTGAACCACACTCCTTGCTGAATAACGATGTCGTTACTAAGATGAGAGCACGGATATCTGAGTAACGCAAGCGTTATCCACAAAAGAGGGTGTGATGGAGTTCGAAGAAAGACTGCGCGATCGCCAGTGGTCGATCGGTGAGGGCTGTTCGGTAGCCAAGCTCCTGGATCTACTCAGCACCAAGACCGTGTTTCTCGCCGTCCGCGAAAGCCTGTTCGGCACAACACGATTCGAAGACTTCGTCGACCGGATCGGGACGTCGGCACCCGCGGTTTCCCGAGCGCTCAAGCAGCTTGAAGCCGCGCAGCTGATGGTCCGGATGCCGTACCAGGAACCCGGCAAGCGCGTCCGGGACGAGTACCGGCTGACCGCCGCGGGCGAGGATCTGCTGCCGGTGTACCTTGCGATGAGCCAGTGGGGTGACAAGCATTTGCAAAATGGCCGGGGGCCGCTGACCTTCGTCGACCGCCAATCCGGAAAGCGACTCGGCGTCATCGTCACTGACGACTCCGAGGCTGCCAGCGTCGGGGTCGACGACATCGAGATCCGGGTGAATAGGCCGGTTTCGGAATCGGCCACCACTACTTCGTCGTTGGAGATGAAATGACCGCGCACCCATTCACGGACCTGACCACCATCACCGCCGTCGGCGATGGCACCTTCACGGCCACCATCGACCCGGTTTGGACGATCGGCCCGAAGGTGCATGGGGGCTGCATGATGGCGGTCTGCGCGGCGGCGGCACAGGAGGCGATCGGCCCGTCCGAGCTGGCGCCCATAGCGGTGAGCGCCAACTACCTGAACGCCCCCGACCCCGGTGAGGTGCAGCTGACCACGACGGTCCGCAAGCACGGACGGCAAGTAGCCCTGGTGGATGTGCAGCTGTCGCAGGGTGGGCGCACGGCAGTGAGCTGCGCCGTGACTCTCGGACCGCTCGACGCCAAGCCGCCGCGCTACCAGGAGTCGCTTCCGGTGTCGTACCTGCCGGTCGAGCCACCCGCGGACGCGGTGCCCGTCAGCGCGGGCCATCCGGTCGGCGAACTGGTGCACGTGGCACATGGCTGCGAGTTCCTCCTGGACGCCGCGACACCATTTCTGTCAGGCGAAGAGGGCGATCCCGTCAATCGAATGTGGCTGCGCCCCTTCGCTTCTGACGAGGCCAATCCGAGTACCGCATTGCTGTTCGCGCTGATGGCAGGCGATATCACTCCCCCGGTCACCATGAACCAGGGCCATTTCGGCTGGACCCCGACGGTGCAGCTCACCACCTACGTGCGGCGTCGGCCGGCCCCGGGCTGGCTGCGAGTGCAGGCCAGCTCGACCGTGGTCGGCGAGACCTGGTTCGAGGAAGACCACGTCATCCTCGACTCCACTGGTCAGGTCGTGGTGCAGAGCCGGCAGCTGGCGATGCTGCCCAAGGGTGCGTAAGTTCGGCGCGTCAGGCGGCTGAGGTCACCCGATACACGTCGTACACACCCTCGACGTTGCGCACGACATTCAGCACATGACCAAGGTGCTTCGGGTCGCCCATTTCAAAAGTGAAGCGGCTGATGGCAACTCGATCGTTGGACGTGGTGACCGACGCCGACAGGATGTTCACCTTCTCGTCGGCCAGCACGCGGGTGACGTCGGACAGCAGCCGGTGCCGGTCCAGCGCCTCCACCTGGATGGCCACCAGGAACACCGACGACGGCGACGGCGCCCACTTCACATCGATGATGCGCTCGGCCTGCTCCTGCAGCGACGCAGCGTTGGTGCAGTCAGTGCGGTGCACGCTGACACCACCACCGCGCGTGACGAACCCCATGATGTTGTCGCCGGGCACCGGCGTGCAGCACTTGGCCAGCTTGCACAGCACCCCGGGCGCACCCGGAACCGCCACGCCCACATCGTCATTGGTGCGCCGGCGTACCGGCATAGTGGCCGGCGTCGAGCGTTCGGCGATCTCGTCGGCGGCGTCGTCGTCACCACCGAGCGTGGCCAGCAGCCGCTGCACCACGTGCCGCGCGGAGACGTGCCCCTCGCCGACCGCGGTGTACAGCGCCGACACGTCCGCATAGCGGAGTTCGCGGGCCAAGGCGGCCATCGACTCGGCATTCATCAAGCGCTGCAACGGAAGTCCGCCACGACGGACTTCACGGGCGATGGCGTCCTTGCCGGACTCCAGCGCTTCCTCACGCCGCTCTTTGGCGAACCACTGCCGAATCTTGGCCTTCGCGCGCGGCGACACCACGAACGTCTGCCAGTCGCGTGACGGGCCGGCATTCTGCGCCTTGGAAGTGAAAACCTCGACCACTTCCCCGTTTTCGAGCTTGCGCTCCAGCGCGACCAGTCGCCCGTTGACCCGGGCACCGATGCACCGGTGCCCCACCTCGGTGTGCACCGCATATGCGAAGTCGACGGGCGTAGAACCGGCCGGCAAAGTGATCACGTCACCCTTGGGGGTGAACACGAAAATCTCTTGCACCGCAAGGTCGTAACGCAACGACTCCAGGAACTCACCGGGGTCGGCGGCTTCCCGTTGCCAGTCGAGCAGTTGGCGCATCCACGCCATGTCGTCGATCTCGGTGGCATGACCGCCCGCCGGTAATCCGTTGCGCCCCTTGGCTTCCTTGTACCGCCAGTGCGCCGCGATGCCGTACTCGGCTGTGCGGTGCATATCGATGGTGCGGATCTGCACTTCGAGTGGCTTGCCTTCGGGCCCAACCACTGTGGTGTGCAACGACTGGTACACGCCGAACCGCGGCTGGGCGATGTAGTCCTTGAACCGCCCGGCCATGGGCTGCCATAGCGAGTGCACGACGCCGACGGCGGCGTAGCAGTCCCGGATCTCGTCGCACAGGATGCGCACGCCGACCAAGTCGTGGATGTCGTCGAAGTCGCGGCCTTTGACGATCATCTTCTGGTAGATGGACCAGTAATGCTTGGGCCGCCCCTCGACCGTCGCGTTGATCTTCATGGCCAGTAGCGAATTGGCGATCTCGGCGCGCACCTTGGCCAGGTAGGTATCGCGGGACGGCGCGCGATCGGCGACCAGCCGCACGATTTCCTCGTACCGCTTGGGATGCAGGATCGCGAAGGACAGGTCCTCCAGCTCCCACTTGACGGTGGCCATACCGAGTCGATGAGCAAGCGGCGCAATGACTTCCAGCGTTTCGCGAGCCTTACGCGCCTGCTTCTCCGGGGGCAGGAACCGCATGGTGCGCATGTTGTGCAACCGATCGGCAACCTTGATCACCAGCACGCGAGGATCGCGGGCCATGGCGATGATCATCTTGCGGATGGTCTCGGCCTCGGCCGCCGAGCCGAGCACCACCTTGTCCAGCTTGGTGACGCCGTCGACCAGGTGACCGACCTCGGTGCCGAATTCGGTGGTCAGCGCCTCCAGCGTGTAGCCGGTGTCCTCAACGGTGTCGTGCAGCAGCGCGGCCACCAACGTCGTGGTGTCCATGCCGAGTTCGGCCAGGATGTTGGCCACGGCCAGCGGATGGGTGATGTACGGATCGCCGGATTTGCGCAGCTGCGGTGCGTGCCGCTCCTCGGCAATCTCGTACGCGCGCTGCAGGATCGCCAGGTCTGCCTTGGGGTAGTACTCCCGGTGCACCGCGACCAGCGGCTCAAGAACGGGGTTGACCAGGCTGCGCTGGGCAGTCATCCGGCGGGCCAGGCGGGCGCGCACGCGGCGGGACGCGCTGACGGTCCCCTTGGCCGCTTCGAGCGACACCCCCGTGTTCGGCTCCGGCGGCGCGGGCTGAACCTGCATCACCTTGTCGTCAGCCAACGCCGCACACCTCCTACACCCGGTTTGTCGAGAATAGCCCCTCAGACCACGAACAGGCTGGTGACCGCTAGTGGTTGCAGGACTTCGCGTCCGCCGAGACCATTCAGTTCCAGTACGACCGCTGCCGCGGTCACCGTCGCACCCGCGGCCTGCAGCAGACGGACTGTCGCACCGACGGTGCCGCCGGTCGCAAGCACGTCGTCTATGACTACAACGCGCCGCCCGGTCAGATCGATCCCGTCGGCCGGAATCTCCAGCGTCGCGGTGCCGTACTCCAACGCGTACTGCTCGCTGTGCACCGGCGGCGGAAGCTTGCCGCCCTTGCGCACCGCGAGCACGCCGGTACCCAAGCGGGTGGCCACCGCGGCGCCCAGCAGGAAGCCCCTGGCGTCGATACCCGCGATCAAGTCGACCCCGTCGGCCACCTCGGCCAGCGCCGCCGTCACTGCCGCCAGGCCGCGGCCGTCGGCCAACAGCGGCGTCAGATCCTTGAACTGGACGCCGGGCTCCGGGAAGTCCGGCACCTCACGCACCAGTTCGGTAAATAGAGTCGTCAGCTCGGACATATGTTTATTTACTTCCCCAACGGTCCATGTTCCACCCCGCACCCCAGCGCGTCGGATTGGCGCGCACCAAGGTCAGGTCTTTCGTCACCAGTAAGGTCCGCTGCTGGCGGTACAGCGGCACGGTCGGCATGTCGGCCCACAAGACGGTGGCACCTTCACCGAGCAGTCGGGCCTGCTCCTTGGGATCAGTGGTCACCGCGAGGGCGGCGATGACGCCGTCCACGCGCTCATTGTCGTAGCCCGACAGATTGTTGCCGTTGCCGCTGTGCAGGGCGTACGCGTCGACCACCGACGAGCCGCTGGAGCCGCTGCCCGCCGCGCCTCCGTCGCCGGCCAGGAGCACGTCAATATCGCCCGCGCGCAAGCTTTGCGGCCCCACCGTCGGCGACGCCACGTCCTGCACCGTGATGCCCGCCGCACCGCAGGACTTGGCGATCGCAGCCACCACTGCGGCCAGTCTGGCGTCTGGCCCCCGGTAGCCCATGCGCACCGTCACCGGCTGATTGCCCGCCGCACCGCGCGCCCCGTCAACATCCGCGACGTCGAATTGCCCTGTGGTACCGCCATTTTCGGCGACCGTCAGGGAATCGTCCGTCACTGTGTTCAAGCGGGAATTGCTGACCGGCACCCCGACTGCGCTCGAGATCGCGTCCCGCGGCGTGCACAAGGCGATGGCATGACGAGTCCCCGTATCCGCCATGACACCCTGCGGAGCGAAGATCAGCTGCTCAATGTCAGCCGACGGACCGTCCGAGCGCGTGTAATTGCCCGGCACCTCCAGCTTGTCGACGACCCCAGCGGCGACGTCGACGACCTCGACCTTGCCGGACTTGATCCGCGCAGCCAGGTCGTCGCCGCGCGGCGCCACCGTGACTTTGCCGATCACCGGCTTGGCGCCCCACCATTTGTCGTTGGCCACCAACGTGATCGAGCCATTCTTGGCCACCGATGCCAGCTTGTATGGACCGGCCGACGGGAACCGCTTCAGGTCTGCGTCAGGCTTCAAATCCCAGGTGGTGTTCCAGGCCTGAGCAATCTTGTCGATGGTGGGTCCGTCGGCGCTCTGCAGTGCCTTCGTCACGCCACCGTCGCCGAGACCGAGCGCATCGTCCAGCACGTGCGACGGCAGCAGCGACGTAGCCGAAAACAGCAGCCCATAGTCGGTGACATCGCGGTCGCGGACAAAGGTGACGCGGGCCCGCTTCTGGCCCGGGGTGCAGTCGACGGCGGCGACGTCGACGTACCCGGCCCGACTGGCCGCGTCGAACGCCGGGAACTGGCCCGACTGCGCCGCCCAGGCCAGCACCATGTCGTCACAGGTGACCGGCTTGCCGTCGGAGTAGACCGCGCTATCGCTGATCTTGTAGTCGAGGGTCAGCGGCGCACGGCCAACGACGGACACCGTGCCGAAATCTCGATCGGCAACCACCTGGCCGCCCGGGCCACGAAAGTTGAAGCCCGTCTGCACCCGCGAAAAGGCTTGCGGTGCACCCGAAGCCGCGCCGATCACCGACGCAGTGTTGTAAGTGGGCAGGGCACCGTCGACGATGTAGTCGACGGTGTCACCCGAACTGTCACAGCCGGACAGACCGAAGCCTGCCACCAACATCACCGCACCAGCCAATGCGGTTCGGCGGAACCGGGCGGGCATCGAGGGCTAGCCCCGGTGGTTTCGCTTACCCGACGGCCGGCCGGGACGGAGCGGTTTGGCTCCGGGCTCTGGCTTTTCCGGGGCGGTCAGTGCGCCGACCGACACCTCCTCGACAGCGGTGCCGGTGCCCCGCTCGTTGGCCGACTTGCGGCGGTTGAGCACGCGGCGGGTGTGGTTCTTCACCAGATCGGTCCGCTCGCGCAAGCTCACCAACAGCGGCGTCGCGAAGAAGATCGACGCGTAGTGGCCGGTAAAGATACCAATCAGCTGGACCAGGGCCAGGTCCTTCAGCGTCCCGACACCGAGCATCCACACAGCTACCACCATCAACGCGATGATCGGCAGCATCGCGATCAGACCGGTGTTGATCGACCGCATGAACGTCTGGTTTACCGCGAGGTTGGCTTGTTCGGCGTAGGTGCGTCTGGTCGTGTGCTCGAAACCGTGCGTATTCTCCTCGACCTTGTCGAACACGACGACGGTGTCGTATATGGAATAGCCCAGAATCGTCAGCAGACCGATGACGGTTGCCGGGGTAACTTCCCACCCCACCAGCGAGTAGATACCGGCGGTGCTGAAGACCGTGAAGAACATCGCGGCCAACGCCGCGACTGCCATGTACGGCTCATACCGCACAGCAACGTAGATCGCCGCAAGGACGACGAACACCACCAGCGCTACGACACCCTTCTGGGTTATCTGCTGGCCCCAGGTCTCCGACACCCCGGAATCGCTGATCGCCAACTTGCTGGGTTGTCCGTCCTTGCCCTTCGGCTGGAATTTGTCGAACAGCGCGGTGCGGAGCTTGTCGACCTCGTCGTTCGTCAGCGTCACCGAGCGAATCTGCACCGTCGCCGCATCGCCCGTGCCAACGGTCTGAACCGACTGGGGGGCCTTACCCAACGTCGACGAGAAAACGCTCTCGACCTGCTGCGTTGTCGTCGTTCCGTGGCCACCAGCGGCCGGCAGCGAGATCTGGGTACCGCCGACGAAGTCGATGCCGAACGTGAAGCCGCGGACGATCATGCTGACGATGCCGATCGTGAGGATCAGACCGCTGACCGCGTACCACACCCTGCGTTTGCCGATGATGTTGAACGCCCCGGTACCCGTGTAAAGCCGGGTGAGGAAGCCGTGCTTCGGCACGTCCACCGACTCGATGTCGGGCGCTTCGACACTCATCGTGTCGACGTCATTGGAATCGTTAGCAGCCATCTGCCTATCCCTGTTCCGTGCCCGCATACGAGGCGGCTCGTCGTTCCTGTGCGATCCGCTGCACCGCGCCCAACCCGTTGAACGCCGGCTTGGCGATGGTGCGCGACTTCGATGCCAGATACACCAGCGGCCACGTCACCAGGAACACCACGACCACGTTGATCACGGTCATCAGGCCGGTGGTGAACGCGAAGCCCTTCACCTGACCGACAGCAAGGATGTACAGCACCACGGCTGCCAGCAAGGTCACTGCGTTACCCGACAGGATCGTCTTGCGGGCACGTGCCCAACCACGTGGCACTGCCGAGCGGAACGACCGGCCTTCGCGAATCTCATCCTTTATGCGTTCGAACAACACCACGAACGAGTCCGCGGTGGTGCCGATACCGATGATGATGCCGGCGACGCCTGCGAGGTCAAGCGTGTAGTTGATGTATCTGCCCAGCAGCACCAGCAGCGCAAAAACCATTGCGCCGGAGGTGATCAACGACAACGCGACAAGCAGTCCGAGCAGGCGGTAGTAGATCAGCGAATACAACAGCACGAGTACAAGGCCGATCCCACCGGCGATCAAGCCCGCCTTGAGCGACGTCAAGCCCAGTGTCGCCGACACTGTTTGGGCCTCCGACGCCTCGAACGACAGCGGCAGCGAACCGTACTTGAGGACGTTGGCCAAGTCTTTCGACGTCGTGGCGTTGAAGTGGCCGGTGATCTGGGTTCGCCCGCCCGGGATGGCTTCCTGGATGGCCGGTGCGCTGACCACCTGAGAGTCGAGAACGAAGGCGGTCTGGGTGCCGATGTTGGCGGCGGTGAAGGTGCCCCACGTGTCGGCAGCCTTCTCCTTGAACGTCACGTCGACGACGTATTCGCCCTGCTGCTGGTTCAGGCCCGACGAAGCGTCCTTGATCTGATCACCACTGATGATCGACTTATCCAGCAGATAGACCTCTTTGTGGTCTTGCGAGCACGTCACCAACGGCAGGTTCGGGTCGTCGTTGCCGGCCAGCACGTCCTGCTGATCGCAGCGCGTCGCTTGGAACTGCAGCGCCAACAGCTGAATCTGCGGCTGCGTGCTCTGTCGCAGGGCCTTCTCGTCAGCGATGCGCTGTGCCAGTTCGGCCTTCGGGCCGTGCTCTGCGGGGCCGCCCGGCGCCGGAGCACCAGGGGCCGGAGCACCTGGGGCGGGGGCACCGGGAGCAGGCGCGCCCGGAGCGGGTTCAGTGGGGGCACCAGGTGCGGGGGCGCCGGGTTCGGCGGGTGCGCCCGGAGCGGGTGCGCCGGGTTCAGCCGGTGCCGGAGCGGTCGAGGTGTCCGACGGCGCCGGGGTCGGCTCCTCGGGGAACGGACGAGGCTGCGGCGCCGGAGCGGGCGCAGGCGCAGTGGACGCCGGGTGCGCGGGCATGCCCGGCGTCGGCGGGGTGATCGGGGCATCGGGCTCGGCCGGGGCGATCAGCGGCGGCATCCCGGGCATTCCGGGCAGGCCTCCCGGTGCTCCCGGCAGCCCACCCGGTGCTCCCGGAGCGCCAGGAACCGGAGCGCCGGGCATCGGAGCTGCAGGCGCGGCGGGCTTGGCCGGCTGCGCGCCTTGAGCCGGGATGACGTGGACGACCGGCCGGATGTACAGCCGCGCGGTCTGGCCCAGGTTGCGGGCCTCGCTGCCGTCCTGACCGGGCACGGTGATGATCAGGTTCGAACCGTCGATCACAACCTCGGAGCCGGAGACACCGAGACCGTTCACGCGGGAGCCGATGATCTCCTGCGCCTGGATCAGCGCTTCGCGGGTCGGGGTCGAGCCGTCAGGGGTACGTGCAGTCAGAGTGACCCGGGTACCGCCCTGCAAGTCAATGCCCAGCTTGGGCTTGGCGTGCTTGTCGCCGGTGAGAAACACCAGTAGATAGGCACCGACGAGCAGCACCAGGAAAAACGACAGATAGCGGTATGGGTGCACCGGCGCCGAAGACGATGCCACGGTTCTAGGTTCTCCTTGAGAATCGGTACGTCAGCCCCGCAAAGGGTACGTGTTGGTGCGGGAAAATCAGCCTTCGGTCTTCGGCGCGCCCTCTTCGGCGGCAGCCGAGGTCACACTTTCTTCGGCGGACGCCGAGGTCAGCTCTTCAGCGGCCTCAACCTGCGGCTCAATCCGGTCACGGACGGCCAGTTTCAGCCAGGTGGTCACGACGCCGGGAGCGATCTCCAGGTCGACGTTGTCGTCGTCGATCCGGGTGATGGTGCCCAGCAGACCCGAGGTGGTGCTCACCCGGTCGCCGACCGTCAGAGAGTTGTGCAGGTCAATCGTCGCCTGCATCTGCTTCCGCTGCCGCCGCGACGCGAAAAACATGAAGGCGCCCATGACCAGGAGCAGCGGCAGGAAAACAACCAAATCCATGACGGCGAAAATCTTTCGTTCTGGTGATTCTGTGAGTAGGCACGCGAGCCGGACCAGCCGATCGCCGTGCCAGGGTACTGACCAGTGTGCCATCAGCGGCGTCAGTGGCTACAACCGGCGCGATCGCTGACCCGCCGAAACGGCATTCCAGCAGGCTTCTACTCGCACTTCCGCTGCTGGAATACGGTTTCGGCGAGGGATCTCGCTACTGGGGATGGGTCGCCAGGTAGTCGGCCGCCGGGATCGGGCTGGACGCGGAGTATCCGACGGGCAGCAGGATGTCGCCGGCCGTGGTCCGGTAATAGACCTGCCATTGGTAGTACCCGGCGAACGCGGCGGGGTCAGCCGCCATGACCGCTGCGTAGTCACCAACCGCCCGAACGTAGGCGGCGGAATGGTTGTAGTGGTGCAGGGCTCCGTCGGGATCGGCGGCGAAACCGTTGGCGGCCAGATACCGGCCGGCCGCCAGGATCGCGTCGCGCGGCGCGTGAATGTCGCCGCTGCCATACGCGGCGAACGTCGCCGGCAGGAACTGCATGGGCCCCTGCGCCCCAGCCGAACTATTGCCGTTGATCCGGCCGAACCGCGATTCAACGAGGTTGATCGCCGCCAGGTAGGTCCAGTCGACCCCGGACGCCTGCTGCGCTTCGTGGAAGTAGCCGAGCAACTCATCGGCGGGGGCCGGCGACTGGATGGTCCACGGCGGCACGGTGTCCTTCGGCGGTGTCATACCGAAGAGTTCACGAGCAGCATCGACATTGCGGCTGTACGCCTGAGCCAGGGCCGCTGGGATGCGTGGTGCGATGACCGCATCCCAGTCTGGGTGCCTGGCGACGTCGCGGTAGGCCGCTTGTTGCTGTTGCGCGGCGGAGATCAGCGCCGGTTCCGGCGTCGCGGGATCACGTATCGCCTGCTCGTCGGCGATCAGGCTGTCTGCAAGTTGTGCCAGATCAGGACCTGGGTCGGCGACCGACGGACCGCAACCGGTCAACGCCACCACGACGGCGGCGACGACGGTCGCGCACCGGCGTATCACTCGAATGCCGCGATCACCAGCGCCATCAGAGCGAACAGCGGGAACGCCCCCTGCACCACCGCAGCGCGAGCCTTGTCAGGAGACGAGAGCAACAGCACCATAGCGGCCGCTGCCATCGAGCCGACGCCGGCGAACATCAGCGCGAAACCGATTCCCTTACAGCCCACCACGATTGCCGCGATGCCGACGGCAGCGATGATCGCAAGAAACAGGTTGTAAAACCCCTGGTTGAAGGCGAGCGGTTTGGTGATCTCGGCGGTCTCCGGCGTGGTGCCGAAAGTAGCCCGAGTGCGCGGCGCGGTCCATAGCAGCGACTCCATCACGAAGATGTACACGTGCAAGAGCGCGGCCAGGCCGGCGAGGATAGACCCTGCAATCAGCATGGGGCTATTCAAACAGTCCGGCCTGCCCAAGTCCGTTGATCGGCGGTTGTAGGCCCAAATGAGTCCAGGCCTGCGGCGTCGCTACGCGGCCACGCGGAGTCCGGGCGATCATCCCGGCCCGGACCAGGAACGGCTCGCACACCTCCTCGACGGTGGTGGCCTCCTCCCCCACGGCCACCGCCAACGTGGAGACACCGACCGGACCGCCGCCGAAACTCTTTGTCAGCGCGGTCAATACCGCGCGGTCGAGACGGTCCAAGCCCAGTTCGTCGACGTCGTAGACCGCCAGCGCGGCCTTGGCCACATCCCGGGTGATGACGCCGTCGGCCCGGACCTCGGCATAGTCGCGCACTCGGCGCAGCAGCCGGTTCGCGATGCGTGGCGTGCCGCGGGACCGCCGGGCCACCTCAGCTCCGGCCTCGGCGCCCAGCTCGATGCCAAGGATGCCGGCCGAGCGGGCCAGCACCCGTTCGAGCTCGGGCGGCTCGTAGAAGTCCATGTGCGCGGTGAAGCCGAAGCGGTCGCGCAGCGGGCCGGTCAGCGCGCCCGAGCGGGTCGTCGCCCCGACCAGGGTGAACGGGGCGACTTCCAACGGAATCGACGTCGCGCCGGGGCCTTTACCGACCACCACGTCGACCCGGAAGTCCTCCATGGCCAGGTACAGCATTTCCTCGGCGGGCCGGGCGATGCGGTGGATCTCGTCGATGAACAGCACGTCGCCCTCGACCAGGTTGCTGAGCATGGCAGCCAGATCGCCGGCACGTTCCAGCGCGGGCCCGGAGGTGAGGCGCAGCGACGAGCTCAGTTCCGCCGCGATGATCATGGCCAGCGACGTCTTGCCGAGGCCAGGCGGCCCCGAGAGCAGGATGTGGTCCGGCGTCCCGCCGCGGTTCTTGGCACCCTCGAGCACCAATTGCAGCTGCTCACGCACGCGGGGCTGGCCGATGAATTCGCGCAGCGACTTGGGGCGCAGGCTGGCGTCGACGTCACCCTCGCCGACTGTCAGCGCCGGTGAGACGTCCCGCTCGTCGGGTTCGACACCCTCATCTTCGAACCGGCTCACTTCTTACCCAACATCGACAGGGCCGCCCGCAGCGCCGTGGCGGTGTTCGCCTCCGGGTCGTTGGCCAGCACCTTGTCAGTGGCCTCCTCGGCCTGTTTGGCCGGAAAGCCAAGTCCGATAAGGGCTTCCACGACTGGTCCACGGATGGAATGGCCTCCGACAACGCCGGCACCGGCGCCCGCCGTCGCGCCGATCTTGTCGCGCAACTCCAGGACCATGCGCTCGGCGCCACGCTTGCCGATGCCCGGCACGCGGGTGAGCGCGGTGACGTCACCGTCGGCCAGCGCCTGCCGCAACGTCGGCGCGTCGTACACCGCGAGCGTTGCCAGCGCGATCTTCGGCCCGACCCCGGACACCCCGAGCAGGACATTGAAGAGATCCCGGGCGTCCGAGTCCGCGAAACCGTACAAGGTCTGGGAATCCTCGCGGACGATCATCGCGGTGATCAGCCGCGATTCGTTGCCGCGGCGCAGCGTGGACAGGGTCGCCGGGGTGGCCATGATCTTGTAGCCCACGCCGGCGGCCTCGACCACCGCGTGATCGAGCGCGATGTCGATGACCTCGCCACGTACCGATGCGATCATGCGCGCGCCGCCTTCACCTTCGCTGCGTACTGCTTCTTGAACTCCGCTGCTTTGGCCTCTGCCTCGGCCATCCTGGCGATCATCGGCGCCCGCCAGCAGTGGCAGATGGCCAGGGCCAGGGCGTCAGCGGCGTCAGCCGGAGTCGGTTTCTGTTGTAGCCCAAGGATTTTGGTGACCATGGTGGTGACCTGCGCCTTGTCCGCGCGACCGTTGCCGGTGACCGCGGCTTTCACCTCACTGGGCGTATGGAAGTGCACGTCGATCCCCCGACGCGCCGCCGCCAGGGCGATGACACCGCCGGCCTGTGCCGTGCCCATGGCGGTGTTGGCGTTCTGGTTGGCGAACACCCGCTCGATGGCAATGACGTCGGGACGGTGGGTATCCATCCAGTGTTCGACGGTGTCACTGATGGTCAACAAGCGCCGGTGCAGCTCGACGTCGGACGGGGTACGCACCACGTCGACATCGAGCGCGGTGACCTTGCGCCCCGTGCCCCCCTCGACCATCGAAAGGCCACAGCGCGTCAAACCGGGGTCGACGCCCATCACCCGCACGCCTACTCCTCACTAGGTCCCGAACAGCTGTTCGATAGCTTAGCGGGCGGCGGCGACAGGGTGCGGCAGGGACACGCCTTTCGATGCAGGCGGTCGACCACACGCCGGTGCGTGACACAGTTGGAGGCATGCGCGTCGTTATCGCCGGTGGACACGGAAAAATCGCCCTACTGCTGGAGCAACTGCTCGCCAGTCGCGGCGACTCGGTCGCCGGGCTGATCCGCAATCCCACCCAGGCTGCCGACCTGGAAGCCGTCGGGGCCACGGCAATCGTCGTCGACCTCGAGCAGGCATCTGCCAGTGACGTCGCCTCGCAGCTTCGGGACGCGGACGCGGTCGTGTTCGCGGCGGGCGCCGGCCCGGGCAGCGGTGCCGCACGCAAGCAGACAGTGGATCGCGACGCGGCCATCCTGCTGGCCGATGCCGCGGAAGCCGCCGGGGTGGGCCGCTACGTGATGGTGTCGGCGATTTCGGCCGACGACCGCAGCTTGGACGCCGGCTACGACCCCGTGTTCCTGGCGTATATCCAGGCCAAGTCCGAGGCCGACGCCGACATGCGGGCCCGCACCGGGCTGAAGACGACGATTGTGCGACCGGGGCGGCTCACCGACGATCCCGGCACCGGTCTGGTGCGGATCGCCGAAACCACCGGTCGCGGCGCCATTCCGCGCGCCGACGTTGCCGCCGTGCTGCTGGCAGTGCTGGATAACCCGGAGTCTGCTGCGCGGACCTTCGAGGTGATCTCCGGGGATACTCCGGTCGGCGCAGCCCTCGGCTGAGCCGCGATCGGCTCGGTTACTCCTCGTCGAGCTGCGCGGCGACGTCGTCCGGGATGTCGACGTTGGTGTAGACGTTCTGGACATCGTCGCTGTCTTCCAGCGCGTCGACCAGCTTGAACACCTTGCGGGCACCCTCGAGGTCGACTGCCACCGACACCGACGGCTGAAAGCCGGACTCGGCCGAGTCGTAGTCGATCCCGGCTTCCTGCAGCGCGGTGCGCACCGCGACCAGGTCGGTCGGTTCGCAGATAACCTCGAACGCTTCGCCGAGATCATTGACCTCTTCGGCGCCGGCGTCCAGGACGGCCATCAGGACGTCGTCCTCGGTCTGGCCGTTCTTCTCCAGCGTGATGATGCCCTTGCGGGAGAACAGGTAGGACACCGAACCGGGGTCGGCCATGTTGCCGCCGTTGCGGGTCATCGCGACGCGGACCTCGCCGGCGGCGCGGTTACGGTTGTCGCTCAGGCACTCGATGAGCACGGCGACACCGTTGGGGCCGTAGCCCTCGTACATGATGGTCTGCCAGTCGGCGCCGCCGGCTTCCTCGCCCGCGCCACGCTTGCGCGCCCGCTCGATGTTGTCGTTGGGGACCGAGGTCTTCTTGGCCTTCTGAATGGCGTCGTACAGCGTCGGGTTGCCGCCGGGATCACCACCGCCGGTGCGCGCGGCCACCTCGATGTTCTTGATCAGCTTGGCGAACTCTTTACCTCGGCGCGCGTCCTTGACGGCCTTCTGGTGCTTGGTTGTCGCCCACTTGGAATGGCCGCTCATGCGTGTACGCCCTCTTTCTGGTGAAACATCGACTGACCAGTTTACGTGGACGTGCGAGCGGCCCCGACAGCCCTGGTCACGACGGTGCGGCCAGATCGCGATTCCGGCACTCGGAACAATCTGGCCGCACAGTCGCGACGATTACTTCTTCAGTGGCTGCGTCAGGTTGTAGACCGTGTCGGAGCCGACCTTGATCGGCGCAAAGTTGGCGCTCACCCAGTCCGCGATGTCGGAGTGCGAATCGCCGCCCCAATGCCCCTTGTTGTCAGACACGATGTAGTAACCGACCTCGTGGCCCGCGACGTACGACTGGAACTGCTGCAGCGTCGGCGCCGGGTCGGTGCCGCCGAAGCCGCCGATCGCGATCACCGGCGTGCGGGTGTCCAGCTCCAGTCCGGCTGCGGCCGACGACCGGTTGATGGCTGCCGACCACTTGGTGTCGGTCGCCTTCAGCAGTGCGTTCAGCTCAGGGTTGGGGTCATTCTGGCCCCAACCACCGTGGCCGTTGTCGTCCTTGTCAGCCGGGCCGACGGACGGGCCACCACCGAGGTGCGGCTGGCCGAAGGTCGCGACCGAGTAGGCCACCGATCCACCGACCGCGCCGAACATCGCCAGGCCCAGGGCCAGCGTCGCGATCCGCTTCCGGTTGTCCCGTCCCGCGGTCCACACCAGAGCGACGGACCCCACGACGGCGGCGGCCAGCAACACCCAGCGCAGCGCCGGCAGCCAGTCGGCGTTGCGGCCCAGAATCACGAAGCCCCACACCCCGCTGCCGAGAAGCATTGTGGCCAAACCGATTCGGTGCAACAGTGAGTCCCGCTTCCGCCACATCTCCACGACGGCGATGGCGAACATCGCGGCGATGGCGGGAGCCACCGCCAGGCAGTAGTACGGGTGCACGTTGGTCTTCATGAAGCTCAGCACCAGACCGACGCTTACCAACCAGCCGCCGAACAGGATGGCGCCGGCGCGGACCAGATCCGTGCGGGGTGCTCGGCCCCGCGAGATCAGCACGAACACTGTGGCCAGCAGCGCAGCCGGCACCAGCCAGCCGATTTCAAAGCCGAATTCGCCGCTGAACAGGCGAGGCAGGCCCTGGACCTGATCACCGAAACCGCCGTGGTGCGGCATGGTCTTGATGGCCTCGCCGGCGGCATGGCCGACGTGTTCGCCAGTGACCGTATGCACCGTCGACGGCGCGTCGGGGTCCATCTTGCCCATGTGGTTCTTACCGAGCACCCGGCCAAAACCGTTGTAGCCCAACACCAGATTCATGAAGCTGTTGTCCGTCGAGCCGGCCATGTACGGCCGCGACGACGCCGGCCACAGGATCGTCAACACCACATACCAACCGGAAGAGACCACGAGCGCCAGCAGGGCGCCGGCCAGGTGCCAAATCCGGCTACGCAGGGCGACCGGAGCAGCGATCAGGTACACCAGGCCGAGGGCCGGCGCCACCATCACGCCTTCGAGCATCTTGGCCAGGAACGCGAAACCCAGGGCGACGCCGACCAGCGCCATCCACTTGGCGCCGTTCTTGTCCAAGGCCCGGACGGTGAAGTACGCCGCCAGCGTCATCAGCAGCACCATGGCCGCGTCGGGGTTGTTGAAACGGAACATCATGACGGACACCGGCGTCAGCGCGAGGACCGCACCGGCGAGCAGGCCCGCGCCCGGACCACTGATCCGTCGTACCGCGGCGTAGAGCAGCCAAACGGAGGCGACAGCCATCAGCGCCTCGGGGATCAGCATGCTCGCGCTGCTGAACCCGAAGATCTGGCCGGAGAGCGCCATGACCCACTGCGACAGCGGCGGCTTGTCCACGGTGATGACGTTGTGCGGGTCGATGGACCCGAACAGCAGCGCCTCCCAGTTCCGCGAACCAGCCCATACCGCGGCGGCGTAGAACTGGTTGCCCATGCCGTTGATGGTGATGTTCCACAGATAGCTGACCGCCGTGACGATCAGCAGGGCGGCCAGTGCGGTGCGTTCGCCGGTTTTGGTCGCCAAGCTCCAGCGACGCGGCGCCGGGGCGGCTGGCTCAGCAGTCGGGGCGTCCATGACGGCAGCGGATGTCGTACTCACATGACTATTAAGACGGCTCCGGCTATGCCTTAGCTGTGAAGCCCACGAGCCGGCGCTATGACTTGGGCGTTCGCGTGTCAGCCGGCCCGATGACGCTGCTCACAATGCGCTGCTTTTTCACAGCGTAGACAGTGAACACTCGTACACTCAGTCGCATGGATGACCCGACCACCAGCGAAGCCGGCGCGCTCGCCGAGCTCAGCCTGCAGGAACTGGGCACTGCCGTCGACGGCATCCACACCATCCAGCGCGCCATCTCCGAGCGGGTGTTCCGCCTGGTGGGCCTGGGAGTCGGACCGGCCGCCAAACCCGTCAAGGTCGTCTACGACGCCATCACGGATGGCGTCTACTCCGCGATCGGGCACACCTTCACGACGGCTGCGCCCGTTGCCGGCAAGGCATTCGACGGACCGACCGCCGGCACGTTGTCCGATCAAACGGGCGGCGCGCGGGTACTCGCGGCATTGCAGGGGTTGATCGGTGACAAGCTGCATGAGCAAGGCTCAGCGCTGGCGACCACCATGTCAGTACGCGTCGATGGCCGGGCAGTGTCCCTGGACCCTGCCAGCGTGCGGGCCGCCTACCCCACTGCAACCGGCGACGTCGTGGTGTTCCTCCACGGATTGATGGAGACCGAAGCGTTCTGGGCGCTGGGCAACCGGCCGACCTATAGCCAGCGGCTCGGGTCCGACATAGACATCACCGGCGTCGAAATCCGGTACAACACCGGCCTGCACATCTCGGACAACGGCGTTCTGCTGTCCGAGCTGCTGGACCAACTGGTTGCCGGGTGGCCAGTGCCGGTGCGGACTATCTCGCTGGTCGGCCACTCGATGGGCGGCTTGGTGATCCGCTCGGCGTGCGCGGTTGCCGACCGGTCGTGGGTGGACCGGGTGCGCACCGTCGTCACGCTCGGCACGCCGCACACCGGGGCGCCGCTGGAGAAGGTCGTGCATTTCGGATCGGCCGCGCTCAGTGCGCTGCCCGAAACCCGGCCGCTGGGCAACCTGCTGCGCCGGCGCAGCACCGGCATCCGCGATCTGCGGTTCGGCTCACTGGACGAACGCGACTGGCGCGACCGCGATGCCGACGCCCTGCGCGCTGAGGCGCAGACCGACGTCCCGCTGCTCGACGGGGTGTCGTACTACTGCGTGAGCGCCACCCTGGCGCGGACCCCGGCCAACCCGATCGGTTGGGTGCTGGGCGACGGCCTGGTACAGGTACGCAGTGCGCAAGGCCGAAGCAAAAAGCGCGACATGGGTTTTCAGCGCGACAATCGCCTGCATCTGCCGGAAGCGAACCACTTCACGCTGCTCAACGACGAACGGATCTACGACCGCCTCCGCATCTGGTTGTCGTGATTTGTGCACGAAAATCCGTGGCTCGCGCGGAAAAACGTGCACAAATCGCGCTAGAGCGACTCGACGAAGAGCTTGTGGATGCGGCGGTCGCCGGTGACTTCGGGATGGAACGACGTCGCCAGCATGCGGCCCTGGCGGACCGCGACAGGATGACCGGCCGCGCGGGCCAGCACCTCGACGTCAGGACCGACGCGCTCGACCCACGGCGCCCGGATGAACACCGCGTGCACGGGCTCATTCAGCCCGACGAACTCGAGATCTCCCTCGAACGAATCGACCTGACGACCGAAGGCGTTGCGCCGCACCGTCATATCGATACCGCGCAGGGGCAGAGCCTCACGCCCGGGCACGCCGGCGTCGTTGATCTCGGTGGCCAACAGAATCATTCCGGCGCACGACCCGTAGCACGGCATGCCCGCGGCCAAACGAGCCCGCAGCGGCTCCAGCAGCTCCAGCTCGCGCAGCAGGTGGCTCATCGCGGTGGATTCGCCGCCCGGAATCACCAGGGCGTCAATGGCATTCAACTCGGCGAGCCGACGAACCGTCGAAACCTCAGCGCCCGCGTCCCGCAGGGCCGCCAGATGCTCACGCGTATCCCCTTGCAGCGCAAGGACGCCGACGCGCGGGCTCACTCGGCCGACGGGGTGAAGCCGCGGTCGTAGCGGGTCAGCCCCTCCTGCATCACAGCAGCGACCATCGCGCCATGCTGGTTGAAAATCTTGCCCTGGGTCAGCGCCCGGCCGCCATTCGCCGACGGCGACGACTGGTCGTACAACAGCCATTCGTCAGCCCGGAACGGACGCATGAACCACATGGCGTGGTCCAGCGAAGCGATGTTCATATGTTTGCGTACCTCAAGGTGATTCACCTGCGCTGAACCCAGCAGCGTCAGGTCACTCATGTATGCCAGGGCACAGATGTGCAGGACATGGTCGTCGGGCAGCGGGTCGCGATGCCGGAACCACACCTGCTGCTGCGATGCCTTGCCGGGAACCCGGGCTACCTGGTCCCGCGGCACGATGCGCACGTCCCACTCGGCGAACTGGGCGAACCCGGCGTCGTCGAATGCTCCGGCGGACCGAAACCCCTTCGACAGATCGGGTGGCGGCGGTACCGGCATCTCGTCTTGATGCTCGATACCGCTCTGTTCGGTCTGGAACGACGCCGACATCGAGAAGATGGTCTCGCCATGCTGGATCGCACTGACCCGACGGGTGCAGAACGATCCACCATCGCGAATCCGCTCGATCATGTACACAGTCGGTGCCCGGGCGTCACCGGGACGCAAGAAGTACCCGTGCAACGAGTGCACTTGATACTTCGGGTCCACGGTGCGCACCGCCGACACCAACGACTGACCGGCTACGTGGCCACCGAAAGTGCGCTGCAGAAAACCCGATTCGGGGCTGAAGACACTGCCGCGGTAGATGTTGACCTCAAGCTGCTCGAGGTCGAGTATCTGCTCGATTGCCACGTGTTGGTTTTACCAGCCCCGCTCGGCGAGCCGATGAGGCTCCGGCACATCCTCCACGTTGATGCCGACCATGGCCTCACCCAGACCGCGCGACACCTTGGCCAACGTGTCGGGGTCGTCGTAGAACGTGGTGGCCTTGACGATGGCCGCTGCACGAGCCGCCGGGTCGCCGGACTTGAAGATGCCCGAGCCGACGAACACGCCCTCAGCACCCAGCTGCATCATCATCGCCGCGTCAGCCGGGGTGGCGATACCACCCGCGGTGAACAGCGTGACAGGCAACTTGCCGGCGCGCGCAACCTCGACCACGAGCTCGTACGGCGCCTGCAATTCCTTTGCGGCAACGTACAGTTCGTCCTCCGACAGCGACGTCAGCCGACGGATTTCGCCGCCGATCTTGCGCATGTGGGTGGTGGCGTTGGAAACGTCACCGGTGCCGGCCTCGCCCTTGGAGCGAATCATGGCCGCGCCCTCGTTGATGCGGCGCAGCGCCTCACCGAGGTTGGTGGCGCCGCACACGAACGGCACGGTGAACTTCCACTTGTCGATGTGGTGCGTGTAGTCGGCCGGGGTCAGCACCTCGGACTCGTCGATGTAGTCCACTCCGAGGCTCTGCAGAATCTGCGCCTCGACGAAGTGGCCGATGCGGGCCTTGGCCATCACCGGAATGGTGACGGCCTCGATGATGCCCTCGATCATGTCCGGATCGCTCATCCGCGAAACGCCGCCCTGCGCGCGGATATCGGCGGGCACGCGTTCCAACGCCATGACGGCTACGGCGCCGGCGCCCTCTGCGATGCGCGCCTGCTCGGGCGTTACGACGTCCATGATGACGCCGCCCTTGAGCATCTCGGCCATGCCGCGCTTCACCCGGGCGGTGCCCGTCTGACCGCTGTTATCCGCTGCGGTATCCACTGCTATCTCCCTCAAGAATTTGGTACACGGCAAGTCTAGTGGCCAAGACAAATCGGTTATCGGCGCAGGTCATCCGACGTCACCGAATCGGCTGTGGCTCCGCGGTCAGGGGTGCGGGCTCCCGCAGCCCGTCCGCCAATTCGCCTGCGAGCGAAAGGTATTCACCGAGCTGCAATGGATAGACAGTCTCACCATCCGCGGCCAACCGCGCGATGACCTCGGCATCGCACCAGCGGTGGCTGTGAATCGACTGCCGCTCGACCGTGGTGTGCCCACTGGTCACCGGCTCGAACCGCGCGGTGCGGTACACAAAGAAAAACTCTTCGCTGCGGATCACCGATCCGTTGAACTCGAACACCGCTTCCCGGCGCCACACCGGTCCGGTCAGGACCGCCGGATCGACCTGCAACCCGGTCTCCTCGGCCATCTCACGGGCGGCGGCGTCGGGCAGCGACTCATCCGGTTCGACCGCTCCCCCGACGGTGAACCACCACCGCGGCGCGATCAGCGGATCGGCTGCCGGGTCACTGCCGCAGAACAGCAGCACCTGATCGTCCTGGTCCAGCAGCACCACCCGGGCCGACGTGCGTCGTCCCACTGCGCCGGGCTCGTGCCGAGAGGCCCGTTCGACGATCTCGAAATAGGTTGGCATGGCCGCGGTTCCACCCAGGTGCAGCCAGCGCACCAGGGTTCGCTCGCGCAGCGCCAGGGTGTCCCGGACCGCGTCGTTGTGGAAGCGGCGGGCCAGCAGCACCCGGGCCTCGGCGTCGGCCAACTCAGCGACCAACGACACCGGGATGGATGCCGGATCAACCTGCGCCAGGGCCGCCGACAGCTCGTTCTCGGCGGCCTCACGAGCCGGGCGCGACGCCCGTTCGGCGTCGTCGGCCAGCGCCGCCAGCCGGCGTCCGGCCGGGCGGGAACCATAGGCGTCCACGGCGACCGCTCGCGATACCACCGCCCGTCGAGCCAGTGCTCCGTCCAAGGCCTGCCAGGACAGGTCGTAGCGCACGTGCAGCCGGTCCAGTCGGTGCGCCGTCTGGTACGCCCACACCACGGTGATCAGCACCGTCAACGCCACCAGGACGAGGGCGACGACGGGTAATGCGCTCATCAGGGCTGTCTCTTCTTCGCGCAAGCGCTCATCAGGACTCCACCCGGACCTTCGTCCCCGACCCGGCCACCGTCTCGTAGACCAGCATGATCTGCTGCGCGACCACCGACCAGTCGTACCGGCGCACCGCCTGCGTGGCCGCCTCGGCGTAGCGGCGCCGGGCCGCCTCGTCCGACAGCATCTCGACCAACGCGTCGCCGAGGGCCTCGGCGTCGTCGACCGGCACCAGCCGGCCCGCCTCGCCCTGATCGAGCACGCGCCGGAACGCGTCCAGATCGCTGGCCACCACCGGGGTGCCCGCGGCCATGGCCTCGACCAGCACGATGCCGAAGCTCTCGCCGCCGGTGTTCGGGGCGCAGTAGACGTCGACGCTGCACATGGCCGACGCCTTCTCGGCGTCGTCGACCAGACCGAGGAAGCGCAGATGCCCCGCGTTCTCACCGACTGCCTCTTTGAGCGCGTCCTCGTCGCCGCGGCCGACGATCAGCACCTCGACATCCTGGCAGGCCGCCACCAGTTTGGGCAGCGCACCGACCAGCACCTGCATGCCCTTGCGGGGTTCGTCGAACCGGCCCAGGAACAGCACGCTCCGGCCCGGCCGCGGGTAGCCCGGCAGCAGCGGCGCGTCATCGAAAGCTGACACATCCACGCCGTTGGGAATCTCGACCGCGTCCGAGCCCAGGGCCTCCATCTGCCAGCGCCGCGCCAGATCAGACACCGCGATACGGCCCATGATCTTCTCGTTCCAGGGCCGCAGAATCCCCTGAAAAACGTTGAGCGTCAACGACTTTGTAGTTGACGTGTGAAACGTCGCGACGATGGGCCCGCTGGCCACCATCAGCGCCAGCAGCGACAGGCTCGGCGCATTGGGCTCGTGCAGATGCAAGACATCGAAGTCGCCGTCCTCGATCCAGCGTTTGACCATCCGGCGGGTGGCCGGGCCGAACCTCAGGCGCGCCACCGAACCGTTGTACGGGATGGGCACGGCCTTACCGCCGGAGACGACGTAGTCCGGCAGGTCAGCATGAGTCTCCGGCGACGACGGCGCCAGCACACTCACCTCGTGCCCGTAGCCGCGCATCACCTCGGCCAGTTGCAGCACGTGTGCCTGAACGCCACCCGGTACGTCGAACGAGTACGGGCACACCATGCCGATACGCATCAGTCGTTCCCGGCCAACCGGGCCCGGCGTTCCTCCGACAGGTCGGCCAGCCACTGCGGTTGCAGCATGTGCCAGTCGGTCGGGTGCGCGGCGATACATGCCTCGAACATCGTGGCGAGCTTCTGGGTGATGGCCGCGACGTCGCCACTGGAGGTGTCCACCGGCTCCGAGAGGTCGAAGACCCAGTCATTCGGCTTGTTCCAGCAGTGCACCGTCAGCAGCGTCGCGCCGGTGGTCACGGCAAGTTTGGCTGGGCCCGCAGGCATCCGGGTGGCTTCCCCGAAGAGGTTGACCTCCACGCCATTTCGCGACAGGTCCCGGTCAGCCATGAGGCAGACGACGCGGTTGTCCTGCAGCCGTTCCGTAAGAATCTCGGACGGCGGACGGACGCCCCCGGTCAACGGCAGGATCTCGAATCCCAGCGACTCGCGGTACTCGACGAAACGGTTGTACAGCGACTCGGGCTTCAGCCGCTCGGCGACCGTGGTGAATTTTCCGTACTGGTGCACCACCGCCACCCCAGCCATATCCCAGTTGCCGCTGTGCGGCAGCGCCAGGATCACGCCGTTGCCGCGCTGCAGCCCCTCAGCGATGTTCTCGGTCCCGACCAGGCAGTGCCGGAGCCGCTCGCCGAGCGTGCGCTGGTCCATCGACGGCAGCCGGAACGCCTCCCGCCAGTACCGGGCGTAGGACGCCAGCGAGGCCCGGATGATGCGGCCCGGCACCTTCGCCGGCCGGACGCCGAGGACGCGGGCCAGGTTCTTGCGCAGTTGCTCCGGACCGCCGCCGCGCGCCGCGTAGAGCGCACCGGCGTCAAACACGTTGCGGGCCGCGAACTCTGGCATGGTCCGGATCAGCCCCCAGCCCGCGGCGTAGCCGAGGTCTTTGAGCTGCTCGCCCATCGGGACGTCAAAGCCACCGAAGGACGGAACCCCACCGGTAGGGACGCTCATCACTGCTCCTTCGTGGGCGAACTCGACGGGAGTGGCTCATCGGCACCCGGTGAACGACGCACCGCAGCGACGCGCTGGCCCAACGTGACGACGCTGGCGACGGCCAGCAGCCACATCGCGATGGGCAACGCCAGCGGCAGCGGATGAATCGGCAGGTCCGAGAATCCCGCACCCACCAACACGATGATCAGCCGCTCGGGGCGTTCGATGAAGCCGCCGTCGGCGTTCAGACCGCTGGCCTCGGCGCGGGCCTTGATGTACGAGATGACCTGCGAGGTGACCAGACAGATCAACGTGGCGATCACCAGCGGCTTGTCGTGCATCTCGAACGCGATCCACCACAGCAGACCGCAGAAGACCGCGCCGTCACCGATCCGGTCGCACGTGGCGTCGAGCACGGCCCCGAGGCGCGTGCCGTAGCCACGTTCGCGGGCCATGGCACCGTCGAGCATGTCGGCCAGCACGAAGAACCAGACCACCACCGCGCCGTACCAGAGGTGACCGGTCGGGAACAGAGTCAGCGCACCGATGACCGAAGCGGTGGTACCGATGACGGTGACGGCGTCCGGCGTCAGCCCGATGCGCAGCGCTCCCCGGGCCAGCGGACGGCTCACTTTGGTGTAGGCCGCGCGGGTCAACAGGTAGAAGTCGCTCACGACTGGACGTCTTTGCCGTCGCTGCGCTCACCCAGCCGCTGCGCGTCCTGCGCCGCCCACTCGTCGGCCAGCAACTTGCGGGTATCGCGCAGCAGCTGCGGGATCACCTTGGTACCGCCGATGACGGTGATGAAGTTGGCGTCGCCGCCCCACCGCGGCACCACGTGCATGTGCAGGTGGTCGGCCAGCGAGCCGCCGGCCGAGGTACCCAGATTGAGGCCGACGTTGAAGGCATGCGGGTTCGAAATGGCCTTCATCACCCGAATTGCCTTCTGGGTGAACGACATCAGCTCGCTGCTCTCGGCCTCGGTGAGGTCTTCGAGCTCGGACACCTTGCGGTAGGGCACCACCATGAGGTGTCCCGGGTTGTACGGGTACAGGTTGAGCACCGCGTAGACCTGTTCGCCGCGCGCGACGATCAGACCTTCCTCGTCGGCCAGCGTGGGGATATCGATGAACGGTTGCTTGGAGCCCGCCGACGTGCCCTCGCCACCCGTGATCGGAGCGTCCACGATGTAGCTCATCCGATGCGGCGTCCACAACCGCTGGAGATAGTCGATGTCGCCGACGCCGCGGTCCACTATGGCGTCTCCGACGCCGCGGTCCACGATGCTCCGATCCTCGGTCACGCCTGCGCGCCTCGCGCTTCGTTCACCAAATCGGCTGTCGGGAAGGCGTTTTCGCGGCGTCCGATCCATCCGGTGATGAGGTCGATGGCTTCGGCCACCGGGACCCCGTTGACCTGGGTGCGGTCACCGAACCGGAACGACACGGCGCCCGATTCGATGTCCTTGTCGCCCGCGAGCAACATGAACGGCACCTTCTGGTTGGTGTGGTTGACGATCTTCTTCGCCATCCGGTCGTCGCTGCCGTCGACCTCGACCCGAACCCCGCGCGACTTCAGTTGCGCCGCAACGTCATACAGGTAATCCAGGTGCGCGTCGGCAACCGGGATACCGACCACCTGCACCGGCGCCAGCCAGGCCGGGAACGCACCGGCGTAGTGCTCGGTGAGCACACCGAAGAACCGCTCGATGGACCCGAACAGGGCGCGGTGGATCAACACCGGACGCTGCCGCGTTCCGTCGGCCGCGGTGTACTCGAGCTCGAACCGGTCCGGCATGTTGAAGTCCAGCTGGATGGTCGACATCTGCCAGCTTCTGCCGAGCGCATCCTTGACCTGCACGGAAATCTTGGGGCCGTAGAACGCGGCGCCACCCGGGTCCGGCACCAGCGCCAGGCCGGAGGCCTCGGCGACCTCGCGCAACGTCTCGGTGGCCTCTTCCCACATCTCGTCGTCGCCGACGTACTTGTCCGGGTCCTTGGTGGACAGTTCCAGGAAGTAGTCGTCCAAGCCGTAATCGCTCAGCAGGTCGAGGACGAACTGCAGCAGCCGGGTCAACTCGTCGCGCATCTGCTCACGCGTCGTGTAGATGTGCGCGTCGTCCTGCGTCATGCCGCGCACGCGGGTCAGGCCGTGGACCACGCCCGACTTTTCGTAGCGGTACACGCTGCCGAACTCGAAGAGCCGCAACGGAAGTTCGCGGTACGACCGCCCACGCGACCGGAAGATCAGGTGGTGCATGGGGCAGTTCATGGGCTTGAGGTAGTAGTTCTGCCCCGGCTTGCGCAGCGTGCCGTCCTCGTTGAACTCGGCATCGATGTGCATGGGCGGGTACATGCCGTCGGCGTACCACTCCAGGTGCCCCGAGGTGATGTACAGCTGCTCTTTGGTGATGTGCGGGGTGTTGACGAACTCGTAGCCGGCCTCTTGGTGCTTGCGGCGCGAGTAGTCCTCCAGCTCGCGGCGGATGATGCCGCCCTTCGGATGGAACACAGGCAGGCCCGAGCCCAGCTCGTCGGGGAAGCTGAACAGGTCCAGCTCCACACCGAGCTTGCGGTGATCGCGGCGCAGCGCCTCCTCGATGAGTTCGAGGTGCTGATCGAGGGCTTCCTGCGACTCCCAGGCGGTGCCGTAGACGCGCTGCAGGCTGGCGTTCTTCTGGTCGCCGCGCCAGTAGGCAGCGCTGCTGCGGGTCAGTTTGAACGCCGGGATGTGCTTGGTGGTCGGGATGTGCGGACCGCGGCACAGGTCGCCCCAAACCCGTTCGCGGGTGCGGGGATTGAGGTTGTCGTAGGCCGTCAGCTCGTCGCCGCCGACCTCCATGACGTCGGGGTCGCCGGACTTGTCGTCGACCAATTCGAGCTTGTAGGGCTCCTTGGACAGCTCTTCGCGGGCCTGGTCTTTGGATTCGTAGACGCGGCGGTCGAACAGCTGACCGTCCTTGACGATCTTCTGCATCCGCTTTTCGAGCTTGGCCAGGTCCTCGGGCGTGAACGGCTCGGCGACGTCGAAGTCGTAGTAGAAGCCGTCGGTGATCGGCGGGCCGATGCCCAGCTTGGCCTCCGGGAACAGGTCCTGCACAGCCTGGGCCAGCACGTGGGCGCACGAGTGCCGGATGACGCTGCGGCCGTCGTCGGTGTTTGCGGCCACCGGGGTGACCTCGACGTCGGCGTCAGGGGTCCACGACAAGTCACGCAGGCGGCCGTCGGCGTCCTTGACGACGACGATGGCGTCGACCTCACCGCGCTGCGGCAGCCCGGCCTCGCGGACCGCGGCGCCGGCGGTAGTCCCGGCAGCGACCCGGATCGGGGCTGCTGGTGCGGGGCTGGCGACGGCGGTCATCGAGACACTCCTACGGGTTAGGTGACAGTCGCGACCATGCTATCGGCACCGGTCATCGCCGCGCGGCGCAGCGCCGCTCAAGGCTGACCCGGCTTGAGCTTCACGAAGAGGGCTTCGGTGTCGGCGAGCACGGTGTCACCGTCCAGCAGGGCCCCGGTGAGGAAGATCTTGCGGCCCTCGACGCGCTCCAGAGTCGCAGTGGCCTGGAGGTCACGCTCGACCGGAACGATCTGCCGGTAGTTGATGTGCAGGTAGGCGGTGCGCTGAAACGGACTCTTGGTGAGCCGGTAGGCGGCCTGCCCCAGCAGCGAGTCGAAGAACAATCCGATGGCCCCGCCGTGCGCGGCACCGTTGCGGCCCAGATGGAAGCGCCGGAACCGGACCGAGCCGGCGATCCGGCCGTCGTCGGTGACCTGGACATCAGCGGGCACGTTGAGGACGCCGCCGCGATTGGGCAGGTCCAGGCGGCGGCCGGACGGTGAGTGCCACTCATCGGCGTCGAACGGCGCCAACAGGGCGTTGGCCTGTTCGATGAGGTTCGCGGCCTGGGTGATGACATCGTCGGGCGCGTCGACGCCGCGTGCCAGGTCGCTGACGGTGCGGACGGACTCGACGAACCGCCCGTAGTCCGGGCCGCCTTTGGTGGTGGGTTTGGGCGGATTGAAACCGCCACCCTCGTGCACGGTCTCAGTCTCAGGCTCCACCTGATTCTCATATCACGGCGCCTCCGCAAGCTGTGAAAACGCATACGGATTCGGTGCCCGGGCTGCCGGCACCCCGAGTCGCAATCAGAATCGGCCGTGACCGCCCATGATCGCCACCCCACAAGCGAAGGACCATCACCATGCAATGGACGAACCACTGGCACCGTCACCCCGCTGTGCGTACCGGTGACCGCCTGACTCTCGGTGAGCGCGCCGCCGACGCCATGCGCAACGGCATGGGGTCGTGGCCGTTCGTTTTCGCGTTCATCGGGTTCATGGCGATCTGGGCCGTGGCCAACAGCATCTTCTATCTCGGCGGGTCCGCCGACGGCCAGCACGGGTTCGACCCGTACCCGTACATCCTGCTGAACCTGGCACTGTCGATGGTCGCCGGCCTGCAGGGCGCGATCCTGCTGATCGCGGCCAAACGGTCGGACCAGATCAGCTCCGAGGTGTCGCTGCACACCTACGAGAACACCACCCAGCTGACCGAGTTGCTGGCCAAAGTCGACGAGCTGACCCGCGAGATTCACCAGCACATCTGCGAGCCCATCGAGTAACGAGCTGGCACAGTGGCCTCATGAGGCTGAGCGATCTTGCCGACCTGACGTTCACCTACCCCGACGTCGGGGCCACTGCCGGGACGCTGCCGGCGGCCGGCTATCACCATGTGCAGGCCGCGGCCCAGATCGGTTCGGGCCGAACACGTTTCGACACCGCAGCCGACGCAGTACTGCGCTGGGGCATGCAGCGCGGGGTCGGCATGCGGGTGGAGGCGACCACCGTGACCGCGGCTGCCGGGACCGACCTCCTCGGCCGGCTCGGACCCGTGCAGGTGCCCTGCCGCGTGGTCTACGTCGTCGATGAACCGGACCGACGCGGCTTCGCGTACGGCACGCTGCCCGGCCATCCGGAGTCCGGCGAGGAGCTGTTCTGCGTCCGCTACGACCCAGCCACCGATGCTGTGTACGCCGAGATCAGCGCGTTCTCGCGGCCGGCACTCTGGTGGAGCCGACTCGGCGCGCCGGTCGCGCGGGTGGCGCAACGGGTGATCAGCCGACGCTATTTGCACGCGGTCTGAGCGATTCGCCGGGAACCGGTGTCACTGTTCAGTTATCAAGGTGCGCAAAGCAGTTATCAAGGTGCGCAACGTATTACGCGGCGACGCTGTCCAACCGCATGGTGCGGCGGTTGTAGGCCGGGATAGGTCGACGCTGACGGTCGACGCTGGCTGGTGGGATCAGCCATGGGTGTTTGTCTAGGCCCATGACGACGTCCCAGCCGTCGTGATGGATGTTGGCGTGACACGCCGGGCACAGCAGGCAGCCGTTGCTCACGCTGGTTTCTCCGTCGTGGGTCCAGTGCACGATGTGATGGGCATGGGTGCGCCCGGGAGGCGCCCCGCATTTGATGCAGCCCCCGTCGCGCAGGTACAGGGCTTTGCGTAGATGGGCGGGGAACAGGCGTTTATCTCGTCCCATGTCCAGGGGCACCTGCTCGCCATCGACAATCACTGTCGTGACCGTGGTGTCGCAGGTCAGCCGGTCCAGGGTCATGGCAGTGATCGACCCCATGAACTCCAACTCGGCCAAGTCCGGTGTGTCCGCGGGCACCGTCACCAGCAACTGGGTGCGCGGCGCCGACGCGACATCCCCGCCGCGGGCCGCGATATCCAACACCGCCTCCAGAGCGTCGGCCCGCCGCCGCCCGGCAGTGCGGGCATCCGGAGTGCCATCGGGCTCGGGCCGCGGCGCGGACAGCTCTTCCATGGCGGCGATGTATTTGGCGCCGACTTCGGCATCCAAATCCGCCCGCACCTGCACGCGCCCGTCGCTGGTCACGCGGTGATCGACGGTGTTGATCGACCGGTCCTCCGCGGCGGGCAGCCCGCCCTCAGCGGCGGCGGCCCGGTTCCCCAACCGGCGGGCACGGTCTGCGATCTCGGCCGGGGTGGCCCCGGAGAAGAATTGGCCCAACAGATCGGCCACCTGCGTAAACCGGGCCTGCTCGTCGACGGGTTCGGGTGCGCGGGCGGCAATGTGATTGATGCCCTTGACGATTGCGTCGACATGCTCAGCCGAGATCGCCCCATCGCCAGCGTGGGCGGCCACTGTCGGCAACAACGGCAATACCGCACCAACCCGCACCAACCGCTCCGCCACACCGGGCGCACACCCCAACGAGATCAACAACTCCCGCAGCGTGCGACCCTGCGCTGTCGCCACTCCCAGCGCATCCAAGGCGCCGGCCACCGTCGACGCCAGGTAATCGACCACATTGCGCAGCACCAGCAGCACTCGCACCACCTCCAGCGCGTCATCCCCGGTGATGCCGCTGGGGATGCGCAGGTCACAGACGCGATCACGAAGAGTGCCGAGATCCGAGGCGATACTCATGTGCTCATTCTATCGAACATATGTTCGAACGACAAGGGTTCTACTGCTTCGATGTTTCCGGCAGGCAGCGATTGTGGATGGATCGGCTTCCGCGGATGAATCAAAGTCCCGATGACGCGGTGATGGTCGAATTCGATTTGCCCGGAACGAATCTCGGCGAGATCGACGGTTTGCCGCCGACCGGCGAGGCCTTCGCCAGCGCCGGCCAGATCACCCACGAGCGCGGGGAGCTGCTGGCGCTGGCCGGCCGGCTGGGTGACGCCGACCAGACGGCGTAACCGCGTTCCGCCCAACGCCACTGACCACGTGTTGTAGCTTTCACACGACACTGACACGGCCAAGGAGTGCTGGGTGGAGCCGACACGATTCGGGCACTACGAGTTGCGCGAACTGATAGGCCGCGGCGGCATGGGCGAGGTGTACGTCGCCTATGACACCAACACCCAGCGCACCATTGCGCTCAAGGTGCTGCCGCCGCACCTCGCCAAGGACCCGGTCTTCCAGGAACGGTTCAAGCGCGAATCCCAGGCCGCCGCGGGTCTCAACGAGCCACACATCGTCCCCATCCACGGCTACGGCGAGATCGACAACCAGCTGTACCTGGACATGCGC
Organism: Mycolicibacterium sp. CBMA 234; assembly: GCF_009729415.1. Taxonomy (GTDB): domain Bacteria; phylum Actinomycetota; class Actinomycetes; order Mycobacteriales; family Mycobacteriaceae; genus Mycobacterium. The sequence continues at coordinate 39,256 of NZ_MPKW01000019.1, forward strand.
CTCATCGAGGGCCGCACGCTCGCCGAAATCCTGGCCGACACCGAGAAACGCCCCAGCCCCGAGTTCTCGGTCGGGATCATCGAGCAGATCGCCGCGGCCCTCGACGCCGCGCACGAGACCGGGCTGATCCACCGCGACATCAAGCCGTCCAACATCCTGGTGACCGATCACGACTTCGCGTACCTGATCGACTTCGGTCTGGCCCGGACTGCCGGCGAGCACGGGTTGACCACGGCCGGAAGCACATTGGGCACGCTCGCGTACATGGCTCCGGAGCGGTTCGAGGGCGGCCAGGCCGACCCGCGCTCGGACATCTACGCACTGACCTGCGTGCTGTACGAATGTCTGACCGGCCGGCGCCCGTATCCCGCTGACAGCCTTGAGCATCAGATCGCCGGGCACGTCAGCGCTCCCCCACCGAAGCCGTCGGACGTGGACCGCCGGCTCGCCGCGTTCGACGACGTCATCGCCATGGGCATGGCCAAGAAGCCCGGCAAGCGCTACCAGCACGCCCGCGAACTCGCGGCGGGCGCCCGCGCCGCGCTGAGCCTGCCGGTGCGGGCGGCCTCCCGGCCAGGGCCGGGGTCTCGGTCAGGATCGGGACGCCACGCGGTGCAGACCCCCGAACCGAAGCGCCGGTCGCGGCGCATCGCGGTGATCGCGCTGGTCGCGGTGATCGTGCTGGCCGCCGGAGCCGCCACGACGTGGCTCTACTGGTCCCGCCAGTACCAAGTCGGACCGAGCGGCTCCGTCCCGTCGATCGCCGCGAAGCTGCCCGCCGACATCAGGGATTCGGGCAAGTTGATCATCGGCGTGAACATCCCTTATGCGCCAAACGAATTCAAGGGGCCCGACGGCAAGTTCACCGGCTTCGACGTCGACCTGATCACGGCGGTGAGTCGGGTCCTCGGGCTGGAGCCGGAGTTCCGGGAGATCGGCATTTCCAAGATCGTCTCGTCGGTGCAGGACGGCACCATCTCGGTTGGCGCGTCGTCGACCACCGACACCAAACTCCGGGAGAAGTCGGCCGACTTCGTCACGTACTTCAAGGCCGGCGTGCTGTGGGCGCGCCGGACCGGGTCCTCGGTGGACCCCAATGCCGCGTGCGGACTGCGCGTCGGCGTCCATCGGGGCTCCGTCGAGGAGACCGACCATCTGCCGGCCCGTAGCGCAGCGTGCGTGGCGGCCGGGGTGGCGCCCATCGAGATCGTCCCCATCGCCGGCCAGAACGGTGTCACCGCGGCCCTGCTGGCCGGCACGCTCGACGCGATGGCGGCCGACTCGCCCGTCACCGGGAACGCGATCAAGCTCAGCGGCGGCAAGCTGGAGGCCGCCGGCGGGATCGTCGACGCTCAGCCCTACGGCTGGCCTGTGACCAAGGGATCGTCGCTTGCCGGGGCGCTAGAGGCGGCACTGAACCACCTGATCGACACCGGCGAATACCGGCAGATCGCCACCAAATGGGGTGTGGAGATGGGTCTCATCGACAAGCCGGTGATCAACGGCGCATTGCGGTAGGGCGTTATTTCGGTCCGATGTCGGCTCCCAGCCAGTGCCGACTGACTTTCGCAAAGCTGCCATCATCGCGAATCTCGTTGAGCCACTGATTGATTCGCCGCTGCAGCGCAGTCGCATCTTTGGGCATCAGGTAGGCCTTCTGCGCGACGGTGAATGGCTGGTCGGTGGACACCCCGCACAACTGCGGATGCTGCGTGACCTGCCAACGGATTTCGCTGCCGTCGGTGATCATCACGTCGGCCTTGCCCTCGATGACCTGATCGAAAATGGTGTTGTTGTCGGGATATTCGATGACTGTCGCGTGGTGCAGGTTGGCCCGGTCGAATTGTTCGTTGGTACCACCGGGATTGACGACGACGCGGACTCCCCCGCGGTCGATGTCAGCCAGGGACCGGTATTTCGCGGCGTCTGTGCAGCGGACGACGCCGGCCTTGCCGTCGCGCAGGTAAGGGTCGGAGAACAGCGCCTTGGCGGCCCGATCGGGAGTGACGGTGATGCCGCCCACCGCAAGGTCGCATTCGCGGCCCAGATCCGTCATCAGCGTCGGCCAGGTCGTCGAGACCAACTCGAGGTCAACGTCGAGATCGTCGGCGAAATCCTGGATCAGGTCGATGTCCATGCCGCTCCATTGACCACTGCCGTCACGGAAGGTGAACGGGCGGTAATCGCCGGTGCTACACACGGTCAACACGTGGTCTGCACCGATCCGGTCGAGCGTCGATGGCGTGGACGGCGCGCCGGTGCACGCCGCTGTCAACGCGACGACCAACGCTGAGAGCGCGCCACGGGTCGCTATCCACTTCATTCGGCCAGGTTCTCATGCCGCCACTCGCCTACCCTGGCTGACATGCGTCGAGTTGCAGCACTGGCAGTGGCAGCCGCGCTGCTCAGTGCCTGCAGCCAGACCGTGTCAGGGCAGGCGGCGGCGCCGGCAGACCTCAAATGGCAGCGCAGCATCACCGATTCGGTGTCCAGTCTGGGCGGCACGCTCGGCACCGTCGGCGAAGCGATGACCGTGCACGACTTCGCCGCCATGTCCCGCGACTGCACGAAACTGCAAGGGACGCTGGACGATCTGAGCAAGAATCTGCCGACGCCCAAGGACGACGTCAACGCATCGTTGCAGGACAGTATCGACAACTTCCGTGCCTTCGCGCGGGTCTGCAGGACGCTGACCCCGGGGACGGCCGATGCCTCGCTCGACCAGCTCAGCAGTTATCTGGACCGCGGCGACAGCTCCATGCGAAAAGCCTTGCAGCAGATGGGGATCGAACTCCCGGCCGCGGGGCACTGACGAACTGATCCGACGGGCGCACGGCCTGAGTTCGGCTGCCCGTCACTCAGTTGCCGCACGTGACGGACAGATTGCCAGTATGTTTGCCCTGTCGTTCGGTCCTCACGGTTACGCCCGAAGGAGCAACATGACCATCGCGTCCCAGCGTCATCGAGTCGTCGTTATCGGATCGGGGTTCGGTGGCCTCCAGGCCGCCAAGGCCCTCAAGAGAGCCGACGTCGACATCACCCTGATTTCGCGCACGACGACGCACCTGTTCCAGCCGCTGCTGTACCAAGTCGCCACCGGCATCCTGTCGGAAGGCGAGATCGCGCCGACGACACGGCTGGTGCTGCGCAAGCAGCAGAACGTCACGGTCCGCCTCGGCGAGGTGGAAAGCATTGACCTGAAAGCCAAAACGGTCACCTCCAAGCTCATGGCCCAGGAGACCGTCACGCCGTTCGACAGCCTGATCGTGGCCGCGGGCGCCCAGCAGTCGTACTTCGGCAACGACCACTTTGCGACGTTCGCGCCGGGCATGAAGACCATCGACGACGCCCTCGAGCTGCGCGGCCGCATCCTGGGTGCCTTCGAGGCCGCCGAGGTGGTCACCGACCCCGCGGAGCGGGAACGCCGCCTGACGTTCGTCGTCGTCGGCGCCGGCCCCACCGGTGTCGAGCTGGCCGGGCAGATCGCGGAGCTAGCAGAACGCACCCTCGCCGGTGCGTACCGCAGCATCCAGCCGCAGGACTGTCGCGTGATCCTGCTGGACGCATCCCCCGCAGTGCTGCCACCGATGGGCCCCAAGCTTGGCGCCAAGGCGCAGCAGCGGCTGGAGAAGCTCGGCGTCGAGATTCAGCTCAACGCCATGGTGAGCAACGTCGACTACAGGGGCATCACCGTCAAAGAGAAGGACGGCACCGAGCGCCGCATCGACTGCGCGTGCAAAGTCTGGTCGGCCGGCGTACAGGCGAGCCCGCTGGGCAAGATCATCGCCGAAGAGTCCGACGGCTCCCAGATCGACCGTGCGGGCCGCGTCGTCGTCGAACCGGACCTGACCGTCAAGGGACACCCGAACGTGTTCGTCATCGGCGACCTGATGGCGGTACCGGGCGTGCCAGGTATGGCGCAGGGCGCCATCCAGGGCGCCGCGTACGCGGCGGACATCATCAAGCGGTCCCTGGCAGGCCAGGACGACCCCGCCAACCGGGAACCGTTCAAGTACTGGGACAAGGGCAGTATGGCGACGGTATCGCGGTTCGATGCCGTCGCGCAGGTGCCGCTGCCGCTGATCAACAAGAAGATCGAGTTCGCCGGCGTGCTTGCCTGGCTGTCGTGGCTGGTGCTGCACCTGGTCTATCTGGTCGGCTACAAGAACCGCGTGACGACGCTGTTCACCTGGTTCGTCACGTTCCTGGGCCGCGGGCGCGCCCAGATGGCGATCACCAGCCAGATGATCTACGCCCGGACCTCGATGCAGCTGTTGCAGACGCAATTCAACGCGCTGCAAGCGGCCGAGGCTGCGGACAAGGCGGAGAAAGACAAGTCCGCGTAGCGGTTCTGCAGTGACGAGTATGGAAATCCGTTGGCACGCAGGCCATACGGAACGGCTGCGGGTTCCCGAAGGTCGAGTGTTCCGGGGCGAAGATTGGGGCGGCTGGCTGCCGGACTGACCGTCAGTCGGCCGCGTCGGCCTCATCGGGGTTCCAGGTGCTCGGCATCATCGGCGCCCGCACGCCGCCGGTGAATTCGTCGCGGGCCAACGCCGTCAAGCCCACTGCCGCCGCACCAGCTCCGGATACGGCTCCGGCGAATCCCATGGGGCCGGCGCCAGTGCTCGAGGCCCGCGCGGACGTCGCGTCGTCGGCAGGATCTGCGGCGGCGTCCCAATCTGGGATGACGTCCAGGTCCATGTACTCGACAGCACGACCTTCCTGCCTGCGCCGATCGCGGCGGCGGCGCGCTTGCCGCGTCGCAGCCGTCGCGGCTGAGGCTGCCTGAGCAGTCGCGTTCACCCGTGCCGATGCATCGGCGGTAACACGCGTCTGGCTGTGAAGCCACGCGCTCTCGCCGATACCTGGACCGTCGCCGATCGCGTACGGGAAGCCGGGGTCAGCGGTGGGCGGCGGTGTCGGCGCGGTCGACGACACCGTGCCAGCTGCCGTCGACGCGGGAGCACTTGCCGGAGCAGACGCCGGGGCCGCCGCCGACGACGGGCTGGGCGCGGGGGCGGCCGCAGCTGCCGGCGTGGACGGTTCCTGCGACGCGGGAAGCGGCTCCGCGCCGACCACCTCCGGAGAAACGTGAATACCGGCCAGGCCCGCAAACCCGGCCACCCAGCCGAGGTTGGCGATCGCCAACGCCAGTGCCGGCTGGATCAGTGCCGGCGCGAATTGACCGAGCACCGAAGCCAATTGGGAGGCATGGAAGGTCACATCTGCCAACACCAGCGGCAGATTGGTCAGCAGCGCGGCCGGATCGGTCAGCAAGTTGTTCCACAGCAATTCGAGATGCTCACCCATCTCGGCACCCACGTCCAACCACCACTCCAGGTCGGTCGGATCCAGATCGCCGTGGCCGTGATCATGATCATGGTCATAGTCGTGATCATGGCCGTGGTCGTGGGCCACGATCGATGGCGCCGGCGTGGCGCGTGGCACGGACGCCATCGCAACGTCGGAAGTGGCTTGGTATGCCGCCATGACGGTGGCGGCTTGGACCCACATGCGGACGTACTCGGCCTCGGTGACCGCGATGGGAATTGTGTTGATACCGAAAAAGTTCGTACCCAACAGCGCGGCATGAGCGGCGTGGTTGGCAGCCAGTTCGGCGGGAGTGGGCATCGTGGCCAATGCGGCACTGTATGCGCCGGCGATGGCCTCGTGTTGGACTGCGCGGGCGCTACTTTCCAGGCCGCTCTGGGCGAGCCACGCCAGGTATGGGACGTGTGCGGCCACATACGTCTCCGCAGCCGGTCCCTGCCATGCCCCCGCGTGCGTTGCGGTCAGGACTACCCGAAGCTCCTCGGCGACCGCCTCGTAGGTCGCGCCCAGCAATGCCCATTCGGCGGCGGCCGCGAGCAGTGGCCCTGGACCTGGTCCGCTGCTGAGCAATGCCGAATGCACCTCTGGCGGCGACGCCATCCACACCGGCATAGCCATCGCACTCCCGTCCCGCCACTAATGAAAATGAAAACTATGTTCATTAATGCTAGCAGCCTGGTGTCGCGGCTCGGGAAAATGCATTGCGAATCAGCCGGAGTCTCTGGAAGATGCGACGTGCCTCGACCTTGCGTCACACAACTTCTAGGGAGTTTCCGTGCCCGAATTCTCGCCCGTCATCACCGACTACTGGCGTGCGGCATTCAGCGGAGAACCGTTGCACAGCAACGAATATCTGACCACTACCGTCAACCCCGATCTCGATCATGACGACCGCGTCGCCGTCCTGTGGACCGCTGACGACGACCGCATCTCGATCGCGATCAACCCTGCTGTCGCTCTTGCGTTGACCAAAAATGTTGCCGTGCTGGCCAATCCGACGGAGACAAACATCCGGGCAGCACTGACCGCCCAAGGCGTTGTCCTGAACGGTGCCGACAATGTGTTTTATCTCACGGAATCCGTGGCGGACGACATCCTCGGTGACACCGCACCGACCAACGTCCGCCAGCTCACCGACGCCGACGGCGACATGTTTGCGGCATTCAAAGCGGCTGTGTCCGAAGAAGACTGGGACGGTGCTTACGTCGAACTCGACCATTGGGCAGTCTTCGGCGCGTTCGACGAACACGAGCGCCTGGTCAGCATCGGCAGCATGTATCCGTGGGACGACGAGTTTCCGTTGGCCGATGTCGGAGTGCTCACGCTCCGTTCCGTACGCGGCCGCGGGCATGCAAAGACGTTGGCACGCGCCATGTTTCGCTATGCGTTGAATGAGGGATACGAGCCGCAGTACCGATGCCAGCTCGACAATGCGGCCTCGATCCAGCTGGCCGCGAGCCTCGGTTTACAGCTGTTCGGCCGGTGGGAAACCGTCATGCCTGACGAAGAATGAATTCAATCCAGAGCAGTAGGTGACTTCGGCAAAGTCGCCGAACCGCATCCTGCATGTGTTTGTGGTGGTCCCGACTGGGATCGAACCAGTGACCTTCCGCGTGTGAGGCGGACGCTCTCCCCCTGAGCTACGAGACCGGGGAATCTCACCGACCGGATCGGTGCGACGACAGACACTAACACGTCCGGCGGCCCGGATCGCAATCGCGCCCCACTGGCGCACCGCCACCCGAGCCAGTGACTCCCGAGTCGACCACCGCACCGCCTCAGGAGTCACTGGCGCACCGCCTGAAACACCGGCCATCGGGCGGCCATGCCTCGGTCAGCTCCGCGAACCAGCCCGTTTACCAGCGGTTTTCGCACGATTTGTGTCTGCTCGCATTCGTGCACTAATGTTTGGCATCGCAACGGACGAACAAAGTTCAACCGAAGCGAAACGCGGATGTAGCGCAGTTGGTAGCGCATCACCTTGCCAAGGTGAGGGTCGCGGGTTCGAATCCCGTCATCCGCTCGAAGGTGCGAATGGCATCAGCCCCAGTGGTGGAGTGGCCGAGTGGTGAGGCAACGGCCTGCAAAGCCGTGCACACGGGTTCGATTCCCGTCTCCACCTCCAAAGATTTTCAACCCGGCGCGATTAGCTCAGCGGGAGAGCGCTTCCCTGACACGGAAGAGGTCACTGGTTCAATCCCAGTATCGCGCACCACACCTAACAGCTCAGGCCCGGTTTTCGAACCGGGCCTTTTCTGTTGTCTATGAAATGGCAGGTTTTGTTCGCCGCCGTTAGCCAATGAGATCAGCCTGCGCATTGGCCTCTTGGCCGAGGCCGAAGACCCGCACAGAGGCTGACTTGCCCTTCAGGACATGCAAGCCCCGGTCGGTGAGTCCGGGCGGTCGAGACACCAGGGCGTCGACACACTGCTGGGTGAGAAGGATCGCGTCGCCGGTAGTTTTGGTGAGTTGTTCGACGCGAGCGGCGACGTTGACCGCGTCGCCGATGAGAGTGAACTCCAACTTGCCTGCGGCGCCGATGGTGCCCGCGATCACCACACCGGTATTGATCCCGATGCCGATGCGAAGCTCCCCGTTGAAGCGCTCGCCGACCAGGCGCTGAACCAAAACGGCGGCACTTACTGTTGCGTCGGCATGAGCGGCAAGATCGTCCGGGGCGCCAAAGATGGCCAGTGCGCCATCGCCGAGGAACTTGTTTACATGTCCACCCGCGTCCACAACGGCCGGCACCACGATTTCGAACAGGGCGTTGAGGCGGGCGACGGTATCTTCGGCAGTGCTCGACTCGGCGAACGGCGTGAAATCACGGACGTCGATGAACATCACCGTCACCTCGCGGCGCTCCCCCGCGAACACGTCATCGCCCTGCTCAAGTAGCCGCGCCGCCAGGCCGGGATCAACATAAGTGCCGAACGCGACCTGCAGCCGTTGACGCTCACCCAAACCCGCCTGCATGCGGTTGAACGACGCCGCCAGCGCGCCAAGGTCATCGTCTTGCACCACCGGCAGACGTTGGCTGTAGTCGCCGGCCGCTACCCGTTCGGTTCCTTCGGCAAGGTCGCGAATAGGACGAAGTGATGGCAAGACAATGGCGCCCACAGCATTCGGTGCCGCAAAGCCGAGCGTCAACGCGGCCCCGATCACGACGAAAAGACCGGGAACCTTCCCGGCCCGATCGACCACGACAGCCCCCAGTAATGCGCCCCCGACAGAGAACAGAAATGTCGACGCCAGCATCGACAGGTTCAACCACGCGGCAAAAGTCGGGGTAGAACGGGGAAGGGAGTCACCGATCCCGGTATCCCCGGCAAGGGCGACCCTGGCCGGCCGCATCGCTGTTTCCACAAAGGTATGGGCGCCGACGAAATTGGTGGCCACACCCGCAGCTGCGCCCAAAATCCCGTATTGGACCAGTCGAGACTCGCTCGCCCCTGCTATCGCGCCGACACCCACAACATTCAGTGCGCCAATTACGGGCCAAACCGCCAACCCTCGAACTGCCGCCGCACGAGTCCACGCGTACGTGTCTTCGAGAGCCGCTACCCGATCGACCTCGCTGCCGGCCGCCCACCGCTGCGCAAGGTGGAACCGTCGGCTACCAGGTAGAAGCACCACGTACACCAACACCGCCACCGCAACACAGGTGACCGCGGCCGCCTCCACGTAGTGACTCGACTCTTCGAAAGCGACAACTGCAAACGATTGGAGGCAGGAGACCGACAGTATCGAGGCGAACAATACTGCGCCGATCACCCACGAGTACCTCGGTCCGTACCGGTCCCACGCCCACTGCCAGATGCGGTCCATGCGCCGAGACTAAAACTGCTGGCCACCCTGCCATCCGTGTTTGAGCGCGAACCGATCGGAGGTGGTCGCCACGGAGGTCGCACGCTCGCCGCTGGACGCCGGCGCACCCGCCCAGCGATGGCTACTGAATGAATATTCACAGCAGACACGCAGAAAAGCCAGGGTTCCGCCTACAGAGCTGAGGCGATACCTGTACCGTTCAGCTCGCAATACCGGCATATTGCCGGATCAAGCTAACTCTCCGAGGTCGTAAATGTTGCGTATGTTGATCGCTGCTGCCCTGATCACCTCCGCCGGGGTGGCCATCGCCCCCGCTGCACAGGCATCTGGTCCCTACAAGAACTGCAAAGAGGCCCACGCGGACGGCCGGTACAACATCCCCAAGGGCGATCCCGACTACAAAGCCTCACAGGACCGCGACGGCGACGGTCTCGCCTGCGAAGGCTGAGCCGCGCGCTACGAATCAGACCGGAATAGCCCGCAGACTCTCCAAGTCCCGATGAACGTGCCGCTCCACCAGCAGCGGCACATAGTCGCGCACGGTGCATGACTCGAAATGCGCATGCACGTGCCCAACAGCGGCGGCGATCTGTGCGGGATCAAGCGACGGGTAACGAATCGTCAAACGCGCCACGACGTCGGCGATTGCCCGTTCCTCGTTCGGCTCGCGCATCGATATATTCTCGCTGCCGCGGGCACCCTAGGACGCCCAAACCAGGAAGTTGCATATCATTTCCACATCTTGACGTCATCGTAAAAAATGCCCAGCCGGTCGATGCGCCACAGTTGTCCGTACACCACGAGAACGGCGCCGAACACCGACGGCCAGATCTGCAGCGTCGTCAGCCCCCAGCCCAGCAGCGCCGCTCCCCCGACGGCACCGACGATCCAAATTCGTTGCACCACAGCGAAACCCGCGGGCATGTGCGATCGGTCCTGCAGCCAGAGCCACTCGCCGTAGATTCCCCGCGACGACCAGGCGACCGGTTTGTCGACGGGCGCGAACGCGCGCGGATTCCACCACAGCCACAGGATGACGACGCCGACCGCCGCGAGGGCCCACCAACCGATCCACACCCGGCTCCAGATGGCCACCATCATCAGCGGGATGGCCGCGAATCGCGTCCAGACGCTCCAGGGGTTCGCGTGGCGGCGCCAGGCGTCGTCGGTCATGCCGGCAGCACGCGCGTACTTGTCGAGAGCTTTCATCGGAGCATCCCCCTGGACAGTGTTCGAATGGTCGCGTCGAGAACGTCGTCGTATTCAGCCCCGAACCGGTCCCGGTTCATCACCAGCAGCCCGACCGACCGGATGACCCCCAATAGGGCCCCAGGCGCGATGTCGTCGACCAGCACGCCGTCGCGCTGCCCGGCGGCAAGGTAATCCAGCACGGGGCTGACGATCTGCGGTGTGACGCGGGCTAGTTGCTCCGGCCCGACCCGTCGCGCCACGGCGGTGAGCTCGTCGGCATGTGTCAGTAGCCGTCGGTAAAACGGATCGTCGACCAGCACGCCGGTGATGGCCTGCATGAGAGCAACAAGGTTGTCCTCGGTGATCGGCCGACCCAGTACCTCGGCCAGTGCGGCACCTACGCGGGGCGCGCGCCGGAGCATCACTTCCAAATACAGCGACTCCTTCGAGTCAAAGAACGCATAGAAACTGCCTTTGGCGATCCCGACCGGCCGCACGAGCTCGTCCAACGACGTCTTCTTCAGCCCCTGCGTCGCGAACAGCCGCTCAGCGGTGTCCACCAAGACGCGCGCGATGCTGCCCTTTTCGTGGGGCGTGAACGCCACAGCCATATCTATGACTCCTTTGGTCAGTCAGTCATAGCCTATTCCTGCCACGCCGCCGGCGGCTAGATGCGACGTTTCCGCCGCCCGGAAGCCGGGACCGTAGTGAACGTGGGGTGGTCACGAAAACCGGTCGCGTAACGATTTACTGACACACAACGATCTAGCCACTAGATGCGGTTTGACCAATAGCTGCGCGGCAACGTCAGCCTGCTATGCAGCTAATGGAGCTGACGCAAATACGCGTCGCTCATCTCCGGTAGGCTCATCAACCGCCTACAAGGTGATACGAAGTAGGCATCAATGCAGTTCAAATAACATATTGCCAGCAGGGTAAATGACATCGGCACTGCGCGCCTCGCGCCACACGCGCCTCATGCGGGTACACTGCGGCGATGGCGATCATTGCGTTCAGCAAATGTCAAATCCCTAAATGAACATTTGTACGAAGTTCGCTCAGTCGGTTGCGCAACGGTAGAATGTGGACTACAAATATTTGCTGTAAGCGAGTTTCGCTCTAGGAGGGACCCCAATCATGGCTAACATCAGCGCTCGTCTTGTCGCTTCATCCATCGCGCTCGCGGGAGGCGCCGCGATCGTTGCTCTCGCCGGCGCAGGCGCCGCTTCGGCCGCCCCGACGCCGCCGCCGAACCCGATCCAGCAGATCGGCGAGGCCGGCACCGCGCTCAACCAGTTCATCGGCACCCAGGGCACCAAGCTCAATCAGTACGTCGGCACCCAGGGCAATGCGCTCAACCAGTCCGCCGGCACCGCTGGCACCTACTACAACCAGGCCGCTGGCGCCACCGGCACCTACGCCAACCAGCAGACCGGTTCGCTCATGAACTTCGCCGCGCAGCAGACCACGGGCCTGCTGGGCAGCCTCCTGCCGCACTGACCAACATCACAAACACCGCGGGGTGTGGACCGGAAACGGTCCGCACCCCGCGGTGTTTGTGCATGGCCAGTTTCCGTCGTGACCCCAAGCACATAGCTAGAAGGGCTAAACTTTGACGGCATGAGCTCAAAAACGTCCATCGTCGCCGCCGCGGCACTGGCTGTAGTGAGCTGGGGCGCTTCGGCGGCCATCGCTGCGGCCGACCCCACCCCGGCACCGCCGGGCCCTGCCGCGCCTAACGCCGCGGGCCCCAAGACCAGCATCGACAGCGACGGAGTGTTCATCGTCGGCAAGGACATCGCGCCTGGCACATACGCCACGGCCGGCCCGACCGACGGCCACCGGTGCTACTGGCGCCGCATGAACGACCCCGACCCGCACGCCAAGAACAACGTCATCGACAGCGCGTTGACTGCCAAGCCGCAGGTCGTGCTGATCGATCCGACCGACAAGGCCTTCAAGACCAGTGGCTGCCAGCCGTGGCACGTCACCGATGCCGCACCGGATTCGACCGGACCGGGACCGAACATCTCGCCGCAAGCGCGTGCAGCCATGGCGATCCTCGGTGGACTCGGCGGACTCGGCGGCGGACCTGCACCCGCACCCGCCCCGGCTCCCGCGGCTCCGGCACCCGCGCCCTAGTCTCAGCCAAGACGCAGCACTCGCATAGGGCATCCTTAGCGGCATGGATGTCGACGCACTACTGCAAACGATCCCGCCCCTGGCGGTGTACCTCGTCGTCGGCGGCGTGATCGGGCTCGAGAGCCTGGGCATTCCCCTGCCGGGCGAGATCATTCTGGTCGCCGCTGCGGTGATGTCTTCGCGACACACCCTCGACATCGACCCAGTGGGCGTCGGCATTGCCGCCACTGCCGGTGCCGTCATCGGCGACTCGATCGGGTACAGCGTCGGGCGCCGCTTCGGGATGTCGCTGTTCGAACGCCTGGGCCGGCGCTTCCCCAAGCATTTCGGGCCGGGCCACGTGGCGCTGGCGCGCCGACTTTTCAGCCGCTGGGGCGTCTGGGCGGTGTTCTTCGGCCGCTTCGTCGCGCTGCTGCGCATCTTCGCCGGTCCACTGGCCGGGGCCCTCAAGATGCGCTACCCGCACTTCCTGGCAGCCAACGCGGCCGGCGGGCTGGTGTGGGCCGGCGGCACGACGGCCGTCGTCTATTACTTGGGGCTGGCCGCCGAGAAGTGGTTGGCGCGGTTCTCCTGGGTGGCCCTGCTCGTCGGTGGCCTCATCGCGCTGACGGTGACCCTGGTTCTGAAGGAACGGACCGCGAAGGCCATCGAGGAACTGGAATCCGAGCACGATTGGGACACCCTGCGAAATTCGTGATGTCGTCAACCCATGGTTGACGATTCGTGATCGTCAACCTACGGTTGACGCATGACCGAATCCGCGCTCACGTCTACCAACCCCATCGCCGGCACCGTGCGCCTCGACGACCTCATCGAGGCGATCAAGAAGGTGCACGCCGAACCACTCGAACAGCTCACGGACGCGATGCTTGCGGCCGAACACCTCGGCGATATCGCCGACCACCTGATCGGCCACTTCGTCGACCAAGCCCGCCGTTCGGGCGCATCGTGGACCGACATCGGCAGCAGCATGGGCGTCACCAAGCAGGCCGCCCAGAAACGCTTCGTCCCCAAGGAACCCCGGTTCGACACCATGGACCCCAAGGACGGGTTCAGTCGATTCACGCCACGCGCCCGCACGGCCGTCGTCGCGGCCCAGGAAGCCGCCCGCGCGTCGCGCAGCACCGAGATCACGACCGACCACCTACTCCTGGGACTGCTGTCCGATCCCGGGTCCGTCGCCATGGTGCTGCTGGCCAATCAGGGCGCCACTGCCGAGCAGATCCGCACGGCCGCAGCCGTCACCCCCGGCACCAACGAACCCGCGACGCTGATTCCGTTCGACAACGCCACCAAGAAGGTGCTGGAGCTGACCTTCCGCGAGGCACTTCGGTTGGGACACAACTACATCGGCACCGAGCACATCCTGCTGGCGCTGCTCGAATCCGAGAACGCCGACGGGCCACTGCACCGGCTCGGGGTCGACAAGCGCCGCGTCGAGACCGAACTCGAAAAGATGCTTGCTGAGCTGGTCGCTGCGCAGCAGTCGGCCGCAGAGAACACCGGACAAGGGTGAGTGTCCACTGACAGGGACATCGCAACCCAATGCCTGCGACAGGGTGGCCAGATCTACTCGTACTTCGGGGCCCAAATAGCCATTCGGGCGAGGTGGTGATGGCGGTATGCCATCATGCGATGCAGTCATTACGGAGAGGACGCGATGAGCACGGGCGTGAACGGCAATAGGACCTACCGCTGGTTGGCGGGCTTGCTCAGTGCGCTGACGGTGCTGGCCGCCATGTTGGCGCCGTCGGCAGCAGCCGAGGGGACGAGCATCGGCAATCTCGGCGACACCCTGCATGTCAACTATGAAGGCCTGGTTGCTGACGTCACCGTGCACAACGTGCTGCCGTCGGACGAACCGCCGGGCTGGACGTGGAACGGCACGCCGCGCTGGCGCAACCAAGGCGGCCCCTGGAAGGCCGACATCACCATCCACGTCATCTCGACACCCAACCCGTACTGGATGGCCACGGGCACCACCTTCACCGGCGTCACCCCATACGCCGATGCCTACACGGCCAAGCACACCGACGACCCCAACGCGTTGGAACGCAAGATGCTGGGCGCACCGGCAGGCTCCACCATCGACGGGGTCGTCTACTGGGACGTGTACCGCGGGCTGGTGACCAACGTCGTCATGCTCAACCCAGCCACGGGCACTCACATGGCACAGTGGAACATCTGGCAGCCGGGCAACCAATTGCCCTAACCTCGTGACCAGATGCACAGCTGCCCCTTTTCTCTCGGAGAGGGGCAGTTTTGTGTCCGGTCGCGCGCAGAGAAAGGGACAAGTCGATGACGGTTCAGGTGCGGCAGGCGGTGGCCGCGGAAGTTGCCGACCTCGCCGACGTCGCTGCCGCGACGTTCCCGTTGGCCTGCCCGCCGTCGGCGGCAGCGGAGAACATCGCCGAGTTCATCGCCCACAATCTGTCTGCGGATCGCTTCGCGGAATACCTGCACGACCCCGAGCGCGCCGTGTTCGTCGCCCAGGAGGACGGCCGAATCCTCGGTTACACCATGCTCATTCGCGGTGTGCCCGACGACCCCGACGTGCAACGCGCAGTGCCGGAGCGACCGGCTGTCGAACTGTCCAAGTGCTACGTGCTGCCCGACGTGCACGGCGGGCAGGTGGCGGCGACGCTGATGACCGCGTCACTGGACCATGCCGGCGAACTCGGCGCCCGCTGCGTGTGGCTCGGCGTCAACCAGGAAAACCAACGCGCCCAACGGTTTTACCGCAAGCACGGGTTTGAGGTCAGCGGTACCAAGACCTTTCAGCTCGGCGCGCGAACCGAGAGCGACTACGTCCTGGTGCGCCCGCTTTAGTCCGGAACTCAGGCGTGGAGCTGGGTGCCCTCATGGGTCAGTGCGAGCAAGCGGGACGTGGCACGCAGGTACTTCTTGCGGAAGCCGCCGGCCAGCATCTCGTCACTGAAGACTGTGTTCATCTTCTCCCCCGACGCGACCACCGGGATGCCGGCGTCGTAGAGCCGGTCGATCAGCGACACCAGCCGCAGCGCGACGGCCTGGTCGTAGACCACGTGCACGCCTGTGATGAAAACTTCCTGCACGTCTTCGATCAGGGCGTGATAGCGCGACGGATGCATGGTCGCCAGGTGCGAGCACAGCGCGTCGAAGTCGTCGAGCGTGGCGCCCTCGACGCAGTCAGCCCAGGACCGCACCTCGTCATCCGACGGCGGTACCGGCGCGGACGGCAACGCGCGCTGCCGGTAGTCCGGGCCTTCGACGCGGACAGTGGTGAAAATGCTTGACAGCGTATTGATTTCCCGCATGAAGTCCTGCGCGGCGAATCGGCCTTCGCCCAGTTGCTCGGGCAGGGTGTTGGACGTCGCCGCAATCGACACCCCACGCTCGACCAGCGCCGAGAGCAACCGGGAGATCAGGGTGGTGTTGCCCGGGTCATCGAGCTCGAACTCGTCGATGCAGACCACCGCGTAGTTGGACAGCAGCTCGATGCACTCGGTGAAACCGAACACCCCGGCCAATTGGGTCAGCTCGCCGAACGTCGCGAACGCGGCGGGAGCAGCGTCGTCCCCGGCCAGTGTGTAGTAGGTCGACGCCAGCAAGTGGGTCTTGCCGACACCGAAGCCGCCGTCTAGGTACATGCCGACGCCGGGCAGCGCCTCACGCTTGCCGAACAGCTTCTTCTTGCCGGCCCGCTGCCGCGCCGCGTCCTCGCAGAATTTGCGGGCCGAAACCACGGCCGCGGTCTGCGACGGCTCATTCGGATCGGGCCGGTACGAGTCGAAGCTGACGTCGGCGAAGGTGGGTGGCGGAACCAGCTCCGCGACCAGTCGTTCCGGCGTGACGGTCGGATGACGATCGGTCAGGTGAGCGACTTCGCTGGCCCCAGGCATTAAGGCACCATAGCGGCGTGCTGCAATGATTCACGTGTCCGATCCCGACGCTGCGACGCAGCTCACAGAGCTCAGCGCGGTCGGCGCTGTCTTCCGGACCGACTCCGCGACAGACGACGCCGCACTGCTGACTCCGCTCTACGCGTACCCCGACCGGCTGGACCGCCCCTGGGTGCGGGCCAACATGATCACCAGCCTCGACGGCGGCGCGACCGACGACGGCAGTTCCGGTGGCCTGGCCGGTCCCGGTGACCGGGCACTGTTCGGGCTCATGCGCCAGCAAGCCGACGTCATCCTCGTCGGCGCGGCGACCGTCCGTATCGAGAACTACTCCGGAGCCCAGATGTCCGCGACGCAGCGGCAGGCCCGCCAGCAGCGTGGTCAGGCCGAGGTACCCCCGATCGCGGTGATCACGCACAGCGCCGACATTCCGCACGACGCCAAACTGTTCACCCGCACCGAGGTGCCGCCGCTGATCCTCACCAGCCGCGACAGCATCGACGACACCTGCCGCCGGTTCGCCGGGCTGGCCGAGGTCATCGACGCCTCCGGCGCGGCCCCCGACCGGGTCGACCCGCATGCGGTGCTGCGCATCTTCGCCGAGCGCGGACTGCTGCGGGTGCTGACCGAGGGCGGCCCGTCGCTGCTGAACATGTTGATTGAGGACGACCTGATCGACGAGATGTGTGTGACCATCGCGCCGATCCTGGTCGGCGGACAGGCCCGCCGGATTGCCTCCGGCCCTGGCGAGGCGCACACGCGACTGCGCCGCAGCCACGTCCTCACCGATGCCGCGGGCTACCTGTACACGCGCTACGTC
This sequence comes from Mycolicibacterium sp. CBMA 234, assembly GCF_009729415.1. GTDB lineage: Bacteria > Actinomycetota > Actinomycetes > Mycobacteriales > Mycobacteriaceae > Mycobacterium. The sequence goes on from NZ_MPKW01000019.1 coordinate 56,452, forward strand.
CGCTGACGGGTCCAGGGCACCGGCATCGCTACTGTGGTGGCCATGCGTCGCCACCTGCTCCCGGTCCTGAGTCTGTCGACCGTGGTGCTCGTCGCGGGCTGCGCTCCCCTGCTGGCCGCCAATCCCCGGTACGCCACCGACTCCGGTGCCCGCCCGCAGGGTGTCGTCACGACGACGAAGGCCCCCGAGGGACCCGCGCCCATCGCGGCCCCCAAGAAAGACCTGTCCTGGCATGAGTGCACCTCGCGGGTGTTCGGCGATGCGGCGGTGCCCGCCGTGCCGGGCGTCACGCTGGACTGCTCCGATTACGACGCCGATCTCGATTCTCTGGGCGGCAGCGCCGGCACCGTGAGCATCGGTGTGGTGCGCGCCCGGCTGGCCGGCACGCCTGCCGACGCCGGACCCATCGTCATGACCACCGGTTCGGACATCGCGACGTCGCGACAGTTGCCGGTGTGGCTACAGCGCGGCGGCGTCGACCTGCTGCGCGCGCACCCGGTCGTGGCTGTCGACCGCCGTGGGATGGGGATGTCGAGTCCTCTGAGCTGTGTGTCCGCCAATGATCATCAGGATCTGCTGGACCAAGCGCAGTTCATGGCGGGTGACGACCAGGTGGCGAACCTGGCGACTGTCGCCACGTCGGCCACCACGAACTGCACCGACACCATCGCGCCGGGTGAGTCGGCCTACGACAACGCGCATTCGGCGGAAGACCTGGAACGCCTGCGCAGCACCTGGGACGTGCCGGCGCTGGCAGTGCTCGGCATCGGCAACGGCGCCCAGGTGGCCCTGGCGTATGCCTCGTCCCACCCCACCAAGGTCGCTCGCCTGGTGCTGGACTCCCCCTTGCCGCTCGGCGTTTCGGCCGAAGCCGCGGCAGAACAGCGCGTCAAAGGTCAACAGGCCGCGCTCGACACGTTCGCCGCGCAGTGCGTCGCCAACAATTGCCCGCTGGGGCCTGACCCGAAGGGCGCGATCAACGGCATGCTGGCCGACGCGCGCGCCGGCCGCGGTGCCGGTGGCGCCTCCACCGCCGGTCTGATCGAGACGATCACCACGGGGCTGGGTTACCCGCGCGGCGACGGACTGGCCAACACCATGGCCCTGGCCGGCGCCCTGGCCACCGCGCGCAGCGGCGACCCAACCGCCCTCAACGCGCTTGGTGCCATCGCTGAGCAGACCCGCCAGACCGACGGGCAGTTCGTCAACCGCTGCGACGACTCCACCAACCGGCCGACGCCCGACCGGGTCCGGGAGCTCGTCGTCGCGTGGCCGAAAAAGTACCCCCAGTTCGGTGCCGTCGGGGCGCTCAGCCTGGCGCAGTGTCTGAGCTGGCCCAGCAGTCCCGCACCGCAGGCCCCCAAGGAGCTGAAGGTGCCAATCATGTTGCTGGGCACCTTCAACGACCCGATCATCGGCGGGGACGGTGTCGCCGCGGTGGCCGCGATGGCGATCAATGCGGGCACCAACAGCCGCCGGGTCATGTGGCAGGGCATCGGACACGGCACCGTCATCTACACGCCGTGCGCGTTGCCTCCGGTGCAGGCCTACCTGAACACCGGCAAGCTGCCGGACACCGACACGTACTGCCCGGCGTGAGTCTGATTTGGCGCACTTCTCAGCGCGGCTCGTACCTCGCCGCTTGATCGGCGCGCGCCCTTGGCGGGACTGTCCGACACCCCGTTATAGGGTTCGGTGGTGACGCGCCCTCTATCGCTCCTGAGCGTCTTCGGTCCCCGCACGGCCCCGCCCAGCGCCGCGAATGTGGTGCGCAACGCGCTGTGGCCGCTCGCGATCGTGTCGATCATCCACCGCAGCTATGTGCTGACCACCAACGGCTACATCACCGATGACTTCGGTCCGGTGTACCGCGCGGTGTCGAATTTCCGTCGGCATTGGGCCATCTACAACGAGCACTTCAACTACGTCGACCCGCACTACCTGTACCCGCCCGGCGGCACCCTGTTGCTGTCGCCGTTCGGCTATCTGCCGGAGTTCGCGTCGCGGTTCTGGTTCGTCGCGTTCAACACGGTGGCGATCATCATCGCCGCCTGCCTTCTGGTACGGCTGTTCAAGTTTTCCCTGACCTCGGTGGCACTGCCCGCGCTGCTGCTGGCCATGTTCTGCACCGAATCGGTCACCAACACCCTGGTGTTCACCAATATCAACGGCTGCATCCTGTTGGCCGAGGTGCTGTTCTTCACCTGGTTGCTGGACGGCAAGAAGAACCATGAGTGGCTGGCCGGCGCCGCCATCGGCATGACCCTGGTGCTCAAGCCGCTGCTGGGCGTCCTGCTGTTGCTGCCGTTGCTGAACCGGCAGTGGCGCGCGCTGGTGGCGGCCTTCGCCGTACCGGTCGTCTTCAACGCGGTGGCGTGGCCGCTGTCGGCCGACCCGATGGGCTTCGTGCGCAACACCGTGCCGTACATCTTCCAGACCCGCGACTACTTCAACAGCTCGGTGCTGGGCAACGGCCTCTACTACGGCCTGCCCATGTGGCTGATCATGGCGCTGCGCGTGGCGTTCGTGCTGCTGGCCGCGGCCAGCCTGTGGCTGCTGTACCGCTACTACCGCGAACGCGACCAGCTCTTCTGGATGCTGACCTCGTCAGGCGTGCTGCTGATCACCTCGTGGCTGGTGCTGTCGCTGGCCCAGGGCTACTACTCGATGATGCTGTTCCCGTTCCTGATGACAGTGGTGCTGCCGCGGTCGCTGATCCGGAACTGGCCGGCCTGGCTCGGCGTGTACGGCTTCCTCACCATGGACCGCTACCTGATGTGGCGCTGGCCAACCACCGGCCGGTTCATGGAATACATGAAGATCACCTACGGCTGGTCACTGATCCTGATCGTGGTGTTCTGTGTGCTGCTGTTCCGCTACCTGGACGCCAAGAAGGACGGCCGCCTCGACCAGGGCATCGACCCGCTGTGGTTGTCAAAGGACGAATCGAAGTCCCAGTCTCCGGCAGCCTCCGCAGGTAGCGTGAGCGCATGAGCATTCCGCCCCCCAAGGTTGAACTCTCCGATTCTCAGTGGCGGGAGAAACTGACCGCCGACGAGTTCCATGTGCTGCGTGAGGCCGGGACGGAACGCCCGTTCGTCGGCGAATACACCGACACCAAGACCGAAGGCAGCTACCAGTGCCGGGCCTGCGGGACCGAGCTGTTCCGCAGCACCGAGAAGTTCGAATCCCATTGCGGCTGGCCGTCTTTCTTCGACCCGGCCGACTCGGACGCGGTGATCCTGAGATCCGACAACACCCTCGGGATGCGGCGCGTGGAGGTGCTGTGCGCCAACTGCCACAGCCACCTCGGCCACGTCTTCGAGGGTGAGGGCTACCCCACCCCAACCGACCAGCGCTACTGCATCAACTCGATTTCGCTGCGGCTGGTCCCGGCCGAGAGCTGAGAGACCCCGTCCGCCATGGTGGTTTCGCAGCCCACCGAAGCGCAATTGCGCAGGTGGCGACAGCATCTGGCCAACGAACGCGCTGAGGCCGCCGTCTACCGGGACCTGGCGCAACGTCGCGAAGGTGCCGAACGCGACATTCTGCTGGAACTGGCCACCGCGGAAGGTCGGCACGAGAAGCACTGGTTGGCGCTGCTCGGCGACCAGGTCGGCAAACCACACCGTGCCGACATGCGGACCCGCGGCCTCGGGTTTCTGGCTCGTCATCTCGGATCGGTGTTCACGCTGGCCCTGGCGCAACGCGCCGAGGCGCGCTCGGAGTACGACACCGACGTCGATGCCACGCCCACGATGGCCGCCGACGAACGCATCCACGGCGAAGTCGTCCGCGCCCTCGCCAGCCGGGGCCGCGACCAGCTGTCGGGCAGTTTCCGGGCCGCCGTGTTCGGCGCCAACGACGGGCTGGTCAGCAATCTGGCGCTGGTGCTGGGCATCGGCGCGACGGGAGTGTCCAGCCAGACGATCCTGGCGACGGGCCTGGCCGGGTTGATCGCGGGAGCGCTGTCGATGGGCGCCGGCGAGTACGTCTCGGTCAACTCGCAGCTCGAACTGTTGGAGGCCTCAACGCCGAGCCCCACGGCCGGTACCGCGGTGCAAGAGCTGGACGTCAACGCCAACGAACTGGAGCTGGTGTACCGGGCACGCGGAATGAGCCAGGAGGAGGCCGCCGACCGCGCCGCCGACGTGTTCGAGAGCCTGCGGTCCGGCGCGCTGGCCGACTCACCTCTCGGCGAGGTCTCCACCGAGAAGCACGAAGCTGTGGGCACCGGGTTGCAGGCCGCGGTGTCGAGCTTCCTGTTCTTCGCTTCCGGCGCGCTGGTTCCGGTGCTGCCCTACCTGTTCGGGCTCACCGGCATCACTGCAGTGGTGGTGTCGGCGGTGCTGGTCGGGATCGCACTGTTGTCGACAGGCATGGTCGTCGGCCTGCTCTCCGGCGGGCCGCCGCTACGCCGTGCGAGCCGCCAGCTCCTGATCGGCTACGGCGCGGCCGCGGTCACCTATCTACTGGGACTTCTGTTCGGCACCGCGGCGAGTTAGCCCGGCCCTGCCCGCGATCAGCCCACCCGGCTGGCGTGCACCTCCCAGAACGGCATGTGCACCCGGCCGTCGATCAGCCACGGCTCGATGACTCGCAGCCGCTCCATCAGCGGTTCAATCCCCTCCGCCATCTCGGGGTTGCGTGCCGCCATCATCTCGAAGGTTTCAACGCTGACATTGCCCTGGTAGGTGGTGGGGCCGAGGTAGGTGATGTCCCAGCCGGCATCGGGCAGTACCGCACGGAAATCATCAGCGGTGAGATACCGCGGCATCCGGAAACCGTTGACGTTGTGATCGCCGAACTCGAACATGAACAAGCGGGCGCCGGGTTTGGTGGCGCGGTGCAGCGCGCGGGCGTAGGACTTCTGTAGTTCCTGGTCGCCGGTGAATACATGGAAGAAGGCACAGTCGACCACGGTGTCGAAGCGGCCCTCCAGGCCGTCGAGTTTGGTGGCGTCGGCGACCTGGAAATCCACCGAAACCCCGGCCTTCGCAGCGTTTTCCCGGGCCCGCTCGATGGCGGCGGGCGACGCGTCAATACCTGTGGCCGACAAGCCTTTTGACGCGTAGTGGATGGCGTGGTGGCCGGGGCCGGTACCCGGATCGAGCACGTCACCCGTGATGGCGCCGAGCGCGACGAGCTGCTGGACCACAGGTTGCGGGCCCCCGATGTCCCACGGGGTCGCGACCGGCAGCCCGTGCGACGTCCGCTCGTCGCGGTACATCTCTTCGAAATCAGGCGTGTTGTCTTCTGGAGCAGTCATATCCGCGAGGGTAGGCCCGCTCCTGAAACACCCAGGTCAACCGCGCTACGGCAGGTTGGTGACCAACTGCTCGATGCCGAGCCGCGGGCCGGTGAAGAACGGCGTCTCCTCGCGGACGTGGCGGCGGGCGTCGGTGTAGCGCAGCTTCCACATCAGTTCGACGATGCGGGCCAGATCCGGACCTTCGAAGGCGAGGATCCACTCGTAGTCACCCAGCGCGAAGGCCGGGACGGTGTTGGCGCGCACGTCGGGGTACTCGCGACCGGCCATGCCGTGCTCGACGAGCATCCGGCGGCGGTCTTCGTCGGGCAGCAGGTACCAGTCCAGCGAGCGCACGAACGGGTAGACGCAGACGTAGTCGCCCGGGTCCTCCCCGGCGACGAACGCCGGCAGGTGGCTCTTGTTGAACTCGGCCGGGCGATGTAGCGCGACGACGCTCCATACCGGTTCGGTGGCCGCGCCGAGCGCGGTGCGGCGGAAGCCCGTGTAGGTGGCCTGCAGGTCCTCGACACGCTCGGCGTGCGTCCACATCATGAAGTCGGCGTCGGCCCGGAAGCCGGCGACGTCATACAGGCCGCGGACGACCACGCCGGCATCTTCACGCTTTTTGAGGAAGGCCGCGGTGTCGGCGGCGATATTGGCTCGCGTCGCCTCGTCCGCGGGCAGCCCTTCGGGCTGGACGGCGAAGACCGAGATCATCATGTACCGGGTCATCGAGTTGAGGGCGTCGTAGTCGAGCTTGGCCATACCTCTATGGTGCCCTATCGGTTGCCGCCAGCACGCACCACGTCCTCGGCCGCCCGGGTTCCCGACGCCACGCACGCCGGCACCCCGATGCCGTCCAGATAACCGCCTGCCACCGCCAGCCCCGACGGCAGGCCGGCCCGCAATTCCTCGACCAGTTCGAGGTGACCGGGGCCGTACTGCGGCATGGCGTCGATCCAGCGCTGCACCCGATAATCGACCGGCTCGGCGGTAATCCCGAACAGCGTCCGCAGGTCCTCCAACGACCAGGCCAACAGCCGGTCGTCGCCGACGTTGCGGGCCAGATCGTCACCGAACCGGCCAAAGGACAGCCGCACGAATTCCACGTTGCCGCCGCGCCCCCACTTGCGCGAAGTCAGGGTGATCGCCTTGGCGTGCAAGGCTTCTCCCGCGGCCATCAGGACACCGGACTGCTGCGGTAGCGGCGTCCCGCCGGGCAGCGCGAGGGCCACCAGCGCGGCCGAGGCGACCGGGATCAACCGGGCCATGGCGGCACTGCCCGGAGCGATGTCGGCGATCAGCTTCGCGACTGCCGGCGCCGGGAGCGCTAGCACCACCCCGTCGGCCGACCAGTGCTTGCCCTCGTCGTCCCGCAGCTGCCAGGCCTGGCCCACCGGAGCAAGGCCTTCGATGCCGACCCGCGCCCATTGCGCGCCGGTCCGGCGGACAAGTTCGTCGACCAGGACGGTGTAGCCGCCGTCGACGGCGCCGAACACGGACGCGCTCGTCGGTGGGGCTGCCGCCAGCACCGAGCCGACGGCAGCGGTCAGGCTCGGGGCGCCGCGATCCAGCGCGGCGGCCAGCGCCGGTACCGCTGAGCGGATGCCGATGGTCTTGGCCGAGCCGGCGTACACGCCGGCCAGCAGCGGGTCGACCGACCGCGCGACAACCTGGGTGCCGAACCGCTCGCCGACCAGGTGCGCGACGGTCGGGTCGGCGTCGAGCTGCCAATGCAGCGGCCGAGTCGGTTCGGTGGCGATCTGGGCCAGCGTGGCGTCGTCGACCAGGCCGCGCAGGTTGGCGGCCGGCCCCGGAATGCCTTGGAGCGTGCCCTCGGGCATCGGGTGCAGCCGACCGCCGCTGCAGATCAGCGGGCGGACGCCGGTGGTACCGATCTGCCGTAGCCCCAGTTCTTTGAGCAGCGACGTGACCTCGGGTCGACGGGCCACGAACGCTTCGGCGCCGACGTCCAGGGACTGTCCGGCAATGCGCTCGGTGCGCAGCGCGCCACCCAGCCGGTCCGCGGGGTCGAAGACCGTGATGTGTGCCGTCGGATCAGCCTGGCGCAGCCGGTACGCCGCAACCAGGCCCGAGATACCGCCGCCGACAACGCAATACGTCGTGCTCATGCGGCACTCACAACGCGTGCACCAGGGCCACCGCCTCGGTGACCACACCGGGATCAGTGGCCGGCAGCACGCCGTGGCCCAGGTTGAAGATGTGTCCGGTGGCACCGGCTGCGACGGCCCGACGACCGTCCGCAACGACCTGGCGGACTGCCTCGTCGACCACCCGCCAACCGGCCAGCAGCACCACCGGATCGAGGTTGCCCTGCAGTGCCTTGCCGGGGCCGACCCGCCCCGCGGCGTCAGTGAGGTTGGTGCGCCAGTCGACGCCGACGACTGTCGCGCCGGCCTCGCCCATGGCGCCGAGCAGCTCGGCGGTGCCGACGCCGAAGTGCGTCATCGGGACGCCCTCGTCCTTCAGCGAAGCGAAGATGCGGGAGCTGTGCGGCAGCACGTAGGTGCGGTAGTCGGCCAGCGACAGGGTGCCGGCCCACGAGTCGAACAGCTGGATCGCGTCGACTCCGGCGGCCAGCTGCGCGCGCAGGAACTCGATGGTCAGGTCTGTGAGCTTCTCCATCAGATCGTGCCAGGTCGCGGACTCACCGAGCATCATGGCTTTGGTCTTCTCGTGGTTGCGGCTCGGGCCGCCCTCCACCAGATACGAGGCCAGCGTGAACGGCGCGCCGGCGAAACCGATCAGCGGGACGTCACCCAGTTCTTTGGTCAGCAAGCCGATGGCCTCGGCCACCGGCGCCACCTGGTGCGCTTCGAGCGGCTTGACCGCGGCGACGTCGTCCGCCGTGCGGATCGGGTTGGCGATCACCGGCCCGACGTCGGGCACGATGTCGAGGTCGATGCCCGCCGCCTTCAGCGGCACCACGATGTCGGAGAACAGGATCGCGGCGTCGACGTCGTGGCGGCGCACCGGCTGCATGGTGATCTCGCAGACCAGCTCCGGGTTGAAGCACGCCGACAGCATGGTGTGGGTGGCGCGCAGGGCGCGGTACTCGGGCAGGGACCGGCCGGCCTGCCGCATCATCCACACCGGGGTACGGTCCGGAGTGCGACCGCTGGCGGCAGCCAGATAGGGCGATTGCGGCAGTTCACGACGGGTGCTCATCGCCGTCAATGCTGCCATGTCCCGTTCGCGCGCTTATACCCTGTAGCGCTGCCAAATATCGGGCTATCGGCGCGCCTGCTTACGCGACCGGCTTGAGCGGGCTAGCGTCCCCAAAGTGACCTCCGCCGAGCCGGCCCAGTTCCGCACTGCTGTTGCGGCAATGAACGCCGCCACTGTGCGCCAGGAGATCGAACTCGGCCCGATCCGCCCGCCCCAGCGGCTGGCCCCCTTCAGCTACGCACTGGGCGCCGAGGTGCGTCATCCCGACGCGTCCGTCGTTCCAGAGAACTCCGAAGGGGACGCCTTCGGACGTCTGATCCTGCTGCACGATCCCGAAGGCGCCGAGGCCTGGGACGGCACCATGCGTTTGGTGGCGTACATCCAGGCTGATCTGGACTCGACCGAAGCTGTCGACCCGCTCTTGCCGGAGGTGGCGTGGAGCTGGCTGGTCGACGCGCTGGCGTCGCACGCCGCCGACGGCGTCACCGCGCTGGGCGGCACCGTCACTGCGACGACGTCGGTGCGCTACGGCGACATCTCCGGCCCGCCGCGGGCCCACCAGTTGGAGCTGCGGGCGTCATGGACCGCGACCTCACTTGAGCTGGGACCGCACGTGCAGGCGTTCTGCGAGGTTCTCGAACACGCTGCCGGATTGCCGCCTGCCGGTGTGACCGATTTGGGTTCGCGCACTCGCGCGTGACCGTATGACTGAATCTGATCTTGACGGGACCGGCGCCGGCGAAGTTGCGGACGATCCCGACGTCACTCCCCTACTGACGCCCGCCGACGGCGTGCCGGCCGTCGCCATCTATGCCAGCGACATCGCCCGGGCCGCAGAGCTTTTGGCGGGCGGGCAGGGTGCATTCGCGGTCGACGCGGAGCGCGCGTCCGGCTTCCGGTACTCCAACCGGGCGTACCTGGTGCAGATTCGCCGCGCCGGCGCGGGCACGGTGCTGATCGATCCGGTCAGTCACGGCATCGACCCGCTCGAGGCGCTGGCGCCAGTGGCCGAGGTGGTCAATTCCGACGAGTGGATTCTGCACGCGGCAGACCAGGATCTGCCGTGCCTCGCCGAATTGGGCATGACGCCGCCGTCGCTGTACGACACCGAATTGGGCGGGCGGCTGGCCGGTTTCGACCGAGTGAACCTCGCCGCGATGGTGCAGCGCCTTCTGGGGCTGGGGCTGAAGAAAGGCCACGGCGCCGCCGACTGGTCCAAGCGTCCGCTACCCGCCGACTGGCTGAACTACGCGGCGCTCGACGTCGAGGTGCTCCTGGAGCTGCGTGCCGCGGTGGCCGCAGAGCTGGAAGCACAGGGCAAAACCGAATGGGCCGCACAGGAATTCGAATACATGCGGACCTCGGAGCCCACTCCGACGCGGCGGGATCGCTGGCGCCGAACGTCGGGCATTCACAAGGTCCGTAACGGTCACGCACTGGCTGCGGTGCGCGAACTGTGGCAGACCCGCGACAACATCGCGCAGCGGCGGGATATCGCGCCCGGCCGCATCCTGCCCGACGCGGCGATTGTTTCGGCCGCCATCGCGAACCCCGACACCATCGAAAAGCTCACGGCGCTACCGATTTTCGGTGGATCGCGACAGAAGCGCAGTGCCCAGGTGTGGCTTGATGCGCTGGCCCGCGCCCGAGAGGCCGACCCGCCGGCATCTGAGCCGAACAATGGATTGCCGCCACCAGCGCGGTGGTCGCGTCGTAAGCCCGAGGCATTCGCGCGCTTGGAGGCATGCCGGTCCGGACTTTCCGAACTGTCCGAACGGGTTTCGGTGCCTTCCGAAAACTTGTTGACGCCGGACACCGTGCGACGGTTGTGCTGGGATTGGCAGCCTTCTGGTGACGTGGCTGGTGCGGTTGATTCGTTCCTCGAGGCCGCCGGCGCCCGTCAGTGGCAGCGGGAGCTGTGCGATCCCGTTTTGGCTACCGCGCTGTCGTCTTAGCTACTTCCCGCGAGCGTGCGTGTCTGTACGGGTTCTTGCGGTGTGTCGCGTGCGGTTTGCGCACGCTCGCGCCTGACTACGGCTCACCCAACTGAGGTTCCATTTTTGGCGGCGGGGAGTCCTGGTAGCCCGGGCAGGAGGTCTCGATCTTGAACGTATGCCATTGGGACTCCCCCGGATTCGGCGGCATGCGCCCGTCGACGGTGTAGGTGTCGTCGACTTTCGTTCCGGTGACCTCTGGCGGATCGGCGACGAATCCTGAGATATCGCCGTAGCGCAGTCCGACCCTCTGGACGACGATGCGACCGACCTGAGTGAGCTGAATCCGCACCGTCCGACTCTGCTTGTCCCGCACCAGAATCACCAAGATGCCAGCGGGATCCTGGTAGCAGACGACACTTCCCGCAGAGATGCTGTGCGCGTCACCGTCGAACACGATCGAGGTGACGACCGGCTTACCCGCGTCGCAGCCGGCGATCAGCACGGCGCTCAGCACCGCCGCCAGTGTGTTGCACCGCATGACGGCAAGTGAACCAGTTGGCACTGCGTCGTGGGCGCGAAAGTGTCGACGCCGCCACCGCGGAATCAGCGATGGTCGATCGGCCGCCACAGCATCGGGGTGACGAACTCCAGGAAGTGCTCGAGCACCGCGTCGGGCGCCTCGATCTGTGGCCAGTGCGCGATGTCGTCCGCCAGCATGACCACATTCGGGTTCGGGATGACCTCGCGGTATCGGGCCGCCATGTGCGCGCCAGAGTTCGGATCGGACGGACCGTCGATCAGCCGCATCGGCACCGCGGTTTCGCGCATCGCGCGGACCCAGCGATTGCGGTGGGTGTAGCGGTCGTTGATGAAGCGGCCGACCTGGTGCATGACCCTTTTGCCGTCGTTGTAATCGAGGATTTCGTGGAACTTGTCCATCAGCTCCCGCGACGGTTTGGTGTTGACGCCGAACATCTCGTTGATGGTGGGATCAGCCAGACGCCGCGACAACGGAGTGCCCTGCAGCGGACTGATGATGTCGCCCAACGGAGTTCGCGACAATGCCTTCTGCAGCAGCCGCGGCGTGTAGGCCTCGTTGAACAGGCCGCCGTTGAGCCAGGTGATCGATTCGATGTTCTGCTTGCCGTAGACCTGATCGCCAAACTGGTTGCGGGCCAACAGCTCCTGCCCCACCGAATCGCCCAGGTCGTGCGCCAGGATATGGATCGACCCGACCCCGAGATGCGCCAGGAGCGCCTCGTGCATGTCAGCGTGGTCGTGCACCGAGTACTGGTACGCCGTCGGCTTGTCCGAGAACCCCATGCCGATCATGTCCGGCGCAATGACGGTGAACTTCTCCGTCAGCGTCGGCCAGATCAATGACCAATCCCAGGAGTTAAACGGATAGCCGTGGATGAGCAATAGCACCGGACCAGTTCCGAGCTGGAGGCCGTCCTGGCGGTAGAAGATGTCGAACCCCAGGTAGTCGAAGTACTGGCCCGCAGACTTCCAGGCTTCGAGTTCGTCGTGCATGGGCCCGAGCCTATGCCCGCCGGCCGTGTGACGCCTATGCACCGCGTCAGCCAGGCATGTTGGCCCACCGAACTACGATTAACAGCATCAAGCAGAGAAGGACAACGGGATGATTCGACTCTTCCTAGTGCTCGCGGTCGTCGCAGTCGTCCTCGCCGTCATCATGATTCTTGGAGGGGCTGCGCTCGGGGCGGCCTTCACGTCCGACGCGGACCGGAAGGCACCGGTCCGGCCATCCATCTCCGTCATGGCCAAGGCCTGGCTTGTGTCGTTCGTCGTGGTGATCGCGGTCGGCATCGCGACGGAGGGCATCGGTCTCCCGCTCGCCCTGGGCGTATGCGCCATTGGGCTGCTGATCACCCACAGTGTGCTCGATCTTCGAGCCAGCTCCACGACCCCGCGCAAACCGTCACCGCAGGAGGTGGAACGGGCCCGGATGACGCAGGAGTTCGGCGTCGATGGCGTCGCCATGCTCAACGGGGCGCAGGTAGCCATCGACCGGATCAAGCGCTCCGAAGCCGCGACGGGCGGCTGGCTCGGCAACCCGCAGGACCTTGAGTTCACGGCCGATCTGACGACGATCCGCGAAAACTGCCGAGCCACAATGGATCTCAGTAGCCTGATCAAGGAACTCAGCGATCTTGCCGATCCCGGATCCGAGGACATGGCGATGCTCGACGATGCCCGAGCGAAAGTTCACCAGCTGGAAGCTCAGTCTCGGGAGCGAGTCAAGGCTCTTCGGACCTGCGCCGAGAAAGCCGAGGAGATCGATCAGTCCCTGCAGGACGATCGCGTCCGGGCACGTCTCGCCGAGAAGCGCGACGACGTCCGGAGTCGCATGGCCGCCAAGCTGTATGGGATCGATGCGGCGCCATCACAAACGCCGTCGTCGTCGGTGGACAAGATCACCGCTCTTGCCGCGGCGTACGCGGAGATCAGGGGCAAGCTAAATCGCGAGACCGGGTAGCCGCGCGTCGCTGACGCAGTAGTGACGACGCAGTTGTACAGACTCACCGGCTAACCGAGCCCGGCAAGTCGCGGCCCGGCGTCGTCTTCAGCGCGAACGCAACCTGGTGGCGGAAAAGTGGGCCCAATATCGCCGTGCGGTTGCAGTCGGTGAATCTACGGCCTGGAGAGCCAGCGCACGTCGTCGACCGGAATCCACAGCACCGTGTTGGGTCTGCCGTCGTCGTGCGGTCGACGTCAAACATCCGCAGCACAGGAATGGGCGACCAATACGCATCACTCACGCCCGGCGAGCGTAACGAAAATGACCGCGACACACCGGGTTTGAGCGGACAAACACGCACGCTCGCGGGGAGTTACTGGGAAGAGATCTCAACCGAGCTGCCGAGGGCAGCCACCCAGCCGGTGACCTGACGGGCCACGTCCTGATCCGTGAGGCCAATCGAGGCCAAGACCTCATTGCGGGTCGCGTGCTCCTGGAACTCCTGCGGCACTCCGACGTCGCGGCACGGCACGTCGATCTCAGCGCGGCGCAACGACGCTGACACCGCGGAGCCGATACCACCGGCGACGCCGTTGTCTTCAAGCGTGACAACGAGTTTGTGGGCACGCGCCAAATCCGCAAGAGCAGCAGGCACCGGCAGCACCCACCTGGGATCGACGACGGTGACGCCAATGCCCTGGTTGCGCAACCGATCGGCCACCGACAGCGCCATCCGCGCGAACGCGCCAACGGCGACGAGCAGCACGTCGTCGGACAGACCGTCGGCGGGCTCGGTCAGGATGTCGACGCCGTGTTGCCGTCGGACGGCCGGAATGTCTTCGCCCACAGCACCCTTCGGGAACCGAACCGCAGTGGGCCCGTCCGAAACGGCAAGCGCCTCGGAGAGTTCCTCCCGCAGCCGCGCTGCGTCACGGGGCGCGGCGACCTTGATGCCAGGCACAATGCCGAGCATCGACATGTCCCAGACGCCGTTGTGGCTGGCGCCGTCGTTGCCGGTGACCCCGGCACGGTCCAGCACCATGGTGACGGGCAGCTTGTGCAGCGCCACGTCCATCATGATCTGATCGAACGCCCGGTTCAGGAACGTCGAATAAATGGCGACCACCGGGTGCATGCCGCCCATGGCCAGCCCCGCGGCCGACGTCATCGCGTGCTGCTCAGCGATACCGACATCGAAGAACCGGTCCGGGAAGCGCTGCCGGAACGCGGACAGACCCGTCGGACCCGGCATGGCGGCGGTGATCGCGACGATGTCGCGCCGCTTGGTCGCCTGAGCAATCAACTCTTCGGAAAACACCCCGGTCCAGCCCGGGGCTGACGCTGCGGTGGCCTGCCCGGTGTGCGGATCGATGATGCCGGTCGAGTGCATCTGCTCGGCCTCGTCGTTCTCCGCGTGCGCGTAACCCATGCCTTTACGGGTGACGACGTGCACGATCACCGGAGCGTTGAAGCCACGAGCGTGCCGCAGCGCCGCCTCGACGGCGTGCTCGTCATGACCGTCGATGGGACCGACGTACTTGAGTCCCAGGTCGGTGAACAACGCCTGTGGCGCCAGCGCGTCCTTGATGCCGGCCTTGATGCTGTGCACGCACTGATAACAGAACTCGCCGACGACAGGCACGCCGCGCAACGCGTTCTTGCCCCGCTCAAGCGCCTGCTCGTAGCCGGGCTGCAGACGCAGCGCCGCGAAGTGGTCGGCCAGGCCGCCGATGGTCGGCGCATAGCTGCGTCCGTTGTCATTGACGACGATGACGATGGGCCGGTTGGCGGCGGCGATGTTGTTCAGCGCCTCCCAGCACATGCCGCCCGTGAGCGCGCCGTCACCGACGACGGCGACGACGTGCCGGTTGCGGTAGCCGGACAGTTCGAAGGCTTTGGCCAGCCCGTCGGCGTAGGACAGCGCGGTGCTGGCGTGGCTGGACTCGACCCAGTCGTGCTCGCTCTCGGCACGCGACGGATAGCCGGACAGCCCGCCCTTCATGCGCAGGGTGTCGAAGTCGGGGCACCGGCCGGTCAGCATCTTGTGCACGTAGGCCTGATGACCGGTGTCGAAGACGATCGGATCGTGCGGCGAGTCGAAGACACGGTGCAGGGCAAGCGTCAGCTCCACGACACCCAGGTTGGGGCCGAGATGCCCGCCGGTGGCCGCTACCTTGTGGACCAGGAACTCCCGGATTTCGGCGGCAAGTTCGGTCAGCTGTGGCTGCGATAGGTGCGCCAGATCAGCGGGGCCGCGGACCTGTTCAAGCATTCCGACAGTCTACGCACGCGCCCTGGGCAGAACCGGTCAAGGTTGATAGATGTCCGGCACACCGTCGTCGTCGGTATCGGCTATCTCACGTTCGTGAATCCGGCGATATGCGGCGTTGCGGCTCAGCAGCACCAGCGCCGCCAGCATCCCGGCGACCACCGATCCCGCCAGCACGCCGATCTTGGCATCGGCGCCGACGGCGGTGCCGGGGCCGAACGCCAGCTCGCCGATCAACAGCGACACCGTGAACCCGATACCGGCCAGCAGCGCCACCCCGGCGACGTCCAGCCAGCCCAGGTCGTCGTCCAGGGCCGCGCCGGTGAACCGCGCCAGCAGGAACGTGGTGCTGAACACGCCGATCGCTTTGCCGAACACCAACCCGAAGAGGACGCCCGCAGTTACCGGATGCGTGATCGCATCCACCAGGCCGGGCCAGCCACCGACACCCACTCCGGCGGCGAAGAACGCGAACACCGGCACCGCCACCCCGGCCGACAGCGGCCGCAGCGCGTGCTCGAACTCCTCGGCCGACGCGTGCTTGCCCAGCACCGGCACCCCGAACCCCAGCAGCACGCCAGCCACCGTGGCGTGGATGCCGCTGGCATGTACCAGGGCCCAGGTGGCGACGGCCAGCGGCAGCAGCAGCCACCAGTGCCGGATGCCGCGCTGCACCGCCACCACGAACAGGGCACCCGGAATGACGGCCAGCCCCAACGCAATCGGATTGAGGTGGTCGGTATAGAAGCCGGCGATGACGATGATGGCCAGCAAGTCGTCGACCACGGCGAGCGTCAACAGGAACGTGCGCAGCGCCGTGGGCAGATGGGTGGAAATCACCGCAAGCACGGCGAGGGCAAAGGCGATGTCCGTCGCAATCGGCACGGCCCAACCGCCCAGGTTTTCCGGGTGGCCGAGCGCCAGGTTGAGGCCGACATAGATGGCCGCGGGCACCAGCATGCCGCCGACGGCCGCGGCGATCGGCAGTGCGGCGCGCGCCGGATCCCGCAAGTCACCAGCGACGAATTCCCGCTTGAGTTCGACGCCGACGACGAAGAAGAAGATCGCCAGCAGCCCGTCCGCCGCCCACTCCGACAGGCTCAGCCGCAAGTGCCACGATGCCGGACCGACCGCAAACTCAGATAGGGCGTGATACGAGTGGGCGGCAGGCGAATTCGCCCACACCAGCGCCGTGCCGGCGGCCAGCAACAGCAGGATGCCACCGACCGTCTCCTTGCGCAGGATCGCGGTGAATCGCTGAGTTTCGGGCCAGGTGCCGCGCGTCAGCAGGCGCCGACCGGGCCGGGCATTGCGGCTGTTCATCTCGACTCCAGAAGCTAACAGCCAGACCGTGCGGATCAAACCCGTCACCTAATCGTGCGACCGTCCGGTGTCCGTCATCGTCTTCCACCGCGGAGAATCGTCAGATCTCAGCGAGTCCAATCAGTGCCCGCGGCAATGGGCTCTGATGCACAACGCCGAGACGTTGAGTTGCGCGGGTAAGGGCAACGTATAGGTCAGCCGCGCCGCGGGGCCCATCGTCGAGTATCCGTCCCGGCTCCACCACCAGAACGGCGTCGAACTCCAGGCCCTTGGTGTCGGCCGGCGTCACCGCGCCCGGCATACCAGGCGGCCCGATCACCACACTGGTGCCGGCGCGGGCGGCTTCCGTACGAACGAATTCAGCTATGACAGAAGGTAGTTCGGCCCCGTCGACGTGCCGGGACCATGGCTGGACGCCACACGCACGTACCGACTCGGGCGGCGTGATCCCGGGCGCGAACTCGGCGAGCACCGCGGCAGCGACGGTCATGATCTCCGCCGGAGTGCGATAGTTCACCGACAGTGACCGATAAACCCAGCGGCCGGGCACGTAAGGCGCCAGCATCGCGTCCCAGGACGTCGCTCCGGCCGCCGATCGCCGCTGGGCGAGGTCCCCGACCACCGTGAAGGACCGGCTCGGGCACCGGCGCATCAGCACCCGCCAGTCCATTTCGGACAGTTCCTGGGCCTCGTCGACCACCACGTGCCGGTAGGTCCAGTCCCGGTCCGCGGCTGCCCGTTCGGCGAGTTCCCGGGTATCGCGTTCGTGGAACCGGTCGGCGAGATCCTCTGCGTACAGCAAGTCTTGGGCGAGCAGGTGATCCTCGTCGTCCATCAAGTCCTCACGAGCGATCATGCCGTCGAGCACGCCGGCGGCGTAGGCAGTCTCGGCCCTGCGTTCCCGTTCGGCGGACCGGTCGGCCGATTCGTCGCGGCCGAGCAGGTCGAGCAGCTCGTCGAGCAACGGCACATCCGACACCGTCCAGGCGTCGCCGGTGGCACGCCACAACGCCTCGTCGGCGCCGGCGGCACGTAGCCGTTCGCGGGACGTGTACAGCGATGCCAATACGGCTTGCGGCGTCAACGTCGGCCAAAGCGCGTCGAGCGCGGCGGCGAACTGGTCGTGGTCAGCGAGCTCGGCGACCAGGTCCGCCCGCAGCTGTTCCCATGCCTGGGGGTCCTCGCGCGTCAGCCAGCCCCGGCCGATCCGGGCGATCGCCCGTTCGGTCAGCACGTAGGTGACGATCTCCCGGAACACCGCCCGGGCTTCGTTGTGCGGTCGCCCGCTCTCGCGCGCCTCCGCCCTCGCCCACTCAGCGGTTTCGGCGTCGATTCGCGACATGACGCCAGCCAGTTTGATCGGCAGCGGATCCTCAGG
Organism: Mycolicibacterium sp. CBMA 234; assembly: GCF_009729415.1. Lineage (GTDB taxonomy): Bacteria > Actinomycetota > Actinomycetes > Mycobacteriales > Mycobacteriaceae > Mycobacterium. The sequence continues at coordinate 74,281 of NZ_MPKW01000019.1, forward strand.
CAGCCGCTGCCGATCGGCCACCGCCGCCGCGAGCACATCCAGCATCTTCAGCGAGCCTTTGAGCTGTGCGACCTGGGCGGTGTCCTCTTCAGCGGTGACGCGCAGCCCGGGCACCAGGTCACCGGTGGTCATGAAGACCAGGTCGGACTCACCGAGCGACGGCAGCACCCGGTCGATGTGATTCAGGAAGGTCGAGTTGGGCCCGATGACGAGCACACCATGACGTTCCATCTGTTTGCGTTTGGTGTAGAGCAGGTAGGCGACACGGTGCAGCGCAACCACAGTCTTCCCGGTGCCCGGGCCGCCCTCGATCACGAGCACCCCGGGATGATCGATCCGGATGATCTGGTCCTGTTCGGCCTGGATGGTTGCCACGATGTCGCGCATCCCGGCACCTCGCGGAGCGTTCACCGCCGCAAGCAATGCCGCATCCTCGCTCTCCGCGCCAGTCGGGCGGCCGAGGACCTCGTCGGTGAAGTCGACGATATGACGCCCGCGGGTATGGAACTGGCGGCGCCGGTGCATGTCCTCGGGGTTCGCGGCGGTGGCCACATAGAAGGCGCGCGCCGCGGGCGCCCGCCAATCGAGCAACAGCATCCCATCGGCGTCGGTGTCATCGGAGATGCCGATCCGGCCAATGTACGAAGGTTCGCCCGACATGCTGTCCAACCGGCCGAAACACAGCCCGTCGTCGGCCACGTCCAATCGCTTGATCTGTTTGGCGAGCGTATGGACCTCGGCATCCCGTTCGAACAGCGTTCCGCCGTTACCCCGCAACGCTGCGGCATACCGGTCCTTCACCCGGGCGCGCTCGGCATCCAGCCGGCTGTAGAGCCGCGCCACGTAGTTCCGCTCGGACCCCAATTCGTCTTCGTGCTGTTTAACCGGCACCCCGCCCCTCACTTTCTGCAGCATCCGCGAACCCGCGAATTCCTTGCGGACCGCACCCCGTTTCGCAGCCCCAGCTCTGCTGGTTTCCGGCCATGGCCAGCGATTCTGCGGCATGACCCGGGTCTTGCCGCAAGCCCACCGGTGCGTTATATGTTGAAAGGGGAAAGTTCTCGAATGCCCTGCTGACCGACGCTAGGCGCGGGTTAGCACGGCGACGCATTCGACATGGTGGGTCAACGGGAACGAATCGAACACCCGCAGCTTCTCCACCTCATACCCGTGGCCGCGGTACAGCCCGATATCTCGGGCGAAAGATGCTGCCTCGCAACCGATCTGGATCACCCGCGGCACCCCCGCAGCGGCCAGCTGATCGATCACCTCGTGCCCGGCGCCGGTGCGCGGCGGGTCCAGCACTGCGACGTCAGCCGGCACTCGTTGGGAGCCGAGCGCGCGGCGCACCGAATCGGTGACCACCTCGACGCAGCTCAGGTCAGCCAGGGCGGCCCGAGCAGCGCGCGCCGATCCGCGGGAGGTATCGACCGTCACCACCCGTCCCGTCTCCCCCACCGCGCCGGCCAGCGCTGCCGCGAAAACGCCTGCGCCACCGTACAAATCCCACGCCGTCTGTCCGGCGGTCAACTCGGCCCAGTCGGTGACCAGCGCGCTGTACGTCGTGGCGGCATCGCGGTGCGACTGCCAGAACGCCGTCACCGGCACCCGCCACTCCCGATCGCCGACCCGCTGCACAGCGTCGTAGTCGCCCGAGAGCACTTCGGTCATGGCGGACTTGCTCTTCTTGCCGCCTCGCGGGCCGGACCGCACGACGTGCCGGTGGCCGACGTCGTCGAGCACCACGTGCAGGTGTGCACCGGGCGGTTGCATCGGCAGGCCGTCCAGCATCCCGGCCGGCACCTGGGCACACGACAGGTCGGTGACCAATTCGTCGCTGTGATACCGGTGGAAGCCGGCCCGGCCGTCCGCACCAACTTCCAACCGCACCCGGGTGCGCCAGCCGGTCGCGCCGGCGGTGCCGACCTCGGCGGCGACGATGTCGTCGCACTCGTAGCCGCCGAGCCGCGCCAGCTGATTGGCCACGACCTCGCCTTTGAGCCGGCGGGCCGCCGCCGGATCGACGAAAGCCAGGTCGCAACAACCGGATCCCTCGACTCCGGCGATCGGGCACAACGAATCCACCCGGTCCGGCGACGCCTCCAGCACCTCGAGCACATCCGCATGCCAATACGACCCGCGTTCGGACACCACCTGAGCCCGCACCACCTCGCCCGGCAGCGCGTGCCGGACGAAGATCACGCGGCCGTCATGGCGCGCAACGCAGCTGCCACCGTTGGCCGGCGGGCCAACGGTCACTGTTACCTCTGTCACTCGATGATGCCCCGTCGTGTATCGCCGGGCGCCGTGCCCGGTGTCATGGTCACTTTCACCCGCTCAGACGAATTCAGTTGCCACGGCACCGAAGTCACCATCACGTTCGGAATAAAGAGCAGCCGGCCCTTGAGGCGCAGCGCACTCTGGTTGTGCAGGATGTGCTCCCACCAATGCCCCACCACATATTCGGGGATGAACACCGTCACCACGGTGCGCGTCGACTCGGTCGTGATGCGCTTGACGTAATCCAGGATGGGCCTGGTGATTTCGCGATACGGCGACGCGATGACCTTCAACGCGACGGACACATCGCTGTCCTCCCATTTGCGCACCAGCTCGCGGGTCTCGGCGTCGTCGACGCTGACGGTGATGGCCTCGAGCACGTCTGGACGGGTGGCCCGGGCGTACGCCAGCGCCCGCAACGTCGGCAAATGCACATTGGACACCAGCACCACTGCGTGGTTGCGGCTGGGCAGCACGACGTCCTCGTCGGGCCCGGCGTCGGCGCGCAGTTCCCGGGCGACGGTGTCGTAGTGCTTGTGGATCATCTTCATCAGCACGAACAAGGTGCCCATCGCCAGAATGGCAATCCACGCACCGGCCAGGAACTTGGTCACGATGACCACCAGAAGCACGGTGCCGGTGCACAGGAACCCGATGGTGTTGACGATCCGCGCCCGGTACATGCGTCGCCGCTCGGCGCCGTCGGTCTCCGTGCGCAGCAGCCGATTCCAATGCCGCACCATGCCGATCTGGCTGAGCGTGAACGATACGAACACCCCGACGATGTACAGCTGGATCAGCGCCGTCACCTCGGCATTGAACGCGATCACGAAGGCGATGGCGGCGAACGCCAGGAATAGGATGCCGTTGGAGAAGGCCAGCCGGTCGCCGCGGGTGTGCAGCTGCCGGGGCAGGTACCGGTCCTGGGCCAGGATCGAACCGAGCACCGGGAAGCCGTTGAAGGCCGTGTTGGCGGCCAGAACCAGGATCAGGCCGGTCACCCCCGCGATCGCGTAGAGGCCCACCGGAAATCCGTTGAAGATAGCCTCGGCCAGCTGCGTGACGACCGTCTTCTGGTGGTAGTCGGCAGGGGCACCCACCAATTGGTCGACGTTGTCGGCCATCTTCAGGCCGATCTTTTCGGCCAGCACGATGATGCCCATGAACAGCGACACCGCAATCAGCCCGAGCATCAGCAGAGTCGTTGCGGCGTTGCGCGACTTGGGCTTCTGGAAGGCCGGCACGCCGTTGCTGATGGCCTCCACACCGGTCAGGGCGGCACAACCCGACGAGAACGCGCGGGCCAGCAGGAACACCATGGCGAAACCCATCACGTCGCCGTGTTCGGACTTCAGACTGAAGTCGGCCGACTCGGCCCGCAGCGGATTGCCCAGCACGAAAATCTGGATGAAGCCCCACGCCAGCATGAGGTACATGCCGATCATGAAGGCGTAGGTCGGAATCGCGAACGCCGTACCCGACTCCCGGATGCCGCGCAGGTTCAATGACGCGAGCACCAGAATCGCAATCACGCAGAACAGCGCCTTGTGGTCGGCGATGAACGGCACCGCCGAGCCGATGTTGGACATCGCCGACGCCGTCGACACCGCGACGGTCAGCACGTAGTCGACCATCAGTGCGCTCGCCACCGTCAGGCCGGCGGTGTGGCCGAGGTTGGTGGTGACCACCTCATAGTCACCGCCACCGGACGGGTAGGCGTGCACGTTCTGCCGATAGCTGGCGATCACGATCAACATGACCGCGGCCACCGCGAGACCGATCCACGGGGCTACCGAGTAAGCAGATAGGCCGGCGACAGACAGCACCAGGAAGATTTCTTCCGGCGCGTACGCGACCGACGACAGCGCATCCGACGCAAAGACCGGAAGGGCGATACGTTTGGGCAGCAACGTGTGGGCGAGCTTGTCGCTGCGGAAAGGTCGGCCGATCACCAACCGTCGCGTAGCGGTCGAAAGCTTGGACACGGAGCCAAGGGTACGGCCCGGGGTCAGTGGTTGTAGCGTTCGGACGAGCAGAGGCATCAAATTCGCTTCAAGGCCGGCTCCCGGCCCAGAAAGGATCAACTGGTGCGAGTAGTGGTGATGGGCTGCGGCCGAGTTGGCGCATCGCTCGCGGACGGCTTGGCCCGCATCGGCCATGAGGTCGCCGTGATCGACCGCGACAGAACAGCATTCCACCGGCTGTCGCCGGAATTCCCCGGAGAACGCGTGCTGGGCATGGGTTTTGACCGGGATGTGCTGGAGCGCGCCGGGATCGAAGAGGCTGGTGCCTTCGCCGCGGTGTCCTCGGGCGACAACTCGAACATCATCTCGGCGCGGGTGGCGCGGGAGACCTTCGGCGTGCAGCGCGTCGTGGCCCGCATCTACGACGCCAAGCGTGCCGCCGTGTACGAGCGGCTCGGCATCCCCACGATCGCGACGGTGCCGTGGACCACGGACCGGTTGCTGAATCTGCTGACCCGCGAGACCGAGACCACCAAATGGCGGGACCCCTCGGGCAACGTCGGCGTCACCGAGCTGTCCCTGCACGAGGAGTGGGTCGGCTACCGCATCACCGCGCTCGAAGGCGCGACCGGCGGCCGGGTGGCGTTCCTCATCCGGTTCGGCAGCGGCGTGCTGCCGGACGGCAAGACCGTCATCCAGGCTGGCGACCAGGTGTACATGGCCGCGGTATCGGGGCGCGTGGCCGAGGCCATCGCCATCGCGTCCCTGCCGCCCGGCGACGACGTCGAAAGCCACTAGGAGCGCACATGAAGGTCGCAATCGCGGGTGCCGGCGCTGTAGGCCGCTCCATCGCACGAGAACTGGTCGATCACCACGAGGTGACGCTGCTGGAGCGCAACCCAGACCACATCGAAGTCGACGCCGTCCCAGCCGCGCAGTGGCGCCTGGGCGACGCCTGCGAGCTGTCGCTGCTGGAGTCCGTCAAGCTCGAAGAGTTCGACGTGGTCATCGCCGCCACCGGCGATGACAAGGCCAATGTGGTGGTCAGCCTGCTGGCCAAAACCGAGTTCGCGGTCCCCCGCGTCGTGGCGCGCGTCAACGACCCGCGCAACGAGTGGCTGTTCGATGACAGCTGGGGCGTCGACGTGGCGGTGTCCACGCCGCGCATGCTGGCGTCACTGGTCGAAGAAGCCGTGTCGGTGGGCGACCTGGTGCGCCTGATGAGTTTCCGCAAGGGCCAGGCCAACCTGGTCGAGATCACCCTGCCCGACGACACGCCGTGGGGCGGCAAGGCCGTCAAGCGCCTGCAGCTGCCGCGCGACGCCACGTTGGTGACCATCCTGCGCGGCGCGCGCGTGATCGTGCCTGAGTCCGACGAGCCCCTCGAAGGTGGCGACGAGCTGCTGTTCGTCGCGGTCGCCGAGGTCGAGCAGGAACTGCGCAACCAGGTGCTGAACCCGAGCTAGTTGTGATGTCCAGGGAGGTTGTTCAGTCTGCTGACTGGTGGGTGGCCTCCGATGGCGCTGTGGGCTCGGTGGTGATTGTAGA
>NZ_MPKW01000002.1 GCF_009729415.1 Mycolicibacterium sp. CBMA 234
GGGCACCATCGCTGCGGTGCAGAAGGCCGGCGCCGAGGTTGCCGTGGCCGGTGGCGCTATTTACGGTGCGGCTGATCCCGCATTGGCTGCTAAGGAGCTGCGCGCCGCGATTGCCTGATCGCGCGCCCTTGGCCCTTGTCCGGGAGGTGGTGTCCCGCGCTTTGAAAGCGGCTGCAGGACACCACCTTCCGGCTTGGCAACTCTGCAACTAAGAACCAAATCCGGTAGAGAGCTGTAACTCCTATGTCCATTGATCACGGTGTTTCGAGTGTGAGGCCCAGGCGGAATCTGCTCCGGGATCCTCGCGATCGTCGGCTGAGCCGCATTGCCGGCCCGTCGTCTCTGGTCCTCTTCGGAGTCACCGGAGACCTGGCCCGTAAGAAGCTCGTGCCTGCGGTGTACGACCTCGCGAACCGGGGACTGCTGCCGCCGAGCTTTGCCCTCGTGGGTTTCGGCCGGCGCGAATGGACGAGCGCGGATTTCGTCGCCGAGGTCAAGGCGAACGTCAAGGCCTATGCCCGAACTCCGTTCGACGAGGCCGTGTGGGAGCAGCTCTCCGAAGGCATCCGCTTCGTGCAAGGCGCGTTCGACGACGAGCTGGCGTTCAAACGGCTGCGCGCAACGCTCGAGGAGCTCGACGAGCAGCGCGGTACGCGGGGCAATCACGCGTTCTATCTCTCGATCCCACCGAAGGCCTTCGAGCAGGTTTGCCGCCAGCTGTCCGATTCCGGGCTGGCGCAGGCCGAGGACGGCAGATGGCGCCGGGTGGTGATCGAGAAGCCCTTCGGGCACGACCTCGAGTCCGCTCGTCAACTCAACGACGTCGTCGAGTCCGTGTTCCCGCCGGACGCCGTGTTCCGCATCGATCACTACCTGGGCAAGGAGACGGTCCAGAACATCCTGGCCCTGCGCTTTGCCAACCAACTCTTCGAGCCGCTCTGGAACGCCAACAACGTTGACCACGTCCAGATCACCATGGCCGAGTCCATCGGCACGGGCGGCCGGGCCGGCTACTACGACGGCGTGGGCGCGGCCCGCGACGTCATCCAAAACCATCTGCTCCAGCTGTTGGCTTTGACGGCTATGGAGGAACCGATCTCGTTCGCCGCCGACGACCTGCGCGCCGAGAAGGAAAAGGTCCTGGCTGCCGTCAAGCTGCCGGACGACCTGTCGACCCACTCGGCCCGGGGACAATTCACCGGTGGCTGGCAGGGCGGTGAGCAGGTGCTCGGCTTTCTGGAGGAAGACGGCATCCCGGCCGACTCGACCACGGAAACCTATGCCGCCATCCGCGTGGACATCAACACCCGGCGCTGGGCGGGAGTTCCGTTCTACCTGCGCGCCGGCAAACGCCTGGGCCGCCGCGTGACCGAAATTGCCGTGGTGTTCAAGCGCGCACCCAACATGCTGTTCCATGAATTCGCTCAGGATGACTTCGGGCAAAACGCCGTCGTGATCCGCGTCCAGCCAGATGAGGGCGCCACGATCCGGTTCGGGTCCAAGGTCCCGGGAACTCAGACCGAGGTCCGCGACGTCACCATGGACTTCGGCTACGGCCACTCCTTTACCGAGTCCAGTCCGGAGGCGTACGAGCGGCTCATCCTGGACGTGTTGCTGGGAGAGCCGCCGCTGTTCCCGCGGCACACCGAAGTCGAATTGTCCTGGAAGATCCTTGATCCTTTCGAGGAGTACTGGGCCAGCCTCGACGAACAGCCCGAACCGTATGCGCCGGGTAGCTGGGGCCCGGCCTCGGCCGACGAGCTGCTTGCCCGCGACGGACGAACCTGGAGAAGGCCGTGATCATCGATCTTTCCGACACCACCTCCGCGGAGATTTCCAAGAAGATCGTGGCGTTACGGGAGCAGCACGGTGTCGTCACCCTCGGCCGGGTGCTGACGCTCGTGGTGGTCACCCGCGTCGGGCTCGAAGCGGAGGCCATAGACGCCGCCAACGAAGCCAGCCGGGAACACCCCTGCCGGATCATCGTTCTCGCCGATGGCGGGGCTTCGGCACCGAACCGGCTGGACGCCCAGATTCGGGTCGGCGGGGACGCCGGCGCCTCCGAAGTCATCATCGTGCGCGGGTACGGGGAACTGGCCACTGAAAGCGAATCCGTCGTCGCCGCACTACTACTGCCTGACGCGCCCATCGTCGCCTGGTGGCCGGGCGACGCACCGGCCAACGTCGGCGAGACCTCCATCGGACGCATTGCACACCGCCGGATCACCGACTCCGCGAATGTGGCCGATCCCCTGGCGGCATTGGAAAACATCCGGAACACCTACCGGGCCGGCGACACCGACCTGGCCTGGACCCGCCTCACAAACTGGCGGACCCAGTTGGCGGCGGCGCTGGACCACGTGGATTCCGCGCCCGTCACGGCGGTAACCGTCGCCGGCGCCTCGGACTCGCCGAGCACCCTGCTGCTCGCGGCCTGGCTCCAGTTGTCCTTGCAGGTTCCGGTCACTGTTGTGGCCGAGCCAGCGGGGACGGGTATCCGCAGTGTCCGCCTCTGCCGGGAGACCGGGGATGTTCAGTTGCTCCGGCCAGGTCGTTCAGTGGCTGAACTGACCCAGCCGGGACAGCCGACGCAGCGAATCTCCCTGCCCCGCCCCACTCTCAAGGGCTGCCTCGCCGAGGAGCTCCGGCGGCTCGACCCCGACGAGGTATTCGGGGAAACCGTTCGCAGCCTCGGTGCCTGCGGGGTGGCGCGCCAGAAGGCTTCGTAGCGTCGGGCGGCGATGCCGATCCAGGCACCGCCGCGTCGACCTGCTGTTACCGGACCCCGTGGCTGTTCGCCAGCGCAATAGCCTCGGTGCGTGAGCTGACATCGAGCTTCCTGAACAAGTTCCGCACATGGAACTTGACCGTGTTCTCGCTGATCCCGAGCGTCAAAGCGATGGTCCGGTTGCGATGTCCGGCGACCAGGTGCTGAAGCACCTCAAGTTCGCGAGCGGCGAGGTCCCAACCGGCGACATTCCCCGTCGGGCGGGTCTGCAGGTCAAGGGGCAGCGTGACGAAGACGTCCGCACCCCAGCCGCTCATGACGTCGATTCGTAGCTGTCCGTCGAGCGCCTGAACCTGGCGGTCCAGCCGGCCGATGCTCGGCGAGTCTGCAGCGAGCATGCCCCGGCCATCGTCACGCACGTTGATCAGCAGGTTTTCGCCGTCGCAGTCCCACTGCGTGCGCACCCGACTGATCTGGGGTTGTTCCATCATGGCCAACACCAGCCCGCGGACGATGGCGCGTCCCGCGTGGGCAACTTCGCCAGGCAGCGCCCGGCCATTCTGCGGTGGTTCGATGAATTCGACCTCTAGACCACTGAAGCGGGTGAGCGGACGCAGGTCCTCCCGAAGGCGCTCGAAAGCGATGGCGACAGGCACTTCCGCCATGTCCGTTGTGCGGTCGTTGAGAGTCCTGAGCCCGACCAAGGCCTTGGCCGCGAGGTCGGTGACAGCGATCCGGGCTGCTGCATCGTTCATTGACGATGAGCGCAGGGCCGCCAACAACGTCTCAAGGGTTGTGGAATGCAGATCGGTCAGTTCCGCCGTCACGCGGATTCGTTCAGCCGACGCCGCCCGCGATTCCAATAGGTACGACGGCGGCGCATCGGCCACCTTCTCCTGGATCCGCTGGGCCGCGATGCGCCACAGGTACGTAACCACGTCCAGCCCGGCGTCGTGCTCGACATCGGTTGGCTGCGGATCCGCGAGGACGAGGAGGGCGCCGCTGGCTGCGTGTTTCAAAGCGAGAACGGGCCGGGGCCGTCCAGCGAGCTCGGCTTCCCCCTCCCACGGCGTCTCATCCGAAAGGGTGGCGCGAATGTCGTCGAGCTCTGCGATGGAGACCCGGGAAATGATCGTTTCCGCGCCGGCCTTCTTCTGCGGCCGGCCCGTGCAGTCCTCGGTGAAGATGACCAATGCGGTGCATCTGATGTAGGGGAGCGCGGCGGTGCGGAGGCGTTCGGCAATCTGGGCCAAAGGGGCTCCGGCTATTGACGCCACGGCGTCTAGAAGGGGCCACGGGAGTTCGTCAGATTGGGTGGTCGCAGTACGCACTCTGACAGCTTATCGCGGGTGAAATGGGTTCAACCAACTCGAAAGTGTAGTCGTAACCGTCAGAAAATAGCGTTACCCCTGCCCGTTTGGTTCGCAATCATCGATCTCAACGCGATCTACCAAAAAGCCCCGTGCCGCCCCACCGGTCGATGACCGAATCAAGAGGAGAAGTCGTGACTCAAACTGCAGATGTGTTCAGCACCACGTCGTTGAACTGGACCGCCGAGGACCAGCGCGCTGTGGATACCGTCCGGGTTTTGGCCGCGGACGCAGTCGAGAAGGTGGGCAATGGCCACCCGGGTACGGCGATGAGCCTGGCGCCGGTGGCCTACCTGCTGTTCCAGAAGCTAATGCGCCACGACCCCAGCGACTCGGAGTGGCTGGGGCGTGACCGGTTCATCCTGTCGCCGGGCCACTCGTCGCTGACGCTGTACATCCAGCTGTTCCTGGCCGGCTACGGCCTGGAGCTGGAGGACCTTCAGTCCTTCCGCACCTGGGGTTCTCTGACGCCGGGCCACCCGGAGTACAAGCACACCAAGGGTGTCGAGATCACCACCGGCCCGCTGGGCCAGGGGCTCGCCTCGTCGGTTGGTTTCGCCTACTCGCAGCGCCGCATGCGCGGCCTGTTCGACGCCGACGCCGCCCCGGGAACCTCCCCGTTCGACCACACCGTCTGGGTTATCGCTTCCGACGGCGACCTGCAGGAGGGCGTGACCTCCGAGGCGTGCTCGCTGGCCGGGCATCAGGAGCTGGGGAACCTCGTCGTGGTCTACGACGAGAACCACATCTCGATCGAGGATGACACCGACATCTCCTTCACCGAGGACGTCCTCAAGCGCTACGAGTCTTACGGCTGGCACGTCCAGCGGGTGGACTGGACCCGGACCGGTGAATACAAGGAAGACATCGAGGAACTCCACGCGGCGTTGCAGGCGGCGAAGGCCGAGACCTCGAAGCCGTCCATCATTTCGCTGCGCACCATCATCGGTTACCCGGCCCCGAAGAAGCAGAACACCGGCAAGATTCACGGTTCTGCGCTGGGTGCCGAGGAAGTCGCGGCGGTGAAGGAAGTGCTGGGCTTCGACCCCGCCAAGTCGTTCGAGGTCGACCCGGCGATCCTGGCCCACACCCGTGCGGCACTGGACCGCGGCGCCGCCGCTCGCAACGAATGGGACGCCGCCTTCCGGACCTGGCAGGCCGGCAACCCGGAAGGCGATGCACTCCTGCAGCGCATCGAGGCCAAGGAACTGCCCGCCGGTGTCGAGGCCGTGCTGCCAGTGTTCGAAGCCGGCAAGGACGTCTCGACGCGTGCCGCTTCCGGCAAGGTCCTCAACGCCCTCGGTCCGGTTCTGCCCGAACTGTGGGGCGGGTCGGCTGACCTGGCCGAGTCGAACAACACCACCATCGAGGGCTCGCCGTCATTCATCCCGGCCTCCCGCTCGACGAGTTCGTGGAAGGGCAACCCGTACGGACGGGTCCTGCACTTCGGTATCCGCGAGCACGCTGCCGCGTCGATCGTCAACGGCATCGTGCTGCACGGGCCCACCCGTGCGTTCTCGGGCACGTTCCTGATCTTCAGCGACTACCAGCGCCCGGCCATCCGGCTCTCTGCGCTGATGGGTGTGCCGTCCGTCTACGTCTGGTCGCATGACTCGATCGGCCTGGGCGAGGACGGCCCGACCCACCAGCCGGTGGAACAGCTCTCGACCCTGCGGGCGATCCCCGGACTCGATGTCGTTCGTCCCGGCGACGCCAACGAAGTTGGCGTGGCGTGGCAGGCCATCCTGGAGAACCACGAGAACCCGGCAGGGATCGTGCTGACCCGTCAGAACATCCCGACCTTCGCTCGCGGCGAAGGCGCGGCCGAGGGTGACACCTTCGGGTCCGCAGCCGGCGTGGCCAAGGGCGGCTACGTGTTGGCGGAGGCCTCGAAGGACGGCGCCACCGTCCCGGCTCAGGTGCTGCTGATCGCCACCGGCTCCGAGGTCCACCTCGCGGTCCAGGCTCGGGAAGCACTCCAGGCTGACGGCATCCCCACCCGCGTGGTCTCCATGCCGTGCGTCGAGTGGTTCAACAAGCAGGACGACGCCTACCGCGAGTCCGTTCTGCCTGCCGCCGTGACCGCCCGCGTCTCGGTCGAGGCCGGGTTGTCCCTGGGCTGGAAGGAGTTCGTCGGCGACGCCGGCCGTTCCATCAGCCTTGAGCACTTCGGCGCCTCGGCGGATTACAAGCGCCTGTTCACGGAGTTCGGCATCACCGCAGACGCGGTTGTCGCTGCCGCCAAGGACTCCATCGCGGCCGCAGGCAACTGACCCCTAAATCACCCGGCGTTCGGCGCGCGGCGGGGCCGTCCATTGGACCGTCTCGCCGCGCGACCGCAGGCCAGCCAACTCATTCGAAGGAAGAAGCAGAAGCGATGAGCAACGCAACCCCCACCGCACAGCTTTCGGAAGCCGGCGTCTCGATCTGGCTTGATGACCTCTCCCGCGGTCGTCTGGACAGCGGTTCGCTGCAGAAGCTGATCGATGAGAAGAACGTCGTGGGTGTCACCACCAACCCGTCGATCTTCCAGGCCGCGATCACCAGCGGCAACGACTACGCCGGAAAGATCGCCGAACTGGCCGCGCAGGGCGCCAGCGTCGACGAGACGATCTTCGAGATCACCACCGCCGACGTCGCCGACGCCTGCGACCTGTTTGCCCCGGTCTATGCGGCGACCGCCGGGTTCGACGGCCGCGTCTCCATCGAGGTCGACCCCCGTCTCGCCTGGGACACCGAAGGGACTATCGCTGAGGCGAAGGTCCTGTACAAGAAGGTCGCCAAGGACAATGTCCTGATCAAGATTCCGGCCACCCGGCAGGGCCTGGCGGCCATCACCGCGACCTTGGCTGAGGGCATCAGCGTCAACGTGACGCTGATCTTCTCGCTGGAGCGCTACCGCGCCGTGATCAACGCCTTCCAGTCCGGTCTGGAGCAGGCTCACGAGAACGGCCACGACCTGTCCACTATCCATTCGGTCGCGTCGTTCTTCGTCTCTCGCGTCGACACCGAAATCGACAAGCGCCTCGACGCCATCGGCACCGACGAGGCCAAGACGCTCAAGGGCCGGGCCGGCGTTGCCAATGCCCGCTTGGCCTACCAGGTCTACGAGGAGCTCTTCGCCACCGAGCGTTGGGCATCGCTCACCAAGATCGGTGCGCGTCCGCAGCGTCCGCTGTGGGCCTCGACCGGTGTGAAGGATCCGGCGTACCCGGACACCCTGTACGTCACCGAACTCGCGGCTGCCGACGTGGTGAACACCATGCCGGAGAAGACCCTGGACGCCACCTTCGACCACGGCGTGGTCACCGGTGACACCATCTCCGGGACCTACGAGGGCGCAAAGTCCGTGCTCGACGCCATCGATGCGCTCGGCATCTCCTACGACGAGGTTGTCGCACTGCTCGAATCCGACGGTCTGGACAAGTTCGTCTCCAGCTGGAAGTCACTTCTGGCCGACGTCGAGGGCGCCCTCGCCGCTGCGCGGAAGGGTTAAACCATGTCCCGTTCTCCGATGCAATGCTGCATCAACCCCAGCATCCTGTCGGCCGACTTCGTCAACCTCGAAGCCGAGTTGGCCCGCATCAGCAACGCTGATGCAGCGCATGTGGACGTCATGGACAACCACTTCGTGCCGAACCTGACCATCGGCTTGCCGGTGGTGGAACGGCTGCAGAAGGTCAGCCCCGTGCCGCTGGACGCCCACCTGATGATCGCCGAGGTGGACCGCTGGGCGCCTCAGTTCGCTGACGCCGGACTGGATTCGGTGACGTTCCATGTCGAGGCATCCGCTGCGCCGATCAAGCTCGCCCGCGAGCTGCGTGCGCGCGGCTCGAAGGCCGGCATGGCACTGCGTCCGGCCACTCCGGTGGAGCCGTACCTGGACATGCTCCCCGAACTGGACATGCTCTTGATCATGACGGTGGAGCCGGGCTTCGGCGGCCAGTCGTTCCTGGACGTCACCCTGCCCAAGATCCGACGCGCCCGCGCGGCGATCGACGGCTCCGGAGTGAACGTGGCGATCCAGGTCGACGGCGGCGTTACGGAGGAGACCATCGTCCGTGCCGCGGAGGCCGGCGCCAACATCTTCGTGGCCGGATCGTCCGTGTACGGAAAGCCGTCGCCTGCGGACGCGATTGAATCGCTGCGGGCCAACGCCCAGCTCGCGTTTGCCAAATAGCGCCGCATCCCAACCAGTCTGAAAGACCCATATTCATGCGCGTTCACATCGCGACCGACCACGCCGGCATGGAGCTCAGCTCCCACTTGATCGACGCACTGTCAGCCAAGGGCTACGAGATGGTGAACCACGGGCCTGCGGTTTACGACGCCGAGGACGACTACCCGGCATTTTGCATCAACGCCGCGCTCGCCGTGGTGGCCGACCAGGCCGCCGGCGTGGACGCCCTCGGGATTGTGCTGGGTGGCTCGGGCAACGGGGAGCAGATCGCTGCGAACAAGGTCAAGGGCGTGCGCGCGGCCCTGGCATGGAACCTCGACACGGCCAAACTGGCCCGCGAACACAACGATGCCAACCTCGTCGCAGTGGGCGGCCGCCAGCACACCGTCGAAGAGGCGACCGAACTGATCGAGGCGTTCCTGGCCGAACCGTTCAGCAATGCCGAGCGCCACGTCCGGCGCATCGGCAAGATCGCCGCCTACGAAACCACCGGCGAGGTCGTCGAGTAATCCGGCGCTGCACCGACTGATTCGCCGACAAACTCAACACAGGAGTCAGCATGCCTATTGCAACCCCCGAGACCTACGCCGAGATGATCGACCGCGCGAAGACAGGTGGCTTCGCGTACCCCGCCGTGAATGTCACGTCCTCCCAGACGTTGAATGCGGCCTTGCGCGGCTTCGCTGAGGCGGAGTCCGACGGCATCCTCCAGATCACCACCGGCGGTTCTGCCTACTGGTCGGGCGCCGCGGCCAAGGACATGGTGGTCGGTTCCCTCGGATTCGCGGCCTTCGCTCGCGAGGTCGCCAAGCAGTACAACGTCAACATCGCGCTACACACCGATCACTGCCCCAAGGACAAGCTGGACGGCTTCGTCCTGCCGCTGCTGGCCGCTTCCGAGGAAGAGGTCAAGGCCGGTCGTGACCCGCTGTTCAACTCGCATATGTGGGACGGCTCCGCCGAGCCCCTGCAGGACAACCTGAAGATCGCCCGCGAACTGCTTGCGCGTACGTCGGCCGCCAAGATGATCCTCGAGGTCGAGATCGGCACCGTCGGTGGCGAGGAAGACGGCGTCGAGAACGCCATCAACGACAAGCTGTACACCACGGTCGAGGACGCGCTGGCCACGATCGATGCGCTCGGCGCGGGCGAGAACGGCCGTTACATCACGGCGCTGACCTTCGGCAACGTGCACGGTGTGTACAAGCCCGGTGGCGTCCAGCTGCGTCCGGAGATCCTGAAGGACATCCAGGTTCAGGTCGGCGCCAAGATCGGCAAGGACAAGCCGTTCGACCTCGTCTTCCACGGTGGTTCCGGCTCGAGTGACCAGGAGATCGCGGACGCCGTCTCCTACGGCACCATCAAGATGAACATCGACACCGACACCCAGTACGCGTACACGCGTCCCGTGGCCGACCACATGCTCAAGAACTACGACGGCGTGGTGAAGGTCGACGGCGAGATCGGCAACAAGAAGACGTACGACCCGCGCGTGTGGGGTGCCAAGGCCGAAGCCGGGCTCGCGGCCCGCTTGGTTGAGGCCACCCAGCAGCTCGGTTCGGCCGGAAAGACCTTCTGAGCCCGAACCCCATGATCTCGCCGGTCCTGGCCGACCCCCCGAAGTCAGCCAGGACCGGCGTTTCCATTTGGGTTGCCATTGAGTGTGAGTCTGCGCAGCAGGGGAGGCGACGGGGCGCTGGCACGAATGTGCCGCTAGATCGCAGTTCCACGAAAGATGACGATCTAGCGGCACATTCGCGGCGCTAGCCGGGATCTTGAGCCGGGATTTTGAGTCAGGAGGTCCTGGCGCCGTGATAGCGCCTGGCCGCGACCTGATAGGCGTCGAGCAAGCTGATGGCGTACACGAACACTCCGCCGGCTATCCGCCCGATGGGAGATGCCGACGCCGGAGCCGCTGCGAAAGTGATTACGCCCAGCAGCACGGTGTAGAAGACGAACACCAAGCCGCGTCGGGGTTGTCCGTTGACAACCTGCCCGACCCCAGGCAGCACTGCGGCAATGAGGAGCACCAACAATGGGTGAATTGGGCGGGTCACCACGACTCGGCCTCCGATACATCTAGGCGACGAGACGCAGCCTGGTCGCACAGCTCGCCGGCCATAGTGACCGCCTGAAGCAAATTCTCCGCCGTCACCCGCACGTCGGACAGATCGACCCGTCGGGTGACGCGGTAGGCCGTCGAGTTGGCTTGTGCGCCACGGACAACGCACCGGACGCCCCGCTCGGTCACCAGCACCTGCTTCACCATCGAATCCTCGGTCACCAAGCCTACGGCGGCTTCGGCCAGTTCCCGATCCACGCCTTCGGGGGCGCAAGCCACCGAAGCCCACGTGGGCCACGCTGGGTCGCGCCACCGCAGCAGATCACGGTGACCGGAGTAGAACTCGTTTCCCGTCTCATTGCTGAGCACCGACAACCTCGGCTGCCCGGGGAGCTGCTGACGCATCGTGACCACGAGGCGCAGCACCGGGACGGTCCGGATGGCGAGAGCGTCGACCATGGGCTCGACCCGTACGTCCCGGCCGTTGTATCGCCCGTAAAGCATGGGGTAGTCGAGTCCGCGAGGCACAATACGGCTCTGTTCGAGCACGCCGGTGGCGTGCTCGAACAGAGCCGTGCGGTCGCGCTGAACGCGGGCCAGGTGGCGACGCTGCAGGTACGTCAGTACCGCCGCGCCCACTGTGGCCAGCGTCAGCGCAATCCACATCGTTTCGGACATCAGTACCCGCGAGGACGTGGCAACGGCGCGGTGAACTCGGCGTCCCGGTCGACGTACTTGAACCGCCGCAGAACGAACCACACCGACGCCAGCAAGTAGAACACCAGGATTGACATCAGTGTGCTGCCGTAGCCCAGGTAGGTCGCGAAGAACACGATTGCCGCAACCACTGCCAGTGCAATTGAGGGGATGGGATGCATCGGCAGTGTGTAGGCCCGCTTGATGGAGCCGATAGGCCACAACTTCCGGAACCTGAGCATGTTGACCACCATGAACGCGTAGGTCAGCAGACCCGACAGGATCGAGAAGGTGATCACGGTCGACAGCAGCGTCGGCTTGTTCAGCAGCAGCGGAAGGATCGCGAAGGAGATGGCTACCGGCACCAGGAACAGGATCGAGCGGTACGGCGTCCGATACCGCGGGTGCACGGCTCCGAACCACTCCGGGAGGTAACGGTCGCGACTCATCGCGAACCATGACCGGGAGGAGTCGGTGATACAGCCGTTTGCCGACGCGAGGGTCGCCGCGAGCGTGCCGAGGAACAGCAGCCAGACCAGCACTCCCGAATGGGCGAGCTGAGCGGCGTCGAACAACGGCGTGATGGACGTACCGAGGTACTGCCAGGGCAGCAGCGACGAGCACAGGTACCAGGTCAGGCTGGCCGCGATGATCAGCGTCATGATGCCGGCCAGACTGCCCAGCGGGATGGACCGGCTAGGCGAGCGGCACTCTTCGGCAGCCTGCGCGGTGCCCTCGATGCCGAGGTAGAACCACATGCCGAACTGGAACGCCGCAATCACGCCGATCCAGCCATAGGGCAGCCCGGCATCTGACGATCCGACGAGTGCGCTGAACTGGGTGCCGGAATCCAGGTCCCAGCCGGAAACTCCGATGAACAGCGCGATGATGGTCAAGAAGGCGAAGCCGGTGATGATGAAGTTGACCGACAACGTCGCCAGCACGCCGCGGTAATTCAGCAGGGCGAGGAGCAGGATTGCCAGCACCGCGAACGGATAGGCGGACAGATGCTGCTTATTGCCGAGCAACCCCGACATCGTGGTGAGTAGATCGCCCAGAACGTTCGCGTTGGCGGCCTCCAACATGGTGTAAGCCATGGTGAGATAGAGCCCCACGTTGAACGCCATCAGCGGCCCGATCGAGTGCTTGGCCTGGGCGTATTGACCGCCAGCTGCCGGGATCGCCGATGCCACCTCGGAGTTGATCATGACGACACAGGTGTAGAGCAGACCCACGAACCAGCACGCGATCAGTGCGCCGTAGAGGCCGCCCTTCTCCACTGTGAAGTTCCAGCCCATGAACTCGCCGACCAGAACGATGCCGACACCCAACCCCCAGATGTGGATCGGACCAAGCACCTTCTTGAGGGTGAGCGCTTCGGTGCCAGCGCCGCTTTGGACGTCGCTCATGAGTGACGCCTTTCTGTTTCGTGCGACTCGGTGGTCGCGTGCTGCCATTCCGCGTCCTCGCCGAGATCCTCGACGGTGTGGACGAGGAACTCCTCGTCGTAGTCGCGGCCGACGCGATACGCGTCGTACAGCAACCAACTGGCTACCAGCGCGGATAGAACCCAGGCGCCGTTTTCAAGAAGAGTCCAAAAGTTCATGATTCCTCGTCCCGTTGGAACCGCGGTCCAAATCTGGCTGTGATGACTTCGCCGTATTCGCGGAATGACATGAGATAAACAAATGCCAGGTAGGCCGCTGCCAACGCGGTTATACCGATCAACGGAAGCCATTCAATGGAGTACTTGCTGTCGCTGGGCGCATTGGCCTTGACCAGTTCGGTAACAGTGGCATCGTCAATCATGCCCTTGGACTTCATTTGTTCGAACTGTTGTTTTTCGGCCGGGGTGATATTGAGCTGCGAGATGGCGGTTGCCTTCTCCGTGCTCGGCGCTTCGTCTGACTGTGCGAAGACGAATGTGGTGACGAACAATGTGATGAACAGCAGGCCGATCAAGGTCGCGGCGTCGATGAATTGTCCTGCGCCGCTTTGCTTCGTCGACGTTGACGTTGCGCTTGTCATGCTGGGCTCGTCGCTAACGAGCGGGTGGCCTGGCGGGCTTTCCGGATCGCCTGTCGGGCCTGCCGATTCGCATCGATGTGGTGAATGTCCTCGCCGTAGACATGCTCACGCTCGATCTTGTAGCGACGACTCATGGACAGCAGTCCCAGTGAGTTGAATACGCCCAAGACGGTGAACGCAATTGCGAGGATCGTTTTGACGGGCGTGCTGTCGATGACGCTAAAAGCGGCGACGAACACGAATATCAATGTCACCCACATCGCAGCCGCGAGTGTGGAAGCGATGAGGACATCCCGCCTGAACATGGTGTGAATTCGTGCGTCTAGCGCTGGATTCATGGCAATTTACCTCTTCCTGAAGCGGTGAGCCGCGTTTCCGCCCGGCATTGGGAAATGCCAGAAGGTCGCGAGCGCCGAATTGGTGATTCAGCGGATGTCGGATGTCTCGTGGCGGAGTTACCGGCATTTTGGCAACCGAACGTCCCTTGCGGCGGTTCCGACGAGACCGTCGATGTTTCCTTACAAGACACGTTGTTCACCGGTATGAATGGAACAACGCCGGCTGCAGGTGTGTCAAGGGTCACATTCTGCGACATTGCTGGGAGCCGATAGTGGGCGGGCGAACTGGCCATTTGGGGAGGCGTTCGACGCCGAGGACGCACTACCCGGTGGCGGGCTCGTGCGGGTGCCGGCGACCTCAGACAGGGTGGCCGCTACCGAGGTCACGGGGGCTGCCCGCGTTGCCGCCTATTCGAACGGGTAGATCGAACCATCCCAAATTGGCGTTCCCCCTACCCGCAAGTGACAGCACGATAGGTGTCAGTCCATCGCTGTGGAGGAGATGAAAATATGACTGTCACAACCGATCTCGGCGCGAGAGTAACCGGGGATGCGCTCACCGGGAACCTGTCGCTTGTCGGTGACGAGATCACGGCCACCGCGGCCAAAGTTGATGTGCAGCAGGTCGCTGACCTCGCTCGGCTTTTGACGGAGTCGACCCGCGTGTTCGCCGCCGGCGCCGGCCGTAGTGGGCTGGTTTTGCGCATGGCTGCGATGCGGCTGATGCACCTTGGTTTGAACGTGCACATTGCGGGCGACACCACCACGCCGGCGATCAACGAAGGCGATCTGCTGCTGGTGGCTTCCGGCTCGGGTACGACCTCGGGCATCGTGAAGTCGGCTGACACCGCGAAGAAGGCGGGTGCGAAGGTCGCCACGTTCACGACCAACGCGGAGTCGCCGCTGGCTGCGCTCAGCGATGCGGTGGTCATCATTCCTGCCGCGCAGAAGACCGATCACGGTTCCAACGCTTCGCGTCAGTACGCCGGTTCGTTGTTCGAGCAGGTGTTGTTCGTCGTCACCGATGCGGTGTTCCAGTCGCTGTGGGATCACGCCGATATTCAGGCCGAAGAGCTGTGGCTTCGGCACGCCAACCTCGAATGATCCGGGCCCTGGCGGCCCAACTCGCCTGAATCCTGTCAGGCCTACACGGGGGCACAGTGCCTCCAGCCTGCAACCAGAAAGGTAATTTCCCAATGACCGAAACCTTCCTGCCCGTCGACCGCTTCGCGGAGCAGCTCGAAGAGACCCTGCTCGGCCAGCCGTCGGCCGAGGTGCTGGGCGACCCGATCGGCGTGCGATCTTCCGTTCCGTTCATCGACGAAGGCAAGGGCATCCGTTCCGGTGTCTGGGAGGCCCAGCCGGGTCTGTCCCGCTGGGAGTTCACCGATCGCGGCGAGGTCATCCACGTCCTCGAGGGTCGCATGATCTGCACCCCGGATGGCGGCTCGCCCGTCACCGTCGAGGCTGGATCTGCCGCCTTCTTCCCCCTCGGATGGAAGGGCACCTGGGAAATCCAGGAGCGGATCCGCAAGTTCTTCGTGGTCTACGCGGCCTAATTCAGTGTTGGTCGGGCCCGGGGGTATACCCCGCGCCTGACCAGCCCGCTTGGGACCGGCAGCGGAATCCTGCTGTGGCCCTTGCACTTACCCGCATCAACCAGACACTGTCCGACGCAACCGACGGGGACTTCCTCCGTCGGCTGCGCGGCAGGATGGTGTTCGACGGGATCAGACGCTTCGCCGGCCGTGAATCGCCGCCGAGGGACAACAAGTAGCGGTGTTTCAAAGACGTTGCGCCGCAAAAGGACAGCGTGGTGCTCCTGTAAACCCTCTCCTACGATCTGAGTCGAAACATGAAAATCGGAATTCTGACCAGTGGTGGCGACTGCCCCGGATTGAACGCGGTCATCCGCGGCGCCGTGCTCAAAGGCATTACCGTTTACGGTCACGAGTTCGTTGGATTCTTGGACGGCTGGCGCGGCGTAGTCGAGGCCGACATCATCGATCTTCCCCGCACGGCAATCCGGGGTATCGCCAAGCAGGGCGGCACCATCCTGGGCACCTCACGCACCAACCCGTTTGAAAACGGCGGTGGGCCTGAGGTCATCAAGGCGCACATGGAGCGGCTGGGTATCGACGCGATCATCGCCATCGGCGGCGAGGGAACCTTGGCTGCGGCCAAGCGGTTGAGCGACGCAGGTCTGAAGATCGTGGGCGTGCCGAAGACGGTGGACAACGACCTCGACGCCACGGATTACACCTTCGGTTTCGACACCGCCGTGCAGATTGCCACGGAAGCGATCGACCGGCTGCGCACTACCGGCGACTCGCACCACCGCTGCATGATCGCCGAGGTGATGGGCCGTCACGCAGGCTGGATCGCGTTGCACGCCGGCATGGCGGCCTGTGCCCACGCCATCCTCATCCCCGAGCAGAAGATCGGCATCGAGCAGATTGTCCAGTGGGCGAAGAGCGCATACTCCCGCGGACGGGCACCACTGATAGTGGTGGCCGAAGGGTTTGTTCCGGAGCACATGGCGTCCCCGCACTCTGAGCGCGGGCTGGACGCCTTTGGTCGTCCGCGGCTCGGCGGTATCGCAGACCAGCTGGCCCCCGAGATCGAAGCCCGCACCGGCATCGAGACCCGCGCAACCATCCTGGGCCACATTCAGCGAGGCGGCGTGCCGTCAGCCTTCGATCGAGTCCTGGCCACCCGGTTGGGTATGGCCGCGATCGACTCTGTGGTCGAAGAGTTCTGGGGCACGATGGTGGCACTGAAGGGCACAGAGATCGAACATGTGAGCTTTGCCGAGGCCCTCGGCAAGCTCAAGGCCGTGCCGCGGAAGCGCTACGAGGAAGCCTCCCTTCTGTTCGGCTGACCCACCGCGCCCGACCTACCGGCAGTGGCCTGGCGCGCAATCCGAGTTTCGGTGCGCGCCAGGCGATTCCAAACCTGATGAAGCTCTAGTCGTCGCTCTTGCCGAACAGCAGCGGGTAGGCGACGCCCGCGATCGCGGCCCCGACCAGTGGCGCCAACCAGAACACCCACAGCTGCATCGGTGCGCCGTTGCCGTTGAAGAACGCGACACCGGTGGACCGCGCCGGGTTCACGGACGTGTTGGAGATCGGGATCGAGATCAGGTGGATCAGCGTCAGAGACAAGCCGATGGACAGCCCCGCGAAGCCTTTCGGAGCCCGCGCGTCAGTGGAGCCCAGGATCACGAACAGGAACATCGCGGTCAGGACGATTTCGGTGATGATCACCGAGGTCAGGCCGAAATGTTCCGGTGAGTGGTCACCGAACCCGTTCGCGGCCATTTTGCCGGTTGCGTTCCAGCCCGGCTGGCCGCTACCGACCCAGTAGATGACGCCGCCGGCGACGAGTCCGCCGACGATCTGCGCGACCCAGTAGGCCGGCAGCGCCTTCCACTCGATGCGGCGAGCCAGGGCGGCGCCGAGGGTGACGGCCGGATTGAAATGACCGCCGGAAACGCTGCCGAACGCGTAGACGCCCGTCAGCACCGTCAGGCCGAAAGCGATTGCGACACCGAGGAATCCGATGCCGATAGAGGTGTTTTCGGTCGGGTTGGCGGCGAACACCGCTGCTCCGCAGCCGCCGAGGACCAGCCAGAACGTGCCGACGGCCTCCGCCGTCAACCTATGTGCCATCGTGGGAGTACTCATTTAGGTCAAACCCTCCAGTTCAAGTCGTAAAAGCAGGGCCAGCAAACAGTCGTTCGAGCGTCCCACCGATGCTCGGCGGAACGGCTGCTCGTTGCTGAATAGCGGCTCAAAGGTGATCGGAGGTTGCTCGGTGGCCGGCAGGGAATCTAAGAATCTGAGCAATCTTTGCAGCAAATAAATTTTTGGTAACAGCCTGCGAAAATGTGATTTTCAGCAAATCAAGATCGGGTGTCGTGACCAGTGGTGTGAGTGGGCCCTGTCGGGGTGTGACGTGAATTAATTGGCGAAACTGCAAGGGCTCCAATAGAATTGGGTCTACCGACGGGTAGCTTTTGAGTGTTGTCAAGCAAGGTCGCAGCAACCTCTTTAGGTACGCCTAAGTTGGCATGTCAGGCCGGGTTTGTCATATCGTTTTGTCTCAACTCGTGACGAACGGGATAGCCCGTCGTTCAGCGCTGCACGCTGGCATGCCCTCGCACGGTCCGCTGTCGCCGCTCTGTCGGCGCTCAAAGCGATGCTTCGTAACTGAAGATGGTGAAGGGTTAGGTGGGAATGGCGCCGCAGCACGGCGGACCCAGCAAGGTCGGGCTGTACAACCCCGCGCATGAGCACGACGCCTGTGGCGTCGCCATGGTCGCGGATATTCATGGACGTCGCAGTCGTGACATCGTCGACAAGGCGATTACCGCACTGCTGAACCTCGAGCACCGCGGTGCCGCCGGGGCCGAGCCGAATACTGGCGACGGCGCAGGCATCCTGCTGCAGGTTCCGGACGCGTTCCTGCGCGCGGTTTGCGCAGAAGAGGGCATCGAACTGCCCGCCGAGGGCAGCTATGCCACCGGTATCGCGTTCCTGCCGCAGTCGGCCCGCGACGCCACTCTGGCCTGCGAGGCCGTCGAGAAGATCGTCGAAGCCGAGGGCCTGCAGGTCCTGGGCTGGCGCGACGTGCCGTTCGACGACTCGTCGCTGGGCGCCCTGGCGCGCGACGCGATGCCGACGCTGCGTCAGGTGTTCATCGTCGGTGCATCCGAGATGGACCTGGAGCGCCGGGTCTACGTCATCCGCAAGCGGGCTGAACACGAACTGGGCACCAAGGGCCCGGGTCAGGACGGCCCCGGCCGCGAGACCGTGTACTTCCCGAGCCTGTCCGGCAAGACCATCGTCTACAAGGGCATGCTCACCACCCCGCAGCTCAAGGCGTTCTACCTGGACCTGCAGGACGAGCGGATGACCAGCGCGCTGGGCATCGTGCACTCGCGGTTCTCGACCAACACGTTCCCGTCGTGGCCGCTGGCGCACCCGTTCCGCCGGGTGGCCCACAACGGTGAGATCAACACCGTCAACGGCAACGAGAACTGGATGCGGGCCCGCGAGGCGCTCATCCACACCGACGTGTT
Organism: Mycolicibacterium sp. CBMA 234; assembly: GCF_009729415.1. Lineage (GTDB taxonomy): Bacteria > Actinomycetota > Actinomycetes > Mycobacteriales > Mycobacteriaceae > Mycobacterium. The sequence goes on from NZ_MPKW01000002.1 coordinate 18,486, forward strand.
CGGGTACCACAACGACCTGAACAAGATTTTCCCGGTCTGTACCCCGGGCGCCTCGGACACCGCACGGTTCGACGAGGCCCTGGAGCTGCTGCACCTGGGTGGACGTCCGCTGCACCACGCGGTGCTGATGATGATCCCCGAGGCCTGGGAACGCAGCGAGACCATGGACCCCGCTCGGCGGGCGTTCTACCAGTACCACTCGTCGCTCATGGAGCCGTGGGACGGCCCGGCGTCGGTGTGCTTCACCGACGGCACCATCGTCGGCGCGGTCCTGGACCGCAACGGCCTGCGTCCGTCGCGTATCTGGGTCACCGATGACGGCCTGGTCGTCATGGCCTCCGAGGCCGGCGTGCTGGACCTGGACCCGTCGACCGTCGTCAAGAAGATGCGGCTGCAGCCCGGCCGCATGTTCCTCGTCGACATGGACGAGGGTCGGATCGTCGACGACGAGGAAATCAAGTCGACGCTGGCCGCCGAGCACCCCTACCAGGAGTGGCTCGACAACGGTCTGTTCCACATCGACGACCTGCCCCCGGGCGACTACGTCAAGATGCCGCACCACCGCGTGGTGCTGCGTCAGCAGGCGTTCGGTTACACGAACGAAGAAGTCACCCAGCTGGTCGCGCCGATGGCACGCACCGGCGCCGAAGCCCTCGGCTCCATGGGTACTGACACCCCGATCGCTGTGCTGTCGCAGCGGCCGCGGATGCTCTACGACTACTTCCAGCAGCTGTTCGCGCAGGTCACCAACCCGCCGCTCGATGCCATCCGCGAAGAGGTTGTGACCAGCCTCTCGGGCGTCATCGGCCCTGAGGGCGACCTGCTGAACCCGGACGAGAACTCGTGCCGGCAGATCGTGGTGCCGTCGCCCATCCTGCGCAACGGTGCCCTGTCCAAGCTGATCTGCGTCGACCCCGACCACGAGATCCGGGGCCGCAAGCACGGCATGCGGGCCGCTGTTGTCAGCTGCCTGTACCCGGTCGCCGACGGCGGTGCCGGCCTGCGCCGGGCACTGGAGGACGTCCGCACCAAGGTGTCGCAGGCCATCCGCAACGGCGCGCGCATCATCGTGCTGTCGGACCGCGAGTCCAACGAATGGCTGGCCCCGATCCCGTCGCTGCTGTCGACGGCGGCCGTGCACCACCACCTGGTCCGGGAACGCACCCGTACCCAGATCGGCCTGGTGGTCGAGTCCGGTGACGCCCGCGAGGTGCACCACATGGCGATGCTGGTGGGCTTCGGTGCCGCCGCCATCAACCCGTACATGGCGTTCGAGACCATCGACGACATGGTCGACCGTGGCGTCATCACCGGTCTGACCAGCGACCAGGCCAAGGCCAACTACGTCAAGGCTGCCGGCAAGGGCGTGCTGAAGGTGATGTCCAAGATGGGCATCTCGACGCTGGCCTCCTACACCGGTGCCCAGCTGTTCCAGGCTGTCGGCATCGGCCAGCGCGTGCTCGACGAGTACTTCGTCGGCATCTCCTGTCCGACAGGCGGTATCGACCTCGACGACATCGCGGCCGACGTCGCGGCCCGGCACAGCCTGGCCTACCTGGACCGGCCCGACGAGTGGGCGCACCGCGAGCTCGAGGTCGGCGGTGAGTACCAGTGGCGCCGTGAGGGCGAGTACCACCTGTTCAACCCGGACACGGTGTTCAAGCTGCAGCACTCCACCCGCACCGGGCAGTACTCGGTGTTCAAGGAGTACACCAAGCTGGTCGACGACCAGAGCGAGCGCATGGCTTCCCTGCGCGGCCTGTTCGCGTTCAAAGACGGTGTGCGCGAGCCCATCTCGATCGACGAGGTGGAGCCCGCCAGCGAGATCGTCAAGCGGTTCTCCACGGGCGCGATGAGCTATGGCTCCATCTCGGCCGAGGCCCACGAGACCCTCGCCATCGCGATGAACCGCCTTGGCGGACGGTCGAACTCGGGTGAGGGCGGCGAGAACGTCGAGCGCTTCGACCGGGACCCCAACGGCGACTGGCGACGCAGCTCCATCAAGCAGGTGGCGTCGGCGCGCTTCGGTGTCACGTCGCACTACCTGACCAACTGCACCGACATCCAGATCAAGATGGCGCAGGGCGCCAAGCCCGGTGAGGGCGGCCAACTTCCGGGGCACAAGGTGTACCCGTGGGTGGCCGAGGTGCGGCACTCGACCCCGGGTGTCGGCCTGATCTCGCCGCCGCCGCACCACGACATCTACTCGATCGAGGATCTGGCGCAGCTGATCCACGACCTGAAGAACGCCAACCCCGATGCCCGCATCCACGTGAAGCTGGTGTCGGAGAACGGTGTCGGCACGGTTGCGGCCGGCGTCTCGAAGGCGCACGCCGACGTGGTGCTCATCTCCGGGCACGACGGCGGTACCGGTGCCACCCCGCTGACCTCGCAGAAGCATGCGGGTGCGCCGTGGGAGTTGGGCCTGGCCGAGACGCAGCAGACCCTGCTGCTCAACGGTCTGCGCGACCGCATCGTCGTGCAGGTGGACGGCCAGCTCAAGACCGGCCGTGACGTGGTGATCGCCGCGCTGCTCGGTGCCGAGGAGTTCGGTTTCGCCACTGCGCCGCTGGTGGTTTCGGGCTGCATCATGATGCGCGTCTGCCATCTCGACACCTGCCCGGTGGGTGTGGCCACCCAGAACCCGGTGCTGCGCGAGCGGTTCAACGGCAAGCCCGAGTTCGTCGAGAACTTCTTCCTGTTCATCGCAGAAGAGGTCCGGGAACTCATGGCGCAGTTGGGCTTCCGCACCGTCAACGAGATGGTCGGCCAGGTCGGCGCGCTGGACACCGCCAAGGCTGTCGAGCACTGGAAGGCCCACAAGCTGGACCTGACCCCGGTGCTCTACGAGCCCGAGTCGGCGTTCATGAAGCAGGACCTGTACTGCACGTCGTCGCAGGACCACGGTCTGGCCAAGGCGCTCGACCAGCAGCTGATCGCCGAGTGCCGGGACGCCATCGAGTCGAAGACTCCGGTCAGCCTGGCCATGAAGATCACGAACGTGAACCGCACGGTCGGCACCATGCTGGGCCACGAGGTCACCAAAGCCCATGGCGGACAAGGCCTGCCGGACGGCACCATCGACATCACGTTCGACGGTTCGGCCGGTAACAGCTTCGGTGCCTTCGTGCCCAAGGGCATGACGCTGCGGGTTAACGGTGACGCCAACGACTATGTCGGCAAGGGTCTTTCGGGTGGACGCCTCGTGGTGCGTCCGTCGAAGAATGCCCCGGTTGACTACGTGGCCGAGGAAAACATCATCGGCGGCAACGTGATTCTGTTCGGCGCCACCAGCGGGCAGGTGTTCCTGCGCGGTGTGGTGGGCGAGCGGTTCGCGGTGCGTAACTCGGGTGCCCAGGCCGTCGTCGAAGGTGTCGGCGACCACGGCTGCGAGTACATGACCGGTGGCAAGGTCGTCATCCTCGGAGCGACGGGCCGTAACTTCGCCGCGGGCATGTCCGGCGGTATGGCCTACGTGTACGACCCGCAGGGTGCCTTGCCGGGCAACATCAACGGCGAGATGGTCGATCTCGATGCGCCGGACGCCACCGACGAGCTGTGGCTGCACGAGATCATCACCGCTCATGTCGACGCGACCGAATCGGCTGTGGGACAGCGGATTCTGTCGGACTGGCAGACTCAGAAGGAGCAGTTCATCAAGGTGATGCCGCGCGATTACAAGCGGGTACTGGAGGCGATCGCCGGGGCCGAGGCCGCGGGCGAGGACGTCGGCGAAGCGATCATGGCGGCGGCTCGTGGCTGATCCGAACGGCTTCCTCAAGCACACCCACCGTCAGACCCCGGTTCGCCGACCGGTCGACCTGCGCCTCAAGGACTGGAAAGAGGTCTACGAGGAGTTCTCGAAGGACACCTTGCAGGTTCAGGCCTCGCGCTGCATGGACTGCGGTATCCCGTTCTGCCACAACGGTTGTCCGCTGGGGAACCTGATCCCCGAGTGGAACGACCTGGTGTACCGGGACCGCTGGCGCGACGGTATCGAGCGCCTGCACGCCACCAACAACTTCCCGGAGTTCACCGGGCGGCTGTGCCCGGCGCCGTGTGAGGCGTCGTGCGTCCTCGGTATCAACCAGGACCCGGTGACCATCAAGCAGGTTGAGGTCGAGCTGATCGACAACGCCTTCGACCAGGGCTGGGTCAAGCCGATGGTTCCGGAGACGCTGACCGGTAAGAAGGTTGCCGTCGTCGGTTCCGGACCGGCCGGTCTGGCCGCTGCCCAGCAGCTCACCCGGGCCGGACACGACGTGACCGTCTTCGAGCGGGCTGACCGCATCGGTGGTCTGCTGCGCTACGGCATCCCCGAGTTCAAGATGGAGAAGCGTCACATCGACCGCCGTCTGGAGCAGATGGAGGCCGAGGGCACGAAGTTCCGCGCCAGCGTCAACATCGGCGTCGACATCACCGTCGAGCAGCTGCAGGACGACTTCGACGCAGTGGTCCTCGCCGGTGGCGCGACCGCATGGCGTGACCTGCCGATCCCGGGCCGCGAGCTCGACGGCATCCACCAGGCCATGGAGTACCTGCCGTGGGGCAACCGCGTGCAGTTCGGTGACGACGTGCTGGGACCAGACGGCGAGCCGCCGATCACGGCCAAGGGCAAGAAGGTCGTCATCATCGGTGGTGGTGACACCGGCGCCGACTGCCTGGGCACCGCCCACCGGCAGGGCGCCGAGAGCATCCACCAGTTCGAGATCATGCCGCGTCCGCCGGAGGAGCGCGCCGAGTCGACCCCGTGGCCGACCTACCCGCTCATGTTCCGCATCTCCTCGGCACACGAAGAGGGCGGCGACCGCGTCTTCTCGGTCAACACCGAGGAGTTCCTTGGCGGTGACGGCAAGGTTTCCGCACTGAAGGTGCACGAGGTCGCCATGCTGGGCGGCAAGTTCGAGAAGGTCGAGGGTTCGGACTTCGAACTCGCGGCTGACATCGTCTTCCTGGCCATGGGCTTCGTCGGACCCGAGCGCGAAGGCCTGCTGACCGAGCTGGGCGTCGAGCTCACCGACCGCGGAAACGTGGCGCGGGACAACGACTTCCAGACCACGGTGCCCGGCGTGTTCGTGGCCGGTGACATGGGCCGCGGCCAGTCGCTGATCGTGTGGGCCATCGCTGAGGGTCGCGCCGCGGCCGCCGGCGTGGACCGCTACCTGATGGGCGAGTCGGCGCTGCCGAAGCCGATCAGGCCGACAGCCGCGCCGCAGCGGTAGTTACCAAGCGCTAGAAGCATTGTTCGCCGGTCCCAGTTTTCTGGGGCCGGCGAACTGCTATTTGAGCCGGGTGATGAGCTCAGTTCGCGAGCGCACGTTGGATTTTCGATAGATGTGCTGCAGGTGGCTCTTCACCGTCGGAACGCTGATGAACAGCGCGCGGGAGATGTCGCTGTTGCTTGCGCCCTGGGCCAGGAGTTCGACGACGTCCCGCTCGCGGGCCGACAAGCCCCAATGTTCCGGAACGGCAGAAGGATTCGGCGCACTCGGCAGCTCACCAAGCATGCAGTAGGACTGCTCGACGAAAGTATGGGACTTCTGCAGGAACCGGATTTCTTCCTTGGTGAAGTCGCCGTCCCGCGCGCTCTTCAGCAGGGAGACCCCGGCCACGACGCGGCCGGCGTGGCGTAGGTACAGCTCCGCCTCGTACCGGTAGCCCATCGGCCGGAAGAACTCCGTGTAGTAGTCGGTGCGGTCCAGGCGCTGGCCGAGATCGTTCGACGTGGCGAGGTCCGCGCCGGTCGCGGCGAACCTGCGGGGATGAAATGGATCCAGTTCGTGGAAATAGCCGTTGTAGCGGCCGTTCTCCTCGGGATGAATGCGATCGAACACGTGGTCACTGGCGTTCAGGCCATGGTCCACCGAGTAGAAGACCATGCCCGAGACGCGAACGAATCGGGACAGGAACCCCATGGTGTTGCGCTTGAACTGAGTGTTCCGCTGGACCGGGTGATCGGTGAAATCCGCCGCGACCACCGACATCTCGCACTCCTCGATACCCGTACTTCATCCTTTGGGATGATTCACCCCAGAGTAGGCCGCTCATAGAGTTTCGCGTGTGAGCACAACACTGATCCGAGCGTCGAAGATTCTGACGTTCGACGAGTCCAGGCCCGTCGTGGAGGCAGTCCTCATCGAGGACGGCGTCATCCGCGAGCTCGGCAGCTTCGCGGAGCTGGCCCAGGGCGATGTCCAGATCATGGATGCGGGCAATGCGGTGGTCATGCCGGGGTTGGTCGATACGCACCCGCACGTCATGCATTTCGGGGCGCTGCGCGGCGGCCTGGTCGATCTGAGCGATGCCGTCGACCATGCAGACATCGTCGAACGGATCCGTGCCCGGGCGGCCGAGACGCCGGCCGGCGAGTGGATCATCTGTACGCCCGTCGGCGAAGCCCACTACTTCATCCGGCGCTCGTGGCGCGACCTTGCCGAACGACGTCTGCCCGATCGCCATGTTCTTGACCAGGCGACGGCCGATCACCCGGTGCTCATCCAGGCGTGGGCGCCGCGGACCCCAAACGTCGTGGCGTTCAACAGCGCCGGCCTGCGCGCCGTCGGATTGTCGGACTTCATCCCGGATCAGGTGTGCGACGTCGAGATCGACAAGGACGAAGCCGGCCGGCTTACCGGCATCCTGCGCGGACCGGTCAACAACTACTACTCGTACGACCCGTTCTGGGGCCAGATTCTGCTCAAGTTGCCACCGCTGAATCCCGCCCACGCGGTACCCGGTGTGCTCGACGAAATGACGCGCTTCTCCGCCAACGGCGTGACCACCCTGTACGAGGGGCACGCGATGGAGCCGGTGCACGTCGCGATGTATCAGCAGCTGCGCGCGGCTGGGATGTTGACCATGCGAGTGCAGGTGACGCACGACGTGGAGTCGGTGATCTTCTATCCGTTCGAACCGTTGTCGTTGTCCGATTTCGATGAGCGGTTGAAAGTCCTTGCACCGCAGTCATTGGACACCAGCGATGACCTGTTTCGTATCGCCGGCATGACGATCAGCCCCGGCGGACCTTGTTTCGCAGGGCATTTCGCGATGCACGAGACATACGCGGACCCGTTCGGGCGGCCGACCAAGGGAAATCGCTTCGTCTCGCTTGAGAAAGAAGAGTCGTTCGTCCGGTTCTGCGCGGCGAACGGCATCAGGGCGAATATCTGCATCGGCTCATACCGGGAACACGACGACTTCCTCGAGATCGCCGAGCGTGTCGTGCGTGAGTACGACTTCCGTGACAAGGCGTGGATTCTGCAGCACGCGATCACCGTCAGTCCTGATCATGTGCGCCGGTACAAAGCCCTCGGCTTCCAGATCACCACGTCCGTCGGATTCGCCTGGGGTAAAGGCGCGATGTACGACGAGCGCATCGGCCGTCATATCTGGCGGGACATGGTGCCGCTCCGGCGGCTCCTCGACGCGGGGCTCGATGTCTCAGGCGGGTCGGACTGGGGACCCAAGAGCCCGTGGGAACAGATCGCCCTGGCCCAGACACACGAAATCGCCGGTACCGATCTTCGGAATGACGGGCCCGATCAGGTCGTCACTCGCGCGGAATCGCTGGCCATGTGGACGACGAGCGCCGCGAAGATCATGGGCTGGAACGAAATCGGCGCGATTCGGCCGGGCAACCACGCCGACGTCATCTTCGTCGACCGCGATCCGTCGACCTGCGATGTGGACGACCTGAAACACACCCGCGTGCATCGAACCATGTTGGCGGGGAACATCGTTCACGACGACGGCGCACTCTGATGAAGCCCAGTGAATACGCCGAGTACGACGCGACCGGACTGGCTTCCCTGATTCGTGACGGCGAAGTCTCGGAGGCCGAAGTCCACGACGCCGCTCGCGCTGCGATCGCGGCCGTCGACGAGACGCTCAATGCCGTCGTCTCGGGGCCGTGGGATGCGCCCCTTGCTTACGACGCCACAGGAGTTTTCGCGGGGATTCCGTTCGCCCTCAAGGATTTCGCGACCCATGCGGCCGGAGTGCCGACCTGCTTCGGCAGTCGGCTTGCGGGTGCCGGTGTGGTGTTTCCCCACGACACCGAGCTGATGTCGCGATTCCGTGCGGCCGGACTGGCCACCGTGGCGTTGACCACCACGCCAGAGTTCGCGTTCAACGGAAACACCGAACCCGTCGCTCACGGGTCAACCCGGAACCCCTGGGATCCGACGCGCAGCGCCGGGGGTTCCAGCGGCGGCTCGGCTGCGCTGGTCGCCGCCCGCGCGCTGCCGATCGCGCACGCCACCGACGGCGGCGGCTCGATCCGAATTCCCGCTTCGGCCAACGGATTGGTCGGGTTGAAGCCGAGTCGTGGCCGAGTGTCCGCTGGGCCGGATGAGAGCGAGCCGCTATCAGGGCTGGGTGTCGAGTTCGGGCTGACCCGCTCGGTGCGTGACTGCGCGGCACTACTCGACGCGGTGAGCGGGCCGGCTCCCGGTGACAAGTACGTCATCCGTGACCCGGCGCGGCCGTATCTCGAAGAGCTCGAACGCAATCCGGGACGTCTGCGAATCGCGATCCACACCGAATCATGGTCTGGTGGGCGAGTCGACGAGGAAGTATCCGCGGCGGTGACCGCGGTCGGGGCTGTACTGGAGGGCCTGGGGCACCACGTCACGCCCGACTCGCCGGTCTTCGACTGGGAACAGTTCCTCGACGCCAACCTGCCGGTGTGGAGTGTGTCGCTTGCCAAGGTAATCGATGCTCTCGCAGCCGCTTTCGGCATCACGCCGGGATCTGAATACCTCGAAGCGACAACACTGGTCTGTGCGGAGTACGGCCGCGGGGTCACCGCCACGCAACTCGGGGGAGCCCTCGCCGTTTTCAATCAGATTTCCCGCGCCGTCGGTTCTTTCTTTACCGACTACGACCTGCTGCTGACTCCGACGTTGAGTGCGCCGCCGCGGCTGTTGGGTGAGCTCGATGCCAACGACGCGTCGCTCACGCCCCAGCAGTGGATGCAGAAGCTCCTTGGCGTGTGTTCCTTCACGCCACTGTTCAATGCGACTGGGGGACCGGCCATCAGCCTGCCACTCGGCTGGACTCGTTCCGGGTTGCCCATCGGCGTCCAGCTGGCTGCACCCATGTGTGACGAAGGCACGCTGATTGCTGTTGCACGCCAACTGGAACAGGCCATGCCGTGGGCTGATCGGATACCGGGAGTGAACGCCTGTGGACGCTGACACCGGCAGGGCGCCGATTGCGCCGTATCTGGCCGTGGGACTGTCGACCGTGGTGCGCAACATCGAACGACGGTCGCAGATCCAGGCAAACCTCGATGTCATCGAGGACACCATTCATGCTGCGGTATCGACGGTTTCGATCAACATGCCGGTCAAACTGGTCGCCCTCGCTGAAGGTGCGCTGACTGGTTTCGGCGACGAGGCCTTCGATATGCCCCATGTGAAAGCCGCGCGGGAGATGTTCATCGATATCCCCGGTCCCGAGACCGATCGTCTGGGTTCGCTTGCGCGGCAACACGGTATCTATCTCATTGCGCAATGCAAGGCGCGGTGGCCCGAGGTGCTGCCTGATCGCTACTTCAACTCGATGATCGTGATCTCACCGACGGGCGACGTGGTGCATCGCGCGACGAAGAATCACGTCTGGTGCCGCGAGCGGTCCTGCACTCCACACGACGTCTACGACCGATGGGTCGAACTGTTCGGCTCTGGACTCGATGCGTTCTATCCGGTGCTGCGCACTCCGGATATAGGGACCATCGGGACAATCTGCTGCAGTGACGGCGAGTACCCGGAAGCAGTGCGTGCGTTGGCATTTCAGGGCGCTGAGGTGGTGTACCGGCCCAGCGAGGCCGTACCTATGACACAAGCCGGTCCCGACCCCGGCGGAACATGGCTGCTGCAGAACCGCGCACACGCGCATTTCAACAGCCTGTACATGATCTGCCCCAACACCGGGCCGGTCTATGCGACACCGGATTCGGCGCATCCGTTCGACATCGCCGGCGGTCATTCGCACATCGTGGACTACAACGGCGCGGTCCTCGGCCACACAGTGTCCGGCTACAACTCCGTCGTCGCGGGTGTGGTCGACATCGAGGCACTACGCCAGTTCCGGGTGATGAATCTGAACTCGAATTGGCTCAAGGACCTGCGCACCGAACTGTTCCGGGAGATGTACGCCGAACCGATTCATCCGAAGAACCTGTGGCTGGACCAAGAACCGGTACTCCACGCCGAGGCCGACGACATCTACCGGGCGAACATCGCGCGGCTGATCGAACGCGGGGTCTATACGAGACCGGCGCACAGATTCCCAGGTGCCGGTGTCGCGCTTAATGATTGACTAGCGAGAACAGCTCGGTGCCGTCGTCGGATAACCGCACCAAAGTGTCGCCCAGTCTTTCGACCGTGCCAAGAGAGCCGCGCGGTCTCGGAATTGTCCACGCCAATTCACAGGTGGTGAGGTCGTAGGCCTGGGCCAGTGGCTGTCCGGAGGCCGCCTCCTCGCTGCCCCTAGGCGCTCGTACCGTCACTGCTCCGTCGGTGCCGAGGTAGTCGGAGAAATCCAGCGGGCAGGGTTTCCCTATCGCACCGGAAGGTATGTCGTGAGCGCGGTATACGTAATGCACGCTGTCGGTCTCGTCGCTGATCCACAGCCTGGTGCCGGTCAAGTATGTGTTGCGTGGGCTGTCGCTGGGCATCTCCAGTACCTTGCGTCCGTGTGTGTCGTATATCGAGAGCACGTGGTCTAAGCCCAGAACTTCCACCAGGTTCCCCGTTACACCAACCAACCGCCCCTTGATTCGTCTGTCATTGATCGGATTTCCCGTGGCATCAAAGAGCTGAACGAATCGGTGGCTGGACCCGGAGTCGAACTCGCCGGCGAAGCCGCCCTCGAAGAAGTCACAGTTGGTGAAGACTGCATCGGAGGGAAACCGAGGCGACCATTGGCGGCCATCTTTGACCGAGAACATCACGACGTCGCCAGGTCCCTTGCCGCCAAACGCGATGTCGTCGGCGATCGAACCAAGACCGTTACCGAAACCGGGTACGTACCATGTCTTTTCTGCGCGCCTGCCAACCCCGTATGCGCCGAGGCCCTTCTCCATCGCCACCAAGTAGTTCGGCGTCCGGTCCACGCTGAGCTGGGCTCCGATATCCAACCGAAGCTCGGTCGGTCCGGTGTAGATCAGGGCGCCGCTTTGTCCGTCGATGACCCAGGCTGTCGAGGGCGCACCGGTGGGGTCCGAAATGCACACCACGTCGGCTCCATTGGGAAAGCACCTTGGTTCTTCCCGTGTTTTGCCCATGGGCACCGCCGGAAACAGGGGGCGCCCGCTGGTGCCGTCGATCCCTGCAAGCCACCACTGCTCCGGGGGGCCAGGTGTTCTGGCCAGTAGGTAGGTCCGACTTGAGGTGGTCTTGATGATGGGGTATTCCCATGAGGTTTTGCCGGCGTTGATCCGCGCATCAGCTGGTAACCCGAGGTCTGCGATGCTGGTCCGCCATCCCGGTGTGGGTTGCCGCACCAGTGGAGACAGCAGCGCCTGTTTGGGCGGCGTCCATTGCGATCGTGCCCACGACTCCGCGCCGCCGAGAAACCACCACCAGATTCCGCCTCCGGCGACCATTGTCAACACGGTGGCGATCGCGGCGACGATCAGCGGCCACCGTCGTCGCGAGCTGGGTGCCGGTGGAACCGGCGGTGAAATGTACAAGGCCTCAGTCCTGGTCGTGCTCGTACCGCATGGCGAAGACATTCACGCCGTTGACCACCCCGCTGGCGATCTTGAAAGGCGCTTCGAAGACTTCGGTGACCCTTTCGAACAACCCCACGGCGCATCCCCCTTACGTCCCCACCCGAGCGTAACTGTGTTGCTGGCAGCTTGTGGGCAGCAAGATCACAGGTCGTCTCACCATCCCCGCGGATGGCGTTGGTAACAGCTCATAACTTTCGGGTGTGTCGCGTGAGGCCAATGTTACGAGAGTTGCACAATTGAACAGTCCGGGTCGCCCATCGGCCCGGACTGAATTCATATGGCGAATTACTCCACTTCCCCCGCGACCCTGTTCGCCGGCTCCCAGCTGAGTCGGCGACGCTTTCTGGTGGGTCTGTCCGCGTCGGTTGTCGCGGGCGTGGGCCTGGCGCGGTGCGCTGTTGACGGGCCGACCGCGGCCGTGGCCGCAGCGCCGGCACCGCCACGGGAACCCGTTCATCGCGGCATGCAGTTGGCACTGCCGGGCGGTGGCGAGCTCAGCAGCCTGCCTGACGTGGCCGGTAACCGGGTGGCGATCACCCTTGATGACGGGGTGAGCAGTGAGGTGGTGCGCGCGTACACGAAGCTCGCGCATGACACCGGCATGCGGCTCACGTACTTCGTCAACGGCAGGTACCAGTCGTGGACCGACAACCGGGACCTGATGTTGCCCCTGGTGGAGTCGGGGCAGATTCAGCTGGGCAACCACACTTGGTCGCATCCTGACCTGGCCAAACTGCCCAAGGATCAGATCGTCGACCAACTCGAGCGCAACCACAAGTTCCTGCAGTCGACGTTCGGGGTCGACTCGCGGCCGTACTACCGGCCGCCCTACGGCAGCCACAACGCGATCGTCGATGCGATTGCTGCCGAGCTCGGCTACTCGACGCCGACCATGTGGACCGGATCGCTGGGTGACGAGAACATCGTCACCGAGGACTACATCCTCAAGATGGCGGGAAAGTACTTCACGGAGCAGACGGTGGTGATCGGCCACCTGAACCATCTACCGGTGACGCATGTTTACGGCCAGCTGGTCGACCTGCTGAAAGAGCGCAATCTGCGGACGGTCACGCTCGATGACGTCTTCCGGAAGCCGCGCGACCTACCGGCGTGAGTGCATCGAGTGGCGCAGGTCATGTTGTCTCGTGGGTCACTTTTAGGCTGGGAAATTTCTTAATTTAAGAGGTGTTTAAGGGCCTATGGCGCAACATGAGTCACAATAGTCACGCCAGAAACAGTGAAAACGGTATCGGCGCGCCTGCTGGTGTTTGCCGGAAGCCAGCGTTGTAATGAAATTGCGCGGGCCTTGCGATAGTCTGGCCCCACGGTGCAGCCAAACGCCGACCGCAGGAGTGATCACCGTGTACAACAACCCGCTATCGCGTTCACGTATGGGGCGTATTGCCTGGTCCCTGTTCCGCCACCCGGTCAAGAGCCGCGAATTTCCGGCGAAGAACGAGCGCCTCGCCACCGCTGCGGAGCTGGTCCGCTACGGCGTCTAGCGCGAATTCCGACCGGTTCAGGCCGGTGATTGTTGACGTCTCCGGCAAATTTGCTGACCGTTATCAAATTGTGACCTAATCGCAAATTAAGACGCAAACCGCCCGGAACCAATGGTTCCGGGCGGTTTGCGTTGCTCAGGCCGTCAGTAGCCCCGAGTCGCGGATGGCTTCGGCCAGTGGCTCCAGCACGGCGGGGTCATGCGGCTGCGGGATGTAGATGATCGCCAGGTCCAGGCCTTCGGCACCCAGGCCGGCGGCCTCGTCGACCACCTTGCGGTAGTCCCGATCCTGACCGAGTCGAACGTGCGCCGACAGCGTGATCTCCTTGGGATCCCGCCCGATGTCGGCACAATGCGCGGCGAGGACGTCGCGCTTGCGGGCGAACTCCTCGGGCGGGCCGCCGACGAAGTTCCAGTGGTCGGCGTACTTGGCGGTGATCTTCAGGGTGCGCTTCTCGCCGCTACCGCCGATGCACAACGGTGGGTGCGGCTGCTGCGGGCCCTTCGGCTCGTTGCGGGCGTCCTTGAGCTGGTAGAACTTGCCGTCGAACGTCGTGGTGTCCTGGCTGAGCAGACCCGTGAGCACCTCGCAGGCCTCTTCGAAGCGGTCGAACCGCTCCTTGATGGAGCCCAGCTCGATGCCGTAGGCGCCGGACTCCTCCTCGTTCCAGCCGGCCCCGATACCCAGCTCCAGGCGGCCGTTCGACACGATGTCCAGCGCCGACGCCATGTTGGCCAGCACCGCCGGGTGCCGATAGTGAATGCCGGTGACGAGCACGCCGACCCGCAGCCGTTTGGTGGCCTGCGCCAGCGCGGTCAGCGTGACCCAGCCCTCCAGGCACGGGCCGCTGGAGTCGGAGAAGATCGGATAGAAGTGGTCGAAGGTCCAGCCGGACTCGAAGGCGTCGATGTCGTCGGCGGCCTGCCAGACAGCGAGCATGTCTGACCAGGTGGTGTCTTGCGGTGAGGTTTTGAAAGCGAATCGCACGTTTACTCAAACTAGTCCGCACACCCAACTAATTCCTGGGAGTTTCACTGACCCATTGGCAGACTGGATGCCATGGACCCGGTGGCCGCACTGCGAGAGATCGCCTTCTACAAGGACCGCGCCCGCGAGGAGTCCCGCCGTGTCATGGCCTACCGCAAGGCCGCTGACGTCGTCGAGGCGCTGAGTCCCGAGCAACGCGAGAAGCTGGGACGCGCCAACGGGTGGCAGTCACTGCCGGGTGTCGGGCCCAAGACCGCCGCGGTGATCGCCCAGGCATGGGCGGGCGGTGAGCCCGACGCCCTCGTCGAGCTTCGTTCTGCGGCACAGGATTTCGGTGGGGGAGCGTTGCGCGCCGCGTTGAAGGGCGACCTGCACCTGCACTCCACCTGGTCCGATGGGTCAGCGCCGATCAGCGAAATGATGGCTACCGCACAGCGTCTGGGTCATGAGTACTGTGCGCTGACTGACCATTCGCCGCGGTTGACGGTCGCCAATGGGCTGTCGGCGGACCGGTTACGTCAGCAGTTGGACGTCATCGACGAGATGCGCGACCAGTTCGCGCCGATGCGGATTCTGACCGGCATCGAAGTCGACATTCTGGACGACGGATCGTTGGACCAGGAGCCAGAGTTGTTGGCACGACTGGATGTTGTGGTGGCCAGCGTGCATTCCAAGCTGTCGATGGACGCCGCGGCGATGACCCGTCGTATGGTGCGCGCGGTGTCCGGTGGACAGGCGAACGTCCTGGGGCACTGCACGGGTCGGCTGGTCGAAGGCGCGCGCGGCACCCGTCCGGAATCCAAGTTCGACGCCGCGCAGGTCTTCGCGGCGTGCGCAGCCAATGATGTTGCTGTGGAGATCAATTCACGTCCGGAGCGACGTGACCCACCAACTCGGCTGCTCGAGCTGGCTTTGGACACCGGCTGCCTGTTCTCCATCGACACCGATGCGCATGCGCCGGGCCAATTGGACTTCCTTGGCTACGGAGCGCAGCGAGCGCTGGATTCCGGTGTGCCGCAGGAACGGATCGTCAACACCTGGCCGGTCGAGCGACTGCTGGCCTGGACCGGCGCGTAGCGTCGGGCCCATGGTTCTCGGCACGGCCACCGCCGTCACGCTTTTTGCCGCTGGTTTGATCTTCCTGCTGGCCCTCATCCTGGGCATCTGGAAATACCAGCAGATGGCCGTCAGCCCTGACCATCTCGCGCACCCCTACGTCGACATCGCGCACCGGGCCTCGTTGCTGTACTCGTTCGCGACTCTGCTGGTCGCGGTGTTCGTCGAGCTGAGCGCCTGGCCTGGTTGGGTAAATCTCATGGCTGCAATGGTTTTGGTGTTCTTCTTCGTCGTCGCGATCGCCGCCTACATCCTGCACGGCTGGCGGCGGGACACCACCAACCAATTCGAGCGTCCTGGCCCGGGGTTACATGCGGGCATGGTGGCGTTGATCGTTGGTGAGGTCGGCGGATTCCTCGTGCTGCTAGTGGGTTTCGGGGTCGCGCAGTTCTGAGCCGGAGACCGGGCTCCGCTGGCATACTGCGAAGACGTCAATAATGGTCGTTCCGGCGCGTAGTTGAGGGGGCTTCAAGATGGTCCTTCGTTCGACGGTGCGCAGGATTGCCACGCTCGCCGCCGCGGGCCTCGTAGCCGCGTGCTCCTTCAAGGTCGGTGTCGAGCCACCTTCGCCCATCCCGAAAGACAAGCTGGCCGCGGCGGTCAAGGACCAGCTGAGCTCCAAGACCAAGGCGACCATTGATTCCGTCGTCTGTGACGGCGATCTCGAGCCCAAGGTGGGGGCGACTCAGACCTGCACCGTCGTCACCGGTGCGACGACTCGCCACGCGTTGGTGCGGACCGCGGCCATCAGGGGTACCGACATCGGCTTCAACGTTGAAATCGTTCCCGGGCAGTGACCATGCGTGACCGGCTGCTCCAGCTGAACAGTCCCACTCGCCCCTGGTCGATCCGCGATGGCGAATCGGACGGCGTCGATCTCGTCGCCGAATGGAAGTCCGACGATCCGGACTGGCGGCAGGTGCTCGAAGATCTCGCGGTGGCACTGACATTCCAGACTCATCTGAGACTGGACACCGAGCAACGGCTGCTACACGTGGTGGACCACGTGGTCGAATGGCGACCGGACCCCGAGGCGCCGGGGCAGTGGGTGGAGTGTCGCGACAGGGGTGATCTGCAACTGTTTTGGTCGGGCAACTCGAACTGCATGCACTACTTGCTCACGACCGACGACATCAAGATTCCGATCCAGCAGTGTGCCGCCGACGCAGGGTGGACGTATCAGGCCGGCTAGTTTTCAGTAGTCGCCGCGCAGGTAACGCGCGTGAGCCTCGGCCTCGGCGTCGGCGGCCTGATCCGGCGTCGGCAAGTTCATGTACTGGTCCACGTAGTCGCGTGCCGTGTGGTGGTCGGCGCCCTGGTAGGTGAGCATGTCCTGGACCAGCGTGCGCTGACTGGCCTGGCCCTTCAGACTGGCCAACTCGGCGGTGGCGACGATCTCCCGGGCCAGTTGGGCCTCGTCCATTGAGGTCACCTGTGGTTCCAGTTCGATGCGTTGCAACCAGCCACTGATCGTCGCCGTGGCAGTGACGGTGCCCGCGGCATTGGTCACGCTGACCGCGAGCACGATCGGGGCGGTGATGTCGTCGTCCCGCTCGTCGGGGCGTGCCGAGCCGACGTCATCGGTGCCGTACTCGGCCGGCGGCTGGTCGGCTTCATCCGGCACGGGATCGAAGTACCCCGGCGAGGCGACGTAGTCGTGGGAATCAACGTCGCTGTCGTCGGCCCAGTCGTCGGGCTCGTCCCGTCGATCATCGTTCATCGTCGACCCCCGCCGCCCATGAAAAGAAGTGCCGTGCTGGCGCTTTCGCTCAGATTAACAAGCCACGAAATCAGCGTCGGGGAGCTGCATCGGCACACGTTAGGGTGTACAGAGCAGACCGTGCAGGGTGGGCACTGATGCCGCCAGACCGGGGGAAAAATGGGTGAGCTGCGGGTCGATCCGGCAGAAGTTCATAAATCGGGTGTCGAGCTAGGCGAAATCGCGACGACGATGAAATCCGCCTTCTCGAGCAGCGACTCTGCGATCGCTTCCGCTCAGTCCGGATGGGTGGGGCAGTCCGCGGCCGCGCTGGCCGCGAAGGCCGCCGAATGGCAGGAATCCACGCAGGTCCATCACGAGACGTTGGTTGAGCACGGCGACAAATTCCGGTCCGCCGCACGCATGTACGGCCACACCGACGAATCAGGAGCCGACTCGGTGAACCGGGCGGCCGAGGGCATTTCCTGATCGGGCGGTTATTCGATGGGGTTGTCGATAGCCGACGTTGATAAGTGGAATCCGGAATCGCTGAGCGCCGTAGGCGCGGCGAGTAATGCGCGGGCCGGCGCGGCGTCTCAGGCTACGAGCGCACTCGGCGGGCTAGCTGCGTTCAACGGCTGGCAGGGGGAAGGCGCGGCCGCCGCGCAGCAGCGGACGCAGGTCCACGCGGACGGAATTGAACAGCATGGGCAAGCGGCTGCAGCGCGACGGAAAATGGTATCAAGCAAAATGGGTCGATTATAATTTTGAGGCGGAACACGTGTATCGCGCTGTAAGTGGAACCGGAATCGTTAGCCCGAACTTCGGGACGGGCGAATGGAAGCCGATCGGCATCAAGGATATCTACCGCGCGCAGGCCGATAACCCACGCCTAACGATGTACGTACCGACGCCTAGCGGCGGACAGATAGTGCTTGATCCTAAACGGCCCGGCCTGACGGCCCAGCCATGAGACTCATGCCGCATATGCGCGGGCACCGACGTCTGGTTCTGATTTCGATCCTGGCAATTGTCGGGTCGGTAATAGCTGCAGCACTATGGATTTCGCGACACCATCGGGCTGACGCCCCTTCGGCGGCGAATTGCGACATCGTGGCTGACGTGGCCCGCGAGTGGCGGGCTGCCGGAGAGGTCAGCAGCGCCACGGCCATGCAGTCGGACGCTGTTGAGAATCCCCAGCGTTGGGCGGCTCTTGCCGATAAAAGCCGTCAGGCCGCGAATTCGGTCTCGTCGCCGGAACTGAAAAGCAATTTGCTTTCTTTGTCGGACGGGTTTGATGAATACGCCGCTGGTGTGCGCGATTCTGGCAAGGGGTCCAGGGATGCGCGATTCCAGCGATTCCTCGACACGACGCAGAAAGTGTCCGAGGCAGCCGACAAATTGCGGACGGCCTGCCCGAAGATCGCCACATTGCCGGCTCCGGACAACTGACAATGGGCGCCTTTGACTGGTTGACGGGGACCGCTGGGCCCGACCCCGACACAGTGCCCGTTGGGCAGCTGGAGTTGCGTGATCGGCTGTTGCGGCTGAACAATCCCGCGATCGCCTGGCAGGTTCGCGACGGGTCACCCGAGGGCGTTGATCTGATCGCCGAATGGAAAGGCGACGACCCGGACTGGCGCAGGCTGTTCGACGGGGTGGACCTGAATCTGACGTTCAAGGTCCACATGCGCTTCGACCCCGACAAGGCGGAATTGCGGGTGCAGGACCACATGATCGAATGGAAGTACTCCACCGACTTCGACAGTCCGAACCGCCCGATTGAGAGGCGCGAGCGCGGCAATTTGAGCGTCGAGACGACCGGTCGCGTCAATGGCACGAAGTACACCTTCAAGACGGCCGAGATGAAGAACGCCATCAAGCACACAGTGACCAGCTCGGGTTGGACCCACCGCGCAGTCATGATGCGCAAGGTCTAGTCCGGCAGCATCGGCATCTCGAAGCCCGGGTCGGTGCCGACCAGTACGCCGCGCGTCAGGCACGCATTGCCGAACCGCTCACGCACCAGGTCGACGGCGCAGTCCACCGCGGTGGTGTCGGGCTCGCCGCCGAACGGCAGCTCGAGTTGTTCCGTGCCGCCATTGTCGACGTTCGATACCGAGAATCCCAGCAGGGTCAGTCCGCGTTCAGCGATCAGCGGCCCGGCAGCGGACACCAATCCGCGTGCGGCCGTGAGGATTTCCTCAGTCGAGGCGGTGGCGCGGCGCATGGTGTGTGAGCGCGTGACGCGACTGTAATCGTCGAACCGCAGCCGCAGCACCACCGTGCGTCCGGTCCGCCCGCTGCTGCGCATGCGGCGCGTGATGCGGTCGACCAAGTTGATCACCATCGCGTCGATATCGTTGTCGGACATGGTGTTTCCGCGTCGCCCGACGGCGCGCTGGGCGCCAACCGACCGCCGCCGGACGCCAGTGGTTACCCGCCTGCGGTCGATGTTGTGCGACAGTGCGTACAGCTGCCGGCCCATAGCCGCGCCCACCATGGCGCCCAGTGCCGACTCGGTCAGGGTGGCAACATCGGCGACGGTCTCGACGCCGTGTTCGCGAAGCTTGTCAGCCGTCTTGGCTCCGACGCCCCAAAGGTGTTGCACCGGAAGCGGATGCAGGAAGGCCAGCTCGCGGTCCGGTGGCACCAGCAGCAATCCGTCGGGCTTGGCTTCGCGGCTCGCGACCTTGGCCAGAAACTTGGTGCGCGCGATCCCGACGGTGATGGGCAGTCCGACGCGCTCGCGTACCGCGTCGCGCAATTGTGCGCCGATCTGAACCGGGGTGCCGGACACCCGGCCCAGGCCGCTGACGTCGAGGAAGGCTTCGTCGACCGACAGCGGTTCGACGAGGGGAGTGGTGTCGCGAAAGACCTCGAACACCGCCTTGCTGGCCTCCGAGTAGGCGGACATCCGCGGCGGGACGACGATGGCCTGCGGGCACAAGCTGCGCGCCTGGTGTCCGCCCATGGCCGTGCGCACGCCGAAGGCCTTGGCCTCGTAACTGGCGGCCAGCACTACGCCGGCGCCGACGATCACCGGACGGCGGCGTAGTGCGGGATTGTCCCGCTGCTCGACCGATGCGTAGAACGAGTCGAGGTCGGCATGCAGGATGGCGGCTGTTTCAACGTCCGGCACCCAACCATCTTCGCACATATGTTCGCATTGTGGTTCGAGCTTGTGGGTATGTAAACAAATGTTTAGCATTGTAAACATGCATTTACATGCACCAGACGACAGGACTGCGCGAGCCAGGATTCGCGACGAAGCGCTGCGGCTGTTTGCCGAGCGTGGCCCCGACGCGGTGACGATGCGCGATATCGCAGCTGCGGCGAATGTCTCACCCGCGCTGCTGGTGCGCCATTACGGCTCCAAGGACGGTCTGGTCGAGGCGGTCGACAATCATGTCCTCGGCTGTCTGGAGGCAGTGCTGACCCAGGTGATCCGACAGGGCGGTGAAAACAGCCTGCAGTCGGCCGGAGTTCCGACGATGCTCGATGCGTTTGCCGTGTATCTGCCGCCGCAATCACCCATTCCGGATTATCTCGGTCGATCACTTATCGCGGATAGTGCTGTGGGCACAACGCTATTCGCGCGGCTGTACGAGATCAGCAAGGACGCTCTGGGGGCGATGGTGGCAGCGGGAACTGCCAGTGCCGGAGGCGATCCGACGGTACGTGCGGCCTTCTTGATGGTGAACGACCTGGCGGTGTTGATGCTGCGCCGGCACCTCCGTGAGGTGCTCGGTGTCGACCCGCTCACCACGGACGGGATGGAGCGCTGGGCCACCGAGGTCTTCTCGATCTACCGCGACGGCCTGATCGAGTCGTCGGACGACACCTGAGGTTCTGTCGCCCGCGCACGGAAAGGCGTCGTCATCAAAACGAAAGGCAAGGAATCACAATGTCCTCCTCCGATAACCTGCCGTCGGAAGCTGTCGGGGTCCTGACCGCGGCAGCGACGGGGCTGTTGCGGTCCCGCCGCTTCACGCGTGCCCCGATCTGGATCTACCGCGCGCGTGCCGGAGCTGTGTTCGGCTCACGGCTGCTGATGTTGGAACATGTCGGGCGGACGTCGGGGGCGCGCCGTTACGTCGTTCTTGAAGTCATCGACCACTCCGCGCCCGACAGCTATGTAGTGGCCTCCGGCTTCGGTGACAAGGCCCAATGGTTCCGCAACATCCAGGCCAACCCGCGGGTGCGCGTCTACTCCGGCAGCCGTCGGCCCGCGACGGCCACGGCGCGAGTTCTCGATCAGGCCGATGCCGACAGCGTGCTCGGGACCTATATCGGTCGACATCCGCGCGCTTGGGCGCGATTCAAAACGGTCCTCGAACAGACGCTGGGCACGGAAATCAGCGCGACCGACTCGCCGCTGCCGCTGGTCGAACTGCGGCTCGACACCTGCGCATGAAGATCGCGATCAGCGGCGCAGGCATCGCCGGGCCCACCCTGGCGTACTGGTTGGCGCGCAGCGGCCATGACCCGGTGCTGATCGAGACCGCCCCTCAGCTCCGGACCGGCGGCTATCTCGTCGACTTCTGGGGTGCGGGGTATGCGGTCGCCGAACGAATGGGTTTGGCACCGGCCGTGCAGCGGGCCGGTTACGCGATTGAGGAAGTACGGCTGATCGATCGAAGCGGGGATAAGGCCGGTGGGTTCGCGGTGGGTCCGGTCCGGCGGGCACTCGACGGCCGGTTCACCAGCGTGCCGCGTGGCGAGCTCACGAGGCTGATCTACGGAGCCATCGAAGGCGACGTGGAGACGGTGTTCAACGATCGCATTACGGCGATCGACGAGCGTGATGACGGTGTGCAGGTCACGTTCGAGCACGCCCGGCGCCGAGAGTTCGATCTGGTGATGGGCGCGGACGGCATCCATTCACCGGTGCGCGATCTGGTTTTCGGCCCTCACGCCGTATCCAAAACAAACCTGGGCTACTGGGTGGCGGCATGTGAAGCCGACGGCTACCGCCCCCGCGATGAACTCGCTTACGTCGCCTACACACGGCCGGGACGCATGGTGACCCGGTTTGCGATGCGGAACGATCGGACACTGTTTCTGTTCGTCTTCGCGGACGAGATGAGCCGACCAATTCCCGTCGACAAGCAGGATGGCAAGGCGGTTCTGCAACAGGTGTTCGCCGCCGACGGGTGGGAGTGCCCGCAGATCCTGTCCGTGCTGGCACGGGTCGATGATCTGTATTTCGACCGAGTCAGCCAGATTCGCCTCGACTGCTGGTCGAAAGGCCGAGTGGCGCTGGCCGGCGACGCGGCCTCGTGCGTGTCATTGCTCGGCGGCGAAGGGACCGGACTTGCGATGTTGCAGGCCTACGTCCTCGCCGGCGAACTCAACAAGGCCGGCACCGACCACCGTGAAGCGTTTCGTTGCTATGAGCAACGGCTGCGCCCCCTCGTCCAAGGCAGGCAGCGGTCGGCCCGAGCATTCGCCACCGCTTTCGCCCCGAAAACCCCACTCGGACTCTGGACGCGCAATCGAGTCAGCCGGCTGCTGGACGTCCGCGCGCTCGCGGACTGGGCGATCCGACGGGAATTCAGCGACGACGTCGAGGTGCCGCAGTATGCAATGTAGGTAAACGCTATTGAGCGTTGCCGTAGATGCTGTGCAGCCAGATGTGAGTGAGGGTATCCACGACGTCGTCGTGGGCGACGGCCCCGGGTTCACCGGCAAGGGTGGCCATGATCATGCGCTCGTTCATCAGGTTCAGCGAGGTCGCCAGGTCCAGGGCGGGGAGGGTGTCCGGTGCGGCGCCGCGAGAGCGTTCGGCTGAGATCAGCGCAGCGGTCATGTTGATCCATTTCCGCATCAGGCCGGCCCAGAACTCACGGAATTCGGGAACCGTGTTGACCGCCTCGGCGCCGGCCCTGGCTGTAGCCGGGTGGTCTCCGAATGAGCTGAAGAAGATTTCGATGCCGTGCCGGATGGCCTCTTTGGGGTCGGCCGGCATGTCTTCGAGGGCGCCGTCGAATCCGGTGTCGGCGCGCTTGATCAGCGGATCGAGCAGCGACAGCAGCACCGCTTCTTTGGACGGGAAGTAGAAGTAGAACGTCGGCCGCGAGATGCCGGCGCCTTTGGCCAGGTCATCGACGGAAATCTCGGAGAAGGAACGCTGCTGCAAAAGGGTGGTCGCGGTGGCCAGGATGGCCGCTTCCCTGTCGTCGCCGGACGGTCGTGCCGCGCGGCGGCCCCGAGGCGTGCGGGTCTGGGCGGCGGTACTCACGTCGAAGAGTCTAACGGCAAGTCGGAATTTTCGACATACCGTTGACGGTCTCAACACTGTGTTGATACCGTCGGTCCCATGATCGAACACTTCGACGTCGTCATCGTCGGCGCCGGGATTTCCGGCATCAGCACCGCCTGGCACCTCCAGGACCGCTGCCCCAGCAAGAGCTACGTGATCCTGGAGCGCCGGGAGAACATCGGTGGCACCTGGGACCTGTTCAAGTACCCCGGTATCCGCTCCGACTCCGACATGTTCACCCTCGGCTTCCGGTTCAAGCCGTGGGAGTCGGCGAAGTCGATCGCCGACGGCAAGCACATCTGGGACTACATCAACGAGGCCGCCGACGAGAACGGCATCCGGCAGCACATCCGCACCGGCCAGCAGGTCACCTCGGTGGACTGGTCCGACGCCGACAACCGCTGGACCATCAACGTCGAGGCCGGCGGTGAGACGAAGCAGATCACCGCGTCGTTCCTGTCGGTGTGCAGCGGCTACTACAACTACGACGAGGGCTACTCGCCCGATTTTCCGGGCGCGGCCGACTTCAAGGGCCAGATCATCCACCCGCAGCACTGGCCCGAGGACCTGGACTACGCCGGCAAGAACGTCGTCGTAATCGGTTCTGGCGCAACGGCTGTCACGCTGATTCCGTCGCTGGTCAACGGCGGCGTCGGGCACGTCACCATGCTGCAGCGCTCGCCCACCTACATCGGTGCGTTGCCGCTGGAGGACCCGATTGCCAAGCAGACCAACAAGTACCTGCCGAAGCACCTGGCGCACTTCGCGAACCGGTGGAAGCAGATCGGTTACAGCACTGCGCAATACCAGCTCGCCCGGAAGTTCCCGGCCGTGTTCAAGAAGGCGCTGCGTCAGATGGCTGAGCGTCGTCTGCCCGAGGGCTTCGACTACGACAAGCACTTCAGCCCGCGCTACAACCCGTGGGACGAGCGAGTTTGCCTGGCGCCCAACGGTGATCTGTTCAAGGCCATCCGTTCGGGCAAGGCCGGCGTCGTCACCGACACCATCGAGACCTTCACCGAGAACGGCATCAAGTTGGCCTCCGGTGAGGAGCTCCAGGCCGACATCATCGTCACCGCAACGGGTTTGAACATGCAGCTGTTCGGTGGCGCGACTGCCAACCGCAACGGCGAGCCCATCGACCTGCCCGGCTGCATGACCTACAAGGGCCTGATGCTCTCGGGCGTGCCGAACATGGCGATCACCTTCGGCTACACCAATGCGTCCTGGACGCTCAAGGCCGACCTGGTGTCCGAGTTCATCTGCCGGGTGCTGAACTACATGGACGCCAACGGATTTGACCGCGTCGAGCCGCAGCACCCCGGTGCCAACGTGGACGAGCTGCCGTTCATGGACTTCACCCCCGGCTACTTCAAGCGGGCCATGGACAGCCTGCCCAAGTCCGGGTCGGAAGCCCCGTGGAAGCTCAAGCAGAACTACTTCTTCGACATGCGGACCATCCGGTACGGCAAAGTCGACGAGCAGGCCCTGCAGTTCACGAAACACCGGGTGGCCGTGAGCGTTTAGTTCTCTGCCGACCAGACACAAAACTGCCCCTTTTCAATCGAAAAGGGGCAGTTTTACGTCTGTTCGCGGTTAGGTGGCGACGACGACGATGCCGTCTTCGTCGCAGTACGCGATCTCGCCCGGGTTGAAGGTCACGCCGCCGAACTCGACAGTGACGTCGCGCTCGCCGGCGCCGGTCTTGGTGCCCTTGCGCGGGTTGGTGCCGAGGGCCTTGATGCCGACATCGATGGTGCGCAGCGTCGACGCGTCCCGCACGGGGCCGTTGACGATGACGCCGGACCAGCCGTTGTCGTGCGCGAGTCCGGCGATGATGTCACCGACCAGGGCCGTGTGCAGCGATCCACCGCCGTCGACGACGAGGACGCCGCCGTCACCGGGCGTCGACAGGATCGACTTGAGCAGGGCGTTGTCCTGGAAGCACTTCACCGTCGTGATCCGGCCGGCGAACATGGTCCGACCGCCGTAGTTCTGCAACTGCAAATCGCAGCTGCGGACATCGGGATAGATCTCGTCGACGAGGTCAGCGGTGGCGCGGGGTTCGATGGTCACCCGCCGATTATCTCAGGGGTGACGTCAGTCCGCGGATCGGCGTCGCAACAGCAGCACCACGAGGATGGCCAGCACGCCCGCGGCGATCACCGCGGCCATCGGCAGCCGGGACGGCGGCGGAACAGGTGGCGTCAGCGTGAGGACTGGAAGTTGCGTCGGTGCCGGGGGTGCGGGTTCTGCGATCACCGGTTCCGGGGCTGGCGGCGGGGCGATCTTCGGCGGCGCCGTTTTCGCGGGGGCCTTCTTGGCCGGGGCGGTGGTCGCGGCCTTCTTCGCCGGAGTTTTCCTGGCGGCGGCGTGCTTAGCCGGCACTTTCTTGGCAGGGGTCTTTTTGGCAGGCGCCTTCTTGGCGGGTGCCTTTTCCGCCGGCGTGCTGGGCTGCGATTCGTCGGCCGGGGTCTGATCGTCTGCCATGCGGGTGCTCCTCCGAGCGGTCAGGCCACTCCGAGCCGGGCGAGGACGTCGGCGTCGATGCCGTTGAGCTGGGCGTCAATGGCCGCGTGCGCGGTGCGCCGCTGCGGGGTCGGCATGTTTTCGGCGGCGGTCACGGCAGCCGACAGATCGGCCAGCTTGGCCGACAGGGTGGTGACGAACTGCTTGGTCTCGGTGTCCTTGGGCTTGGCCTCGGCCACCTGGCGCAGCGAGCGCTCAGCCCCAGCGATGCGGGCCGACAGCGCGCCGCCGGCGCCCGAGAACTGGCCGATCTGGCTCAGTGGAACGCCCAGCTGGTCGGCACGACGCTGATCGATGACGCCGCGCGCCGCAATCACGGCCCGGTACGCGACCGGTACGACGACGGGGGTCAGGATTCGCGACACCGTCAGCAGCCGGCGAATCTTGGTCGGTGACAGCAGCTTGCCCTCGCGGACGGCTTGCAGCTGAGCCTCAGCAACTTTGAGGGCTGTCTTGTCGCTGCCCCGCTGGGCTTTGACGCCGGCTTTATCCCGCTTCGTTTGCCGCCGGCCGTCGGCCTTGATGCGACGGGCCTCGTTCTTGGCGGACAGCCTTGCCTCGAGTTTTGCCTTTGTCTTGATCGCCTTCGCCTCGGCGCGGCGGGTTGCCCGGCTCTTGCGTCGCTTGAACAGGCCCATTCCGGCTGACCTCCCGGTCGTCTCGAGACGTGTGCACAATCTTGCTGCGATGGTGACGTCACCCTATCGTCCGTGAGCCGGAATCGGGCACCGGGCTGCGGCTGGAATTACGCCGCAATTCCCTGGTGGAAATAGCTCAGTTTCTCGATTCTTTATGCAGCAAACAAATCCCAGCGGTTGTGCGACAATTATTCAGAATTCTTCGCCAGGGGCTGCTTGACGTAATGAAGGTTGAGGGACAATGGCACCACGCCAACGAATAGCTACTGCTGCCGCCGTAGCGGCATCGGGGCTGTTGGTCGCTGGATTGGGCGGTGCGAACGCCTTCGCTGATTCTGCAGCGTCTGACGGCGGCTCGAGTGGCCATGACACCAGTGCTTCGCACGACGTCACAGGGCCCGGGGGCGGCTCCGCCGCTGGTAGTGGGCACGCGACCCCGGGGCGGCAGGTGGAACGGCCAGGCGGGCGACTGCAGCTGCCGTCGTTGGGCGGTGCCAGGCGAGATGTGAATTCGGATAAGCGCGGCCAGTCCGGTGCAGTTGCCCCGAGTGGTTCCGGTAGTGGTGTTCGCAGTCCCGGTGATGCGGGTGAAGCGGGCCAAAATGGATCCACCAGCAATGGTTCCAGCAAACAAAATAATTCGTCTTCTGCGGGCGGAACTGGGCAATCTGGAACGTCAAACTCAGCTACTGGCGAACACCCGCAGGCGACTGCGGGCACACCGCAACAGACCGGATCCCCGGTGGCGCCCGCCGGGACCACCTCGACGGGCGTCACCGACTCCGGGACCACAGGCACGACCGGGACCACAGGCACTACCGGGACCACGGGCACTACCGGGACCACGGGGACCGCAACTGCGGGGACACCCGGTCGGCCGACACCGGCCGCTGCGACCGATCCGGTTACTTCCACGGATCCGGCGCCGGCCACCAGCACACCCACCCCGCACGTCCTGACGCTTCCGGGTCTGGGCGGCATCACGCTGCCGAATCTGGGTGGCATCGCCCTTCCGGGTCTGGGTGGCAGTGGCAGTGGCAGTGGCAGTGGCTCGGGA
>NZ_MPKW01000020.1 GCF_009729415.1 Mycolicibacterium sp. CBMA 234
TGGACTTCGCGTTGTCGGCAAAAGCGCAGGATTACCAGCACAGGCTCACCGAGTTCATGACCGAACTCGTATTGCCGGCGGAGGCGTCCTACCACGCCTATCGCGAGGAGATGGGCCCCAAGGACCACACAGTGCCGCCGGTGGTCGAGGAATTGAAGATCGAAGCCCGCAAACGCGGGTTGTGGAACCTGTTCCTGCCGTCCGAGTCCGGGCTGACGAACCTGGAGTACGCCCCGCTGGCTGAGATCTCCGGCTGGAGCCTGGAGATCGCCCCGGAGGCCATCAACTGCGCCGCCCCCGATACGGGGAACATGGAGACCCTGCACCTGTTCGCGAACGAGCAGCAGCGCAAGCAGTGGCTGGAACCGCTGCTGGCCGGTGAAATCCGCAGCGCCTTCGCCATGACTGAACCCGCGGTGGCGTCATCCGATGCCCGCAACATCGAGACGACGATGCTGCGCGACGGTAGCGACTACGTCATCAACGGTCGCAAATGGTGGATCACCGGCGCCGCTGACCCGCGCTGCAAGATTCTGATCGTCATGGGCCGCACCAATCCGGACGCCGCCTCGCATCAGCAGCAGTCCATGATCCTCGTGCCCGTCGATACCCCTGGCGTGGACATCCAGCGGTCGCTGCCGGTGTTCGGGTGGCAGGACCAGCACGGGCACTGCGAGATCGTCTTCGACAACGTCCGGGTGCCGGTGGAGAACCTGCTGCACGAGGAAGGCTCGGGATTCGCGATCGCGCAGGCGCGGCTGGGGCCGGGCCGCATCCACCACTGCATGCGGGCCCTGGGCGCCGCTGAACGCGCGCTGGCCCTCATGATCGACCGGGTGCAGACGCGCGTGGCATTCGGCAAGACGCTGGCCGAGCAGGGCGTCGTGCGCGAGTCGATTGCCAAGTCCCGCAACGAAATCGACCAGGCCCGGCTGCTGTGTGAGAAGGCCGCCTGGAAGATCGACCAGGAGGGCAACAGGGCCGCCCACGTGCTGGTGTCGCAGATCAAGTCGGTGGCCCCACAGGTCGCGTGCGACGTGATCGACCGGGCCATCCAGGTGCACGGCGCCGCGGGCATCTGCGACGACGTCCCCCTTGCTCGGTTGTACTCGTGGCACCGCGCCATGAGATTGTTCGACGGACCCGACGAGGTGCACATGCGCACCATCGCGCGGGCCGAACTCGGCCGCGAGAAGTCCGCATTGGCGGCCGCGGCAATCAACCTGTGAATTCTGTTCGCATCTGTACATGACGTAACCGCTCGCGCTGAAGGTCGACGGTGCAGGAGAGTAGTTACTACTCATGGCATTTCGCGCCAGCACTGGTCAGATGAATGTGTAGCCCTGGATGCAACACGAGTGAGGCCAACTTGGACGCCCTGATGACCGACGAAACTCCCTTCGTGCCCGATGCCGACTCGGCAGGCATATTGAACGGACTCACAGTTGTCGAACTTGCCGACGAACGTGCCGAATACGTTGGAATGCTGCTAGCGGGGATGGGCGCTGATGTCATCAAGGTTGAACCCCCTGGTGGATCCCCGACACGTTCCATCGGCCCGTTCGTCGGAGATAACGTCGGGCCGGACAGTTCGATCTTCTTCGCTCTCCACAACCGCGGCAAGAAGTCCGTCGTCCTCGATCTGGATGATCCCGCTGACAGCGACCGGTTCGCAGATTTCGTTGGTTCGGCGGATGTCTTTCTGGATTCGACCGACGCTAGCTACCTCGGCGAGCGTGGTCTGGGGGATTCCGTTCTGGCACAGCGATTCCCGCATCTGATCCGAGCGCGAATGACCGCATTCGGAGACTCGGGTCCGTGGTCGGGTTTCAAGGGCTCGGACCTGGTTCATTTGGCCCTCGGTGGGCCGATGATGAACTGTGGCTATGACCCGGAACCAAGCGGGCACTATGACCTTCCACCGATCGCGCCGCAACTGTGGCAGTCGACGGTCATCGCCGGCGAGCAGATGATGATCGGCATCCTCGCCGCTGTTGTTCATCAGGGACGCACCGGTCAAGGCCAGGCAGTCGGCTGCGCGATACACGAGGCGGTCGCCAAATCCACCGAACTGGATCTGATGAACTGGGTGATGCGCCATGCACCCATGTATCGCCAGACCTGCCGGCATGCCGCCGAGAAGGTGTCGGCGCTGCCGACGATCGCACAAACCAAAGACGGGCGTTGGATTTTGGTGATGCCCGTGGGTGCCAAGGACCATGCGCGTATCCAGGAGTTCCTAGCGAGCTATGGCATTGCGCCTGAGGAAGATTCGGCCACCGGAAGCGATGTCCAAGGGCGGGCGATACCTGGTAGTGGCCCGCAGTCGGGCCGTGACGCCCGCCTGATCGAACTCGTCCAGCGGTTGGCCCGCAAATTCTGCTACGAGAACTTTCCATGGCAGCAAGCGCAGGAGGCCGGTATTGCGTGCTCGCCTTTGCGCAAGCCCCACGAGAATGCGGCAGACCCCCATTGGGCAGCCCGTGGCACCTTTGCTGAGATCGACCACCCTGAATTGGGTGCGACACTGACTTACCCCGTGCGCAAGTGGCTTTCGACGGCACCCGGATGGCGCGTCGGGCGACGTGCGCCGCTCCTCGGAGAGGACAACGACGAGGTACGGACCGGTCTGGCGTACACCAAGCCGAGGCCACCGGTCGATCGAGCGGTCCTGGACACGCTCATTCCGAGAGCTCCGCGTCAGCTGCCGATGTCGCTGGAAGGTGTTCGGGTACTGGACTTTACGTGGTTCCTTGCTTCTGCGGGCGGCACGCGGTTCCTGTCGGCATTCGGGGCCGAGTGCATCAAGGTCGAATGGAAGGCCAACCCCGATACCCGGGTCGCCGCGATGGCTCCGGTTGGCGGGCGGGCAGCGCGGGAGGCGGCCGATGGTCCGCTGTCCGGTGTGACTGACCCCGATATGGGCGGTCAGTTCAACAACAAGAACCCCGGCAAGCGTGGACTTTCCCTCAATGTCCGGCATCCGCGTGGACTGGAGATCGCCAGGAAGCTGGTGGCGGTGTCGGACATTGTGGCCGAAGGCTTTTCGCCGGGCGTGATGGAACGTTGGGGGCTGGGCTATCGCGAGCTCCGGCAGATTCGCAGTGACATTATCTACGCACAGCAGTCCGGGATGGGAACCATCGGAAAGTACGGCCGATACCGCGCGGTCGGCCCGATTGCCGCTGCACTGTCCGGTGTTTCGGAGATGTCGGGTCTGCCGGAACCCGCCATGCCAGCCGGCTGGGGCTACTCGTACCTGGACTGGATCGGCGCGTACAGTTTCTCCGCGGCCATGCTCGCGGCACTACGCCACCGCGACCGGACCGGTGAGGGTCAGTGGATCGATGCATCGCAAACCGAGTCGGGGATATTCGTTGCGGGCGGTGCGATTCTCGACTGGTCGGCCAACGGCCGGCCCTGGGCAAGGACCGGGAATGCGTCAGCGGATGGTCGCGCGTTCCCGCACAACGTCTACCCCTGTCGGGGTAATGACCGCTGGTTGGCTATTTCCTGCTCGTCCGACGAAGAACGCCGGGCATTGGCGAAAGTGATCGGCTCGGCCGCGGCGGAGCAGAGTCTGCTGCGCTCGGTGCCGTGCGCAGAACTCGACGAGCAAATCGGCCATTGGACCGCGGCACAGGACGCTTATGCCGCGATGTACCAGCTCCAGTCCGCCGGCGTGCCCGCGGGTGTCTGCCAAGATGCGCGGGATCGGTGTGACACGGATCCGCAACTGCGGCATCTGAATTGGCTCACGGAGGTCACCGGCACCAAGATCGGGCGGTGGCCGGTCGCAGAAGTACCCGCGCATCTATCCGCCACGCCGGCGCACATCGGTGGAACCCTGGACCGCGGTGCTCCCTGCTACGGCGAGGACAACGAATGGGTTCTCGGCGAGCTATTGGGTTATGGCAGTAAGGAAATCGCGGATTTGGCGGCCGACGGTGTTATCTGACACCCGCAGGATCGGTGTAGGGCAGTTGCGTGCCGCTGCCCGGCACTACATACAGCTTGCTGCCGGCGGCGCTCCGATACGCGTGATGCGACGCAACAAGGTAGTTGCGCAAATCCAGTCGCTGGAGCAGTGCGGCGCGGACTCTACTGGACCGCAGTCTGTCGGCACTGCCACCGTCACCGTCATCCCAATGGGTTTGATGGGATCACTGGCGAGCCATTGTCTCGATGTGGTGGCTGCCGGTGACATTGTCGAAGTCGTAGACGGTGACCGGCCCGTTGCGCGGCTTGTCCCGTATCGGGGTGACGCTGCGCAGCGCGACGAAACTCGGTTTTCCCGTCATCGAATCGTCGGACGTGATGATCGTTTTGGCCCGTCGATAGTCACAGAGCGCTCTCCGGAACCGACGATCGAAATGGCTTCGTGTGAAAAGTATTTGAATTCAGGCTTAGCGCCTGTCGACAACGTTGTTGCCGGGCCTGGCTCCGACGGAGTGCTGGGAGTGTGCAAGCCGCGTCGCGCCGTCGGTAGAGGTAAGCGACGACGTGGCAGGTATTTGGTCTGCGACAGGTGCGGCAAGTGCGGTCCTGTCGGCGAATTCACCTTGTCCGAATTCGGTTGGGAATGCTGTGCTGCCGGACAGCTCGATGTGAGTTGTACCGAGCGCTCGGCGATGTGCTAAGTCGATCGTGTGCGACTAGAAGGGGTTTCACGTGGGCGTTCAAATTGAAGTGACGGGGCTGAGTAAGTCTTTTGGTTCGTCGAAGATCTGGGAAGATGTCACTTTGACCATCCCTGCCGGTGAGGTCAGCGTCATGCTGGGTCCGTCCGGTACCGGTAAGTCGGTGTTCCTGAAGTCCCTGATCGGTCTGCTGCGCCCCGAGCGTGGCTCGATCGTCATCGACGGCACCAACATCATCGAGTGCTCGGCCAAGGAGCTCTACGAGATCCGGACCCTGTTCGGTGTGCTGTTCCAGGACGGCGCGCTGTTCGGTTCGATGAACATCTACGACAACACGGCTTTCCCGCTGCGCGAGCACACGAAGAAGTCTGAGTCGGAGATCCGCAAGATCGTCATGGAGAAGCTGGACGTCGTGGGTATGCCCAACGACGGGCATAAAATGCCGGGTGAAATCTCCGGTGGTATGCGCAAGCGTGCCGGGCTGGCCCGCGCCCTGGTGCTGGACCCCAAGATCATTCTGGTCGATGAGCCGGACTCGGGTCTGGACCCGGTTCGTACCGCGTACCTGTCGCAGTTGTTGATCGACATCAACGCGCAGATTGATGCGACGGTGCTGATCGTTACGCACAACATCAATGTGGTGCGTACGGTGCCGGACAACATCGGCATGCTCTACCGCAAGCACCTGGTGATGTTCGGTCCTCGCGAGGTGTTGTTGACCAGTGAGGAGCCGGCGGTCAAGCAGTTCCTCAATGGTCGTCGTATCGGTCCGATCGGTATGGCCGAGGAGAAGGACGATGCGACCGCTGCCGCCGAGCAGGCCGCGATCGACGCCGGTCATGCCGATGGTGGTGTGGAAGAGGTTGAGGGTGTGCCGCCGCAGATTGCCGTCACTCCGGGTATGCCGGTGCGTCAGGCGGTGGCGCGTCGTCAGGCTCGGGTGCGCGAGATTCTGCACACCCTGCCGCCCGCTGCGCAGGCCGCCATCCTGAAGGACCTCGAGGGCGACGCTACGGCTCCACTGCAGGCCGTTGGCGCGGGGTGGCAGCAATGACACAGAGTGGTGGTCGGACTTCCCTGTCGCTCGACGGCCTTGATCTGATTGCCCTTGACGCGCACCTCCGTGAGATCGGGGTGGCCCGCAGCGGTGAGCTGCGTGCCGAGCTAATCGCCGGTGGCCGGTCGAACCTGACCTTCCTGGTGTTCGACGACGCCGCCAAGTGGGTGCTGCGCCGGCCACCGCTGCACGGCCTCACGCCGTCGGCACACGACATGGCGCGTGAGTACAAAGTCGTTGCGGCGCTTGAATGTACGTCGGTACCAGTGGCTCATCCGGTGACGATGCGCAACGACGACTCGGTGCTGGGCGCGCCGTTCCAGATGGTCGAATACGTACCCGGCCGGGTGGTCCGGTACTCGGCGGAGCTCGATGTGCTGGGCGACCAGAAGACCATCGACGCCTGCGTGGACGCGCTGATCAAGGTCCTCGCCGACCTGCACGCGCTGGACCCAGAGGCTGTCGGGCTCGGTGATTTCGGCAAGGC
Source organism: Mycolicibacterium sp. CBMA 234 (assembly GCF_009729415.1). GTDB lineage: Bacteria > Actinomycetota > Actinomycetes > Mycobacteriales > Mycobacteriaceae > Mycobacterium. The sequence continues at coordinate 6,185 of NZ_MPKW01000020.1, forward strand.
CACCGGGTACCTGGAACGGCAGGTGCGGCGCTGGGGTTCGCAGTGGGATCTGGTTCGGCTGCAGGATGATTCGCGAGACGACGATGTGCACCGGCTGCACGCCGCGCTGGCCGAGAAGCTGCCACCACAGAGCCGCAGCGCTATCGTGCACGGCGACTACCGTATCGACAACACCATGCTCGACGCCGTCGATGCCACAAAGGTTCGTGCCGTGCTGGACTGGGAGATGTCGACGCTGGGTGACCCGCTGTCCGACGCCGCGCTGATGTGCGTCTACCGGCACCCGATGTTCTCCATGGTGCATTCCGACGCGGCATGGTCGTCGGACAAGATTCCGTCGATGGACGCGTTGGCCCAGAAGTATGCGGTGGCGGCCGGGCAGTCGCTCGACCACTGGGACTTCTACCTGGCGCTGGCGTACTTCAAGCTGGCGATCATCGCGGCAGGCATCGACTTCCGTGCCCGGATGGCCGCCGGCGGCGCCGGCCACGACGACCCCGTGGGCCAGGCCGTCGCACCCCTCATCGCCGAGGGCCTCGCCGTTCTCAACTAGCGCGCCGGTTACTTCCTGGACTTCGTGGCTCAGGTGCTCTCAGCGTGCCGCGGCTCTGCGCGCCGGACGATAGCTCGGCGTCCAGCGAATCAGTGACGCGTTATTCCGGTGAGATCGAGGGCGTCTGGGAGCGCCGCGCGGCTGCTGATGCCTAGCTTCTCGTAGACACGTTGCAATCGGTTCTCGATGCTGCGGATTGACAGCACCAGTTCGTCTGCGATGTCTTTGTTAGAGCGGCCGGCGGCGGCCATAACGGCGGTTTCGAGTTCGCCGGGGGTGAGCCTGGCTCGTGCCCTGATTGAACGCAGCGACGGCGTCATGGCACCTTGGCAAAGATCGGCGTGTTCGGTTGCTGCGAAGGTCGCGGCGGCGGCGTTTCGATTGTGACCGTGGCGAGTCCACGCCACCGCAGCGTCGGCCCACGCATCAGCGGCGTAGAGGTCCGCGCCGAGTTCTGCGAAGGTGCGGGCAGTGTCTTGCAGGCCTTCGGCATTCTCGGCGGCTAGGTGGCGGGCGTGGGCGGCGAACGGTGTGATGAAACCGGGGTCGACACGTTGTTCGAGTAGGTCCAGCTGGGCCGTCGCCGCGGCGGGAGCGCCGAATCGGGCCTGCGTGTGAAGCGCTGTGGCGGCCATGATGAGGTCGCCGGACTTGCTTGCGATTTGCGCGGCTTGGTCGGCCAGATCGCGTGCGTGCAGCATGTGGCCCCCAGCAGCGGCGGTCCACGCGCGCGCGACGAATGCGTCTGCGGCATCGTAGGTCCGTTTGGGCAGCGCGAACTCTTCGACTTTAGCCAGTGCGACATGAGCGCCAGTGAGCTCGCCGAGGTGGGCTCGGGCCATAGCCAGAATGTGTAGGGCCTCGTGCAGCAGCAGCGGCCGGCCGATGCGGCGCAGCACCGCAACGGCTTCGCGGGCGTGTGTGGCGGTGTCCCTCATGCGGCCTCGGGCGAGCGCGACCTTGGCGAGTTGCAGTGCAAAGCAGCCCTGCGCTTCAGGGGAATGTTCGGCCAGGCCAGCGCAGTACTCGATGGTGGCGAGTTCTTTGGCGTCCTGCAGGCGGCCCGAGCTAAGTAACGCCTCACATCGATTGATCAGATGGAACCAGGGATACCACTCGATCGGCTCAGAGAGGGCGATCTGAGCCGCGTGACCGCGATCGGACAGTTGTAGCGCTTCCTGGGCGCGTCCCATTCTCGCCAGGCTTCTGGCTCCGGCGAGGCTGGCCCACACGAACGCGGTGCTGTTGGAGCTGCCCGCGAGCAGGGGAGTCACTGCTCGCAGCGTAGCTAGCGGTCCCTCTACGGCGACCAGAACGGCGGATCGGCGTGCAATGATCTCGTCCCGCCATACCCGCTCGTGGATGATCGATTCGGCGTTGGTGGCTACGGCCAGGCTGGCCGTCGGTTTGTTGGCATAAAGGAAGTTATCCATTTGCGCGATGGCTACTTTGGCGTGTTCGGCATCGTCTCGGGCGGCGCCGGCCAAATCTTGCAGCAGGTACTCGGCGGTACTGCTTTGCCCTTGGACTGCGGCAAGTTTGGCGATGAGCAGGTTGGCGTCAAATCCGCCTCCCAAATCCAGAGCGGCGCGAGCTAGTCGCTGCGCCAGCTCGAAGTCGTAGCGCCAGCGCGCCGCCGTCGCGGCGGCGAGCATCGTCTTGGGCTCGCCGCCGCCGCCGATGAGCCGCCACTTGCCGATACGCAGGATGTCCTCGTCGGTGTGGGTGTCGCTGACCTCTACGGACTCAGCTAGGGCGCGTGCGAGCGAGGCAACGCGCAGTGTCGGAATGCCGGCACGCAGTACCTCGCCGTAGACAGGATGGCCGAGCCGGACCTGCAGCTGGCCGTCCTCGGACTGCACCGACAGCAGCCCTGCCCGTTCTAAGTGCTCAGCGATGTGTACGTCTCCGAGCGTTTGCAGTTCCCGCTGGGCCAGTGGTTCGCCGAGCGAGACCAGCTCCATCAATTCTCGTTCCTCATGCTGCAGGCCTTGCAACCTGGCCTCCACGAGTTCAACAAGTCGGTTCGATGGCTGTAACGGACGGACCAATCGCCACATGCCCAGCTCGTAGCGCAGCGAATGATCGTGCACGGCGCCCAGGACAAGCTCGCGAAGGAACAACACGTTGCCACGGCATTGAGCGGCCAATGTATGGGTGGTGTCGGGGTCGACCACGCCGCTCAATGCAGAGCCTGTCAGCTTCTCGGTCTCCCCGATCGACAGACTCGTGACTTCGTGACGGCCAAGCAAGCCGTTCTTCCACAGAGCGACCACGGCATCAGGAGCGATCTCCCCGGTCCGCACCGTAGCCAAAACGACTGCCGAACCAGTGATCACGAGCTGGTACAACAGCGCGGCAGATGCCGTGTCCAGCAAGTGTGCGTCGTCGACCATCAGCAGCAGTCGGCGCCCACCCGTCGAGTCTGTCAACGCGGCGGTGAACTGGCGCAGCAAGCCGTACCGGTCCTGGCGCATCGATTCTTCGCCGTGATCGACGGCAGGTAGTAGATGTGCCAATGCCCCGAACGGTATCTCGGTGCGGGCGCGGTGTCCTGCCGCGCGTGCCACGACACATCTCCCGTCGGCTTGCGCCAACGCCAGGCATTCGTTGGCGAGACGCGTCTTGCCAACGCCCGCCGCACCCGCCAGAACTATCCCGTGTGAGGCTGCATCGGTGATAATCGCGGTGACTGCCGCCAGTTCGTCGTCGCGACCCACGAAGGGCCACTCCGCAGTCGAGATATCGTCCATCAGCTCTAACGGCGACCGGCGCGCCGGCGTGCGCGAGGGTGGCCCACCGAGAATGGTCAAGTCAAACCTCAATCATGTTCGCGCAACGTCACATTGCCCGCTGATTCTGGTGCTGGCTGGCCCCGTTCGGACACAGTGGCGATGTCGCTAGACAGCATATCAACATTCTTGTTGACGCAGCGTGCAAATGATGGCAGTCCGCGGGAGCTCGTCGGGCAGGGCTCCGGGTTCGCCTCAATGTGCTGCCTACCGACTGGCTCGTGACGTCAGGCGCTAGCTTGGTCGGGACACGTCGCCCGGTCGTTGTTGTTGATACGCCTCAGAATTGGCAGCGCCACCTGGCTGGCCAATTCGAAGGCTGCCTGCTCGTCGGGAAGTGATTCCGCCAGAATCTCGGCCAGTCGCTCGCGGCGCGCTCGTCGCTGTGTCTCAAGGGCGGCCTGGCCCGTATCGGTGATGGCCACCAGGCTGACGCGCCCGTCGCTGTGATCGACTGTGCGCCGGACGAATCCGCTTCGGTCCAGTCGCTGAATGAGCTGGGTCATGGCGGGCTGGCTGACGCCTACAGTGGCAGCCAGCGTGGACAGTCGAGTGGCGCCAGCGGTGCTCAATCGGTGCAGCGCATCCAGTGCCGTCATGTTCAGTTCATCGCGGTCGACTAGCCGTCGAGTAACCAACTGCGCCGATTGTTCTAGCGCCGTAGCGATGGTGTCGATGCGGTCCCGCGTGACGGTCATGCCACACATAGTACATCACATGCTTATGCAAATGCCGACGCGCCGTAGGGTTCCCCGAACTGGGTGGCGTGTGCGCCAGGGGCGCTTGACGAGGTCTCCGCAGGCTGGTTTCGCCGCAATAGATCATGAACGGCAACCACTATCGAGATCGACGACGCATGTAGCCGCGAAGTGACTGATGTGTTGCCTGTGCCGGAAGCTGTCTGGAGATCTATCCGTTAGTTAAGTATGTATCGCAGCGATGTGACTTGCGTTACGTATCAACGTTGATGTTAACTGACCTAAGGCCGGTACACGCGTGAAGCGGCCCACGCCAGTCGGGGAAGGTAGCAAGCGATGCTCATCGGACTTTCACCACACCACGAACAATTCCGCGGCGAGGTACGCGACTTCTGTGGCAAGGTCGCCGCTCCGGCGTTGGCCGACTACGACCTCGATCAACCGCCCTCACCTCAGCAATGGGCGCAGATCCTGAATCACGTGCTGGACAAGGGCATTCTGGATGAGTATCCGCGCACAGAGGACGGCTCGCCGGACGACCTGGCCTTCGGCCTACTGCTCGAAGAGCTCGCCCGCACCCATCACGTCCTGGCCTATCACAGCCTTCAGCGACTTCACGCACCACTAATCTTCCGCGAGATGCTCAGCGCCGAACAGGCAACGCGCTATCACGCCGCGTTCAATGACCGTAGGGCCAGCGTGGCCGGGTGTTTTAGTGAGCCCGAGGCGGGATCGGACGTGCGTGCGGCCAAGACCACCGCTCGTCGCACACCGGAGGGCGACTGGATTCTTAAGGGACGCAAGACCTGGGTCTCCGGAGCTTCACACGCCAAGGCGCTCATCGTGTACGCACGTATCGTCAACGACGCGTCCGAGGGCTCCCTTGGCGATTGCGGGCTATTCATCGTCACACCGGAGTGTGGATATTCGACTCACCCCATAAGGATGATGGGGTTGCGCGCCCACGACCTGTGTGAGGTGCAGTTCGACGATGTTGTCCTGCCAGATATTTCACGCTTGATCGGCAATGTCGACGGCGCGGTACTCGGCACCATCGCCCGCGCACGGGCCTTTCAGGGTGCTATCGCCGTCGGCCTGGCTCAGGCCGCCCTGGACATGGCAATCGGCTACGCCCGCCGCCACAACGCCTTTGGCCACCCGATTGGCGAGTACCAACTTGTGCAGAAGCTAATTGTCGAGGCCGCCACCGGCGTCATGACCGGCCGCCTGATGTACGTGCAAGCGCTGAACTCACAGATGGCCGGAGACGGATCAACGGCGCGGATGGAATCATCGATGGCCAAGCTGTATTGCACCCAGACAGCGTGGCGAGCGGTCTCGAAGGCCATGGAGGTCTTCGGCTCTCTCGGTCTTACCGAGGAATGTGGCATCGAGCGCTTATTCCGAGATGCCCGGATGCTGATATGCCCCGACGGTACGTCTCAAATCCAGGAAATGGTCATCGGGCGCGCATACACCGGTCTGTCTGCGCTTGCGCGGTGACAGACGAACTGATGCAACAGAACATACCGCCAGGACCCATGTCGGGAATCAGGGTTCTTGAGTTTGCGACGAACGCGGCCGGGCCATTCTGCACGCAGTTTCTTGGAGACCTCGGCGCTGACGTGATCAAGGTGGAGCCGCCACATGGCGACCCGGTCCGTCAGATGCCCCCATTCCATCAAGGCCAGTCTGGTCTGTTCGCTCAATTCAACAGGAACAAGCGCAGCATCTCTGTTGACTTGACCACGCCCACCGGCCGCACCATTGCGCGTCTGCTCGCCCAACGCGCTGACGTCGTCGTCGAGAATGCGCGACCGGGCGTTCTGGACAAGTTGGGCCTGGGCTTCACCCACCTTCACGCCAACAATCCTGCGTTGGTGTACCTGTCTATCAACGGGTATGGAGACGACGGACCCTATCGCGATATGCCGGCGTACGACCAGGTCATCCAGGGCCTCACCGGCTTTGCTTGCCAGCAGGGTGGCGATGGTCCACCGGCGCTTATCCGGGCGGGGATCGTCGACAAAACCGCATCAATCTTTGGTGCGCTCGCAGTGCTCGGTGCGCTACTGCACGTGAAGTCCGGCGGGTCGGGTCAACGCATCAACGTCAATCTTCTTGACGCGTATTCGGCATTTGCGCTGCCCGAGCAGATTTCGTCGTACACCTTCCGGAACGCCGGCGGTGGCGGAACGTCGATTAACGTTTTCGGCCTCCTGGAAACCAGCGACGGCTATGCGTCGGGGCTGGTGCAGCATCGTCAACTCCGCGCAACCTGCAGCGCGCTGGGCCGTGAGGATCTCCTGGCGGACCCGCGGTTTGCGAGCACGGGCGAGGTCATGGTGAACCAAGAACAGCTATTCGCCGAACTGTCGACGGTGACCCGCACAATGACCAAAGCTGAGTTGCGACAGCTCGCGATCGAGCACCGGTTGCCCCTTGCTCCCGTCAACAACTACGACGAATACTTCGAAGACCCCCAAGTACGTCACAACCATAGCTACGTCGATTTTCACGACCCGGATCTAGGTTGTATCCGACTGCTCAAGCCTTTCGCCTCGTTCTCGGCGTCGCCAGCCCAGATATACCGTCGGCCACCGCGGCTTGGTGAACACACTAGCGATGTGCTGCGCGAAGCCGGATGGACCGAACAGATGATCCGGGAGGCCCTGCAAGACAACACGATCCACGAGGCGCCCCATCCGGAGGTGGAAACTGTTGACGGTAAGAGCTGAATCTGCTGCGAAAAGGTCTACACCGACGGGTAGAAACGGTCGACGTGATTGTCCAGACGCCCTAGACAACCAGCAGCTCGGGTCGAGTCGCGTCTCGATGCAATCAGTCTCCAATGAACGGTAACAACTGTGGCATTGTCGAAAACATCTGATAGAGAGAGCAATTCGCGCATGACTGAAAAGGCGGATGGCATCGTCTTCGTACATGGCGGCAAGCATGACAGTCGGTATTGGAGTCCAACGATCACTGCGGTCGCGCGCTTGGAGCCGGACGCGAAATTATTGGCGGTGGACTTGCCGGGCCGACGGGGGATGCCCGGCGATACCAATTTCGCTGCGTGCGTCGAATCAGCCATCGAGCAGATCGACGACGCTGGTATCGACTCGATGGTCCTGGTGGGTCATTCATTGGCGGGTGTGACGGTACCGGGAATCGCCAGTCGCCTTGGCTCCCATCGGGTTCGGCGCATTGTTGCCGTGGCGTGCTGCGTGCCGCCGGAGGGAATGACGACGGCTGATACCGTCAGCCCGCCGACTCGGCTAGTCGCCCGTCTGTTGGAGAAGGCGCCGATGCCGCGCTGGCTGGCCCGGCAGATGTTCTGTAACGGTATGTCACCGGAGCAAGCTGAGTTGTCCCTGGACCTGCTTGTCCCTGACGCACCGGATACACCCGGGCTCACCCGTGAGCGGGCGGATCGCAGTGCATTACCCAGTGAGATCCCACGGACCTGGGTCCTGACCCTGCGGGACCGCACTCTGCCGCCGCGAGTTCAGCTGCGGTTCGCATCGAACCTGGGGGTCGAAGAGATCGTGCCCATCGACACGGGACACAACCCAATGATTGCGGACCCCGATCATTTGGCCACCATCATCGCTGGCCGGCTGTCGCGCGCGATCTGATTGCTTCACACGGACAGAACACTTCTCATACGAAGGAGGTCGGCAGTGCCCGACTCAGTCATACCGGTACCCCGCGACCTTGCCGACGTCGACTCCAGGTGGATGTCTGCAGTGCTGGCGCCCCACTTTCCGGATGCCGACGTAGCGCAAGTAGTCGTCACCGCTGCAAGCTATGGCTCGGCCTGCCGCGCGATGCTCGCCATCGACTATCACGCGCGAAGAGCCGGTCCCCATCAACCGCCGCGGTCTGCTGTCCTGAAAATGTCGCTGTCGGGGCAGGTCATCAGTGATGCCGAAATGCCGGGCTTCTGGTTCCCCACCATGAGTGCGCTCAACAGTGCTGAGGTTCGCTTTTACCGCGGTCGCCAAGGTGCCGCGGCGCTAGGCGATCGTATTCCTGAGAGTTGGTATGCCCAAGAGGAATCCGGTATCACCGCCGTGTTGATCGAAGACCTGCGGCAACGAAGGGACATCCGGTTCGGTTCCTTCGACAAGCCATTGGACCGTGATGCGATGGCTCAGGTCCTCGAGGTGCTGGCGCGATTGCACGCGGCGCGTTGGGCTGATCCTGCGCTGGCTGCGGCCCCGTTGCCCGATGGCCTGCAATTCGGCATGCTGGACGGATTGCTGTCCGAGGAGAATTGGGCTGCCCAACTCAGCCGTCCCAGGGGCGCGCGCGTGCCGACCGAATTATCTGATCACCAACGCATCGCGAACGCGTTCAGCGCACTGAATTCGCTCAAACAAGACAATCCGGTCTGTCTGCTGCACGGTGACCCGCACATCGGCAACATCTTCTTCGACAATGTCGGCGCGGGCCTGTTTGACTGGCAACTCTTCTCGTCGGGACATTGGGCGTATGACGTTGTCTGGGCGATGGTAGGCGCGATGACGATCGAGGACCGGCGTGCCAACGAGCGCGATCTGCTCGCTCACTACCTGGGTGCGCTGGCCGGGTGTGGCGTCGAGGAACCCGACTTCGATTCGGCATGGAAGAGCTACCGCACGTTTGCAATCGCAGGTTTCTTAAACTTCCTGACTCCAGGAGACACCGTTCAGACCGAGGAGTACAACGCCGAGGTTGGTGCACGCCATGCCACTGCCGCAGTCGATCTGGATGCTCTTCGCCTACTTGGCGTCTGATGGTGCTCGCTGCGATAGCTCGGGTAAACGCGTGCTGGCCAATCAAATTGCGGAAGGTCGCCGGGTAGTGGTCGTCGAAAACGACGCGTATCGGCGGAAATTTGTTGTGTCGCAGCGATATCGAGTGGAGGGAAGTAGCATTTGAACGAGGTCCTTGCTCGGGCGGGCATCTTTCCGGGGGTTGCCCCCGGTGCCGCCGCCGGCCTGGCGCGGCGGGTGCGGTTTCCACGCGCGCACACTGTGTTCTCCGAAGGGGACCTCGGAGATCACCTGTACATCATCACCTCTGGCAAAGTGAAAATCGGCCACAGGCTACCCGACGGACGCGAAGGTCTGATCGCGGTCATGGGGCCGGCCGATGTGTTCGGCGAACTCGCGGTGTTCGATCCCGGGCCCCGCACTTCGACGGTGGTAACGCTGACCGAGGTGTGGGCAGCGCAGATGGACCGTCAGGCATTGCGAGCCTGGGTCGCTGAACGGCCAGAAATCGCTGAGCAATTGCTGCGAGTGCTCGCACGGCGCTTACGCCGTACAAACAATGACTTGAGCGACTTGATCTTCACCGACGTAACCGCCCGTGTCGCCAAGAAACTCCTCGACCTGGCGGGCCGTTTCGGTGAACGTAGCGACGCCGCATTGCGGATAGACCACGAATTGACCCAGGAGGAGCTTGCCCAGCTTGTCGGGGCGTCTCGCGAGACGGTGAACAAGGCGCTGGGGGAGTTTGTTGGTCGCGGATGGATCCGACGGCAAGGCAAGACCATTTTCATCAACAACCCGGCCGCGTTAGCTCGTCGAGCCGAATAGCGAAAAGGATTTCGTGTCAGCAAAACTTGGGCAGATGGTCGCCCCGCAGCCTTCAAATCATAACGTGATATATGCCCAAGCCGGCTCGCATTCGGTGCACCCATAATTCCGATCTAGTGTAGGAGGTCAGGCCCAGTGCTAACAACGAACGAAAAGATTCTCTGCGGCGGTTACGCCGCAATCGCGATGGTCGCACTCATCGCAACGTGGTGGAACAACATCGCCTACTTCAGTCAGGCCGACAGCGGCGGTTTGACCGGTTTGATTAAGGCTGGTTACGCCAATTACGCATCTACTTCATTCACCAACGACCTGCTGCTGGTCTTCCTGGCCGCGGTAATTCTCATGATCGTCGAAGCCCGCCGGATTGGGATGCACAGGGTGTGGATCTACATTGCGCTCGGATTCATCGTCGCTATCAGCGTAGCGTTCCCGCTGTATCTCATTGCCCGCCAAGTCAGGTTGGCTCAACTGCGCGAGGCCGGAAGAAGTTTGTAGTCAACAATCCGCAGTTGGGGTATTGCCCGATTTGACTCGTGAACGTTTCCGCGACCGAGACCAGCCGGTTCGTTGGCCGCTGTCCCCAGCCGAGGCACTGCCGGGGTAGGGGAGTTCCTCGGCTGGGGACAGCGCGGCGGGATGACCACTATGGCACTCCGCGGGTCAGTATGGGCGTCCGCCCTGGAATATTCTCTGGCGCAACGGCTCAGCGTCGACATCCGCTTTGGGCCGGATCCCCGGGCAGGTGAGCCAGCGCTTCGAACGTTATTCGTTGCAGTAGGGTCCAGTGAGGTCGCGGCAGGCGGTGACCAGTCCGTAGCCGACTTCACCGTCGAGGGTGAATCTTGTTATGGTCTCGACATTTTCGTGACTGGCTTGAGGGCCGCGGTGGGTGCCGATGCCGATTTGGGTCGGCGGGATGAACGTCATGGGCATCGACTGGACGATGTCGCACCGCACCGTGATGGGTCCGTCGGCGGTGCGCAGTTCGAGCTCGTATGGCGAGTCAGGAGCAGCTGACCCGCCATGGTGGTAGACAGCGGTGACCGGCGGAACCGTTACAACATCGATTTTCTGCACGGTGGAGTCGTCGCTGACGACCCCGTAGACGAACGGGTCGAAGGGGGGGCGTCCTGGGACTGAGACCACCATGAAGGATCGCCCGCTCGGGAAGTGGCCGTGATACCAAGTGGTGTCGCCGACGCCACTCCAATCGCGCGGACCCCAACTGTGGTCACGCAGGCCGGTGCCCCGCAGTTCGAATCGTTCGGCTCCGATAATCAAAGTGGCCGTGAATTGGTGGTGTTGTTCGTAATGTCCAGAACCCCAAGACTGCTCGAGTTTCTCGGCTCCGAAGTCGAACGGCGGGCTCGCGGCGGTGATGGTGAGGTCAAGGTCGACGTCGACGCAGCTGCCGTCTAGCAGCGGGCCGGCGCGCAACGCATCGCCCGTGGTCGCCCGCGCTGCGCCACGAAACTGCTTACGCCACCGCTGGAATGGCTCCTCGCAATGGAATGAAACAGCTCCTACCCTTGGGCTGCCGCCAGGGGACGCTGCCGCGAAACCGCGATGCGTCAGGAAGCGATCACCGGGCAGATAGACGTTGAACGTGGTCTCATAGATGCCCATCGAACCTGGATGCCGGCCAATGTGAAAATAGATGCCGATTCCTTGCTCCGGCGCCCAGCCGTAGGTGAGCCAATTCTCGCTCCAGTTGGTTTCCTCACCGGGTTGATGGGGTTGTTCGTCAACATCGCGAAGCCATGTGACGACCAGGTTGTCTCCAGTTACGGTGCCGTCGATCATTGTTCAGACACCGCCGGCCATCAAAGACTTCAGCTGCTCGGCAATTGCGTCGGAGGTGGCACGGTGCCAGCGGATGACACGCTTGGAGAACCGCCAGTCGGGATCTGCTCGTACTAATTGGTCGTGGTAGCGGCCGTGGGCCAGCGTCTGCCAGCCGGACCCGGGAACTGCGGCCTGCACCATCAGGTCGCTGACGGCTGTGGCGGTGTCGTCGTCGAGGCTGACCACGGTATTGAGTTGCAGGTGTTTGAGATTCGCGTGGACGATTCCTGCGATCAGTGCTGCCAGATTCTCTGGCCCGGTAACGGTAACGCCGAGTGACTCCAGGCCGCCGCCGTCGATGAACAGCGCGGCGAGTCCCCGTCCGTCGCCGTCGTCGGCGGCGTGCGCGTACGACGCGATGAGATTGCGGATCGCAGTATCGTCCGAAAGTGTTGCGAGCACAGTCAGTTTCCCTTCTTGAGCAGGCGGCAGACTTCGATCGACCGACTGACGGCGGATTTGGCTTCTTCAGCGTCGAGAGTGAAGGGCAGCATGTCGGCGACGATGAAATAGTTCGCGCCGGCGTCGGCGTAAGCCTGCAGATCAGCGGCCACCGTCGCCGCATCGCCCCAGAACAAACTCTTGCGGACCATTTCGCGGGTGACCTTCTTGTCGACCTCGTCGAGTTCGGCCTGAGTCACTTCGTCGGGCAACAATTTCCACGCGTAGTGCCAGTCGCGCGGATAGGCAGGTTCGATACCTTCGGCGTCCCAGTCGCCGGGGCTGAATCGGCCCAGTCCTGCAGCGAACCAGCGCATCATCTTGTTATCCATCGCCTGGTCGATGACGTCTTGGTCCTCGTGCATCGCGCACAGGAAAAAGGCGCCGAAGGTGAATTCGTCGGGGTCGCGTCCGTTGTCTTCCAGTGCCTGCTTGATGCCTTGGACTTTCTTGGCCCACTGGTCGGGATTCGCCGATACCAGCGGTATCGCCGAGACGAAGCCGTCGCCGTGCCGGGTTGCGATGTCGATCAGACGTGGTCCGCCGCCTAACGCCCACCATTTGGGGCGGTGTGGCCGGACCGAACCGACCCAGGCATGGTCGAGATTCCAGTATTTGCCCTCGAAGTCGATCGGTTCGGGGCTGTCATAAAAGCGCGGCAGAATCTGGAACAGCTCTTCCAAGCGAGTCAATCCTTGGGAACGCTTGTACCCGAAGGGTTTACACTGCTTGATTTCCCCAGCGCCGATGAGACAGGCCGCGTTCCCGTCGGTCATACCCGCCAGTGTGAGCATGGACTGCATCAACTCGGCGGGTCCACGGCGGATCGCGTCTGTGCTCACCGCAACACCGAGGTTCTCTGTCGTCGCTGCGGCAATCGCGGCCAGCATGAACGCATCGTTGAAGGAATCCGGGTCATCTGAGAGTTCGGCCAGGAACGTATTCTCCGGTTTCCAAAGTGCCTTGGGCCACCAGCTCACGAGCTGGTCCCAGGCCAGGAACTGATCGACGCCCGACGCCTCCATTGTACGGGCAAAGTCGACCGCGAGACTGGCCGGTGACGTGCGGTCGGGACCGAACGGGATCGCGGTGCGAAGCGGCAGCGCCATGTTGACTCCTCGTTGTTTGGGCCGGTCGATTCAGCGACCGACGAGAGTGAAATCGCCGCGAATCTCGACCTCGCGGTGGAGGCGGTGCTCGAGCACCGAGCGCACCCGGTTGCTCAGATCGTCTCTGCGGGGGAGTGCGGCTTCCAGGGCGCGGGACAGTACTTCACCCGCGAGGTCGTACTCAGTGCGCACATCGGCCGTGTAATCGGACGGGCTGCGGCCTGTCCGCAGCTCGTTGAGCGCTGCGGCAACCTTCGATCCGGTATCGGCGCCGGCGGCCAGCAGCTGGTCGGCGACCATTTCGATTTCGGCGATCTCTTCGCGCATCCACGCCACTTCGTGATCGCAGCGGGCACCGACGTTCGCCAGGATCGAGTCGATCATGCCGAGTGCGGCGAGCACGCTTGCATCGGAAATTGCTGGCGCCACGGTGGATTGGAGTTCGGCGCGGACGACGGCAAGCAGGCGAGAACATGACGGCTGGGTGATCATGACCGGGCCTCCGGCGCGGATTTGGCGGCCTTGCTAGCCGAGGTGACTTCAAGGAACTGCTGATGAAAGGTCGAGATGAAGCCGAGGACGTAGCCCGTGACCAAGGAGCTGTTGTGTCCGGCGGCGAATGCGGCCACGGTCGGGAGTGCAACTCGGCATGCGCCTATCGCCGACAACACCGAAAAGTAGGCCAGGCTTTGGGGATTGACGATCTCGGGACCTAAACCACTCGATTCGGCGTAGTGGCGGCAGAAGGCTTCTTCGTCGCGATCGATCAGACCCGGTGGCTGGATGACCTCATTCCAGCGACACCACCCGAGGTCTTCGCGCGGATCTCCGATGTGGGTGAGCTCCCAGTCCAACGCCACGAACGACCCGTCGGCCCGCACCAACACGTTCGTTGACTGGAGGTCCCCGTGCACCAACGTCAGCGGTGCCGGCGGGGGCCGGTTCTCGTCAAGCCAGGTCGCCAGGTATCTGATGAACGGATCCGATTCGGGATGTGCCGCTTCAATGTCGCGCCAGCTCTGGATGCAGCCGTCGATATAGCTGTCCCAGTCCGCCGGAACCTCCAGATGGTTAAACCCCGACAGGTCGGTGCTGTGGATGGCGACAGCCAGGTCGGCCATCTGGTCGGCAAGGCGGCCCCGTTCATGGTCGTCAGAAGTTGCGGCGCGCCGCAGTAGCGGCTCGCCTTCGACCAGTTCCATCACCATGGCGGTGGTGCCCAGCCGCGTGCCGTCTTCATCGAAATACAGCGCTCGAGGCATGGGCGTGGCACCTGCGGTGTGAACCGCACGCATTGTGCGCCACTCTTGTTGGCGATCAGTGGCACAGGTCGATTGCTCCGGGGGCGGGTCACCACGCGCCACCATCCAGTGCTCTGCGCCGTCGATCTCTGCCCGAAACCGCGCGGTGAGACGACTGAACCCACCCAGAATAGGTTCATAGGAGTCCACGGTCACCTCGGACCCGGGGTGCTCCCGTTGCAGGAACGCGGTGAGCATCGTGGGCATCTTGTCTGGATCAAGCATCGTTGTTTCCGCCTCTAGTCGTTTGCCGGAATGCGAGGCAGACACCCAGTGACCATCCCGTACCCAACTTCGCCATCCCACTCGAACCGAGTCATAGTCTCGATGAAATCGTGTGTATCCGTGGGATTTTGGTGAATACCGTGGCCGATTTCCGCTGGCGCGATGAAGGTCATCGGCATCGACTGTGTCGGTTCGGCATGTATCAACGCCGGTCCGGCCGCTGTGGTGAGTTCAAGTCGGTAATGGCCACCTGCGCGGTACACCTCGGGAACATCTGGCACTTTCTCAATAGCAGCCTGATACACCCGGTGGCGATCGCTGACCACTGCATAGCGGAACGGTTCGAACGGCGGCCGGCCGGGCACCGAGATCACCATGAACGACCGCCCGCTGCCTGTGAACTGCCCGTGATACCAGGTTGTCTCGCCGATCCCGGTCCAATCCCGCGGGCCCCAGCTGTGATCACGCAATCCCGCGCCCTGCAGACGGAATTCCTGCCCGTCGAACCGCAACACACCGGTCATCTCGTGGTGCTGCTCGTAATGCCCCGTGCCCCAGGATTGTTCGAGCCGCTCAGCGCCGTAGTCGAAGGGCGGGCTCATAGCGTCGATGCTCATCGTGAAATCGACGTCCACCTGTGGGCCGTCTTCGAGCGGGCCGGCCCACAGCTGTTGGACGGTGACCAGCCGGGCAGCGCCCCGAAAACTCTTCGTCCATCGCTTGAACGGTTCATTGCATTCGAACGAGACTGCTCCCGCGTTCGGCCCCAGAGGGTTTCGGATCGGCGCGAATCCACGCGAAGTCAGAACGCGGTTCTCGGGCAGGTAGACGTTGAAGGTCTCTTCATAGACGCCGATCGGGCCGGGCCTACGGCAGATGTGGAAATAGACCCCAATGGCGTTCTCCGGGGACCATCCATAGGTTAGCCAATTCTCGCTCCACAACGGGTCTGTGCCCACCGCGTGGGGCAGTTCATCGCTGTCGGTCAACCATGCCGCGGCATCGAACGCACCGTCGACTATCTGCATTGACATACTGTGCCGTCTCTCATCTGCTAATTCGAAATGGGCTGGCCCACATGCCAGCACGTCACAGATGAGAAGTTATGACGCCTTGCGAGAGAAGTCAAGACTCCTTAATGGATCGGCTACTGGACAACACGTCCACGGTCGACGAGCGCCGACATCGCTGCGACAACCCGGCTACCCGCGAGCACCTCGTCGCCGCGAGTGAAAAACCAGTCATCTAATACGGCGGCGGCCAAAACCATTGCGACAACTGACCGGATTCGCAGCTCAGGTTCGTAGGGGGTCACCTGCTCGGCGCGGGCGCGCTCAACGCTGAGTGCCCCCAGGGTGGTGAATGATTGCTCGAACCGGCGGGCAGTGAGCGCGTTGAGGTCGGCATGGGTGGGATCGTGCGCCAGTCCCATCAGCACCCGCACCAAATGACGATTCGCGACGAACGTCGAGTAGAGCTCGGCGATGACTTGGGGTTGCCGTGCTCGGCGGGCCTCGGGCGTCATTGCTGTCCAACGGCGACTTGCGGCCTGGAAGCTATCGGTGAACGGCTGCAGAGCGGCTTCGGCGAGCAGGTTCGACTTGGACCCGAAATGGCGGTACAGGACCGATTCCGATGTGCCGGCCGACAACGCGATATCTCGGTATCCTGTTGCGCTGAATCCATTTTCGCGGAACAGTGTGGTCGCTGCTACCAGTAGTGCCGAGCGCACCTCATCTGAGTGCCGCCGAGGCTGTTCGGCAGCAACCGCCGGACTGACCCGCATCGGAGCTCCGTGCGCTCTGCGTGCCCTAGGCCCGCGCCGATTGGATGGTGAGATCGAGCCGTCAAGTGCAACCATTGACGCCAGAATCTCGATCAACCGATCGTCATCGACCGACAGGCCGGCGGGAAGCAGCCAGTCGTCGAGCGCAATCATCAACGTGACCATGCCGATCGCCAGCCGCAAGACGACTTCAGACTGCTCCTCTATCCGCCAGCGGCCGGGTGCCGACTGAGAGACTGTGCTGGCGACCTCGGAGATCAACACATCGATCCGCCGACCCATCGCCTCCATCAGCACATCGCCGTCGGGCGACTGCAGCGCAGACAGCAAGGAACGAAGGATCGCGCGGTGCGGCTGGAGACGTTCCACAATGCCCACGATGAACTGCCGCTCGGGAACGCCGTCGACGGTAGCCGGTGCTGCCGAGTAGATCGCTAGCAGGTCGCTGCCGAAGTCACCGAACGGCTCGAATACAACGTCAACAAACAGCTGGGCTTTCGAACCGAAATTGCGGAACAACACAGAGGTCGAAATGCCTGCAATGGAGGCTATCTGCTTCTGCGTCGTCGCCTGGTATCCCTGCTCGGCGAACAGGCGCCGGCTCGTTGCAATGAGCGTGCGGCGCAACTCGGCGGGCCGGCGCCGCCGACGTATTTCATCTGGAAATGCATGTGGCACAGTTGTTGAGCGTACGGCGAAGCAATCGGAAATAGCGTGGGGACAGGAGAATACCGTCGGTCTTTGCGGCGTGCCCTGGTGATTTGTCTTCTGAGCTCGGTTGAGTTCCGCTGTCTCGGCCGGCGGCGGCGGATCCAATTGCGGTGCTCGCGCGTTTGGTGGTGCGCCGTAGATTGCGCAACCCCAACCTATCTGGGGTCATCAGATGCCTGTGGGGAGAGGCTCGTCAAAGCCAATTAGTCGGCGGGGTCGGAGCGCCATGCATGTGTTGACCGCACACGGGGAGAGGAGTAGTGCCTACTCTTCTCCCCGTGTTGCGGCCGTAGTTGACTGGTCTCCATAGACAGGTGATGCAGCTGGAGCAGCTTGATCAGATTGTCGCAGAACAGTATTCGTGCGCGTCAATATCATTGACCGCCACATGATCGTAAATACCGTCAAACGTCAGCCGTTGTGATCTCGACGTTTGGGGCTCTTCAGTAGGAGTGAAGGGAGCCGGCACCCATGAGGATCGGCCTTATACCACCACTCGAGATTGTCGGCGGCCCTCCGACCGCTTCGGCCGGAACCGCTGAGGTGCGCTGCTGTTTGATCTCGATCCATCGCAATAGCGCCCGTCTGGCTCGTAGAGATGTCCGCGACGCGGCCCTGGTGTACGGCAATTGTCATGTGGACCCTGATCACCAGTGACGGGCGGCGGCTGGCGGACATCGGCTCCGAGGAAGTCGCGCGCCGCACCGTTCACATGCTGGGTACCACGCAATGGCGGGGGCCGTTCTCTTGGGACGTGGTCAGTAACGATGGGCGCCGATTTGTTGCTGAGATCAGGCACCGAGCCGAGGCAGGCCGGCCATGATTATCGGACTCCATCCCCGCACGCAGGTGATCGGCGACACCATGTCGTCCCGGGCTGACTGTCGACGAAGCGCCGGCATCATTGTCGACCCCGACGCGGTGAGATACCAGGCGTATTGGCGCCGGGCCGAGGGCATTTTCTGTCGCAACGTGTGCCGTGAATTGGCAATCCCGAGAACCGAATACGGCAGGCAATGGACATGATCAACACGATGCCAATGAGCGGAGGACCCGGTGCGCGTCGGGGGTGTGCGGAGGGTCGATTCCGTGTCGGTGACGTGGTGCGCAATGGCACCCACGTTGGCACCGTCACCGACGTCGGAACCGTGCTCATCGCCGTAAGGACGGCGACCGGCGCTTCGCGGATGGTCTGTCCGTGGGAGTTGGTGCGGCTGCGCGCCTCACATGTTGTGCCCGGCTTGGGCGCCCTACCTCAGTGAAAACAACCAGCTGGCGGTCACCACGATGCAACAAGTACAAGAAACGAACCTGGCGTGGTCGCTCATTGATGCGGCCGAACCCCAGCTAGACGCCCGGGAACGTCACCACGTCTTCGTCAGCGTCGGCGCCGGCGACTCGTTCACGGCGATTCGCATCTTGCTCAAACTAATTGCCGTCAAACAGATCCCGCTGCAGCCTCGTCTAGTGCAGATATGCACGGGGTGGCTCGAAGCGTACGTGCTCCACGAGGACTACGAGCGCCTGCGTTTCCTCATCGAAGGTTTGACGGCAACGGCTACGAACCTTCGGCCGCGGGCGATCGTCCGATCGATTACCTGTACGAGAAATCCGGCGGCCGCCCTGGCAATTGCGGTCGATGTGTATCACCACCGTGGTTCGGTCACACGTGCCGGCTAGACGGTCGCTTGACGAAAAACAAATCCGGCGTGGTCGCTCATTGCAGCTCGAACAGTACTCGAGCAGGCCACGCCCAACCAGATAGACCGTTGTCGGTAGGAGGCACGATCATCATGAACAGCACCGAGAGTTTGCGTGTCGCAAGCGGCCCAGGTATCCCACGGTGGCGCCTGGGGATGAGCGCGAAACACGCGTGGGTCATTTTGACTGCCGGCGTGCTCAGCTATGAAATCTCTTGCAAAGATGGACAACTCCTCAGTGAGGGAGTGGATGAGTGGCTGATTTCTCGGCCGATACTGACGCGGGCGGCGATAGCAGCGATGGCCCTTCATCTCGGCAACGCGGTGCCGAAGCGTTATGACGTTGTTTCGCTTGGCTTTCAGGTGCTGCGGCAATGCTCGCGGTATCTGATGGTCGTAACGGCCAGATTGGCGAATTGACGTGTCGCAGGCTCTCGATCCGCACCGCTTTCCGTCTCGTGGGACGGTTGAATCGTCAACTGGCGCTGGGGATCACCGATGAGTGGTCGGCATCGCAAAGCCAATGCATCTAAGCCGAAGACGACCGCGGTGAAGCTTGCAGTCACGGGTGTGGTCCTGGGGGGCGGCAGTGGGGTAGTGGCCGGCCATGCCAGTGCCGCGACCGACGGCGAGTGGGATCTGGTGTCTCGGTGCGAATCTGGTGGTGATTGGACAATCAACACCGGGAACGGGTTCCACGGCGGATTGCAGTTCACCCCCGCCACGTGGAGCGCGTACGGCGGCGGGCAGTATGCAGCCGAGGCGCAACGGGCCACCAAGGAGCAGCAGATCGCGGTCGCCGAGCGAGTGCTGGCAACCCAGGGCCGTGGCGCGTGGCCGGTCTGCGGCGGCCCCCTCTCAGGTGCGACGCCGCGCCAGGTCTCAGCGGACGCGGCCGCCCCTGTCGCCGGCTCGATCGACAACCCGAAACCCAATGACGTTGCCGCGCAGCCCCTCAACGCCGAGACTCCCGTCGGTCCACCGCCGCTGGATACGCCAGAGCCGCCCGCTGCGGTCGAGGTCGTCGCGGATGTGACGGTTGCGCCACCTGTCGAACAGGGCTCTGTGGTCGACCCGCAACCCGACGCATTGGCCCCGGCCCCGGATGCGGCGGCGGAACCGCCCGGCGTGGATGCTGCGGCGGAACCGCCCGTCGGCGATGCCGCGCCTGATGGCCAGGCAGATGCCGCGATGCCGCAGGATGCTGCGCTGTTGCCGCCGGCCGGTCAGGATTCGTCAGACCCGTCGCCGGATCTGGAGGCCCAGCTGGTGCAGGCCTCGGCGACGGTTCCGGGGTACGACTCGGCTAAGGAGGCCACCCTCGTGGCGTTGGTCCATCGGTATTCGGGAACGCCGTACGTATGGGGCGGGGATTCTGCAGCGGGAACCGACTGTTCGGGGCTGGCGTCGTGGTTGGCGAATGTGGCCACGGGCCGCCCGGTTTTCGGCGATCGATTCGATACCAGTACGGAGGAATCGGCACTGCTGGCACGGGGTTTCCGGTATGGCTCAGCACCGGGGGCCTTGGTAATCGGATGGAACAATCACCACACCGCAGTGACATTGGCCGACGGAACTTCAGTAGCCAGCGGCGAGGGCGGCGGGGTCAGGTTCGGTGGCGGAGGCGCCTACCAGGCCCAGTTCAATCATCACATGTACCTGCCGATAACACCTGGTCCTGTTGATAGCCAATCATTTTCACTCGATCCGCCCGCCGGGCCGGATGGTGCGGATCTGTGAACGGCTTGGCCCGGGCCCTGGTGCTTGACCCGAAGATCATCCTGGTCGACGAGCCGGACTCGGGTCTGGACCCGGTTCGTACCGCGTATCTTTCGCAGCTGTTGATCGACATCAACGCGCAGATTGATGCGGCGGTGCTGATCGTTACGCACAACATCAATGTGGTGCGTACGGTGCCGGACAACATCGGGATGCTGTACCGCAAGCACCTGGTGATGTTCGGTCCCCGCGAGGTGCTGTTGACCAGTGAGGAGCCGGCGGTCAAGCAGTTCCTCAATGGTCGTCGTATCGGTCCGATCGGTATGTCGGAGGAGAAGGACGATGCGACTGCCGCCGAGCAGGCCGCACTGGATGCCGGTCATGCCGATGGTGGTGTGGAGGAGGTTGAGGGTGTGCCGCCGCAGATCGAGGTGACCCCGGGTATGCCGGTGCGTCAGGCGGTGGCGCGTCGTCAGGCTCGGGTGCGCGAGATTCTGCACACCCTGCCGCCCGCTGCGCAGGCCGCGATCCTGAAGAACCTCAACAGCAACCTCACACCTAACGGGAGCCGACTGCAAACATCGCCGGCCGGTCCATCGCGGCGGGGTGGGCAACCGAAGAGCGGCAATCGGCCAGATGGAACCCACTGGGGCACAGCAAGATAGCGCTGAGTCGCTGGTCAAGTGCGGTCGGTGAGGGGTGTCGCCAGGGGCCGTGTCGGCTTCTTGGATGGGTTTGATGATGTGGGCGGTGGAGGGCGTCAACGGGGAACAGCGAGAGAAGTAGGCAGGGATAATTATGGGAACCGTGGTGCATTTATCGGACCGCGGCGGTTCGGAACGTCGCAGGGGCCGTCAGCGCGTTGTTCAGGTACGAGAATCGTGTAGCACGGTGATGTCAGACGCGCTGCAAGCATATGCGGGTCTGATCGCCTCGACGATCGGCGGTCGCGTCCTGGAGCTTGGCGGAACGGACCTCGATGTCAGGCATCTCGCAACCTCGGCTGCCTACGCGGTGATCGTGTCGTCATCACGATCACTTCGGTGATCTGGGGCGGCGGTCAACATGTGGACTTTGATGACCAGTGACGGCTCGACTAGTTGACTGTCAGGGTCTGAATGTTTCGTCGGAGCGTGGCGCCCCTCGCTCAAAGCTGTGGTTTCGGCCTGCGGTACCACGAGTAGGTTGCACTGCACGCGAATATGGTGACGGTTATGCACCCGGCTACTAGCGGTGCCGCCGCGCCCCACGGCTTCGTGATGAATACGGTGCTCAACTGGGTCGCGACTACTACCAGCCCGGCGATACAGCCCAGGATGTAGATGTCAGCGACCGTGCGATGGCGTTGTTCGCGTCGCAAAATGAACAGGCATTGCAAGGCACATGTAATGAGGCGAAAGCCCATCGCGCAAGCGATGAGCCAATAGCCCATCAACCAGGTGTCCATCGGACTTAGCAGGAAGTCGATCGGATACCGATTGACGCTACTGAGAGTAAACGCAGCCAGCATCAAGGGCAGCGTAAGAGCAAGCGGCAGTTCAATATGCAGGCGGAAGCAGACTCTGACGGTGTGATCATCTCCCAGGCGTGTCAGAAAGTTGGCGATCGCGCAGGCACCCCCAGCGAAAAGCAGCCAGTGTGCCAACAAGTATTGAATGTGCCAAAGCCCGGTGAGCCGGTGCAGCGCAGTCCCGATATGGGTGCCTATCACAGGTGTCATGACAAGGATTGCAGCGCCTTCCATGGCAACGGAGAGCGTTGCTGGTCGATCGTAGTAATTGCTCCACGCGAAGCGGCGCATCCATAGGCAGTGCGCAATGGTGGATAGTGCGAGGATGACGAAGTACGGCAAAAGGTCATTAGGCTCGGACATACGCCGGGTTGCTCCTCCCCTTTAATTCGGCCTATGCCGCGAGCCTGCTGAGTGTTAGGCCGAAAGCGGTCCCGCCACACCGCTGGCGGACATGCTACGTGCGCATCAAGATCAACGGACGCCTTTGTTTCACAAGCGATTTCTCAGTTCGCAAAGTGCGTACCGGCAGCAGAGGGGTGGCCATCGTTGAGCGGTTCGTGCGAGCAAGCCGGGGGTCGACAGTGGCCAGCCGCTGATGGCGGAGCTCCGGCTGATTCGCCAGGGTCGGACCGACAGACTTACCGCTCGGTAGACATCGCGGATCTGTGAAAGGGCTCGCCCGACGAATGTCGTGATCATGCAACACCGAACGGTGGACGACGGGGCTGTCGCTGGGGTGATCCCAAACGACCGAGCGCCAGCGATCCGACATAATTGGGCGTTATCGGTATTCCGACATGGATGGCAGTTATCGCTGCAAGGGCGCAGGTGGCGATCCGCTCAGACTGGTAAGCGCCCGACGCGACGATGCCCGACAGGGGGCCGGCCGTCACCTAGCCACCGATCAATATCGGAACGGCTAACAGCGGCGCCACTGCCACGATCTGGCTGCGCCAACGCTCACCTACCGGTCGGCCGTCCAACTGACACGGGATGCCCCGTTTTTACCATGCGGCGATCAGCATTGTTGGGATCGATACCCACCGGCGCCCCAAGAATTTCGCAAGCCGCCGCGCGTAGCTTCCGTTAGGCACAGGAAAGAGAAAGGAAACACAGTGGATATCAGCGCGAAGAAGACGATTGCCCGGGCTGTGCTCGCGGGCGGCATTGCGTTGGCCGGTGTGGGTCTAGGCATGAGCTCCGCCCAAGCCCAGACTGGGTTCGTGCCACCCATGCATGGCCAGTTTGCAAATGGAGGCCCGTGGACTTGGTGCCCAGGGGATCCGATGGGCGGTTTACATTCGGATACTCACCGGGGAGGGCCGGGGGAGGATGTTCAGTGGGACATGAGCCGCTGCCATACCTGGTGGGGCGTCTATTGGGGCCATGGAAACGTTGCCCTCGGTGTCTGGGATGGGCCCGATGCACCGCCACCGGATGCGACGCAAAAGCCGTGGTGCGGGTTTCCTTTCATGTGCTCTGGGACTCCGTGACCGTCGTCACCAACTCGTCGTCATCGGCTAGGACAGCGGCTAAGCCCTGATTGCTCGGCCAGATCAGGGGCGCAAGCTCCCGCGACACCATGCCGGCCTGTCGCGCCGAGTTTCAACCACCCGAACCGACGGCAAACGAGGCGCCGAACACCGCCTAGGTGCACACCACCGTGACGTCTCAGTCTTCAGAAATAGCAAGAGCCCCAAGGCTTGTGAGCGCGGCACCCGCTCCGCCGAAATAAGCGGCGTTGTTCAACGGAGCTGTCCTGGTGCCAGCACAGACCCATTTACCTCGTGGTCGCAGCCTCGTTCCACATCGACTTCGCGTTCTTCAAACCCACGTAGCCGCCGACCCGGTCTGGATATGCGTCTAACCGCCCAGGGCTTCGCGTTCGAGCCGGTGAATAGCCCTGTTCGCGTACGGCGTGACGACCGCGATCAACATGAAGAACATGACGAACACCGCCCAGAAGTTGAGCAGTCCCTGCCACGCAAACGGGCCCGTGCGAACGAACGGCATGATGCTGAGCGGAACGTAAACGATCGCGGTAAGGAAGGCGACATATGCCACCCACCGTGGAATCAGCGGTTGGTCGCGGTGATCTCTCAGGATCGCAACTCCCAATGCCACGCTCTGCAGCGCTGAAAAGACATACGTCATATCGAAAAACAGCCAGCCGAAGTCATACAAGACTTGCACTGATTCGGCGGACCGATTGCCAATCCGCAGGACCGCGGTCAGCCAAGCGACCGCCGGCACGGCGGTGACCAGCGCGGTCATCAGGCCGCCGAGCAGTTCGGTCATCGCCAGCGGACCCATCGGGCCCTCCAACCGGCTGATGACCTTTGATACCGCGATGCTCCATGTGTAGTACCAGGGTGCGGCAAAGACCATCAGCATCATGCCGATCTTGATGCCCGACGCGTGATCGTGGAAATACGTGTAGATGCCTGCGGCGTCGAGGTATTCGCCAGGAGGTGGCCAGAATCCCGCACAGACTGCAAAGCCGACCAGCCCGAGGGCAACGTAGATACAGACCGACCATAAAGCAACGCGAAGTAACTTGTAGTCGGTGCTCGACGCTGGCGCGTTCGCCGACGACGTCGATGGAATGGTGGCTGTCACTTGATTCTCCCTGAAGTCCTGGGTTTACGCCGTCGGAGAGTCAGCACGCAGAACTGTCCCGGGAACCGCTGCACCTATGTGGCTTATTTTAAAATAGACTAAAATCTGCGGCTGTGGAAGGGTTGGACTCAAGCCCGACTCGGGGCCGCCGGTGCGCACTTCGCGGTGCGCCGCGTGGGTCAACGCTGATAGATGACACGCCAGACGATGTCGGTCAGCGAATCCTGCAGTCGATCGGTCTCTTCATCGTCGGCCCCGCCGATCAGTTGATACAGGCCGCGCTCGAACATCCAGACCATCCACTGGGCGACACGGTTCACATCGAGCGTCGCGTCGATCGCCCCGTTTCGCTGGGCGTTGCAGATGTAGTCGGCGAGCGCAGAGACCACCCGATCGACCAGGAGTTGCTGTTGTTCGCGGACCCGCGGGTCGTAGGCCGCGGTCTCGGTAACCGTTGCCAGGATCGTTCGGTGCTCGCGGTAAGTGTCGATGGGCGCGCGCAACGCGCGACGTAGATCGTCACGGCTCGCGTCCGTGGGTAGCTGCCACCACGCATTGCCGGAGGCGACGAGGTCTGCGATGACGTCGTGTGCGATGGCGACCAGCAGATCGCCCTTGTCTGCGAAGTAGACGTAGAAGGTGGAGCGCGAGATGCCGCCAGCCTTGATGATCGCCTCGACGCTCACGTCTGAGTAGCTGCCTGCATCTCGCACAAGCTGCTCGACCAGCCCTACGAAGTGCCGACTCAGCATCGCGCGGCGCTCCGGTTGGGATAGCTGAAACGGCTTGAGTGGGGCGGCGTCCATGCCTCAAGCGTACAGCTCGTTCGATCAATCGAACAAAGTGTTTGACCCTCGGACGGCGTGTCTGTTAGTGTCGCGACACCGCTCGGTGGCGGGCTCCTTGGGTCACAAATTGCAAATCGAAATTAAATTCAAAGAACGCTGTTTCACTCCTTTTCGATCTTTGTGTCTCACAATGAAGGGAACGGACGCATGAGTCAGATGCTCGGGATCGATTGGTGGCCGCTGGTCGATAAAGAGGGGTGGCCGCCGAACATCGAACCGAGCCCTGGCCACTTCGTGGCGAGCATGCCGGCCCAGGTCGCATTCTTCTTCGTGGCCGGAGCCGCGGTGGTCATCTTCGCGCTGCCGTGGGCCATCCGAGCCGCGGTGCGCAGTCGCAACTACGTGCCACTGTTGGTCATGGCAAGCGGCTTGATCTGCAGCCTGCTCGAACCGATGCTCGACATGCTGGGGCATCTGCACTGGGCGCAGAATCTGGTGCCGGCGTTCACCAATTTCGGCATTACCGTGCCGGCCCTGATTCCGCTGTGCTACGTGGCATTTCTCGGTCTAGAGGCCTACTTCTGCTACTTCGTCATCCGAAACGGCGCCCACGCAAGGCATTTCATCATGCTGCTCGGGATGGGCATCATCACCGATGCGCTGATGGAGACGATCGGGATTAACCTCGGCACCTACCTGTATTACGGAGTCCAGCCGTTCAGCTTCTTGCATTTCCCGTACTGGTGGGGCTTCATCAATGGCGGCTCGTTCGTCACCATCGGCGCGATGCTCGCCTACGCGGTACCGCGACTGAAGGGCGCGCAGAAGCTGTGGCTGCTGCTCGCCGCGCCCTGCGGCATGATGTTCTGCTACTTCGGCGTGGGCTGGGTGCACCTGTTGGCACACAACTCGACACTGCCGACGGTGATCCGCTGGGTGGCCACCGCCGTCATGATGACGATGATGGTCGGCTGGATGCGGGTGCTGCACCACCTGGTAGGGCGCCCCGAGGCTCTGCCGGCGCCCCGCTGGACGCTGTGGCGGATGTTCGCCTACGGGCGGTTCACCCCGACGCGCGTCGGTCGAATGGCCTTGTGGCAGAAGATGTGCGACGAAGGTGGAGTGGGCTCGGGTGAACTCGCCACCAACCCGGAGGACCCAGCGCAGGCGCTCATCGTCGGCCCGGTGATCGTCGCCTCCGACCGGTCGGCGGTCCGTCGTGAGTCCGTGTTCTGAACTGCTCTGGCCGCCACTTCGAACTCATGAAAAGGACCGCTATGTCAAGTGTTTCAGCGCTGCCGCGGGAAGCCGACGTTGTCGTCGTCGGGTCGGGACACAACGGATTGGTCGCCGCGGCGTATCTCGCCAAGGCCGGGCTCGACGTGCTTGTGGTCGAGGCGTCACCGACCGCCGGCGGAATGACATCGACGAATTCGTTTGCGCCGGAAGCCCCGGAGTACATGATCAACGAGGCGTCGATCCAGGCTTCGCTCTTCCGGACCACCACCATCAACGAGGATCTTGGACTGTCCCGTAAATATGGGCTGCGCCAGACAGTGATCGACCCGGCGCATTTTCAGCTCGCCGCAGACGGCAGTTCACTGGGGTTGTGGCGGGATCCGAGCAAGACGGCCGCAGAACTGGAGTACTTCTCGAAGAAGGACGCCCGCGCGCTGATCGAGTTGTACGAGGTGATCGACGCGGCTGTGGCGATCGGTCTGCCGATGATGCAAACGAATGCGGTGACACCCGACATCAAGAACATCATGAAATCGGCTGGCGCCCTGATGAAGAACCGCAAGCAGTTGGCGGCGCTCGGCCGGTGGATGTCGAGTTCGCAGGCCGAGGCAATCGAGGAGAGCTTCGAGCATGACATGATCCGCGCGCCCTTGCTGACGTCATTGCCGTTCATGCCATTCGACGCCGACCTGTCCGGATGGTCCCTGATCTATCTTGGCGTGCTGAGCCGTTACGGCGTCGCGATGTTCCACGGCGGCACCGGATCGCTGCCCAAGGCGCTGATCAAGCTGATCGAAGCGCACGGCGGGCGGGTGATCACCAGCGCTCCGGTCGAGCAGCTCATCGTCGATGGCAACCGCTGTACCGGCGTACGAGTCGCCGGCGGCATCGAAATCCGCGCTCGCCGAGGGGTTCTCACCGCGTGCAGCCCGAAAACCACACTGACCCGGTTGCTGCCGCGCGGCGTGCTCGAACCCAAGGCGCAAAACGCGGCCGACCACATCCCGACCCGCAAACGTGGCATCGCTGACGCCAAGGTCAATGTCGCACTGTCGGGACGCGTCGACATGTCGAAGCACGAGAAGTGGCGTGGCGACGGCATCGACCTGCGGCTGGCGTGCAACTGCTACCACACTTACGAGCAGGCACTCGAAGCCGCGAGGTCGTGTGTGCGGGGCCAGGTCCCCGACGCCATCCCCGGCCTGGCCCAGGTGACCAACGCGTTCGACCCGTCGATGTCGCCCCCCGGTAAAGACCTGTGGTGGTTCTGGACCGGCCTGACGCCGTCCTTCCCCGAAGAAGGCTGGGAGGTGGCGCGCAAGAAGATCACCGACAGCATCGTCAAAGATGCCGACGAGTACTACAAGGGTGTCGAATCCATGCAGGTGGCGATCCGCCCGCTCGTACTGCCCGACATCGAGGAACGGTTCTGGGCGATCGACGGTTCGGTGTACCACGTCGATCCGACGATCAGTCGGTTCGGTCCCAACAAGCCAGTGTCCGGGTTCGCCGGGTACCGGACGCCCGTCGAGGGCCTGTTCCTCACGGGCTCGGGAACCCATCCGGTGGCCGGGATCAGCGGTATGCCAGGCCAGAACGCGGCGCGCACCATGCTCAAAGACTTCCGCCTCGAAGAGCACGGAGGGCGCATCGGGGCGCTGCGGGCGCGACTGAAGCGCGACAAGGCCGCGGCGAACGACGTCTATTCCAGCGGCCCGAACGACCCCTTCCCAGGCCGATAAGTCCGACGTCGAGGAGCACGCTGTGGCACCTGTCGAAACTCACGGAATCGACCAACCCGTCAACGAGATCGGCCAACTGATCTCTACTGCGCTGACGTTCGGATTGGCCGTCGCCGCCGTCGTCTACTGCGTGGTGATATGGCGTCGTGAAGGTTCGGTATGGCAGTTCTTCCTCCTCATCAGCGGTGGCCTCACCAGCCTGATGGAGCCGCTCTACGACCACCTCTACGGCTTGTGGTTCTTCGAGCAGGGACAGTGGCATCTCTACACCACATTCGGTAGCAACCAACCGATTTGGGTGCCGGCGGCCTATCTGGCGTTCTACGGCGGTGCATCGGTGTTCGTGGCCCGATACATGATGCGAAAGCCCACCATGCGCAGCGTGTGGATGATGTACGGCGCCATCGCCGCGATGTCGCTGGCCGCCGAAATGAGCTACGTCACCCTCCTGAAGGTGTACGCCTATCAGGACAGCCAACCATTCGTTGTCGGCGGCTACCCGGTGTTCCTGGCGTTCACAAACGCGTGCTCCGCCTTGATCGGCGGACTGATCGTGTTCGGACTGGTGCCGGTACTGCGGCGCCCGATCGCGCAGGCGTCACTGATCACCGTCGTTCCCGGCGCGTTCGCGATGGGGCTCTTCGGAACGGGCATCGTCTATCTGTCGGTGCGCCACGGTTTCCAACACCCACCGATGTGGTTGGTGCACCTGGCGGCGCTGACGGTCGTCGGTGGAATCGCTTTGACTGTACGCACTTTGGGGTTCGTCACGACCACTGCGTACACCGCCGAGAGTGCTGCCGCCAATCCCGTGTCCACCGACCATTCCGTCACCCGCTGAGTTCCGAAGTCCGACACGAAGGAGAGCCATGACCAACGCCACTCAAGCGGTCCTCCCTCACCGGGAGACTCTTCCTTCGCAACCGGCCCGTAAACCCGTCTTGGGCTGGGCAGTGGTCGGGGTGGTGTGGCTCGTGGTGAGCGCATTCACGATGTGGGGCTGGGTAACCGGTCTTGACTTCGGAGCACCCCCGGTGCTCGGGCCCGATCAGATGCCGACCGGAAAACTGATCGGCTTGAGGATCGTCGAGTTCATCAGCACCAGCGTCTTGGCTGTGGCGGTCTACTTCCTTGCTTGGAAGCCGTGGCGTCGTGACAAACGGATCACGTTGGATGCGTTGCTGTTGCTCGGCGGCATCGTCGGCTTCGTGATGGACTGCTGGCTCAACACCCGGGCCGTCCTGTTCGCGTTCAACGCGCACTCGGTCAATCTCGGCGCGTGGGCGTCGTCGTTGCCGTTCCATGACCCGAAAGTGCCCAGCCACTACGCGGAGTCACTGCTCTGGGGACTCCCGATGTACATCTACTTCTGCGCGGCGTTGGGCTTCGTAGGCTCGATGGGCGCCCGCGCGTTGCGCGTGAGGTTCCCGCACCTGTCCGTTCAAGGAATCCTTGCGATTCTGTTTGTCTGCGACTTCGTCTTCGACTTCACGGTGGAAAACCTCATCATCCGCTCCACCGACGCCTACTCATTCGTCCAGACCAATGGAGCATTGACGCTGTTTGCAGGCGCGAAGTACCAATTCCCTATCTACGAAAGCATTTTCGTTGCGGGTGTTGCGACGGCGTTCACCTATGCCCGCTGGTCGATGGACTGGGACCAGGACGGCCTTTCGGTGGTCGAACAGGGGGTCCTCTCGCTACCGCCGGCTTATCGGTTGCCTGTTCGAACCTTGGCCGCCATCGGCTTCTGCGCGACCGTCCTCATGCTGTGCTACCACCTGCCGTTCAACTGGGTGAGCATGACGGGCCACTCGTTTGCGAACCTGCCGAGCTATCTTGCGCCGGCGGGGCTGGTCTTGCCTGGGCGCTGAGGCCGCAACCCGATATATGAGCCTCATAGTTCCATAAATGTGGGTTGAGCACTACGATCGGTAGGCGATGACTACATACGATCCGCACGCGACGCTGCAGGCGATCTCGGACAACGCCATTGCTGTTATCGGCATCGGCGGCATTTCTATCCTCGCGATGTTCGTATTCTTCATCGAGGGTGCCCGCATGGGGCGCCGTGACCGTGTCTACCCAATGGCGTTGTGGATGACCGCGCTGTGGTGGCCGCACGACGGGTCGTACCTGCTGCACTTCAACGACTGGTTCGGTGGCCGGCATGACCACTGGTTCATGCAGTTGTTCTGGTTCGCGATCATCGTGACGTTCCTGGCGGAGTCCACGTTCGCTATTCAGACGATTCAGTACGGCCGCGAGGAGCTGTCGCCGGGGCGTTCCCAGCGCGAGCACATCGCTCGGATCGTCGGCGTGATGGCCGCCGGTACCATCAGTTGGGCATTGGTCAAAGGTGCCTTGCAGGACGACCTTTACCTGCTGTCCTTCATGGGGACGCTCCTCTGGGGTGGTCCTAGCGGCAACGCCATGCTGGGGCGCCGGCCCGACGGCCGCGGGCAGTCGCTGCTCGAATGGATCGGCTACAGCGTGATGGCCGTGTGCTATTCGATCGCATCGATCGGTTTCTTCGGCGGCGGTTTCTTCCACTCGTGGCCTTATGTGGGCATCTGCCTGGCTTCGTGCGTCTGGAGTTTCGTGCTCATTGCTGACGCCAAGCGCGCCGGCGTGCCGTTCAGTTCGTGGCAGTCATCCAAAACCGCCGCAGTGTTGACGGCCCGCTGATTCTGCCTTCGCGCCCGGCGGTGCTGCTCGACATCGAGAGCGGCAACTGTCCGCACAAACTTCAGCGACCCGACTTGCCATTCGTGAGGTGGAACAAGTACTCCGATGGGCATTCCGGCTTGTCGGCGACGCCGCAGAATGCTGCAGGGGCGAGATAGGACGGGAGCTCGACATAGGTGTCGGCAGTCATGGTGGCGAATTCGTAAGGCAGGAAGTATCCAAGCGCCGACGCTGTGCAAAAGCCGGTGACGGCAGCAAAAGACATGGCATGCTTGCGCCAGCCGGGAATGCTGAGCTCGTCGACGCCTCGCTCCACTGCCGACCGACCCGAGTCGTCGACCGAATCACGCAACCACGTGACCATGACCGCGAATACCGCTGCGAATAGCGATTGATAGATCGGGAATTGGTAGATCCGGCCCGCGAAGAGGCTGAAATCTGCGGGCACGCCGGGGAACATGTACAGCTGCGGGTAGACGATCAGTGGGATCTCGACGACCAGGTCCGCGATGGCGAAGGCAACGAACAGAAGCGCGTAGAGGGTTGCGTTGCTGGCGCGGGGTAGGTGGTGTCGAAGTTTGCCGAGGATTGCGCAGCCGCCGATCGCGGCGAGGAGCCCGAAGATGACGTACAGCTGCGGTGCCCAGAGGAGTCCTTCGGCGAAGCGGGCTTGGCCGGGGCTGGATCCGATGGGCAGGAGGTCTGCCCAGGATCCGAAGCCGAGGCCGTGCGCGTTCATTGCGAAGGTGTGGTTGAAGGCGTTCAGCGTCGGGTCGACGATGTAGGCGAACATCATCCCGAGCAGGATCTTGCCATTGATAGGCACGTGTCGGGTGCGCCGCCAGGGGGTGATCACCCAGAACCACAGCATGACGAAAAATGCTGTCGTTGCGGTGATTTCGAAGCTTCGTAGATACCAGAGGTAAGGGTAGTGATCTGGTCCGGGGCTGTTGGGTGCAAAGCCGGGCGAGTGCACCCAGCGGGTCCAGGTCACGAGGGCGCCGACGATGATCACAGCGCCGAACGCTGACCAGAAGGTGAGCGCTGCCGGTGGGCGTGCGGTTTCTGACCCGCCGGAGTCCGGCTTGGTTGAGACGTGCGTGGTCATGATTGCTTGCCGCTCTTGCGTTTTCCTCGCAGTACTTCACGGGCGGCCATGTAGCCGGGTGCGCCGGTGATACCTCCGCTCGGGTGAGAACCGGAGCCACCCAGAAACAGGCCCTCGACGGGGGTGCGGTAGCCGGCGAGTCCCCAAGCTGGGCGGCGTGGTCCGCCACGGCTCAAGGTCATGTCGACGTGGGTGATATTGCCGCCTGCGGCGCCGACGAGGTGTTCGAAGTCCTGGTTGGTGAGGACGCGGCGGCCGATCTCCAGTTCGTCGACGCCGTCGTAGAACTTGGCCAACTTGTTGACCGCTGCCTGGCCGAGTTGGTCTCGGGTGCTGACGCCGGCGTCGTCGGCGATGTCCCAACCGCGCTCGGGGGTGTACGGGGCAACCGCCAAATAGCAGTAGAAGTTGTCTTGCCCGGCGGGGGCTTGGGATGGGTCGACGCCGGTGGGTATCACGTTCCACATGGTGAAGTCGTCTTCGTGCGGAACCAGACCCGCCGCGGATCGGGCAAAGGCCCGTTCGATGCCGTCTTCGGTGGCCAGGACGTGCATCGGTTTGCGGAGGTCGAGGCCGTCGCCACGCCGTTTCTCGTAGCGAGCAAGCGACAACTGACCTGAGAATGCGAGGTCAACCTTTCCCTGGCCATATCCCTGGTTGGTGACCGCGATGTTGTGGACCCTCGATTCGAGCTTCGGTTCGAGTGTGCCGCTGGGCAGCAGTTTTCCGAGTGCGGTCTTTGGGTCACAGCTCGCGACAACCGCTTCGGTGGCTTCGATTTCGCGACCGTCGGTGAGCCGCGCGCCCGCCGCGCGCCCGCCGAGGAGCAGGATTTCCTGTACTGATGCCTGGACGATGACGGTGCCGCCGGCGGCCTGTAGGCGACGCGCCAACGCGTCGGGAAGCGCTTGAATCCCGCCGATCGGATGCTGGTGGGAGTGTCGGTGTTGGTTGGCCAGCCACAGGAAGCCGGCGCCGCTGCCGTCGGCTGAGTTGGGGATGGTCGAGCCGGCGACGGCGTGCAGGGCGTTGCGGACCACCGGATGTTCGAATCGCTCGCCGATGGCTTCGGCAGCTGAACCGGATGCCAGCAGTGCGATGTCGCGCAGTCGGCGCCGATGCCTCCAGGCGTGACGGGCGGTCCGGGCCAGGGGGCGGGCATCGAGATGGGCTGGGTTGGTGGTGAAGTAGGACAGGGCGATGTCGCTGAAGGCGCGCAGCAGTTCGGCGAACTCGAGGTAGGCGCGGGCGTCTGCCTTGGAGTATCGCTCGATTTCGCGTGCGGTGGCCTGGGGGCTTTCCCAGAACCCGATGGAGGCGTCGTCGGGGTGCAGGTACACCAGGCCGGGGTCTACCCGCACCCGTTTGAGGCCGTGCTTGTCCAGTTCGAGTTCCTTTGCCGGCGGAAAGGAGTCCCAAAAGAACGGGTCGAACGAATACGGGTGCGTCAGGTGCTCCGGTGCCGCCGGGATGGACCGCCGTGACGCGGTGAACCCGCCGATGGCATCGGATGCTTCGAGGACCACGACCCTGCGACCGGCGTCGGCGAGGTAATTCGCGGCAACGAGACCATTGTGGCCGGCGCCGATGACGATGACGTCGAATGTGGATGTGCTCATGGACTTTTGCTTTCAGTTCGTCGAGATCGGGGGAGCCTTGGGAACAGTCACGCCGGGCGGTGCGACGAGTTCGCCGTTGGGTCCGACCCGGACGGAGTGGTCTCCGCGCGGAAATGGCAGATGCGGGTCGGGGCAGGCGACATCGCTTGCGGCCCCGCACATTTTGGTCACGAAGTAGGAGCGCTTCTGGACATCTGCGGGCCAGGCGTCACCTCGCAGGGCGATCATGGCGTTCGGGATGTGGTAGAAGACAAAGAAGATTGCGGTGATCGCGCCGGAGACGGCGAAGAATCGCATCCAGCCCTTGACGTGGTCGGAAACATTGAGGGTTTCGATGCCTCGCTCGGCGAAGCTGTGGCCGCGGTCGTTCTTGAAGTACCGCATGGCTCCCCATGTCGTGTAGAGCAGGCTGGCGGTGATGCCCTGATAGACGGGGAAGCTGAAGTAGTGCCCGGAGTTCAGCGAAAACCAGTGAATGGATGAGGCGTAGCTGTGCGAGCCCATCACCATGAACGCCGCTTCCCAGATCGTTCCCACGACCATCATGGGAACGAAGGCCAGCAGCCACATGCTCACCGGGCTGATGGTGGGGCGCCACTGCCGGAGCTTGCGGAATATCCAGTTCACGATGATCACCATCAGAAAGAAAGCGCACGTGTAGACGCCCGGCAGCCACAGCAGCGGCTGCGGGATCTGAGTGGGGTTCGGTGACATCCACCCCGGCGTATGTCCAACCCAGGAGCCAAGATTGATGAAGTACGCGTTGTAGTTGAACCCTGGCGTGAAGTAGTTGTACAGCGGGTCAGACCACCACATCAGCGCGAACGAGAGCACCATCAGGCCGTCGAACGGCACCCGCCCGGTTTTCAACTTCGGTCGTACAGCCTTGAACCAGATCAGGGCCAGCATCCCGCCGAACAGTCCGAACTCTTGGATGCGCAGCGCGACCTTCATGGCAGTCGGGAGCGGTGTCGGACCAGCCGGCACTTGCATGGGCTCGCCCGCCACGATCCACGCGATGATCAGATACGCGGCGAACGCCAGGAAACCGAAACCCGTTCCCGCCCACCAAGAGACGGGGCGGGCGCGCTTAGGTGGCTCCGCCACCGGCCTGTTGCCAATGTGCAGGTCTGTTCCGGTTGTCATCGACAAATTCCTTCGTTTCATTCGTGCTTGCCGGGGACGACGTTGAGCCGCTGGTGGTCGCGCATTTGGATCGCGTCACTGTTATGGTCATTCTGTCTAAATTAGACACGATGACCATAACAGCTCGAGGGTGCAGCGCAAAGGGTGTTTTTAATCTGAATTAGGCGAGCTTGGGCGACTTGGTGGATGCCCAGCTCTGGTTGGGCTCACGGATGGTGGTGATGGAATATCAACTGCGACAAGGTATTACGTCTGAACCGCTGCGAAAGCACCTGCGTCCCTGGGTGTTGAGGCGAGCATCACCTGCGGGCGATGTCGTCAGCGACCTCGTCGCCGAACGGCCGCTCCGCGCGCTGACCGACATCATGTGGCGCGTCATCTATCGCTGATAGCGGGCTCCGAGCGCACCGTGACCAGCAATTGACCGCAAGTAGGCTACGGATATGGGCGACGAGGCGCTACAAACGGTTCAGGCCAGGAGCGGTAAGCGGCGCCGCGAGACGACCATCGCCGATGTGCTGGAAGCTACCCGCCGGCTGCTCAGATCGGGGATCCCGGTAGCCCGTCTGAGCGTCGAGCGCATTGTGGCCGAGGCCGGCATAGCTCGCGCCACCTTCTATTTGCATTTCTCTGACAAGCATGCGTTGATCGCACGCCTTGCCGAAGACGAAGTTGCTTGGCGAGACGAGATTGGAGCCGACGTGCTCGCCGGTCCCGGCCTCACCCGGACGACCCTCGAGGCGATGATGAAAGACATCGTCGACCGTTGGGTCGCCGAGCGGGAAGTGCTCGCCGCCATAATCGAACTCGCCGAGTATGACCCACAGGTGAGCGTTATTTGGCGGTCTGCCATGCACTCGGTCGCGGAGAAGGCCGCGGTTCAGTTCCGAGCTCGTTGGGCGTCCAATGATGTCAATAGGCCCGCCGATCCAACCACCGTTGCGGAGATATTCACCTGGATGTTCGAACGGTGCTGCCACCAAATGGTCCGCGACGAGGCGCGAGCCGAGGCGGTCGCAAGCTCGATGGCAGAAATCATCTGGCGCGTCCTGAACTACACAGCCACATAACGTCCCTGGGTTACGCGTACCGCCGACTAAATGGAAATACCCAGGCCGGCGGGAAGTCGCCGACGGCCTGGGTACGTTTTTGCGCGTGATACGCGATGTTGCGGCTATCCGCGCACGGACGCGAGGTGGTCGATCCGCGCCCGCAACTCGGCGACCTCGTCTTCGAGTCGCGCGTCGAGTTCGCTCGACTCACCATCGTCTGCGCCAACGGCTTTGAGCAGGTAGATGAAGTTCGGCACGAACCACAGCAGGAAGGTCGTGACCGGGACGTACCACACCAACAGGCCGTTCCAGGCCAACGGACCGGTCTTGAAGAACACCAGGAAGCTCGCCGGGCTGAACATCAGCGCCAGCCAGATGTTCGCGTAACCCAGCCAACGCGGAAATATCGGCTCTGGCCGCTTGTCGACCAATATCGCCACGCCGAACAACGCCAGCTCCAACACGAAGGTCGAGATCACGCCCAGGAAGAAGAACCAGCTCAGGTCGAACAATGCACGGGTCACGTTGGGGTCGGTGTCGGCCCGGTATGTCGAGACCAGCATGAACACGTACGGGATGACGAATTCGACCGTGGCCAGTGCGCCCAACGCCAGTGCGGTGTAGGCCATGATCGGCCGGGTGCCCTCGATGCGCTTCATCTGAATGGTGAATGACGACAGGAACGGCATCAGCAGCGGGCAGGACGCCAGACAGATCACGACGCCGATCCGGATTCCGGTCCGGTGCGCGTCGATCATCGCGGCCACCTCGGCGGCGCTCTGGTTGGGGGAGGGCGGCGGCCAGAACCCGGCCACCACGAACCCGACGACGAAGAGCAGGCCCATCACCGGTCCGGCCCAGATACAGGCTTTCTGGACCCGCTTGCTCGTCTCAAGCGCCAGCATGTGTAACTCCCAATTGTGTTGTAGGGGTGACTGACTCGGGTAGTGACTTCGGAAGCCGCTTGACCGCCACCAGTACGCCGGCGCCCACGACGGTGCACACGACCCAGATTGCGTAATACCAGGGCGACCGGAACTGTGGTCCGAAGAACGTGGTCAGAGCGATGAACCAGCAGGTGATCATGCCGAGGAAGGCCCACCAGACGATCGGCGCGGTGCCCGCCGAGGTGCGGCGGCGCAGCAGCACACCGACATATAGCAGGGGTAGCGCCGCATTGGCGATGCAGAAGTAGGTGATGGCCAGCGGGTCACCCATGGATTCCCAGAAGATGTTCCAGACGATGATTGCTGCCACGGCCCCGCCGATGATCAGTGCGGTGAACTGCTGCCGAGTGGCCGATGGCCACAGTTCCTTGTGGCCGTACTGGATGGCTTGCACGACGTAGAGCACTTCGAAGGTAACTGTGAGTAGCAGTGCGGCCCAGAATAAT
Organism: Mycolicibacterium sp. CBMA 234; assembly: GCF_009729415.1. Classification (GTDB taxonomy): domain Bacteria; phylum Actinomycetota; class Actinomycetes; order Mycobacteriales; family Mycobacteriaceae; genus Mycobacterium. The sequence continues at coordinate 43,563 of NZ_MPKW01000020.1, forward strand.
TGGACATACCACTGGCCGATTGCGCCCGCGTAGTGGTTGAACCAGGTGTTGTAGTGCGCGACGAAGGTGCCGTCCCCAGCGAGCCAGAACAGGGTGGCCAGGATGGGGATGGAGACGACCTTCTCCCGGCGCGCGATCACGAACGCGCCGAAGAACCAGATGTAGTTGAAGATCATCGCCACCGCGCAGAGCGACAGGATCCAGAACTTGTTGTGGTCGATGGTGGCCAGGGTGGCGAAACCGTCGTATTGCAGCATTTCGATACTCCTAATTCACCGCTGCGGCGTGCCGGTGGACGGCTGGGCGGGCCGGCATGGCGATGTTGAGCGTGTGGACGTCTATCGGGTGCAAATCCATGACCGGAGCTCCCCTCGAAGGCGCTAGTGAGTGAATACTCACTACGGTATCATCGGGGTGTGGCAGGTCACAAGAGTTCGGCGACACCTTCGGGGCGTCGCCCTCGGCGGAGCTCGGCGGAGGTTCGCGCGCAGATCCTGGCTGCCGCAGTGGCACTGTTCGCCGAACGCGGCTACGGCAACACCACAACTCGGGAGATCGCCTCCCGTGCGGAAGTCGCCGAGCAGGTGATGTTCCGGATTTATCCGACCAAGCAGGCGTTGTTCGACGCTGCGATCGTGGAACCGTTCGACGTATTTCTGACCGAGTTCACCGCGCGTTGGATGGCCGCCCCCACACCTGGCGGAGCGCCCGAAGAGGTGCTGCAGCAGTTCGTCGATGAGTTGTACGATTTGGTTCGCAAGAACCGCGAACTTGTTGCGGCACTTGCGGCTTCGGGTTCCCTCACGGCCAGGACCCAGCCGGCGCTGGGGAAGTTGGTGGAAGTGGGTACCGCCATTGCCGCGACCCATGGCTTGCCGTTCGACCCGGAACTGTCGGTGCGGATTGCTGCGGTGATGGTGGTGTCGGTGACCATGCTCGAGGATCAGCTTTTCGCCGGTGCAGGGGACAGGCTGCGCGCGGAGATGGTCCGGATGTTGATCGGTGCTGCGCGGTACATTCCCGGCTCCGATGGACGTGCGTAGGCAAGCACCTGCTCGGCATCGTCCTACCTCAATAGCGTTCCGCTTGCCCGTATCCAGACGGGTGCCGGCTACGGGCAAGCGGAATCTGGCTATCCCAGTGCCAGGATTTCGTCGAGGCCTTCCTGCATGCACGACCACAGCAGCTCCTGGTCATCGAAGACCTCGCCGTCGGCATTCATTGCGATACAGCACGTTCCACAGTGCGTGCACATCGCTGAGGTCAGGACTGTGCCGGGCAGCGGTGCGAACACGAACATCCGGTCGAAGCGCGCACCGGCCATGTACCGGTCCTCGGTAATTCCCGGCCAGGAACTGGTCGTCAGCACCGCGCCGCCGACCGATCCCAGAATCGACGCCGCCACCCCGGAGGGCGTGCGATTGAGCAAGGGCGTGATTGCACCGAGGAAGCCCAGTGCGGGCTCGTTCCGCACGTGGTCGACCCGTTCGTGCATCGCCTGAATCCGTTCCTTCGGGTCGGCGATGCTGGATGGCACGAGGAAGTAGGCAGCGGCGAAATCGTTGCCGCCCTTGGCATCTGCTGCTGCTCGCATAGCAACCGGCATGGAGATCGGAACGTCTTGCAGATCTTCGCCCTTGGCGGCGCAGTAGCGGCGCAATCCACCGAGGAGCGCGCTGACATAGGCGTCGTTCAGCGTGCCGCCGGCGGCCTTGGCCGCGCGGCGCAGTTCGCTGAATTCACATTCCATGGTTCCGTAGCGCCACATCCTTCTTGACCCACCCCGCAGGACGTTCGAGGGATTCTTCGGCGGTGGTCCTGCGACCCGTGACAGAGACTGCAGGTAATCGGCCGTCGATCGCGGATGCGAGACGGCTTTCGTCAAAGCACGGCCACCGTCCAGCAATGCCTTCGGCGTGTCCAGGAGCTGTCGACCGAGCTGGTGGGCTGCGATGCCAATAGGGCTGCGCCGCTCCGGTTCTCGTACCGGCGTGGGCTTGTCAGGCTGGTGCTCGCGGCCCTGGTTCAGGACGCGCTCGTGCAGCCTGGCCAGCGCCAGACCATCCATGAACACGTGGTGCGCGTGCATGATGTAGGCCGCCCGACCATTCTCCAACCCTTCGACCAGATAGCCCTCCCAGGGCGGACGGGTTCGATCGAGGGGAGTGAGTCCGATCGTCTGTGCGAGCTCGAGCAGCTGGCGGTGGTTTCCCGGTTCAGGCAGCGAGACCCGCCGCACGTGGAAATCGATGTCGAACGCCGGATCGTCTTCCCACATGGGTGTTCCCACCGGGATGACCGGCTCGACGACCCGTTGAGCGAACCGGGGCACGATCTCGACGAACCACTCATGGGCGGCATGTAGCCGGTCCCAGTCCGGCACCTGGTCGAGAAGCTGAACGATGACCCCGGACCAAGCACCCTCCGGATGCCGGTCGGTGCGCCACATCAGCGCGTCCAGTTCGGATAGCGACTGTTCGCGTCCCCAGTTCTCCAGGTCGGCCCACAGTTCGTCGGGTTCCATTCCTCACTCCTCTTCGTCGGGGCGGCGCCGGCTCCCGGATCTGTTGAATGTTGTTGTGACGGATGCGGCTTTACTGACTGTCAGCGGATATTGCCCGCGAGATCACCTGACATTGCGGTCAATTCGGGGCCCCAGCTCGACCATCCATGGTCACCGCCGGTAGGGAAGTCGAAATGGGCGTTCTGCCCCGTGATCATTTCGTAGTGCGTCTTGAACACCCGGTTGCTGCCCTGCGCCTGGTCGGCGTAGCCGATCATGGCGGCGGGATCGCTGGCGGTCACAGACTGGGGGCTGAAGATCCAGAGGCGGGTGTTGTTGTCGATGAGCGCCTGCATGTGCGCGTTGGGATCGTGCCACTTCCAGCGACCGGCCTGGGGCAGTCCCCACATGTCGCGGGTGTCGGCGCCACCGAACCGCATCATCCCCTCGGTGATGGCGCCGTTCATGTATGTCTGGTCGGGTGTCAGAAACCCCGACATCGACCCGGCGTAGCGGAACCGATCGGGGTGGAACGCGGCCTCCGCCAGCGCGGCGGTTCCGCCCTGGGAGACGCCGACAATGCCGTGTCCACCGGGAGCCAGACCTTTGTTGGCGGCCAGCCAGTCGGGCAGTTCAGACGACAGGAAGGTTTCCCACTGCTTGCTGCGGTCGCCTTCCCAGTCGGTGTACATGCTGAATGCACCTCCAGCCGGAGCGACTACGGAAATCCCTTTACCGGCAAGGGTATTCATCGCATTGCCGGCCCGTACCCAGTTGCTGACGTCCGGCGCGGCGTTGAAGGCGTCCAGCAGGTAGACCGCGTGGCGACCACCTGCTTGAAAAGCCACCGGAATGTCGCGGCCCATCGCCCCGGACGGGACCATCAGGTACTCGACGTCGGGGCTGGCCGCTGCGGTGCCGATGGAGCCGACGATTGCCGTACTCGCCAGTGCGGGTGCCAGCACCGTCGTGATGAGCTTGCGCAGCGCTCGCCATGTTGTCTGCATTATCGCCTCCGCTGGCCTCTGAGCCTCCGGTTCCGTGACCGGCCAACTAATGCTGACATACCGCGGCCATTTTTGCGACGCGTTATTGCAAAAAACTTCCGGTTAGCCCGTTGGTGTTGGGCGGGAATGGGATTGGCGCAAACGTCAATTCGAGCGATGTCGCCGATTCGCGAGCGCACTTACCCTTCGGCTGATCTGCGGACGCTACACGGGAGGGTAGGCCGGCGGCGGGTAGACGCCGCGGAGGCCCCACGGCACCCAGTTGAAGAAGTACTCGATCTCGTCACTGGCGTCGTAGTCGGGCGAGGGATCCATGGTGGTCCTCCATCATCGTGTGTGGCGCCTCGGCTGGGCCGAAGGGCGGCGGCTGGGGCCCTAGTTTAGAGCGTATGCATCTCAAAATAAAGGGCGGTCCGCCGGTGGGTCAGGGCCGAAGCCCCGGTGTCCGGGGCGCGCGATGTGCGGAGCGCTTCTCGCGAAACGCTTTGATGGCCTCTGTGAAGTCGGGCTGTTCCTGCAACCAGCCCTGTGTGTCGGCCTCGTACCCCAGCTGTGCTGCCAAAGTCGAATCGAAGGCACGCTGATGTGCCCATTTGACCGCCGCGACGCTTCCTGCCAGCTCTGCGATTTCGCTGCCGAGCGCCTTCGCCGCGTCTAGTGCGTTGCCGTCCTCGCACACGCGATTGACCAGGCCCCACTGCAACGCCTCGTCGGCTTTGAGATCGCGCGCCAGTAGGGCGAGTTCGTTGGCCCGCCCCAAACCGACGATCCGGGGCAGCAGCCAGGTTGCGCCGGCATCGGGTAGCAGCCCAATCTTTGTGAAGGCCAACTGCAGTCGGGCTGACTGTGCCGCGACACGAAGATCGCATGCCAAGGCCAACGAGACGCCCGCGCCGGCCGCAACGCCGTTGATGGCGGCGATGATCGGTACGTCCGTCGACAGCATTGTTGTCACCAGTGGATTCCAGACGTCGATGAGCACGCCACGGGCACCGCCCACGGTGCCCCCGACGATGTCCGCACCGGCGCAGAATCCCCGTCCAGCCCCGGTCAGCACGATCGCCCGGATGTCAGGGTCGGCGTCGAGCTCGATGAAGGCGGCCCGCAGCTGTTCGCCTGCGGCGGGAGTGACGGCATTCAGTCGTTGTGGGCGGTTGATGGTGACGATGCCGAGCGGGCCGTCGCGCGTGGTCAGGACATCGGTTTCGATCGCGGTCGACATGTCTTTCCTCTCGGGTGTTGCACTGAGCGACGGGATGCGCCTGATGTGTGTTGACTGGGATCGGCGACGCCTGTGCGCCGGTGTTGGTGACGGGAACCCCAATAACGCGATACTATATCTCAAAAATAGATCGCGGTCGCCGCGCTGTGTGCGGGTTGGCTGATTCTGGCTGCTCAGCGCGGTGCGGGGCGCGCTTTTGATTCTCGGTAAGACCCCGTGCCTGAGCATCGACTACCAGGTTCGAGCGGGTGATTGACAAGTGTGATCCAGGCCATTACCTTGGGTTCAGCAATTTTGATACGCACTGACTTTAAAAGATGTCGCACGTTCGCATCTCGTGCCTGACCTCGGTGAACGGCCGGATTGGACTGATTGCGGGCAGCTGCGTGCGGGGCTTGCCAGGAACTGGGTTCTCGCCACGACGATTCGATGGCGAACTGGTCGAGGTGAGTCGGATCCGCGGCGGCACGGAAAGCAAGGAGTACAGGTGATAGACGATCCTGAAGAGCGATCGGCCGACGTTCCAGGCGATCTGGATGAGGCTGACCCGGATGCAGTGGAGCCTGCGGTTGGTGAAGAGGAGCAGGTCGAGTCTGGCGAAGCCTCTCGCCGCAAGCGTGGCGGTCCACTGCGGCTGGCGTTGGCCGGGGGCTTGGTTGCATCGGTGGCGATGGCGGGCACGGTCGGCTGGCTCGCGTACCGGACTTACCAGTCGCACAGGGAGCAAGACCAGCGCAATGTCATGATCCAGGCGGGTCGGCAGGCCGCGCTCAACCTCACGACCATCAATTTCGAAACGGCCGACGCCGACGTGCAGCGGGTGCTGGATTCGTCGACCGGCAGCTTCTATGACGACTTCAAGAAGCGTTCGCCGGCATTTGTTCAGGTGGTCAAGGAGGCCAAGTCCAAGTCGGTGGGCAACGTCACCGAAGCCGGCCTTCTGGGACCGATCGACGGAGGCCAGGCTCAAGTCCTGATCGCGGTCTCTGTGCATACGTCAATGAACGGGACTGGCGAAGACCGGGCCCGGGCTTGGCGGATGCAGATCGGCTTGCAAGAAACCAAGGATGGCGTGAAAGCGTCGAATGTGGAGTTTGTACCGTGAAATCTTCATCTCAGAGCGTGATTGATAAGCCTGTGATCGACGACGAAGACATCGTCGAAGCCCAGTCCGACGGCGAAGACCAGCACGTAACAACAGATGCCGACGACGTCGAGCCGGCGGAGCCTGGAAAGGCTGATCGCGGCTCCAAGCTGATGCGCATCGTCGCCTACGTGGTCTTGCCGGCCCTCACGGTAATTCTCGCGGTCGGGGCGGGGTACCTGTGGTGGGCTCAGCGGAGTATTGCGACAGCGGCGGTGCGAGCCGAAACGGTCAAGGTCGCTACCGATACGACCGCCGCCATGTTGTCGTACAAACCAGAGACCGTCGAACACGACATCGCAGCAGCGCGGGATCGGCTGACCGGGAAGTTCAAGGACTCCTACACCTCGCTCACGAACGACGTGGTGATTCCCGGATCGAAGCAGAAGAAGATCACTGCGCTGGCGAATGTTCCTGCAGCCGCATCGGTTTCGGCCACCGACAGTCATGCGGTTGTGCTGGTCTTTGTGAATCAGAGCATCCTTATGGGCAACGACCCGCCCAGCAGCACTGCGTCCAGCGTCCGCGTCACCCTCGACAAGATCGACGGCCGCTGGATGATTTCGGATTTCGAACCGGTGTGATCAGGTGCTGATGACATCGTCGACCGCGAGGCGGGCCCAGCTGGGTCCGCCTCGCAGCGTTGTTGGGGCTGAGCCCTTTTCGCCGAAACGGTATTCCAGCAGGGCTCTACTCGAACTTTCGCTGCGGGAATGCCGTTTCGGTACTGAGGGTATTGCGCATTCGTAGTGCCAGACCCTAAGATTTTAGATATCACGAGTATCAAAAACGGTATGCGTGATGTCTGACGTCGGCCGTCGAAGGCGGTGACGGCCGCTTCGGACTAGGAGGCCGGGAAGCGGTGCTGGCCCGGCAGTCCCCACGGAATAAGGAAATCCATGTCTCGGAACGCATTCTCGTTGCAGAGCCAACGCGCCATCCTCTGGTGGGGCATCGGGTTGGCCATCGTCTATACCCTGGCTCTGATCTTTCTGCTCCAGATGGTTCCCACCAAGAATCCGGCTTGGAGTGCAGAGCAGGTCGCCGATTTCTATGCCCTGAACCAGGGCAAGATCAAGTGGGGTGCCGTCATCGGCGGGTGGACCGGCGCGTTCATGATGCCGATCCTGGCGGTCGTTGCTTTCCAGATGGCCCGAGTCGAGGGTGGCTGGAAGATCTGGAGCTCGCTGTCGCTCGTCAGCGGCGCGGTCATGTCGCTGTTTCTGATGCTCCCGCCGATGTTCTGGGGTGTTGCGGCCTACACGGCCCCACGCAAGGACCCCGAGGTCACCACGCTCATGCACGAGTTGGCGACGCTGACGCTTACCACCACCGACCAGTACTACATCTTCATGTGGGTCGGGGTCACTGTCCTGGCGCTGCGACCCGCTACTCAGCTGGTCAAGCACAATCCCTTTCCGCGCTGGTGGGGCTATCTGTCGCTCTGGATCACGATCATGTTCGAGGCCGGCGCAGTCGCCTTCGTCCCCCGTAGCGGACCCTTCGCCTGGAACGGGCTGCTGGTCTTCTGGTCACCGTTGACGTTGTTCGGGGTGTGGATCACTGTCCAGTGCTGGCTCATCTTCCGTTCGATCACCGCGCAACTGGCTGATCCGGACCCCGAGCCCGTGGTGCCCTGAGTGGGAACTATGACCGCTGCTGCGCTGTCCGACATCGAGGAACGCGCTCTTCGCGATGCGGTCGCGGCGATCGTTGATGGCTTCGGGCCTGACTACTATCAGCGACAGGTCGACGACGGCGGCAACTGTGCTGAGCTATGGGATGCGTTGGGCACCAATGGCTTTCTTGGTGTGCACCTGCCCGAGTCTCGCGGGGGTGGGGCCGGGGTCTGACAGCACTCGCGGCCGTCGTGCAGGAAACGGCGAAGGCGGGCTGCCCGCTGCTGGCGATGCTCTTTTCCGCCGGCGTGACCGGCACGATCCTGGACCGCAGCGCGACCGACGAACAGAAAGCGCGGTGGCTGCCAGGAGTGGCAGCCGGGCGCACTCGGTTGTCATTCGCGCTCACCGAACCAGACGCCGGGTCCAACGCACACCGGACGGCCACCTCGGCCGAACGGGATGGTGATCATTTCCGGCTCAGTGGCTGGAAGGTTTTCATCAGGGCATGGAGTCCGCCGATTGGGTGATGGTCGTCGCGAGCACCGGCGTCGACCACCGCACCGGGCGCGCCCGGATGTCGGTATTCATGGTGGACACGAACTCCGCCGGGCTGACGTGGAACCCTATTCGGACCGTGATGAATCAGCCCGACAGGTCACACGAAGTCGTCTTCGACGACGTGGAAGTGCCCGCCGCGAACCTCATCGGCGAGGAACATCGCGGTCTTACGTTGGCCTTCAGTGGCTTGAATGCCGAGCGCATTCTGACGAGTTCGATCCGCACCGGAATCGGTCGCTACGCGATTGACAAAGCCGTTCGGTATGCAAAAGACCGGCGGGTCTGGGATCTGCCGATCGGCGCCCATCAGGCCGTCGCTCATCCACTGGCCGCGGCGCACTTTCATCTGAACGCGGCCCAGTTGGTACCAGCACGCGCGTTCTGCAAACTGCGACCACGGGCGCATGCAGGCGTGAGATCGCGTATCGCAAATATCAGCGCATCATGGACTTCCTGGCTGGGCACTCCCTGCGCACGGCGAAAGCAGTTTCAGTGCAGCTGATTCCGTTGTTCGGCGGGCGCGCCGAGGCTTCGGTGTTCGCTGATCGCCAAGAGCGAGACGCCTCCCAGCGCGAGTGTTAATATTCTGCCGGTGTCAATATTGCGCTCCGGTCGGCTGTCTTAAAATTCGGGACGGCACGCGGCGACATGGCACGTGCGCTCGGGGTACACCGCTGCCGGCCGCTAGGGGCGTGAATTCACTGGTGGTCGACCGTTTAGGGGCGCGGACGATATATTTTCCGTCGAAACCAATTCACGGACCGAAGGCATGCTTTCCGAACCGTTTGTCTCTAAAATGATCATCCGGGGGCAAATGATCGACGTTGTCCGAGACAAAGCGGAGGAGTGGCGTGGCTAACGGAGAATCGCAGGGGACCCGGCCTCGTGGCAGGCCCAGGCTGACGATTGACAACGAAGCGATTGCCGATGCGGTGGCAGAGCTCCTCGCTATCGGGGGATACGAGGCCGTCGGGGTCCCTGAAGTCGCCGAGCGACTGAACATTTCCAGGGCCACCTTGTATCGGACGGTGCCGACCAAATCGGATCTGCTTGGCATTCTCTTCGAGATTCGCACCCGTCAACTGTCGAAGGAGTCCAAAGCTGCCGTGGCGGCTGCCACTGATTCGGCAGGCCAGCTGGCGGCCTTGATTCGGTTGCAGGCCGAGGCGGCCGTGACCATGCGGCGATACATGCCCGTGTTCTTCGGTGGGGGAGACCTGCCGGCGGACGTCTTTGAGCGGTGGCACTCGTGGAGCAAGCAATACGAGAATTTGTGGGTGAAGGTGGTTACCGCCAACATCCAAGATGGGAACATTGAGAAGGGCGATCCGCGGGTCACCGCCAGGCTCATCCTCGGCATGATGATCTGGGTGTCCCGGTGGTATCGGCCCGTCGAGAAGTCGACGCCAGAAGAGATCGCAGAGACGGCCATCAACTTGCTGGGTATCCGTATCACGTCTCCCGGTTTGGAGTCTGCTGAGGTTGATGCAGGCAATGGACCCGCAAAGACCGCTACGAAGAAGGCCCCGGTCAAGAAGGCTGCGGTCAAGAAGGCTCCTGCAAAAACTGCGCCGGCCAAGAAGGCTCCGGCAAAGAAAGTCCCCGCCAAGAAGACATCCAGATGATCCGACTGGGCGCCAACGCTTTCGGATAGCGGGCGCCCACCTACGTAGTGATACGCACCGCCGGCCCTCGTCACGCGATCAATGAACTCGCGTGATGGGGGCCGTGCTATTTCGCCGTTCTAGGCAACCCGGCAGCGGGCATGATGGCTTGGCTGCCGCCCTGCAGCCCGGTCCTGGGCTCGTGCAAATTCTAGGCGCGGACGTCTCGAAAATAATGAATTGACCTTACGTTGGCGGCTGATTGGCCGATGCGTGCATCGCGATCCATAGCTAACTGACTGCTGGTTTCTTGTTGCGCGGCAAGCCCAGTCGAGGGAGTGTCTGAGGCTGTGCTTGGCACGCCAACCTGAAGCGGGCGATTGCGGCGGATCGCCGGAAGCCTTATATTGAGACTCATAAGTTCAAAAAGTCATGCGGCACCGCGTGGCCTCGCAGGACTCGCCGTCGGTTACCGCGTGGGTCTCAAGGTAGGAGGAATGGATGGCGGACTCGATGCCGACGCCGGGAGCGAACTCGAACAGTTCGGTGGAGCAACTGGCGCACGCTTTGGAGGATGCCAACATCCCCACCCTGCTGATGGTGCTTCGCCACCTGACCGGCGACGCCAAGTGGACCAGCGCGCCCTACCGGCCCATGCGCGGAAAGCCGTTGGACGACAACGACTCGGGTGGACTGTCGCCGGAGCTCCAGGAAGAGGTACGGGCGGCCGCGCTCGACGTCGTGCTGGCGTTCCGCGAAGGCCGCATCGACGCGGTCCCGCCGACTCCGGAGCAGGTCACCGAGATGCTGAGCTGTGCAATGGACGAAGACGTGCCCATCGAGTACGGCGCCTTACTGAGCGAAGAACTGGGTTTCCTGTCGCGGGACGTTCCGATTCCCGCCGAGGTGGTCAACGACGACTTCCGCGTCGCCATCATCGGTGCCGGGCTGTCAGGGCTGTGCATGGCGATCAAGCTGGCCGCCGCCGGCGTCGAGTTCGTCGTGCTGGAGAAGGACGATGACCTCGGTGGCACGTGGCTCGAGAACGTCTACCCCGGCTGTGGCGTGGACACTCCGGGGCACCTCTATTCGTTCTCCTTCGCGCCCAACCCTGAGCTGACGCGGTATTTCGCCAAGCGCAACGAGGTCCGGGCCTACCTGAATCTGCTGGCGGCCACGTACGACCTCCGGCGCTACATCCGGTTCTCCACCGAGGTGCTGACCGCCCGTTATGACGACACGGATGCCAAGTGGCACGTCGACGTACGGGACGAGAAGGACGGCAACACAACTCTTTCCGCCAATGTGCTGATCACTGCGGTGGGCATGGTCAACCGGCCGTCGATCCCGCCCCTGCCTGGTCTGGACGAGTTCTCCGGTCCCGTCATGCATACCGCGGCGTGGGACCCGTCCGTCGACCTGACGGGCAAGCGGGTTGCGGTAATCGGCACGGGTGCCAGCTCCATGCAGTTGGTGCCGTCGATCGTCGACACCGCGGCAGAGGTAACTGTCTTCCAGCGTTCGAAGCAGTGGGCGGTGCCGCACCCCAACTACCACCGGGAGGTCGACGAATCCGTCCGGCTCGTGATGCGCGAAGTCCCGTTCTACGTGCAGTGGTACCGGCTGCGCGCGTTCTGGAACTTCAGTGACCGGCTGCACTCGTCGTTGCAGATCGACCCGAGCTGGCCGCACCCCGAGCGCTCGGTGAATGAGGTGAACGATCGGCATCGCGTTTTCCTCACCAAGTACATCGAGGAACAGCTGGGCGACCGCACCGATCTGATCGAAGCATGCCTGCCCGAATACCCGCCGTACGGCAAGCGTCCGCTCCTGGACAACCGCTGGTTCACGACGATGTGCCGGGACGACGTCCACCTCGTCACCGATGCTGTGGACCACATCGAGGGCGACAAGGTGGTGACGCGCTCGGGAGATGCGACCACCGCTGACGTGATCGCGCTGGCTACCGGGTTCAAGGTGTTGCAGTTCTTGTGGCCCATGGAAATCATCGGCCGCTCCGGTCTGACGCTGCGGGAGCAGTGGGGTGTCGACGATGCCAAGGCCTATCTGGGCATCACGGTGCCGGACTTCCCGAACTTCTTCATCCTCAACGGGCCCAACACGAATGCCGGCCACGGTGGCAGCGCCATCCACGCCACCGAGTTCCAGGTCCGCTATGTCATGCAGGCGATTCGGCACCTGCTCCAGAGCGGTACTCCTGCGGTCGACGTCGACCGTGACGTCTTCCAGCAGTACAACGATGAACTGGATGAGGCCTTGTCGCACTGCATTTGGTCGCACGAGGGCATGACCACGTACTACCGCAACGGATTTGGTCGCATCGTGGTCAGCAGCCCATGGAAGTACGTCGACTACTGGGAGCGGACCCGTGAGTTCAAGCCCGCCGACTACCGCGACGCGCTGCCCGCTGAAGCCGCAGAGCTGATGGCGTAGCCGACCGTGCCGACGACGCCTGAGCTCCGCGACAACTACGACTACATCGTGGTCGGCGGGGGACACAACGGTCTGAGCGCGGCGTGCACGCTGGCCGGCTCTGGCGCCTCGGTATTGGTGCTGGAGCAGCGACCCCATCTGGGTGGGCTCTCCAACAGCGGTCCGTTTGTGCCGGAAGCGCCCAACCACATTCTCAGCCTGGGCGCGATGGACGACATGTTCATGTCGTGCACGACGTTCATCTCCGACCTGGACCTGGACCAGTACGGCTATCGCAGTGCTCCGGTTGAGGCTCCGTACGGCTGGATCGGTGAGGATGGGGCGACGCTGCTGCTGTTTCACGATCTCGGCCGCACGTTGTCTGAGGTGCGGCGGTTTTCGGCAAAAGACGCGCGGACCTACGCCGATTTGCAGCCGGCACTGTCATGGATCTTCCATGCGCTGACCACGGTCATGCCGCACCATCCCGCTCAGCTGCCGAAAGCAGAACTGGGCAAGCTGATGCTCAAACTCGCGCCGAGTCGCGAGATTCGGCGTCAGCTGGGTCGGATCATGTCGCACAACCTGATCGACTTGATGGCCGACACGTTCGAGAGCGACCAGATGCGGTCGTTGGCCACCTACTGGGGCAGCATGATCGGACCCATCGACTACGACGGCGGTGGCTTCTATTGCGTCGGCCTCGCCGCGGTACATCGCAAGCCCGGGGTGATCCGTCCGCGTGGCGGGATGGGCACGGTGATGACGGCGATGGCCGCGTACGCAACTGAACATGGCGCCCACATCCGCACCAGCGTGCCGGTGCAGCGTGTCGCGGTCAGGAACAACCGGGCGACTGGCGTCGTACTCGGCGACGGCGCCGAGATTTGCGCTGCGCGAGGGGTTCTCGCTGCAGTGCCCCCACAATTGGCCTACGGCGGATTCCTTGAGGACGGGGTGCTCGACTCGGCAACCAAGGCCAAGGTGGCGGTGCTGCCTGCCAGCGGCAACAACTCGGCGACCTTCAAGATCGACATCGCGCTGTCCGGAAAAGTGACCTATCCCAAGGGGGCCGCGCAGCGCCGCAAGATCGATGACTTCGACATCCGCAAGACCGCGCTCATGACGGGAACGTTCGACGAGAACATCCGTCAGTTGCAAGCCATCCGGGCGGGCGACAGCCTGCCGGAGCCACCGGTCTACATGGCGGTCTTGACGGCCAACGATTCAAGTTTGGCGCCCGACGGCCAAGACGTCGTCTATCTGGCATCGAATGTGCCGGCCCAGCCTCGTGATGGGTGGGACAAGACGAAAGCCGCTATGTCGCAGTCGATCATGGCCTCAGTCAGCCGGCATCTGGACGGCTTCGACGCCGAGATCGGCCGGATCGAAACCAGCCCAGCTGATTTCGGTGAGCAGTTCGCGACGCCGAACGGCTCGTACTTCCACGTCGACATGACGCCGTTGCGGCTGGCGATGAACCGTCCGGCACCGGGGCTCGGCGGGTATCGCTCACCGGTGCAGGGCTACTTCCATGCCGGCGCGGGGTCGCACCCCGGCGGTGGCGTGAGTGGCTGGCCTGGCCGCCTCGCCGCCCAAACCGCGCTCGGCCGCTTCGGTAACTAGCGCAGGAGTTCCACCCGCTCGCGGTAAAGAGTCAGCTCTCAGTGAATACCGACGGCAGTGCGAACTTGCGGAGCTCGGTGCGGAGCGTCTCGGGCGTGGGGTCGTCGTGTAGCAGGGCGAAGGTAAGCACACCTTGCAGCCAGCGGCTGGCTTCCTCGATGGTGACGCCCGGTCTGAGCCGGCCCTCGGATTGGGCGCGCTCGAGGATGGGGCTCAGGCTGGCGTGGATCAGTGCCCCAACGGGGTGGGACTTACCGATCACCGCCTCGACGCGGTCGGCGGGCAGTGCGGTGGATAGGGCAGTCAGTTCCTGGTCGCTGCCGGCGAGTTCGATTGCCCTGGCAAGGAATTCGACGAGTGCTTCGTCAAGGTCGGGTTCGGTTTCGAGCTTCCATGAGTCGATCTGTTCCTGCAACTCTTCGCAGCACTGCACGATCGCCAGCTCAAGGAGCTGGTCACGGCTGGACACCGTGTAGTACAAGGTCTGTCGGACAACGCCCGCAGACCGTGCCACATCGGTCATCGTGGCGCGGTCGGGCCCGTACTGGGAGAAAGCCTTCCTGGCCGCCCGTACGAGGCTCGCGGTCGGTTCGTCCATGGTGCGAGGGTATGTGATCGGAGGATGGACGATAGTCATGCTGACTACAGCGGGTTGGTGCCGTCGGCGATCTGCTGGGTGAGCGCATTGTGCACTTGATAGCTGATGGCGCCCATCCAGATCGCAAACGCGGCCAGCGGGATGTAGATGCCGACGATCCCGTTCCAAGCGAACGGGCCGGTCTTGAAGAACAGCACCAGGCCGGCGGGCGTGATCAGGATTGCGGCCCACGCGGTGAGGTAGCCGAGCCAGCGAGGCAGGATGGGCCGGGGCCCACGGTCGATGAAGATCGCCGCGACAATGCACCACATCTGAACCCACAGCGACCAGATCACCGTGACGAACAGAATCCAGCCGACGTCGTGCAGCGCCTCGGTGACCTCGGCAGCGCGTCCGTCGAACCGGAAAGCGGCTGCCATCCACACGCCGATCGGTGTGATGAATTCCAAGGACAGGAGCCCGCAGGAGACCAGCTGGGTGGCCGCCAAAGCCCGCGCGCCGTCGATTCGCTTCAGCTGGCCGGAAATCGCTGCGGCCCAGGGCACCAGCAGCGCGGAGGCCGCCATCACAATGACCAGGCCGAGTTTGATCATGGTGGTGTTGTCGGCATAGAGGTGGCGGATTTCCTCGGCCGAGGCGCTCGGTCGCGACGGCGGGAAGAAGCCCATGACAAAGATGAACGTGGCGAACCAGATCAGGACCATCAGCGGCCCGGTCCAGATCAGGACGCGCTGGACGCGTGCTTCCATTCGTGAATTTCCTTCAGGAATAAGAGCATTCAGCCGGCGAGGTAGAAGCCGGAGGTGAGGATGAAGGTGATCACGCACCAGACCTCAAGTACCGCCCGAAGTGCCAGTGGCGCGTCTTTGAGGTCCATGAAGTACAGGCCGATGTACCGAATCTTGATAAACGCGATCGCCAGGATGATCAGAGCGGTCGCAGTGGCGTTGTCGACGATTCGGTGGTGGGTGCCGAGGGCCCACGACACAGCGGTGGCTGTGACCAGGACGAACCACACCACGGTGGCTGACGATGTGAGTAGATCCGCGGTGCCGCGAGCTGTGTTTGACTGAGTGGTCATTGCCATCACCGAACCAGAAAGATCAAGGGGAACAAGACGATCCACAGCAGGTCGACCATGTGCCAGAAGCATGCGCCGCCTTCGAAAAAGGCGAACTTGCCCTTGGACATGCCGGGCTTGCGGGCCAGCGCGAACAGGCCGCCCAATACTCCGAGGCCGATCAACAGATGGAAGGCGTGCAGGCCTGTCAGTACGAAGTAGTACATGAAGAATTCGCTGGTCTGCGGGGTGATGCCGTGGCTGATCTTCTCGCCGTACTCGAGCGCCTTGATCACCAGGAATCCGACACCGCACAACCACGCCGACACAATGAACCGCCTAGCCAGTGCCTGGTGGGCGCCCGACCTGATTGCTCGCACCGCCATGACGACGCACAGTGAACTGACCAGCAGCAGAACGGTATTGATCGCTCCGAAGTTGGCGTTGAGTGCGGCTTGGTCATGCGCGAACTGGGCCGGGTTTGATCTGCGGGCATTGAGAAAGACGCAGAACAGCACGGCGAAAACGCTCATATCGCCGAAGATCAGGATCCACACCCCGAGTTCACCGGGGATGTGTCGCTGTTTGGGTGCTGCGCTGGGGGCCGGCGCGTCTGTGACGGGGTCGATCACCGCCATGTGTAGCTCCTCACCGTTGAGTGAACATCGTGCTCTACGTCACTGTATCAACTCATACGACAACATGACAATAGTTGTCGTGCTGTCGTGCTGTCGTGCTGTCGTGCTGTCGTGCTGTCATGTGAACCGCCCCCAATGATGAATGTGCCGCCCACCGGGAGAACTTTCGGCGAAAGTTCAACGGTAGGCGGCACTTTCATCATGGCAACCGCAACCAGGTGTACTTGTCTTACCCGCCGGCGAGCACGTCTGCGTCCGTGGGTATCTGCACGACGCCTTCCGCGATGAGGCGGTCGGCATCGTCAATCGCCCAGTCGCGCAACACATCGGCACCATCTGCGCCGACAGCGGGCGGGGGAGTGGGCGTCTGCGCCGTTGTCCTGCTGAAGCGTGGCGCAGGTGCGGGCTGGACCAATCCGTCGACGTCGATGAATGTTCCGCGCTCGGCGAGATGCGGGTGGCGAGAGGCCTCGGTCAGTGAAAGTACCGGTGCCACACAGGCATCGGTGCCCTCGAACACTGCGGCCCATTCCGCGCGAGTGCGGGAGGCAAACGCCGTTGTTATGGCCTCCCGCAACTCTGCCCACCCGGAGGGGTTCTGCCGCAAGGCTGCGGTCTCTTCGGAAAGTCCCAGCAGACGCGTGAATTCGGCGTAGAACTTCGGCTCCAATGCGCCGACGGCCATCCACTCGCCGTCCGAGGTCTGGTAGGTGTCGTACCACGGGACCCCGGTGTCCAGGAAGTTCGTGCCTCTTTGGTCCTGCCACTGTCCCGCGGCCATCAGCCCATGCAGAATCCCGGTCAGCGAGCTGGCGCCGTCGACGATCGCCGCATCGACCACCTGGCCGCGGCCGGACCGAGACGCCTCCCACACCGCCGCCAGTACGCCCATGACGAGAAATGTTGAGCCACCGCCGAAGTCGCCGACGAGGTTCACCGGCGGGACGGGCGCTTCGCCCGCCCGGCCGATCGCGCCGAGAGCGCCGGTGATCGCGATGTAGCCGATGTCGTGACCCGCGGTCGGAGCCAGCGGCCCGGTCTGTCCCCAGCCCGTCATGCGGCCATAAACGAGCCGCGGGTTGACGTCCCAGCAATCGGCTGGGCCGAGCCCGAGCCGTTCGGTGACGCCGGGCCGGAAACCTTCCAGCAGCACATCGGCTTTGGCGGCCATCGCCAACACGGTTTTCACCCCGTCTGGACGCTGGAGGTCCACCACGATCGAGCGGCGGTTGCGGCGCAGCACGTCTTTCTCGGCCGGCACGCCACTGGCCGGCGGCCCGGGGCGTTCGACTCGGACGACGTCGGCACCCATGTCTGCAAGCAGCATGGCGGCGTAGGGCCCGGGGCCGATGCCGGCAAGCTCGATCACCTTCAGCCCGTGGAGGGGCCCTCGGCTGGTATCCGTGTCACTCACGCGTAGAGATCCTCAATTTCCTTGGCGTACTTCACATTGATCACACGGCGCTTCACCTTGGCGGTCGGAGTCAGCTCGTCGCTGTCTGGCAGCCACACCGTCGGCAGGATGATGAACTTCTTGATCTGCTCGTTGTTGTTGAGCCGCTTGTTGCCACGCTCGACGGCCGATGCCACTTCCTGGTGAATCTCGGGCGTGGTGACCAAGTCTTCGAGTGGCCTATCCGCCAGCCCCAGCCGCTTGGCGTAGGTGGCCAGTGCCTCGGGATCGAGGGCAACCAAACCGGTTACGTAACTACGGCGGTCACCGATGGCGACCAACTGCCCGATCAATGAACTCTCGCCCTTGACCGCGGATTCGATGACGGCCGGCGACATGTTCTTTCCCGCGGAGTTGATGATCAACTCTTTCTTGCGGTCGACGATGCTGACAAAACCGTTCTCGTCGATGGTCGCGACATCGCCCGTGCGCAACCAACCGTCGGCGTCGATCGTGTCGGCTGTCGCCTCCGGCTGGTGCCGGTAACCGATGAAGTTGAGGTCGGATCGGACCAGCAGCTCACCGTCGGCCTCCAGGCGAACCTCCACACCGGGCAACGGCTTTCCGGCACTTCCCGATTTGAAGTCGTCCACCTGATTGAACACATTCAGGCAGCCTTCGGTGAGCCCGTAGGCCTCCAGCATCGGTACGCCGACAGCCCGGAAGAACTGCGAGAGTTCGGGAGTCGACGGGGCACCACCGACGAACGCGCTCTTCATCCGGTCCAGGCCCACTTGCGCGAGGATCGGCTTTAACAGGGCAGTCGCTTCGGCATAGTCGGCGTCGAGCGCGGCATCGGTGGTCCCAGCCCCGTCCGCGGCCCTCGTGTGCGCCAAGCCGGTTTCGATAGCCTGCTCCAACGCGATACGACGATCGTCGGGCTGATTCTGGACCAATGCCTCGATCGCAACTTGCAGCTTTTCCCAGAAGCGGGGCACTGCGAAGAACGAATCCGGCCGCACGCCTGTCACCGCGGTCAGGAGCTGCCGCATGTCTGGACACGTGGTGACCGTCGGGCCGTAGGCTAATGCCATGTAGTGCACCGTAATTCGTCCACCGGCGTGCGCCATCGGCAGGAACGAGATGATGTTTTCGGTCGATAGCGGCAGCGCCGCATCCATGGCGCGCATTGCGGACATCATGTTGTGATGCGAATACTGGGCCGCTTTGGGCGGTCCCGTGGTCCCCGAAGTGAAAATCACGGTGAGCAGGTCGCCGGGCTGCACCGATTGCCACGCCGCATCGAAATCGAATGCGGGATCGCCGGACTCCTCGAGCTCGCGCAGTGAGGCAGTCCCTTCCTGCGCCTCACCGTCGACGACGACGATGTGCCGGACCTGGTCGCCGAGCGCCTTCGCAGCCTCGCGCACCTTGTCGAGGAACTGCAGTTCCGTGACGACCATGGTCGCGTCCGCCATCCGGATCTGATGCTCGATCTGCTCTGCCGGCGCACTGTTGAAGATCGCGAACGGTGCGGCCCCAATGTGATTGGCGGCGTAGTCGATGACGTGGCATTCGATCGTGTTGGGCAGCACCAGGGCAATGGTGTCGCCGTGCCCGATGCCGAACGATGCCAGCCCGGCGGCCGTGCTGCGGACACGTTCACCGAGTTCGGCCCAGCTGTACCGCTCGCTGTCGTCGATCGTCCGGAATGCGGTCTTTTCGGGATAGGTGGCTACCGTGCGCTGGAACGCCTCGGCGACAGTGCCGGCTTCCAGTGGAGTCGGCTGGCTCATCAGCTGTCCTTCGGTTTGAGCCCGAGCCGGCGACGCCAGTCGTGCATTTCCAGGAGTCGCAGCACCCTGCTGGTGATCGCTGCCTTGCCCGGACTGTATGGGTACCAGTGCATTTCGGTGTCGAGGTGGATCTTCTCGCTCACCACGGCTTGCTGGCGGCAGTACTTGCGCACCCCGTAGGCCCCGCCCATGCGGTTGCCGAGACCGGATTCCTTCCAACCGCCCATCGGCAGCGGGAACTGGAAGACGTGGGTCATCGCGTTGTTGATGTTGACGCCGCCGGCCTCGATGCGTGTGCTCACGCGCTCGGCGCGCTCCTTCGAGGCTGTCCAGACACTGCTGGCCAGTCCGAAGTTGCTGTCATTGGCCAGTTCGACGGCCTCGTCCTCGCTGGACACCTTCATGATCGGCAGCAGAGGACCGAACGTCTCCTCGCGCATGCAGTCCATGGTGTGGTCCACGTCGACCAGTACCGTTGGCGGATAGAACAGTCCGTGCTCGGCGCGCTTCCCGCCGGTCAGGACACGAGCACCCTTCGCGACGGCGTCGGCAACGTGGCGCTCGACGATCGCCATTTGGGCGTCGTTGGCCAACGCACCGAATTCGGTCGAGAAGCTCCCCTGCGGGTCATGGCCCTGGCGGAGCTTCTGCACTTCATCAACGAGACGTGAGGTGAATTCGTCGTACACCGGCTCCTCGACGTAAATGCGCTCCACCGCAACGCACGACTGGCCCGAGTTGAACAAGCCGCCCCATACCGCTCCGCCGATGGCCCGCTTCATGGGTGCATCGGACAGCACGATCATTGCGTCATTGCCGCCGAGTTCGAGGCTGGCCGGGATAAGCCGTTCGGCGCAACGTATTCCGATCCGGCGTCCGGTGTTGGTGGAGCCGGTGAACTGCACCATGTCGACCAGGTCCACCACCGCCTTACCGGTCTCGCCGCGCCCGGTGGCGCAACCGAGAACCTTGGGTGCACCGATCTCTTCGTTCCAGCCCCGGACACATTCGGCCCAACCCAGCGGCACTTCCTCCGACGGCTTGGTGAGGACGGTGCATCCAGCCATGAGGGCCTGCGGGACGTCGAGCATCGGCATGCCAAGCGGATAGTTCCAAGGACAGATAACGCCGACCAATTGGTACGGGCGGTAGCGAATCTTGAGGTTCTTGGTCATCGACGCCGGCCCGTGGGGGCTGCGAGTCTCGTCTGCAAGGAACTCTTCGCTGTGCTTGGCGAAGTAGTTGATGACCTCCATGGCCACCATCAGCTCGATTTGCGCGTCACCCCAAGACTTTCCGGCCTCGCGATGGACGAGCCCCAGGATGTGTTCCTGATTGTCGACGATCCAGTCGAGCCATTTCAGCAGGTACTTGGCGCGCCCTTTCGGCCCGAGGGCCTCCCAGGCAGGCTGCGCTGCCCGCAGTTCCGCGGCAAGCTCGTTTACCTCGTCGGCCGACATGTCTTCGACGACCCCGACGATCGACCCATCGGCGGGGTTGCGGACCTCGAGTTTTCCCTCAGTGCTCAAAATCAGTCCTCTATGCGAAGGGATGTGGTCGGGCAGTTCAGCACTGCCCGTTCGACTGCGTCCCGGAGTTCTTCACCCGGCTCCGGAATGAGCACGGTGACGAATTCTGCGTCGTCCTCGATGTCGAAGACGTCGGGTGCGGCCAGCAGGCACTCGCCGTGTAGCTCGCACTTGTGCGCGTCACGAATGATCTTCATTGCGATTCACTTTTCCGATCGGTCACTTGGCGGTGATGGTCACCGGCAACTGGTACACGCCGCGCGAGTAGGCGTCGCGCACGTAGTCGATGTCACCGGCGGGGGTGATGTCCTTGGTCCGCTTCAACAGTTCTTCGAGCAGGATCTTCATCTCCAGGGATGCGACGTGCTTGCCCAGGCACTGGTGGGGGCCACGCCCGAAGCTCACGTGTGGGTTGTCCTCGCGGGACAGGTCGAACGTGTTCGGGTTCGCGATGGCCCGCTCGTCGAAGTTGCCGGCCACAAACAACATCAAGACGATGTCGTTTTCCTTGATCTGCTTGCCGTGCAGCTCGTGGTCGCGAGTCGCGGTGCGTACCAGGTGGGTGAACGGCGTGGCGATCCGGACAATCTCTTGGATGGCGCTGTTGGGAATGTCGTCGGCCCGCTCCCGCAGCCATGCCATCTGTTCGGGGTTGCGCATCAGTTCGTGCATACCGTGCGACAGCGCGGAGCGGGTGCTCTCGGCCGCGCCGCTGGCGAGCAGCGCAACGTTGCCCATGAGCTCGTCCTGGGACACGACCTCAGCCCCGGCCTGCACCATCTGGCTGATGACGTCGTCGCCCGGCTCGTTGCGCTTCAGGTCGGCCAGCTCGACCGAGTAGTTGAGCAACTCGAAAATCGCCTTCATCACGTGCTCGAACGACGGCGTGATGCGGGTGTCGAACGGCGCGGCGAAGGTGTCCACCCATTCGAAGAACTGTGGCCGCTGACCGCGGGGGACGCCAAGCACGTCGCCCAACGCTTCCATTGGCATGGCGTGTCCGATATCGGTGACGAAGTTGAAGGTGCCCTTTTCCAGGGCGGCGTCGACGATGTTGACGGCGTACTCGCGGAACTTGTCCTCGAGGCCCTTCACCATGCGGGGGGTGAAAGCCTTGCTCATCACGCCACGCTGCTGCCGGTGCTTCTCGCCATCCATCGTCAGCATTGCTGGCTTGCCGCCCACCTTGGGGTCGAGCGGGGTGACCTTCCACATGTTTACGTGGCCTCGGTCGGCGGCGTAGAGCTCGGAGTCGCGGTCGACGGTCCAAATGTCAGCGTGCCGGCTTACGATCCACGCGCGGTCGATCAGCATCGGGTCGTTGAACTCGTGCAGGTGGCACGGGGCCTCGTCGCGGAGGTACTTGAGCTGGTCCAGCGGCAGCCCGAACGTGGCCGGGTCACCGTTGGCGTAGGTGTCGGCGTCCAACACGCGTATGTCGGGCTGTGCCGTGGTCATAGGACTCCTAACAGGGACTGCGTAGACGGCGGCGGGACCGCATTCTGCGGGCCGGCCGAAACTCTCGTAAATATTATGAGGCAACTAGTCTCAATTATGGATTGGCGTTCGACGTGGTGTCAAGCGTCACAACAGTGTTGCGTGAGCTGCCGGACGACGGTTCTGATTCAGATCCGCTGTGCCGCAGGAGAGTCGACGCGCCGACTGTGCGTACAGATCGCCTTAGCGGGTTGATCCGCGGTCTGCGTGCACATTCGTGGCGATATGTAGCGAGCCGACGCAACGAGCGTGCGCCGCCCCTAACCTGCGGGCGCATGGACCACCTCATCCATCGCCCGAGATTATTTTGTGAGTCCGGCAGTGTCAATATTGACGCCATCGAATGTCGCAGACCAGGAGCGGAACGATCGATCGCAGAATTGATGGCGCTGTTTCGGGTTGAGTGGTGGGGGATTCGGCATACGGGAAGGCGCATGGAGTGTGGGGGTCGATGCCCGCATCCGTCCTTGAGGCGCAAGGATTTATAGCCCATATATGCTGGTCCTGCGGTTCCGCAAGGCAGCTTGGTTGGTGTCTCGATCTGTCGATGCTCCGTCGGTTCTCGATCGGTCTTGGCAGGCATGATGAGAACGATCGTTGACAAGTTAGATTGGGGAATTCTAAAGTCGAATCAAGCGCGGCGGCGACGTGGCTGCCGGCCTGGAGGAGCATCATGGGATATCCACTGCCGAACGAGACGGCGCTGCGCGGGGCGTTCACCCCGATGCGGTTCGAAGCGACGGTCGAAGAGTGCATCGTGAGTCAGGGCGAGATCCCCAAGGATCTCGCCGGTGGCTACTACCGGGTCGGCCCGACGTGGAAGCGCCCGACCAAGCAGGGCACCAACCCGCTGCTGAGCATGGACGGCATGGTCCAGGCCATCACCTTCGAGAACGGCCGCGCCGACTTCCGCAACCGCTGGGTCCGCACCCCGAAGTACCTGCTGGAGGAGAAGCACGGCAAGGGCATGTTCGCCTGGACCGACGGTGCGTTCCACGACTGGCGTGACTTCGCCTACGGCGACGTCGAGCGCGACGAATACAACCGCCATACCCCGCAGGGCACCAACAACATCAACGTGTTCCCGTTTGCGGGACAGATGGTGGTCGCGACCGAGCAGGGCGGGGTACCCATCGCGATCGACCCCATCACGCTGGAGACCAAGGGCATCGTCGACTGGTCGTCGTCGCTGTCTCCGGGCATCCACGAGCCGGTTGCCTTCGGCGACAATTGCTTTGCCGCACACCCGAAATGGGATCACGAGACCGGTGCGCTGTACGGCTGGACATACCGCGACGTGCGGCCGTACGTCACCATGCACACCGTCTACCCGGACGGCCGTACCTACACGCGCGAGCTGTGGGATGCCCCGTATAACACTGTGGCGCACGATATCTGGCTGACGCCGGAGTGGATCGTCATGCCGTTCCAACCGTTCACGCTGAGCAAGGAGCGCATCACCAAGGGGCTGGGAATCTGGGATTGGGAGACCGATCAGCCGATCGTGCTCGGGCTGATCCCGCGAGATAACCCCGATGCCCCGGTCCGCTGGATCAACACCGAGTTGCCGGCCCAGTACGTCATGCACACCATGCAGGCGAACGTGCGCGACGGCAAGCTGCTGCTGGATGCACCGATCTTCAACCGACCGCCGTTCCCGTTCTCCTCGGACTTCGCCGAGGGCGACGACATCGCGTTGTTCTTCTCCATCGCATCGAGCAGGTTGGGCCGGTGGACGGTCGATCTGACTACCGGGGCTACCACCAGCGAATTCCTGTCGGACCGGCCGAGTGAGCTGCCCAAGGTCGACGAGCGGTTCTACGGCAAGGGCTATAAGTGGGGCTTCCAGGTGGGTGGCGTGGTCAAGCGCGCCGGTATGTCGATGAACAGCATCGTCGCCACCAACATGGAGACGCTGTCGGAGCAGGTGTACCAGATTCGCGACAAGGAACCGGCCGCCGTGCTGGAAGCCAGTTTCGCTCCGCGCCACAAGGATTCACCCGAGGGCGACGGCTACATCATCGTCCCGGTGTCCTGGTGGGCCGACAAGCGCGGTGAGTACCTGATCTTCGACACCGACGACGTTTCCGCGGGACCCATCTGCACCATCGAACTGCCGTTCGCGCTGGGGTGGACCCCGCACGGCCACTGGAAGGATTTCCGGTAGCGCGCCGTAAGCTGCGGGCATGAGCCGCGACGACCAGATCCTCGCTGCCGCCGAGAAGCTTTTCTTTGAGCGGAGCTTCGACGGCGTCGGGGTGGACGAGATCGGCCGAACCGCTGGAACCAGCGGTTCGGCCATCTACCGGCACTTTTCCAGCAAGGATGCGATTCTTGCCGCATTGTTCGGCAAGGTCCTCGACACGCTGCTGGTCCGCATCGGAGAGCCGGAGGACGATCCGCGGGCCGACCTTGACAAGTTGGTCCGTTCTTTCGTGAGCCTGACCAACAGCCATGAGCGGCTGGTGTCGATCTGGCTCCGTGAGCAGCGCTCCCTGGCCGAGCAGTATCGCCGGGACCATGACCGTCGCCAGCGCACTATCACCGAACGGTGGATCGATTGCCTGAAACGGTGCTATCCGGATCGGTCTATCGACGACCTCATGACGGCGACTCGCGGTGTGCAGCTACTACTGTTCTCAGAAGCACTGCGTCCGCCGGGCGGCCGGCGTGCCAAGCAGGCTGAGGAACTGCTTGTGCAGATGGGGTTGTCGGCGCTGTCAGTGCTCGAGCCGGCGACCGTCACCGCTTAATCAACAAGAAATTTCAGGAGCGCCGCGTCGAATGCGTCGGCCGCTTCCAGCATTGGGTAATGGCCGCAGTCCGGGAGCTCGACCAGCCGGGAGTCGGACAACTGCTCGACGAGCCAGCGTGCGCCCTTGGCGGAATGAACTGGATCGGATGCGCCGATGATCTGCAGCACCGGTTGGGTGATGTGCGGAATGTCGGCCAGGAGATCGGTAGTCAAGAGCGATCGGTAGCACGCCACCGCGGCCCACGACGGCATCTGCAGTGAGATGCGGACCAGCCAGTCGACCACGTATCGAGCAGGCTCGGTGCCGAACCCTGACGTGATGGTGCGGTACCGGGAGCCGATGCGATCGCGGTGTTCGTCGGCGATCATCGCGTCGAGCATCGGGTGCGGCGGCGCGCCGAACGGAAACGCTTCACTACGGCTGGCGCGCACCGCATTCGAGCCGACCAACACCACGCGTGCAATCCGGTCGGGGGCGGCGGCCGCGGCGCGGAAGGCGACATGGCCGCCGAACGAATGACCGACGACGGTCGCTGTGGGTACGTCACGTTGGTCAAGAACCGCCACGAGATCCGTCGCCAGCTGGGCAACATCGTATCCGTCCAAGGGCGTGTCAGAGCGGCCGTGGCCGCGCTGATCGACGCAGAGCACGCGGCAGCCGGCCTCAGTGAGCAGGCGCACCTGGCGGTCCCAGAGTTGATGATCGAGACCGAAGCCGGATATCAGCACGACCGCCGGTCCGGACCCGAGGTCCTGTACGTGCAGACGCACGTCGTGGTCAACGGTGACAAATGCCATGGCGTGGCACCTTTCGGAGTCGATGGTCGCTGTGCTGCTGGGGTCAGGACTGCCGGGGGAGGGGCAGCCGCCCAGCCGCCATGGTTCCGGTGCTGGTGGCGCAACGGTTGCCGCCGGCGTCCAGCACCACTACCTCGATGAACTTGATGTTGCGGCCGCCGCCGAGCGAGGTCGCACGGAAAGTCAGTGGTGGCATGGCGGGCAGGTGGTACTGGATGTGCAGGGTGGCGGTGGCGGGAAGATCGCCACGATCGCCGTTGCAGCGCGACAGCGCGCCCATGACCTGGTCGGCAGCCGCCGCCAGCAGTCCTCCGTTCACCGCGCCGTTGGGGTTGAGCGTGAGAACGGACTTCTCCATCCGAAAGACCGCGCAATCCCTATCCAACGCAACGCATTCCATCCCGATGTCCTGCGCGAACGGCAGCGAGTTGCCCCATGCCACCCAGTCGACATCGGGAGCGGGGTCCCACCATGCGGTCGACGCTACGGCGTCATCGGCAGAGGTGGTCACAGTTGCCTCCCGGGCTGTTTCGGAATCGCTATATTTATGAGACATCGTACCTTAAAAAGATGCCGAAGTGGGGTGCCGGGTGGTGTTCTCAATTTTTAATGGACTATGAAGTCTCAAAAAGATAAGCTTGGGCGCAAGAATGCGAGTTGCCCGTGACGGCGGCTTTGCCGCTCGCTACGATACTGTCAGTACTACAGAAGTTGTGGGGTGATCTGCGATGACTGAGCTGGACCTGCGCACAGATATCGACGATGAGGTCGATCCCCGATGGGTGCGCTCTCGGACCCGACTGCTCGACGCGGCTGCCGACTTGCTGCGCGCCGGCGGTATCGAGGCGGTCACCATCGATGCGGTCACCAAGGAGTCGAGGGTTGCCCGCACCACGCTCTACCGGCACTTCGGCTGCTCATCTGACCTCATCGCCGCCACCCTCGAACGGGTATTCCCGCCGGTCACAGAGCCTCCGGTAACGGGATCGCTGCGCGACCGGCTGGTCGAGTTGTTGCGCCGCCAATTGGCGGTATATCGAGACGCCCCGCTGCACCTGACGACGCTGGCCTGGTTGGCTCTGCGGTCCAATGCCGAGGACGCGGACGAACAGGGCTGCCAGACACCCAACAGCCTGCTGCAGGCTCGGGTGTCCGAGCACTACACCCAGCCCCTTGAAGCCATTCTGCAGAGCGCCGAAGCCCGCGACGAACTCACTGAGTTCAACATCGAGGTGGCCGTGTGTCAGCTCATGGGCCCGCTGCTGATCGCCTGGATGATCGGTCTCCCGGTCATCGACGACAAGGCGTGCGCCGACATTGTCGACGACTTCCTCGCCGGCCATCAGCGCCGCGCCACCGGGTCACGCGAGGCGTAGCGCTATTCCGCTCTGGGGCCCGCGAGTCCCCACAGCGTCATCTGGGTGAGTTGGTCGATCAGGTATCCGAAATTGGCCAGCTGGTCATCGGTGAACAACCAATCCCGGTGCACCGTGGCCGAGAAGGCCATCCCGATGATGAGGCGCACCGCGATGCCGTGGTCGGCGTTCCAGCCGCGTAGCTCGGCCTCGACCGCGAAGATCTCGACGAGCGAGTCGATGACCGGAGTGAACGTCGTGCGTAAATCCCCGAGTCCCTCGCCGTCGCCGACGGACGTGGCGGCCAGGAACGCCTGCAGGAGCGCTCGTTCACCCTCCAACACTGTGCGCAGGCTGCCGAAGAACTCGCGAATCTCAGTCTCGGAATCCCGGGATCCCCGTGGGCGTGCTGACCAGGATTCGCGGAAGTCGGCGAAGAACCGCTCCACCGGTCCGGCCACGGCCTCCTGGAATAGCGCTGCCTTGGAAGGGAACTGCCGGAACAAGGTGCGCTCGGTGATACCGGCGGCCGCGGCGATGTCACGCGTCGTGGTTCCCCGATAGCCGCGTTCGGCGAAGACCTCGACGGCGGCGTTCAGGAGCCGCTCCCGATTCCTCGCCCCGACTGCGCGTCGGCCGTCGATCTTGGTTGTCAGATCGCGGGGTGTCTCGGCCGTCAACGGTTCGCCCTCTGCTCTGTACGCCGACTGCCGGTCAGCCGGCGTAGGAGTCAATCATCGCAATAAGGCCACGACGAAGTTCCTGGTCATCCGACAACGGGCCCGCGATGGCGGCAATCGCCGCATCGCGGAAGGAGAGACCAGCCCGCATCAGTCTGGCCGCGGCGACCAGCGTCCGTGTCGAGCAGACCTCGCGCATACCGGGATGGGCGACCCTGCGGACTGCTTGGGCGAAGCGCAGCAGATCGTCGACGGTCGCGGCGTTCTGGCCCGATTCGCGCCGCACGATCTGTGCCTCGTGCTCCGCGCCGGGGTACTCCAGTTCGATTGCGATCATCCGTTGCCGCGTCGACGGCTTCATGTCTTTGAGGATGCTCTGGTAGCCCGGGTTGTACGACACCACAAGTTGAAACCCCGGCGCCGCCTTGATCGTCTGCCCACCGAGTCGTTCGAGGCTCAACTCACGGCGGTGGTCGGCGAGGGAGTGGATCGCGACGACGGCGTCCTGGCGGGCTTCGACGATCTCGTCGAGGTAGCAGATGCCACCCTCGCGTGCGGCCGTCGTCAAAGGGCCGTCTACCCACTGTGTTTCACCACCGATGAGCAGATAGCGGCCAAGCAGGTCTGAGGCGGTCATGTCCTCATGACACGACACGGTGTGCAGCGGCACCTGCAGGGTGGCGGCCATATGCTCGACCAAACGCGTCTTGCCGCAACCGGTCGGGCCCTTCAACATGACGGGCAGACCCTCGTCCCACGCGGCACGGAAGACCGCGACCTCATTGCCGACGGGCAGGTAGTAAGGAGTCTCCGGACTGGCCTGCCGGGCATCCACGCGCTCAAACTCCTGTACCGACATGGGAACTCCTTTGTGAGGTGGTGGGGCCTTGCGGTTTGGGACGTTGTGAGTTGGGACGCTGTGCCCCGCGAGCTTTGCCGAGTGCTCCGCCAAACACGTTGCGGGCGTGGTGTGCAATTTCGTCGGCGTCACGGACGATGCAGTGTTGCGCCTGGGGCCAGACGGATTCGTCGGGCGGCGGGCACACCGACAACCCGACGATGGCGACTCCACGCGCTGCCGCCTCCTCGATCGCGCGCCTGGAATCTTCTGTGGCGTAACGGCCCTCATATCCGTGGTCGTAAACCACGCCATCGCCGATGACCACGATCAGCTGCTGGTCGGTGCCCGCCCGGGTCGCGATGAGGGAGGTTGCGTGTCGTATCGCCGCACCGAGTCGGGTGAAGCCCGACGGTCCGATGCTCAACAGTCGGCGCTGCGCGGCCCCCGACCACGACTCGTCGAACGATTTGGCGTGGAGAAAGCGCACATTGTGCCGGCCTTGCGAGTAGAAGCCGTAGGTAGCCGTCCGCACACCCAGCTGGTCCAGTGCTGAGGTCAGTTGAAAGGCGAGTCGTCTCTGTGCGGCGAAAACCACCTCACCGCTGGAGGTTTCGGCAGTAGAACCGGTTGCGTCGAGCAGGATCACCACACCCAGGCGCTGAGAGGTCCGCCTGTGTGCGGTGTACACGTGGGCGTCGCTGCCATGCCCGGCGGCGACACTGGCACGAAAGTCGACCAGCGCCGACAAGTCGAGGTTGTCGCCCAGCGATTCGCCACGATGCGTCTCCCAGGCCAGTGCCAAACGTGCCAGCGCCCGCATCAATGTCCGATTGCTTTGAGCCCCAGAAGATTCGACATCGTCAATGACTGCGGGATCGAACTCACCGACCAGCGTCCAGTCGTCGCGGTAACTGTTGCGGTGGGTGTCCCATTCGGGATAGCTCGCACCCACCACCAGATGGCCGGCCATCTCGATCCTCGACTGTTCGGCACCCAGCACCAGGCGGCCCTTGGTCGAGACGCCCTTGCTGCGCCGCGCACCGACTATCGGAATCTCTTCGCCGGCGGTGCCTTCGCCGCTGGATCGGCCCATCCCCAGCAGCTTCTGCAGGCTTTCGCCGATCCGGTTTCGCATGGGAGCCGAAAACAACTCCATGATCCGGCTGCGGTCACCGGACGAGTCGTCGTCCTCGGTGTCGTCCTCTTCGGGGGCGAGTTGTGTTGCGAGAGCCTCGTCTCCGTCGCCCGCTGTGGCGTTACCCGCCGACAGCACAGCGGCGGGGGCCAAGGCGCCGAACCACCCCGGTGTCGGCGGCAGGGTCTCGGTGGACTTCGCTCGGGCGAGGGATTCGGCCGCGGATGCCGACGGTCTGACTCCGGTGGTGACGTCGCGCAACGTGGTGTTGAACCATCGCGGCAGCATCGGTTCGAGCCGAGCGCAGGCTCGCGCGACCTCAAGGAAGAGGTATCGCTGCGATACCGACGCGCCTGCACGATTGAGCTTGCGCAGCAGGTCTTTTCGGTAGGTGCCAGAGCGCTGTAGGGATGCCAGGCAGATCACCAGCAGGCGCGCGTCGGCCGAGGATGGGTCCAGCGCCGCCGGCAGGAAGATGGTCGATCCGTCGGTGCTGCCGATCGCGTCGCGGGAGTACTCCAGCGGTACCGGTCTGGCGGCGATAGCGCTCGCGAACAGTGACAAAGCGTGGGTGTCCCCGGCCGTTGAGCCGGGGACACCCTGCGGATCAGCCACGGGACCGATCGAATGGCACGATGGTCTTCTGCCAGGGTGCGTCGGGCGGGATCACCCCGCGCCCGTTCTGGTCGAGGTAGCCCGAGCTACCGCTGATCGGGTTGCTGTTGTTGTTGCGGTCCAACGGAACTGCCGGTCCCGGGCAGGGCCGGTTGGTGTTCTCGCCGCAGATGCCCGACGTGAAGTACGAGCGCTTCTGGATGTCCTGGTTCCATTCGGTCGAGTGCATGCCCACCCAGAAGTTGGGCACGTTGTAGCCAAGGAACATGGCGCCCTGGATGCAGAAGATGGCTGCGAAGGCGCGGACCGCGGTCTTGCGACCTTCACCGCCGCGGACGTCGTCGATTCCGCGCTCAAAGACCATCTGCCCCTTGTCATTCAGGAAGTACCGGAAGCACGCGACGGCGCAGAAGACGGCACCGATGGTGAGGGCTTCGTGGATGGGGAACTTGTGGTACGTGTCGGGGAAGATGCCCCAGTGCCCGCCCTGGTACGCGAAGATACCCATGGGCAGCCACAGCAGGCCTTCGAGGACGAAATCGAACACCATCATGAAGGCGTAGGTGCACCCGATCAGCCCGAGGTTGCTCATCTTCGGGAAGCGCTTGCGCACCGTGCGCATGAACCACGAACCGATCAGCATGACGATGACGAAGATGTAGCAATAGGCGAAGGGCGTGAACAGAATTGGTTCACTGAGCATGGCGCCGGGCTTGCCGTACGAGTTCCAGCCCGGCACGGAGTTCACCCAGGAGCCGAAGTTGAGCATCCACGTGTTGTAGGTGAACCAGTGCCCGCCGTAGGAGGAGAGCGGGTCCTGGAACCAGACCGTCAGGAATGAGATGACGAGAATCCCGTCGATGCCGAGTTTGCGATCACGCAGCCAGGGGCGGATGACGTACCAGTATGTGAGCCCGAGGGTCGCCGGAATCGAGCCGACCTGCCAGGCGATGAGGATGCTCCTCATCAGGGCAGGCGGTTCGGACGGCCCGCTGGGTACCCGGACGAAGAACGGTCCGGTGACCCATTTGATCAGGACGTAGCACTCGAAGATCACCAACAGCACGCCCAGGAACGCAAAGATGTTCACCGGCAGATTCGGCTTCGGCTTCGATTCGGCATCGATCGGGTTGGATCCTGCCGGTAGCGCTGTATCTAGTTGCCGCGTCATTGCGTTCCTTTCAACCACATTCGGGGAGGTCGTTGTGACGTGCGTTACGCCCTCCCGAATATAGCGTCAGTCAACACTGACATCAATAGCCCGGAGCAAATAAAGCGACGGAAAATCTCAGATTTTCGGCCTGGATTGTTGGGCACATCATCTCGTAAATCGGACAGCCGGAATTGTCAGAGTTACTTGACGCGACGTATCGCTGCGCTACTATCAGTAGCGTAGCGATACTCCGAGGCACGGGATCGCCAACATCTGGACCGTCGAGAGGAACAACGGTGTTCAACCACGGTGTGTCACATAAAGGAACGCTGGCTCATTTGGCGAGCGACGTCGACCGCATCGCCTCGGCGCTGCACGGCAGCGTCCGAGCTTTGGCTGGAACGCGGACTCCCCGGCGATCAACGCCGAGGTTCAAGGAAGCCTATTTTGAGTCCGGCCTGATCGACCGCGAACGGTACCGGTTGTAGGGCCCGGGCGCGGTTTATCCGCCGAGGGTGCGGGTGAAGTCTGCCGGCACCAGAATGTCATCGGGGCCGAGGTCGCGGATCGATGCCTTGCCGAGCCCCATAAGCGCTGAGTCGATGCCGCCGTGGAGAATGTCCAACACGTTCTCCACGCCGGCCTGACCGGCGGCAGCCAGCCCCCACAGATAGGCGCGGCCGATCATCACGGCCCGAGCGCCGAGGGCAAGGGCTTTGACGACGTCGCTGCCGCGGCGGATGCCGCTATCGAAGATCACCTCGACGTCGTTGCCGACGGCGTCGGCGATGGCGGGCAGCGCCCGAATGGCGGCCGGGGTGGTGTCGAGGTTGTTGCCGCCATGGTTTGACACCGATATCGCCGAAACACCAGCGTCGACAGCGCGTTTGGCGTCGTCTACGCGCATGATGCCCTCGAGCATGAACGGTCCGCCCCACAGTTCGCGAAGCCAGGCGACGTCATCCCAGGTCGGGGGAGCGGTCTGCATCCACTCGCCGTAGGCGGCGAAGAAGGTCGGTCCCGCGTCGCCCCGCGCACCCTGGTTGGGTGCCTTCAAGTCCGGAATGACCAGTCCCTTGCCGAAGTCCCAGAGCCAGCGCGGCTTCGTGATCACCTCCGGGGCCAGGCCGAGCATGGTCCGGAGGGTCATGGACTCCGGGATCTTGGGGCTGCCCCAGTCGCGTCCGTGCGAGAAGCTCCAGTCCGTGGTCAGGATCAGGCCGACGGCCCCGGCTTCGCGTGCCCGTTGCACACGTGCCGCGATGGCGTCCCGGTCGCCGAGCCAGTAAAGCTGGAAGAACAGCTTCGGGTTGGCGGCGATGACCTCTTCGATCGGCTTGCTCGCGAAGGATGACAAACCCATGGCCGTCCCGCGGGCAGCTGCGGCGCGTGCCACTGCTACCTCACCGTCGGGGTCAACGGCCTGAACCCCCGTGGGGGAAATCATCACGGGCAGGGAAATCTCTTGTCCCATAACCGTTGTCGCCAGATCGCGCTTGTCCGCCGCGCCGATAACGTGCGGGGCGAAGCCGATCTCGGCGAATGCCTCGACATTGTCGCTGACCGTCACGCCCTTCTCGCTGGCCGAGATCAGCGACGAGTACACGGACTTGGGCAGCCGTCTTTTGGCCCGCTGCTGGGCGATTGCGACAGTCTCGAACCAGGCCTTTGCTGACATTGCTCAAACCGGACTTTCGTTGCAGGGCCGGACGTGCTGGCGGTCAGTAGACCCCGCACATCCCGTCGATCGACACCTCTTCGACGAGAGTTTCGGAGACGAGCTCATCATCGGTATTGACCTGCGAATTGGGTTCCACCACGATCGCCTTCCGGACAGTGATTCGACACGTCGTGGACGGCAGTCTACGACATAGTGAGCCGATATGTCGCAAAAAAGTTGTGAATGCTCGCGGGCGGCTCGGGGGGCGATTGACGGGGCCGTGGGCATGTGCCTACTATTTGAGACACTGATGCTCAAAACATTGGGCGGGGACCCGGAACATCCGCACTGTGGAACGCCGCAGGGCACGAACTTCCGCTGAAGGGACATCGATGAGCATGACCGACACTGACGAAGTGCGCCGCGTACGCGAGTTCTATGAGCTTCTGGTGCAGGGCCGTGGCGACGATGTCGCGGCCTTTGTCGAGGCCAATTTCGCCGAAGACGCGGTCCTCCGCCGACCCGAGTCGCTGCCGGGTGGTGGCGCGTTGGTTGGTGCGTCGCGCATTGCGAAGATGATGCGGGCCGCGGCGGCCGGTGTGTCCGGCATGAATCTTCGCTCGATCCACTGTGCTGAATCTGCCGACGGGGTTCAGGTGTTCGCCGACATCGCTCTTGAGCTGGCGGGTACGGCCGTGGCGGCTCTTGAATGGTGGACATTCACCGGTTCCAAGGTTGCGTCCCTGCAGGCCTACTACTGGGACACCGCGGCCATCCTGGCTTCGGCGACCCGCTAGCGCACATGTTCATGCGGTAGTCAGAGAGGCCGCCGGAGAACTCAAATGCCAAAGCGCACATCCACGTCGGGTGGTCGGGGCTCGGACCCGGCGGACGGCCAGGCGGCGCATGCTCGCGACGTCGGTCATGACGGACCGCGTCCCCGAGGCCGCCCGCGCACCGAGATCGACACTGACGCAATAGCAGACGCCGTCGCCAGGCTCTTCGTCCAAGGCGGCTTGGATGCGGTGTCGATAGTTGGTGCCGCGCGGGAGTTGGAGGTGTCCCGCGCGACCCTCTACCGCGCAGTACCCACCAGGCAGCATCTGTTGGGCATCTTGTTCGAGCGCAGTACCAGGGAGCTCACCGAACTCGCGTCCGAGGCGATGCAGACCGACGCGCCCGTCGAGGAGCGGATGCGGCGGATGCTGGAGCTGCAGGTAGACGCCGCGGTCCGGATGCGCCACCACCTGTCGGTCTTCTACGGCGGTGGCGACCTTCCGATCGACGTGGTTGACCGATGGCACTCGTGGAGTCGGCAGTACGAGGCGCTGTGGATGCGGTGCGTCGAAGAGGCGATGGAGGCTGGCGTGCTGGCTCCTTCGAACGTCATGGTGGCGACGCGGCTGATCCTCGGCATGTGCATCTGGGTGTCGCGCTGGTACCGGCCCAGCGATGGGGTTGATGCCGCGCATATCGCCGAGGCTGCGATCGCTCTCTTGTTCCCGCGCAGCGCGTAGTTCCGGTCGGGCGTTGACCGCGCGGTCGCCGCTCTCTACTGTCTATTTGAGACGAGACGACTCAAAAACGGTCCGACGTGGCCGGGCACACTCAGTGAGGAGTACATGGTGGCAGCCAGAGCTTGGTCGCGCTTCACCGACGAGCAGATCGAATACGCCGAGGCAGTGAGGGCGTTCTGCGAGCGTGAGGTCGGCACCCGCGAGCAACTCGAGGCGTTGACGAACCACGGCGCCGATATGCACAACCAACAGCTGCATCAGCGCTTTGCCGACGCGGGACTGCTGGCAGTTTCGATCCCCGAGGAATACGGGGGCAGCGGCGGCGGGCTGGTCGAGCAGTGCCTGATGTTCGAGGAGCTCTTCCGCGGACTCGCGCCTCTGCACGGTGCCGGCACCTCGCACACGGTCGCCGGGATCTACAAGAAGTTCGGGTCCGAGGACCAGAAGAAGACCGCGTTGTCCGCCATCTCGACCGGTACGGTCATGTCGATCAGCATCTCGGAGCCTGAGGCTGGATCGGACGCGGCGAACATATCCTGCCGCGCTGAGCGGCGCGGCGACAGCTTCGTCATCAACGGTCAAAAAACCTGGTGCTCTGATGCCCACGTTGCCGAGACGATTCTGCTTGTCGCACGTACGTCCCGGGATGACAAGCGGCACAACGGATTGACCATGCTCGAAGTGCCGGCAAACGCGCCTGGATTGACCATCCGGCCGATTTCCACCATGGGTGGTCGCGAGGTCAACGACCTCTACCTCGACAACGTCGAGGTTCCGGTGACCGCTGTCGTCGGCGTCGAAGGCGGCGCCTGGAAGCAGATCATGTCGGGACTCAACGGCGAACGTCTGGTGTGTGCGGCGCAGGCCTTGGGATCGGCGCAGCGCACCTTCGACGACCTGCTCGCCTATGTCAAGGAACGCAAGCAGTTCGGTCAGGCGATCGGGACGTTCCAAGCGGTCCGGCACCGCATCGCCGATCTGGCCATCGAGATCGAGGCAGGGCGGTCTCTGGTCTACGACACCGTCGGTGTGGTGCAGAGCGGCGCCCCGGCCGAGGAAGCGGTGCGCAAGACGTCGATGGCGAAGGTGAAGATGACCGAGGTCGCGAAAAAGGTAGCGCTGGAAGGCGTACAGCTGATGGGTGGATACGGCTATGCCACCGAGTACGGCATGGAAGCTCATCTGCGGCACAGCATCGCGCCGACGATCTACGCTGGGACCAACGAGGTGCAGCGCGAAATCATCTCGACGACTTATGGATTGAGGTAGGACGATGGCTGAGAACGAACAGCGGGACGGGGCGTCGGTGCTCGTGTCCGATGACGTTGCAGTCGAGGTCCTCGACAACGGTGTCGCGTTGGTGGAGGTGCGCCGTCCGCCGAACAACTTCTTCGACGCCGGGCTGATCCAGTGCCTCGCAGCGGTGTTCGACGAACTCGACTCGCGGCCCGACGCACGCGCCATCGTGTTGGCGGCCGAAGGCAAGCATTTCTGCGCGGGGGCCGACTTCGCCGGCGAGAGCGACGCCGCAGAGGTCTCTGCTGACGAAGGCGCACGGACGCTGTATGCCGCCGCCGCAAGACTTTTCGGAAATGAATTGCCGGTTGTCGCGGCGGTGCAGGGTGCCGCGATCGGCGGTGGCTTGGGGCTGGCGATGATGGCAGACTTCCGCGTCGCGAGCGTGGAGTCACGTTTCGCGGCGAACTTCGCCCGGTTGGGCTTCCACCAGGGATTCGGGCTGTCGGTGACGCTGCCGCGGGTCGTCGGCCCGCAGCGGGCGGCTGAATTGCTGATGACCGGTCGCCGGATCGACGGAGCTGAAGCCGAACGGATCGGCCTGGTGGACCGACTGGTGCCGGCCGATGAAATCCGTTCTGCTGCATTTGCATTTGCGGGTGAACTGGCCGCGTCGGCGCCGCTGGCGGTGCGCAGCATCAGGAAGACGCTGCGCGGCAACCTCGCCGAGCAAGTCCGGGCGATCACCGATCACGAGCGAGCCGAGCAGGCTTGGCTGCGCGAAACCGAGGACTTCGCCGAAGGGATCAACGCTTCGACCCAGCGTCGCGAGCCGATCTTCCAGGCACGGTAGAGTCCCCACATGCCGACGATCGGTGGCACCGCGCTGAGCAATGCGCGCCGGGTCGGCGAGCGCGAAGCGATCGTCGTCGGCGATACCCGGCTCACGTGGCGCGAACTCGAGACCGTGACGGCACGGGCGGCCGGCGAACTCGAATTCCACGGGTTGGCCAAGGGCGACCGATTCGCGGTGTTGTGCACCAATTCCGCGGAATTCGTCATTGCCGTACATGCCGCGTCGCGGCTCGGCGCCATCGTCGTCCCCGTGAATACCAAGCTGGCGGCACCTGAAGTCGCCCACATCCTGTCCGACTCGGGTAGCGCGATGCTCGCGTACGGCGCGGGTATGGCTGAGCTTGCCATTGGCTCCGGCATCCTCGCCGGCACCAAATCGCTGCTGTCGCTGGGACCGTCGGCCGCCCGCCCGGACGTGTTGGCAAGTGCTGACGGCACGCCGGTGCACGAAGACCGGGCAGTTGAAAGCGACGATGGCTTCATCCTGTACACCTCGGGTACCACGGGTAAACCGAAGGGCTCGTTGGTCGATCATCACCGAGCGGTCTGGGCGGCGATGTCACAGATCGTCTCGATGGGCCTGCGCGACGGCGACCGATATGTGCACCTGGCACCGATGTACCACTCTGGCGGCACCACTTTCATGAACGTGACAACGCTGCTCGGCGGCACCCACGTCATTGCGCCCACGTTCGACGCTGAGTCAGTGCTGGACATCGTGGAGGGCGAAGCGGTGAATTGTGTGTTCGGTGTGCCGACCATGTACCAGCAGATGCTCCGCCGCAGCGATCAACGAACGCGAGACCTTTCATCTTGGCGGGTAGGTGTTTTCGGCGCCGCTCCGATGCCGGCAACGGCGGTCGAGGAGCTGTTGACCACCTTCGGCGGTGTCGATTTCTATCAGCTGTGTGGGCAGACCGAGGCCGGCCCGACTGGCATCTACTCGACCATGCAACAAGTGAGATCGAGACCGGACTCATCGGGACACCTTGCACAACCTTTTGTCGAGGCAGGTGTCGTCGACGCTGATGGCCGTGATGTGTCGGCCGGACAAGTCGGCGAGTTGGTGTTCCGCGGTGAGGGCGTGACGAAGGGCTATTGGAAAAACCCCAGCGCCACAGCGGAAGCCATCCGCGACGGCTGGTTGCACACCGGCGATCTCATGGAGGTCTCTGCTGACGGCGCCATGCGTTTGGTGGACCGGATGCGCGATGTGATCATCACCGGCGGGCGCAATGTGTACTCAGCTGAGGTCGAACAGGCGATCGCCGAACATCCCGATGTCGCGGACGTGGCGGTGATCGGCCAGCCGGATCACGAATGGGGTTACACCGTAGTCGCTTTCGTTACCGCGGTCGATGGTGCCGCCCTGACCGAGCAGGCGCTGCGCGAGCACTGTCGTACGCGGATCGCCGGCTACAAGATTCCCCGTACCGTGCATTTCGGTCCAGTGCCACGCAATGCGGCAGGAAAGCTGCAAAAGCATCTGCTGCGTATCGACGAGCCGGCGTCCGAGGTCCGTACGATCGCCGAATGACGTACGAGTCGGCGGGGGAGGGCCCTGAGTCGGCGACCCTGCGCCGCATTCTGGAGTCTGCGAGGGACTGCTTTCTGCGGCTCGGTGTGCGCGGGAGCCGGATGTCCGACATCGCCGAGGGCGCGGGGCTGGTCCGCCAGACACTGTATGACTGGGTCTCGAGTCGTGATGACCTCGTGGACCTTGCGATGGCCGAACGTACCCGCGAGATGGGGGAGATCATCCGGCAGCGACGGGTGGATCCTGCTGCGCCGGTCGGCGATCAGATCGTCGAGCTTCTGGTCGACATGATCGAGCTGGCCGGCAACGACCACGAATTCGAGCTCCTCGCGCAAGCCATGCCCGAGCACCACGCGTTTGCGTTTCTATCGGGTCCGTCGTCGCTCACTGACGTGGTGGAATCGTTGTTGCAGCCCTACTTCGACCGGGCCCGCCAGGAGGGCGTCCTTCGTGAGGAGCTCGGCGAGCGCGCGCTGGTCGAATGGGTGCAGACCTTGCTGGCGCCATTGCGGGCCCGCGCGGACCGCAGCCCGGAGTCGTTGCGAAAGTTATTGCAGTACTTCCTGATACCGGCACTCATCCGCGAGTAGGGACACCGCTTCTCGGGGCGACATTATTTTGAGACTTTCGCTACCAAAAGTAGCTGTCGCGAGTTAGGCTGGCTGCTGCCGTGGGTGACATTCATCACGAGATGTCGTTTGGCGGCTACCGGGCCGAGAGATTAGCGAGGATTCAGATGACCCAGACCGTGTTTTCGTCGGCGGCCGGGTCGGTTGGGGCTGGAGCGCATCCAACTGTCGCGAATCATTCTGAAAAACCTTCGAAGAAAGCGATTTTCGCGACCCGCATTGCGCTATCCGGCGTCGCCGCACTCGTTGCTTCGGGTGCCCTGGCGGCCAATCCGGGACGCGCGTATGCCGACGAACCTCAAGTGCATATCTCGAGTGCGCAGGATCTGTGCAATCAGATCTGGCCGGGCTCCGAAGCGATGCCCGACCCGGCGAAGTTCGGCGCGGTTTGTGTGCGGCACGATGGTGTCCTGATGCGCTTGTCCAGGGCGCTGCCAAATCTTGTGTCGGACACCTTCGCGCTCGAGCCCGGTAAGGCCGTCGTCCTTCCTGTCGGTTCGGTCAGGGTGGAGCAGGCGAATCCGCTGAGCGACTGGGTGATCCCGGACTGAATCGACCTTGTCGCCAACCGTGACCACGCGGAGGCGGCCTGCCCGTGTTGACTCCGCATCTACGGCGTCCGCACTTGGTCTATCGTGCGTCGGCGCACTGTCAACGTGGCGGTGCGCGTTCGAAATCGT
Organism: Mycolicibacterium sp. CBMA 234; assembly: GCF_009729415.1. Lineage (GTDB taxonomy): Bacteria > Actinomycetota > Actinomycetes > Mycobacteriales > Mycobacteriaceae > Mycobacterium. The sequence continues at coordinate 83,239 of NZ_MPKW01000020.1, forward strand.
ATGCGCCAGTGCAGGTGAACGCCATCCTGGTCACTGGGGTCTTTTTGAGATGGTATTGACCACAAATACTGGCGATCCTATCCTTAGGGCGGACGACATTTGTGTCACATTGTCGTCCCCCACTCGATCTAAGGACCGTCATGAACGACCCCTACCCAATCTTCGGGATCTCCGCCGGCGCGGCGACGACTGCCTACCTCATTTTCGGCGGGGCGGCGCTGGCGACCTTGCTCTACTGCATCAAAGTGGCGCGGCGTGAGCGTCAGCCGTGGCCGCTGGCAGTGTTCGGCGGCTCGGCGCTGCTGATCACCTACGAGCCCTTCAACAACTTCCTGGCCCACTGCGCATACCCGACCGGCCCGAACCAGCAGGAGATGCTGACGTGGTTCGGCCAGCACGTCCCGTGGTCGACCTGGCTCATCTACATGTTCTACTTCTCGTTCGCGGTTCCGCTGCTCGTTCAGTGGCTCGACCGTGGCATCACGATGGCGACGTTCGCGAAGTTCTATGCCTGCACGGTTGCTGCGTGCGCAGCGTTCGAGCCGCTGTTCTGCAACGTCCACGTGGGTATCCGGTGGTGGTACTACTACGGCGATAACCAGGCGTTCGCCTTCACCGGGCTGCCGATGTTCTGGTGGTTCGCCAACTCGATGGCAGTAGTCGGCATGGGCGCTATCTTCCACCTGCTGAAAAAGCACGTATTCACGAACGCCGCGCAGCAGTGGCTGTTTGTTCCGTTGGCGCCCCTCGTGTTGTACGGGCTGCACGCCTCCGCTGCGGCGCCGGTGTTCGCCGCCATCCAGTCCACGGACAGCGTTGTGCTGGGCAGCCTCGCAACGCTCACCACGATTGCGATCAGCCTGCTGTACGTGTGGCTGCTGGGCAAGGCGACTTGTGTCCGTAGCGGCACTACCCATGACGCCCCGGCGCAGTCGGTACTGGTCAACCGATGACCGCCGGGACTCGTGTGCAGTCGACTCGGCCGGCTGCCAAGCTGACATTCGCCAGGGTGCTGGCGGTGTTCGGCGTGGCGTTGGTCGCCTACGAAGCGGTCACCTGGGCTCGTTGGCTAGCCGGTGGGCCGCACCAGATCACGGCGTATCGGGATACTGCGGCAGCGTCGTGGACAGCGGCACGCGGGTACGAGGTCCTCATCGCCGGAGTCAGCGTTTGGCTACTGGTGCGCGTGATCCGCGAATGCCGACGACAGCGTCGGTTGACCGTCGATGCGCAGCTTCTGATCGCCGGCGTGACGGCGTTGTTCTGGGACCCATTCGGAAACTTCTTCCAGCCGGCTTTCTTCTACAGTTCGAACTGGCTGAACCTCAATACCTGGACCGGATACGCGCCCCTGGTGGTCAATCCGGACGCGAGCCTGATGCCGCAGCCGGTGTTCATCATGCTGGTCTATCCGTTCGGCCTGTTGGCATTCGCGATGATGAGCAACGCGGTGATGCGGGCCGTCCAGCGCAGGTTCCCGGACTGGTCCAACGGCCGCGTACTGGCGGCGGGTGCACTTGCGGCCTTCGTTGGCGGCGTGGCGCTGGAGGCGCCGATGTTCTTGCTCCACCTGTGGTCGCTGCCAGGCGCTCCACGTGGGCTGTCATTGTTCGACAATGCGCACCGCTATGCCGCGGTCGAATACCTCACCACAGGAATGGTTTTCGCCGGCTGGGCGGCAGTGCGCTACTTCAGGGACGACCGGGGCCGGGCGTTCACCGAACGCGGCGTGGGGCAGGCCGGCAGCGTCTTTGCCATGATCGCCTGGTGTTGCTCACTGCTCCTGGTGCTGCAGGTGGTGGTGTCCCTGTTCGCGTTCAAGGCCGCTGCATACCCCGACGAATTCCCACGCCACCTCGTCAACGGCCTGTGTGACGTGGGCGCGACTACCGGCACCCACTACGGCCCGTGCCCGGGCAGTCCGGGGTTCCGTATGCCGATCGCCATGGCGCTCCAACTACGGTGAGGCCGCGTATCGCCGTGAGTTCGCTATTGCTCAGCGATCGCTTTGCCGGTCAAGCCGAGGCAGGCCAGAGATGCCACGGTGAACAGCGCGGCGCTGGACTTCGACAGCTTGCCGCGGCGGCGGGCGATCGCGACGGCGACGATGTCCCCGATGTCGCACGCTGCGGCTAGCTTGAGCATTTGCTTGCGCGATTCGCCGGCGACCAGGGGGCTCGCTGCCAGCGCGAAGTCGCGGGAGCCGCCAAGTCGCAGGAACAGGGCCGCGCTGACGTCATTCGAGACGTCCATTCCGAAAAGTCGGCCGGCGGTGATCGGCATCAGCCATCCGCTGGCGCCGATTGCCGAGCGGGTCAACGCAAGAACGGCCGTTGTCGGCATGGTCATGTGTGAGCGGTCCTTTCCAGTGTGCGATTGCCCCGACCGCGCAACACGAGTCATGGTCACTGTGGTGTCCGGTATGTCGGTAGGAGCGTTCGCTGTGTTGGGAACGAACGTTAACACGCAAAGTTCTATCCACAATGGACTGTTGTGCTCATGGTGATAACGTTCGTTCATGAAGGTGACCAATAATCGCCCCAGGGTGGTCGTCGTCGGCGCTGGAGTGGCCGGCCTGGCCGCTGGGTACCGCCTGCAGCAGCGGGGGGTTAGCGTCACGGTGCTCGAAGCGGCGGACCGGGTCGGGGGTAAGACGGCCTCGGTGCACCGCGATCGATTCATCGTCAACATCGGGGCCACCGTGCTGGCCGGCTCCTACCAGGCGATGCTCGACATCGCTCGTGAGGTCGGCGTGGGCGACGCGGTATTCACCCCGCCTGCGGTGATCGGCGTGTATCGCGACGGTGTGGTTCACGAGATAAGGGGCAATGGACTCGGCGCCATCGTGGACTTCGTCCGCACACCGCTGCTATCGGCGAAAAGCAAGCTGCTGCTGGCCAAGGCGGTGCCGGATCTGCTGTGCGCCCGCACCAAGGTGGGCTACGCCGACGCGGCTTCGCGCGCCGAGCTCGACACCGAAACCGTTGCGCAGTACTGCGATCGGCGTCTCAACGCCGAAATCTGCGACCACCTCCTCGATCCCGTGCTCGGAGGTATCTTCGTCGTCGAGGGCAGGCGCCTGTCCACTGCCGACCTCTGGTTCACTATCTGGAAGGTGCTCCTCGGCGGCCTGCTCGGCTATCGCGGCGGGATGGAATTCTTCGCCAAGGCAGTTGAGGCCCGCCTCCACGTGCAGACCGGCGCCACCGTCAACGAGATCACCCGGACCGAGCACGGCGCGCGGATTCAGTGGGAGGACGCCGACGGTCACCACGACGATGAGGTCGACGGCGTCGTGGTGACCGCATCCGCACCCCAGGTGGCCGGCATCTTCCCGGAAATCGATCCAGGGCTCAAGAGCGTCATGCTCGACCGCATCGAACAGGCCAACCTGGTCTCTATCCGCCTCGGTCTGTCCCGGCGTCCGACGACCAAGGCGCTGCTGGTCGTCGCGGGCACCGGACAGCTCGGCGGGCTGGCCACGGTCAGCTACGAGCACAGCCTGTCGCCCGGTTCCGCACCGGAAGGGAAGGGGCTGATCGGTCTCCTGCCGTACCACGAATGGGTGACGCCGCGCCTGCAGCTATCCGACGATGAACTACTCGCTCAGCTGCTGCCCGGATTGGAGCAGGTCGAGCCGGGCATCAGCGGCATCATTGAATTTGCCGAGATCACTCGCTGGACACCGGGCGCACTCAAACTCACCCACGGTACCCAGCGGGCGATCGCCGAGATCGACCGCCGGATCGATCCACACGACCGCGTGCAGCTGGCAGGCGACTACACCGGTATGCCCTCGGTCAATGGCAGCGTCGTCTCCGGCGAGACTGCGGCGCGCAGACTCGCCGCATCGCTCGGGTTGGGCGAATGAGTCTGCCGCGACATCGGCCGCTCACAGAATGTCACCGTTGCCTGTGAGCCATCTCGACGACTTCGCCAAAATTATTGGTGCACAACATAACTTGCAGTGACGCTGGCCGGTCGATCGCGCAGGGGCGGCGGAGCCTGTCGCACTGCCGTTCGGCTCCGCGGCGGCCACGGCCTTGACATCGTCGGCACTCAGAACGTAATTTTGAGATCAAATGTTGCAATATCTTTTGGTGGTGTCTGACCGCATGGCTTGCGGAGCGCCTGCAGGAGGAATCCGATGACCGTTGAGGCGCAATCAAGCGTCGTCCGTTTGAGCACCGACGAACTCAGATCGCAGGTGCGCGATCTGGTCGAGCTGTGGCGTGCCGAGCACGATTTCGTGCCGGTGTCGGACTCGTGGCTACGCTCGTACGACCCGGCGTTCACGAAGGCACTCGCCGAGCGTGGCCTGATCGGCATGACGTGGCCGCGGCAGTACGGCGGCGGGGAATACCGCAACGTCGACCGCCTTGCTGTCACCGAGGAGCTGTTGCGCGCGGGAGCGCCCGTATCGGCGCACTGGATCGCCGATCGTCAGATCGGTCCGGCGATCCTGCGGCACGGTTCGCCGGAACTGCGCGAGAGCATTCTGCCCGGCATCACCCGTGGTGACTACCTGTTCTGCTTGGGACTGAGCGAGCCCGAGGCGGGCTCCGACCTGGCTGCCGTGCGGACGTTCGCGCAGCGGGTCGACGGCGGGTGGCGACTCACCGGTCGCAAGATATGGACCAGTGGGGCACACTTCGCCACCCACTGTTACGTGTTGGCACGCACCGAGAAGTCCGACAAGAAGCACGTCGGACTCAGCGAGTTCGTCGTGGACATGACCACGACGGGCATCGACGTCACACCGATCGTCGACTTGGCTGGTGAGCACCATTTCAACGAGACCGCATTCGACAACGTCTTCGTGCCCGAGGTCAACCTCATCGGGGTTGAGGGCCAAGGGTGGAGCCAGGTCATCGAACAACTCTCATTCGAACGCGGCGGACCCGAGCGGGTGCTGTCGACGTATCCGCTGCTCGCGCGGATGCTCGAACGGCCGGACCGGATTCGCGAGCTGGGGATGCAACGCGACATCGGAGTGCTCGTTGCGCGCCTGGCCACCTTGCGCCGACTCTGCTGGGATGTGGCGCGGCGCATGGATAGTGGCGAGTCGACGGTGGTCGAGGCAGCGACGCTGAAGATGTTGGGCAACACCTTTGAACGTGATGTCGTTGCGGTCGCGCGCGACGTATTGGGCGGCCCCAACTCGGCGCCGGACAGTTTCTATGGGCAGGCGCTGCTGGCCACTCCGGGATTCAGTTTGCGCGGCGGTGCTGCCGACGTGCTGCTGTCGATCATTGCGAAGCAGGAGGCAAAGCTGTGAGCGACGAGATTGCCGCGCTGCGCGAATTGGTCGCCGACCTCGCGGAGAACCACGAGGCACCGAAGGCAGGTGACCTGCCCGAAGCATGGCCGAACGTCACCGAACTCGGCCTGCACGGCATCGGTGTCGCCGAGGAAGCAGGCGGTTCCGGCGGCACATTGGCGCACCTGGCCGTCATCGCCGATGCGCTCGGCGAGGCCGCCATCGGCCTGCCGATCATCGAGGTCGCCACCGCACGTTGGGTTCTCGCGCACGCAGAATCGGGTTTTGATGCCGAGTTTCCGATCGTGGTGCTGGCCGACCAGGCCGAGCCATCCGCGGTACTCGCCGGCGTGCCGTGGGGCCGCAACACTGACCTGCTGATCGTGTACTCCGTGTCAGGGCCTCCGCGTGCGTACTGGATGAATGACCCGTCGATCACAGTTACTCCGGGTGTCAATCTCGCTGGAGAACAATCGGATTCGATCGATTTGGACGCGGCGGTGGGGCACGACCTGCCCTGGGCGCCGACTGCGAGTGAGGTGCGCGCCAGGCTGGGGTTGCTGTGGGCATCGGCTCTCACGGGGGCCATGCGCGGGGCATATGCCAAGTCACGTAGTCACGTGCGCACCCGCGAACAGTTCGGTGCGCCACTGATCAAGATTCCTGCCGTCGCCAGTGCGATCGCGACCTTCCGGACCCAGCTCCTGCTGGCTGAGGCTGCGGTAGCTCGGGCGGTCGAAACCCTTGCCGGCGAGGATGGTTCGGCTGACCTCGACGCGGTCGCATCGGCGCGCATCGTCGCGGCAGCGGGCGCGACCGAAGCGGCGCGCCTGGCTCACCAATTGCATGGCGCGATGGGCGTGACGGAAGAAGACGGTTTGTACCGGCTGACCACGCGACTGTGGGCCTGGCAGGACGCCGAGACACACGAACGTGACTGGGCAATCCAGCTGGGGGACAAGGCCATTGACCGCGGCGAAAATGCCGTCTGGTCCGAACTGACGCAAGCGTTCTGAGATTCAAGCACTACAACCCGGAAAGGGTGACCACATGAGCACTGCGGTAATCGTCGATGCGATTCGTTCGCCGTTGGCAAAAGGCAAGGCGGCCAAGGACGGCAGGCCCGGCGGGGCACTGTCGACCCTGCATCCCGTCGACCTGCTGGGCCAGGTTCTGCGAGAGTTGGTGGATCGCAACGGGATCGACTCCGCGACCGTCGACGACGTCATCACCGGATGCGTCAGTCAGGCCGGCGAGCAGTCCGGCGGTGTCGGCCGGTTCGCTTGGCTCAGTGCGGGTCTCGATGAGACTGTGCCGTCGGTTGTCATCAACCGTGCGTGCGGGTCGAGCCAGCAGGCCGCCGACTTCGCCGCGCAGGGCGTGATCGCCGGTGTCTACGACATCGTGATCGCCGCCGGCGTCGAATCGATGAGCCGCGTTCCTATGGGCAGCGCCCGCATCGGACAGGACCCGTTCGGCCCGGTTGTGGCGGAGAGGTACGCGCCAGGCCTTGTTCCCCAAGGTGTTTCCGCTGAGCTGGTGGCGGCACGCTGGAAGCTCGACCGCGAGACGCTCGACGAGTATTCGGCACGCTCGCACGCCCGCGCCGCGGCCACGGATTTCTCGGGCGAAATCGTTCCGATCACCGTCCCCGGCGGCGTTGTCGTGGACAAGGACGAGACAATCAGGCCGTCGACCACTGCCGAGGGGCTTGCCGGCCTCAAGCCGGTATTCGAGACTCCCGAGAACTCCGCACGCTTCCCTGAGATCAATTGGTCTGTGACTGCAGGCAATTCGTCTCAGTTGACCGATGGTGCGTCAGCCGTGCTGATCATGAGTGAGGAAAAGGCAGCGGCGCTGGGCCTGCGGCCGCGGGCCCGGTTCCATTCGTTCGCGCTGGCAGCTGATGACCCGATCTCTATGCTCACCGGTCCGATTCCGGCGACCGAGAAGCTGCTGCGTCGCAGTGGCATCAAGCTGTCGGACATCGACCACTACGAAGTGAACGAGGCGTTCGCGTCGGTCCCGCTGGCATGGCAGAGCCACTTCGACGCTGACCCGGCGAAGCTGAATCCGCGTGGTGGAGCCATCGCCCTCGGTCACCCGCTGGGGTGCTCGGGTGCCCGATTGCTGACCACCATGCTGCACGGGCTTGAGGCCAGCGGCGGGCGCTACGGGCTGCAGACCATGTGCGAGGCCGGCGGAATGGCCAACGCGACCCTCATCGAACGACTCTGATCAACACGCAGACACCCAGATAGGAACGAAGAATGCAGGTTAATGGCAGTGTCGCCATCGTCACCGGTGGCGCATCGGGCTTGGGCCTCGCGACGGTCGAGAAGTTGCTCGGCGAAGGCGCCCAGGTGGTCATCGTCGACCTACCGAGCTCCAACGGCGAGCAGATCGCCGCTGAAAAGGGCGCGGCCGTGCGATTTGTTCCGGCCGACGTTCGGGACCCCGAGCAGGTCCAGGCAGCTGTCAGTGCTGCCGAGGAGATGGGCCCGCTGCGGATTCTGGTGCACTGCGCCGGACGTGGCGGCGCAGTGAGACTCGTTGACCGCGAAGGGAACCCCGGTTCTCTCGAGCTGTACACCGAGGTCGTCACCATCAACCTGGTCGGCACCTTCAATGTGCTGCGGCTGGCCGCAGCGAGCATGGCGAAGAACGAACCGGTCGATGGCGACCGCGGCGTGGCGATCCTGACCGCGTCGGTGGCCGCTTTCGAAGGCCAGATCGGCCAGATTCCTTATGCCTCAGCCAAAGCCGGCATCGTCGGCATGACCATCGTCGCCGCACGTGACCTGGCCGGCAAGCAGATCCGGGTCTGCACCATTGCGCCGGGCACGTTTGACACCCCACTGCTCAACCGCCTGCCCGAAGAGGTCAAGGGTTCGTTGGCCGCTGCGGTCCCGCACCCGAGTCGGCTCGGCCAGCCGGAGGAATACGCCAAGCTGGCGTTGTCGATCATCGATAACGGGCTGCTCAATGGCGAGACCATCCGGCTCGACGGCGCGATCCGGATGCCCCCGCGATGAGCAACGAAGCAATCACCGTCGAGATCAGCGACTTCGTCGCCACCATCACCATCAACCGGCCCGAGGTTCGCAACGCGATCGACCTGCCGACCGCGCTCGAACTCGAACGCGCCATTGATGAAGCAGAACAGAGCGTCGACGTGCGGGTCATCGTGCTCGCCGCGACCGGACCGGTCTTCAGCGCAGGGATGGACCTGAAGGCATTGACGGCCACCGGCGATCGACCGATCACGGAGCGCCGCGGTGCATTTGGCATCGCAGCGCGACCCCCGGAGAAGCCGACAGTGGCCGCCGTTCAGGGAAAGGCCCTGGGCGGGGGCCTCGAGATCGCGTTGACCGCCGACCTGATCGTCGCCTCGAGGGACGCCGAGTTCGGCCTGCCCGAGGTCAAGCGGGGCCTTATCGCCGCTGCCGGCGGCGTATTGCGGTTACCGCGGCGGATTCCGCGCAACGTCGCGCTGGAGATGATCATGACCGGTAAGCCGATCAGTGCACCACGGGCATGCGAACTCGGGCTGGTGAACATGGTCGTCCCCCCGGGCCAGGCACTCGATGCCGCACAAGAATTGGCCTCTGAGATCGCCCTCAATGCACCGCTGGCAGTCCGGATGAGTAAGTGGATTGCTGACAACTCGGTGGACTGGCCGACTGATGAGCTGTTCGAGCGGATGCAACCCAAGGCGCAGATCATTCGGGAATCGAAGGACGCCGCCGAAGGTGCGCTGGCGTTCGTCGAGAAGCGTTCACCTGTGTGGTGCGGGGAGTAGAGGTAGCAACCATGGTTCAGACAGCCCAGGCACATGTCGACTTCGAAGCCGAGCGTTCGGCTTTCCAGACCACAGCCGACGAGTTCGTGCGTCGGCAAGTGGTCCCGACGCTGGAGCAGGCCCGGTCGGATAGGGACTGCCCCCGTGCGGTTTTCGATCACGCCGCGGAGATGGGATTGCTCGGCGTCCTGGCTCCGGAAGCGCTGGGCGGCGGCGGGTTGGACGATCCGCGCTTCGGTGAGCTCATCGTCGCGGCTGCGACGCAGGCGGGCGCTCCCGGCACCGCACTGGCCCTCGGCCTGCAGTCGAACGTGGTCATTCCAGCTGTGGTGACGGGGTACGTCGGGACCGACGGCCTGGCGGAAGCGGTGATCTCGGGCTCGACGCTGGTAGCACTGGCGGGCCACACCGGCGGTATCACCGGGGTGCTCACCCTCAGTGGGTTGCAGCTGTGGGGTACTGCCCATGGTGTGGTCAACGCGACCAACGCCGACAAGTACCTCGTCATCGTTGAGGTTGCAGACGCCGGACGCCGGGCGGTGATGGTCGATGCCCGGGCTGCGGTCGTATTGCCGCCGGCGAAGGTGCTCGGCGGGCAGGACGCTGGAAGCAGGGACGTCGTTTTCGACGGCGTCCACGTCGAAGCGGACGCGGTGTTGTCGGGCGAGTGCAGCGCCGTTGATGAGCTGTTGATCGACGCGGCGTTGGTTTTCTCGGCGGTGGGCGTCGCGGGCGCGCGCGCCGCGGTGGCTGCGACGGTGGCATATGTCCAGGAGCGCAAGGCATTTGGCCGCCTCGTCGCCGAATTCGAGAACACTCAGTCGGTGTTGACCACCGTGTGGGGCGAACTCGTGGTGGCGGCGTCATTCCACGACAACTGTGCCCGGCGGCGAGGGCTGCAGGAGCTCCCGCTGGCTGAGGCCGGAGCTGGGCTGCAGAACAGTATCGCGGTCTACAACAAGGCCGTTGACTGCGGTGTACAGCTGCACGGCGGGTACGGCTACATGCTGGAATACCCGATCGCTCAGGCGTATGCCGACGCTCGGTTCGTAAGTTTGATTGCCGAGGCGATGACTGTTCCGCGTTCCGCGCTGCTGGCCGATCTCGGCTTGTAGTCAGCGCTTTCACCTGACTCGTCAGGCGGGCCTACCCGTGATGCCGTACGTGAGCATCAGTGTTATCTCGCGAAACATTCGTCGCGGTTGCGCATGTCTGGCTGATAGTGCCGGCCCGCTTGGTCAGTCCCTGTGAAGGTCATTTGCTACTAGCTCGCATATGTGGCAACCACACGGCATTGCAACCTTGGGTATCCAACCGCCGGGGCAGTGTCTGCTAGGCGACCGGGGTACCGTTCCAATCGGTCACGGTCCAACCATTCTTCGGGTCACCTTGCAGGACAACGTATCCCGTGTTCGGAAGAGTGCTTGACGCCGGGACGGCGGTGCGCGCGTTTACCGCGTTCATGAGAACCCACGCAGTGATGGCGCCGCCATGGGAGAACGCGATCGGATGAGTATCACCTCTGTTGCATATGGTTTCTACGGCATCGTTGAATCTCTTCTCGAAGTCATTCCCGTCAATGGAACCGGGAATTCTTTCTTCGCGCTTGCCGTGCGCCCAGGCGAGAATTGTCCGTAGGTAGCCTGTTGCGGCTTTGGCCTCGGGGGTTCCCTCGTAGGTCCCTGCCTCGATCTCGCGCAGGCCTGGAAGGACGGTGATGTCCTTCGCGAGCAGTTGCGCGATAGGTAGAGCTGACTGCTGAGTGCGAATCATCGATGATGCGAACACGCCGTCGTAAGCATTGGATTTCAGCCTGTTGGCGAGTGACATCGCCTGGGATTCGCCGAGATCGGTGAGCGATGGCCCCGGTACTGATGAGTCAATAAGTCCAGATGCGTTTCCCCGTGACTCGCCATGTCGTACGAGTGTCAGTGTGATCACGCTGGGTCCACCGGCAGGCTTGGGGTTGGAGTCGCATCCGGTCAGCAATGCACCGGCAATTGCCAAGCCAACCGCGCAGCGCCGAAATCGCACACAAGACACCTGCGCTCCTCGTGGTGCTCAATGATGTGACATCTGTAGCAAGCTACAGGTTATGAGATAACGCAGTTCATAATAAGTGGTGATCGGTGTGGTAATTCTCACAAATCCCATTTAGGGCACGGCCAAAAGTAAAGTCAAGTGCCATCGTGACGCCCTCGGGTGGCAGATGGCGGCGGGGCTGAGGGGGGTCACCGATGTAGGAGGTATATACCGATGACGGTGCAGGCGGTGATCACCGACCAGCTGTGGAACAGTAGCGCCAAGCGCTGAGGCGCATGATTCAACTCCATGAAGTAACGTCCCACCAAGTCGACTTTGATGAACGCAATGAGAATGACGAATACTGTTGCAACACAGGTGTTGCCAACTAGTGCGGAGTGCCCTGCTCCGAGAGTCCAGGTGACCAGAGTTGCCGCGAGGAGCACTGCCCACACCTTGTTGGCAGGCGATCGGAGATAGGTCGTGATAGTCATCGCATCAAGCCATCAGGTAGAGGAGGGCGAACAGGACAATCCAGAGCAGGTCGACGAGATGCCAGTACACGGCGCCGGATTCGAATGTATGTAAATCGCGCGGACCGAGTCCTGGTCTGCGGGTGAGTCTTCGCAGGTACGCCAGGACGCAGAGCCCGATAGTTACGTGCACAGCATGGATTCCCGTAAAAACGAAGAAGTACGTGAAGAAGTCGTTAGTTATGGGGGTGATTCCGCGGGAAATCTCGAGCCCCCATTCGATTGATTTGTCGACGAGGAACCACACCCCGGTTACGGCTCCGACGGTGATCCAGCGTCGTGCGGCGGTCGGTCGCCCGCGGCGGATTGCTTCGACGGCCCACACCACGAACAGCGACCCTGTCAGGAGCAGGCAAGTGTTGAACGCGCCGAATGCGATGTGCAACTCGCTGCGCGAGGCGTTGAACAGTTGTGTCTGCGATCCACGGGCGAAGACGAACTGCGCGAAGAAGCAGCCAAATAGCGTCATATCGCCCAGGATGAAGACCCACAACCCGGCCTCTCCGGGTACGTGAACACGCTGGCCGGTTTTAACGCCGCTTTGTGTGCCGGGGCTGCTCACCATCGTTTCAGGCATATGCGGCCTCCGTATCGAATTGTGGCGCAACAGAATCGCCAGCGGCCAGTAATCTGACCCGCTCGGCCTTGAGTCGGTCGATGAGGCTCCAGCTCACCGCTTCGACCCACACGAAGAAGATCAATAGGGGAATCCACATGCCGAGCAGACCGTCATAGCCGTAGGCGGTGTGCTTGAAGAACAGGACAAGCATTGCCGGCGCGAACAGGAACGCGGTGAGTAGACTCATGTAGCCGATCCAGCGTGGGAACTCCCGCTCGGAATCGTCCATTCGTCGATCGCGGAAGACGGTCACTGCCACAGTCAGACACCACATGCTAAATGGGCCCCAGGGGAGCAGGAAGAACATGAATGCGATGTCGTTGAGGGTGGCGGTGATCTCGGGATTGATGTTGCCAGGACGGTAGGCTGCGATTGCCCAGAACGACGTACACAGGACGCCGATGACTTCTGAGACGGACATGCACACAATTTGCGCGTAGGCGAGGGTGCGTCCACCGCCGCGGGCGCGGCGAGTCCACGACGCAACGACGGCGCCCCACGCTGCCCAAAATGCCATGCTCAGCAGCATCAAGGTTGCGCCGATCTGGATGCCTGCACGGTTCTGGGCGAAGCGCTGCGCTATCTCCATTGCACTGTCGGACGGCGACGGTGACGGAATGAAGCGGCACCCGAGAATCCAGCCCGCGAAGAACACTGCGAACAGGATGTGGGCGCCCCAGCGCACGCACCGCAGCTCGAGCTGGTTCTCGGACAATGTCCTGATCTCCACTGTGCAAACCTTTCAAATACCCTTAGTTAAGTGGCACTTAACTACGAACTGTAGGTGGCGGACCCGGTCCGGCGCAATAGCCGATGCAACCGGGTGGGCTGCATCGGCCAAGGCGCACGTCGTGCCAAAATGGTGTATGCCGAAGAAGTCAGCGGTGAGCGGGAAGCCGGTAGCCCGCGGCGATGCCAAGCGGCTGCTGTTGGAGTCGGCACGCGAGCTGTTCGCCGAACGGGGGTACGCGGGAACCAGCACCCGCGAGATCGCGAAGGCGGCTGCTGTGTCGGAGCCGATGATCTTCCGCCACTTCGGTTCAAAGGCTGGCCTATTTGAAGAGGCGGTGCTGGCTCCCTTCAACGAATTCGTGTCCGGGTACATCGCCAACTGGACTGAACGCCCCCGCGGCGTGCGAAGTGACATCGACGAAGCTCGTGAGTTCTACCGCGGTGTCTACGACGTGCTGTCTGCCAACCGCCGTTTGATCCAGGAGATGATCGGCGCGCGCGCAACCCAGGGCGATGTGGCCAGCGATGGTCCGCCCGGGCCGCACCTCGGGGCGATTCTTGAGCGGTTCGAGTCGGTCATTCAGCGCGAGCGCGACGAACGGGGTTTTCACGCATTCGACCCTGCCGTCATGACGAGACTGATGTTCGGGCTTGTATTTTCGATTGCGGTACACGGTGATTGGATGTTCGACGGCGCCAAAAAGAGACGGCCCGACGACAAGGCGTTCATCGATGAGATGGCCCGACTCACCATTTATGGCGCATACTCGGCAGATTCGAAACGCACACGACGCTGAGCACTCCGTGTCGAGCTCCTGCGCGGTGGAACCGCGCGCACCATGCAGCTATCGCCGGCTTTGGGTACTGCGGTGCCGACGCCGATCGTCCGGTCACGACCCGTTCGCTGTTAGCTCCATGTGTCGTTTGATGGTCCAGAACCAGGCCGCCCGATCAGAGGAGTTTGCGGCGAGACGCCTCGGAGCCCGCGAGTCGATGAGTATCCCTCGCCACGTGACTACCCGCGCATGGCGGCGGTGTTTAAAACCGGAAGGTCTCAATTTCGGCATTAGACTCCGCTCTTATGCAGCGACGAGATATCCCAGCGCACCAGGGCGCGCAAGACAGCGGTCGGGGCAGGACGCTCGCTGCGGCTCATGAATTGTTCGGCGCTAACGGATACCGGGCCACCACCACGAAGGAGATCTGCCTGCGTGCAGGCGTAGCCGAGACGACCCTCTTCCGCAACTTCGGATCGAAGGCCGGCCTCTTCGAGGCAACGGCGCTGGAGTCCTTTAGTCACTTCATCGATGGTTGGATCGCGTCTTGGCGGCAGTTTTCCAGTGAGACGACTGTGCAGGATATGGCGCAGCGACTTGTTGAGGGACTGTTCACGCTCGTGCGTACGGACCGACTGCTGTTTCGAGAGCTCATCGAGGCCCGCGCCAATCCCAGCAGCGACCTGCACGCGTCCGCAGTCGCGGTCAGCGCCCGGATCCGTGAGGGCCTGCGCGCTGTACAAGATGTCGGTCTAGAGATCGCCGACGACCGCCATCTAGCACATCTCGATCCGCCAGCGACGATGATGTCCGTTGCGGCGATGATTATCGGTTCGGTGGTCTTGGAGGACTGGATAGTGCCAGTCGGTGTCCGGCCACCCAGCCAGCCCCGCCTGATGCGTGAGATGGCGATGCTGATCACTCACGGCATCTCTGGCCGGCCTGACTGAACCGCAACTCCCTCGGCTGGTCGGCGCCCGGTCCAACTGTTCTACCGCTACCTCATTGGTAGTGGCGGATAGTCGCCTGCTCACTGCTGCGCTAGTGGCACTGGCCTCGTTTCGCCACCAACGCTAGTGACGCTTGCTTATTTGAGAACATTCGGCTCATAATGCAAGTGGCACTAGCGTCCGCGACGTGGGCGCGTTGCCAAGGCCGACGGCGATGAAGGGATGGCACCGTGGCGACCATCGACAGGGGACGGGGCGGCACATTCTCCGGCGAGACACTTCCTGATCCGAAGGCTGCACCATCGCGTCCTATCCTGTGGTGGGCCGGTGCGGGCGTGGCCCTACTGGGCTTTCAGGTCTTCGTGCTCGCCAGATGGGTTCTCGGGCCGAACTTCACCTCCACCGATCCGGGGCCGGACAAGCTGCCGCAGTGGCAGTCGGTGATCTTCACCGTGCTACAGATCGGTGTGCCCGCGGCGGCGGTCGTGTTGCTCTACGTCTCGATCGTCAGGCCGTGGCGCCAGCAGGGGCGGCTGAACACCGATTCGATGATCGCCCTATCGGCTGCGATGGTGTTTTTCTGGGACATGTCCATGAGCTACACCTCGGTGTCGCTGTTCTATAACTCGCACCTGATTAACAGGGGTGCCTGGGCCAACGGCTCCTGGCCGACTTGGACCAGCCCGAACGCCAACAAGCTGCCCGAACCGCTGCTCATCGTGCCGCCCGCGTACACGGCACTCGTGTTCTCGCAGGTAATTGTGATCCTCTGGCTGTTGCGCAAAGCCAAGGCACGCTGGCCGCGACTCGGCATCGCAGGAACTATCGTGACCATCATCGTCGGACTGACGATCACTGACACTCTCGTCGAGGGCCTGGTGCTTCGCACAGGTGCCTATGCCTACCCGGGCGGAATCCGCGCGATCACGTTGTTCGCCGGCGAAACCTACCAGATCCCGATGTCGGAGACAGTGCTGTTCGGGGGGTTCGGCCTCGGCGCCATCGCCTGCCTGAGCCACTTCCGCAATGACAAAGGTCAGACCATCGTCGAGCGAGGCCTCGACACGCTGAAGTTCGGTGCTAAGGGCAAGCAGGCAGCCAAGTTCTTCGCCATCTACGGAGCTATTCACCTCGCATTCCTGGTGCTGTACATGGTTCCGCAGCAGTGGTTCGCCACACACTCAGATCCGTTCCCTTCCGGATATCCGTCGTACATGGTCAATGACATGTGCGCCGCCGGGGTCGACGGGCACACCTGCCCCGGCCCCGGGGTGCCGATGCCCAGACCCTCCAATAATCCCTGACCGCCGAGTACGCCCGTGGGGCATTAGCCGGTGACATATCGAATCTTTCGCAGGCAACCATGCAAGGCTTTCGGGCGGTCAGGTCCGTTCCTGCACAACAGATTACGACCAGAGAGGTGACTCCATGGCAAGACGCATACAACTAGCGTGTGTGTGGGCCGGCCCCGTCTTCTTCGTGCTCTATCTCGCGTCGTTCGCGGGTTTCGCTGGGTTCATTCCACCGCTGGCCCCCTCACTGGGGGCGGGCGAAGTCGCCCAGCTGATCAATGACCACGCGATGGAGATCCGGGTCGGTATGGTGCTCGGCCTCGTCGCGACGACGCTGCTGATTCCATTCTTCGGGGTGATCTCAATACAGATCGCCCGGATCGAGAAGCGGATGCCGCTGCTGGCTCTCATGCAGTTCGGCGGGGCGGTGCTACTGGTGGTGTTCTTCCAACTCTGCGGAATGCTTTGGATCGCTGCGACATTCCGCTCCGAATTGGAGCCGAGCACCATCCGGATGCTCAACGACTTGTCCTGGCTCATCTTTGTGATGGTGTTTCCCGGCTACGTACTGCAGCTGTCCTGCGTGGCCCTGGCGTCCTTCATGGACAAGTCCACGCAGCCACTGTGGCCCCGCTGGGTCGGCTACCTGAACCTCTGGATCGCCATCAGCGGTACCGGCGGCGGGCTCGCTGTGTTCTTCAAGACCGGACCGTTCGCATGGAACGGCCTGATCGGCTTCTACATCCCGATCGGCGCGTTCACCATCTGGATCGCCGTCATGACCTACTACACGCATACCGGCATCAACAGGCAGTTCGCCGAACATGCAACGCAACAAAACTTTTCGAGCAGCGAGGAAAATCTGGATGTCTCTACAAACGAAACTGAATGTGGCCGGACAGCTGGTACGGCTAGCGGGTCACATCGCGAACGAGCAGGTTCGTCGGCCCAAACCCACACTGCTGTCTGAGATTCCTCCATCCGTCGGGGCACTGACACCAGATTGGCTCACCGCGGCCTTGTGCCGCGATGTGCCGGGTGCGTGGGTCACTGACTTCACCGCCGGCCCGGGCAGCGACGGCTCAACGTCACGGCGAGCCTTGCACATCTCCTACAACGACGTAGGAACTAGCGCCGGACTACCGGCCGAGGTGTTTTCTAAAGCCACACCACGGTTCACCTCCCGGGCGATCACGGTGCCTTCACAATGCCTGACGTGTGAAGCGGTGTTCTACGACCGCATCCGACCGGTGCTCGACATCGAGGCGCCACAGGGCTACTACATGGCGGTCGATCCAAGATCGGGCCGGTCGATGTTCCTGATGGAGGACGTAGCAGCGACAAAGCACGTGACGTTCGGCGACCCGACCCTGCACCGCATCGACCGCGGGCGCGCCGAAGCCATTGTGACCACGCTCGCCAAGGTTCACGGAACCCTTTGGGAAAGCCCACGATTCGCCGGCGACCTGAAAGTACTGAAGACAGCCCGGCAATGGCAGCGCGACGTCAACGACCTGATCAGCTTCGCCAAACGAAGTGCCGTCGGCTTCGACCGCGCGCAACACGTCTTTCCTGACAAGTTCATCGACCACAAGGGCCGAGTGTGGCCGGCGGTTATGCGATCACTGGCCCTTCAAGAGAACGCACCGATGACCCTGCTGCACGCCGATGTCCATTCCCGCAACTGGTATTTGACACCCGACGGTGGCATGGGACTCTACGACTGGCAAGTGCTCAACATCGGAACCTGGGCAATGGATGTCGCCTACGCCCTCGCCTCGGCACTTACGGTCGAGGACCGCCGCGAATGGGAACGCGAGCTGCTCGCGCTCTACCTCGACCAGTTACACGCGGCGGGCGGACCGAAGCTCGACTTCGACGAGGCGTTCTTTACCTACCGTCAACAGGTATTCCACGGACTGGCGTTCTGGCTCTACACCATCGGAGCTGGACGACTTGAACCAGCCATGCAGCCCACCGACGTGTCATTGATCAACCTCGAACGTATGTCGACGATGGTCGTTGACCTCGACTCTTTCACCGCAGTCGGCGGGTGATTCCATCGACAACACCAGGAAGTCACGCCGTCCGCGGACGCTCGCAATGAAGTCTGATCACGCCGCCGCGCAGCGCCAGCGGCGACATTCCGAATCTCACTGCCATTCAGGCAGTTTCATAACAACACTCGATTCAACGATGTTAGGAGTGCACGATGCGTGCTGACGGCTTCAACCCCAAAGTACTCAAATTCTGTGCCTATACCGGACTGGCGTTCGCATTCTTCTGGCCGTTCGCGGCCACCGTCGTGGCGAATTTCCAGTACATCCTGCCCCCGTCTGCGGCAGACCCGGCCGTAAGGGTCGTTGCAGAATATCTGGCCAATACCACCCGAATCCGTATAGCGACAGTCATTTTCATCTTCTCCAGCATTCTGTACACCACCTGGAGTGTCAGCATCATCCAAATGGTCAGGCGGCGTGAACGCCAATGGCCAATCTTGTTCAACATCATGATGATCGCCGTCGCATGCGAGGGCGTCGTAGTGATGTTCATCGGGTTCTTCTTCGGCGCCGCAGCCTGGCGTCCAGGCGAGACCAGCCCTGCCGTCACGCAGGCCTTCAACGATCTCGGCTGGCTGGGCGTGCTCTTCACCGGTGCCCCGTTCGCACTCTTTCAGCTCGCCTTAGCCGCTACCACCCTGATGGATAACAGTGCCCGCCCGCCGTTCCCGCGCTGGTCGGCCTACCTGAACATCTTCGCCAGCTTCTTCATGTGCGAAGCAAGCCTGCTGCTGTTCTTCAAAACCGGGCCCTTCTCACAAGACGGTGCGTTGGTGTTCTACGTGCCAATGATCGTGTTCTTCGTGTGGATCATCACCTTCTCGATCCTGACTGTGCGGGCGATCAACGCTGAGGCCATGGCTGGGGAGTCGGCCGGTGAGTCGTCAGATCAGATGGTCAGTGTCGCTAGGTCAAGCTGAGGACTGCCCGGTCCAGGCATGTGGTTCGTCGGAGACCGGTGTGTGACGACATGATTTCGATTGCGGCCGGTATCCCGCGTTCGGGGCTTCGAGCACCACCCGTGCGCTGAAGCCGTCACGCCACTAGATCAACGCAATACAAGAAAGGTTGCAGCAGTATGCCTTTGGCTGAACAGAAGCCCGAAACCGACCTTTGGCTGCCTATGCCATCGAGCCCGGCATCAATAGACCCACACACCATTCACACCCACTATTTCAGCTTCTCGATACCCGAAGCTGAACTCGGCGGTTTCATCTACGTCAGATACCAGCCGGCGTTCCCGCTCTCGCAGGGCGGGATATGTATCTTCCGCGGTCTCGACAATATTGAACTTCTTGACGCTGCGCATTTGAACTGGCAGAACACAATGCGTTGGCCGCAGATCGACGGAAACACGATCGTGACAGCCTATGGCCTAACCATCGAATTTGTTGAGCCCGGACGTACCGTTCGGCTGCGCTACGACAACCCAGACGCTTCATTCGACCTCCTGCAGACCGCGATGACTCCGTTGGTGGCGCGAGCGCACGTCATGCCAGGAGAAGCCGAAAATGCCAACCCCGCAAGCCAACCCGGCGGCAGCGAACAGTTCATGCACTGCACCGGATCGCTGAGACTAGGCAGCGAAGAATTCGACGTCGACTGCCTCGCTCCGCGGGACCGCTCCTGGAACCAAGTCCGCACCGAGCGTCGCGGAGCAGTCGAGATGCCACCCCTCGCCTGGTCTCCCATAGCGTTCGGCCCCGACCTCGCGTTCAACCAGATCGGTTGGGAAGCACCCGATACCAACCCCCCGTTCCTCGACGTCTATCCCGTCGATTCATCACGACCCAGCCACGTCTATGGCTGGGTGCATGCAGATGGTCGCACCAACGGGCTGACCCGCGTTCACCGGGAAGTCCATGACCGCCACCCGATCAGTCATCTCGCCACGCGCCAAACGATCGAGGCCTGCGACGACGAAGGACGGATATTTCGGTTCCACGGAAGAGCCATTGCGCTAGCGGCCGTTCCCGCGTGGCCGAACCTATCTTTCCACGACAGCGTCTTCCGCTGGGAGGACGAAACAGGCCGCGTCACGTACGCGACCTGCCAGGAAGTGTGGTTCGACAAATACCAGCATCACATGAACGCGACGTCCGGTCGGACAACTGCACTGGAAAGAATAGGCAAATAGCCATGGCACTTATCAACACCACGGATCAATCAGCAGTCGCAGACCGGCTTGTGGCGGCGCTGGGCAGAAATCTACGCGACGTTGAAGACATCGAGGTCGGTACCGTCACCATGCCTCAATCCAGCGGACTGTCCAACGAGACCATCCTGTTTGCTGCCTCGTGGAAAGACAACGGCCGCACGGTAAACCGCCGGCTCGTTGCCAGAGTCGCACCGACTGGGCCGGCGATGTTCCCGTCCTATGACCTCAGACGTGAATCTCGCGTCATCGGCGCCTTGAATTCTCGCTCGACGGTTCCGGTGCCGGAAGCGCTGTTTTACGAGGATGATTCATCGCTTCTCGGTGCGCCCTTCATTGTTATGGGCCACGTCGACGGCCGAGCTGCTGCCGACGACCCACCATTTACTGTGAGTGGCTGGGTCATGGAACTCGCTCCGCACGAGCGGGCACAGATGGCTGACAATGGTCTCAAGGCTCTCGCGGCCATTCATCAAGTTGACTGGCGTGGAGTCGGTTTGGGGGATCTTGATCGCTCCGATGCGCACCGCTCATCGTTGGACGTCGTCCTGGAAGACCTGCGGTCCTGCTACCAGTGGGCGGCCGACGGTCGCACCAATATCACGGTCGAGGCGGGCCTGGACTGGCTTGCTGACCAGCGGCCAACGCGTGAGCCTTCCAGCGTCTTATGCTGGGGTGACGCCCGGTTCGGCAATCTGCTGATCAAAGACAACCTCACGGTCAGTGCCGTTCTCGACTGGGAGATGACTGGGGTGGGCGCCCCTGAATTGGACCTGGGTTGGTGGCTGTTTCTGTTCCGCCACCACACCGAAGGAATCGGAGTACCCATCCCAGAGGGTTTCCCTGAAGCCAACGCCGTCGTTGAGCGCTACGAGGAACTGACCAGCTGCCGAGTGCCGGACATCCACTACTACGAAATGCTCGCCGCTGTACGGCTGTCCATCCTCACTCAACGGGCAACCACCTTGCTGATCGATGCCGGGATTCTGCCAGTGGACGCACCCATGATGCTGAACAACCCAGCTACAAACCTGCTGGCCGCGATGGCCGACCTCCCGAGCCCAGGCGGGATGACGGCAACCCCTATGACCCGCGGCAAATGAAACACGTTGCCGAACAACAGAAACGACAGAAGCGATACAGGAGAGGTCAACGATGTCTTCACAGAAGACTTATCGAGTCATTCAATGGGCGACGGGCCGAGTGGGGATGCCCGCACTCAGAGGAATCATCGATCACCCCGATCTAGAACTCGCCGGTCTCTACGTGACAAGCGCAACCAAGAGTGGCCACGATGCCGGCGAACTCTGCGGCGCAGGACCGACCGGTGTGATAGCCACCAATAGCGTCGAAGAGATTCTCGCAACGCCCGCCGACTGTGTCACCTACGCCGCAACCGACGTCGGCCGAGTCGGCGGAGTCATCGATGACCTCTGCCGAATCCTCGCGTCGGGGAAGAACGTCGTCAACAACTCCATTACACGGCTCGTCTGGCCAGCAGGTATGGAAACCGGCGTCATCGACCGCCTCACCGTGGCCTGCCACGAGGGCCAAACAACCCTGTACAACACCGGCATCCACCCAGGGGTGGTGAGCGACGCCATGCTGTTTGCTGTCACCAATCTGTCACAACGGATCGATCTGATCTCCGCCGCCGAACTTCTCGATTGCTCCAGTTACGACCCGCCCGTCATCTCGGCTCTTGGATTCGGCAAGACCATCGAGGAGGACTCGGCAAGCTTTGACCTCGACATACTTCACTACTACTGGGGGCCGGTCGTGCATTCACTGGCCGAATCGTTCGACCTCGAACTCGACGAGATCCGACATTTCCGCCGTCCAGAACTGGTCGCAGGGGGCTTCACAACGTCCGCGGGACTGGACATCCCGCCGAACACGATCGGCGCAATCCACTATGGGCTCGAGGGCATCGTCGACGGCAAGGTGCGGGTGGTAGCCGAGAATTACGAGAAGATCCGCCAGGACATCGCACCCGAGGGCTGGCCAAGCTTTCCCATCTTCGACAACAAGCAGGCCGGCGGATACAGGATCACCATCAAGGGTGTGCCAGATATGCAGCTTGATTTGGCATTTGGTGGTGACGACCAGCTCACTGACGTGCTAATCGGAACCGGCATGCGAGCAGTGAATTCTGTTCGCGCAGTCTGCCAGGCTCCGACCGGCATCGTCGCGTCATTTGAAGATCTGCCTCACGTGCGCGGGTTTATGCACACCTGATGCCGCGGGAATTACCCTGTGTCCCTGAGGAAGTCATCGAAATGACGGTGTCGATGGGTTTCCAACCTTGCCCCTGCGGCGCCCGCCCTCGTGCACAACAGTTGGCCGGAGACGGGCTCGGTCGCCGGCACGGCTGTGGCTCAATCTGTGGGGGGCATTGTGGTAATGCTTCAGCGGTGAAGCAGGCGTCCTACGTGTTTCCCCGGTCGTGCACGGGGATGGATGAGACGCTGATCGCCTCGGAGGGGTCGGTTGTCAGATCGGCCCAACGCCGTGTTCCAACATTCCAAACGCAGTCTGGGCGAGGCTGCTCAGCGTCTCTCCGGATTCGATGGTCGCATGTAGTACCGCGCGCAACGCTGACACCATCGCGGCGGCCAGCACTTGGACCCGCAGGTGGGCGTCGGCGTCGTCGGGCAGGTCAGACGCAAAATAGGATTTCAGGATCTCTTCGAATGAATGGGCGATTTCCAGATAGCGGCGTCGTGGGGCAGGTTCTTCGAACCAGAACCGCATGCAGGTGACACGCAGCTCTGGGTCGAACGTGTCGAAGGTGTCGAAGAACCGCCCGAGTTGAGCTATGACCGCAAGCTTGGCGACTTGCCATTTGTCGTTCGTAGGTTCTGCACGGTCCAGGGCGTCCTGGAGTCCGGCGATGACTTCGGGGGCTGACGGAAACAGCACGTCCTCTTTGGTACCGAAGTACCGGTTAAAGGTGCTGCGCGAGCACATTGAGGCGTGCGCGATTTCCTCGACGCTGACGGCGTCGTAGCCGCGTGCCACAAATAATTCGACTGCCGAGCGCACGATCGTCGCACGCAGTGCCGTTTTCTTCCGTTCGCGTAAGTCGGTCATCCTCGATCCAGTCTAGAGGCTGAGTACTTTATGACGCGACGTCCAAATAGTGCCATCGTCGATATTGCTCCATTGACTCTTCCACATAGCCTGGTCCCAACCGCGCCGGACCCTGCCGGATTTGTTGAAGGAGTGACGCCGCGCCGCGACCAGCGGGATGAATCAAGCCGCGAGGTAGAAGCCGATCGTGACGGCGCAGACGACTGCGCACCATGCTTCCAGGATTGCTCGAAGCCCTGGCGGCGCATTCTTGAGTTCCATGAAGTACAGCCCGACGAAGCGGACCTTGACGAACGCGATGATCAAGATGGCGACGCTGTTGATCTTGTCGCTGTGGGTGAACCCGTGGTGGGCGCCCATGGCCCACGAGACCACAGTCGCGATGATCAGGAACAACCAGACGACCGTGGCCGACGACTTCAGCAGCTCCGCCTGCGTCCGAGCTTCAACACCGTGGGGGATGTAGGTCATCGGGTCACCTCACCAGGAAGATCAGCGGAAACAGGACGATCCATAGCAGGTCGACCATGTGCCAGAAGCACGCGCCACTCTCGAAGAACGAGAGCTCATTGGTGCTCATCGCAGGCTTGCGAGCGAGCCGGTGCAACCCGATCAGGACCACAAGTCCTATCAATAGATGAAACGCATGCAGGCCCGTCAGTACGTAGTAATACATGAAGAAATCGCTGGTGTACGGCGTGATGCCGCGGTGGACCTTCTCCGCATACTCCACAACTTTGATCGCCAGGAATCCTGCGCCGCAGATGAATGCTCCGCTGATGAATGTCGGGGCATGCCGGCTCTGGGTTTCGGATCGCACCGCGCGCGTCGCGAGGACAACCAACAGTGAACTGACCAGTAGCAGGACAGTGTTGATCGCTCCGAAGTTCTTGTTGAGTGCGGCTTGATCAAGAGCGGCCTGGGCAGGGTTGCTGATCCGGACCAATTGAAAGAGCACGAAGAACACTGCGAATACACACATGTCGCCGAAGATGAAGATCCAGACGCCCCCTTCTGCAGGGGTCCGCCGACCCTTCTTCGGCGATGGCATTGCCTCGGCCGGCCGGGCCTCGGTCGTGTTCACCATGGATGGCTCCTTAGTAGTTCTCGACGGGCTCAGACCGGGGTGCGGCTGAGCGACTCACGCCCAGCCAGCAGGTCGTGCTCGGCGCGCAATGCGGAGAGCTCGCCGCGCAGTTGCTGGATTTCCCATGTGTGATCCGGTGTGGGAGTGGGGAACTGCTGTTCGGCGAGTTCCTCGGCTCGTTGCCGGTTGACTGCGTTTAACAGCAGCTTCGTCAGCGTGAGCATCCAGATCGTGTAGATGATCGCTGGCACCCAGAAGGAGATGACGCCGTTCCACGCGAGCGGGCCGTCTTTGAAGTACGGGATAAACGTCCCCGGCAAGAAGACCAGCTGAGCCCACAAATTCATCCAGGCGAACCACCGGGGGAGAATCGGTTCCTCGCGTTTGTCACCGAAGATCGCCAGACTGATTGCGACGCCCTGGATGGTCACCACCGGGACGGAGATCAGGAACATCATCCAGCCCAGATCGTTGAAGCGCTGCGTGATTTCGGGATTCTCCAGCGGACGATAGGCCGCGACTTGCCAGAAGATCGCTGCCAGCTGAAAGAGCAACACGAAGAGCGTTCCGAGGCCGAACTGGACGAGGGTCATCGGCGATGTCTCACCCTCCATCCGTTTCATCTGAACAGAGATGGCGCATACCCACGGCTGGTAGCAGATGCCCGAAAAGAGCACGAGGATCATGCCGGTCCGGATGCCCGTGACGTTGTTGGCGTAGAACTGCGCAATTTCCGCGGGGCCCGTATTGCCGCTGGGCGGGGGGAGAAACTGGGCAAATACCAGCAGGCCGACGATCCAGCCGATCGCGCACAACGGTCCCGCCACTGCGCACACCTTGTTGTTGACGTAGTTCATCACAACAGAGCTGCTTCGGCGTCGACGTCGGGTTGCTGCTCCTGCTTTGAGATGGCTTTGAACAGCAGCACCGCCATCACCACGATCCACGCGAAGAACGTCACGACCGGCGACCAGAACGCCAGCAGCCCCGTCCAGGAAAACGGGCCCGAGCGGAAGAGGAACGCGAGCGCGCCCGGCTCGAACATCACAGCCGTCCACGCGGTGTAGTAGCCGAACCAGCGCGGGAACGGCGTGTAGAGGACCTTGTTGGGAATCAGGCAGATCACGGCGATCGCCACCCACATGAAGATGTAGTACTGATCGGTCGTGACAAAGGTCAGCATTGCGAGTTCGTGCATGATCGCGGTGATATCGGGCGAGCGGTCCGGGGTGAATGCCGCGACACCCCAGAAGATCGGCGGCAGCACGAGTACGACCGACATCAGGCTTCCGCCCGCGATGGCCAGCGTCGACCAGACAGGTCTGCCCTTTTCGTGGCGGGAGATCTGAACGCCGACGACGACTGCGATCGGCACCATGAAACCGCTTGTCCAACTGGCGATTACGGCACCGACCTTGATCTCCCCGCTGTGCGTGCGGTAGAAGTTGGCGATCTGGTCGGGCGGTAACTTCGCCGAGGGCGGCGGCATCATGTGGAAGAGTCGCCACCATGCCAGACCGTAGATCAAGGTGAAGGTCAGCCCCCAGCACAGCAGAATCCGTTGTGCGCGTTCAGATATCAAAGCGTCTGCTCCCTCTCAAGCTTGCCGGCATCGTTGAGGAACCCGAAGCGTCCGGCGTCGATGCCTGGATGATTTTCGCTGCCACCGACCCACGTGACGGCGTACCGCGTCCCTGGCCCGCGCGGAGACCCGCTCGCTCCGGACCTTCATCCCGAAGGTCGTTTCACGCATCCGCGTGACGTGACCCACGCTACACAGAACTGACACAGTGAGTCAATATCACCACCGTCACAATTAGTGTGCCGCTCCATACGGGTGGATGGCTCTCTAATCGGTCCACGCGGGCGGATTTGCGCGACCGCAAGGCGGGCGCTCGACGTCAGTTGGTGCGTTTCATGCCCGCAGGTGTTGTGTCGGACCCGCCGTCAAACCGAGGGTTGACCTAGTTGAGAGTCGATAGCTAATATTGGTATGCGAAATCTCATAAATAACGGGACCGGCATTGATCGTGCGGCTGCGGGCCATCATGGACAATCCCAGTGATCGCCGACCGGCCCTGGGAAGGACTTACGGATGGCCACTTTTGCCACCACTGACGATCTCTACGGGGCGTTGCTGCCCTTCTATCAGAAGCTCGTCACGGACCCTGTCATCGCGCCGAGGTTCACGGCAGCCGCTACCTCGTTCCGTATCCGGCATGTCGATCCCGAGGGCATGTTCGTGTTGGATTCGACCGGCTCCGAACTCGTGTTGCTGCATGGACCAGAGGCCGAGGCGGCGCAAACCGAGGTCGAGCTGACCATGAGCGGCGACGACGGGCACCGCTTCTGGCTCGGGAAGCTGAACCTCCCGATGGCCTTGGCGCGGAAGAAGATCAAGGTCCAGGGCGGCGTCACCAAACTGATGGGAATTGTGCCGGCCCTGCAGCCGGCGCACGCGATGTACAACAGCTATGCCGCCGAAGCGGGTTTGCCGGTGGCGTGATTCGTCCTCGCGCCGCAGCCACTGTCGTTCTCATCTTCAGCCCAAGGAGACTCCCAATATGAGCGTAGCCACAACAAACGTTTTTGATCCTGAGTTGTATGCCGAGGGGGACCCGAGCACCTTCGGGCTACCGCTGGACGCATACGACTACCTCAGGGATGAAAAGCCCTGCTATCTGCACGAGTTCAACGACCCGATGCTGATCGATCGCGCGTGGGTGGTCAGTCGGCATGACGACATCTGGGCGGTGGACCGTAACAGCGAGCTGTATGCGGCCGACCGCGGGTACGTCAATGCCTGGAAAGTGACGCCGATCGATCCGAACATGGGTGGCATGCCGGCGATGCTGACCATGGATGGCGCCAAGCACCGCGCCCAACGCGGCGTCATGTCGAAGGCATTCACCCCCGGCTTCGTCAAGAAGCTGGAAGAGAAGTTCCGTGAGTACGCGGTCAACATCGTCGACCGGGCACTGGAAAAGGGAACGTTCAACTTCGTGCACGAAATCGGTCACGCGATGCCGATGGAAGCCCTCGGCGACGTGCTCGGGGTTCCGAACGAAGACCGGCCAAACTTCTTCGGCTGGGTTGACACCTTCGCCGCTCCTTTCGACACGCGCATCACGCCGTCGTTCGATCACGTGATGGAAGCGATCGGCAACCTCATGGTCTATGCCGGTGACCTCGCAGAGATCAAGCGCGCCAACCCCGGCGACGACGTGCTGTCCCGGATCGTTCAGGCCCCGGACATCATCTCCGAGGACGAGATGCTCGGGAACGTCGCGTTGCTCGCGAGCGGGGCAGCGGAGAGCACGCGGACCGCGCTGTCGCACGGAATGCACTCCATGCTGAACAACCCCGATCAGATGCAGTGGTTGCGCGAGCGTGCGGACGATATCCCCAACACCGCCATCCAGGAGATCGTGCGGATCGCCTCGCCGTTCACCCACCTCGTGCGTACTGCGACGGCGACCCATGAGATCCACGGGCAGACGATCGAAGAGGGCGACATCGTCCTCATGCTCTTCACCTCAGGCAACTTCGATCCGCGTGCGTTCGACCAGCCCCGTAAGTTCGACCTCTCGCGGGAGAACAACCCGCACGTGAGTTTCGGCCGGGGGCCGCACCAGTGCCTGGGCAAGCATGTCGTCACGCTGGAGATGAAGATCCTGCTGGAGGAATTGCTGCGCCGCACCAGCAGCATTGAGCAGGTGGGCGACATTTCCTACGTCAAGGACAACTACTCGCGTGGCGTGTACGACCTGCCGGTGACCATCAAGGGGCGCTGAGCCGCAACGTCGCACCGACCTGATTCGCGGTGCCGGCCCACTGGGTCGGCACCGCGAATTTGTTTTGCTGCGCACCTGAGAACGCCGAAAGGCCAGATATTGCAAGCTCTTTCGTGATTTGCGTGCAATAACTGGCCAGTGAGCGTTGAAGCGCTAGACCGTTGCGACGGTCTCGGGCGCATCCGGCAGCTGGTACGTGTCCGGCTCTGCTTTGATCACCCGGTAGAACACCACGAACGTGACGATGAGGAACGGGACGTACGAGCCGACGGGCAACCAGAATCCGACGAGTCCGTTCCACGCGAACGGGCCCGAGAAGAAGAAGATCGAGATGAGGCCGGTCCCTCCGATGGTGGCCATCCAGAGGTTCAGGTACAGGAACCAGCGGGGAAACACCGGTGGTCCCTGTCGCTGGGTGAACCCGGCCATGGCCAGGCAGAACAGCTGCATGCTGAAGGCCGGGAAGAACATCAGGAATTCGAGCCAGGTCATGTCGTTGATCAGCTGCACCAGCTCGGGCGAGCGGTCACCGCGGTAGAAGGCGCCGGCCCAGAAGATGAACGGCAGGATGAAGGCGACGGCATTCACGCAGCCGGCGCCGAATGAGAATAGCGCCCACAACGGGACGCGGCGGCCCTGCTCCATACGCGCGATCTGCAAGGAGACCATCGCCGACCAGGGGATCAGTAGGGCGGCGCCAAGTAGTCCGACGAGGATGCCGAATTTCACCCACGCTAGGTGCGGGCCGAACTCTGCCATCAACTGGGCGCCGGACAACTGGGGAGATGGTGGCGGGATGAAGCCCGCCAACGGCATGAGTCCGACGAAGAACAGCAATCCGAATCCGATGCCGCAGCCCCAGAGCCCGAGTTGCAATTTTGTGTGAGCGTACTGCGATGGTGTCATGAGTTTCTCTCTGTTGGTCAATTAATGAGATATTGGGTATCAATTAATTTAGGCAGGTCAAGAGCGTTGTGCTGTCCTCGGCGCGTCTCGCTTGGCTGACGTTCACCCCTGTTTGAGGGCGGGTTCGTACAATTCCTCGATCACGCCGGTGTACTTTTCGTTGATTTGCTTGCGCTTGAGCTTCATGGTCGGGCTCAATTCATCACCGCCTGGCAGCCATTCGGTATCCATCACCCGGTAGCGTTTGATCTGCTCGACGCGTGACAGTTCGGAATTAGCTTCGGCCACAGCCTGTTCCACCGCATTCAGGACTTCCCGGCGGTCGCGGTACGTCGTCGCCACAGCTTCGTCGACCACGATCAGGGCGGTGACGTACGGTCGGGCATCGCCGATCACACAGACCTGACCGATCAGCGGGCTGGCGTTCTTCACAGCGAACTCGATATTGCTCGGAGACATGTTCTTGCCGAAGGCGCTGATGATCAGTTCCTTCTTGCGGTCGACGATGGACAGCCGGCCGTCGACGTAGGCTCCGATGTCTCCGGTGCGTAGCCAGCCGTCGGCGTCGACGGTTTCGGCCGTCAGCTCAGGCCGACCCCGGTAGCCCGACATCAGCCATGGGCTGCGGAACAAGATCTCGCCATCCTCGGCGAGGCGAACCTCCGCGCCGCGTAACGGATAACCGACAGTGCCGACCCGGGTGTTGCCCGGACGGTTGAAGACGCCGAAGGCCGTCACCTCGGACATACCCCAGCCCTCGTACACCGGCAGGCCGAGGATGAGGAAGAACCGCACGAGGTCCGGTGCTACCGGTGCTGATCCGGTCAACGCGACCTCGGTCTGGTCCAGGCCGACCAGAGCCAGCGCGGGGGCCAGCACCTCACGGCGTGCCTCGTCGAAATCTGCTGCGACGGAATCGGTCACGGGTTCACCGCGTTGCTCGAGTTCGACTTTCGCCATACCTGCCCGCAACGCCTCGGCGGAGCGTTCGCGGTCTCTGTCGAAGTGCACCTCGATGGCAGCCCGTAGCTTCTCGAACAGCCGCGGTGGGGAGAACACATACTGCGGGCGCACATCGAGCAGGTAGGGGCCGACCTCGCTCGGGTGCGGACAGGGAGTGACGGTGAAACCGCCCACAATGCCGCGCCAATGCGAGAACATCCGTTCTGCCACATGAGCCATTGGCAGGAACGACACCATCCGCGCACCATCGATACAGCCGAAGGCATCATCGATCGCGGCAATGCTGCGCAGGATCGCGCCGTGGCTGAGCTCGACACCCTTTGGCGCACCGGTGGTACCGGAGGTGTAGCTGATGGTGGCCGGGTCCTCGGGCCGGAGTCGCGCGGCGGCGGCCGCCAGATCGAAGGCGGACCCGTCAGCGAGCACGTCGGCCAAGTCCGTGGCTCCGTCGACGGTGCCGTCGATGCTGATGATCTGTTCGAGTTTGGCTTGCCCGCTGTCGATTTCGCACAGCACCGGGACATGGGTAGCTTCGGCGAACACCACGGTGGCACCGGAGTTGTTGAGGATGTACGCGATATCGCGGGGCCGCAGTGTGTTGTAGATCGACAC
Source organism: Mycolicibacterium sp. CBMA 234 (assembly GCF_009729415.1). GTDB lineage: Bacteria > Actinomycetota > Actinomycetes > Mycobacteriales > Mycobacteriaceae > Mycobacterium. The sequence continues at coordinate 113,895 of NZ_MPKW01000020.1, forward strand.
AGGAACCGCGCCGATATGCATGATGGCCATGTCGAGCAGATGGAAGTCGATCCGGTTGCTCATCATCAGTGCGACCGATTGCCCGGGGAGTACACCCAGCCGGGTCAGCGTAGCCGCCAGCGTCGCGACCTCGGAACCATATTGCGCCCAGGTGAGTTCGCGTCCCCCTCCGAGGCTGCGCAGGGCGATTCGGTCAGGGACCCGGGCGACGGTTTCGGCGAAGGCCGAACACAACGTCATCATTTGCGCAGCCCCAACCGACGCCTCCAATCGCCGGCGGCCAACATCCGGGCCGCCTTGTTCATCAGCTCCACATTGCGGCCCTTCGTCGGGTACCAGTAGATCTCGGCGCGCAGGTTGAACCGTTCCTCGATGATCGATTTGCGCCAGCAGTACTTGCGGATACCTTCGGCGCCTCCGTGCCGGGCCCCGAGTCCGGAATTGCGGCGGCCCCCGAACGGCACCGACAGCTGGAAGACATTGGTCATCACGTTGTTGACGTTGACCGAACCGGAATCAATCTGCGTTGCCACTGCGCGGCCTCGAGCGTGGTCACGGGTGAAAACACTGGCAGCCAAACCAAATTCGGAAGCATTAGCGCGTCGCACTGCTTCGTCGGCGTCGGCGACCTTCATGATCGGCAGGGTGGGCCCGAACGTTTCCTCGCGGATGCATGCCATCGTCTCGTCGACATCGAGCAGGACGGTGGGTTCGAAGTAGAGCCCATCACCAGGCAGCGCTTGCCCGCCGGCGGCGATGGTGGCCCCGTGCTCGACGGCGTCGGCGACGTGGCGCTCGATGATCGTCAATTGTTCCGGGGTGGCAATGGAGCCGATGTCCGCGGTGTAACTGCCGGGAGCATCGGTGCCGACCCGCAATTTACGGGTGCAGTCAAGGACTTTGGCGACGAACTCGTCGTACACCGGTGCCTCGACGTACACCCGCTCTACCGAGACACAGATCTGGCCGGCGTTGTAGAACCCGCCCCAGGCCGCGGCGCGGGCGGCCCGGTCGAGATTGGCGTCGGCCAGCACGATCATCGCGTCCTTGCCGCCCAGCTCGAGGCAACACGGGATCATTCGTTCGGCGGCCCGCACCCCGATACGCCGGCCGGTGCCGACGGAACCGGTGAACTGGACCATGTCGACGGCGTCGACCACCGCCGCGCCGGCCTCGCCACGTCCGGTGACGGCGTCGAGGACATCGGGGGCGCCGATGGACTTCCAGCCTTCGATGGCAAGATTCCAGCCCAGTGGTGTCACCTCGGAAGCCTTTGTCAGTACGGCACATCCGGCCATCAGGGCGGCCGGGATGTCGAGCATCTGCATGGCCAGCTGCGCGTTCCACGGGGTGATCGACCCGACCAGCTGGTGCGGCTGGAAGGTGACCTGCATCCGCTTGGTCATCATCATCGGGCTGTGCGGGCGGGCCTGCTCCGGAGCCAGAAACTTCTCGGCGTTGCGGGCCCAGTAGTTCAGCACGTCGACCGAGGCGACTATTTCGCCAATCGGTAGGTCGCCCCAGGACTTGCCGGTCTCATCCTGAACCTGGCGCAGGAGCCGCTGCTCGTTGTCCAGGATCCAGTCCCGGAACCGTTCCAACCACATCCGTCGTCCGGCGAATCCCATGGCCGCCCAGGCGGGTTGCGCTTCGCGCAGTCGCTGTGCCACCGCGAACACTGTGGCAGTGTCCATATCGGGCACGGCGCCGACCACCCGACCGTCTGCGGGTGATGACACTTCAATAAAACGGCTCGTCTGCACTGTTGTCACGCCAGATCTCCTCGTCGTGGTCCACGGAAAGCTAGATGGTGCGCGGACTTTCGCGGTCCGCATTCTTGATCTCGTCAGGCACCAGGCGGGCCCCGTTGAGGATGAAGTTGGCCAGATCGGCAACCAGGCGATCGCGGTTCTCGGTGCCGGTTCGCCCTGGCAGCAACCAGCCGCCGTACGCGGTCGTGCCCATCACCAAAGTGATGGCCAGGCGGGTGTTGACCGCGCTCGACTCCGGATCCAGCCCGCGCGCGCCGCCTTCGCGCCGCGCCAGGGAGGCGATGTCGTCGAGGATGCGGTCCATTTCGCGGCGCAGAACGGCGCGCTCGGCGGCCTCCAGCGGGGAGGAGTCCGACATCGCCATCATGAGGAAGTCGCGGTGCTCGTCCAGGATGTCCAACAGGTCGTGCAGGAAGCCGATCATCAAGTCCCACAAAGGTGTTGGCCCGTCGTCGGTGGACCGCCCCGTCATCTGTTGAATCTTGTCGAGGAAGTCCTCGAACGGGCGCAGGGCGGCCAGGCGGACCAGATGCTCGGTGGTGCCGAAATGCCGGTACAGCACCGACCGGTGCACGCCGGCCTCCGCCGCGATCTCCTGGGCATTCGCCGACAGCCCGCGGCGTGTCACCACCCGCTCGGCCGCGCTGATCAACAGTTCGCGTACCTCGGCGGGCCGTCGGCGTCTGGCGATGCCGGGTGAGTCGTGAGGTGTGGCCACGCCCACATCGTGCCACCGGGAACCCCCTGTTCACAAGCGACAGAAGTGTCTCTTGACGGCCTGGCCGTGCCCTGGTTCACTGAGGTCAACCCATGCAGCCCACCCTGCCCTGGCATCCCCGGGCGGGTCGAGAGGTGTTCATCAATGACGGTCAGCGCATGTTTCCGACTACTCGTGTCTGTCACCACCGCATGAGAATTGGGATCACCGTCGACAATCCGGACACGGTTGTTGAAGACGCACGCAGGGCCGAGGGGCTCGGCTTTGACCTCCTCGGCTGTGGCGAGCACTTGTTTTTCCACGGCCCGACACCGAATGCTTTCGCCATGCTGGCTGCGGCTGCCGCCGTGACCGACCGTATCCGGCTGGTCAGCTCGATCACGTTGCTCCCGCTGTATCCGGCCGCATTGGCCGCGAAGATGGCCACCATCATCGACCGGATATCGCAGGGCCGGTTCGAGCTCGGCGTAGGTGCCGGCGGCGAGTTCCAACCCGAGTTCGCCGCTGCCGGAATCGATCCCGCGACCAGGTTCCGGCGGACCGACGAAGGCCTTGAGGTGCTTCGCCGGCTGTTCACCGGCGACACGGCCACCTTCACGGGGGAATTCGCCCAGCTGGCCGGGGTGCGGTTGAATCCGCCGCCGGTACAGCCCGGCGGTCCGCCGATTTGGCTGGGGGGTCGCAAACCGGGTGCGTTGCGCCGTGCCGGCCGGTACGCCGACGTGTGGATGCCCTATATGGTCGACCCCGGCCAGGTCGCCCGGGGTCTGGCCGAAGTGCGAACGACCGCAACGGAATACGGACGCAGTGTGCGGGGCGGCCTGTTCGCGTGGACGGCCTGCGACGAGGACGGCGACTGGGCTCGACGAGTCGGTATCGACACAGTCAGCGCGGTCTACCAGCAGGACTTCGCGCCACTGGCGGATCGGTACCTGTTGCTGGGCGAGCCCGATGAGGTAGTGGCCCGACTACGCGAATTCGCAGACGCCGGTGTGGAATCCGTGCTGTTGCAGATTGCCGCCGAAGACCACGAGCGGGTGCTGGAGAGCCTGGCCCGCGACGTCCTGCCCGCGCTGCGGGCCTGACCACGAGGAGAGACACCAATGGCCGTACAGACCGGAACGGTACTTGAGGCGTCCGCTGAGGAACGCGCCATCAGCGAATCGGTTCGCGGGATAGTTAAAAGGTACGGACCCGCGTACTACCAGCGCCAAGTAGACATCGATGGGCACTGCGCAGCTCTGTGGAAAGAGCTGGGCGACAACGGATATCTGGGCGTGCACCTGCCCGAAGAATACGGCGGCGGCGGGCTGGGCCTGTCGGAGCTGAACGTCGTCGTACACGAAGCAGCTGTCGAGGGTGTGCCCATGCAGTCCATGCTGTTCTCCACCGGTGTCACCGGAACTGTGCTGGAACGCAGTGCAAACGAGGAGCAAAAGCGGCGCTGGCTGCCAGGAATCGCCAGCGGGGACAGTCGATTGTCGTTCGCGATCACTGAACCGGACGCCGGATCGAATGCCCACCGCATCACCACCACAGCTCGCCGCGAGGGTGACCACTATGTGCTCAACGGGCAGAAGGTGTTCATTACCGGCATGGAGTCCGCCGACTGGGTGATGGTGGTGGCACGGACGTCCGTCAACGATGCCACCGGACGGGGACGGTTGTCGGTGCTGATGGTCGACACGAAATCTCCTGGGGTGTCGTTCATGCCCATCCGCACCGTCATGAACCAGCCCGACAAGAGTCACCAGGTGTTCTTCGACAACGTCGCGGTTCCGGTCGAGAATCTGATCGGCGCCGAGGGTCGGGGACTGGTGGTGGCATTCACCGGGCTGAACACCGAACGCGTGCTGACCAGTTCACTATGTACCGGGATCGGGCGTTACGCGCTGGGGAAAGCGGTGGATTACGCCAACTCGCGCAAGGTGTGGGATGTGCCGATCGGTGCCCACCAGGGTGTCGCGCACCCGCTGGCGGCGGCGCATATGCATCTGCAGGCCGCCGAGCTGGTGACCGCGCGGGCGTGCGCACTGTACGACACCGGCCAAGAGGTGGGCGAACTCGCCAACACCGCAAAGTATCTCGGTTCGGCGGCTGGTTTGGAGGCCCTCGACGCGTCGGTGTCCGTCCATGGCGGTAACGGGGTCACCTATGAGTACCAGCTGGCCACCTATTACTGGGTGGTGCGGATGCTCAACATGGGCCCGGTGTCCAAGGAAATGATCTTGAACTTCGTCGCCGAGCATTCACTGGGGCTGCCCCGCTCGTACTGACCATGCCCGCGAACGCGGAGAACCCGCGCGGGCGTGCGAGTTTCCAGCGTCGCTCAATCGATTGGTATTGCGGATGATCCACCGGCGACCATGGTGCCGTGGCTGGTGGCGCAGCGGCGTCCGTGGCGGTCCTCCACCACGACCTCGACGAATTTGACCCTGCTGCCGCCACCTAGCGGTGTAGCTCGAAATGTGATCGGCGCCAAGGCCGGACGGTGAAACTGGATGTGCAGCGCCCCGGTGGCCGGCAACTGTCCCTCGGCGCTGACGCGCATCGCCATGGCGCCGAGTACCTGATCGGCCGCTGCTGCGACAGTGCCTCCGTTGACGGCGCCGTTCGGGTTCGGCGTGAGCGCGGGTTCGGCCATCCGGAACACCGCGGTCTCGCTGGTGAACTCAAGGCAGACCAGCCCAAGGTCGCGGCAGTAGGGTAGCCGCCCGGCCCAGTCCCGCCAGTCTGCGTCGGTGGAACCGGCTGGCAGCAACCAGTTTTCGTTCTGCTGTGTAGTCATGCTATCCCTGCTGCGCTGTGCGGTGGACGTACGTTACCGGAACTGCGGAAGCTCCGATGCACTGTTGGTGTGTGGGGTGAACCCGGGATTGCGCAGCGTCCGCCGCGCCCGAACCGGCGCCCGCTTCTCGACGAAGGCTTCTACGGCCTCGGCGAAATCGGGATGAGACTGCAGACATCCCTGCGTGTGGGCCTCGAAATTCAATTGTTCATTCAGGCTCGACTCGAATGTCCGCTCGTGGGCGTGCTTGACCGCACTGACGCTGCTGGCGAGTGCGGCGATGCTGCGTGCGACATCCAGTGCGGTGTCCAGTGCGGTGCCGTCGTCGCAGACCCGGTTCAGCAGGCCCCATTGGTGCGCCTCAGGTGCGGCGATATCGCGCGCCAGCAGCGCGAGTTCGTTGGCGCGTCCGAGGCCGACGACGCGCGGCAGCAGCCATGTCAGTCCGGCGTCAGGAATCAGGCCGATCTTGGTGAAGGACAACTGCAGCCGCGTCGACTGGGTAGCCACTCGCAGATCACATGCCAATGCGAGAGACACCCCAGCGCCGGCAGCGACACCGTTGATGGCGGCGACGATCGGCAACTCCAGGCCGATCATGACCCGCACCAAGGGATTCCAGGTATTGAGCAGAACCGACCGGGCATCGCCCACACCGCCCGCAATATCGGCCCCGGCGCAGAATCCGCGGCCGGCACCGGTGAGGACGACAGCACGGATGTCCGGGTCGGCCTCCAATTCAAGGAAGGCGTCCGACAGTCGTTCCCCGGTGTCGGGGGTGACAGCGTTGAGTCGCTGCGGCCTGTTGATGGTGACGATGCCGACGGGGCCGTCCCGAGTGATGAGAACGTCGTCGGTGTCTGTCTTGGTGGCTGTGCGGGAGGTCATTTGCCTGGGTCCTGTGTTAGCGCAGACCGAGTGATCCGCTGATGATTTCGCGCTGAATTTCGTTGGTACCGGCGTAGATTGGCAAAACCAGCGAGTGGCGGACGTGGCTTTCCATCTCGTACTCGGTTGAGTACCCGTAGCCGCCCATCATCTGCATCCCTTCCAGGGCAATGCGTTTGGCCACCTCCGAGGTTTTGATCTTGGCCATCGACGTCATCCGGGTGGTGACGGGATCGGGCCCCCGCTGTAGGCGCGCGGCGACTTCGTAGGTCAGCAGCCGGGCACATTCCAGTTCGGTCGCCAGATCGGCGATACGGTGCCGCAGTACCTGGAAACTGCCGATCGACTTGCCGAATTGTGTCCGCTCTTTGACATAGGCAATGGTGTCGTCGAGGGCGCGTTGACCTAGTCCGAGACCGACGGCGGCACCGATCAGACGTTCGCCATCGAGCCCGGCCATGATCTGCGGGAAACCGCGGCCGATTTCGCCCACCACGTTCTCGTCGGGCACGAAGCAGTCGGTGAAGTACACGTCGTTGACTTCGCGGCCGCCCAGGGTGGAGATGCGCTGAGTCGCGACACCGTTCGCGTCGGCGGGTATTTCGAAGATGGTGAGGCCGGTATGGGGGCGTTCGTCCCTGCTGGTCCGGGCCACCAGCAGGATGCGAGTTGCTCGGTGGGCATAGGAGCACCATGTCTTCTGGCCGTTGATGACATACCCGCCTGAGACTTTCGTGGCCGTCGTGGAGATGGCGGCAACGTCGGATCCGGCGCCGGGCTCGGAGATCGAGATCGCCATGATTTCGCCGCTGGCGATGGCGCCCAGGGCGTCGTGCTTCTGAGCTTCGGAGCCGAACCGCTTATAGCAACCAGCCACAGTTGTGCTGGGGCCGAATGCCTTTACGGGTGCCAGGCCTCGCCACAGCTCCTCGAACAGAATGGTCTGCTCGATGTACGTGCCGCCCGAGCCGCCGTATTCCTCAGGGATGGCCACGCCGAGCCAACCCAGTTCAGCGAGTTGCTTGTACAGCGACGCGGACTGGTCCTCCTCGCCCGCGTCGAGCAGGTCCTCCCGCTGTTCGCGGGTGGCACACTCGCGGGCGCAGAAGTCGCGGATGGCCTTCTGGAAGTCGAGTTGTTCAGTCGTCAGACTCATGCTTGCGAGAATCTCCGATCGGGGAACAGGCCTGCCGCAACTCCGTTGCGTAGCACGGCGGGTGCGCCACCGGCCACCACGTTGGTCACACAGTCACGATGGATGCGCTGAATGGCGTAGTCCGTGGTCGGGCCGTAGCCGCCGTGCAGTTCCATGGCTTTGAGGGTGATCTGCGGCCCGACGGTGGCGCCGAACAGCTTCGCTTGGGTGACTTCGGCCAGGCGCGGAAAGCGGCCGTCGATGGCGGTCGCAGCGGCCCGGTAGGCCAGCAGACGCAGGCCTTCGATCTGTACCCACATGTCGGCGAGCGAGTGGTAGACGGACTGGAAATCGATGATCTGCTTGCCGAACGCTTCCCGGCGCTGGGTGTAGGCGGCCGCTTCGTCGTAGGCGGCCTGGCTGTATCCCAGCCAGAACCCGCAGTTGTGCAGCCGTTCCAAGTTGAATGCGGTCATCAGCCGGGAGAACTGGCCGGGACCGACAATGACGTCTTCGGCCGGCACCCGGACGTCGGTGAGCACCATGTCACCGTGGTTGATTCCTCGATCACCGATGAAGACTGGGCCGCGGCGGATTTCGACACCGGGCATCGACGCGTCCACGACGAGGGCACCGATCCCTTTGGCGCCCGGGATGTAGTCGAAGCGGACGAATGTGGCGTTGAGGTCGTTGACGTTGGAGCCGGTGAGAAAACTCTTGTGCCCGTTGATGATGTAGTCGTCACCGTCGCGTACGGCGGTGGTGGACAGGTGGGTCAGTGCGGAGCCGGCGTCCGGTTCGGTGAGCGCGATGTTGCATGCTCGGCGGCCGGCAACGATGTCGCGCAGGTACTTGTCTTTGACCGCGTCGTCGCCCAGCAGGAACATCGACGGTCCGGGACCGCTGGTGCAAAACACGGGTTCGGGGGGCAGCCAGGACTGGGCGTGCCGGAACAGTGCTTCCACGACGATCAGGTACTCCATTGCGCCGCCGCCCTGTCCGCCGTACTCGCTGGGCATCGCTACGCCCAGCAGGCCTTCGGCGTCCACCCGGTCGAAGATCTCTCGGTACGGGGCGTCGTCGGACTCGTCCCAGGCGCGCGCTTCCTCAGCGAAGGAACGGCCCAGTTTCTCGGCACGCGCCTGCAGGTCCTGCTGGGCGGCGGTGAGGGTGAAATCCATGGTCAACGTTGCTCTCTTGGTCGGTGGTCACCGTGGCGAGACGGGTGAGGCTGATCGCAATATTCAGGGATGGGGCGCTGAGCTTCGGCGTCACACAACGTCGAGGACGCGATTGTCACCGCCGGAAACGGAATACTCCGCCGGGAACGGTTGGCGTACAGGCGGTTCTATGCGCTCGGCGGCTTCGCCGGCGCTGGCGCATGCGGCGCTACGGCGGGGGCGGGATGGCCCGGCAGTCGTGACGGAGCGCGCCGGGCGTGCTCCGTGAATAATATGATTGGTCATCTCAAAACACACGATAGCGGCCGATGTCGACTTTGTGAAGACCGAGTTTAACGACCGTTCACACTGCGGTGAAAATCCGGGGAGGGGCGTCCGGATTCTGTCGGAGCGGTAGGTCGGGGCGGCGTCCAATCGGTGAGCGAAGGGGCCGCGATCGAGGGGAGGTCCCCGTGCACGATCATCGGAAATTTAACGAGCTCTATCGGTTGAGTCGGTGGTCGACGACGCCCTGTCGGCTCGGCTGCCCGTCCTCGGTGAATCGGCAGATTGCTTGTGGCAAGTGGGGATAACTTCGACGCAGCGCGGCTAAGCGACCGACTGGAAGACGTACTTGGCGATGAGGTTAACGATCGTTTATCGTCTCACTGGACGCAACCATTCACCGATGATTGGAGACTGCTGGTGGGATATCCTCTACCGCAAGAGGTCGCCCTCAAGGGTCCCTTCGCGCCCATGCGATTCGAAGCGACCGTCGAGGAATGCATCGTCAGCCAGGGAGAGATACCCCGCGAACTCTCTGGCGGTTACTACCGGTGCGGCCCCACCTGGAAACGCCCCACCCAACAAGGCACCAATCCATTGGTGAGCATGGACGGCATGGTTCAGGCCATCGTGTTCGACAATGGCCGAGCCGATTTCCGCAACCGCTGGGTGCGCACGCCGAAGTACCTGCTGGAGGAGAAGCACCGCCAGGGCATGTTCTCCTGGACCGACGGCGACTTTCATGACTGGCGCGACTTCGCTTATGGGGATGTGCAGCGCGATGGGTTCAATCGCCATACCCCGCAAGGGACGAGCAACATCAACGTCTTCCCGTTTGCGGGACAGATGGTGGTGTCGGGGGAGCAGGGGGCGCCACCGATCGCCTTGCACCCGGTCACCCTGGAGACCACTGGGGTAGTCGACTGGTCGCCGCAGCTCTCTCCCGGCATCCACAGTCCGGTGACCTACGGCGACAACGCATTTAGCGCTCACCCCAAGTGGGACCACGACACCGGCATCCTCTACGGCTGGACTTACCGCGACGTCGCACCCTTCGTCACGCTGCACATCGTTCATCCCGACGGGCTTGTCGAGTCTCGAGACCTGTGGGACGCTCCCTACAACACGGTGGCCCACGATATCTGGCTGACACCGGAGTGGATGGTCATGCCGTTCCAGCCGTTCATTTTGGGCAAGGAACGTATTCTGCGTGGACTCGGCGTGTGGGGCTGGGACCCGGAACTTCCCATCGTCCTGGCATTGATTCCACGTCACGACATCAACGGTGAGATTCGTTGGATCAAGACCGATCTGCCGGCGCAGTACGTGATGCACACGATGTCGGCCAACGTGATCGACGGCAAGCTGCTGCTGGACGGGCCCATTTTCAACCGTCCGCCGTTCCCTTTCGAACATGATTTCGCCGAGGGCGATGACGTGGCGCTGTTCTTCTCCATCGCATCCAGCACGCTGGGGCGCTGGACAGTCGATCTGGCGACCGGCGCTACCAGTAGCGAACAGTTGTCGGACCGTCCGAGCGAATTGCCGAAGGTCGATGAGCGGTTTTACGGCAAGGGATACCGCTGGGGATTCTCAGTCGGTGGTGTGGTCAAACGCAACGGTATGTCGATGAACAGTCTCGTCGTAACCGATGTGCACACGATGTCTGAGCAGGTGTATCAAATCCGGGCCGGTGAGCCGGCCGCGGTGCTCGAGTCCAGCTTCGCGCCGAGGTCCGTTGATGCGCCCGAGGGTGATGGTTACATCATCGTGCCAGTGTCGTGGTGGGCGGAGAAGCGCGGTGAATACCTGATTTTCGACACGGACGACATCACCAAGGGGCCAGTCTGCACCATCGAGCTGCCCTTCGCGTTGGGCTGGACACCCCACGGACACTGGATGGACTTCCGCTAGAGCAACGACCGAGGCCACGTGTTCGGTCCAATGGCTGTCGGGCAAGTCCTTCTTCCGTTGACGCTAACCGTCGTTCGAACAGCACATGAGATGAGCAGTGATATTCGTGATATTCATAGGGTTAACCGTGTCCGCATCGTGCTGCAGTACCGTTAACGAATGACGACCGCCCGCAACGACCGTGCCGAGACGATCTTGCGCACCGCGCTGGCCCTCTTTCACGAGCGTGGCTTCGCCGGCGTCGGGGTCGACCTCATCGGGGAACGCGCAGGGGTCTCGGGCCCCGCGATCTATCGCTACTTCAGCGGCAAAGACGAAATTCTGATGACCTTGCTGGACGAAGCGATCGATGGCGTCCTGATGTCGGTGGGCGGCTCTTATCCCGATCCACACGAGGAGCTCGAGCACCTGATCCGCGGCCACGCGCGCCGGGCGATTGAGGACCGCGAGCTCATGAGTGTCTGGACCAAGGAACGGAACTCGATACCGAAAAAGTACCGGGCCCGGTTGAATTCGCGCATCGCCCGCTATATCGACCGCTGGGTGAACTGCCTGTCGGAGTGCTATCCCGGTAACTCTGACGAGGTGTACGTGGCCGCCGTGCACGCCACGCACGGACTGATCGATTCAACGTCGTTCTGGCCGTCGAAATCCCTGAAGGTGAGTGGCCTTGAGGACATGCTCTGTGGCATGGCCTGGTCGAGTTTGCGGTGGCTGGGTGACACCTCCAACGTATTTCCAGCCAGAGACGTCCTCGCCTGAGGCTGCCCAAATTCGCCGCGTCCCTCGGCCTCCTGTACCCGACCTATGAAGGACGGCTGGGCGGTACGTATGCGCCCCGCGGTAGGCCTGCCTGCTAGTCCTTGACCGAGCGCGGCCCATCGTGGCCAGGGTGCGGAGTCGCATTCTTTGGCCTGCTCCTGCCATCGCGCGGTCTGATTGGTGGCAATCGTCAAGCGTCTTGCCCGAGGGTTGGCAATTGGTACTTGTTAACGATCGTTATTACTGAGACACTATGTGTCGGTATCTGTAGCATCGAAACAGCTTTCGATGAGATGAAGACCTCATTCAAGTAAACGATCGTTGTCGTGTCGACGGCATTGTGCGTGGTAGCTGCCTCTGCTTCAGCTTCGACGGTCGGCCTGGGACTCGCTGGTCGCCAGGCGCAGGGGCTCGCAATGCACCGGAGCGCGGTCAGCAGATCGCACCCAGCCACATCCAAGAGCGAGGAGCGCAGACGTGGATCGTACGGCCATTGTCGTCGGCGGAGGCCTATCTGGGCTAGCCGCCGGCTACCGACTGAAAAAGGCCGGGCAGAACGTTGTGGTGCTCGAACAATCAAGCTTGCCAGGTGGCCTCGCGCGCACCGAAAGTCACGGGCGTTACCTCGTCGACACGGGCCCGGACCTCATCAATGCGACGTTCGTGAACTACCTGGAACTCGCCCGCGAGCTTGGTCTGACGAGCAATATTGTGCGCAGTAGTCAGATCATCGACGTCCTGCGGGACGGGCGTGCCGTGACCGTGGATCGTCGGCGGCCTCTGTCGCTGGTCAGCAACCCGGTGTTGTCGCTGCGCGGAAAGCTGGCGCTCGCGCGTGGTTACCTGCGACTTTGGCCGGAACTGCGTCGCCTTGACCCGTACGCGCTGACAGAGCACGCTGCATCCGACCGCGGGACGGCCGAAGAACTGTGCAACGAATACTTCAATGACGAGGTGACCGAACACCTCATCGACCCGATCCTGCGCGGATTCGCTGGTACCGGCACCAAGAACGCGAGTGGCTTATCGGTGCTCGCAGCTTTCGCCGTAGGCACCAAGGAGATGCTGTCCGTCAAAGGTGGGATGGCGGCTCTCCCTCACGCGCTGGCGGAGCGCCTTGACGTTCGGTACAACTCGCACGTTGCGTCAGTCGAAGAGCGCGGCGGTGGCGGCGTCACCGTTGAATACCAATCCGGTGGGACAACTTCACGGCTCAGCGCGGACAGCTGCGTTCTTGCGGTGCCCTTTCACGAGGCGGTGCCCATGTGGCCCGCACTCGGTGAAGCTGGGGGCGAGTTCGGTCGCAGCCTCAAAGATCTTGCCCTGATGAGCATCTCGCTGGGGTACGCGGTGGATCCGCCGACGCCGTCCTATTCGGTCCTCGTGCCGACTGCGGAGTCTCGTGACGTGTTGTTGGTGATGATGCAGCCGAACAAGGCACCCGACCGAGCTCCTGCCGGCAGCACCCTGGTCACGCTATTCACCGAGGCGGGATCGACAGCCAAGCTCATGGAGAAGTCGGATTCCGAACTGACTGACTGGGCCGCGTCGTTCGTCGAGAAGTACTACCCGAGTCTGCGGGGCCGGCGCGACATGGCGACTGTGGCCCGTTGGCCGCATACCGGGTATTGGCCCACGCCGGGGTACTGGCAAGGCATCAGCGATATGCGGGCACGGCTTCCAAAGGGTGTCATCCACACCACCAGCACGCTGTTCGGGTCAGGGGGGATGGAACGCGCCATCCTGGGTGGACAACGAGCTGCCGACCGCGTGTTGCGTGCAGCCCAGACCGATCGCGCACCGGCGGTGTGAATCCGCATGACTTCACGATCGACCAAAGGCTCTGAAGCACAATGAAAGTCGGAGTTACGTTACCCAGCAGAGCGGGCACTATGGCCAACGTCAGCGCGCTCGCTGCGCTCGCCGATGCGAGCGGTTTTGATGCTCAGTGGTCATACGAGGTGTTCCGTAATCCGCTGCTGGTCACCGCAGCTGCCGCGGCAGCGACGTCTCGTTCACGCGTCGGGACTGGAATCATCGGAGCCTTTGCCCGCAGTCCGTTCGATCTTGCCAACTCGGCGGCCGATCTGGACGACATGTCCGCCGGACGCATGATGCTGGGCATCGGCACTGGGGCGCAGGAAGCTCTGCGCTCGTTTCACAGCAGCGACGGAGAACATCCGATTCCGCGTATGCGCGAGTACCTGGAGGTTCTGGAAAGGTCGTGGGAGTTTCTCGCGACCGGGAAAGGTACCCGGTACGACGGCGAGCACTACAGATTCCGGCCGCCGCCCGTCAATCCGTGGGGTCCCCGGGAGATGATCCGGCCACGAGTGCCCGTGTACCTGGCGGCGATGCGTCCGCACATGCTCCGGTTGTGCGGTAGTCGCGCTGATGGATGGATCGGTTACTTCTTCACCCCTGAGCTTCTGGATTCCTTTGTGCGGCCGCATCTTGCCGCGGGGGCCGCAACGGCTGGCCGCGAAGTATCAGATATCGAAATCTGCGTCGAAATGGTCTGTTCCGTCTCACCAGATCGTGACCTCGCGATAGCACGGGCTCGCAGGCAAGTCGGCTTCTACGCGGTGCACTCGATCACCGACTCATTGATGAATGACTACGGCCTGTCCAGCGACGTCAATGAACTTCGCTTGCGGTTCAGGACAGAGGGCGTAGAGGCGTTCGCCCACACCAGCGACCGCTTAGTGGAGAAGCTGGCCATTGTCGGCACGCCCGAAGAAGCCCGGCAAAAGCTGGACCGCTACCGAAACCACGTCGATCTGATGCTGCTGCACACCCCTTATGTGCCAACACTTTCCGTCGATGATGCGACCGATGCTTTCGCCAACATCGTCGCCACGTTCGCTCCGCGCCGTGAAGTACAAACCGCCGTATCCGAGTAACACACACCCAGCAAGGAGTGCCACCGATGTCTTTGGGAATCACGATCCCCTCGCGGACGATCAAATTCGAGAAAATAGCCGAATTAGCGGCGTATGCGGACGCCGGCGGATTCGATTCCGTCTGGGACTACGAGGTCTATCGCAATCCCTTCACCATGCTGTGCACCGCAGCGGTCACCACATCGAACGTTCAACTGGGGACCGGGCTCGCCGCCGGCTACAGCCGCAGTCCGTTCGAGTGCGCGAACGCCGCCGCGGACGTCGATGAGTTATCCGGGGGGCGCATGCTTCTCGGACTCGGAACTGGCGTCCCAGAGTTCCTGAACGCGTTTCACTCCACCTATACCGACCGACCGTTGGAAAGAATGCGGGAGTACATCGACGTACTGCGCCTGTCATGGAAGTATCTGCAGACCGGCGCCGCCGACAACTACACCGGCAAGCACTACACCTTTACTCCGCCGCCGATCAACCCCTGGGGGACCCGCCCACCCGGACGCGAAGACATCCCGATTTACCTGTCTGCGATGGGGCCCAAGATGATCGAGCTCGCGGGGGAGACGGCACAAGGTTGGCTGGGCTACCTCGCCACCCCGAAATTCATCGAAGGGTATGTGGTTCCCAAGCTGGCAGCAGGGGCCGACCGGGCTGGGCGATCGTTGGCCGACATCGATATCGCCTCTGACGTCATCTGCAGTATCTCCGACGACCGGGACGTTGCGCTGCGTAGGGCCCGGATCAACGTCGGGTTTTACGTCACACATCCGGTCAGCGACGTGGTGGCCAAGTTGCATGGCGTGGAGGAAGAGCAGAATCAGGTCCGTCGGCTGCTGATGGCCGAAGGTCTCGCCGGATTGGAGAAGACACCGGACAAGCTTGTCGACCTGTTCAGTATTTCGGGCACTCCGGATGAAGCTCGCGAGAAAGTCAACGAATACCGCGGATCGCTGCCTCATCTGATCCTGCATACGCCGTATGTCCCACCGCTGCAGGCGGCCGAGAGCGAAGACGCCTTCGTCGCAATTGTCGATACGTTCAGAGACTTCACCTGGAACGAGCCGCTGGCGGACTCGGTAGCGAGTTCGGCATCGTGACGTCTTCAGGGGTTGACGGTGTCCGCGTCGTCGTCACCGGTTCAACACGCGGCCTGGGTTTGGCCATCGCCAAACGGCTGAAAGCAGCTGGCGCCCGGGTTGTTGTCAACGGCACAGACGGCGATCGATGCCGTTCGGTGGCAACGGATCTCGATGCGGTGTGTGTTCCAGGCTGTGTCGAGACGCCCGGAATTGCAGACGCGTTGGTCGACGCATGCGTTACCGAGTACGGCGGCGTGGATGCCATCATCAACAACGCCGGCATGACCCGTGACGCGATGCTTACGCGGATGACGCCCGACGACTTCCGCAGCGTTCTCGCCGCGCATGTGGAGGGGGCGTGGCTGGTGTCGCAAGCCGCCGTGAAATCGATGAAGACGGCAGGTACGGGCGGTCAGATCATGAACTTGACGTCAGGTACCGGCCTGTTCGGCAACCCGGGGCAATCGAACTATGCCGCCGCCAAGGGCGCCATCCTGGGGATGACACGCGCGCTGTCACTCGAATTGGCGCGGTTCGCGATTGACGTCAACGCCGTTGCGCCAACAGTGAAGACTGACATGACAGCCGGCCTGGCCGATGCGCTCGCCGACTCGAATGAAGACCATCCGCCGGTGTTCGGCGAGCCCGAAGACGTTGCCGTGCTCTTCGAATACCTGTGTTCACCAGCGAGCCGAGGGATGACCGGCCAGGTGTTGTCGTTTGACGGAACACAGCTGTCGGTGTGGTCGCATCCCCGCCCGGTCAATTCCTTCGAATCCACTTGGAACGCGGACGAATTCGGCAGAGCACTCGGCGACTCCTCGGTGCGGCAGCAGTTGAATCCCGATCGGTTGGGACAAATACTGCAGGGCCTGCGCGTATAACGCGATACAAGGCGGGACCTGTTGAAGCCCCACTCAACCAACTAAGAGCCAGAGGAGCGCAACATCGTGTCAAGAACTGTCCCAAGGATTTCGAGCCAAACTTCGGGCTGCCGAACGCCTGCTTCTTCCACGTCGACATGACACCCACGCGGCTCGGCATGAACCGCCCGGCGGCGGGACTCGGCGGCTACGGCACCCCGATTCAGGGGTTGTTCCTAACCGGATCCGGCGTTCACCCCGGCGGCGGTGTCAACGGTTGGCCCGGACGTCTCGCAGGAAGGTACGCGCTTGCGAACCTCTGAGCGACGTGTCGCGATCGTTGGTGCCGGCCTCGCCGGCCTGACTGCTGGCTACCGGCTCCATCACGCTGGATGGGGCGTAGAGGTGTTCGAGGAATGCGACGAGGTCGGCGGCCGGGTGCGGACAGTCTATGAGCGTGGCTACATAATCGACACCGGCGCTTCAGGGCTGGGATCCACGTATCGCGCCTACATCGAGCTCGCAGCTGAGCTGGGTGTGGCGATCAAACCGACCGCTCCGTGCGTCGGGATCAGACGTGCCGGCCAGACGCACTACCTCGACATGAACAAGCCGGTGCGGTCTGGGCTGCGGACGCCCTTGCTCTCGCTGAAATCCAAACTACGGGTTCCCAGACTCGCATTCGATGTGGTGAACGCGAAGATGCGGGGATGCCTGGATTACGCCGATATGAAAAAGTCGGCGCCGATCGATACGGAGAGCGTGCGGGCCTATGCCACAAGGGCATTGGGGTCCGAGATCGACAGCTATCTATGCGAGCCCATCGTTCGCACCATGCTCATCGCCGACAGCGACAAGGTCTCGAAGGTCGAGCTGTTCTCAGGCATTGCGAACATCTTCACCGCCGAACTCATGTCTACAGCCGGGGGACAGGGGGCCATGGCCGATGCGCTCGCAGCGCCGTTGAAAGTGCACCTCGGCACGGCGGTCAGCGACGTGCGTCGAGTGGGCGACCGCGTTCAGATCACCACGGCGAACGGAACAACCAACTACGACGCGTGCGTGGTGGCGTGCACACTGCCTCGGGCGGCCGCGATGTGCCATGACGACCAGGCATTGCTTGCCGGCCTGAATCAGAAGCTGACGTACACACAATGTGTCAGCGTCGCTGTCGCGACCCGTGAGGTCCCGGACTGCCCGGCGTTTCTGGTCATGTTGCCGTCTGTGGAAGATCCTGATGTCGCCCTGATGTTCGTCGATCACAAGAAGGCGCCCGACCGGGCGCCCGCGGGCCATGGACTGGTCACATGCCTCTGGGAGACAGACGCCGCGAGGACGGTGATCGATGAACTCGATGAGACGATCGTCGAGAGGACGCTGGAATCGCTATTCAAGGTCTTTCCTGAGTTGCGGGGTCAGGTTGAGTTCACTCATGTGACGCGTTGGCGAAGTGCGTTGCCGTTCACGCGTATTGGCGCATACAAGGAGATTGGACAGTTCATCGAGGCCATCGACCCAGCCTCCCCGGTCCAGTACGCCAGCGATTACATGTCGGCCGCTGGGCAGAACACGGCCGTGATCTGTGGTCAGCAGGCGGCGGACAACCTCATCGCGAGATTCGGTAAATGACAGCCTGGTTCCATCGAGTCCCGTGATTTTTGGAGCGCGACAACTCATAATCGAGTGTGAGGCTGAGCCCACGTCAGTGCTGCCGAAGTTGCCGGCGACTCGATCTACTTTGTTGACCTACTCGTTTCGGACGATCGGACAGATAACCATGGAACAGAGAGTCCAACGCGTCCTCATCTGGGCCGGCCCGGCAATGTTGATCTTGTGGCTGGGCGCATTCGTGTTCATCGCGGGATTCATCCCGCCATCGGCTCCTAGCGACACCGCCATCCAGGTGGTCGCACGCTACGCCCATGATCGCAACGCCATCAAGCTCGGCATGGTCATCTCCATGCTCGGCTCGGCGCTGCTGGTGCCGTGGGCGGCGGCGATCAGTGGTCAACTCAAACGAATTGACGGCGCGAAAGTCCTCGCCGACGTTCAGATGGTCTCCTGTGCGCTGCTGTCGTTGGAATTCATCACCCCAATCGGCGTCTGGATGGCGGCGTCGTTCCGTTACGACGATCGTGCACCCGACATCACCCAGGCTCTACACGATCTGGGCTGGATCCTGTTCATCACAGTCATCTGGTCGCTGTGGGTTCAGCTGATCGCGATCGGCGCTGCGATATTGATCGACCGTTCCCCTGAACCGGTGCTTCCGCGTTGGCTCGGCTACCTCCAGCTCTGGGTCGCCATACTCATCCTTCCCGCAGGTATCGTGCTGTTCTTCAAGACCGGGCCGTTTGCTTGGAACGGACTGGTCGGGATTTACATCCCCTTGGTTGCCTATGCCGTCTGGATGATCGCCACCACGATCGCGGTGGATCGGGCCCTAGCACGGCAGAGCGAGACCGCCGGCGCGATCGTCGCCGGCTAAACCGAAGGCCCGTTAACGATCGTTTACGAAGCCGCTCCCTACGTGATACGGTACTTTTCGACACGCCCGCAGCTTCTTCGCGGATGCGTATGCGCCGCGATTGGGAGACGGCATGACAATTCACACGGGGTTGTCGACAGCCCCGCACACTGAGGACGTACATTGATGCACGTCGGGCACGGCCATTTCTTCCAGAACCTCGATGACCGCAGTGATGAGCAGGTCTGGCGGATGGAAATGGGTCTCGCGGATGCCGCGGAATCTCTTGGCTACGAATCGGTCTGGGCGGTTGAGCACCATTTCGCCGGCTATTCGATGTCGACGGATCCGTTGCAATTCCTCACCTGGGTTGCCGGGCGGACCACGACGGTGAAACTCGGCACCATGGTGTCGGTGTTGCCCTGGCATGATCCGGTCCGCCTTGCCGAGCACGTCTGTGTACTCGACCATCTTTCGCAGGGGCGGCTGATTTTCGGAATGGGCCGGGGGCTGGCTCGGGCGGAGTTCGACGGCTTTGACGTACCGATGGCTCAATCGCGCGAACTGTTCGACACCTACGCCGCCGAGCTACTCGGAGCATTCGTGACCGGCAAGATCCGCGGCGTCGAATTGCGTCCGCGCCCTCTGGCGCCGCTCCTGGGACGGGTTTACGCGTCGTCGATATCGCCGGCGTCGGCGGAAACCCTGGCCCGCGTCGGTGCCGGGATGATGATCTTTCTGCAGAAGCCCTGGGAGCAGACGATCGCCGATGTACAGCGTTACGCCGAGCAGTATCGGCGCCACCAGAACACGGAGCCACCCAAGCCAATTGTGGTGATCTTCAACGCTTGTCACGAGGATCGATCGGTAGCCGAAGAACTGTTTGAACAAGTGGTGGAGTACTACCGCTCCACTATTGACCATTACGGTTTCGCAGACGCGTCCGTGGCCTCGATCCCGGGGTACGAGTACTACGGCAACATCGCGCGGACCATCGCCAAACACGGACGGGAACAGTTCGCCCGGTTCCTGGCGGACCTGCAGCCGTGGGGCACGCCAGATGAGGTGGTTGCGCAGATTCGCGAGATTGTGGCCAAGACCGGTGCCGGTGGTCTGATCGTGGTATCGGCGTTCGGCACACTCAGCGCCCAGACCGCCGCCGCCAATCAGGAACGCTTCGCGCGAAAGGTGTTGCCGGCCATCAAAATGATGGGACCCTCGGGTGGCTGATTCATGGGATTTCGTGGTCGTCGGCGGCGGCCACAACGGGCTGAGTGCGGCCTGCACACTTGCCGAGGCGGGCGCATCCGTTGTGGTGCTGGAGCAACGATCAGAACTGGGCGGCCTGGCACACAGCCATGCTCATCTGCCCGACGCGCCTGAACACCTGTTGAGCCTGGGGGCGATGGATGACCTGTTCATGTCGGGGACGTCACTGAGTCGAGATCTTGGACTGCAACGATACGGCCACGTGACTACGGCACCAACCGCTCCGTACGGCTGGATAGGCGAGGACGGCGAAACTCTGCTTCTGTTCCGGGATCTCGATCGGACGCTCGCTGAGATACGACGGTATTCGACCCGGGACGCGCGTACCTATCAGGAACTGCAACCGGTCCTCCGTTGGATCATCGACGTGCAGAACTCGCTGATGGTGCGTCCAGCTAGCGATGTACCCAAGGGCGAGTTGGGTCGTCTGCTGCTGCGGATGGCGTCTCGCCGGTCGATCAGGTCCCGGATCGGTTCGCTGATGTCGTCAAGCCTGGTCGACTTTGTTGCCGACAACTTCGAAAGCGATGCGCTGCGGTCGCTGGTGACGTACTGGGCCAGCATGATTGGCCCGATCGACATGGACGGCGGCGGCTGCTTTTGTGTTGGGTTGGCCGCTGTCCACAGCTCACCGGGTATCCAGCGCCCGCGCGGCGGTATGGGCGGCGTGATCCAGGCGTTCGCACGGCACTTGGCTGACCATGGCGGGGACGTCCGGCTGAACGCCGGCGTTGACCGCGTCATCGTCGATTCCGCAGGGGCGCAGGGGGTGCTACTGAAGGATGGAACGGAGATCGTGGCGCGCCGGGCTGTGCTGGCGGCTGTGCCACCCCAGCTTGCGTACGGAAGTTTCTTGGACGACGGTGTCCTTGATTCGGCAGCCGCCGCCAAGGTCGCGATGCTGCCCGCCAGTGCGAACAACGTGGCCTTCTTCAAAATCGACATCGCCGCAGCCGGTTTGGTGAACTTCGGCGCCGCCAACCGCCGCCGAAAAGGCATCGACGGATTCGACGTCGGGTCCAGCTCGCTCATGACCGGAACGTTCGACGAGCAGATCAAACAGCTCAAGGCCATGCGTGTGGGTGACTCGCTCGACGTTCCGCCGATTTACCTGTCGGTTCTGTCCAACCACGACCGCACGCAGGCGCCAACCGGCCAATCGGTGCTCTACCTGTGCGCCGACGTTCCCTCGCAGACAAGGCACGGTTGGGACACTGCCAAGTCGTGGTACGAGGACGCGGTCATGAAGGTTGCCGCGCACCATCTCGACGGTCTCGACACCGAGATCGGTCGGGTGGTGACTTCGCCGGCGGATTTCGAGCGTCTCTACGGCACGCCCGGTGGGCAGTATTTCCACGTCGATATGACGCCGTGGCGTCTTGGCGCCAATCGGCCGGCACGAGGATTGGGCGCTTCGGGTGTCGTCGATCGCTACTACATCAGCGCTGCGGGTGCTCACCCCGGCGGCGGGGTCAGTGGGTGGGCAGGCCGACATGCCGCGACATTGGCTTTGCGCGAGGCGTAGCGCGATGTCGTTGGGCTGAATATATTGCCCGGCAAGCACTTTCGGTACTTCAGGCCGTGAACCGTCTTGGCGGCGTCGGGCGACATGGCCGCGGCGGCACCCTGCTGGCGACGAGCAGTCCCGTGGCTAGCAGGGGTGGCAAACGCTGGCCCCAATGAAAGCTGGAGCCGCGCGATCACGAAGTCTTTAGCGAGACCCCTGCGTTAGCGGGACCGCAGCCTGGATGCGACGAGCGGCGTCACGTCCGGACATCAGCGCGCCGTTCAGGCCGGGGATCCGGTCGAAGTCACCTGCGAGCTGGATACGGGAGGACCGGTCCATGTCGCGGTGGTATTGGGCCATGCGTTTGAAGCGACCGTGGTTCATCGCGGGGACCGAGGCGTGCCAGCGGACACACGCGGTCTCCTCGACGTTGGGCGCGATGTCGCCGTAGTACTCGCTGGCCTTGCGGATCGCGTACTCGGTGACCTCCTCGTCGGTGAGGTGCTCGTGCGAGTTCAGGTACTCGTGGGTGAGCAGGACGGTCAGCAGGCCCTTGTCGTCGGGGCAGCGACCTTTGGCCTTGTTGTGGTCAGCCATGATCGCGATGACGTCGGGGTCCTCATACAGCACGCCCAGCGTGTATGTCTCCCTGTCACCGGGCGGGCGCTTCGCAAGCCCGATCGCAACCGAGCCCAGGCGGCGGTAGTCGACCATCGCGAGGAATTCTTGAGCGTTCCGGTCCATTCCGGGGTATATCGCGAGAGCGTTGTTGGTCTCGGTCGCGATAACGCACGCGTCGAACGTCTGGGTGACTTCCTCGCCGTCGGCGCCGTCGCGGTAGGTGACCGTCGCGCCGGTGGCGGTGTCAGTGACGTTGCTGACCGGCGAGGAGAGCTTCACGTCGAGGTCCGCGACGAGCGTGGTCGGCAGCTGGGCGACGCCCCCGGTGAGGTTGTAAACCTCCGGCACCAGTAGGTTTCGCGCGGTCCAGACCATCAGTGCGAGCGAGCATTTCGTGTCGTCCTGGACCCATGCACCACTGATGAGAGGGCGCCCTGCGTAGTTGAGGAACTCTTCACTCAGTTCGCGACGGCAGTACGAGCCCACAGTCTCGGTGTCGAGTGCGGCGAGGGATTCATAGGAGTCGTAACCCAGGTCATTGCGGTGCTTGAAGATCAGCCAGCTCAGCTTGCGGGCCTGCAGTTTGGCCTTCCACGACAGCAGCTTGGTGGTCAGACCCGTGCGGATGGGCTTGGTGTAGTCGAGCCAGTGCATGGTGCCTTCACGCTTGACGGCGCCCATCGCGGGTCGGCTGTCGAAGTACGGGGTCAGCCCCACCTCGTGGACCATCGCGATGGTGTCCTTATAGGTGCCGAGATAAAAGGCGGCGCCGAGGTCCATGAGGTAATCGCCTTTGCGCACGCTCCACAAACGACCGCCGACCCGGTCGTTTGCCTCGAGCACCGTCACACGGTAGCCCGCCGTCGCCAAGTCGTAGGCCGCCGAGGTGCCGGCCACACCGGCGCCCACCACCACTGCGGACTGCTGAGCCATCTCACGCTCCATATCGATCGGGGTCTAGCCAAGTTCGCTGCGGGATCTGGCGTACATCGGATCGGCATCAGACTGATAGTCGTAGCAACCGGTCGGCGGCCCGCAGGCCCGTCGTCGTTGCGGCTTCGATGTTCTGCATGCTCTGGGAGTCGCCGGCAAGCTGGATGCGGGTGTCGCGGTCGCTGAGACTGCGGAACGTGCCGAGATCGCGGTAGAACCCGATGGGGCTGACCTCCAGATGCCATCGACTGACGTCCGCGAAGTCCACGGATCCCGATATCCACGGCATCAGCTGTTCAAGACCGCCAAGCACGAGGTCCTTGATGGTGCGGTCGTCGTCGGACCAGTGATCGCGGCTCCAGGTGTCCAGGATCGTCAGTGTCAGTAGGCCCTTGTTCGCGGGGACGCGCCCGTCATCCTTGTTGTGATCGACCATCACGCCGGTGATGAATGGATGTTCCGACGCTGGTACCAGGACGTAAGTGGCATCAAGTGGCGGCCGGTGCGAAAGACCGACATTGACGATCATGAACGGGTTGTTGTGTACCCGGCGCAGGAATGTGCTGCGCCAATCATCAAGCTGGGGAACCAACTCGGCAGTCACCTGTCCGGGTGTGGCGACGATGCATGCCGCGGCCCGCTCCGCGCGCTGCATACCAGCACGGTCCGTCCACGTAACGGTCACACCCGCATCGTCCTCTTCGATGCTTTGCACCGTTGCGCCGAGCTCGACCTTCTTGTCCTGCGCGATCCGCTCCGCATACGAATCCATGCCGTCTTTGAAGGCAAGGAGTTTGGCGCCGCCGAGCAGTGTGAGCAGCGCGAGGAAGTCGACGCGTGACGACGTGTCGCCAGACGTCGCCGCGATGCCGCGCATGATCGCGCCGACGAGGTACTCGCGTAGCTGCGTACTCAAATGTGCACGAGCCCAGTCATTTACGGATTCGCCATCGTACTTGCCTGCGGTCGGGATCCGCTCGTAGAGAGCGCGTCTCGACCGCGCCAGCTCGGGAACGAGTTTGACCAGTTCGGCTTTGGCCCGCACTGACAGCAGTTTGGTCCTGACGATTGCCGAGACCAGGTGATCGCCGTCGAGGTCGTGCAGCACACCGTCACGTATGACCGACAGCACGAACCTGCTCGGCACCACATCGCTTGCCATACCGAGCTGTTCGGCAATGGCGAGCACATTTGTGTAGGTGCTCGTGATGAAGAGCGCGCCGTTGTCGATGACGCAGCCGTCGTGGCGTGTGGTGGACATCTTGCCGCCCACGCGGTCGGCGGCGTCGAGGATGCGGACCGCGACGCCGGCGCGTGAGAGTCGGTGCGCCGCTGCGAGTCCCGAAGGGCCTGCGCCGACGACGATAACTTCGTCAGGAGTCGCCGGCCGTGATGTGCTCACTGTGCCGGCTCCGCATCGGGTCTGCGGGTTGAGGTGATCATGAAGGTGCTCATGGTGACCATCCAAATGAAGAACGACACGGCCAACAGCCAGAAGGCGATGATGCCGTTCCACGCCACTGGCCCGGTCTGGGTGAATACGCAGAAGCTGCCGCCCGCGACACCGAGCGCCGTCCACGCACACACGTACGCGGCCCAGCGCGGGGCCAGCGGTTGCGGTCGCGGGTCGAGCAGGATCGCCACCGCACAGATCGCCATCTGGACCATTGCGGTGCCGACCACGCCCATGTAGAGCAACCAGCCGACGTCATGGAACAACAGGACCAGTTCAGGGTTGCGATCAGGCCGGAAGGCTGCGGCCTGCCAGATCAGCTGCGGGAAAATAAATTCCAGGATCAAGCAGGCAGCGGCCAGCGATTGGGCGGTGGCCAACGGAGTGGGACCCAGTGTGCGCCGGATGTGGTGACTGAGGGCGGCGCCGTAGAACGCGAGCAACGGCGAGGCGGCCGTCAAGATCCAGACGCCGATGCGGATGCGGGATCGGTGCTCGGCGTACATCTGGGCGACCGCCGCAGCCGTGGTGTTCGGCGACGGCGGCGGCAGCCAACCAGCCACGAGCAGGCCGGCGGCGAACAGTGGGAAGAAGGCGAGCCCCAACCAGACGCAGACGCGTTGGTGCAATGCGAGATTCACGCGACCGAACCCGGCAACCGTAGCCCGACAGGCACGGCGGTCGCGATTCGCCGGGCGGCTTCGCGTCCACTGACGAGTGCACCATTCAGCCCGGGAATCCGGTCCAGGTCGCTGGCCAACTGTATTCGTTGCGTCGGATCGACTTTGCGCGTGAAGTCGGCGATCATTGCGAAGCGGCCACGCGGGATCGCCGGCACCGCTTCGGCCCAACGGACCAGCACGCTCTCTTCGATATCCCCAGGAATCGGCCCCACATACTGCTCGAAGGCCTGGATCGCGCGGTTCACCAGCACCTCGTCGGGCTCGTCATCGGTGCGCTCCAGGTACTGGTGTGAAAGCAACACCGTCACCAGGCCTTTGCCCTCGGGTGCGCGGTTGGGTGCCTTGTTGTGGTCGTGTACCACCGAGGTGATGTCGGGGTCGTCGGCCGGCGGTACGAGCACGAAGGTGCCCGGGTCGGCGGGGCGCCGGGACAGCCCGAGGGCGACATTGCCGAGCCGGCGGTAGGTCGTCGTCGAGTAGAGCAGGCGGTGGTTGTCGTCCATCTGCGCGAACATCTTCAGGGCCGGCTGCGCTGTCGTTGCAATCACGGCGGCGTCGAACCGCTCGGTCTGTTCGCCGCTCGGACCCGTCGATGTCACGACGACCCCGGCACCGTCGTCGACCACCTCCAGAACCTGGGTCGACAACCGGACACCGACTTCCGCCGCTAGTGCGTCTGGGAGGCCGCCGACCCCGCTGGTGAGGTTGTAGACATTGGGCACCAACATGTTTCGGACGGTCCACAGCATCAGGGCTGCGGAGGTGTCGGCCGGGTCGGCCACCCAGGTGCCGCTGACCAGTGGCTGTGCCAGGTAGTCACGCAGCGCCGGGCCCAGAATCCGGTTGCAGTACTCGTCGCTTGTTTCGGTGTCGATGCCGCCGAGCAGCTCGTAGCTGTCGTAGCCGAGGCTTTTGTGTCGACGGGCCAACGTCGCAGCGAGCCGTAGTGCCCGCAGTTTTTCTCCCCAGGTCAATGCCTTCGTGGCCAAGCCCGCGCGGATGGGTCGGGTCAAGTCGAGGTGATGGGTACGACCACCGCGTGCGAGCACACAGACCGCGTCGCGTTCCGTGAATTGGCTGCCGAGACCCATCTCGTGGATCAGGTCGATCGATTCCTGGTAGGTCCCGAGGTACACAGCCGTTCCCAGGTCCATGCGGAAGTCGCCCCGGTCGACGGTCCAGATTCGCCCGCCGACTCGGTCGCGCTCCTCGAGCACCGTCGGCTGGTATCCGGCCGCGAGTAGATCGTGTGCTGCGGTGAGGCCGGCGATTCCGGCTCCGATCACCGCAACGGTGGGTCCTTGGTTCATCGGCGATCGTCCTTAGTGACTCTGAGCCTGAGCGCCTCGAAATCGATGGTGGCGCTGGTATTTCCGGATTCCCGAAGCTTGTGCTTCATCACGCGTCCGACCCCGTTGCGGGGGAGTGCGTCGAGCACGTCGACGTAGCGGGGTATGGCGAAGTAGGGGAGGGTGGATTTGAAGAAGTCGAACAGCTCGGCCGGGTCCACGGTGGCGCTGGTCACCAGGCAGACCTTGATGTCGTCTTCGCCGAGTTCTGAGGGCATCGCATGCACGGCCGACTCGACGACTGCTGGGTAGCAGTTGATGGCGGCCTCCAGTTCGATGCTGGAGACGTTCTCGCCGCGTCTGCGCAGGCAGTCTTTGAGCCGGTCGGCGAACGCGAACGAGCCGCTGGGCAGTCTGCGCCCGAAATCGCCTGTGTGGTACCACAATCCGCGAAATGCTTCGAGTGTTGCTTCGGGTTGTTCGAAGTAGCCGTCGAACATGGCATGCGGCTGCAGAGGCCGCAGGCAGATCTCCCCTGCACCCTCGCCCTCTACCACTCGGCCGTCAGTGTCGAGCAGCGCCACTTCCAGGTCGGGGGCGGGCAAGCCGCACCCCTGCGGATCGCGGCGGTCCGAGGACAGTGCGGTCAATGTCGTGGGCATGCATTCCGTCTGGCCGAAGATGTCGACCCACGGTTCGACGCCGAACCGGGTCCGGAACACCTCCTGGGATTCCAAAGACAGTGGTGCGCACATGATCCGGCGCACCTGGTGGTCGCGATCTGCCTCCGACGGCTCGGTGGCCAGAATGGCCGCCCCCATGGCGCCGACCGCGATCATCAGGGTGGCGCCGACTTCTTTGGCCTGGCGGAAGTAGCCGCTGGCGCTGAACGAGCCCTGCAGGTAGGCCGGAATTCCGAACACCAGCGGCAACGTGACGGTCACCAACCGCGCACCCGCATGGAACAACGGCAGCCCGGCGAACAGTACGTCGTCGGGCCCGACCTCGAGAGCGTTACCGATCAGGCGACCGCTGCGCTGGTAGTAACCGTGGCTGGCGACGCATCCCTTGGGGAGGCCGGTGGTTCCCGACGTGTAGAGGATCGACATGGTGTCGGCCGCGGTCAGTTGGACTTCGGGTGGTGCCGCTGCGCTGTCGAGCAGCGTCCGATATTCGACCTCACCGCCATCTGCCTCATCGAGCATCACCACGGTGTGTAACTCAGGGAGCTGATCGCGAATCGGTGCCAGCGCGGCACGCCCGGATGCGTCGGTAACCAGCACCCCGGAACGGGACTGACGCAGCTGGTGCAGCAGGAAGTCGCCCTTGAGATACGCGTTCAGCGGAACCTGCACCGCACCGATCTTCGCTGTGCCGTAAAACAATTCGAGCAGTTCGGGCCGGTTGGGGGAGAGGGCCGCGACTCGATCACCTTTGGTGACCCCGAGCGTCGCCAGCCCGGCCGCCAAGCGGTCTGAACGATCGTCCATGCCTGCGTAGGTGTAGACGGTGTCATCCATGGCGCAACAAACCCCGTGAGGGTTCTCGGTCGCCCGCAGCCTGAGCAGTTCGCTAATACTGAAATTATTCATCTCGAAATTCACGATAGCCGGTCCGCATGTTGAACGGAAGGGTTGTGTCAACGATCGTTCATTCATCTGGGGTCGGCGCCGCAGTCGGCATTGACGAACGCGGAAGGTTGCGGCCGCGATTCGAAATTACTCAGGCCCGGCGCCTTGGGCGATCTGCTTGTTCAGCGCTTGATGCACAGTCCAGGTCATCGAGAGCATCCAGGTCACCAACGCGGTCAACGGAATCCAGAATCCGACCACGCCGTTCCATGCCCACGGGCCGGTTTTGAAGAACAAAACCAGGCCGGCGGGAATGATGATCAGGGCCACCCACAGCGACAGGTAGCCGACCCAGCGGGGGAGAACCGGCTCGGGATGCTTGTCGAGGAGCACTGCCGCGGCGATGGCCAGCATCTGGACCCACACTGACCAGATGACCAGCACGAACAAGATCCAGCCCATGTCATTGAAGGCGCGGGTGATGTCGATCGGGCGGTCATCGGACCGGAATGCCGTCGTCATCCAGATGCCGACGGGGTAAATGAACTCCAGGGACAGCAGTGAACACGAAATCATCTGGGTGGTGGCCAGCGCCTTGGCCCCCGGAATGCGCCTGATTTGTCCGGCGATAGCGACACACCATGGCACCAGTAGCGCCGATGCCGCCATCGTGATGACCATCATGACCCGGATCATCGTCGGATGATCGTTGTAGAGCTGAGTGATCTGCGCGGAGGTGGCCGACGGTCGGTGTGGCGGTAGGAAGCCGGAGGCGGCGAACGCCACCAGCCACAGGACGAGCATGAGCGGGCCCAGCCAGATCAGTAGCCGCTGCACCTTCGCCTCGAGCACCGGCCCTTCTCCGGTTGGCGTGTATGGATATTCGGCGGTGACTGCGTGTGCCATGCGCTCTCCTTGCGGTGGACGCGGACCCGCCCGTGATGCGTCGATGACGCGCCATGCGAGAACGCAACATATCTGTTCGTGAACAGACGTTAACATCGCGGTCGGCGTTGGTCCATAGCCCAGCGCCCGGGATTATCGAAACGAGAGTGGTTGCCCCGGCCTAGGTGTGCCACCGCAGCCGCCTACCGCCGGCCCGGTAAGCCCTGCCTGTGCCGTGTTGTCAGGCGTAGTGCTCAGTCAGGCGAGTGCGCCACGCCTTGAGTTCGGCGGGGAAGTCGTAGGAATCACGCCGCAGTGCCGAGCGGAAACAGAGGCCGATGGCGTAGGAGACGAACACCTCAGCCTCCCGCGCGGTATCCAGGTCACGTCGCACGGAGCCGTCGGCTTGCCCCGCGACCAGATACTCGCTGAGCTCGACCTCGTAGTCGGAGATGAGCCGGTCGAACCACTCAGTGAACGGCTGCACCGCTCCGGGGGTCTCAAAGGTCAAGATGATGAACGCCCGCAGGGTCTCTGGTTCGTTCTCCGCCGCGTGCGTGAGGTCATCGATGAATCCGAGGACGCGGTCGAGGCCGCTTCCGGTGCGCTCCACTCTCTGGGCGGGCCGCAGCTGGTTGGCAAACGTTTCGAATATCGCTTGGAGGAGAGCTTCTTTGGTGCCGTAGCGGTCGCGGACCATATTGCGACTGAAGCCCGCATTGACGCCGATCTCGGCCGCTGTGGTGCGTTCATATCCCTGGCGCGAGAACAGCTCGATTGCCGATGCGACCAAAGCGAGCGTGGACTCTTCGACACGCTCCCGGTTGGTCCGGGGCCGGGACTTGGCCGCTGGCACTCCCGAAGTGTACGACACGACTCGCGCCAAATATCTGTTTGCGAGCAGATAAGTTCTGTACACGCTGATGGCCATCTGTTAACGTCCCCGTGTGCCCGATAAACGACCGTTAATCCAGCCGCCGTCGCCGTTGGTGGATGCCTCGGCTCAGGATGCGCTCCGGGCTCGAGGGACGTGGACGAAGGTGTGGGTTGTCCACGGATTCCTGTGGCTGGCCCTCATCGCGTACTGCTGGACCGCATGGGTTCTCAGCGGCGACTTCACGCCCAATACCCTTGGCCGCGGCCAAGAACCGACGTGGTACGTGATTCTTGTCCACTGCGTCGAGGTGGTCTTCGGCATCGTGATCACCGGCTGGATTCTGTGGCATTTCGTCATCGGCCCGAAGATTCGGACCGGACGGTTCTCGTTCGACGGGCTGTTCTTCCTGGCGGGCTGGCTGATGTTCTTCCAGGAGCCGTGGATCAACTGGACCACCTACCAATTCCAGTACGCCACAACGTTCGTCAACTTCGGCAGCTGGCTTCCGCACATCCCGGGCTGGAGCTCAGGCAACGGGCAGCTGATCCCAGTCCCGATGGTGTACTTCACGGCCTATCTGTGGATGTGTGCCATGTCCGGCTACGCCGGGTCCAGATATATGAGCTATCAACGCCGGAAAGATCCGTCCCGCACCGCTTTTCGACTGATTTGGCAGACCTATCTGGTGATGATCGTCGGTGACGTCATCGTCGAACTGATCATGACCCGCACCGGACTGATCAGCTACTCGGCGACCATCCCTGCCCTGACCCTCTTCGCCGGCACCGACCACCAGTTCCCGCTGTACGAGCCGTTGAGTTGGCCTGGCACCTTCATCATCCTGAGCTGTCTGCACTTCTTCCGGGACGACCGTGGGCGGTCCTGGCCGGAACGCGGTATCGATCAGCTGCGGTTCAAAAGCGAAGGCGCCAAGACGTTCGCCCGATTCTGCGCCATCGCCGGCGGCGCACAACTGGCTATCCTGATCGCCTTCAACATCCCGTACTCGTTCTACGCATTGCACGCAGGTCCGATGCCCAAGCTGTTCATCGAACGGCCGTGGCGCAACGGGGGAGTGTGCGGTCCCACGACAGCGTTCAACTGCCCTGACCCGAAGCTCCCGATCTCGCGCTCATCCGCTCCGGATCGGCCGGAGCTCCTGCCTGGAAAACACCACTAAGGTCGCTGCACCGCGTTGGTGTGGCCCCGGAAACAACTCTGCTGGTGCAGATTTCGCAGACTACGCCGACGCTTGAGCATTGCCGGCTCGACTATCAGCGTCAGCTCCCGGCTGAGCGCATCGCCTGACACTCATGGGAGCCCGGCGCTGCTGTGCGTCTAACTCTTTGAATCCTTCCCTGTGCCACTCCCCGGCCTCGGGGCGGATTCTTGTTTGTCAGGACTTTGCGGGGAGAGCTGGTCGCCGTACGGTGTAGCGCCCGGCTCGTTACGTCGGGTGCGCCGACCCCACAACCATTTCAGGCCCCCACCGGCCACGCCGGCCACGCCCGCCAGCTGCATCCAGAAGTTTTGAACGATGTTCAGGAACACGTGCTTTGGCGTGTTATGGACGTAGATTCGTAGCGGAACCAATTGCTCGTGCATCGCGGTGTTTGCGAGCGGAAACTCAATATGAGCGATAAGAAGCAGGTCGCCGGAATGGCGCGGATGTACCTGCCAACCAAAGAGGATGCTGGTTTGCTCGCCGATCGAATTGTCGATTGGATCAATGGGGTCGACTGATGCATCGGCAGCGTCGGCCGTCAGGCGCGCCTTTACGGTCGACCCAATCGTCACTGAGATGGCGGGGCGCGGCGACACGCTCGGGACCAGACTTGCGATCTGGCCTTGTAAGGACTTGACGTCGCCGATGGTCAAGGCGATATCCGTGGTTTCGTCTACGCGCAGAGAGTCGGGCGCTTGCCATTTGGCGTCCCGTGTCAGTAGGCGTTTGACGTCCTGGTCAACTTGCTGATCTGGCGTGAGCGTGGCTGTTGACGTGGGGCGGTCGGGGCTTGCTTGGGTGGGTTCTGCGCTTATCGGCGTAGTTGCTGCGGTTTGCGACGCGGTCGCTGTGCTAATCCCTTTTGTCCAGCTGGGCGCTGCGGTTGCCGTCCTAGTTCCACTGGACGCTGTGACTGTTCCAGGGGATGTCATCGCAGTAGGCGTAGGCGTAGGCGTGCCATTGTTGCTTGACCCGCACGCGACAGGCAAGAACGCGACAACCGCCAGCGCACACGGGATACCGAGACGACGGGCGAGGCTTGAAGCAGACTTTCGTTGCATATTCGTCAAATCCGCCGCGGGTGAAATCACGAGTTCCCCCTTAGTTCACGGTTTGCCACCGGTGTCTCGTCAATCGTCCACCTTTGGATCCCCCGCGTAGGGAGATCTGCAATCTCGGTGTCAATGCCTGGCGCGGTAGCCTCTCTTTCGTCTGCGTGGCCTTCGGGTAAGCAGTCGCCAAGGCCCGACCGGTCACACAAAACCAGACACATATTCGCGATGACGGGGAGCCGGAAGTGCTCGGGCGGAGTGGTCGCTATGACCGACGGTCGAAGGCTCCATCGGCGAACGCCCAGACAGTTATACCGGATGAACCACACATACCGACCCGCGCCGAATCCTCAGGGCGAGAGCAGTATCCGCGGCTGCCCGACAGTTCTCGGCCGACCAATAGGCCACGCGATTCGCCTCGGACCACGGCACCTATCGCGAACACGCAGCGCCAGCCGCCTTGACGCAAAGCGATGCCATCCTGATGGATCGATCTTGTTCTCGCATGACCACTTGAGCATCGACATCTTGCAGATTAAGAACAGCGTCGAAAATTATTGTGCACCAATGGGCCAAGCGATCCAGCGAACAGGTAGCTGCTCAGGAAGGCATTGCTACCGTGGCTGCGGTCGGCGGGGCGAACCGCAGTTTGCCGGTGCCGATCCGGATCAGCGTGTCAATCGCAGCGAGCCCGAGCGCCAGGCTGACGATGGCAGCCAGGGTACGGACCGCTCCGGGGACGTCGGTATTGGTGACGGCGAAGTACGGCATGGCCAGAACCCATGACGACATGTAGGTGGCGAACGGGATCAGCGCAACGAGCCCTTGGCGGGGACCAGTAAAGAACCAGGACAAGCGCGTCAACAAGACCGCCCCGAACAGGGCGCCCAGACTGTTGATCACCAGCCAGCTCAACGGGAATCCGCCGACCTGTAGTGGCTGATTGCCGTAGTAGACGTAGAGGCCCGAGCCCAGCATCGGAAGCTCCAACAACACATTCAGGACGCCGAAGACACCGATACCGGTCCACATCGTGCGCCGGGTTGCCCCCATTTCGAAGGCCTTTGCCATCACGTAGGACAGTCCGCCGAAGAAGATGACGTAGGCCAAGATGACCCAGGCTGGGATGCCGCGGTTGAAAAAGGTGAACCCGATCCACCCGTCGACGGGGAAGTAACAATGGCCAAGCACGTCGACCGTGGGTTCGTTGAACGAACACACCAACCCGCCCGCCAACATGAGTGCGAACACCGGCCGCCCGGTCCGCCGCCACTCGACTGCTGCCGCGGCCAGGAACCCGGCGACGACCACCACGAGGAGCGCAGTGATCACGAGTTGGGCAGTCGGTGGGGTGGCCATCTGCCACGGTGGTTCGGAGACAGCGAGAAGTGTTGTCCTCATGCTCAGCCTTTCATGGCGGGTATGCGGATTTGGGATGAGCCGCTTGGAGCTTGCGGCGTGAACCGGCAGATCAGCCGAGCGAGTCCATCGAGTGCGATCAGGCCGGCGATGATCGATACTGCTGTGCCGACTGTCTTGGCCAGCGTGGACGCATCTGTGTTGAGCAGTACGAAATGTGCTGTGCCGAACCATAATCCGACGAGTTGGCAGATCGGCGGAACCGTTGCGGCCAGCAGCATGCGGCGGCCGGTGAAAAAGTCACCGAATCTCTGGAAGATCACCACGGCCAAGGCGACACCGATCGAGTTGAGCACAAGCCAGACCGCGGGGAAGTCGAGGATGCGCAGCGGCTGGTAGCCGAAGTAGAAATACAGCTCGGTTCGCAAGACTGGCACTTCGAGGGCGATATTGAACAACCACACGCCCGCCATGCCCATCCAGAAGCGGGACCGCGTGATCCCGCGCTTGAGCAACTCGAGCACCGCGAACGTTTGAGTGCCGAAGAAGGTCGTATAGCTCAGTAGCGCCCACACGGGCATCGGCCGGCCGTACGCCTCGAAGACGGTCCAGCCACCGCGCGGGAACCAGATTTGCGACACCAGATCCAGTGCGGGTTCGTTGAGCACAGCGAGTGCGCCGCCGAGCAGGATGAACAGGTACAGCGGTGTGCCGCGACGCCGCCAATACATCAATGCGTACGTCAGCGCCCCGAGGACGAGCGTGCCGGTAATCGCGGTGACCACCAGTTGCGCTGTTGCGGGGGTGGGTGTATCCAGCGGAGGTGCCATCATCCCGAGCGTGAACGGTCGTTCATCGAGCATCTGGCGACGGTAACATATTTACCTGTTCGCGAACAGATAAATCCGGCATGCAATTGAGGAGCGCATGGCGGATATGGGACGGCGGTACCTACTTAGACGTGTCGGCGCCCTACACGGCGGAACGGACTCGGCGAACTTAGTGCGATACGCACTCGCCGGTGGTCTTGGCATCCAGCTGGCTGTGTTCGTCTTCGCCGATGGCGCGAAGCAGTAGCACGATCATCACCACAAACCAGCTGAAGTACACGCACAGTGGGATCCACCAGGCGAATACACCGTTCCACGCGAACGGTCCGGTCTTGAAGAACGGGATGATTCCGGCTGGGATCCAGATGATCGAGACCCAGATGTTGAAATAGCCTGCCCAACGCGGGAATACCGGTTTGGCGCCCTTGTCGAGCAGGATTGCCACCCCGAGTGCGGCGACCTGCACGCACGCGGACGAGATGACCCCCAGGAACATCAGCCAGGACATGTCGTTGAGCATCTGCACGATTTCGGGGCTCCACTCGTGCAGGCGGTACAGTGCCGTCTGCCAGATCGCGAACGGCAGCAAGAACTCGACACAGAGCAGGCCACCGGACACGAGCTGGGTTTCGGCGAGCACGGAACGCACGCCCTCCATTCGCCGAATCTGTGCGGCGATGACTGCGCAGAACGGGACGAGCAAGGCACAGGCGAAGAGGCTGATGACCAACCCGAGGCGGATCAATCCGGTGTGTTGGCTGAACTGTTCGACCAGTTGCGCGCGACTCTTGGCCGGGCTGGGCGGCGGGATGAATCGGCACAAGAAGATGAATGCTGCGGCCCAGGTGGCGATCATGATGGGGCCGCACCATACGCACAGCCGCTGGGCGGTGATGTTCATATCCGGCATTTCAAATGTCCTTTGGTGCCTCAGGATTCGATCTTGATAGCCGTCTGAGCGGCCAGGCGTCCGCACCAGCCATTCACGGTGCCGCCGGGATGCGAGCCGGCCCCGGCCAGATACAAGCCGGGCACCGGGGTGGTGTAGCCACCCAGTTCACGGGCCGGACGGTTGGTACCCAGCCGCAGTGGAGTCATGTCAACGTGGAAGTAGCAGCCTTTCGGCGTGCCGAACCGGTCTTCGAAATCCTTCGGGGTGTGCACAACCCGGCCGATTTCGGCATCCAGGCCTGACAGGAACCGCTGGGCGGACTTGACGATGGTCTGTGTGTAGCTGTCTTTGTTGGCATCCCACCCGCCGATCGGGTCGGCAGGCACGTTGGCGTGCAGGTAGAGCACATCTTGGCCGGCCGGGGCGATGGTGGGATCGCTGGCAGACAGCACCGCCATGTATACCGGTGGGGTACTGATGCTTTCACCGCGTTTGGTGACCAGCAGATGCTGGTAGTGCTCTTCGAGAGTGCCGGTCATCAAGGTCGTGCGCCGCACGTCGAAGCCGTCGCGTCGTTTGGCGGCTGCCGCGGGGTAGTCGAGCCGGCCACCGACGGCGATGTCGATCTTGAACGCCGCGACGTTGACCCCGTTGGCGGGGATCATGGCGACCTTGTTGGTCAGTCGGCGATCGAGCGTGCCGGGCGGGAGTAGTTTGCCCAAGGTGACCTGCGGTGCACAGCTGGCAAGTACGCCGTGGCGCGCCTGCAATTCGGTACCGTCGGCGAGCCGTACGCCGGTGGCCCGGCCGGTCGACAGCAGTATCTCGTCTACGCCTGTGCTCAAACGGATTTCGCCTCCGTGTGCGGCGATCTTGCCGGCGAACGCGTTCATCAGTCCGGTCATGCCGCCGCGGGGCCGCAGTATTCCCTGCTTGCGGTGGGTGGCGTGATATCCCATCAGGAACACGCCGGTGCCCTCCAGATCGGCCGGGCCCAACATGGAGGTCCAGTAGGCCCACAGGCCGCGCATCGCGTCGCTTTCGAAGGTATCCGAGATCATCTCGAAAACGCTGAGCGACAACATCTTCTGCAGTAACGCCCGCGACTTCCGGTCGGGCAGGAGCTTGACGGCCAGCTTGGCCAGATCAGCCTTGGTGAACGATGGGTAGCGCGTCATCAGCCGTTCGACCAGGTCCATGATCAGATCCAGGGTCGGCCGGATCTCGGCGTAGGTCCGAGCGTCACGTGGCGAGAAATAGCGGATATCGGCCAGGGCGCGATCGAAATCACGGAACAACAGCAGACTGTCGCCGTCCTCATTGATCCACCCGTAGGGGGCGTCCAGCGGGATCGGTTCGTAGCCATACTTTTTCAGCCCCAACTGATCGGTGAGCGGTGTCTGCGCCATCAACATGTCGTCCATCGCGCCGACTGACAGCAGATGATCGGGGGCTTCCGGTACCCAGGCGCGGCTGGCCGACAAGCCCCCGATGAACGGCAACGCGTCGACGACAACAACTTTGCGGCCGGATTCGGCAAGGGTGCAGGCGGCCGACAATCCGTTGTGGCCAGCGCCGATAATGATGTAGTCGGTGGCAGTGTCTGAATTCATCGTCGATTCCTTATTTAGCTTTGAGCACCTGGCGGGCGGTGGTGCGCCCGGCCCACCCGTGCACACCTCCGAACGGGTGAGCGCCGGCCCCGGTATGCCACAGCCCGGAGATGGGGGTGCGGTAGCCCGATAGCGACGGGCAGGGACGGTTTGGGCCCAACTGGTTCATCGACATGTCGGCCACCACGTAGCTGCCGCCATAGTTCATCTGCCGCATTTCGTTGGGGCTTTTCACCCAGCTGCCGATGACGGCATCGGAGAAGGCCGGTGAGACTGCGTCGAACGCGTTGATGGCCTGGGTGGCCAGTGCCGGCCGATGGAGTTCCCAGTCGGTGCCGTCGGCGAAACGGTCGGGTACGGCTGTACAGAAGAGGTACATGGTGTCACCGGCGCTTCCCGCGGGTACCTGGGCACGATCGGCGGCGGACGGCATCAGCGCCCACATCGGAATCTCGCCTGGCATCTCTCCCCGCATGGCGGTGTCGAGGGCGCGATCGACGTAGCTGCGGTCATCGGCCACCAGCATGTAACTGCCCCACAGCTCGGGTCGGTCACACAACAATTTTGGGCGATGGTCCAATGCCACATCGATCTTGGCGTTGTTGATGCCCCAGCCGTTGATGCGGATATTGCGTACCTCATCCAGAACCGACTCGGCGACGTGAGCGGAATCGACCATCTGGCACATCAGACTGACCGGGTCGACGGCACCGATCACCTGGCGCGCATGTAGTGTCTCGCCGCCGGCCAGCCGGACTCCGGTGGCCTCGCCGTCCCGCACGAGAATCTCCTCGACGCTTGCGCCGGTGCGGGTCTGGCCGCCATGGAAATGCAGACAGGCGGCCAAGGCTTTCGTGAACTCGCTCATCCCGCCGATCGGCCGTTTGATACCCCAACCGATGTGCATCATGATCACGCCGAGCACAGCGCCGGATCCGGGCTCCCGCAGGGGCGCTTCAGAACCCGAAGCATAGACCGCGAGAAGCGTTTTCACTTCCTCGGATTCGAACATCGTCTCGATGAGTTGGTGCGGCGAGGCCATGAGCATCCGCCCCACCGGCGCCAGGCTCTTGCGTTTGCGCAGCACCCGCCAGGCGAGTTCGGCCATGGTGCGGGCGCGTGGGCGGGTCGGGTGGTCCATCATGTACGGCATTGCGACGTACCAGAAGTCGCACCACAGCCGGCACAGCTCGGCGAATTTCTGCGCGTCGCGCTTCGAGTACTTGCGTAGTTCGTCGACCGTGCGGTCCAGCGAGCGCCACAGGCCGATCGACTCGCCGCCGGGGCCGAGGTAGGAGCCCCACGGTTCGGGTGTGGCCTGGCGCAAACCGAACTGTTCCAGCCGCAGCTCGGTGATGATCGAGGGCTCGAAGTTGGTGAACAACAGGTCCACTGCGCAGGGGTTCATGATGAATCCCGTTGCCTCGGTGACGGTCTCGCGGGAATAGGTCATGCCGCCGAGCCACGCGTTGCGTTCCAGGACAAGCACCTTCTTGCCGGCCTTGGCCAGGTATGCGGCGCAGGTGAGGCCGTGGTGGCCGCCGCCGATGATGATGGCGTCGTAGGTCATCGTGCGTTCTCCTCGCTGAGAGCAACGGCGGCACGCTGGGCGGCCAGCCGGTCGTGGTTTCGGGCAATTGCGGCGGGAGACAGTGGCAGCGGCAGGAATCGTCGGGTCCGCACCATCAATTCCTGGTATTCGGGCCGTGAGCCCATGTAGTTGTCCTGGAACGCCGATCCCAGGACCGAGGTCAGCATGATGGTGTTCAATACCGGGCCCACTACGGTCCACCAGCACTCTGGGTTTCCGGCGACCGCGACCAACCACATGCCCCACCAGACGGTGGTGGTGCCGAAGTAGTTCGGGTGGCGGCTGTGTGTCCAGACCCCGGTGTTGAGGTAGCGCGGGCGCTGCTTCAACGCGAGGAAAGACTGCAGTTGTGCGTCGGCGACCGTCTCGAAGTACAGCCCGATCATGAACACGAGCAGGCCGAGGAAGGCAAACGCGGTGATGCCGCCATTCGGCGCGCGGTTCTCCAGAATGCCTACTACCGCGGGCATTCCGATGAGCACGATGATCACTGCCTGCGGCTCCATTACCCGGAAGAAGCTCTTCCACCAGTAGCCAGGGGACATCTCGGTGACGAAATTGAGATAGCGCGGGTCGCCGCCATGCACCGGGACGTACCGGCGCCACCTGGCCGCCAGATACCAGCCCAGACGACAGCCGTGCAGCATGACCATGAACAGCAGTAGTGCCGCGGTCACCGACTGGGCGCCGACGATCAGATAGGCGAACAGCGCGGGCACCGCGAAGGCGAAGCCGTACCAGCCGTCCATCATGGAATGGTTGCCCTGGAACAGGCCGACCACCCACAGTGCGGTTACCACCGCGAAGGTGAAGATCGCGCAAAAGATGAACACGCTTGCGGTACTTGAGGTGTCGACGCCAAGAAGGCTGACGAGATGATTCATGATCCTCCGGATCTGTTGTCGGCCAGCACCTGTCAGGCGGTTCTGGCGGGCGGACGCTCGTGGGCGCGCAGGTCGGCCAGTTGGGCTTCGATCGTTGCGAGCCGTTGCGCGATATCGGGCTCGGACGTGGTCTGCTCGGTGTCGTTTCGGATGGCGCGGCCGGTGACGACGGTGGTCACGACTACCCAGACGAAGTAGCCCGTGACGGGAATCCAGAATCCGATGATGCCGTCCCACGCGAGCGGCCCGGTTTTGAAGATCCACACCCCGAATGTGAGTGCAACGCTTATCGCACACCACAATTGGAAGTATCCGAACCAGCGCGGGAATACCCGTTGCGGTGTTCGATCACGGAATGTGACGATGGCCAGGGCGATCATCTGAATGATGCCGCTGCACACGATGCCCAGGAATGGCAGCCAGCCCAGGTCGTTGAATGTCTGTACCCGCGTTGCGTCTTCGGGCCGGAATGCTGCCATGAGCCAGAAGGTGCATGGGTAGACGAACTCGATGAACACGCAGCCCTGTGCGGCGACCCAGGTCCATACCAATGGGGAGCGCGGTCCCTCGACACGCAGCATCTGTGCACAGAGAGCGCCGCCCCACGGCAGCAGTAGCGACGATGCCGACAGCGCCAAGACCATGCCGATCCGGATACCTAAAAGGTGGCCCCGGTAGAACTGGGCGACCTGGCCAGCTGATGCGGTCGGCGATGGTGGGGGCACGAAGCCGGCCAGCGCGACCCAGCCGATCAAGAATGCCGCGATGAATCCGAAAACGGAATAGGCACAGTACAACTGCACACGGTTGTTGGTCATCGACCGCTGCCGGAATGCTCGATCTCTACCTTGGCGGGAAGCCGAGTGCCGGGCGGTACGTGCAATGTCCCGTCAGTTCCGACATACGCTGAGCCGCCGTTGCCACCAGAATTGTCGGTGCGTACCAAGGGAATTGCCGGCCCTGGGCAGGCTCGCCCGGTGTCTCCGCCGCAGATGCCGTCCAGGAAGTAGGACCGCCGCTGGACGTCGTCGTTC
This sequence comes from Mycolicibacterium sp. CBMA 234, assembly GCF_009729415.1. Lineage (GTDB taxonomy): Bacteria > Actinomycetota > Actinomycetes > Mycobacteriales > Mycobacteriaceae > Mycobacterium. Next base: position 154,194 of record NZ_MPKW01000020.1, read on the forward strand.
CATGGCCGGGAGTGGGCGCCGACAAACAGGTGCGGCAGCGTGTAGACGCCGAGGAAGATCGCATTGACCGCTCCGATGATCGCGAGCGCGCGGACGATGCCCTGGCCGGCGGGAGTGGCTGCGGCACGCTCGGATCCGCGTTCGACGATCGTGCGGCCGCGGTCGTCGACGAAGAATCGCAGGAAGGTGTAGGCGCTGAGCAGGATTCCCACCAGCAGTGCCTCGTGCAGGGGGAACGCGTGGTAGGTGTTACCGAAGATGTTCCAGTGGCCGCCGGCGTACGTCCAGACACCCAGCGGCATGAAGGTGACGCCCTCGAAGACCACGTCGAACACGAACATGACGGTGTAGCAGATCAGGAACAGTCCAACCTTGCTCAGTTGTGGCCATCGCGCCGAGGCCCATTTGAGGGTGGCGACGCCGATGCGTACTGCGACCGTCATGATCACCACGTAGAGGCCAATGATGGTCATGGGCGGTTCGACGACCGTGGCACCAGGCGCTCCGAACGACATCCAACCGGGGACACTGTTCACCCACGACCCTCGGTTCCAGGACCATGAGTTGTAGGTGATCCACGGGCCGAAGTAGTTCGACAGCGGATCCTGAAAGAACAACGTGCAGAACGCCAGTGTCAAGGCGCCGTCGACGGTAACCGTTCTTTCGCGGCGCCAGGGCCGCACCACGAAGCACCACAACAGGCCCAGCATCGCCGGAATCATGGTGACCTGCAAGGTCATCAGGAAGACCTTCATGTACATCGGTGGGTCGGTGGGCCCGACCGGCACGCGGGTGAAGTACGGGCCACTGATCCAGCTGATCAGCACGAAAGCCATGAATGTCAGCCACAGTGCGCCGAACGTCGCCCACCACAGGACCGGCCGTGCCTGACGAGGTGTGACGCGCGGGTCGGTAGCAGGGTAGGCAGATGTAGCGGTTTTTGATGCGTTCACGATGTGTCCGTTCCGTACGGTCGGTCAGCGGTGATAGCGAAACTGCGGCGGGTAGATTTGGCCGAATGCGCGGCCGTTGGCACCGCCAGCGCCGTTGTCGTTGCGCAGCAACGGAACATCGGGGCCCGGGCAGGCGATGTGGGGACCTTCACCGCATGTGTAGGTCAAGTATGACCGGGTCTGGATGTCCTCGTTCCAGGCGGTGGAATGCGCGCCGAACCAGGTATTGGGCAGTGAATAGCCAAGTGTCATCGCCAATGTCACCAAGCCACTGACCGCGAGCAGTCGCATGACAGTGACCCGCGCGGTGCTGCCAACAACCTGCTCGGAACCACGTTCGGCCAGCGACTGGCCGCGGTCATTGGTGAAGTACTTGATGCACGCGAACATCGTGAAGATGGCGCCGGTGGTGAGTGCTTCGTTGATCGGATACGCGTGGAACGTGTCGCTGAAAATCTTGACATGCCCGCCGGGGTACTCCCAGGACCCCAGTGGCATGAAGACGATGCCTTCGAAGACGATGTCGAACGGCACCATGACTCCGAAACATATGGCGGCCAGGCTCATTCGGGACAGGTGCGGCCACCGGAGCTTCGCCTTCCGCATGACGGCGGCACCCATGGTGGTCACCAGCATGAAGATGACCACGTAGGCCGGCGGCACGATCAGTAGCGGGTAGGCGACTTGATGTTCGGGCGTGCCGGGGGCCAGCGCTCCAGGCATACTGTTGAGCCACGAACCCATGTTCACTTGCCACGCGTTGTAGGCGTACCAGTGGTTGAAGTAGGCACTGAGGGGATCGTGGAACGCAAGGATCAGAAACGAGATCGCCATCAGGCCATCCAGCCCGACGCGCCGTTCGCGTCGCCAGGGGCGCACCACTGTCCAGTAGAGCACTCCCGACGCGAGGATCGGAAGAACGATCTGCAGCGCGACCAGGGCCGCCTTCATCCACGCCGGCATTGGAGTCGGCCCAGCGTCGACATGGTGGAAATACGGACCGCTGACCCAGCGGATCAAGATTGCGCACTGAAAGAGCAAGACGGCCAAACCTAATGCAGCCCAGCACTTTATCGGGGTGATCGGTTCGTCGGGGACCACTCTCGGTCGCTCGGACTGTCCGATGCCTGTGCTGATGGTGCTCACGACAGCACCTTCTTCCTCGCGCGGGCCTGCGCGGCCAGCACCTCGCCGGCGGCCTGACCGGAGACCAATGCCCCATTGACACCGGGGATTGGTCCGAGGTCACCGGCGAGTTGCACCCGGTCGGCGGGGTCGATTGCCCGCATGTACTGGTCAACCGACTTGAAGCGGCCCTTCGTCATGATCGGAACGACATCGCGCCATCGCCCGATCTCGTAGTCAGCAACCGATGAACTCAGGTCCCCGTAGTAGGGCGCGACGAAACCTATTACCGCGTTAAGGATTTCGTCGTCGGATGCTTCGAGATGATCCAGGCACCATTCGTGCCGGCAGAACACCGTGATCATGCCCTGATCCTCGGGGCAGCGATTGTTGGCCTTGAGGTGGTCGACGATCACCCCGCACAGGTCGCGCTGCTCCTTCGGGGAGCACATGATGTAGGTGGCGGGGTTCGCCGGCCGCGTCGACAGGGCCAGGTGGGTGTTGACGCTGCAGATGTACTCGGTGTTCTGGTAGTGCTCCCGCGCCGAACCTGACATCTGGGGATAGATCTCCAGCGCCTTGCCGGCAGTGGTGGTGATCACCGCGTTGGCAAAGCTCTCCGTGCGTTGCACGCCGCCATCGGTGTAAGTCACCTCGACGTGGTCACCGGCATCGGTGACATTGAGTACCGGGGTGGATAGCCGGACGTCGGGCAGGGTGGCTGCCATCGCCCGCGGCAGTGCGTCCATGCCGTCGTCGAGACCGTAGAAGTACGGCTTGAAGAAATTCTTCAAGGTCCAAAGCAATTGGCAGACAGAGGCATACGACGGGTCGCTCAGCCAGGGACCTCGGACCACCACCGCGGCGATGTAGTCGAGAATTTCTTGGTTCAGTTCGCGTTCGCAGTAACTGGTGACGGTATCGGTGTCGAGCGCTGCGATGCCGGATGCATCGACGTAGTTCAGATCCTTCCAGTGTTTTCCCAACAGCCACAAAAGTTTCGATAGTTTGAGCTTGCTGGTCGCTGAGAGGTACGGCGTACCAACTGCTTTCAGTGGATTGCGCAGATCAAGGAAGTTGAGCTCGCCGTCGCGGGGCATGGCTCCGTAGGCGTCGAACTGGTGCATCTGTGAACCCAGCCCGACCTGCCGCATCTCCTCTGTGGCTTCGGCGTAGCTCCCCAGATAGATGAAGGCGCCGACATCGAACGTGTATTCATCTCGCCGGATCGTCTTGATGCGTCCGCCGACGCGATCATCGGCCTCGAAAACCACCGACGATCCACCCCGGCTTTGAACTCGCCGCGCCGCGCCGAGTCCAGCCATACCCGCACCGATAACGGCCGTTCTCGAATCTGTGGTCACCGCCACATCGTAAGGCTAAATGATTTACTGATCAATAATGATTTACAGATCATTTATTAGACTCATTGCATGACAGATGCGCCACGGACGCCAACTCGGGCGGTACAACGTCAGGCACAGACTCGAGCCGGCCTGATTCGGGCTGCGGGTGAGCTCATCGCCGAACGCGGGTTGGAAGCGCTGCGCGTAGGCGACATCACCGAGCGGGCGAATGTCGCCTTCGGCACCTTTTATAATCAGTTCAAGGCCAAAGACGACATAGTCGACGCGGTTGTGGCAGAAGCCCTTGTCGGACTGGCGCGGTCAATCGAAGACTCTCCGGCGTTCGCCGATCCCATGGAGGCTGTCGTGGCCTCTACCAGGGCGATCGTGCGAGTAGCTTATGACGACCCCGATCTTGCTCGCCTCCTGGTCAACCTGGAGCAGGCTGAGTCTCGATTCGAGCGGATCATCCGCCCGCAAGCAGGAGCGGTGTTGGAACGCGGCGTCAATGCGGGTGTGTTTCAGATTGCCGACATGCCTACCGTTCTCACCATGGCCATCGCCGCCGCGTTCGAAGTGATTCGAGGCGTGGTCGAGAGTCGGCTGGGGGAAGGAGCGGACGTCACCTGTGCAGAGGTGATTCTGCGGATGGCTGGGGTCGATGCTCAACAGGCCGCCGACTGCGTATCCGCCGTTCGAGCGCGTGAGTTTTCGAACGGGTAGACCAGTCGCGGTTACACGTGAACGATCGATCACGTTCTCGCCGTCAACTATCGCGTGGTGCGCACGAAGTCGGCCCGTACTACTCGCGCTTCTCGGCCGCGCCGTGTCGAAGTAGCGCCCGGTTCATGTAGCGCCCGTCGGACGGGTTGTAGAAGCCATTGGCAATGCCCCGGCGAGTACAACGCGACGCTATGCAAGATAGAAGTCGACTGCTATCTTTATGTGTGTTGTCGTCGAGCTGGGCGGAGACCGTGATGAGCGAAGAAGCGTTATCCCGAATGCTGGTGGGGAACCACGCTCAAACATATTGCGTACCAACGGTGTAGCGATATCAACCGCGAGTCAGTGCGGGCAGCAGGCCTCCCCGGACCTCAACTGACCTCGGTTCGATAGGCCGGCAAGGTCCAGCCTGCAAACAGTGATCAGACCTGCTCACCGGATCCGGGGTGACGGCCCGCTGGGCTGCCGAGTCCGAAACATCAAGAGACAAGGAGGAATCCATGATCAAACAAGTTGAACTCGACAAGGGCGTCGCCAAGGCGTTCACCTGGTCAGCGGTGGTCGTCATCATCGGCCTACTGGTTGCACAGGGCTTCCTGATGCACTTTCTGCCCGCTCCTGACCCGTCGTTGGGCGCCGAGGCATTGCGGCAGCGATTCATCGACCGTCGGATGGAAATCGAGATCGGATCGATCATTCAGATCATTGCCTGGAGTTTCTGGGCGACATGGGGCGTCGTGGTAACCACATTCATGCGCAAGATGGAACGGAGCTATCCGTTCCTCACGTATGCGTCGATTGCCTTGGTCGGTGGGGGATACGTCTTCTTCATCTTCATCCCCATGACGTGGGCTGTATGTGCGTATCGCGCAAACGAAATGGCGCCCCAGATCATCCAGTTCGCGAACGACTGGGTGTGGTTCGACTGGCTGTTCACCTGGCCGCCGTTCGCCATCTGGTTCTTTGTGGTCGCGGCGGCCATCTTCAAAGACCACAACGTTCCGACCCTCTATCCGCGATGGGTGGGCTACTTCAACCTGTGGTGTGGCTTCCTGATCTTCCCGGCGGCGTTGATCGTGTTCTGGAAGACCGGCCCCTTCGCCTACAACGGGGTACTGGCGTTCTGGTTCCCTGTCTTCATCTTCTTCGGGGAGATCGTCGTCATGATCGTCATGTCGCTCAAGGTCATCAACCAGCAAGCGGCGCGCCTGCAAGCAGAAGCCGAAGCAGGCAATCCTGACGTTGCTTGGACCGAGGTCTCCGTCGTTGATGCGCGATCTGCCGTAACTGCCTGATGAGCCCGGGTGGCGCGGCGTTCGACACCTCAGGACACCGTGCCACTCCCTCGCACATCAACGCCGGTCGTGCGCCCGGGCGTGCTGCTGAATGCCATTGCCCGACAAAAGGAATTGGAGCGTGATGACAACCATCCTCGACGATGTCCGCGCGTTCGAATTGAGGCAGCGGCCTCGTCATACCCCAGGCGAAGCCGGCGTATGGATCTTCATTCTCGGTGACATGAGCATCTTCTCGGCATTCTTCGTGACGTATCTCGTGTATCGATCTCGTGACGCTGCGCTCTTCAATGCCTCCGCCGAACATCTCAAGCAAGTGTTCGGAGTGATCAATACCTTGCTGCTGCTCTGCAGTTCGCTATTGGTGGTCGTCGGGATTCGCGCCATCCGCCGTATGTCCACCACGATCGCCCCGTGGTGCTTCGTCGGCGCCATGGTCTGCGGCGCGGGCTTCGCCACGATGAAGTTCCTGGAGTACGGCGACAAGGTCCACCACCACATCACACCCAACACCAACGAGTTCTGGATGTACTTCTACATCCTGACCGGCCTGCACTTCTTCCACCTGCTGATGGGCATGGGTGTCCTGATCTACCTCACCGTGAAGTCACGCCAATCCGTGCTCACCGTCAAGGAATTCGCCTTTGTCGAAGGCGGAGCCTGCTTCTGGCACATGGTGGACGTGCTGTGGATCGTCTTGTTCCCACTGCTCTACTTTGTGAGGTAACGGCAACATGATCATCGGACCGATCACCGAGACATCCCGGGCGACACATCGAGGGCGACCGACTGTGAAATCCCTTCTCCGAGGGCCGTTCACGGTCGTCTGGGTGGGACTCATCGTCGCGACGCTGACGAGCTGGTATCTAGGGTCAGACCACGGTATCCGCGATCACCACCTGGCCACCGTGGCCGTCATGGTGGTGGCCTTCATGAAAGTGCGGTTTGTCGGGCTCTACTTCATGGAGCTGCGAGACGCACCATCACTGCTCAAGGGAATCTTCGAGGCCCATTGCGCTGTCGTCTGCAGCGTGCTGGTGGCGGTGTACCTCATCGCCCCGTTGGCACCGCAATAGATCGCCTGCATGGACGCCGGACGGCCGAGTGTGTTTGCCTGCCAACGGTTCTGCGGCATCACCCTGGCGGCTGACCACCGGTGATCGCCCGGATTTCGTAGCGAATCAATTCCTTGAGGATGCGTTCTCGATCCAGTCCGAGGGCCGGCGGGAAGAGCCAATCGTTGAGCAACGCTGTTGAGATGATCAATGACATCGTTGCCGGCAGCGCAACATGGACGTCAATGTCGGCCCAACCTCGTCCCGCCGCTTCCTCAGTGCCACGCCCCACGAGGTCGTTGATCGTTTGAGTCAGTGACGTCTTTGCGTCTGTGGTGAAACCGTCACCATGCGCATGAGCACCGAGGAGCGCAGCGATCAGTCCACGATGCGTGACAGCGAAATCGTAGATAGATTCGGTGAATCCGGCGATCAAATCAGGCGTCGAAACCTCTGCGGTCGGGATCTGTCGCCAGTCATCCGTCAGTGTTTGGACGAATGCTTGAACTGGCCCGAGGACTGATTCTGCAAACAACTCCGCCTTTGACGGGAAGTAGCGGTACAGGATTGCTTGCGTTGTACCGGCTTTGGCCGCGATCTGTCGTAGGGACGCGCCTTGATAGCCAACATCGACGAAGACGTCACGGGCAGTGGCGACCAGCGCCTCCCGGGCCTCGCCGGGCTTGCGCCGCGGGCGCCGCGATGGTGTCTCAGCCGTCATACCTGAAGATTAGTCTGCGTAGCAGATCTGTACGCCTGTGCATGCTGGACCTACAGAGATGACTCTGCGGGGTCTGTGTAAAACCGAGCAGGGTAAAGGCCGTGAGCGGGTCGATCGGAAGTCCGCGGATGCGGTCGTCAGGACACTGACACGGGTGGATGGCGGTCAGCGGTGGTGTCGGCTTGTTCGTCAGGATTCTGGCGCTTGATGCCGGTATGCATCAGGTAGGTCATCACCCCGAGCCAGATGACGAATGCACCCAACGGTAGGTAGATGCCGATCAGTCCGTTCCAGGCAAACGGCCCGCTTTTGAAGAAAACGGCCACCGCCCCGCCGAGACCACCCAGTGCGTTCCACAGGCACAAGTAGCCGGCCCAGCGGGGCCAGACGGGGTCCGGTGAGGTGTCGCGAAAGGCGGCGAGGGCGATGCACAGCATCTGGAACACATAGCCGGGGGCCACCATGACAAACACCAACCAGGAGAAATCGTTGAGCATCCGCACGGCGGTCGCATCGAGTTCGGGCCGGAAGGTCGCGGTGATCCAGAGCATGCTGCACAGCTGGAAGTACACGATCAGGAGTGTCGCGGCGCCGAATTGGATGACGGCCAGCACAGGCAGGCGTTTCTCGATCCGCGCGATCTGCACCGAGATGACGGCGAAGAACGGGAACAGCAACGTGGAGAACACAAGGCTGAGTACCTGGCCGATCCGGATCGCCATGCGGTGCTCGGCGAAGAACGAAGCAATCTGCTCAGCGCTCAACGACGGTGATGGCGGGGGCAGGAACCCGGAGATGCCGACGAACGCGATGGCGTAGAGAACGATGAATACCGGCGCTGACCATACGCACGCCAGCTGGATTTTCTTACTCACCATGGTGTTTCGCTCCTCGTCTCAATGTGCTGCCGCGGTCAGGAGGAAACCGGCTGCAGCTTGCCGATTTTCGTCGGCTCCGGCAGTCGGTGGACGAATACCAACAGGAACGTGGCCAGCGCGGCGCACACGAGGGAGCCTGCGATCCACAGGGGAGTGCGGAACGGGCCGCCCAGGATGCCGGTCGTCAGTCCCACGTAGAACACTCCGATGCCCAGGTAAAGCCACATCTGCCGGATGCCGACACCCTTGCGGCTGCCGCGCCGGACCATGAGGGGGATGGTGGCCGGAGCGCACATGCCGAAGGTGACCAGGAAGGTCATCAGGTAGATCGGGTCGTTGAGGTAGCTCTTGGCCACGGCCCAGAACACCACACCGGTCACCAGGGCGCCGAAACAGTAAGCGGTCCACTGCTTCTGGTCGAGGGTGGGAGCCATTTCCTCGCGGCCGAACCGAACCGTTTGGACGAAGAAGGTGACCTCGAAGCTGAATGTGACGATCAATCCGACCCAGAACAGTTTCGGGAACCAATGGCCGTCACTGGTGAACCAGTCCGGAAATTTCAGCAGGTAGCTGCCGTCGTGGCCGATGAAGACCGTGGTGGCCCACAGCGCCATGGGGGTGCAGCGGTCGCGTGCCGCGAGCCGGGCGCACTCGAAGAAGTAGTACCAGTTGCACAACAACGCCAGCGCCCCGAGGCCGACGAAGAGCACGGTGTGGTCCGACACCTGTTGCAGAACGGTCGTCTTGTCGTACACACGCACCCCTGATCCTCAAGTTTTGAGCTATGGAGTCTTATTATTTGCATCGCCCGCTCGGGGGTCAAGGGGCGCCGGCAAATTTATGGAACACACTGTTGCAGAAATTCTGTTCCGTGGAGGTGTGGGTCGGTAGCATGCGTCCCATGTACGACCCGCAGCTGATCATCAAAGCGTTGGATACCCACCCGGTCCCGATCATGATCGGCTTCACCTTGGCGATGGTGCTGCAGACGATCGCGATGGTCACGGCGGTGTTGATGACGAAGCGCGAGGGCTGGATCTCCATCCCGTTACCGTGCACCTACCTCTGGTTCGCCCACGACCTGGGCGTTGTGCTGCAGTTCGACACCTGGTTCAACAGGGTCGATCACTGGTTCTTCAAGCTCTTCTGGGTAGGTCTGTTGAGCGCCCTCCTGCTGGAATTCGTATTTCTCTATCAGGCCATGAAGGTGGGGCGTAAGGAGTACCTGCCCCGCGGAACCCAGGCGCAATGGAACGCGCTGTTGTTCGCGGGCGTCGCGATGTTCGTGCTGTGTTGGGAGTATCAGAAGACGATCTGGAACGATCCGCTGTCGCAGGCGCTGGCGTCCACCACGATGTATGTCATCCCGCTCGCCGTGGTCCCGTTGGTGCTGCGACGCCGGTCCGCCATTGCCCAGTCGCCGGTCATCTACGGCAGTTTTGCGGGCATGATCATCCTGTGGTGGGGGGTGACGGCCGGCGCGTACGGGCAGGGCTTCCGGTCGTGGCAGTACCTGCTCTCCGGCGTCGTGGCGTTCTTGACGCTCAGTGTGCTGGCATGGTGGATTCGGCACATGCGCAGCACGGGGCTGGCCGGCGAGCCTGCGCTGGCTGCCGCCTGCGCTGATTGACCATTTTAGAGATACTGCGTATCTTTTATTGTGAGTTGTTGCTCGCTCGGCTGTCGATGATCCGCGCCGCCGGGGATTCTTTGTCCAACCGACGTCCGGAGTATCAATGCGCAGAACGGTTTTCGATGAAAGTCACGAGGAGTTCCGCCGTGTGGTGCGGGCTTTCCTGACCGACGAAGTCGCTCCTGACTATCCCAACTGGGAGACGACAGGGATGCCGCCGCGATGGTTCTGGCGGCGTGCCGGCGAGATCGGCATTCTGGGCATCGGGGTGCCCTCCGAGTACGGCGGTATGGCCGGGTCGACGCTCAAGGACAGTGCTGTGGTCACCGAGGAAGCCCAGCGCCTGGGTTTCGCTCTCGGCGGCCTGCGGGTGCATACCGACATCGCCATGCCGTACTTCCTCGAGTATGCCAATGACGAGCAGAAGGCGCGCTGGCTGCCGAAGCTGGTCAGCGGCGAATATGTGGTGGCACTGGGGATTTCCGAGCCTGGAGCGGGTTCCGACGTCAAGGCGATGACGACGCGCGCGGAGCGAGTCGGCGATGAGTACGTGATCAACGGGTCCAAGACTTTCATCTCCAACGGGGGAGCGGCCGACCTCGTCGTGCTGGCCTGCAAGACGGACCCAGTCGCGGGCCGCAAGGGAATCAGCTTGATCGTGGTCGAGACGGCCACCGAGGGCTTTCACCGCGGCCGGAGACTCGAAAAGCTGGGCCTGCACGCGCAAGACCTCTCGGAACTCGCGTTCAATGACATGCGGGTGCCGGTTTCGAACCGTCTCGGCGCCGAGGGCGACGGGTTCACGATGCTGACCTCGAATCTGGCACAGGAGCGCTTGTCGATCGCCCTGAACTCGCAGGCGTCCGCCGCGTCGACGCTCGCTCACACGGTGCGGGCCTTGGCTGGTACGACGCCCGGCCAGCACGTGAAGTTCGAACTCGCGGCGTGCCGGACCGAGATCGAGGCGGGACAGGCCCTGCTCGACCGCTCGCTCGATGCGCACATGATCGGCGATCTCACCGTCGACGACGCTGCCGTCGCCAAGCTGTATGCGACGGAATTGCATGGGCGCGTGGCGGATCGCTGCACCCGGGTACTCGGGCTCTCGCACTACACCGGCGACGACGTCGTCGGGAACTTCTATCTCGACGGCCGAGTGAGTCGCATCTACGGAGGTTCCAGCGAAATCATGAAGGTGATCATTTCGCAGTCATTCGATTTCAGCGCGGCAGGGAAGTGACGATCATGACCTCTCAGGCGACCTACCAGGCACTCGAAGTGACCATCGCCGACCACGTGGCCCACATCAAGCTGACGCGGCCAGAGGTGCTCAATCGGTTTGACGCCACGCTCCACTGTGAATTCACCGACGTCATCAACGCGCTCAACGGAGACCCGGCCGTGCGTGCAGTGCTACTGACGTCGACGGGCAAGGTGTTCTCTGCCGGTGGCGATTTCGACTTGATGCACGCCTGCCATGAATCCGCGGCGGTCCGCCGCGAGACCATCGAGCAGGCCCGAGCGGTGCTCTCTTCGCTGACCGGTCTGGTCCAGCCGATTGTGGTGGGCGTGCAAGGGCCCGTCATCGGCCTGGGCGCCACCGTTGTTCTGGCTTGCGATGCGGTAGTCGCGGTGAAGTCGGCGTCGCTCTCGGATGCCCACGTCGCCATGGGTCTGGTGGCCGGCGACGGTGGCGCGCTGGTCTGGCCGCAGGCCGCAGGCATGCTGCGTGCCCGTCGCTACCTGTTGACCGGTGATGCGATCAGTGCCGAACAGGGTTACCAATTCGGCCTGGTGACCGACCTCGTCGACACGGTTGACGAGGTCGAGCCGGCTGCGGCCAAGCTGGCTCGCAGGATCGCATCGCTGCCCCCGCTCGCAGTGCAGGGCACCAAGCGCGCGCTCAACCAGGTCACCGGCCTGCGGGCCGGCGAAGTGGTGGAGGCCGCGCTGCTGCAGGAGATGGACACCTTGGCCTCCGATGATCTGCTGGAGGCCATCGCGGCATTCACCGAGAAGCGGCGGGCTGAGTTCACCGGGAACTGAGCGGATCCGCGCCTGAGTGCCAGCGGCTCAGGCGCGTGCGCGTGCGAAAGTCTGCACCATGGTGCGGAACGCGTCGGCACTGGCAGCTTCGTCGATCGGCGGCACGTACGGCGTGTGCAACACGATGTGCGGCAAGACTTTTTCGTAGGCGGCCAACTGTTCTGCTACCTCGTCGGGTGTGCCTGCGATGGCGAAAGTGCGCACCAGTTCGTCGGAGGCCGCGGTGGTCAGCGCTCCAATGCCCTCGGTGAGCAGCTTCATCAACACGTGATCGCGGTCTTCCTGCAGCCCCATGAACTCGATCGGGGTGTTGCCGACCGGGTACGCCACATAGTTGCCCACCTGGATCCTGGCCCGGCGGATCGCCTCGTCGCGATCGTGTGACACGCTGCAGATCACCAGCGCTGTCACGTCGATATCCGAGGGATCGCGGCCGGCCTTGGCTGCTCCCGCGGCGACGTGGGGAAGCACCTCTTGCTCGATGAATGACGGCGTGCACAGGAATCCCAGCGTGCCGTCCGCGATCTCGCCGGCAAGGCGGAGCATTCCCGGTTTCAGACCAGCCAGGTAGATCGGAATCCTCGGGCGGACAAGGTTTCTGGTTCCCCACGGGTTTACCGGTGGATTGGCCGCTCGGTAGAACTTGCCCTGGAAGTCGAACGGTTCGCCGTCGCCGAAATGATCCCAGATCTGGCGTACCGCGGTGATGTACTCGCGAAGCCGCGCCAGCGGCTTGTCGATTTCGGCGCCGTTGAAAGTATCGGTCCAGCCCGCGCCGCCGGTGGCCAAGCCGAGGATTGTGCGGCCACCAGAGATTTCGTCGATGTCCGCCGCGGCGTTGGCCATCTCGAACGGGGTACGAGAGACTGCGGTCGCGATACCCGTGGCCAACGAAATCCGTTTGGTTACTCGGGCGTTCAGCCCATGGGTGATGAATGGGTTGCGGAAGAACTCGTAATCCCACACCGAATCGAAACCGGCTTCCTCGGCCAGCGCGGCGAATTCGGGATAGCGCGCGTACGGCTGGTTGAGCATCGGGAGCGAGACGCCGAGGCGGCCCGGGTTTCCTTGTGACATATGCGTTCTCCTCAGGAGGCGGTGGGTACTTCTGCACCCTTGAGGTGGGCGCAGACTTGCAGGATGGTCTCGAGCGCGCGAGGTTGTTCCTCAGCCTCCAGGATCGCCGGAGCGAGGTCGCTCGGAGCGATGTAGTCAGCGCCCACGTCGACGTACTTCTGGAGTTCGGCCGCCACCTCGTCGGGAGTGCCGATGATGTAGGACTTCTCGATCATGGACGGTGTTACTGCGGCGACGATCTCGTCTACTTCGGCCGTGCTCATCTGGTGCGGCAGCATTTTCAGCGCGTAGTGCCAGTTCTCCTCGAAGATCAACTGCTCGCCCTCGTCGCGCCAGGCTCCGTGGTGCAGTCGCCCGAACACCGCGGCCATCCACTTGGTGATCGGACTGCCCAGGAGGCGTTCGCGTTCGTCGTCGGTGCGGTAGGCGATGACGAACGGCCAGAAGCCGTTGGTGAACTTCTCCGGGTCGCGGTCCTTACGCACCAGCTGGGCGTCAATCTGGGCGACCTGCTCTCCCCACTGCTCCGGTGTACTGAATGCGCTGGGCACCATGCTGATGAAACCGTCGGCGTGGGTGGTTGCGATGTCGATCAGCTGGGGGCCGCCGCCGAGTGCCCAGATCTCGGGGACCTTGGGGAAATGGGTACCGATCCATGCGCCCGAGTAGTTCCAATGGTTGCCTTCGTGGCTGACCAGCCCATCGGTGGACAGCAGTTTGCGCACGATGGCGAAGATGTCCTCCATGCGGGATAGGCCCTGGGATCGCTTCCAGCCGAAGGGTTTACATTGCTTGAGCTCGCCCGCGGCCAGCTGCAGCGCCACCTTCGCCGGTGTCGCGGACGCCAGAGTGAGAACCTGTTGTAGCAGCTCCGCGGGACCGTTCCGCACCGCGTCCAGTGTGGTCGTTATGTTCAGCGTGTTCGTCGCGGCGGCAGCCAACAGTGCGACCATTGCAGCGTTGTAGTACGAGTCGCAATCGGCACTGAGGTTGGCCATGGGAGTGACATCCGGACGCCACAGCGCCTGCGGAAAGAAGCTGACCAACTGGTCCCACGTCTGGAACCAGTCGACGACACCGCTCGCCTGGATCTGCTTGGCGAATTCAGCGCCGGCCTGCGGCGGGAGATAGCGGCTCGGCCAAAAGTTGAGGGCTACTTCGACATTCGTCATTGCCTGCTCGATTCGACGAAGGACTATAGAGTGGTCACTCTATTGCAGACTGGTAGGAAATTTCAAGATGTCACATATCAATAATCTCCGGCGGCGTAGGACTGCGACCGAAGTCCAGGTACTGATGCTCGATGCCGCACGAGAGCTGTTCGCGGTCAAAGGTTTCCACGCAACGACCCGGGAGATTGCCGAGCGGGCGACCGTGACCGAACAGCTCCTGTTTAACCACTTCACGTCCAAACAGCAGCTTTTCGCCGCCGCGGTGTTACAGCCCTTCGAGGCACTGGTCGAGCAGCAGCTGGTCGAATGGCAGCACGTGGTCGCGTTGGGTGCCGAACCGCACCAGATGATGCGTGTCTACGTCGAGGGGCTATGGACTCTGGTACGCGACAACCGGGCACTGTTCCGCGCGCTGAGCACCGATCCGTTCGGTGCGCACGTAACCCCCGTGCTGGACCGGCTTGAGCAGCTGACGGCCGAGATCGGACGGCGGCACAGTTACCGTTACGACGCGCATATCGCGGTGCGCATCGTGTTCGCTGCGGTCACGGCTCTGGCGCTGCACGAAGAGGCGACCGCGGGCCGCAGCGAGGCCGACATCATCAACGAACTCGTCAATACCTTTGAGGCCGGACTGACCAGAGGGCGCTAGCCAAAGGTCGGGGTTCGGTCGAAGGCAGCCGATCAGCGCTCCCGCTTGATGGCGTGCTGCGCCGCGAGGCGGCCGGGCCAGCCGGTGACCCCACCGCTGGGATGGGCGGCAGCACCCGCGAGATAGAGGCCCTCGATGGGGGTGTCATAGCCGCCGAATCCGCGAGCCGGCCGCCCCGGCCCGAGTCGATTCACCAGCATGTCGACGTGGAAGAAGGCACCGGCGGGCGCTGCGAATCGGTTCTCGAAATCCAGCGGCGTCGTTGCGACGCGCCCGATCTCTGACTCGGTCCCACCGAGGAAGCGTAGTGCCGACTTCCAAATCTGTTCGGTGTAAGCGTCTTTCGCCATTTCCCAGCCGCCGTCGGGCCGCCGGGGAACGTTCGAGTTCAGATACAGCACGTCCCCGCCATCGGGGGCGATGGTCGGGTCGGCCGCCGACAGCACAGCCATGTACACCGGGGGATTGTCGATGTTGAGCCCCACGCGCATGGCGTACATCTGCTCGATATGGTCCTCGAGCGTGCCAGTCATGAATGTCGTGGTGCGGATGTCCTCGCCGTCCCGGGACTTGCGGCGAGCCTCGGCAGCCGGGAAACCAACCCGTCCGGCAAACGCAGCGTCGATCTTGTAGGCGGCGACGTTGATTGAGTTCGATGGAACCATCGCGATCCGATTGCGCTCCGCCCGCGTGAGCTTATCCGGTGCCATGAGCTTGCCGAAGGTCACCTGCGGGGCAAGGTTGGACAGCACACCCTCGCGCGCGTCGATGACCGTGCCGTCGTCGAGGCGGACGCCGATTGCCTGGTTGCCCTCGACAAGGATCTCGGCGACGGGGGCGTTGAGACGCAATTGGCCACCGTTGGATTCGAGCACCCCACGAAACGCGTTGACGAGGTTCGACATTCCGCCCCGTGGCCGCAAGATGCCTGGGCCACGGTGCACCGACGCGAACCCGAGAACGTATGCGCCGCTGCCGATTGTGTCAGGCGGCCCGATCATGCTCGTCCA
The DNA here is from genome assembly GCF_009729415.1 of Mycolicibacterium sp. CBMA 234. Classification (GTDB taxonomy): domain Bacteria; phylum Actinomycetota; class Actinomycetes; order Mycobacteriales; family Mycobacteriaceae; genus Mycobacterium. The sequence goes on from NZ_MPKW01000020.1 coordinate 169,880, forward strand.
GTAGGCCCACAGTCCGCGCATGGCGTCGGATTCGAACGTCTCCGAGATCCATTCGAACCCGTTGCACTTCGCGAGTTGTCCGAGCAGCCTCCGGGTCGCTTTATCGGGCCGATGCTTCAGCAGGTACTTCGCGAAGTCCCCCGGACCCCAGGCCGACGGATGCTGGATGAACAGGACGTCGACGAGGTCCATGATCCAGTTGATCGGCCCCTGTAGCTCTGCGTATGTCCGCGCATCTGTCTTGGAGAAGTAGCTGATGTCTTCGATGGCCTTGCGCACGTCCCGCCACAGCAGCAGGGTGTCGCCATCGGGGTTGATCCAGCCGTAGGGGTGGTCCAGTGGCACGGTGGCGTAGCCGTGATCGGCAAGTCGCATCTGGCGGGCCAATGGGGTCTGTGCCATGAACATGTCGTCCATGGCCCCAAGGCTGAGTAGGTGATTCGGTGCCTCGGGGAGGTACGCGTGGCTGGCGGACAATCCGCCTGGCAGATCAAGCTGCTCCAGCACGCAGACGGTGCGTCCCTGTTCGGCAAGCGTTGCTCCGGCGGCCATGCCGTTGTGCCCGCCGCCGACGACGACGTAATCGAAGGATTCCACGCTTGCTTCCTTTGCGTCTAGGACCGGCCAACGGGCCTTGTCTTTTGAAGATACGTGACGTCGCAGAATCGGTGAACCCCCTAGCTGACGGGGTGTACTTCCGACGCCCTTCGGGTCGCGATTCGTCGCGAGCCATCTTGTGGCACTGGTGATCTGGCGGAGTCGTCACAGGGTGACAAAGTCCGGTCCGGTCATGGTGGCCCGATTTTCAGCAGCCCCGGTGCACACTGGTGCGGCAGGTGTCATGGCTGATCTGGCGCGGTCAATCGCGCCAGGGCCGAGGGTGCGGGCGAGGCGGGTCGGGGAGCTCGTTGACATGTGTGATCTACGCCGCTAGTGTTTTGAGACACAAAGGCTTAAATATCTAAATCGGGTGCCGCGCATAACGCCGACGCCCGCGCCGTGTGACAGAAGTTGCACGAGCGAACAAATCAGGTGAAAGGTTAGCAAGATGGGTCGCGTTGAAGGCAAAGTTGCGCTGATTTCGGGTCTTGCGCGCGGCCAGGGCCGCTCACACGCGGTCCGGCTCGCCGAAGAGGGCGCCGACATCATCGGGTTCGACGTCTGTGCCGACGACCCGAATGTGGAATACCCGCTGGCCACCCGTCACGACCTCGACGAAACCATCAACTTGGTCGAGAAGACCGGCCAACGCATCCACGCCGAGGTCGCCGATGTCCGCGACCACGAGGCCGTGAAGAAGATCATCGACGACGGCGTGGCCCAATTCGGCCGCCTGGACATCGTGCTGGCCAACGCCGGCATCATGGCGATCACCGGTGAACAGCGCTTGCGTCGCGATGCCTTCATCGCGGGCATCGATGTCATGCTCAACGGCGTGTACGACACGGTCAACCTCGCCATCCCGCACATCGTCGCGGGCGGGCGCGGCGGCGCCATCGTCATCACCAGCTCGACCGCGGGCGTCTACGGCGGCATGGCCGACGGCAACCCGGGTGTCATGGGATACATCGCGTCCAAGCACGGGGTTGTCGGTCTGATGCGAGCGTGGGCGAATGCCCTTGCTCCGGAACGGATCCGGGTCAACACGGTGCACCCGACGGGCGTCAACTCGCCGATGATCGCCAACGAGGCATTCGGCCGGTTCGTGCAGGAATTCCCGACCATCGCGTCGAACCTGCAGAACCCGCTGCCGGTCGAGAACGGCCTGATCGAGCCCGAGGACGTGACCAACACGATCCTGCACCTGGTGTCCGACACCGGCCGCTACATCACCGGCTCCACGGTGATGGTCGACGCGGGCTTCACCAACAAGTAGTGGTAGGACCTGGCGAGATCACGCCGGCCAGGTGGGCAATGGCAACCCGTCGTCAAGGATTGTCGTAATGAAGTCCTTGACGACGGGACCCAGTTGGAGTCGCGCGGGTTCTGACGCGATACCCGCGATGACCTGAATCAGTCGTGGGCCCTCGTCTATGAAGACCCGCGGGATGCCACACTCGGCCCCGGTCTGTAGCAGCGGCGACAGCGCGGCAGACGCCTCGTCCCGTCGTTTCGCGGCGTCCAACGCAGACACCAGCAGTAAGCCCGACGCCAGGTGGGCTCGCGGTCGAATGTGTTGAGCGGTATGGGCATGCAGCGCTTCGGCTCGTTCGACTGCCGCGGCGAGCCGGTCCGTATTACCGCGCCGCAGCAGCCACCGGATGGCAGTCGATTCGTCGAGCTCCGCAGTCTCGACGGCAATCCCTGACAGATCGTCCAACGCCACGGGTGCCGCCGGTGCGCCGTCGGGCGCGGAGGCCGGAATACCCAGGCGGGCCTGTTCGTTGCGCATGCGGGCTTCCAGGCGGGGTAGCCGGAAGCGCACGGCAGCTTCCTGGCCGACATCGAATCGCTCCTTGGCACTGAAGAATTCACCGCGAATGGCCTTCACTCGACCTCCGGTGGCGTACGTCGCGATCATGAAGTCGACCAACGCGAATTCTGAACCGAGCGCGGCGCCGGCATCCAACAGTTGCTCGGCTTCGTCCAGCCTGCCTTGCTCGTAGCGCAGCGCACCCAAGAGGACTCCCGCAAGTCGCGCCGGTACCGAGTGCCTGCCGCCGATCGTCTCGGCGACCGAGATCGCGGTTTCGAAATGCATTTCAGCTGTGTCGATCTCAAGTAGCTCGTGTGCCGAGAGGCCGGCAAAGCAGTGCGCGAACATCACGCCGAATGGCCCACGACTTTCCTTCTGGTACTGCTCGGCCCAACTCTGTCTCCGCAGCGCCCCAGCAAGGTCGAACGTGTGTATCGAGGCATACACGTCGGCGCCGGCGGCCGCCGATACCTGCCACTGGGGTAGCTCGGCGGCTTGCTCGAGTGCGGGACCGACCAGCGCATGCACGTCGGCCACGTCGTCGGCGAAGATCGCGAAAACTGCCCTCAGTACGTCGGCTTTCATCTGCAGATCGGACGATTCCGCCGGTTTGAGGGAGGAAAAAGAGAGCGCCGAGTCCACTCGGGCCAACGCAGACCGGGCCAGGTCGGCGTGGCGTGTGAGGATCTGCGCGGCGGCAATCGCGACCTGTAATCGGGGGCGGGTGCGCGACAGCGTGGTGGGCAGCTTGTCGATCAGTGCCATCAGACTCGCGCTCAGTCCGCGATCAAGTAGGCGCATCCCTTGGCGCTCAACGATTTCCACCGCGAGTTCGGTGTCGCCAGCGGCCATGGCGTGGTCGACGGCCTCGCTGAGTTGCATACGGTCGCTGAACCACTGCGCGGCCCGCAGATGCAGCTCCCGTTTACGGGTCGGATTGTCACGTTCGAGCCGGCGGCGCAGGAAATCCGCGAAGAGATGGTGGATTCGGTACCAGTCAGTGTCGCCGCCCAGTCGGTCGATGAACAGGTCCTGGCGCACGATGTCGTCGAGCATGGCCTGGGCGTCAGGGCGGTCGCTCAACGCAGTGGCCAGTTCGCCGCAGATCCGCTCTGCCACGCAGATGTCGAGGAGGAAGCCCGACAGACGGGGGTCGAGATTTTCGAGGACGTTGTCGGCGAGAAACTGGCCGATGGCCTGGTGCCGACCGGAGATCTCGTCGACTGCCAAGGTCTTTCCCGGGCCGAGTCCGATTGTCGCGAGCTGAATGGCCGCCGCCCAGCCTTCGGTGGAGTCGGTGAGCCGCTCGATTTCTGAGGTATCCAGCGCCAATCCGCACCGTTCCTCAACGAATGCCCGGGTCTCATCGACATCGAAACGCATGGCAGCGGCGTCGATTTCGGTCAGTTCGTCTCGTAGCCGCAACCGGCCGATCGGGAGTCCAGCCAAGGTTCGGCTGGTGATCACCAGTTGCAGCTCCGGGCAGTCGCTATCGAGCAGCATTTCCAGGATGCCGGTGGCCGGCGACGCGGCGATGCGGTGCCAGTCGTCGATGATCAGCGCGAATCCGTTGCCTTGCTTGGGTATCTGATCGATGAACCTGCCGAGGACCTCGGGTTCGGCGTCGGCGCCGAATTGCTGGAGGAGGGCAATCAACCCTGCCACCAGGTCGGGTTCCACCCGCGCTGCCGCATCTACCAGGTGAGTCAGGAAAGATACTCTGTTGCAGTCGTTTTCGTCGACGGTCAGCCAGGCGACAGTGCTTCCGGTGGCGAGCAGCTTGTCGCGAAACTGTGCGGCAAGCGTGCTCTTGCCGAACCCCGCCGGGCCGTGGATGAGAGTCAACCGGCGTGCGCCACGAGACTCGAGCGCTTCGATGAGGCGATTGCGGACGACTGTGCGCCGCGCGGGCGCGGGCGGCCGAAACCGGATCGACGGGCCGGTTGGCCGGTGATCATCCGCAGAGTGTCGGTACGGTCCTCTCGCGGCGGGTTCGGTTGCGGGCGCACCCAAAACTGAATCGCTGGCGGTCGCGGCCTCCGGTATCACCATGATGTCCGGCAGGTAGCCGAGCATCTCTTGCACGCGCTGGAGGTGCCGGCCGAAGTCGGCTGCGCTCTTTTGCCGATCTGCGCCGTCGGGCGCCATCGCCTGTGCGATGACAGTTGTCAGCTCGGGGGGAATCGCGGCGCTGTTGAGGTCGTCGTGCACTCGTTCGACGATGCGCAGGAACTGCGTGACCCCGCGCTCGCCCGGTCGGCGTTCGTAGGCAGGGTGACCGGTGAGGGTATAGAACAGTGTTGCGGCAAGACCATAGATGTCGGAGGCCACGGTTGGCGGTTCGCCAATCAGCACTTCCGGCGCGGAGAATGCCGGTGACGCGGTGATCACCCGCGCCGACGTTTCGAAAGCTCCGGCGATGCGCGAAATGCCGAAGTCGGCGAGTTGGGGCTCGCCATAGGCCGACACGAGGATGTTCGCGGGTTTGATGTCGCGATGCAGGATCGCGGTGGCGTGAGCAGTCTCCAGGGCGCCGGCGATTTTGATCCCGAGTCGCAGGCAGTCGGACGTGCCCATCGGACCTGCCCGCTTGATCCGATCGAGTATCGAGCCGCGCGCGTGGTACGGCATGACGATGTACGGTTCGCCGCGACTGGTGACATCGACGTGCAGCACCCCAACGATGTTGGGATGTCCGGAAAGTCGTCCCATTGCCCGCTGTTCACGCAGGAATCGGGTCAGGTCGTCATCGTCGTGATTGGGATCGAGCACCTTGATGGCCACTGTGCGGTCCAAGCTTGTTTCTATGCCGCGATAGACCGCGCCGAAGCCGCCCTTTCCCACCAGGGTGACGTCGGCGAAACCGACCTTGGTCAGCTCTTGGTCAATGGGTTCGGCGAGAGCGCGCTGAGTCTCAGTGGGGTCGGCTGCGGACGACGTCACGGCGGCCACCTTCCTCCGAGCGGATGGTGCCGTAACAGCGTATGTCTGTGGCCGGAGCCGCGTCACGATTGTCGCGCTAGTTAATATTCTGGCGATTTTGTCCGCCGGCAAATGAAGTTATGAGACTAACGGTATCGGTGCGTTACTGGACGGCTCGTATCGAAACTTTCCGCCGATGGATCGAAACGATGGCGACTGGCGAGTGGTATCGCGGGCGGGGGAGTGGGGCAGAGCCCGGCCCGGTAGCTGCGCGACGGGTTTGTCGGCGCGACCGCTCCCGGGCTGTGGCTCTAAATAGCTTGCTGTGCAACATCTTTCGAGGAGTGACCCAAAGCGGTCCAGTCTGCGCGATGCGATTGTGTGATGCGCCGCCCGCTGATTGACAACTGTGACCCGGGCCTCTATCTTATTTTGAGACATGGCGACTAATAACCCAAGAAGAAGTCCTTAAATCTACGACGTGTAGATAACATCTCGGAGCATGGAGGCTGGGCATGGCGGAAGTTGAGATGTCGTCGGAGCAACGCTCCGTCGGAGGCGCTCTGCTCTGCGTGCTCGGGTCAGTCGGCACTACAGAAGGTAAGTGATGGTATCTACCAACGCTGCGTTGAAACCCGTCCGGGCGATGGGCGGTTTCTTCGCGATGATGCTGGACACGTTCGCCCTCATCCCCAAGCGGCCCTTCGCCTGGCGCGAATTCCTGTTGCAGTCCTGGTTTGTGGCACGCGTGTCGCTGGTGCCGACGCTGCTACTGGCCATCCCGTTCACCGTGCTGCTGATCTTCACCTTCAACATCCTGTTGGTGGAGTTCGGTGCGGCCGACTTCTCGGGCACGGGTGCGGCCTACGGTGCGGTCACCCAGATCGGCCCGGTCGTCACGGTGCTCGTGGTCGCCGGCGCGGGCGCCACCGCAATGTGCGCCGACCTGGGCGCGCGCACCATTCGCGATGAGCTCGACGCGCTGAGGGTTATGGGCGTCAACCCGATTCAGTCGCTGGTGGTGCCCCGGGTGCTTGCAGCCACCGTCGTGGCAACGGCACTGTCGTCGGTCGTGATCGTCGTCGGCATCGTCGGCAGCTTCTTCTTCTCGGTGTTCATCCAGCACGTCACGCCTGGCGCCTTCGCCGGCGGCATGACCCTGATCACCCACGCATCGGACCTTTTCATCTCGCTGATCAAGGCAGCGTTGTTCGGCCTGACAGCCGGGCTGATCGCTTGCTACAAAGGCATTTCGGCCGGCGGTGGCCCGGCCGGCGTCGGTAACGCCGTCAACGAAACCGTTGTGTTCACCTTCATGGCGCTGTTCGCGATCAACATCATCGCGACCGCCGTCGGAATCCAGGCCACGCTGTGACCGGGGCAGCGCCGAGCAAGCGATTCGGCTGGCTCTCGAAGGTATGGCCGAACTTCGCGGCCAGCTGGAGCCGCATGGGCGAACAAGGGCAGTTCTACAGCAAGACGCTGATGTCCTGCGGCGACGTGGTGATGCGGTACCGCACCGAGCTTGTCCGTCTGATCGGCGTGACCAGCCTTGGAACCGGTGCTCTTGCTGTCATCGGTGGCACGGTCGTCATCGTCGGCTTCCTGACGATGTCCACCGGCGCCCTGGTCGCCATCCAGGGCTACAACCAGTTCTCGCAGGTCGGCGTCGAGGCGCTGACCGGATTCGCGTCCGCCTACTTCAATGTCCGGCTGATTGCGCCCGTCATCTCGGCGATCGGGCTGGCGTCGACCATCGGCGCCGGAGCGACAGCACAGCTGGGCGCCATGCGGATCAATGAGGAGATCGACGCGCTTGAGGTGATGGGTGTGCGGTCGATTGCCTACCTGGCATCGAGCCGTGTCATTGCCGGCGCCGTCGTCATCATTCCGCTGTACAGCGTGGCGGTTTTGACGGCTTTCTGGGCTGCGCGATTCGGGACGACGTTCGTCTATGGCCAGTCGGTCGGTGTCTACGACCACTACTTCAACACGTTCCTGAACCCGACGGACCTGCTGTGGTCGTTCTTTCAGGCACTCATGATGGCCACCGTCATCATGCTGATCCACACCTACTACGGCTTCACAGCCAGTGGCGGACCGGCAGGCGTGGGTGAGGCCGTCGGCCGCGCTGTACGTACCTCGCTCATCGCCGCGGTGTTCGTGACGTTGTTCCTCTCACTGGCCATTTATGGCCAGTCCGGCAACTTCCACCTCTCGGGATAGGGCAATGGAACAGAAGCACGGAGACAGGCAACTCCACCCCGCCTGGTGGACGGCGATCCTGTTCAGCAGCGTGATCGCGATGGTCGCGGTCTGCTTGGCTTTCTTTGCCGGAACGTTCAATTCGTACACTCCGGTGACGCTGGTCGCGGACCGATCAGGCCTGGTCATGGAGACCGGCGCGAAGGTCAAGATGCGCGGCGTCGAGGTCGGTCGCGTTGCCGGTATCGAGAGCCGGAACGACAAGGTCGACCTCAAGCTGGACATCTTCCCCGATGAGGTGCGCTACATCCCATCCAATGTGGAGGCGCAGATCCTGGCCACGACGGCGTTCGGTGCGAAATTCGTTGATTTCATCACGCCGGAGAACCCGAGCAGAACGCCGATCGCGGCTAACACAGTCGTGCGATCGCGCAACGTCGCGACCGAGGTCAACACCGTATTCCAGAACCTCGTCGGCTTGCTGCATCAAGTGGATGTCTCGAAGCTCAACGCCACCCTCACGGCGTTCGCCGACGGCGTACGTGGCCAGGGCGATCGGATCGGCCAGGCCACAACCGACGCCAACCAGGTATTGCTGGCGTTGAACCCGCGGATGGATAAGGTGCGCGATGATTGGCGCACGTTCGGAGAGTTCAGTGCCACGTATGGTGTTGCGGCGCATGACATCTTGAAAACGTTGGATTCGTTCAACACGACCGGCAAATCGATCGCCCAGGAGCCCGGCGCACTCGACGCGGCGTTGCTGAGCGTGGTCGGCGTGACCGACGACGGCATCAAATTGTTGGCACCCACGGCCAAGGACATGATCAGTGCCATCAACGGGTTGGTGCCGACGACAGACCTGTTGTACAAGTACAACCCGCTGCTGACATGCACGCTGGTGGGCGCCAAGTACTTCCTGGATCACGGGGGTTACGAATCGATCGGCGGCAATGGTCGCACCCTGGTCGTGGACGCCGCCCTGCTGATGGGTTCGGACCCGTACAAGTACCCGGACAACCTGCCGATCGTCGGTGCCAAGGGCGGACCCGACGGCAAGCCCAGCTGCGGGTCTCTGCCCGATGTCTCCAAGAACTGGCCGGTGCGCTACGAGGTCACCAACACTGGCTGGGGCACCGGCACGGACATGCGGCCCAATCCGGGTATCGGTTCGCCGGGATTCATCAACTACTTCCCGACGACCAGGGCTAACCCCGAACCGCCGGCCATTCGATCGACACCGGGGCCGGCACTGGGACCCATTCCGTACCCGGGCGCACCTGCTTACGGCGCAAAGCTTTACGACACCGATGGCACCCCTCTGTGGCCGGGGCTTCCGCCGGCGCCGCCGCCAGGAGCGCCGCGTGACCCGGGCCGGACACCGGGTTCGGAACCGTTCCAGGTGTCGTCGCCGATGGGAATGCAACCGACGCCGATGGCACCGCCACCGGCCGAACCAGTGGTTCCGTCGCCGTGATGGACAACGCATGTACTGAAGGAGGGATGAAGTGAAAGACAATCTTGTCGGCGCTGCCTGGCGGTTGGCGGTGTTCATGGTGCTCTGTGCCTTCGGCCTCTTCTCTCTCCTCGCGGTTTTCGCCGAGCTGCGCTTCGAGAAGGCCAACACGTACAAGGCGGAATTCACCAACGTGACGGGCCTGAAAACGGGCGACTTCGTCCGGATCGCCGGCGTGGAGGTCGGAAAGGTCGAGAAAATCTCGATCACCCAGGCTGCCACGGCCGTCGTGGAGTTCACCACGGATCAGTCGGTGTCGATGACTGAAGGCACCAAGGCCATGATTCGCTGGGCCGACCCGATCGGTGGGCGGCTGCTGGCTCTGGAAGAAGGCGCAGGAGGCATGAAGCCTCTGCAGCCGGGGCAGACCATCCCGCTCGAACGTACCGAACCGGCAATGGAACTCGACACCCTGATGGGTGGCTTCAAGCCGCTGTTCCGTGCGTTGAATCCCGAGCAGGTAAATGCCTTGGCAGGCCAGCTGGTCTCGGCATTCCAGGGGCAGGGCGTGACCATCTCGTCGTTCCTGCAGCAGACGTCGAGTTTCACCAACGCGCTGGCCGACCGCGACAAGCTCATCGGCGAGGTCATCAACAACCTCAATGTCGTTCTGGGCTCGTTCGGCGAGCAGAACAAGCAGTTCTCGAAGACAGTCGATCAGCTGTCGCAGTTGGTGAAGGGGCTCAGCGAACGCAAGGTCGAGTTCACAAAAGGGCTGACCGGCATCAGCACCGGGACAGCGGATTTGGCCGACCTGCTCCAGCCGCTGCGTCAGCAGTTGCCGAGCGTGCTCAAACAGGTTGACCGGGTGGGCAACCTCGTCCTCGCGGACCACGACTACTTCGACAATTTGTTGAACACGTTGCCCGACACCTACAAGACGCTCTCCCGCATGGGTGTCTACGGTGACTTCTTCACCTTCTACCTCTGCGATGCCGTGCTGAAGCTGAACGGCAAAGGCGGACAACCGGTTTACGTCAAGGTCGCCGGCCAGGACACCGGAAGGTGTGGCAAGAAATGATGTCCTTCTCCGAACGTAATCCGGTGACGGTGGGTGCTATCGGGCTGGCTCTCGTGACCGGCGTGGTGGCGTTCTCGCTGGAGTACAAGAACCTGCCTTTCGTGGACACCGCAAAGAACTACTCGGCGTACTTCGCCGAGGCCGGTGGCCTCAAGGCAGGCTCGCCGGTCGAGGTCGCCGGCTCGCGGGTTGGACAGGTGAACGACATCACGCTCGACGGCCCGCGCGTTCTGGTCACCTTCGACGTCGATGAGAGCGTCCATCTGGGTAACCGCACGGAAGCAGCGATCAAGGCCAAGAGCCTGTTGGGCTCCAAGCTGATCGATATCACGCCGCGCGGTGACGGTGATCTGTCCGGCACCATCCCGCTGCAGCGGACGCGCTCGCCGTACCAGCTTCCCGATGCGCTGGGAGACCTGGCCGCCACCATCAGCGGGTTGGACACCGGGAAGGTCTCCGATGCATTGGCGACCATCGCCGGTACGTTCAAAGACACCCCAGCGGATTTGAAGGTCGCACTCGACGGGGTGTCCAGGTTCTCCCAGTCCCTTGATGCCCGCGACACGCAATTGCGCAGCTTGCTCGCCAATGCCAACAAAGTGACGGGTGTGCTGTCCGAGCATGCAGACCAGATCGTCGGGCTCATCGCCAACGCCGACTCCCTGCTCGTTGAGCTGCGCTCGGAAAGTGCTGCGCTGGACGCTGTTATGGGGAATATCTCGGCGGCAACCCAACAGATATCGGGGCTGATCAAAGAGAACCGCGCCAACATGAAGCCGGTTCTGGACAAGCTCAACGGAATTCTGACCATCGTCAACAACCGCAAGGAGCGCATCCAGAAGGCCCTTCCGTACCTCAACGGTTACGCGATGTCGCTGGGCGAGTCGGTTGCGTCGGGCCCGTTCTTCAAGGCCTACGTCACCAACCTGCTACCCGGCCAGTTCGTCCAGCCGTTCGTCGACGCGGCGTTCTCCGATCTGGGCCTGGACCCCAACGTATTGCTGCCGTCCCAGCGGATCGATCCGCAGACCGGGCAGCCCGGAACCCCTGCGCTGCCCGTCCCGTACCCCAGGACCGGTCAGGGTGGAGAACCCCACCTGACGCTGCCCGACGCGATCACCGGCAAACCCGGAGACCCGCGGTACCCGTACCGGGAGCCGCTGCCCGCGCCGGCGCCTGGCGGTCCTCCGCCCGGCCCGCCCGCGACGGCTCCGCCGGTGGGGGAAACCCAGCCCACTCCGTCGCCGGTTTCTGCGCCGGCACCGGGCGAGGCGCCCGCCGCGCCCGCAGCACCTCAAGGACCTGACCAATGAGTACATCTCGCATCACCCGCACTGGCTTGGCAGTGATGCTCGTGCTGGCTCTGGTTGTCGGCGTCGTTGCGGTCACCAGGACGGTGATCAGCCGAAACCGAACCCATATCACCGCGTATTTCGACAACAGCAACGGTCTGTTTGAAGGTGATGAAGTGCGGATCCTCGGTGTGCCGGTCGGCGCCATCGACTCGATCGAACCGCAACCGACGCGGACCAAGATCTCATTTTGGATCGACGACAAGTACAAGGTGCCTGCGAACGCGAACGCGGTCGTCTTGTCTCAGCAGCTGATCACTTCCCGTGCCATTCAGTTGACCCCCGCCTATACCAGTGGGCCGACAATGGCCAACGGCGCCGTGATCGACGAGAAGCGGACCGCTGTTCCGATCGAATGGGACGACCTTCGCGAACAGTTGCAGAAGCTGACCGACATGCTGCAGCCGACGAAACCTGGTGCGCCAAGCACATTGGGTGACTTCGTCAACACCGCGGCGGACAACCTGCGCGGCAACGGCGCCACGATCCGCGACAGCGTAATCAAGATGTCGCAGGCGTTTTCAATCCTTGGTGACAACAGCGACAACGTGTTCGGCACCATCAAGAACCTGAACGTCCTGGTGTCCGGGTTGCAGGGCAGCACCGACCTCATGAGGCGGCTGAATCACGACCTGGCCGCGGTGTCTGGTCTGCTGTCGAACACGCCGAACGAGGTCGGGCAAGCCATCCACGACCTCAATGTCTCTGCCGGTGACATCCAGAGCTTCATGCCTGAGATCAACGGCACAATCGGTACCACCGTCGATCGGCTGTCGTCGATCACCTCAGCGGTCAATGCCAGCCTGGACGATTTGAAGCAGACGCTGCACGTCGCGCCGAACGCGTTCCAGAACTTCGCGAACATCTACACACCGGCGCAGGCAGCGCTCACCGGGGCACTCGTGGTGAACAACTTCTCGAACCCGATCACTTTCCTCTGCGGCGCGATCCAGGCGGCCTCGCGGCTGAACAACGAGCAGTCGGCCAAGCTGTGCGCGCAGTACCTGGCGCCGATCATCAAGAACCGCCAGTACAACTTCCCGCCGTTGGGCGAGAACTTGTTCGTCGGTGCGACGGCTCGACCCAACGAGCTCACCTATAGCGAGGACTGGATGCGACCGGATTATGTTCCGCCGCCTGCGGCGCCGAAGCCGGACGCTCCCGCACCTGCTCCCGGCGGGGACACGGCCCAGCCGGGTCCGCCTCTGGCCGCCGAAGCAGGTGGCACCTCGACCGACCCAAGTGCCGGCTTGGCCGGAATGATGGCACCCGCTGGAGGTGGACGATGAGGCGAATGCTGCTGCGGTGCAGTGCGATTGGTGTCGCGGCGGTGCTCGCGAGCACGGTGTCCGGGTGTGAGTGGCACGGGCTGAACTCGCTGCCGCTGCCGGGCACCGAGGGTAATGGCGATGGTGCGTACACCGTCCAGGCGCAATTCCCCGATATCGGCTACATCCAGCCGAACTCGCGGGTGCGTGTCGGTGATGTCACGGTGGGCAACGTCAGCAAGATCGAGCGCCAAGGCTGGCACGCCCTGGTGACGATGACGCTCAACAAAGATGTGCATCTGCCGGCGAACGCGACCGCGACGATCGGTCAGACCAGCCTTCTGGGATCGCTGCACGTCGAACTGGCCCCGCCGACCGGGTTGGCACCAGAGGGCGAGCTGCATGACGGCTCGGTTATCCCGTTGGCGCACGCCGGCGCGCACCCGAGTACCGAGCAAACCCTCGCGGCGCTGTCGGTGATGCTCAACGGCGGCGGGGTCGGTGAGATCGAGGACATCACCAAAACCTTCAGCACGGCCTTCGCCGGCCGCGCCGACGACTTGCGGAACCTGATCACCCAGCTGAATGAGTTCGTCGGGCATGTCAACGACCAGACCCAGGACATCATCACGGCCACCAGCAATCTGAACGGCTTGGTCGGGCAGTTGGCCGAGCAGAAGCCCGTACTTGACACTGCGGCGCGCACGCTCCCTGATGCCCTCGCAGTCCTCAACAAGGAAAAGGACCACCTGACGGACGCGCTGAAGGGGCTCGGCAACTTTTTGGATGTTGCCACGAGTATCACCCGCCCGACCAAGGATTCGTTGATCAAGGCATTGCAGGATCTCATTCCCGTGCTGGAATCTCTGGCCAATGCCGGCCCGGCATTGACGCGGTCACTCAGCTTCCTCGGCACGTTCCCGTGGCCGAAAGAGACCGTCAACAACTGGGTGCGTGGCGACTATGCCAACCTCACCGCAGTCATCGACTTGACGCTCAGCCGGCTCGACTCGGCGTTGTTCACCGGAACCCGTTGGGAGGGCAACTTGACGGAACTGGAAATGCAGTGGGGCCGGACCATCGGCCAGCTGCCGAGCCCGTACACGGCGGCCAATCCGTTGCTCGCGCCCTACCACTTTGACCAGGGGCACTGATATGCGGCTGACACGGCGAACAAAGATTCAGATCACCATCTTCCTGATGGTTTCGCTGCTGGGTATCGGCATCATGAGCCTGGACTACATGAAGTTGCCGTCCCTGTGGTTCGGTATCGGGCGGTACAACGTGTCGCTCGAGCTGCCGCGCGCCGGTGGCCTGTACGCCAGCGGCAACGTGACCTATCGGGGTACCGAGGTCGGCCGGATCACCGGCGTGCACCTCACAGACACCCAGGCGGTCGCGGACATGTCGCTGCGGAGCGACATCAAGATCCCGTCGAATCTGCAGGCCCAGGTGCACAGTGTCTCGGCCATTGGTGAGCAGTACGTGCAGCTGATGCCCCAGGACGGGACATCGCCACCGTTGAAGGATGGCGACGTCATCCCGGCCAGCAGGGCGACTGTGCCGCCGGATATCAACGCTTTGCTCGACGCCGCTAATCGCGGCTTGACCGCGATCCCGCAGGGGAACCTGAAGACCGCGATCGACGAGTCGTACACCGCGATCGGCGGGCTCGGCCCGGAAATCTCCCGAATCGTCAAGGGCTCAACGCAATTGGCGACTGATGCGCGGTCCAACTTGGACTCTCTGACGTCACTGATCGACAAGTCGCAGCCGGTGTTGGATTCCCAGGTGCAGTCCGCCGATTCGATCAAAGCCTGGGCGGCACACCTGGCCACGGTCACCACTTCGCTCAAGGATGTCGACAGCGATTGGCGGAGCTTGCTGGAACGAAAATCTCCGGCCAACCCGGAATTGCATGACCTGATCAATCGGTTGCAGCCGACGCTGCCGGTCCTGATGAGCAACCTGGTGAACATCAACCAGGTCCTGATCACCTACCAACCGAACGTGGAACAGCTGTTGGTGCTGATTCCCGAGGGCACTGCCATGATGCAGGGCGGTGCGTTGGCCAACCAGAACACCAAGCAGGGTTACAAGGGTCAGTTCCTGGACTTCAAACTGAACCTCAACCTGCCGCCACCATGCACCACCGGCTTCTTGCCGGCCCAGCAGCAGCGCACCGCGACCTTCGAGGATTCGCCCGATCGTCCGGCCGGAGATCTGTATTGCCGGGTGCCGCAGGATTCGCCGTTCGTGGCGGTCCGTGGCGCGCGCAACTATCCGTGCGAGACCGTCCCGGGTAAGCGGGCACCGACGGTGAAGATGTGCGAGAGCAACGACCAATACGTTCCGCTCAACGACGGATGGAACTGGAAGGGTGACCCGAACGCCACCGATACGGGTCAGGATGTGCCCCAACGTGCCCCGGGCACGCCGGGGAGCGCACCTTTGCCTCCGAGTCCGCCTCCGCCGCCGATAGCGGTCGCCGAATACGACCCGGCCAGCGGTTCCTATGTCGGGCCTGACGGTCACGTGTACACGCAGGCAGCGCTGTCGCAGTCAGCGGCTGAAAAACCGACGTGGCAGTCCATGGTGGCGCCGCCGTCAACCAAGTAAGGGAGAGTCGGTGACCAACCACGTCTCGGCGCTAGCCGGAATCATCGTCGCCCTGGGCGCTTTGACTGCTTGCTCGTCCTCGGATGAGTCGGCCAACGCGGCGCCGGGCGCCTTGTCGCCTGGCACGGCACGAATAACCATCGATGGCCGCAGCGCGACGACGACGGACCTGACGTGCACCAACGTTTCCCAGCTGCTGCTCATCAAAGCCGGCGGTGGTGGGGGATTCGACGCGACAGTCGACCGAACGTCTGGCCTGACTGCCAAGTCGCTCACCATCCACGACTACAACGGGTTCTCGGGCAGTTATGAGGAAGGGCTGCAGGGCAACGCTCGAATCAGCAAGGCGAGCACCATGTTCACGATTTCCGGTTCGGCGCAAGGCTTTACATCCGCAAAACCCAGCGAACGCGTGATGCGCGACTTCACCGTCGACGTGGTGTGTTGATCATGCGTCCGATATCTCGGTTCGCGGCGGTTCTCGCGGCAGCTGCCGTCGCCGTCGGCTTGGCAGCGCCTGCGCAAGCCGATACCGACGGCCCTCGTTGTCCGCTGACCATGTTCATCATCTGTGCGGCGATACCGTCGATGCCCGACCTGGATCATGACGTGGACCTGACGAAGAATTCAGACGTCATCGACGTCACCGCCGCGCCCGGCGGCGGTGACGCACCGCAGCCCTAGCCCGCAGTCCTAGCCCGCAGCGGGCACGTAGTGGGCGGCGGAGCTCCGCAACTGCGGAATCTGCGCCGGGCACAATTCGTTTGCCGCCTGCGTGACCAAGTATTGCGCTTGATATTCGTCGGTCGTATTGAAGTCGTTCTTCACGTCGCCGAGCAGTTGTGCGAAGCCTTCTCGATTGGCGATCTTGTCGCAGACGCCATAGCCGTAATCAAGTGCTGCACTGGGATTGGGGAAGTTGTAGCCCGGGCGCATGGTCACGTTGACGAGATAAGCGACCGAATCAGCCTGTGCGACAGGGCCGCACCCAAAAGCCAGTCCGGCGAGTGCCGGAGTGATCAGAGCTGCGGCAATCATCGACCGACGACCTCTGGTGCTGTGATTCATCATGTGCTCCTCTGTTGAGTCGAGACCGGAATTTATTGGTATGCAACGTAAATAGTGTCGGTCAGGGATTTTCGCGCAAGTTGACCTGACTCCATTCTATTTTTTGAGTTTAACTGATTCAATATAGGTAGCGAACGCGTTTGCTCGCGAGAGGCGCGGAAGGTAAGGGGATTTGCGATGATTCGACTCATTGGTGCATCGGGTGTTCTGGTGTGCGGTCTACTGGCTTCGCCGGCGATCGCAGTGGCCGCGCCGGTCGCTGGCAACCTCGGGTCGGACACGCCGCCTGCGCTGTCGTGCACCTGGACGCTGTCGCCACCGTCGCGCACCCATCTGGGGTCTGCCCAGGATGCGGTGACCGCGACGCTGAACCCGGCCGCTTGCTCGGGCAGCGTCCAGCCTGCAAAGTCCACCGTGTGTATCGCATACGGCGACTCTCCGGGCAACTGCACCACGAACTTCGCCTGGACTGGCGCGCAGACCTTTGCACCGGCGCTGCCGGCCGGGACTGCGTTCACCGTCACGGGGACCGGCTGCTGGAATGGGTTCGAAGGACACAACTTTGGCTGCGTGACCTACGGGCCGATCGCGGCGACCATCTAAACCTAATGTCTTAAGGTGTTGACTAGCTGACACCGCTGTCTTTAATCTAATGACTTAAGATTTGACGGCGCATGCCGTCGGTCTGCAACACCATGTTTTAGGGGCAGTGATGGCTGAGCGTGAGACGGAGTCCGCCTCCTGGGGAACGCCTCGGGAGATGAATGAACTCGAAGCCACGATGTGGCGGGCCGGAAAACACCCGGAGAGCTCGACGCAGGGCGCGGTGATGGAGGTGTTCGACGGCACCCCGGATTGGTCGGATGTCCGTCAGCTCCACGTCGATGGACTGCAGACCTATACGCGATTCCGTCAGCGCGTTGTGGAGCCGGCACTTCCGGTTGGCCCGCCGGCCTGGGTCGACGACGAGGATTTTGATCTCGACAATCACCTGTCGCGGGTCCGACTGGCGGCGCCGGGCACAACTCGTCAGCTTCTGGACCTGGCGCGTGACTTGGCGATGATCGAGCTGGACCGCACCCGGCCACCCTGGACGGCCACGTTCATCGAGGGCCTCGAAGGCGGGGGCTCGGCCTATGTCATCGTCATTCACCACAGCCTGATGGACGGTCACGGCAGTGTGCAACTGCTGTCGGATCTGCACTCCCGCAGTCGATCCGACGCACCGGGGCAAGCGGAGTTCCGTCGGACCAGCCGTACCGACCCCCTTCGTCTGGCCGTCGACCAGACGGTGTCAAGAGCATTGGGTGTACCGAAGTTCGCGGGTCGCGCTGTGTCGGGAGCGATCAGCGCGGTGCGTCGTGGGCCATTGGAGGCGGCGCGCTTCGTCTCTTCGGCAGGGCGGGTTGCCATGCCTCCCGTCAGTGATGCTGCTGAACTCCTCAAAGGCGGCTTTCGCGCCCGGTGGCGGTTCGAGGTCATGGACTGCTCGTTGGTCGATTTGAAGGCCGCGGGTAAGGCGGCCGGTGGAACGATCAATGATGCCTATATCGCCGGCATCATCGGCGGCCTGCGGATCTACCACGAGAAGCACGGTAAGGCCATCGGTGACATCACTATCAACATGCCGGTGTCAATGCGCGAGGCCGGTGACCCGCAGGGCGGCAACAAGTTTGTCACCGCGTTCCTGCAAGCTCCCTCATCAGTGGCCGATCCCGCGCAACGGATCGCGCGCCTCCGGGAAATCGTCAGCAAGCACAGTGCAGAGCCGGCGCTGGACATGTTCGGCGTCCTGCTGCCGGTGATGAATCGGGCGCCATCGGCGATCCTGGCTCCGCTGTTCAACAACCTGCAAACCCGCACCGATCTGACCATCAGCAACGTCCCGGGGATGAAATCGCAGGTGAAGTTCGCCGGCTCAGCGGTGACCGGAATCTACTACCTGGCTCCTTTGCCAGGCTGCGCCGTCATGTCCGTTCTGTTCTCGTACAACGGCGTCTGCAATATCGGACTCAACTGTGACGAAGAGCTGTTCGGCACCAGCGGTGAACTCCTGGAGTGTCTACAGGCGGGCATGGACGAGGTACTCGACCTCCGACACAATGCCGAGCCGAAGGCATGACCGCACTGGACCAGGGCGCGTCGTTGTTCATCTGCTGGCGATCATCGCCGACGACGACAACAACGGGGAAGTCTATCTACCGCGTGGGTCCGCCCAGCGGGTCTCAGTGAATTCGAGCCGAGCTGACTCAGAGAAAGTCACGTGCGGGGCAGTGTGAGGTATCGCCCTGATCGCAGGTGCAGAACTCCGAATGTTGCCGCGCGACACGGATATCAGCAACGCCGTCGGGATCGTTACGTGCACCGGTAACAATCGACACCGCTCCGGCGGCCACACTCATCAGCAACTCTATTGGGTTTGCCGCTTGTACGAGCGCAACAGCCTCATGCACTGCAATCAGTCGATTTACCATGCTGACCGTCCGGAGCCTTACATTGCTGTGCGTATCACGATTCGTCCGCGGAGACTGTCGCACAATACCGACGTCAGCGTCAATACGGCAAACTGGGCACGTCGATCTGACGGGAGAACCGACCAGCGATCAGCGCGCCTTGCTGAATCTCTCCGGAAGGTCTTGGTACTCCAGGCGAATCGCCCGCTTGTCGAGCTTTCCGCTGGGCATGCGGGGCAGCGGGTCGGGGCGCAGGACGACGTAGCGCGGCACCTTGTAGTCCGACAGTAGTTTCTCGCAGTGCGCGATCACGGCAGCCTGATCGAGACTGTCGTGCCCGGCGGCAGGAGTAATGATGGCGGCCGGCGTCTCGCCCCATCGCTCATCAAGGGCGGAGATGACGGCGACCTCCGCCACACCGTCAAGGGTGGCGATGGTCTGCTCGAGTTCGACGGGCGAGATGTTGATGCCGCCGGAGATGATCAGGTCTTTGAGTCTGTCTGCGAACGTGATTCGACCCTGCTCGTCGCTGCGGCCGATGTCGCCGCTGTGCAACCACCCGCCCCGGAACGCTTCGGCCGTGGTAGCCGGGTCGTTCCAGTAGCCCGGCGTCACTCCGGGGCCGCGCACCACAAGCTCGCCCTGATCGCCAGGTGCAGCCAGTGAACCGTCCTCATTCATTACCCGGACCTCGGTGAAGATGGAACCCGGACCGCACGAGTCGGGATGCTCCAGCGCCTCGGATTTGAGGGTCGCGGTGGCGACTCCGCCCGCTTCAGTCATGCCGTAGATCTGCCGCAGCAGGACGCCCTTATCGGCCCAACGGCGCAGCAGCTCGACGGGGACGGCCGCCCCGCCGATGATCGCCGACTGTAGGGATGTGAGGTCGGCGGTGTCGAATTCTGGCGTGCGGGAAAGTGATTCAAAGATCACTGGGACGCCGAACAGCGTTTGAACGGCGTACTTCTCGATGAGATTTACCGCGCGTGACGCGTTCAATTCGGGCTCCACGATCAGTGTTCCACCCAGCACGGTGGTGATCAGCACGCCGTACACGAGGCCGGGGGTGAAGGCCAGCGGCAGCACCAGGAGTGAGACCGCTCCGGGGCGGAACCCCTCTTCGGTGAGGGTGCGCTCCAACACGATTCCAAGCAGTGTCTGGTTGGTCAGGATGACGCCCTTGGAGAGGCCTGTCGACCCGCTGGTGAAGATGATCGAGATCGGGTCGTCCGGGGCGGTGTCGATGCGGAAATCATCGGATTCGCCGCGACGCAGCGCGTCGGCGTCATCGAAACCGAGGACCGTGAAGTCGGCGCCGCCGGCGCTGGCCTCAGCGGCAGCCGCCAACTGTGCGGGCCCGGCGAACAGCATGCTGAGCCCGGCGTCGTCGGCGACCTTCCGGATCTCTGCGGGCTTCAGGCGGGCGTTGAACGGCACCAGGACTGCACCTGCCTTGATGATCGACAGCGCAATCACCGGCCATTGGATCACGTTGGGGGACATGACCCCGACGCGGTCGCCCGGCTTGACGCCGTCGGCGGCCAGGCGCCGGGCCAACCGGCTGGACCAGTGCTCGAGTGCGCTGTACGTCAGTTCGGCGTCGCCTACACGGAGTGCTGTCGTGTCGCCTTTGGTGCGTGCCCACCAACTGAGCGCTGACCCAACGGTTGCGGCCATGTTCCTCCTGTCTCTGTCGTGGAAGTGTCAGACCGTCGCGGGTGAACCGAAGACGGTGGAGCTGACAAGCGGCGCCATCGGTCCGCCGATCAACAATGAGATATCAGCCCCTGCAACGGGGTTCGGAGAACCGCCCCGAATCTGCCGGACTGCCTCGACGACCAGGCCGATACCGTGAACGAAGCCTTCGGCGATGTTGCCTCCGGCGGTGTTGATCGGTAGGGCACCACCGCCGACCGTCAGGTTATCGACGGTCATGAACTCCCCGGCGGCCGGTCCCGGTGGGCACAGGCCGTGGTCGATCATGGCAGCCACTGCGGGACCGGTGAAGTTCTCGTAGACCTGCGCGACTGCGACGTCAGCGGGGCTGATCTGTGCGCCGCCCCAGAGTCGCTGCACCAGCGCGGGATGAAAACCGGCGCTTGAATAATGCTCTTCGTTCTCGGTGGATTCGCTCCATCCGGCCGCGGCGCCCTGCACACCGGCCAAGACCAACGCCGGCGCGCCGCGGTAGTCGCCCGCGCGGTCAGCGCGTACGACTAAAATCGCTGCGGCGCCGTCATTTTCGCGTGAACAGTCGAACAGGTGCAGTGGCTCGGAGATGGGCCTGCTGCCGTGGTAGCGCTCGTGATCCAGCGGGCTGCCGTAGGCGACGGCAGCGGGGTTGCTCTGCGCGTGGTGATATCCGGCCAGCGAAACCGCCTCCAGCGCGGACGCGGGCACTCCGTCGACTTCCAGCATTCGCTGGGTTCGCAGCGCACACACCTGGGCTGGCGCGAGGAGTCCGTGGGCCGAATAGAGATGCCCCAGATGGCCTTTGGCGAAGGCTCGACGCCCGTCGGTCGCTTCGCTCAGACCGCGGTACACCGCGACGCAATCTGCCTGCCCGCTGTAGACGGCAGCCGCCGCGACGTTGACAGCTGCGGCGACGCCGCCACCGCCACCGCCCCACACTTCGGTGGACCAGCGGATTTCGTGTACGCCGAGGGCGGTGCCGATGGCCAAGCCTTCGCTGGAATCGCCTCCATAGGAAACGAATCCGTCCACTGCGCGTGGATCAGCGCCAGCGTCGTCGCAGGCGCGAAGAATGGCTTGCAGGACGAGCTGTGCCGAAGTCAGTGTGCTGCTGCCGCGCTTGTAATAGTCGGTGGTGCCGACACCGACAACTGCTGTGGCTCCACGGAATCCGCTCATTTCTCTTGCCCTTCAAGATGCCAGCGTACGAGTGGCCAGTGCTCGGCGTCGGGCGGCTGCTGAATCTCGCCGCGGACCGGAGCCCCGATGGTCGGTGTCACTCCGTCGGCCTCAGCCAAGACTCCCAGCACGCGTCGGCCCCCTGCTCCGGTCAGCGCGACGAGCACGACGACGTAGGGCAGGTGGCCTGTGCTTTCCTTGGTGAACGGCTGCCAGGTACGGGTCCATGAGTAGATGGTGCCGCTGGGTTCGACTGCTTCCCAATGCATGTCGAACGAATGACAGCCGGGGCAGATCGGGCGCGGTGACCAGATCCACTCGCCGCACCCGGCGCAGCGCTGGATCAGCAACTGTCCGGCGCGCAGACCGTCCCAGTGCGGTTCGTCCAGACCATCGGGCGATGGACCGGTGAGGTCCATCCAAGGGGGCGTGTCGGGAAGGTTGCGGACGCTGAATACGCGCCAGGTGCCGTCGAATCGCACCCAGCGACTGCGTAGTTCGAACCATTCGTCATCCGGCTTGGTATATCGGATGACGGCGTCGTACCGGCCGTCGCCGACGTCGGTGATGCTGCGGACTGCTGCTGCCTTGAGTCTGGTGGGCACGTCTGCCGATGCGATCAACTGGCCGATCCGGTCGGGCAGGAAGTCGGCGAGCACCGCGCGATTATCGGCTGCGGCAACGGCTTTGCCGTGTGCTTCGACGGTGTCGGTCAGGTCAGTTGGCACGGTCAAGATTGTCCTCCGAGCTGGAAATACGCATCGGTGCGGTCGTGCTGGAACTCCGCGAGCCGGCACGCATTGACCATCGTTGCGTCATTGGAATCGACATGACAGATCAATCCGGTGAAATGTTGTTCGTGGACCACCGCGGCCGTGCCGGCGAGCAACTGCCGTCGTGTCGATACGGGGGAGTTCGGTGTGATGACCGCCCAGAGTACCGTCGCGCAGTGGCCGAACTCCTCTGATGTCACCGGTGTGGGGTCCACTGCTGCCACGCCGGTTATGCGGCCGTCCTCGCGCAGCGCGTAGGTCTGAGCCGTCCCGTTGACTGCCGGTGTCCAGCTCAACTCATCGAGCGCGGATATTCCGATGGGCTCCAGAACCGGTGCTGCGCTGAGGTTCTCGGATGTAGAGCGGATGAGTTTCCATACCCGCCGGGTGCGGGGGATGAGGAAGCGGTTGCTCAGTCGGCCGGCCGCGGGGTGGTTGCCGCGGGCCCAGGCCGTCACCGACCGGACGCCGGTGCCCGCCCAGCCTTCGGCCGCCTCGATATCAAGCCCGATGCGCTCGAACAGCAGAGTCATGATCCCGATCGATCGCAGCCGAGGATCGATGACGACGGCTGCTTCCGCGCTGCCGTCGGCGGCCACATTGAGCCGCAGCAGTCCGGCAATGCACTCCGGCTGGTCTGGTTCTCCCATGACAGTCGCGCGCGGCAGCATCCAGATCACCAGCTGGCGGACCCGAGGGGTGCCAAGGGTTCGGTATACGTCGGCGAAATCGATGGTGCTGTACTCGGGTTCAGCATCGAACTCCGCGGCACGGCGCAGCATGTCGGCCAGCTCGTCGGCCTCCGCCGGGGTCAGCTCGGTCCGCCACTCGTACTTGATCATCGGTGGCTCACGACGCGGATGCGCCCTCAGCGAGCAGTTTGCGGGTCTCTCGACGGAAGACCTGATTGGCAACCTCGTTGCGGCCCAACATCATATCGCCGGCGTCGGCACTGGCCATCCCCCGCTGGGAATTGCGGAGTAGCGGGAAGTCCTCGTTGTGCAGTACGGCCAGCAGGATCTGCCAGTTCTTTTCCCACCGGGCGTCCCAATGTTCGGGGTCCATCCCAGATTTCTCGACGGGTGGGACCATCAGTCGCTGTTCCATCCGGGACCGGGTGGGGTCCTGCGGATGAGGCCGGAACGTGAGCAGCTGGAAATGGTCGGGCTGGCGAAGCAGAGTGCTGTTGGGCAGCAGGAAGTGCGTCTCGGTGACATAGGGATCCAGCGAACGATCACCGGGATCCTCTTCGAGCCAGCGGTCGATGGACTTACGTGGTGCGATGAACCGGCAGTGCCGGCCGAAGTCCTCGAACGCCATCACGTTGGTGTGGATGATCTTTCCCGCGGTGTTCGGGTGCGCGTACTGGATGTGGTAGCCGTCCAGGAACGCGTCCTGCATGATCTTCCAGTTGGTGGGCTCGTCGAAGCCCGCCGATTTCACGCATTCCAGCTCGTCCAGGTGGTAGCCGGCCAGGATGGCGTCGACCTCCGGGCCGAGCCATGCCGCGACGTCGATGGTCTCCTGCGCATTGTCGACCAGCCAGATGAACCCGTGGCGTTCCTCGCACGGCAGCTCGATCAAGCCCTGCTGCTGACGGTCGATGTCGCCGAATGTGTTGTCCCGGGTGATCATTCGCAGCGAACCGTCGGGATCATAGGACCACCGGTGGTACTGGCAGGAGAAGAACCGGCAGCGACCCTTCTCGTTCGCCTCCAACAGCGCACCACGGTGCCGGCACAGGTTGACGAATGCCTTGACCCCACCGTTCTTCTGACGCACCACAATCACGTTGTTGCGGGGCATTTGCACGGTGAGATAGTCGTAGGCGCTGGCGATTTCGGAACCGTGCGCCACGATGGAGGGCACGCGGCCGAAGATGAGGTCGCGTTCGGCCTGGGCCAGCACCGGATCGGTGAACTCGTCAGCCGAGAAACCGATGGTGTCGTCGAATTTGTCGGTGGTTTCGTTGCGAAGCAACTCCAGCGCCCGGCGAATTCGATCTTGGCGGGGGAGCGAGGTTGTCATATCAATTCTTTTCAGGCGTGAAGGTGATCGGCATTCGCTTGCATCCACGGACCTGCGTTGCATGGAATTCCGGCCGATCCGAGTCGACGAGCTGATAGTCGGGGATTCGACGGTGCAACTCTTCGAGGGCGATGACCAGTTCGATGCGGCCGAGATGCGAGCCGAGGCACCGGTGCGGTCCCGCGCCGAACGACAGATGCCGGTTCGGGTGGCGCTCGATGTCGAGTTCTTCAGGGTTGCCGAATTCCTGTGCGTCCCAGTTGGCTGCGCACAGCGGCGTGATGAGCTGATCGTCCTTGGCGATCTGCACACCGCCCAGGAGGACATCCCGGGTGGCCCGGCGGCCCGGGATGACTGCAGCTTCGATCCGCAGGATCTCTTCGACCGCCTTGGGAATCAACGACGGGTCGGCCAAGATCGCGTCCCGCTGCTGCGGGTTCTTCGTCAGATGTACCACCGACCAGGCGAGTGAGCCCTGCACGGTGTGCAGTCCACCCATCAACAGCAGGAAGAACATTCGGAACAGTTCTTCGTCGTTGAGCAGGCGGTTACCGTCGGGCAGTTCGACCTCGGTGTTGACCAGCGTCGTCGTAACGTCGTCGCCGGTCTTGCCCCGGCGGTCGGCGATGACGGTGCTGAAGTAGCCCGCGACCGTCAGCGAGGCGGCCATGATGGCCTGCTGGGACTCTTCTTCGGTGCCGCCCGGCTTGCCGAAGAGGATGGCGTCGGTCGCCTCGGAGAACAGCGGGGCGTCTTCGACGGGCCAGTCCATCAGAGCCAGGAATACCCGCGCGGGCAGTTCGTGTGCGAACGCAGAGATGAACTCTGCTTCACCGTCTGCCGCGAACTTGTCGATCAGTTCGTTGACCACCACCCGGATGTCTTCACCCAACTTCTTCATCCGTTGCGGGCTGAACAACGGCTGCAGCACTCGTCGGTACGACGTGTGGTCCGGCGGGTCGAGTTCGAGCGGGATGAACTTGCCGAAGTCTGCCGGGGTCACCAGGTTGTTGGGGTAGCTCGAGAAGGTCTCGGTATCGGTGAGAACCTCGTGGATTTCCTTGTAGTGCGTGACGATCCAGTGGCCACCGTGCGCGGTCGAAAAGACCACAGGCCCTTTGTCTGCCAATTCTGTGATCTTCTCGGGCATTACGTCGACGGGTACGGCGAGCGTCGGGTCGTAGACGTCGAGGTCCACCACGAGGTCGGCCGGCACCATGTCTGCAGTCGTGGTCATCTGGCTGTGCTCCATTCGTACGACGTGGTCATCTTCACGCGACCGGTTCCGGGTTGAGGTCTTCGGCGAACCACATGCCGACACGAGTCAGCGTGCCGCCGTCCGCCGAGCCGATCGTCGCGCCCGAGATGTAGGCAGAGTCGTCACTGACCAGGAAGAGAGCCACCTTGGCGTTGTCCTCCAGCGACGGCGGACGGGACAGCTTGAGTGGTATGGGGGAAGCCGTCGGGTTCCAGGGGCCCGCAACTTCTTCGTAGGACTGGCCGACGACCGGTGCGCCCGGCGGCATCAAGAAGTTCGGCGACATGCCGTGGGTGGGGGCGATGGCATTGACACGAATCCCGAAGCGGCCCAAGTCCAAAGCCAGTCCACGGACCAGTCCGTTGACGCCGGCCTTCGTGGCGGAGTACATGGCGATGCTGTGGTAGGCAACCAGTGACGCCGCCGACGAGGTGGCCAGGATGGTGCCGCCGCCGTTGGCTTTGAGATACGGCACCGCGGCCTGTGCCGTGTAGATGACGCCCGACAGGTTCACTCCGCAGACGTCCTGCCAGTCGGCCTCGGTGAGGTCCTCGAATGCCACGAACTCGCCACCGGCGACGCTGGGTACACCGCCGCGCGAGACGACTCCGGCGTTGGCCCAGGCGATGTCGAGCTTGCCGAAGTGCTCGACCGTCTCGCGCACCGCGGCGGTGATCTGGTCCTTCTGGGCAACATCCGCGGTGATGGCGATGGCCTCGCCGCCGCTCTGCTCGACCAACTTGAGGGTCTGCTGCGCCCGGTCGGCATCGATGTCGACGATCGCCACTTTTGCACCTTCACTGGTGAACAGAAGTGAGCACTGGCGGCCCAATCCTGAACCTGCGCCGGTGATCAAGGCGACTTTGCCCTGAAGTCTCATGACTCTCCTATGGATTGTTTCGGTACCGATCGACGGTCCTGTCGGTGGCGTCGCGGACATCTCATGGTGATCCGCGCCACTGGCGAAATAAACCTTACGCCTATAGGTAAACACCGTCAACGGAGGTATTTGAGCTATAGCGGCTAAAAAACATCCGGGTGGTCAGCAAGAGCGGATTCGATGGCTAATCCTCGAATATCGTGAGCGCCACTTCCGGGCATGCGGCGACTCCGTCGCGGACGCGGGCTTCGTCGCCGGGGGCTACGACGTGTTCCTCGAGGATCGAGTAGCCGTGGTCGTCGATGGGGAAAAGGTCGGGGTCAATGGCATAGCACTGGGCGTGGCCGGCGCACTTGGCGCGGTCGAGGCGTACCTTCATTCGAATCTCTCCCTGTGTTCTGGGCTGTGAGCTCTGTTGTCTCTGGCATCGCTAGCGTGGCGCGTGTACGCCGTTCTGGTGCGTACCTTCAGTTCTGATGCGCTGCAGTGAATTTCAGAACCGCATCATTGAACTGCTCTGGACGTTCGACGGCGGGGGTGTGGCCTGATCCCGGAATGATCACCAGTTCGGAGTCGGCCAGTCGGCGATGCATGTCCTCTGCACAGTGCACCGGTGCCATCCGGTCGTACTCGCCCCACAGGAGAAGTACCGGGCAGGTGATCTCCTCGGGTACCGACTCGCGCACCGCGCGGCCGGATGCTGCCACCGCGTCGACGAACCCCGGCGCGTTCAGCAATGGCATGGTTACCTCAGCCAGTTCGGGCGACAGCACCGCAGGATCATGGAAAGCGGGTCTCAGTGCCAACTGTCGCAGCCACCGTTCCTTGGCGAGTGCTCTCCGAATGAAGTTGAGCCGCAAGCCTGCCGAGAACACCCGGAGTAGCCCGAGGATGATCTGCAACCGGCGTTCCGTCATGGGCACGCCGCCGGCACCGACGAGTACGAGGTTATGCACCAAGTGCGGATCGGCTTTGGCCATCGCCAACGCGACCAGCCCACCCATGGAATGGCCCGTGATGGTCGCCGACCGCACGTCCAGTTGGCTCAACAGCGTGGTCACTGTGCTTGCGTGCGTGGTGATTTCGGCAGGCTTCGGCAGCGGGTCGGATTTGCCGAAACCGGGCAGGTCTAAGGCGATCACACGGTGCTGACGGGCCAGCGCGGGGAGGTTCTCCAGCCACCACTGCCAGCTTGCACCCATCCCATGCAGCAACACCAGCGCAGGCCCCGAGCCGCAGTCGACGAACCGCAGGTGCCGGCCGTCGATCACTGCGTCGTGAACGAAAGGCCGCCACTCGATCTTGGTCCAGTGCGGAAGTGGCGAGTCCTCCTGGGGGAGTGGGAGCGTCATCGCCAAACGCCCGCACGCGCCACCATAAAACTCATGTCATTAGATTAATGGTGTGTTGATCAACCGGTCAACGGTCAGTTGCTCGGCATGTGGGGTCGCGGCCGGCGCTCCGTCGCAATCTGGCGGTGGCCGGCCCGGTCCTCCATATACTGGGACAGTGAACACTGTTTCCGGCAGGGCGCCGAGCATCGGAGGAGGCCACTGATGGCCCGCCCCTCCAAGCCCCTCATCAGCCGGACGGCTGCCGTCGAAAAGTCCATCGAGATCATTGATTCCGAGGGTCTCGACGCGTTCAGCCTGCCCCGTCTCGCCGCCGCATTGGGTGTTCGCGCGCCGTCCCTCTATCACCATTTCTCCGACAAGAACGAGATTCTGACGGCCATCGCCCGGTATGTCGGGGGGAAGTCGGTGATCCGCCCGCGGCGTGCACCCGGGCCGGACTGGCCGGAATACTTCGTCAGCCTGGCGCTGAACTTCCGTCAGTCTGTGCTGCGGCACAGAAACGTAGCGCCGGTGCTCATCGAACACCTGCCGCGGGAAACCCTTGTCGGAAGTTACGAGGACAACGCCCGGTTCCTCCATGACTCGGGTGTACCGACGCGCCTGCACATCCAGATCCTCGACGGCATGGAAACCATTTCGGTGGGCGCGGTCCTTGCGGAGGCATTGCACAAGCCACGGACCCGGAACTCGCTGTTTCCATCGGTCGATCCGGAGGGGTCCCCTTATCTCGCCGCGGCGTTGGCGGCCAATGAATTCACCCTCAAAGAGTTGTTCGCCGAGCGAGTACGCAGTTTCCTGATCGGCGTTGTCGTCAACGACGCCGACCGGCAACGTGAGCAGGAAACGTCGGCCTGACTCAGGCGCGTTTTGCCGATGTGCTCGGGGGTGTACGGGGCAGAGCAGGTTTCGCTGGCCCCGGTCGGCCATGCGCCGGGTCACGTGCGAAGTGGGCAAGTAACTCGTTGAACCTGGCGGGCACTTCGATCATCGGGCAATGGCCGACGTTGTGCACTGGCACCAGCCGGGCATCTGGTATTTGGGACAGCAGCTCGTAGCCGGCCATCGGCGGCAGAATCCGATCCTTCATCCCCCACACGATGAGACATGGCTGGGTAACCAGTTGCGGTGTCACGTGATTCACTGCGATCGCAGCGGCTTCGAGGGACTGCTGGAAACCCGGAGCGGCCATTTCGGGCAGAATCTCGGAGGCGAGCGGTTCGGTCAAGGTGCGTCGGTCATAGATGCCGGCGGAGAACAGGATGGACCGTAGCAGGCGGTTCCGTGCCACCACGCGCGGTACCCACGGAACCGAGAACACTGCATTGAACAGCCGCAGGACCACCAGGATCCATTTGAGCCGTCCTGGAGTGATGTTGGCTCCGCCGGCGTTGGTCATCAACAGGCCCGAAACGCGCTCCGGGTGGTCGCACGCCAACTGGAGCGCGACGACGCCGCCCATCGAGTGGCCGACGATGATGGCTCGGGCGAGGCCGAGATGATCGAGAAGGCCGATGATGCTTGCGATGTGTTCGGCAAATACGTCGTCGCCGGTGGCGACGGGATCGGATTTGCCGAAGCCGGGTAGGTCCAAGGCGATGGTCCGGGCCTGAGTGGCCAATGTGGGAAGCTGCCGAAGCCACCATTTCCAGCATCCGCCCTGGCCATGGATCAGCACGACTGCAGGTCCACTGCCCACGTCCGCGTACCGGATACGCCTACCGCGGAATGCGACGTCGTGGGTGTGGTGCGTCCAGTCGATCGCTTGCCAGTCGGCGTCGAGGTCCGCCATCGGGGACTTCGGACGCACGTGGCGCCGAAATGAGAGCATTGCTGATAATTTAAGACAACGTAGTTCAAAAGTCCACGCCTGATCGACCGCAAATCATTGACGGCGAATCGCGGTGGATCTAATATCTGAGACGCTCAATCTCATTGATGGGCAGCCTTCGTGCGACGGCAGACAAGGAGTCACCCATGCGCCGCCTGTCATCCACCTGCGTCGGGTTGGTCGCGCTCGCGGCCACTGTGATCGGCGCACCAGCCGCCCACGCCGACAACAAGCGGCTCAACGCCAGCGTCCTCGCGAACGTCTACACGGTCCAGCATCAGGCCGGCTGCATAAACGACGTGAAGAGCAACCCCGCGCTGCTACAGGCTGCGGAGTGGCACACCAACGATGTGCTGAACAACAACCAGCTCGACGGCGACCTGGGGTCGGACGGCTCGACCCCGCAGAGCCGCGCCGCCGCCGCGGGGTACCACGGTCGGGTGGCGCAGACGGTCGCGATCAACCCGGCACTCGCGATCAACGGCATCGACATCCTGAACCAGTGGTTCAACGATCCGGTTGCCCTGGCGACCATGCGGGACTGTTCCTTCACTCAGATGGGGGTGTGGTCGGCCAACAGCCTCGGCCGCAGCGTGGTGGTGGCCGTCTACGGCCAGCCACTCTGATTCCAGACAGGCTCACCGCACGAGGCACTGAGTCTCATAATCAGCGTTTGCAGCTCCGCCAACATTTTTGGTCCGTGCCCCGGCTCGGGGGCGTTTAATTAGTTGAATCGAACACACTGCGTGAGCAGGGGAAATTTCCCGTGCGCCCGCGGCGGCGACTCGGTGTGCCGATGAAAGGAGTGAAACGATGCTCTTGGTCGTGCTGGTATTGGCCGCGGCAAGTTGGGTGCTCGTCACCATCGGCAGTGTCACGCAGATGCATTGGCTGGCGTGGGCCGGTATCGGGTTGGCCGTGGTCGGCTTGGTGGTGCTGCTGGTCGACAAGCTGCGGAACCGTGGAAGCAGATCGGAATCGGTCGATGACGACGCGGTACAGATTGGCAAGCATTTCCCCGACTACGACGCATCGGCGCATCCCGCGCACGATGCGATGGTCCACGACGACCATGAGGTCGAGCGTGAGATGTGGAAAGAAGAAGACTTCGTCCACCACGATGACGGCCCGAGCGACCTCGACATTTCGGGTTTCCGTGCCGCCGACACCATCGGAGATACGCATTTTCGCGCCGACCGCGACCGCGGCGGCCGGCACTGACTGATCCCGCCGACAGGTATGTTCCCCTGTAACACTCGCGATTTAGAGCCGCCAACTTGCCTTGCCCGGCAAGGACAGTTGACGGCTCCAAAACGAATATGCCAACAGAGAAGGGGTACCCCTGCGTTGACCTTGCGGTTCAGCGCCCGGCAGACCGGGCGGTGACGCCTGGGGGGAGTGGGGATCGACCGGCCTCCTTGGCCAGCATCCGCCCGATGATCCGGCGCACGTGCATGACCGCAGCGTCCGATCGGAACTCGATCCCCGAGCACCATCCGTCGTAGCCGACATTCGCGGATGCCAGCTCGACCATCGCGGTGTCGCGCTCGATGAGCTCGTCGACCTTCGATCGCAGCAGTTCGGTCACCACGTCGCTACCGAGAGCGTAGTCGCGGGAGATCTGCATGAATACCCTTGTGCGGTCGGGTGTTTCCGGTGTTATGGCGTGCAAGCGGATATGCGTGAAGTCGGTGTCTTCGGAGGAGTGGATGCTCCAGCGCTGGATGTACAGGCCCGGCGAGGCGAAGGTGCCCTGTTCTAGGCGCGAGTATGCCTGCGAGCGGTCCAATCCCGTGGCCTCGGCTTCCCACTCGGCCGGCATGGCCTCGGGGAGTTTTCTGCTGTAGGACACGGTGGTTTCGGTGATCTCCACGTCGTCGTGCGCGGGCAGACGCTCGATGCCGGGTGGGACGTCGCGAGCATGCAGCACCGGTGCATAACTGAAATCCAGGTAGTGCTCGTGGACCATCAGATAGTTGGCCGCGACCGTCCAGGAGCTGGAAAAGGTGGTCCAGGAATCATCATTGAGCCACGCGGTACGCGGTGGTCGAGTGCCAGTGGCGCTGTCTACGGTGCCGCCCCAAACCCAGATGAAGGGTGGAGCCTCGAAGACCGCACGAGTAGGCACCCGCATGCCGCTGGGCACTTCAGCTTGCGGCGCGACATGTACGCATCGGCCGTCGACGTCGTAGGTGCAACCGTGATAGCTGCAGACCAATTGATCTCCGGCGATGCTGCCTTCCGAGAGCGGGAGTCCGCGGTGCGCACACCGATCGTGGAACGCACGGACGGTTCCATCGGAGTCGCGCCACAGGACGATTGGGGTGTCCAGCATCCGCCGTGCCACCGGAGCATCGGTGATCTCGGCTGAGGTGGCTGCCACGTACCACGATTTCTTCGGGTAATTGACGCTCATACGTCCAGGACCAGCCTTTCGGAGCGGGACCGCGATACGCAGGGCAGCATCACAGTGTTGGATGCCCGGTCGGCGTCAGTCAGAATTGAATCGCGGTGTGCGGGAGTACCTTCTAGAACCTTCATCTCGCAGGTGCCGCATACGCCTTCGTAGCAGGAGCCGAGCACGGGGACGTCGGCGTCCTCGAGAGCCTCCAGAATGGACTGGTCGGCGGTCACTTCGATGGTGACGCCCGATCGTTGGCAGACCACTTCGAATTCGTCCAGGGCCTCGGCAGCTTCTTCGGCGGTGACGGTTTTGGCTGCAAAGCGCTCCAGATGGAGGCTGCCGTCGGGCCAGTGCGCGCTGTGCTGCTCAACGCCCGACATCAGTGCCTCGGGACCACAGCAGTAGATGAGGGTGTCGTCCTGGGGCTCTTTGAAGAATGCCTCGAGATCGAACAGTCCGCCGCGGTCTTCGGACGGCCACAGCGTCACTCGGTCGCCGTAGCGGGCGGTGAGATCGTCGGCGAAGGCCATCGTGGAGTGGGCCCGACCTAGGTACATCAGCGACCAGTCGAGACCCGCGCGTTCGGCAGCGTTCGCCATGGCCATGATCGGCGTGATCCCGATGCCGCCGGCGATGAATCGGTAACGCGGCGAGTCGATCAGCGGGAAGTGGTTCCGCGGCCCGCGGGCCTGAACAACCGCGCCCTCACTGAGATTGGCATGGACGTAGCTCGAACCGCCACGGCTGTTGGGATCACGGAGAACGCCGATCCGCCAGACTCCGGCCTCGCTCGGATCGCCGCACAGTGAGTACTGGCGAACCAGGCCGTCGGGAAGCATGAGGTCGATGTGGGCTCCGGGTTCCCACGCGGGCAGTTCCGGCCGCCGTAGATCGGCGAGCTCAAGTGTCACGATGCCGTCGGCCACTGCGATACGTTGCTGTACAACGAGTTCCGTGGCGAATTCGTGGACAGTGTCGTGCGTCGGGTTCGTTGCAAATGTGGTCACAGGCCCCTCCTCGCGTGACGGGTGACCATTGTCACGGGCCAGCTTACATTTAAGAGCCCAGTTATCTCAATAACTAAGCTTCGAAGTTCAGTCGAAAGGGAAGCGCCGGTTGACGACTTGGATGCCCACCATGGTCAGCACCAGGTTGCCGTCCTGGTCGACCATTTCGTAGCGGCAATGCACGTCTGCCCTGCGCTGGCCCATCCGGACCTCGAGTACCTCCAGCGACCCGGTAAGTACGTCGTCGGGGAGTACGGGATGCGGAAGACGCATGTGCTCGATTCCCTTGCCTGCCACGAGAGCTAGGCGGACGATGAATTTGCGTGAAGACATGCTGGAGAACAGTGACAGCGTGTGCATCCCGCTGGCGATCACGTCCCCGAATAGCGAGTCGGTTCCATCAATGTGGATGGGAAGCGGGTCGAATTGTCTTGCAAAACAGACGATTTCTTCGCGGGTCACCACAACGGAGCCGAGATTCATGAAGTCTCCGACCGCAATGTGCTCGGCGTACAAGGTTTTGCCGGGCTGCACGAACATCAGATCTCGGCCCTCGCGTCGGGAGGGGCCGGCTGGGCGGCCGAGGGCATTGGCGTGAGTCATAGGAAGGTGAACCTCTGCGTTGCGCCGGGTACGTGCACCCGCGAGGCGCCGGCTGGATAGGTGGTGAACACCGATCGATCGGTGTTCATCCCGCTAAACTGCTCCATGATGACCGGCTCGGAAGCGCAATCCATCATCTGCTGATTGTGGGTTTGAAATTCGTTGGTAGTCCGGAGTTCCCGCACCACGTCTTCGTCCCACGATGCGAAGACGACGAACTCGTTCGGGTCTCGTGCCCAGCCTTGAAAGGCGAAAGCGCAGCCTCGTCGATAGAAGGGTTCGGCGAAAGCACAGAGCGCGTCGAACGCAGCGGCGAACTCCGCACGCCGTTCCGGATCGATCTTGAAACGCGCGGAGAAGCAGTTGCGGTCGCGAATCCAGGGTGAGTCCATGTCAGGCAACCCCACCCCGCAACGCGCAGCTTTGATATATGAGCTTCATTGTCTCAAATGCTATGGTCGACGCCATTGTGATGTCAACAACACCAACTGACCTGTGGCAGTGAGGGGATGACGTTGATGGGTGGCAACGAAGTGGCCCAGCCGGCATCGGATCTGGATCCCGACGCGGTGTGGAAACGCACCGACTGGCGGCAGGTGGCTAGAGCCGTCACGGTGAATGGTCGCAGCGTCAATTTTGTCGAAATGGGTTGCGGTCCAGCGGTTGTCCTCATCCATGGCCAAGGTGGTTGCTGGCAGTGGTGGCTGCGCAGCATCCCGTCGTTGGCGCACCATGCCCGAGTGATTGCGATAGACCTGGCTGGATACGGCAAGTCGGAACCGGTGCGAGGCAGCGATGCCATCGACGGCCAGATTGCCACGGTCGTCGGGGTGCTCAATCATCTGAACATCTCCAGTGCAGTCGTCGTGGGGCATTCGATGGGTGGTGTGGTGGCCTTAGCCATGGCGCACCAGGTCCCGGAACGGGTGCGGGCGCTCGTCGTTGTGGATTCGGGGACCACGGCGATGGGCACTGGCCACCTACTGCTGATTTCGACGGCATTTCGCGTGTTCAACAGTGTTTTCACGCCGCGAACTGGGCTGCCGGTGTTCGTGGCGCGACGTCCTTGGCTGAGGTCGATGCTGTTTGCGGTCAGCATGGAGCACCCAGCCGCGTTGTCCACTGCGTTGGCCCGCCAGCTCCTACCCAAGATGGCGGCTCCCGGGTTCATGACAACGATGAAGGTGGTCACGGACTATCTGCGCACCGCGGGCCCGCCCCGTATTGAGTGTCCGACGTTGGTGATCTGGGGTTCCAACGACCGGATTCTGCCGCTGAGCATGGGGCGTGACCTCGCGGCCCAAATCAGTGGTGCTGAACTCGTGGTCTTCGAGGGAGTCGGGCACAGTCCGATGCTCGAAGTGCCGGAGCAGTTCAATGACGCGATTGAACGCTTCCTGGATGAATTGGACGGCGGCGACGCGCGGCGAACCGCTGAGTGACGCCGCGAGCGCAGGGCCGCCCTTTACCACGGCCCTTTTATGAGACATACTGAATCAATACTCTGAAGGGAACTCATATGGGCGTCCAGATTGATGTGACGGGGCTGACTAAGTCCTTTGGTTCGTCGAAGATCTGGGAAGACGTCACTTTGACCATCCCCGCCGGCGAGGTCAGCGTCATGCTGGGTCCGTCCGGTACCGGCAAGTCGGTGTTCCTGAAGTCCCTGATCGGCCTGCTGCGCCCCGAGCGCGGTTCGATCGTGATCGATGGCACGGATATTTTGCAGTGTTCGGCCAAGGAGTTGTACGAGATCCGGACGTTGTTCGGTGTGCTGTTCCAGGATGGTGCGCTGTTCGGGTCGATGAACATCTATGACAACACGGCGTTTCCGTTGCGGGAGCACACCAAGAAGTCCGAGTCCGAGATCCGCAAGATCGTCATGGAGAAGCTGGACGTTGTTGGTATGCCCAATGACGGTCACAAGTTTCCCGGCGAAATCTCCGGTGGTATGCGCAAGCGCGCGGGCCTGGCTCGGGCGTTGGTGCTGGATCCGAAGATCATCCTGGTCGACGAGCCGGACTCGGGTCTGGATCCTGTTCGTACGGCATATCTTTCGCAGCTGTTGATCGACATCAATGCCCAGATCGACGCGACCATCTTGATCGTGACCCACAACATCAATGTGGTGCGTACGGTGCCGGACAACATCGGGATGTTGTACCGCAAGCAGTTGGTGATGTTCGGTCCGCGTGAGGTGCTGTTGACCAGTGAGGAGCCGGCGGTCAAGCAGTTCCTCAATGGCCGTCGTATCGGTCCGATCGGTATGTCGGAGGAGAAGGACGCCGCCACCGCAGCCGCCGAGCAGGCCGCGATCGACGCGGGTCACTCCGATGGTGGTGTGGATGAGATCGAGGGTGTGCCGCCGCAGATCGTGGTGACTCCGGGTATGCCGGTTCGTCAGGGTGTCGCTCGGCGCCAGGCTCGGGTGCGCTCGATCCTGCACACGCTGCCGCCGGCCGCGCAGGCCGCCATCCTTGAGGACCTCAACAGCAACCCGGCCGCTTGAGACGAAATCGACTCAGGTACAGCATGAATCGTGATCGAGCCACCACGGCGGCAGTGCTGTGACCACGATGCGACCGGCCGCGGCGCCCCTGAATTTCGAAGCCGAGTTCGACCGGGTGGTCGGCGCGTTCCTGCCCAATCGGGCGCACGCGAGCCACCACGAGCGCATGGGCGATCGTGAGAAGTCGGGCGTGGAGGCTATCTATCGTCGTGCGCTCGAGATTATCGATGCGGATGGAGTGTCGGCGCTGACATTCCGGAAGCTGGCTGACGACCTGAAAATGTCGACACGGACCATCCGCAAGCGTGTCGGCCACCGTGACGGTCTGATTCGGGCTGCCATCGAGCAATTCGCCAGCG
The DNA here is from genome assembly GCF_009729415.1 of Mycolicibacterium sp. CBMA 234. Classification (GTDB taxonomy): domain Bacteria; phylum Actinomycetota; class Actinomycetes; order Mycobacteriales; family Mycobacteriaceae; genus Mycobacterium. Next base: position 206,595 of record NZ_MPKW01000020.1, read on the forward strand.
CTCTCACGGTCGAGGTGAGCCTGACTGGGCCGTGGGAGCGCGCTGTTCAGCGTTGGTGCAGTGACCTGTACGAGCAATTGATGGCCCGGCCGCGGATCACCGAATTGCTGCTCGATGCTGATGGTCAGCTGATCGACCAGCAGATCCGCACGATCGCCGAATACGCGGTGCACGAGGATATCCCGTTTGACGTCGCGTACCAATGCTGCGGGTCGCTGGCCAGGATGACGATCAATGACGCGGTTGCGCGCTCGCGCGGCGCGGTAAGAGACAGGGAACCGTCAGCTCGCTCCGAGGCGGTGGGACCACATTTCGACACTGTCCGTTGGGTCGTCGCCGGCGTCCGTGCTGAATTGGCGGTCGGGAGCCCAGACGGCAAGACGTGGGAAGCGTGATAAAGGGAGGGAACTGTTGGGCCACAACGTGAAAAGGCTGCGAGTCTGTTACCCGGAGCCTGATGCTGGCGAGGGACTCGCCGAGGCCGTCGAAACATGCACGGAGATCATAGGTTCGGCGATCTCCGATCGTATTCGGCAACTTGGTGGCACTCAGCGTGACGTCGACGGGCTCGCGCAGTCTGCGGCATTCGCGGTGTTGTCGTGGTCGGCGGGGCGTGCGCTCGGCGGCTAGGTCACGGTCATACAAGGTCGGAGTGCCGGGCTGGACTGATATTCAATTCGAGCGCCGTGAAAGTCATTGTGGCGCTCGGCCACAGAACTTCAGGCGGGGTGGCGAGAGAGAACTCAGGCACTCGTCTCAGCCACTCCTGAATCACCACTCGCAGTTCCAAGCGGGCCAGGTGGGAGCCCAGACACCGGTGCGGCCCTCGTCCGAAGGCGAAGTGGTTGTTCCGCTGGTCGCCAACAGAATTCGGCGATTCGAAGCGACGTGGGTCGCGATTGGCCGCGCCCATCATCAACCAGCACGCCGAGCCGGCGGGGATGCTGACACCGTCGACCTCGATATCCGTGGTCGTCCGGCGCGGTACAGACGGCACCGGGCATTCGACCCGCAGGATCTCCTCGAGGAACACCGCCGCTGCGGCATCGTCGGTGCGCACCGAATGTCTCAGTACGGCGTCCTGCGCGAGCGCGTGCAGCGCGAAACCCAGAGCGGCGGTGACGGTGTCGAGACCGGCCAGGATGAAGATGAAGCAGAGTCCGAGGATTTCCGCGTCGGTCATGCCGTCGTGGTCACGGTCGGCGAGCAATTGACTGAGCAGATCAGTCGCATTCGCCTCTCTTGGTTTGGCGATGTGGTCGGTCAGGTAGCCGAGCAGCTCTGTTGCGGTCTGGACCACATCGGGACTGGGCTCTGTCGCTTGCACATCGGCAAGTTTGACAATGGCGTTCTTCCATTCGATCAGTCGATCGCGGTCTGCCAACGGCAGACCGAACAGCGTGAGGAACACCTGCGACGGAAATGGCACGGTCAATGAACTGACGGCATCGCAGGTGGGGCCCTTCGTCAAGATCCCATCGATGAGTTCGTTGACCTGTGTGCGTAGCTCCGTCTCGTGCGCCGCCACACTGCGCGGGCTGAAGAATTTATCGAGCATGTGTCGGAACCGGGTGTGCTCAGGCGGATCGATGGCAATCGGCACGAGGGGGAACGGGCTTGCGAGGAGGCCGAACGCGTCTGATGAGGAGAACACCGCGGGATTCTTGGCCGCAGACTCGACAGCATCCGCCCCGATCAGGAAATACGTGCCCGACTCGGATACCGCCACATCGCCGACCTGCTGAACCTCCAGCCATGCTGAGGTGCGGTCTCCGTTGAACGGCAACTGCTCGAGTCGGGGGAGTGCGGGGCAGATGTGAGTCATGTGGCGGGCTCCTCGTCGGGAACCTCAGTATGCGACAGCGTCAATTAATAGTCTCGCATATTGCGATTATTTGTCGATTAGTATCAGCGCCGTGGAATCCGCGCCGACAGTTCGGGACCGGCTCATCAGTGCTGCCGACGCTGCGCTGCGGAAAAACGGAGTGGACTCGATGACCGTGGAAGCCGTCGCGCAGACCGCGGGCATCTCGCGTGCCACGGCATTCCGTCAGCTCGGAAAGCGCGAAGACATGATCGTGGCGGTAGGGGTGCAGCGGGCCGCGGACTACGCTCGTCGATGCGCGGTCGAAATGGCCGGCGCGGCCACTGCATCTGAAAAGCTGCACGTGGCATTTCAGTTTCTGGTGCGCGAACTCCCGGAGGACCCCGTCATGCGCGCCGTGGTCACGGTGCGCACCGCCGCGGACCTGACCATCGACGTTCACGATCTCCTGGCCGAAACATTTGGCCCAGTCGTCGACACCGGCCGGGTGAGCGGGGAAATCCGGGCCGACGTACCCGCCGAACAAGTGATCCTGTGGATCGTCGAGCAACTGTATCTGGCAATCCAGCAACCTGACCGCGACCCAGTCGCGGTGCGAGACCGATTGCGGCTCTTCGTGTTTCCTGCGTTGGCCCCGACTGCCGTAGCCAGTGCGTCATCGGCATCGGTGCGGGCGCACGTCGATGGCCTCGCGGCAGCTCTGCAAGACGCAGAGCGGGCGGTGTCGGCGCTGCGCGAAGAACTCGCGGACGAAATATCGGCTAACGCTCGGACGGGCCCAGCTGAGAGAGAAAGCCCGCCAGCACGAATCGGGTGACGGCATCGGTGAGCCGGTCGGGGTCGCGGTTGGCGGTACCGGTGGCGAAAAGGACGTCGGTGAAGAACACCACCGACAGGATGAGCCCCATGGAGAGCGCGACAGCCATCTCGGCATCGTCGCCTTCGGTGTCTGTCAAGGCGGAAGCGAGCCGGCGTACCGCTTGGCCGTGATTGCCGTCGGTGGCGATCTCCGGTGGGCCGTGCCGTCCGGCGAGCGCCCAGGCCAGAATCAAGCCTTGGTACTCACGGACGAAATCGAGCAACTCGACGACGAACGCCCGGACCTTTTCCTCTGTTGTAGGAGTCGTCTGTTTGTTGTCCCAGTCCGCCAGGAACCGGTCGATGAACACGCGACCGGGGCTGATGATGGACTCTTCGAAAAGTCCGGTCTTGGAACCGAAATAGCGGTAGACGAGCGTCTCGGATACGTCAGAGCGGGCGGCAACCTCGGCAAGGCTGGCGTCGTGGTAACCGCGCTCGGTGAAGACCGCCCGGGCATGCTCGAGGATCGCCGGGCGGGCCTCACCCCGGCGGTAAGGGCTACGTCGAATCGATGCCACCGTTAAATACCCAGTACGGCAAAAGAATCGAGGTCAACGATGGCGGTCGACAATCGGTGCAGGATCGACAGACACACAGCTTCGGGCTGCATCTTGGGCTGATACCACGCGCGCCCGATCGTCATGGCCCACGCCGAGTACGGGTAGAACATGGACCGACGGTAGGAATCCCACGCGTCATCGAAGTTTGGCGCGTCCCCTCCGGCATCGCTCAGCCGCTGCAAATAGTGTTCCAGCAGTTCACGTTCCCAAGCCCGGCGGTCATCGGGGTCGCATGCCGAACCCAGGAAGTACGCGACGTCGTAGGCCCAGTTGCCGCGTTCGATGACTTGCCAATCGGTCCAACCCATTCGGCCGTCGCCGGTCACGTACGTCTGACCGACGTGGCTGTCGCCGTGGAGCAATGTAGGCGTCTGCTCGGTCAGCAGCTGCAGCGAGGCCCGCGTGCCCTCCCACAGCCGATCGGCCTCGGGGTGAAGTACGTCGGGTATCACGCGCCGGGCACGCGTCAGGCCGACCTTGCACCGGCCCTCCATGTCGATGAAATCGGCCACGTTGTTGTAATGGTCGATCGGCGTCTTAAGTTTGTTCAATGCTGGTGAGTTCCACCAAGTGCCGTGCATGGCAGCAAGATTCGAGAGCGCATCACGCACGTGCTCGTGGGTGAGGCGTTCGGTCGCGTCGACGAACTTGGCGCCACGCGTGGCCGCGATGTCCTCCATAAGGATCATCGAACGCCACGAGGCGTCATCCACGCCACCCCAGTACCCGACCGCGGCCTCCATGTCGATCTTGGGCCGGTAGTCGAGGTAGAAGTACGTCTCCCCGTGTACGCAATCGACGGCGCCGAGCAGTAGTCGCTGACTGAAATCCTTGGTGCTCTTGGTGAACAACTGAGTTGGCAGGCAGGCGGCCTGCCCGGCGGCGTTGTACGTGACACGCAGCGCGGCCCGCGCGGAGGTGCCGCTGGAGCCGCCCGGACTGTGCCAGGACACGACCTGCGCGCCGGGTACTTCGGCACATAACACCGCGGTGAGCCACTCGGTAGTCAAAGACACGCCATCGCTCGGTACGTCGGCGACGGTGCGCGGCTCCGTGGGCCGGAGCTTCTCGGTGGCCATGTGAGCCCCGACGGCTGCCGCCCGGCTGGCCAGCCAAACTTTCTTGTTCATGAAGTTAGTTTAGGCACACTCAACTATCTTTGTGAAGTAGTCAATCTCAAAAATAAATTGACGGGTAGGAGCAAGTGGCGCGGCTCAGTTCGCCGCGCCGGCGGCGATCGCGCCCAGGCCCGCAGCGGCTCCGGCGGTGATCATCCCTACGACGGTCGCTGTCCGGGGTAGGGCGCCACGTCGGGTCAATGGATGAATCGAATCTGGCCGTATTCCACCAGTCCGTAACCGATTTCACCGTGTTCATCGGTCCAGTCGGTGATCTGGTCGAACGCGCTGAATGCAGGGCCTTCGCGCTCGGGTAGACCGATGGGGCACCAGCCGCCCCAGATCTGTTCGCCGCGTTTGAGCGTGAGTGAGCTGCCGTCGGTGAGGTCGACGACGACGCTCTGATTGAAGCCGGCACGGTTCTTGATGAGGTGCACATCGGAGACATAGGTCATGCTGCCGTCTCGGACCAGACCGCCACCGGTGATCTGCGACCCGTCCGGATGCAGCTGCTTGATGAAGCCGACGGCATAATCCTCGAATGCCGCCCACAGGAAGAAGTATTCGGTGAACTGAAGCGAGTCGTCGCGGAAACCCCAAGTGCGCGTCCGGAATCCGACAGCGTCGATGTCGTAGTCGACGCCGTCGAGAGTCAACGTGCCGGTGAGTCGGAGACCGTGCTCGAAGTGTTGCAGCGGCTGGTTCTCGCCGAGCGGCGGCAGCGTCCCACTGGGGCCGAAGTCGATGATCTCGAACGCGGGTGTCATGGTCAGGGTGCCGGTGAGTCGCTCGTGGTGATACTCGACGTGACCCTTGAGATCGAAGTCCGCCGAGTCGCTCGAGAACTGCAGTGCCTCGGCAGGCAGCGGCTCGATGAAATCGATGGTGCTGCCGCGCAACGAGATGTTGGCCTGCACCTTGGTCGTTTCGTGGTTCGGTGACGAGTTCCAGTGCAGGAAGCCGTACGCCTCGTTCTGGGTGTCCCAGAACGCGACGTAGATGTGGTCCTTCCACGGAGGGGTGCCTGCGTCGATTTCGACGCGTGCCGGATGACTCATCGCGCCCCAGGCGGGGTCGCGCTGGTACTCCTCAAGCTGGACAGCGGTGGCTTCGGTCGTGGTCATGCGTTCCTCAATTCAGGTCGACTGGGTTGGTTGTCAAGCAGTTTCGGATCCGGAGACGCGTTCGAGTACCTCGATGGACCCGACGGTGCCGTTGATGCGGATCAGGTCGCCGGTCTTGAGTGTCTTGCTGGCGTTGCCGGAGTTGACGACGCACGGCAGGCTCAGTTCGCGAGCGACGATCGCGGTGTGGCTCATGACGCCACCGATGTCAGCGATCAGGCCCGACGACAGATACATCAGCGTCGCCCAACTGGGGTCCGTGTCGCGTGCGACGAGGATTTCGCCGTCTTCGACGCGTGCCTGGTCGGGTCGGGTGACCACCCGGGCGCGACCTTCGACCACTCCGGGGCTGGCGCCCGTACCGACAATGGTGTCGACTCCCGCGGTCGCGGCGGCGACCAGGGGCGTCGGCTCGCCTTCGAACACGGACGGCACTTCCATGCCCTCATAGGCCGCGCGCTCGGACTTGCGCGCAGCGATGGCCGCCGCCACGTCTTGTCCCACACCCGAATGGATTTCGGCCAAGGTCAGGTAGAACACGTCGTCGGCGTCGGAAAGCGTTCCGGCAGCTGCGAGGTGCTGTCCGAGGCGTCGCGCGGACGCCCGCACGACGTCGAGCATCTGGACGAAGGAGCCCTTGGCGATACCGCGCAGCGGCACAAATGTTCGCGCCAGTTGCAGCAGGAGGCGGCCGAGCGGCCGGCATGCCGGGGAGAGCGAGGCGAGGAATTGCCGTTCGAGCTCGATGCGCTTGGCTGACCGGAGAGCTTCGGCGCGGGCGGGTTCTGCGTTGTCGCCACGTGCTGCATAGTTGGCGATGAGGTCGCGGGCGGGTGTCGGGTCCTCACGCCAACTGCGAGAGGACAATTCGCCTTCCTGCCACGCGTGGAACCCGTGGCGACCGATGAAGGTGTCGAAGTCCAGCTTGCCGCGCGATACGGCCCACATGTCGTCGACTGCGGCGGTCTCGTCGTGCCCGCCGTAGCCCGCCATCAGCTCGGCTCCAGACACCCCGACCGAATCGGCCATGCGCAGCAGGCGATCCACGATCGGTTGGCACACCGCCATGGTCAACAGGGTCTGAGTGGAGAGACACTGGCGATGTAATGAGATGGACTGATCGAGAAGCTCCCGGGTGCGGGGCTCGTCGGCGTTCAGCAGTTCTGCGAGGGTGCGGGCGCGGAACTTCTCGGCTGTACGCCGGTCATCCAGAACCGTTGAGCGCACCCGCAGCATCGGCTGGCCGGCTTTGAGCGCGACGCGAGGGTAGTGGCGAAACTGTTGGCGTGGAACGTATCCGCGGGGGCGTGCGGAGAAGATCTGCTCAGCCATCGCCACCGGGTTGGTTCCCGGAACACGTTCGGACCACTCGCAGACGAGGCTCACACTGAGCGAGGCTCGGCCATAGAAGATTCCGAGCAGCCAGTCCTCTTGGCGCAGTGGCAGTTTCGTTTCCTTGTCGGACAACGCCCCGATGGCTCCGAATGCCGACCGCATCGCGAGTTCGCCGGCAACGGACCACACCGACCAACCCAGGGGAGTGGGCACGCCGGGTACCGATTCCCCAACGTTGGTCGTCGTCCAGGTCGTGTCAGGATAGGTGGTCCCATGCAGGCCGGACCCAGAGTCGTTGCCAGCAGGCCTATTTGCCCACACTGTTTCGGGGCGAGCCTGCAGCAACCGAACGGTGCGCACCCCTGACACGTCGACATCGACAGCCCATTCGAGGTCTTGAGGCACCCCCTGGGCCTCCTCCATTCGGATCGCAACGCGGGCGAGTTCGACGGCCTCCTCGTCACTGATCGAGGGTGTCGCGCCCTCCGCCTCGGAAAGCGGAACGAGTTCGACTTCCGCACGTTCGCCGGTGTAGCGGTAGGCGGCGCGCTGCACCTGATCTGAGCGGCGGGTGACGGTCAGTGACTTCTTGTCGACCCAGATGCTGTCTGATTCGACGTCACCCTTGACCACGCCTTCGCCCAGACCGTGCGCCGCGGAGATGAACACCGTGCGCCGGTCGCCAGTCAGCGGATCGAGCGTCATCATCACGCCGGCGGCCTCGGCCTTGACGAGTTTCTGCACGACGACTGCCATCGCGAGGCCCGCGCTACCGATGCCGATCCGTCGCCGGTAGGCGATGGCCTGGGACGTGAAAAGACTGGTCCAACAACGCTGTACGTAGTCGAGCACGGCGTCGATGCCCCGAATTCCGAGGTAGGTGTCCTGCTGGCCGGCGAAGGAAGCGTCGGCCAGATCCTCGGCGGTGGCACTCGACCGGACGGCGACCACTGCCTGTCCTTCTGGATCGAGCGCGAGGTAGGCCGCGGTGATCGCGCTGCGCACGTCGTCGGGCATGTCGGCCGACTCGACCAGCGCGCGCAGCGTCGTCGACGTCTCGGTATCTGACTCGCCGGCGGCGTCCAGTGCGGCGTCAAGGTCGCCTTCGATCGTGGCGATGCTGGCCCGGTACGCGTCGGTGGTCACCGCGAAACCGGCTGGTACGGGCAGGGTCTGGCGCAGCAGGGCACCCAGACCGATGGCCTTCCCGCCCACTCGGTCGCCCAATTGGGGACCGCATTCCACGAGGGGGAGGACGTGTCGTGACATTCGCATCTCCTAGCGCTGATTCGCGATGTTGCTCACGATGGTGCCATATCGCCGTACGCATGTACATAGTGCGTACGCACGTACGGCGATATGCTGTTTCGGACTGCTGGACGAAACTGGAGGCGAAGGTGAGCGAAGCGCGCACGAAGGTTGCACGGCGTCGTGCGCAGCGGATCATCACCGCTGACGAGATCCTGGACGCCGCGGCCGGCCTCGTCGACGCTGAGGGTTTGGCGACCCTGAGCATGCGACGTATCGCTGATGCCACCGGCGTGGCTCCGATGACGATTTACGGGTTCTTCGAGAACAAGGACGAGCTGGTCGCCCGACTGCGGGTCCATGTCTTGCAGGAGCTGCCACCGCCGCTCGATCCGGACCGCCCGTGGAAGGACAGAATCGTTCACGAGCTGGCGTCCGTGCACGCTGCGCTTCAGCGTCATCACGGACTGCTGGAACTGTTGTCCGACGGCGCCGACGCCGTCCCGATGCTCGACGGGCTGCGTGAGCGTCTGGTCGCGATCCTGCGTTCGGCGGGCCTCGACGATCACACGATCGTGGAGGGGCTGGGCAGTTTGGTCGCCCTGACGCTTGGATTCGCTGTCGGGGAGCGGGCGCGACATTCCGCGTCCGGTGGCAATGCCTACGAGCGGCTGCGGAGTCTGCCCGGCGATGCGTTTCCGAACCTCAGCACCGTGGCCGTCGAGTATCCGATGCACTGGTCGGACAAGGCGTACGACTATGGCGTGGCCGCAGTGTTGGCTGCCATGGAGGATTCGGTCGAGCGCGACTCGCCGTAGGCGCGGCCGTCCTACGCCGGCACTTGGCGCAGCAGTCATACATTCGCCAGGGGCCAGAGCACTGCCAATGCGTAGGTCACGGGGCTCCAACTCTCAAGCGTCGGTTGGCGGTGGTCCGCCGGCCGTTCATCCACCGTATTATGAGATAGCGTGTGTCACAATATGCGGATCCCATGCCGTGTGGCGCCCCTGGCTGGCCGGTGGTGGGTTGATGTAGCCAACCGGGGTAGGAGATGTGGCCAATTGGGGGGTTGACCCGACGCGCGGACTCTAGCTAATATTGGACACCAAGGTCTCATAAATAGGCCGGGTGTAACGAGACGGCTGGACCTGATGGTCATGGACCAGCATCGCTGCAGGTCAATAACGTTGGCCGTGCGCGTCGAAACAATATCTAGAACGTCGGCTGCTGTCAGTCGGGGCGTTCGGGCTCTTCAGTAGGAGTGAAGGGAGTCGGTACCGATGAGGATCGGATTACTACCACCGTTTGAGATGAGCGGCGCGGCCTCGGCGAGTTCCGCGGGTGCGCTCGGGCCGCGGCCCCAACCCGCGGTAGCAGCACCTTTCCGGCTCGCGGAGACGGATGTGACACCACCCGCGATCTACGGCGGCAGCTATGTGGACCTTGATCACCAGTGACGGGCGGCGGCTAGTCGACATCGG
>NZ_MPKW01000021.1 GCF_009729415.1 Mycolicibacterium sp. CBMA 234
CGCCGCCGACAAGCCGGTCGCCATCGGGACAACCGCCGCGGCCGCAGGACTACCGGCAGAGCACTGCTACACGGTCCGCGACACCTGGTCGCACCAGGACAGCACCAGCACCGGGGCGATCGACGGCGGAATGGTTGCGCCGCATGCCGTTACGCTGCTGCGCGTCACTCCTCGGTGTCGTTGACCTCAGCGGCTTCAGTGGCTTCAGTGACCTCCGGTGGCCGCGCCACCGCCCAGCCGATGAATGCTGCAGCGACAGCAAGCAATATCAGGCCCACCCACCAGTTGGCGTCGGTGCCTGCGTAGAGGTGCACGGTGTCGGTATTGGTGGAATGAGCGTGCTCGCCGAGGATCGACGGAAAGAATCCCGCCACGGTCAACAGCAGCCCGTAAATCCCTAGCAGGGCACCGACGATGACGCGGACATCGAACAGATACTTGAGCATCGGCACTCCTACCGGATCGCGACGTCGAGGATGATCACCACTACCAGCATCACGCTGGCCAGCGGAACGGGCTTGAGGTACCAGGCCTTTCCGGCGTCATCGGGGTCCGACAGCAGCGACACCGACGTCTCGGAATAGACCAGCCCGGCCAGTTCCGCACGTGGCTTGGGGGTGGTGACGAGGCTGACGGTGACGCTGACGGCAATGTCGACGATGAATGCGGCCGTCGCGGCAAGGAATGGCATGCCCTGCCCCGGCAGGTTGATCACGCCGGCCTTGGAGAGCGCGAAAACCGTGATAGCAGAGAGGGTTCCGGCTACCAGGCCGGTCCAGCCGGCGGTTGAAGTCATCCGCCGCCAGAACATGCCGAGGATGAACGTGGCGAACAATGGTGCGTTGAAGAAGCCGAACAGGGTCTGCAGATAGTCCATCAGGTTCGAGTAACCCGACGCGATCACCGCGGTGAACACCGCCAGCACCGTGGCCGCGACAGTCGCGTAGCGGCCCACCTTGATGTAGTAGCCGTCGGGTTTGTCCTTGACCACGTACTGCTGCCAGATGTCGTAGCTGAACACGGTGTTGAACGCCGAGATATTCGCGGCCATGCCGGCCATGAACGACGCAATCAGACCCGTGACCGCGACGCCGAGCAGCCCATTGGGCAAGATGTCGCGGACCATCAGCAGCATGGCGTCGTTGTAGGTAACCTGCCCACTACCAGTGGATTTCAGGTGCATCATGTCGCCGATCACGGCCGCGCTGATCATGCCCGGGATCACCACGACGAACGGAATCAACATCTTCGGGAAGGCGCCGATGATCGGGGAGCGTCGCGCGGCGGACATGGAACTGGATGCCATGGCGCGCTGCACCTCAACGAAATTGGTGGTCCAGTAGCCGAATGACAGCACGAACCCGAGCCCGAAGACGATGCCGATCACCGACCACACCGGGCTGCTGAAGCCGCTGAGTGCCTGGCCCGGCCAGGTGTTCAGCTGCTCGTGCACCGTGGCGGTGACGGTCCCGTCCGCCTTGACGGTGTCGATGACCTTGGCCTTCAAGCCATTCCAGCCGCCGACCTTGATCAGCCCGAAGACCGTCAGCGGCACCAGCGCGGCCAGGATGACGAAGAACTGCAGCACCTCGTTGTAGATCGCCGCGGACAGTCCGCCGAGGGCGGTGTAGGTCAACACGATGGCGGCCGCCACGATCAACGACACCCAGTGCGACCAGCCCAGCAGGGCATTGATCACTGTCGCGAGCAGGAAAAGGTTGACCCCGGCGATAAGCACCTGTGCCACAGCGAAACTCACCGCATTGACCAGGTGGGCGCCGGGCCCGAACCGCCGGCGCATGAACTCGGGCACGCTGCGCACCTTGGAGCCGTAGTAGAACGGCATCATCACCACACCGAGGAACAGCATCGCGGGTACGGCGCCGATCCAGTAGTAATGCATGGTGGCCAGGCCGATTTGGGCGCCGTTGGCCGACATGCCCATGATCTCGACAGCGCCGAGGTTCGCGGACACGAAGGCTATGCCGGTCACCCAGGCGGGCAGTCGACGGCCGGACAGGAAGAAGTCCAGGCTCGAGGTGATCTGGCTGCGGGCCAGATAGCCGATGCCGAGCACGAAGACGAAATAGATAGCGACGATGGAGTAGTCGAGCGCGCCGACGTGCAGGCGCAAACCGTCAGCATGCAGGAGCGTCGTCATCAGCTGTCGCAGCCTCCTTGGGCGTCGGTGTCCCGAAGTGAGCCGACCGTAACAGCGCAGTCTGTGAGCAGACCCAGAAAATGCGGCTAGTGTTCGAAATCGTGACGGTGCCTAGTCAGGACAACGTGACGCGCACGGTGCTCGCCGATGGTCGTGACATCTGGTTCTTCGACCTCGCCGGACACCGATCCGAGCCGGTGCCCGACCTGCGGCCGCTGCCTGAGCGGGGGCCGGGCCAGTCCGAACTACGGTTCGACCGGGCCACCGGCCAGTGGGTGATCATCGCGGCCTTGCGCCAGGACCGCACTCACAAGCCCGCGGCGGCCCAGTGCCCGCTGTGTCCTGGGCCGACGGGGCTGACCAGCGAGGTCCCGGCCGCGGACTACGACGTCGTGGTGTTCGAGAACCGCTTCCCGAGCCTGTCTGAGCATCCCGGATTCGAATTGCCTGACGTCGCTGCTGAATTCGATTTGTTCACCGCTGCCCCGGGCCACGGGCGGTGCGAGGTGGTGTGCTTCTCCAGCGACCACAACACGTCGTTCGCGCAACTGCCGGCCGAGCAGGCCAGGCTGGTCATCGAAGTGTGGCGGCATCGGACCGCTGACCTGATGGCGCGGCCGGGCATCGAGCAGGTGTTCTGCTTCGAGAATCGGGGCGAAGAAATCGGCGTGACGCTGATGCACCCGCACGGCCAGATCTACGGCTACCCATTCCTCACCCCGCGGGCCGCGGTGATGCTGCAGCAGGCGGATGCATACCGGAAAGCACACGGCACCAACCTGTTCGGTGCACTGCTGGCCGCTGAGCTGGCCGACGGCCGGCGCGTGATCGCGACCAATGACCACTTCACCGCATTCGTCCCGTTTGCGGCGCGCTGGCCGGTGGAGGTGCACATCTACCCGAACCGGTTCGTGCCCAACATCGTTGCCCTCGACGCCGCCGAGGCCGACGCGCTGACCGCGATCTATCTCGATGTGCTGCAACGGTTCGACCGGCTGTACGACAAGCCGCTGCCCTACATCTCGGCGCTGCACCAGTACACCGGCCGGGAAGCCCAGCGGGAGGGCTACTTCCACCTCGAGTTGATGTCGGTGCGCCGCGCCGCGAACAAACTGAAATACCTGGCCGGCTCGGAATCGGCGATGGATGCGTTCATCGGAGACGTGTCACCCGAGGACGTGGCCGACCGGTTGCGTCAGGTTGCGCACCAGTGACCGCGCCCATCGTCTTCTCCGCCCCCGGCCGGGTCAATCTGATCGGTGAACACACCGACTACAACCTCGGTTTCGCGCTGCCGATCGCGCTGCCTCAGCGCACCGTCGTCACCTTCAGTCCGGACGCGGGAACGGAATTGACGGTCTCCAGCGCGCACCACGGAGACCCGGTCCGAATTGCGTTGCACACCAACCCTGGTGACGTGTCCGGTTGGGCCAGCTACGTCGCGGGGGTCGTCTGGTCGCTGCGGCAGCGCGGATTCGCGGTGCCCGGTGGCGCCATGACAATCACGAGCGACGTGCCTGTCGGGTCGGGACTGTCTTCCAGTGCAGCACTGGAATGCGCGGTGCTGGGTGCCGTGCTCGACGCCGCGGGATTATCGGTGCCGCGGATCGAGCAGGCCCGCATCGCGCAGCGCGCGGAGAACGAATACGTCGGTGCGCCAACGGGTCTGCTCGACCAGCTGGCCGCGCTGTGCGGGGAGCCGGGCAAGGCGGTGCTGATCGACTTCGTGGAACCCACGGTGCGACCCGTGCTCTTCGCCCCAGAGAATGCGGGTATTGCGTTGTTGCTCATCGACTCTCAGACCCGGCACCAGCATGTCGGTGGCGAATACGCGGATCGCCGGGCCTCCTGTGAACGCGCCGCGGCAGCCTTGGGGGTGACATCCCTGCGCGACATCACCGACGCGGCAGACCTGGTCGCCGTCACCGACCCGGTCGACGCACAGCGGGCCCGCCATGTGGTGACCGAGAACAGCCGGGTCCTCGCCTTCGTCGACGCTGTCGAACGCGGCGACTACCCCTCGGCGGGACGCCTTTTCGCGTCATCGCAGGTGTCGATGCGCGACGACTTCCAGATCACCACCGAGCAGATCGACCTCATCGCCGACACGGCTGTCGAGGTCGGCGCGCTGGGTGCGCGGATGACGGGCGGCGGGTTCGGCGGCTGTGTGATCGCGCTGGTGCCAGAGGACCGCGTCGAGGCCGTCGGCGCCGCGGTACGAGACCGCGCCCACATTGCCGGGCACGCCGAGCCGGTCGTCACACGCACGCACGCCGCAGGCGGGGCCGGGTCCAACTGAGCGGACCGACCCTGCCCCACAGGTGGCCGTCCGCCGGTAACGTTTCCACCGTGCCGGAATCGATCACAGATGAACTCGCTTCTCTGGGGTTCTTCTCCAGCTGCAAACGGGCCGACCTGGACCGGATTGCGCCGCTGCTGCGCCCGCTGACGGCCGCACCCGGCGAGGTACTGATGACGCAGGGCGAACCGGCGTCGTCGTTCATGTTGATCAGCTCCGGCAGCGTCCGGGTGACGCACGCCGCACCCGACGGCGAGCTGAGCGTCCACAACATCGGCGCCGGCCTGATCATCGGCGAGATCGCGCTGCTGCGGGAAGGCACCCGCAACGCGACGGTGGTGGTCACCGAACCGCTGACCGGGTGGATCGGCGGTCACGACGCGCTGACCGCCATGCTCGACGTGCCGTGCATGGCGGAGCGTCTGGTGCGCACCGCTCGACAGCGATTGGCGTCCTTCATCACGCCGCTGCCGGTGACGCTGCGCGACGGCAGCCAGATGTACCTGCGGCCGGTGCTGCCGGGCGACAATCCGCGAGTTCGCAAGGGGCCGGTCGAGTTCTCGACCGAGACCATGTACCGCCGATTCCAAACCGCGTATGAGCCCAGCCCGGCGCTGATGGCCTACCTGTTCGAGGTCGACTACGTGGACCACTTCGTCTGGGTGCTGATCGACGGCGCGGAGGGGCCCGACGGGCCGATGGTCGCCGACGCGAGATTCGTTCGGCTGCACGAAGATCCGACCGTCGCGGAAGTGGCCTTCATGGTGGGCGACGATTATCAGGGCCGTGGCATCGGGACGTTCCTGATGGACGCCCTGGTGCCGGCCGCCCGTGGCGCCGGCATCGAACGCTTCGCCGCGCGCGTGTTGTCGGACAACTATCCGATGCGCAAGATTCTTGAACACTACGGCGCGACGTGGGAGCGTGACGACCGCAACATGATCATCACCGAGTTCGATGTCCCGGAACCGAAATCATTAGCGTTGTCGCACAAGCAGTATCGCGATATTTCTACCCTGGCTCGATATGTGCTCAGGATGGTTCACTGATGAGTGAATCACTGTATTTGGGGCGTCCGCTGCTGAATAAGGACACCGCCGTGTGCATCTCACTGGCTGCGCGGCCCAGCAATATCGGCACGCGTTTTCACAACTATCTCTACAACGAGCTCGGCCTGGACTTCCTCTACAAGGCCTTCACCACAACCGATATCGTCGCGGCCATCGGTGGCGTGCGGGCCCTCGGCATCCGCGGCTGTTCGGTGTCCATGCCGTTCAAAGAGGACGTCATCGCGCTGGTTGATGAGCTGGAACAGTCTGCGCGCGTGATCAATTCGGTGAACACGATCGTCAACGACGCGGGCCGGCTCACCGCCTGCAACACCGACTACCTGGCCATCGAGCGGCTCATCGACGAACACAGCTTGGACCCTGCGGCGTCACTGCTCATTCGCGGCAGCGGCGGCATGGCCAGCGCAGTGGCAGCGGCCTTCCGGGACAGGGGATTTGAGGCGGGCACCATCGTCGCCCGCAACCGCGAGACCGGTGGCCGACTGGGTGACCGGCTGGGGTACCGCTACGCGGCGGAGGCGGGTGACGGCGCCGACGTCGTCGTCAACGTCACTCCGATCGGGATGGCGGGCGGTGCCGAAGCCGATGATCTCGCGTTCGAGCCCGAGGTTATTGCCAAGGCGCACACGGTGTTCGACGTCGTGGCCCTGCCGTCGGAGACCCCGCTGATCCGCGCCGCGCGAGCAGCCGGGCGCCCGGTGATCACCGGCGCCGAAGTGATCGCGTTGCAAGCCGCCGAACAGTTCGAGCGCTATACCGGCGTGCGGCCGACCGCCGAGCAGGTGGCCGCAGCATCGGTGTTCTCCCGCGTCTGAATGGTTGCGCCCAAACTCAGGGCGCGGTGACCTTCAACGACTTGTCGATCGCCGCGGTCGCGTCCATCAGCGGGCCGATGGTCTGTTTGGCGCCGCTGGCTTTGACTTGCAGCAGGAGCACGCCGCCCTGGGTCGGGATGGCGGAGGTCTTCTGGGCCACCATCCGGTCCTTGCCGTCCTGGGTGTACATGCCGCCGACCTGACATGCCTTGAACCCGGCGAGCTTGGCGTCACAGTTGGTGCCGGCGTCCTGCCAGCCCGTCAGGTTCTGCAGCTCGCCGGGGGCGTATTCCAACACCTCATCCGCGTTGGCGCCGGGCAGTTTCGAGACCAGCACAACGATGGTCGGCGGGTCGTTCGTCATGGACGGATCATCGAATTTGCTTGCGGTCCAAGCCTCTTTCGGCGCCAGCGCGCCGGCGTCCACCCAACCTTGGGGGAGCGTCATCGTGATGGTCGGCGCCCCAGGGTCGCCGGGGTGCAGCTGCTGCGCGGTGATGTTCTTCTCGTGCAGGTAGTCCTGCAGTGTCTTCTTCGATGCAGCCGGCGCGGACGGGGTCGGCGCTGCAGCGGAGCTGGTGCTCGACGGGCTGCTGGACGCGGACGTGGCAGACGGTGCGGGCTTCGAGTTTGAACTGCACGCACCTGCGCTCAGCGCAGTTACGGCCACCGCCAGCGCGACGCCGGCAACCCTGATCGGCAACATTTCCGTCTCCTGTCGTCGGTTGCAGACTACGGGGCCGACGCGGTCAGCGGCACGAACCTCGACGCCCGCGCCCGTTCCGCAAAGACGCTTCGGCGTGGCGCCGGGCGGCAGGCCCGCAGTGGCGGTCTCGTCGTGCTATCAACAGCAAATGCGGGCAATCGCGTGGTCGGTAGCGATTCTGCTGTGCGCTGCCTGCGGGTCGCCGGCCGCACCGGAGAAGCCGACCACGACGACGGCGGCCAAGCCTGCTGATCCGGCCGCAATCGGTCGGATGCGCCACCAATTGCCCAAAGACCTGCAGGGTTATGAGCTTGGCGCGCTGCCGAAGCCGTCGGCGCCGACCGCCTTCTGGGGCATGCCGGCCGGATCTGTCGCCGACCCGCAGGACTGCAGTGCGCTGGCGGCAGTGCCGGGGGATGCCGGCTGGTCAGCGTCGGGGCCGGGCGGGATTGTGTACGCCATGGCCGGGCCCGCTGCGGCGCCGGCGCCCACCGTCCCAGACGATTGCCACACCTGGACACTGAGCACGAGCCGCGCCCGGGCGTCCGTCGAGCTCACCGATGCACCGCAGCTCACTGACGCCAGCACGCTGGCCATGACCGCGCAGGTCACCACCAGTGTCGAGAACGGCACGCAAACCCATTCCCAAGCAACAACTTTGATCGCCTACGTCGACGCCGTCGTGGTGTCGGTGACTGTGGTGACCGACCCGGGGGCCGTCGCGCCGCCGCTGCCGCCGACTCTTCCGGCGACGCTCCTCGACTCGGCCGTGCGGTCGGTGCGGGGCATGCCGCCCATGGACGGGTTGGCCCGGTAGATTCGCCACAATGCTGAGAACGGTGCTCGCGGTGGCTGCGGTCGGTCTGGTGGCTGCATGCTCGTCCAACACCAAACCTGTCGCTGCTGACCCCGACATCACGAAAATCCTTGATCTGAAGACCACTTTCGGGCCGGACTTCCAGGTCAAGACCGTCGCGCCGACGGGCATCGACCCGCGCGCGTTCGCGCCCCAGACGCTGCCTGCGGGCCTGACATTCGAGCCGCCGGACTGCGCCAAATTCGCATCGGGCATGGCGGTGCCGCCGGGCGCCAAAGGCAACATGACCGCCCTGACGGCCGAAGGCCAAGGCAATCGGTACGTCATCCTCGCGGTGGAGACCTCGGAACCGATCGCGCCCGCCGACCCTGGCGACAACTGCAAGAAGGTCGGCTTCTCCGGGGCTGGACTGCGGGGCATGGTCGAAGAGGTGCCGACCCCGGCCATCGACGGCGTGAAGACCCTCGGCACTCACCGGGTCGTCGAGGCCGTGGCCAACGGCAAGCCCGCCACCGGCCAGCTCTACAACTACGTCGCCAGCTTCGGCAGGTTCATGGTGATCGTCACCACCAACGCCGTCATTGAACCCAACAAGCCTGTGCCGCAGGTGAATACGCAGAAGGCGACGGAGCTGCTGACCAAGTCGGTCACAGCTGTTCGGGGCCAGTAACTAGCGCACGCCCCGCGGCCGGAACTGGATACTGATCCGCGGCCCGGTGGGGCGGGATGTCTTGGGGACGGCGTGCTCCCAGGTGCGCTGGCACGAGCCGCCCATCACCAACAGGTCGCCGTGGTCTTGTGGCAGCCGCACGCTGGTGCGCCGTCCGTCGGGAGCCTTGACTACGCGTGGGCGCAACGCGAAAACCCGGGTGGCGCCGAGGCTGAGCACGGCGACCATGGTGTCCTCGGTGCGGCTGCGGCCGATGGTGTCGCCGTGCCAGGCCACGCTGTCGGCGCCGTCCCGGTAGAGGCACAGGCCGACGGAAGTGAACGGTTCGCCGAGTTCGCGGGCGTAGGCATCGTTGAGTCGGACCCGCAGCCGTGCCAGGCCGGGATGTGGCGCCCGCTCCTGTGAGAGATCGTGAAAGCTGACCAAGCGGGGCACGTCGAGAACCCGGTCGTACATCTGGCGCTGCTCGGCGCGCCATGGAATGGCGGTCAGCAGCTCGTCGAAAAGGGTGTCGGCGTCTGTGAGCCAGCCTGCGCGCACGTCGACCCAGGCGCCGTCACCGAGGTACCGCCGTTCGGCATGATCGAATAGCGAACCCTGAACCGCCAAGGACACTCCGCGATCTTATCGCACACGCGTTCGATGCCTAGGTGGCATCGGTCGATTTCGCGGTGGCGGCGGTCGGGATCAACGCCAGGAGGGCAGCACGATCTCCATGTTCCAGGTGGCCGGTGAGATCGGGAGCCCAGTGAGGATGGGGTACATCCAGACGAAGTTGGTGATCACCAACGCGGTGTAGATGCACACCACCAGCAGCCCGAGGGTTCGTCGTTCCGGCTCGGTCGACTTCGGATACAAGATGTCGCCGAGGATCAGCGTTATCAGGATCACCAGGAACGGCGCCATGGGCGTGGCGTAGAAGAAGTACATCTGCCGGTCGATGTCGGCGAACCACGGCAAGTAGCCCGCGCAGTAGCCCGTCAGCGCCGCGGCGTACCGCCAGTCGCGCTTGATGAACGTCCGCCAGACGGCCCAGGCCAGCACCGGGACCGCGATGAACCACATGGCCGGCGTGCCCGCCAGCATCACGGCCTTGACGCAGGATTGCGCACCGCAGCCGGGCACATTGTTGTTGTCGATGGCGTACAGCACCGGGCGCAGCGACATCGGCCACGTCCACGGCTTGGACTCCCACGGGTGGTGATTGCCGGCAGCATTGGTCAGCCCGGAGTGGAATCGGTAGACGTCGTGCGTGTAGTACCAGAGCGAGCGCAGCGCGGCGAAGGGTCCGTCGCCGATGTTCCGGCCCTCCATGTGCCGGTCGATCGCGGTCTCGGACGCGAACCACGGCGCATACGACGCCAGATACACCCCGACCGGGATCACGCTCAATGCCCACATGCCCGGCAGGACGTCGCGGCGAATGGTGCCCACCCAAGGCCGCTGCACCCGGTACGCGCGCCGGGCCGCGACGTCGAACGCGACGGTCAGCAGGCCGAAGAACACCATGTAATAGAGGCCAGACCACTTGACCGCCAAGGCGAGCCCCAGCAGCACACCGGCACCAAAACGCCACCAGCGCACGCCCAGTCGCGGGCCCCACACCGTCTCGGCGATCCGGCCCTCGGTCATCGCGACGTGCATGCGGGCCCGCACCTGGTCGCGGTCGACGATCAGCGCGCCGAACGCGGCCACCACGAACACCGCCTGATACACGTCCAGCAGCGCGGTGCGGGCCGAGACGAAGCTGACACCGTCGGCGATGATCAGCAGCCCGGCGATGCCACCCAGCAGCGTCGAACGCGTCATGCGCCGCACGATCCGCGCCACCAACAGCACCATGATGACGCCGCACACGGCGCCCGAGAACCGCCAGCCGACGCCGTTGTATCCGAACAGCCATTCGCCGATGGCCATCAGCTGCTTGGCGACGGGCGGGTGCACCACCAGGCCGTAGCCGGGGTTGTCCTCGACGCCGTGGTTGTGCAGCACCTGCCAGGACTGCGGCGCGTAGTGCTTCTCGTCGAAGATCGGGGTGCCCGCATCGGTGGGCGAGCCCAGGTTCAGGAAGCGCGTGATCAAGGCCAGCGCGGTGATCACCGCGGTCATGGTCCAGCCGCGCAGCCGGTCGGTCGGGCCGAAGTCGGCGGCGGGCGTCAGGGGCGCCGGACTGATCACGGGGACCTCGCGCTCGGCGTCGGATGCGTCGAGGGCGGGGGCAGTCACGTCAGCGATCGTAGGCTGTCCGGTGTGACTTCAGCTTCTGGTCCGCCTGCGACGTCAGTTTCCGGTCCGCCCGCGGACGCCGGTCGGCTGCTCCTCGCGGCCACTCCGCTGGGCCAGCCTGGCGACGCTTCAGCCCGTCTGATCGAGGCGCTCGGCAGCGCCGATGTGATTGCCGCCGAGGACACCCGGCGGGTGCGCGCGCTGGCTGCATCTCTGGATGTCCGGCCTACCGGGCGGGTGGTCAGCTTCTTCGACCAGAACGAGGCGTCGCGGGTAGCGGGCCTGGTTGAGTCGATCGCGGCGGGCGAGACGGTGCTGGTGGTCAGCGATGCCGGCATGCCGCTGATCAGCGACCCGGGCTACCGGTTGGTGGCGGCCTGCGCCGAGGCCGGACTGCCGGTGTCGTGCCTACCGGGCCCGTCGGCGGTGACGACGGCGCTGGCAGTGTCCGGGCTGGCGTCGGACCGCTTCTGCTTCGAAGGGTTCGCGCCGCGCAAAGGCCGGTTGGCGTGGTTGGCCGGGTTCGCGGCTGAGCGTCGCACGTGTGTGTTCTTCGAGTCGCCGCGGCGACTGGCGGACTGCCTGGCCGACGCGGTGTCCGCGCTGGGGTCGGATCGGCGCGCCGTGGTGTGCCGCGAACTGACCAAGACCCACGAGGAGATCAAGCGCGGGACGCTGGGGGAGTTGGCCGAGTGGGCCGCCGACGGGGTGCTGGGTGAGATCACCGTGGTGCTCGCCGGAGCTACGCCGGTGGCCGACTTGGGCGTATTGGTGACGCTGGTGCAGGAACTGGTCGACGACGGCGCACGGGTCAAAGACGCCTGCGCGCAGGTGATCGCCGACAACCCGGGCGCCCCGTCCCGGCGCGAGCTCTACGACGCCGTCCTGAAATCCCGCGAGCAGACGTAAAACTGTCGTTTCCGAGCGAGATTCGACAGTTTTACTGGGGGTACCGCCCGCTTGCGGGGGACTGCTCGCGGGATAAGGCGAGCCCGACGGTGGGGGCGGCCTTATGGAGGCATTCCTCCCATTCGCGGTCGGGGTCGGAATCGGCTGTGATGCCGCCGCCGACGCCCAGCACCGCGGCGCCGTCGGCGTCGAATTCCACGGTGCGGATGGCGACGTTCAGTTCGGTGCCGGCCAGCGGTGAGGCTAAACCGACTGTGCCGCAATAGATTCCACGGTCGTAGGGCTCCCACTCGGTGAGCAGTTCGCGGGCGCGCAGCTTAGGGGTGCCGGTGACCGAGGCCGGTGGGAAGGTGGCTTCGAGCACTGCCGCCATGGAGGTCTCGGTCGGAACCTGCGCGGTCACCGTCGACACCAGGTGCCAGACGCCCGGGGCCGGCTTGACCGCCAGCAATTCCGGCACCCGGACCGACCCGGTGGTCGCCACCCGGCTCAAGTCGTTGCGCACCAAGTCGACGATCATGATGTTTTCCGCGACATCCTTGACCGACGACGCCAACTCGGCCGGCGAATGATCAAGGGGGAGGGTGCCTTTGATGGGGCTGGAGATGACCCGCTCGCCGCGGCGGCTCACGAACAATTCCGGGGACAGTGACGCGACCGCACCCCAACTGCCCGCGACGTATGCGGCTCGAGCGGGCGCGGTCCGCTGTACGGCATCGACGAAAAAGTCAACGGGCGCACCGGATATCCGCCCGGTGAAGCGGGTGCAAACGCAGGCCTGGTACACCTCGCCTGCACTGATGGCGTCCAGGCAGGACAGCACGCCGGCGCGGTGGCTGTCGCGGTCCGGCGCGTGCCATTCGATGGCGTACGGCGCGGGCGCGGTGGGCTTCAGGTCGGCGAGCCAATCGGGAAGCGTTGTTTCGGAAAGGCTTTCGTACCACCACCGGCCGGCGGCATCTTGTCGCAGGACGCAGTCCGACCAACCGCCGGCGGCCATGGGGATCTTGCCCGTGCCGTCCGGGTAGGACAGGTAGCCGAACCAGCCGCCGCCGATCGCTTCGTCGCAACCCGGCGGCACGTCGAATACCTCAGTGGCCGACACGGGTTCGACCGCGACGCTCGGTGCGATGACGGCCCTCGCGCCGAACCAGTCACCTATCAGCGCCGCTGGTGGTGGCAGGCCGCGGCGGGCAGCGGCGTCGGCGACAGCCTTCAAGACTCCCGGGGCGTCGCCCAGGTCAGGCAACCGCTCGACTCGCACGCCCCACAGCTTCGCTTATGACCGCGAGCAGACGCAAAACTGTCGATTTTCTGCAGAAACGGACAGTTTTATGTCTGCTCGCGAGCGGGAGGTGCCCCCAGCTCGCGAGGTTGACCTCAGCGGCGGATCTCCCGTGCGACCAGGACACCGGCCAGCTTGTCGGGGTTGCGCATGGCGTAGACGTTGGTGACCTGCCCGTCGATGACCTCGACCAGGAATACGCCTTCCAGCTTGTCGCCGCTGTAGATGACCACTGCCGGGGCGCTGTTGAACACCGCGGTCTCGATCCGCACGTCGGGCAGTTTCTGCCCGACGGTCATGAGGCCGATGAGCACGCGAGCCACCTTCTCGGCGCCCACCACCGGCCGTCGGGCGGCACTGGCCTTACCGTCGCTGTCTGCAGTCCAGGTGGCGTTCGGGGCGAGCAGCGTCAGCAGGCCGTCCATGTCTCCGGTGGCTGCAGCGGTCAGAAACTGCTCGGTGACCTGAGCCGACTTGGCGGCATCAGGCTCGAACCGCTTGCGCCGGGCCTGGACATGCTCGCGGGCCCGGTGCGCCACCTGCCGGACCGCAGCGGTGGATTTGCCTACGGCCCCGGCGATTTCGTCGTAGTCGAAGCCAAAAACCTCACGCAGCACGAACACTGCCCGCTCGTCGGGGCTCAAGGTCTCCAGGACCACGAGCATCGCCATCGAGACCGATTCGGCCAGTACGACATCCGACGACGCGTCGCGCTCTTCGAGCAATAGCGGCTCAGGCAGCCACGGGCCGACGTACTCCTCGCGGCGCCGCGCCCCGGCCCGCAGCGCGTTCAGGGCCTGTCGGGTAACCAGTTGCGCCAGATACGACTTGGTGTCGCGAACTGTCTCGAGGTCGACGTCCGCCCACCGCAAGTAGCTGTCCTGCAGCACGTCATCGGATTCCGTTGCGGAGCCCAGGATTTCGTAGGCGATGGTGAAGAGCAGCGGCCGAAGGTGGGTGAACCGCTCGGCATGTTCACCCACCCCGGCCTGTGGCGTGTGCGTCACGCCGGCACCTGCTGACGTGCGGCGCGCTTGCCGGCCTTGATGACGAACGCCGAGCCCGGCTTGCGCGCAGCCATCCGCATGCCACTCACGGTGCCCTTGCAGATCGCCTCTTTCACTGCCGCGGCCACGCGACCGCCGAGGTAGAAGTTCACCGGTGAATCATCCTTGCGGGCGAATTGGACGGTGGCAGCGGCCCGGCCGATGCTGACGCTCGATCCGACGAACGCCTGGTCGACCACCGCCGGTTCGGTGCCGGCGATCCGGCTGACGACGGTCTTGGCCGCGGTCAGCGCCAGCGGAGCGGCGGCCTGGCAGCTCATCCGCAGCGGCTGTCCCGACGGGGCCGCGGCGTCACCCGTCGCGACGATTCGCGAATCATCAACGCTGGTAAGCGTTTCGTCGGTCAGCAGCCGGCCCAGCTCGTCAGTGCGCAGACCGCTGGCGGTCGCCAGTCGCGGAGTGCCGAAGCCGGCGGTCCACACTGTCACGGCATTGTTGATGAAGCGTCCGTCGGCCAACGTCACGCGGTTGGCGGTGACGGCACTGACGTCACCCTCGACGACCGTCACGCCCAGCTTGGCCAGGCCCTTGGCCACCGAGCGGCGGCCCGGGGCACTCAGGGAGGGTGCCAACTTGTTCCCGACCAGCACGACGTTGCGGCCGGCTTCGGCGAATTCGGAAGCGGTCTCGATGCCGGTCAGACCCGCGCCGATGACGACCATCGGGGCGGACAACGGCACATCCTCCAACCGGGCCGCCAGCCGCTCGGCCTGCTCGAATTCGGCCAGGGGATAAGCGAATTCGGCTGCTCCGGGCACCGATGCCGGGATGGCGCCGGTGCTGCCGACGGCGTAGATGAGGTAGTCGTAGTCCAAGGTGTCGCCGGACGCCAACTCGACGGTGCGGGCCTCAGCATCGATCCGGGTCGCGGTGTCGACCACCAGGCGCACGTCGTCACCGATCAGCGTCTCGTAATCGATTGCGGCGTCGTAGCTTCCGGCCGCGTGCTGGTGCAGCCGGATACGTTCGACGAACTTGGGCCGGGGGTTCACCAACGTCACGGCCACATCGTCGCGCATCCGGACGTGATTGGCCGCCAGGGCGCCGGCGTATCCGCCGCCGATGACGACGACGCGGTTGGGCTGCTGGTTTCCGGTCATCACTGCATCTCCTTCGGGTTGGTTATGCCCTCAAGACACCGGCGATGGCGGAATTGTGACAGCTGCGCCACGAGTGTGGCGCAGCTCACATCTTTGGCTAGACCACCCCGAGCGCGGACATCGCGTCGGCAACCCGGATGAATCCGGCGATGTTGGCACCGGCGGCGTAGTTGCCGGGCTGGCCGTACTCGTCGGCGGTGCTCAGGCAGCGGTCGTGGATGCGCCCCATGATCTCGGCGAGCCGCTGCTCGGTCTCCTCGAACGTCCACGAGTCGCGGGAGGCATTCTGCTGCATCTCCAGTGCGCTGGTGGCCACCCCGCCGGCGTTGGCCGCCTTGCCGGGCGCGAACGCCACCTTCGCCTCGGCGAAGAGCTTCACCGCTTCCGGGGTGCACGGCATGTTGGCGCCTTCGGCGACGACCTGGCAGCCCGCCTTGATCAGGGCGACGGCGTCGTCGGCGTCCAGTTCGTTCTGGGTTGCGCAGGGCAGTGCGATGTCGCACGGCAGCTGCCAGACAGAGCTGTCTTCGACGAATTGTGCTGCGCCACCGCGCATCTCGACATAGTCGGAAATCCTGCCGCGGCGCACCTCCTTGAGCTCCTTGAGGAGGTCGAGGTCGATGCCCTTCTCGTCGACGATGTAACCGCTGGAATCCGAACATCCGATGACGGTGCCGCCCAGGGCGTGCACCTTCTCGATGGCGTAGATCGCGACGTTGCCCGAGCCGGACACCACCACCTGCTTGCCGTCGAACGACTGCCGCGAGTTGCGCAGAATCTGGTCGACGAAGAACACCGTGCCGTAACCGGTGGCTTCGGTGCGGACCTGCGAACCGCCCCAGGTCAGACCCTTGCCGGTGAGGACGCCGGATTCATAGCGGTTGGTGATGCGCTTGTACTGGCCGAACATGTAGCCGATCTCGCGTCCGCCGACGCCGATGTCGCCCGCGGGTACGTCGGTGTATTCACCGATATGCCGGTACAGCTCGGTCATGAACGACTGGCAGAACCGCATCACCTCGTTGCTGGAGCGGCCCTTGGGGTCGAAATCCGACCCGCCCTTGCCGCCGCCGATGGGCAGACCAGTCAACGAGTTCTTGAAAATCTGTTCAAAGCCGAGGAATTTCACGATGCCCAGGTACACCGACGGGTGGAACCGCAGGCCGCCCTTGAACGGGCCCAACGCCGAGTTGAACTCGACCCGGAAGCCGCGGTTGATCTGCTCGGTACCGGAGTCGTCGACCCACGGCACCCGGAAGATGATCTGCCGCTCCGGCTCGAACAGCCGCCGGATGATCGCGGTGTCGGAGTACTCAGGATGCTTGTCGACGACAGGGCCCAGGCTGGTCAGAACCTCGTAGACGGCTTGGTGGAATTCAATCTCACCTGCGTTGCGACGGGTGACTTCGTCGAACACATCGTGCAACCGCTCATGTAAGCCGTCCAGTGCCATGTCTTCTCGCTACTCCTTCGGTACCGCCTGATGGCGGGGAAATACGCCTTCGGGTGTCGGCAGCGCCGTGCCCGGTACCAAGCGGGTACCGATGGAGCTGAAGTCGCGTGCTGAGGCGTCCTGCCCGAGCAGGTTCAGCAGCTTCTCACCCGACGTCGGCATCACCGGCTGCACGAGCAGCGCGGCAATCCTGACAATCTCCAGTGTGATGTATAGGAGAGTCCTGAATCTAACCTGGTCCTCTTCTGTGGGTGACTTACGCAGTACCCAGGGCTCCCCGGCCGAGAAATACCGGTTGGCGGCACCCAGCATCTGCCAGATGACTTCGAGCGCCAGGTGCATCGCCGGCGCGTCGTAGTGGGCCCGCAGGGTGTCCAACAGGCCATCAGCGTGGGCCAGCAGCGTGAGGTCGGCGTCGGTGAATTCGCCGGGTTCGGGGACGATGCCGTCGAGGTTCTTGTTCACCATCGACAGCGAGCGCTGTGCCAGGTTGCCGAGCTCGTTGGCCAGGTCGGCGTTGATCCGGCCGATGATGGCTTCCTCGCTGTAGCTGCCGTCTTGGCCGAACGACACTTCACGCATGAAGAAGTAGCGCACCTGGTCCAGGCCGAAAGCGTCGATCAGGGCAATGGGATCCACCACATTGCCGACCGACTTGCTCATCTTCTCGCCCTTGACGTTGATGAAGCCGTGCGCGAAAACCCTTTCGGGGAGGGCGATTCCGGCCGACATCAAGAACGCCGGCCAGTACACCGCGTGGAATCGGATGATGTCCTTGCCGATCATGTGCACATTCGCCGGCCAGTACTTCTCGAACGCTTCCGCGGAGGTATCCGGAAAGCCAACGCCCGTCAGGTAATTGGTCAGCGCGTCCACCCACACGTACATGACGTGCTCGGGGTGTTCGGGTACCGGAACGCCCCAGTCGAACGTGGTGCGGGATATCGACAGGTCCTTGAGACCGCCCGAGACGAAGCTGACGATCTCGTTGCGCCGAACGTCGGGCCCGATGAACTCGGGGTGGGCCTCGTAATGCGCGAGCAGGCGGTCGGTGTAGGCCGACAGCCGGAAGAAGTAGGTCTGTTCCTCGGTCCACGTGACCGGGGTGCCGGTCTCGATGGCGAAGCGGCCGTCGCCGCGGACCTCGGTTTCGTCCTCGGCGAAGAAGCGCTCATCGCGGATGGAATACCAGCCGGCGTAGGTGCCGAGGTAGATATCTCCGGCCTCGTTCATTCGCCGCCAGATCTCTTTCGACGCCTCGTAGTGGTCGGCGTCGGAGGTCCGGATGAACCGGTCGAAGGAGATGTTGAGCTTCTCCTGCAGGGCCTGGAACACGTCGGAGTTGCGGTTCGCCAGCTCGGCTGCCGTGATGCCCTCGGCCGCGGCGGCCTCGGCCATCTTCTGGCCGTGCACGTCGGTGCCGGTCAGGTAGCGGACGTCGAAACCGTCCAGCCGCTTGAACCGGGCGATCGCGTCCGTGGCGATGTACTCGTAGGCGTGCCCGATGTGCGGTGCGCCGTTCGGGTACGCGATGGCGGTCGTGATGTAGAAAGGCTCGCTCATTTGCATTCACCTTAAAGTGTCGCTGTGAGCGCTAAACGCGAGAAGCCGCCCGCCCCGGAACCGCTGCCCGGGCTGGTCGATGCCCACACCCACCTCGACTCCTGCGGCGCGACCGACGCCGACAGCATCCGAGCGATCCTGGACCGGGCCGAAGCCGCCGGGGTTCAGAAGGTGGTGACCATCGCCGACGACCTCGAGGCCGCCGAGTGGGCGGTCGGCGCGGCCCATACCGACCCGCGCGTCTACGCCGCCGTTGCGCTGCACCCGACCCGCGCGGGCGCCCTCGATGACCACGCTCGACGCACCCTGGAAACTCTCGCCACAGACCCGCGGGTGGTGGCGATCGGGGAGACCGGCATCGACATGTACTGGCCGGGGAAGCTCGACGGCTGCGCCGACGAGGCGACGCAACGGGAGGCTTTCGCCTGGCACATCGATCTGGCCAAGCGCACCGGTAAGCCGCTGATGATCCACAACCGGGACGGCGACGCCGAGGTGCTGGACGTGCTGCGGGCCGAGGGGGCCCCGGACGGCGTCATCTTCCACTGCTTTTCGTCGGACGCCGAGATGGCGCGCACCTGTGCCGACCACGGCTGGCTGATGAGCTTGTCAGGCACCGTCAGCTTCCGGAATGCGCATGCCCTGCGCGAGGCCGCTGCGATCATTCCGCCGGACCTGCTTCTGGTCGAAACCGATGCGCCGTTTCTGACGCCGCACCCGTTCCGGGGCGCGCCAAATGAGTCGTATTGCCTGCCGTATACGGTCCGCGCGCTCGCTGAAATCAGAAATTCTTCAGCGGCCGAAATAGCCGCGTTGACCTCGGGAAATGCTTCGAAAATCTATGGAATGTAGCATTAGTCCAGGTTGCCGCCTCCCGGGGATGTTCGTTACCGTTCTGTGATCAACCCGGTCGAGGTGGCTTTTATGTGGTCACCGCGGCCGCTGCTCGGGTCCAACTCGGGCCCGATTGACACGGGATTGACGACCTTGAACGTTGTAAACGCATTGCATGATGCGCGCTCGCCGATGCTGCGTGGCGTGACCGGAGTTTTTCTCGCCACCTTGGCGGTCGCCGGCGGGTTCGCCGTCGCAGCGCACAAGACCGTCACCATCACCATCGACGGTGCACCGATGACGGTGCAGACCATGAAGACGCACATCGGCGACGTCCTGGCGGAAAACGGGTTCACCGTCGGCGCCCGCGACGACCTGTTCCCGGCCGCCGACCAGTCGGTGCACGAGTCCGAGAACATCGTCCTGCGCCGCAGCCGGCCGCTGGAAATCTCGATGGACGGCCAGAACACCCATCAGGTGTGGACCACCGCAGCCACCGTGCAGGACGCCCTCAAGCAGTTGTCGCTGACCGACACCGCGCCCGTCGCGGCCGACCGCGCCACCCGCGTGCCGATCGGCGGCATGTCGCTGCCGGTGGTCACGGCCCGCAACGTCACCATCAACGACGGCGGTGTGGTCCGCCAGGTGCACCTGGCCGCGGCGAACGTGGCCGGTCTGCTGGCCACCGCCGGGGTTCCGCTGGAGCAGCGCGACGCCGTCGTCCCGGTCGCGGCCACTCCGGTGACCGAGGGCATGGAAATCGACGTGACCCGCATCCGCCTGCAGCAGGTGACCACCGAGTCCCCGCTGCCTCCCGCCATGAACCAGGTCCCGGACGCGGCGATGAACATGAGCCGCAAGATCGTCGACGATCCGGGCCAGCCCGGTACGCAGAACGTCACCTACGCCGTCGCCACCGTGAACGGTGTCGAGACCGGCCGGCTGCCCGTCTCCAACCAGGTGCTGACCCCGGCCCGCGACGGCGTCATCCGGATCGGTGCCAAGCCCGGCACCGAGGTGCCTGCGGTGGCCCAACCGGCCACCTGGGATGCCCTGTCGCACTGCGAGGCAGGCGGCAACTGGGCGATCAATACCGGCAACGGTTTTTACGGCGGAGTGCAATTTGATCAGAACACCTGGGAGCGGCAGGGCGGTCTGCGTTATGCTTCGAGAGCTGATCTGGCGACACGTGAAGAGCAGATCGCGATTGCTGAAGTGACGCGAGCCCGTCAAGGTTGGGGTGCCTGGCCTGTCTGCAGCGGGAGAATTGGGGCACGATGACGATCCGGCTACTCGGTCGAACCGAAATCCGGCATCTGGCTAAAGAGCTTGATTTCCGACCGCGGAAAGCTTTCGGACAAAACTTCGTGCATGACGCCAACACCGTGCGTCGCATCGTGTCGGCCTCCGGTGTCAACCGGCAGTCCCACGTGCTCGAGGTCGGCCCGGGTCTGGGCTCCCTGACGCTGGCGCTGCTGGACCGCGGTGCCAAGGTGACGGCCGTCGAGATCGACCCCGTGCTGGCCCGTCAGCTGCCGACCACCGTCGCCGAGCATTCGCACAGCGAGATCGGCCGGTTGACCGTGCTGAACCGCGACGTGCTGGATTTGATGCCGTCCGACCTGGACGAGCAGCCGACCGCGCTGGTCGCCAACCTGCCCTACAACGTCGCGGTGCCGGCCATCCTGCACCTGCTGTCGGAATTCCCGACCATCCGCACCGTCATGGTGATGGTCCAGGCCGAGGTCGCCGAGCGGCTGGCTGCCGATCCGGGCACCAAGGACTACGGGGTGCCCAGCGCCAAGGTCCGGTTCTTCGGCAACGTCCGCCGTTACGGCATGGTGTCGCCGACGGTGTTCTGGCCCATTCCGCGCGTCTACTCGGGCCTGGTCCGCATCGACCGGCACGAGACGACGCCGTGGCCGACCGACGACAGCTTCCGCTCGCAGGTGTTCGGTCTGATCGACATCGCCTTCGCGCAGCGGCGCAAGACCTCGCGTAATGCCTTCGCCGAATGGGCGGGTTCGGGCAATGCCTCGGCCGAGCGTCTGCTGGCTGCCAGCATCGATCCCGCGCGGCGCGGCGAGACTCTGGCCATTGCCGACTTCGTGCGGCTGCTGCAGCGTTCCGGGGACCTGGATCGCGAACAGCAGGCTGATCCGTCAGCCGGAGCGTCGGAGTCTGACCAGCAGGTCGACGTCAGCCACTAAGCCTGTTGGGCCGGCTATCTCACCACTTGGTGTTGTGAGTGTGAGTAAGGGCGTTACTGTCGTGGCGTGTCTGCGTCGGATGGAAACACCGCCTCTGAGTGGGTGACCGTTGGTTCGGTGACCGTCCGCGTGCCGGGCAAGGTGAACCTCTACCTCGGGGTCGGAGACTGCCGCGACGACGGCTACCACGAGCTGACGACGGTCTTCCATGCCGTTTCCCTCTTCGACGAGGTGACGGTCCGCAACGCCGATCTGCTGTCGGTCGAGATGTTCGGCGACGGCACCGAGGGCTTGCCGACCGACCATCGCAATCTGGCCTGGCGCGCCGCGGAAATGATGGCTGAGCACGTCGGCCGCGCCCCTGACGTCGCCATCTCGATCGATAAATCCATTCCGGTGGCCGGCGGCATGGCCGGCGGCAGCGCCGACGCGGCCGCGGTGCTGGTCGCGATGAACAACCTGTGGGAACTCGGCGTGCCGCGACGGGACCTGCACACGCTGGCCGCGCGGCTCGGCAGCGACGTCCCGTTCGCGCTGCACGGCGGCACCGCACTAGGCACCGGCCGCGGCGAGCATCTGGCGACGGTCCTGGCGCGCAACACCTTTCACTGGGTGCTGGCCTTCGCCGAGGGCGGGTTGTCGACCCCGAAAGTCTTCGCCGAGCTGGACAGCTTGCGGGCCGACGCCCGGCATGGCGGCCCGCCCGCGCTGGACGATCCTGAGCCGCTGCTGGCGGCCCTGGCGTCGGGCGACCCGCGGGAGTTGGCGCCGCTGCTGGGCAATGACCTGCAGGCGGCAGCCGTCAGTCTGGACAGCGGTTTGCGGCGCACCTTGCGGGCTGGTGTCGACGCCGGGGCGCTGGCGGGCATCGTGTCTGGTTCCGGGCCGACGTGCGCGTTTCTGTGCACGTCCGTCGAGGACGCCGTCGAGGTCGGTACCCAACTTTCCGGGGCCGGCGTGTGCCGCACGGTACGCGTGGCCAGCGGCCCGGTGCAGGGCGCCAGGGTGGTTCCGGCCCCGAGTACACAGTCCTGACGAAGTGTGAGCCAGCACTCAATTCGGCCGAGAGTTTGTTAGCTACTTAAGAGTCTCTTAAGATGATCGATGGTGTATGCCAGCGGCCAGGCGTGGAACGCAATGGTTTCTCTCACCGGCGGTGTCGGTGGGCGATTGAGGCTTGCCAGAGCAGCGGCGCTCTGGCGAGCGGAGCCATCGATTCGAGATATAACCGCGGCCGAATTGTGCGTGCGCGCCTCTTCGAGTGCGCCTATCACCAGACGGACTATGGAACGACGGGCAGTGGCGCCTGACTTCAGGAGGTTGTCGTGAGCCGATTTACCGACAAGATGTACTACAACGCTCGGACGTCAAACCGGGGCATGGTCACCGGCGAGCCCCACGAGCCGGTGCGGCACACCTGGGGTGAGGTTCACGAGCGGGCCCGGCGCGTCGCCGGTGGGCTGGCAGCAGCGGGCATCGGCCCCGGCGACAAGATCGGCGTGCTGGCCGGTTTCCCGGTGGAGATCGCCCCGACAGTGCAGGGAATCTGGATGCGCGGCGGCAGCCTGACCATGCTGCACCAGCCGACGCCCCGAACCGACCTGGTGGTCTGGGCTGAAGACACCATGAACGTCATCGGCATGATCGAGGCCAAGGCCGTCATCGTCGCCGAGCCGTTTCTGGTCGCCATCCCCGTGCTGGAGGAGAAGGGCCTGCAGGTCCTCACGGTCGGCGACCTCCTGGAAGCCGAGCCCATCGACCCGGTCGAGACCGGCGAAGACGATCTCGCGCTGATGCAGCTGACGTCCGGGTCCACGGGATCTCCCAAGGCCGTCCAGATCACGCACCGCAACATCCACTCCAACGCCGAGGCCATGTTCATCGGCGCCGAGTACGACGTCCAAACGGACGTCATGGTCAGCTGGCTGCCGTGTTTCCACGACATGGGCATGGTCGGCTTCCTGACCATCCCGATGTACTTCGGTGCCGAGCTGGTCAAGGTCACGCCCATGGACTTCCTGCGCGACACCCTGCTGTGGGCCAAGCTCATCGACAAGTACAAGGGCACCATGACGGCGGCCCCGAACTTCGCCTACGCGCTGCTGGCCAAGCGTCTGCGCCGTCAGGCCAAGGAAGGCGACTTCGACCTGTCGACGCTGCGGTTCGCGCTGTCCGGCGCTGAGCCCGTCGAGCCGGGTGACGTCGAAGACCTGATCGACGCCGGCAAGCCGTTCGGCCTGGCGGCCTCGGCGATCCTGCCGGCCTACGGCATGGCCGAAACCTGCCTTGCCGTGTCGTTCTCGCCGTGCAACGCCGGCCTGGTCGTCGACGAGGTCGACGCCGACCTGCTGGCCGCCCTGCGCCGCGCCGTGCCCGCGTCCAAGGGCAACACCCGCCGGTTGGCCTCCCTCGGCCCGCTGCTGCACGACCTCGAGGCCCGCGTCGTCGACGAGGACGGCAACGTCCTGCCCGAGCGTGGCGTCGGCGTCATCCAGCTGCGTGGCGAGTCGGTGACCCCCGGCTACATCACCATGGCCGGCTTCCTGCCGACCCAGGACGAAAACGGTTGGTACGACACCGGTGACCTCGGGTACATCACCGAAGAGCAGAACGTCGTCGTGTGTGGCCGCGTGAAGGACGTCATCATCATGGCGGGCCGCAACATCTACCCGACGGACATCGAGCGGGCGGCGGGCCGCGTCGCCGGTGTGCGTCCGGGCTGCGCCGTCGCGGTGCGCCTCGACGCCGGCCATTCGCGTGAAACCTTCGCTGTCGCAGTCGAATCCAACGCCTGGCAGGACCCGGCTGAGGTCCGCCGGATCGAGCACCAGGTGGCGCACGAGGTCGTGACCGAGGTCGACGTCCGCCCGCGCAACGTCGTCGTGCTGGGACCGGGCACCATCCCGAAGACCCCGTCCGGCAAGCTCCGTCGCGCCAACTCGGTCGAGTTGGTCACGGGCTAGATTTTTTCCGCGACTAGACGCGAAAACCCCCGATTTCTTCGGAAGTTGGGGGTTTTTGCGTCTGCTCGTGCGTGTGGAATCTCCCGTTACGCTGAGCGCAAGCTGTGAGCGCCGGGTAGTCTCGCTGAAATTGTTGACGAGAGGACCGGCATTTTCATGACCCGCTTGGTTTCGGCTGTTGTGGCGCTGTTCGTCGCGGGCGGCATCGCAGCGGTGCCGGCCTGGGCCGACGGTTCGGCGGGCGTCGTCGAGAATCCCAATGACATGGCCGCAGCGGTCGGTTCGGGTGTGCGCAATGGCGTCATCGTGGGCTTCACCGCAACCGGAGCCGACGATCCCGCTGCCGTGGCGGCCGTGATCGCCGCCTGTCAGCGGGCGGGCGCCGACCAGTGCACCAGCGACGAGGTCACCAACGATCGGCTGTGCATCGTGAACGTCGATGCCCCCAGTAGCGGCGTCGTCGCCGGCGGTGCCGGACCCACCGTCGAAGCTGCCCGCCAGGACGCGTTCAACCGCGCCGCGGCCAACAACACGCCGCTGGATCCGGGCTCTCCGACCCTGGCCTATTCGTGCCCGTGACCTGGGTCACGCGCACGAATTCTGTTGTGCGAGAGAGTTCCACGCTCATTCGGTGACCTTGCTCACCGGCATTTTTCAGGCGCCCTGGTCAGCGCGTTTTGGGTAATCACGCACATGTGAGTTCACCATGAGTTCATGGCGTGGACGTCTGCCCGAAACATATAGTCGACCTAACATGCGTTGATGGAAGGCGCACAGTGGTTCTGAGTCCGCCGGATGGTGCGGAGTTGCAGACGGGCAGCCTTCCCCGAAAGTGAGAAGGTGACATGACTCATCAAGCAAAGCGCAGGTTGGCGGTCGTGCTGGTGGGGCTGGCATCGGTCAGCGGCGTCTTCGCCCCGGTTGCGGGGGCTCGGCCGACCTGTCAGGACTCAGGTACCCACACTGTGTGCGAGACCAACGGCAGCGTCTCGATCAAGGCGACCCCGGACCCTCGCTCCTACGACGACAGCCAGGCCTCGCGCGTCGGCGCCCAGGGGCGACGGGGCTGCTACACCGAGGCCTACGACCGCCAGTACCTCTGCGGGCAGTAGTCCCGCTCCGCCAGCAGTCGCGAAATCCCCTGAATTCCAAGGAATTTGGGGGATTTCTGGCTATATCTCCCCGACGCCGGTCACGTTGTCGGTGGAGGTCCACCGCCGAAAAGACGTAAAACTGTCCAATTGCCAACGGAATTGGACAGTTTTACGTCTGCTCGCGAGAAGAAAGTTCGCGCGGAATAGCTACCAGGCGTGGACGGTGTTCTGTGCGGCCTCGACGCCGTGCTGCAGCAGCAATTCGGTTGCGTCAGCGGCTTGTTCGAGGATCGTGCCCAACTCGGGCCGTTCCTTGGAGTTGAAGTTCTCCAGTACGAACGCGGCCGGATCCTGACGGCCCGGCGGCCGTCCGACGCCAATGCGGACGCGTTGAAAGTCTTTGGTGCCCAAGGTGGAAGCGATCGAACGAAGGCCGTTGTGGCCGCCCTCGCCGCCACCGAACTTCAACCGGATGCGTCCAAAGTCGATGTCCAGCTCGTCGTGGATCACGATGATGTCGGCCGGCTCGACAGAATAGAACTTCGCCAAAGGCCCAACGTGCCTACCGGATTCGTTCATGTAGGTCCGCGGCTTGGCGAGTACCACGGGCCGGCCTCCCAGCCGGCCCGTGGTGACCTCAGCTCCGGATTTCTTGTGCACCTTGAATCCCGCACCGATGCGATCGGCGAGGATGTCGGCAACCAGAAATCCAACGTTGTGCCGCGTTGTTTCGTAGCGCGGCCCAGGATTGCCCAGGCCGACCACCAGCAGTGGCTCGGCCAAAGCGAATTACTCCGACTCGGCAGCAGCCGCTTCGGCCGCCCCGCCCTCGGCAGCAGCCTCTTCGCCGGAGCCTTCCAGGTCCTCGGCGGTCGGGGCCGCGACGACGTTGACCACCAGGGTCTCGGCGTCGGACACCAGCGAGACGCCCTTGGGCAGCTCGAGCTGGCCGGCCAGGATCTGGGTGCCGGCCTCGATGCCCTCGACCGACACCGTCAGGTGCTCGGGGATGGACAGCGCCTCGGCCTCGATCTGGATGGTGTTGGCGTCCTGGGTGACCAGGGTGCCGGACTGGGCGTCGCCCTCGACGACGACGGTCACGTCGACGGTGACCTTCTCGCCGCGCTTCACGACGATCAGGTCGGCGTGCTCGATGTTGCGCTTGATCGGGTGAACAACGACCTGCTTGGTCAGCGCGAGCTGCTCCTTGCCGGCGATGTCCAGGGTCAGCACGGCGTTGGTGCCGGAGTTACGCAGCACGGCAGCGAACTCGCGGGCGCTGATCTCCAGGTGCTGCGGGTCGGTGCCGTGGCCGTACAGCACGACGGGCACGCGGCCCTCACGACGGGCCAGACGCGAGGCGCCCTTGCCGGTCTTGGTGCGGACCGCAGCGGTCAGATTGTTCGTGGTGGAGGCCGCGTTCTTGGCCATATGAATCGCTCCTGATGCCGTAACTAACTGGGTGGCACGGCCAGGGCTGAGCACGCAAGTGCTGAAGTTCCCGTCGATAACGGTGGCCTGAAATCAGACCGACCCTCGCCGTGATCGTCAGCCAGAGTAGCCGAAACGCCCCTTACAGCGGAAATTCAGTGTCGGTGAGCTGGGCCGACAGGTCCCACAGGGCAGTTGCGCTGCGGGCCGAGCGAGCGGCCGGTTTGATCAGCTGGGTGGGGCCGGTCGGTCCGCGCATCCCGAATTTCGGGCCGACGAACGTGTTTCCGGGCAGGTCTTGCGACACCGCGAACAGCGTCTGGCGGGCGCCGAAGGACGCGTCGGTGGCGACCGCGTTGGCCGCGACCAAGAACTTGTCGCCGAATTCGTTGCCGGTCTGGCCCTGCAGGTTGGTCGCCGAGTACCCGGGATGCGCGGTCAGCGCCCGCACCGAGGAATTGGCCACCGACAGCCGGCGCTGCAGGTCCTTGGTGAACAGCAGGTTGGCGAGCTTCGACTGCCCGTAGCCCAGCCACGCCGAGTACGGCCGCGACTTCCAGTTCAGGTCTTTCAAGCTGATGTAGCCCAGCAGGTGCATCATCGACGACACCGTGACCACGCGGTCGGTGATCTTCGGCAGCAGCAGGTTGGTCAGCGCGAAATGCCCCAGGTGGTTGGTGCCGATCTGGCTCTCGAAACCGTCGGCCGTCAGCGCGAACGGCACCGCCATGATGCCGGCGTTGTTGATCAGCACGTCGACAGCCTCGACGCCGGCGGCGAACTCGCGCACCGAGGCCAGACTTTGCAGGTCCAGTGGCCGGACCTCGACGTCGCCCGTCATCCCCGCGGCCGCGGCGTCGCCCTTGGCGGTGTTGCGGCACGCCAGGATCACCTTCGCGCCGACGCGGGCCAGCTCGCGGGCGGTGACCTCACCGAGTCCGCTGTTGGCTCCGGTCACGATGACGGTGCGGCCGGCGAACGATGGCAGGTCGGCGGCGGTCCATTCACTCATGGGGCAAGCCTAGGGCCCCGATGCCGGTGTTCGCTGGCTGGCGACCCTAACGAATTCGTCAATAACGACGTGGTGTGATTGTCGGGATCGTCGGGCTCGTTTCTAGGGCTTGCTAGCGGTCGAGGGCCTTGTATGCGTCGCACGTGAAGTAGTGAGAATGCGGATCACAAACCGTTGCCACAGTGGCATGCAACCGGCGGAGTTCGCCCAAGCGGCGATGACTGCAGCGCTGATGGGCGCTATCGCCGTGGTGTCCATCGTCCTGCCGGGCGCGGTGGTGTTTGCGTGGCTGGGCGCAGTGCCGATGGGCGTACTGAGCTATCGGCACCGGGTGCGGGTCGGGTTCGCGGCCGCCATTGCGGCGTGCCTGATCGCCTTTCTAGTCGCAGGTTTCGGCGGCCTCGTGTCGGCCTTCACGTGTTCCTACATGGGCGCCATTTCGGGCCAGGTGAAGCGGCGCGGGCGCGGCGCGGCCACCATGCTCGCGGTGGCCGCGGCCTGGGGTGTGGTGGCGGCAAGTTTCTGCGTGGGTCTGTTTGCGTCGCTGGTTCATCTGCGCGAAGTGGTCATCGGGGCCATCGGCGCGAATGTCGGTGGGCTCGCGCTTCTGACACACGGCATACCCGTGCTCGGTGCGGCCACCGGCGGATTCAACCGTGCGGTCCAGGGTTGGTTGGTCCACTGGCCGTTGTTCTTTGAGATCTCGGTGTGGTTGCTCGTCGTCTTCGGCACGTCGTTCGGGTGGAGAGTGTTGGGCCCGGTGTTGCGTCGTATCGAAGAGGTCACCGATCTGTCGATCGGCGGAAGCCTTTCTGCCATAGACAATTCCGCCCCTGCCGGTCCGTTGCCGGTGGCGCTCAGCGACGTCAGTTACCGGTATCCCGGTGCCGACCGCGACGCGCTGGCTCCGGTGAATCTCGACGTCGATTTCGGGGAGCATATTGCGGTGACCGGTCCCAACGGATCCGGTAAGTCCACGCTAATGCGCATTCTCGCCGGAAGCACACCAACTGGTGGACGAGTGGAACGCCCGGCCGGCGTCGGCCTCGGCCAAGTGGGTGGCACGGCGTTGGTTCTCCAGCACCCCGAGAGCCAGATCCTGGGTCTCCGGATAGCCGATGACGTCGTGTGGGGGTTACCCAGTGATCGCGATGTCGACATCGACGGCCTACTGAGCGAAGTGGGCCTGGGCGGTATGGGGCATCGTGACACTGCCGGACTGTCGGGCGGTGAACTTCAGCGTCTCGCCGTCGCGTCCGCGCTGGCTCGTCAGCCGGCCATGCTGGTGGCCGATGAAGTGACCACGATGGTGGATCAGGGTGGCCGCGAGTCGGTGCTCAAGGTGCTCGACGGCCTGACCCAGCACCACCGCTTGGGCCTTGTGCACATCACGCACTATCCGGGCGAGGCGGCGTCGGCGGATCGGGTGGTCCAACTCGGCAGCCCTCGGCTTTCCTCACCGAACCCGGTGAAGCCGGAGCCGCAGGTAACACCCAGCGGGACAATGGTTCTCGATATCCGAAACGTGTCCTTCGACTACGCGCCGGGCACCGTGTGGTCTCGGCCGGTGCTGCAGGACGTTTCGTTGTCGGTGTCAGCCGGTGACGGAGTACTGCTGTGCGGGGGTAACGGCTCCGGGAAATCCACCCTCGCCTGGATCCTGGCCGGCTTGCTGTCACCGACTTCAGGTGAATGTCTCCTCGATGGCCGCCCCACCGCGGAGCAGGTCGGTTCGGTGGCGTTGTGCTTCCAGGCGGCTCGGTTGCAGTTGTTGCGTGGCCATGCTGGTGCTGCCGTTGCGGCGCTGGCCGGGCTCGCCAGCACCGACACCCACAACATTGCGCGGGCGTTGGCTTCGGTGGGCCTCGAACCCGGTATCGCGGGCGTGCTCGTCGACCGACTCAGTGGCGGCCAGCTGCGGCGGGTCGCGCTGGCCGGGCTGCTGGCGCGGTCACCCCGCGTGCTCATCCTCGACGAGCCGTTGGCCGGGCTGGACGTTGACGCCCAGTCGGACCTGATCGACCTTCTTCTGGCCATCCGAGCAGAGGGGCAGACCGTCATCGTGATCTCCCATGACGTCGCCAGCCTGTCGCCGTTGTGCCCCCGCACTATCCGCCTTGAGCGCGGAGCGCTGGCGGAGCAGGAGACCCGGCGGTGAGGCGTCCATTGATGTTGATGCGGCCGGTGCCTGGGCCGTCACCCATCCACAACCTGTGGGCGGGAACGAAACTCGTCATCGTGCTGGCGGTTTCGGTCCTACTGACCATTTCTCCGTCATGGCGGGCCATCGGACTCAGTGCTCTGCTGATCCTCGTCGCGGCGATGCTCGCTCACATCCCGTACACCTGCATCCCGTCGGTGCCGCGGTGGATCTGGGTCGTCATGGTGGCGGGCAGTGTGTTCACGATCGTCAACGGAGGCGCCCCGCATCTCGAGTTCGGTTCGGTGACAGTCGGTCTCGGCGGCTTCCTGGATTTCCTGCGGGTCACCGCATTGGGCCTCGTGCTGCTGGGCCTGGGCGCGGTGGCGTCATGGACAACCAATCCTGCTGATATTGCCCCGGCTGTCGCTCAGTTGGGACGACCGTTGCGATGGTTGCGGCTGCCTGTCGACGACTGGGCGGTGACGATCGCGCTGGCGTTCCGCATGTTCCCGATGCTCACCGAAGAGTTTCGTCTGCTCACCGCAGCCCGCCGGCTACAGCCGACGCCGCCTGAAAAGCGTTCCCGCCGAGCCGAAGTGGTGGACGTGTGCACCGCCGCGATGGTCGTGTCGTTGCGCAGGGCCGCCGAGATGGGTGACGCGATCACCGCCCGCGGCGGCACCGGCCGGATCTCTGCTGGGACGGAGCGGCCGGGGTGGTCGGACGTACTCGCGGTGGCCGTGGTGATCGGCCTCTTTGGGCTGACGCTCGCCCTCTGACCTCCCGCGAGCATGTACCCGC
The DNA here is from genome assembly GCF_009729415.1 of Mycolicibacterium sp. CBMA 234. Classification (GTDB taxonomy): domain Bacteria; phylum Actinomycetota; class Actinomycetes; order Mycobacteriales; family Mycobacteriaceae; genus Mycobacterium. The sequence continues at coordinate 30,630 of NZ_MPKW01000021.1, forward strand.
TACCGCGGATCAGCTGACGGAGAAGCCCTTGATGATCGCTTCGATGTCGCCGGCCTGCTCCTTGGCCTTCTCGGCGTACGCGGTGACGGTGAGCTGAATCAGGTAGCTGATGCCCGGTTTCGGGGGGTTGCCCTTGGTGATGACGATCCGGTTGTAGGACTGCATCCGCTGGTTGTTCAGGTCGTAGCTGCCCTGGATCATCGACGACGGGTGGCCCTGATAGTCGTCGCTCGAGCTGCCCAGCTTTTTGAAGTTCTCGGACAGCAGCGCGTCAGCGTCGGAATGCTTCAGCGCGTCCTTGACGTCGAAATCACCGGACAGCTGGAACACCATCAGCATCGCCAGCGGGTAGGTGTCGTTCTTGGCGATCACCACGGTGCCGGGGGAGTAGTTGAGGTTCTTGTATGCCGTCCAGCCCGGCGGCCGGGGCAGGTTCACCTTGAGGTCGTCCAGCTGGTCGGGGACAACCTGCTTGCTCTGCACGCCCAGCTTGTTCAGGTAGTCCGGAAACGGCACCAGGCTCGCCTTGTCCACTGGGGTCGTGGTGGTGGTCGGCGTCGTCGACCAAATGGACTTGTAGTCAGGCGTTTTCGCCCCGCAGCCGGCAAGGGTCAGCGCAATGGCAGCCGCCGCACCCATCCGCTGCAGGATCACAGAATCTCGCGGACCGCGTCGATCGGGCGGGCCAGCCGAGTGCCTTTGGCAGTGACGACGAACGGCCGCTCGATCAGGATGGGGTTTTCGGCCATGGCGTCGAGCAACTCATCGTCGGTCGCATCGGCCAAACTGAGTTCGGTGTACAGGGATTCGCGCTTGCGGACGGCCGTGCGCACATCGATACCGGCAGCGGCGATCATCTCGACCAGCTCGGCCCGGGTCGGCGGGGTCTTGAGGTACAAGACCACCTCCGGCTCAATGCCGTTCTCCCGCAACAGGTCCAACGTCTTGCGGGAGGTCGAGCACTTCGGATTGTGGAAAATCCGCGAGGTCATTACGCAGAGCCGTCGAAAAGGCCGGTAACCGAACCGTTTTCGAACACCGCGCGAATGGTCGACGCCAGCAGCGGCGCGATCGACAGCACGGTCAGCGCCGGGAACTGCTTGTCCGGCGTGATGGGCAGCGTGTTGGTGACGATCACCTCGCGGGCGCCGCAGTCCGCGAGCCGCTGCGCGGCCGGGTCGGACAGCACGCCGTGGGTGGCGGCGATGATGACGTCCTTGGCGCCGTCTTCGCGCAGCAGCTTGACCGCGCCGGCGATGGTGCCACCGGTATCGATCATGTCGTCGGTCAGGATGCAGGTCTTGCCCTTGACGTCACCGACGACGCGGTTGGCCTTGACCTGGTTGGGGACCAGCGGATCACGCGTCTTGTGGATGAAGGCCAGCGGCACGCCACCCAGCGAGTCTGCCCACTTCTCAGCGACGCGCACGCGGCCCGAGTCGGGGGAGACCACAACCAGGTCGGAGTCGCCGTACTTGTCGCCGATGTAGCCGCACAGCAGCGACTGGCCGCGCATGTGATCGACGGGGCCGTCGAAGAAGCCCTGGATCTGGTCGGTGTGCAGGTCGACCGACACGATGCGGTCGGCGCCGGCAGTCTTGAGCAGGTCCGCGACCAGACGGGCCGAGATGGGCTCGCGGCCGCGGTGCTTCTTGTCCTGACGCGCGTACGGGTAGAACGGCACGATGGCGGTGATCCGCTTCGCCGACCCACGCTTGAGCGCATCGATCATGATGAGCTGTTCCATGAGCCAGTGGTTCAGCGGCGCCGGATGGCTCTGCAGCACGAAGGCGTCGCAGCCACGTACCGACTCGTCGAATCGGACGAAGATCTCGCCGTTGGCGAAGTCCCTTGAGGTCTGTGGGGTGACCTCGATGCCAAGCTCCTTGGCGACCTGTTCAGCCAGTTCAGGGTGCGCGCGCCCCGAGAAGAGCATTAGGTTTTTGCGGTTGTCGGTCCAGTCCGTGGCCACTGTGTGCTGCTTTCGCGGTGGGGGATCGATACGTCGTAATCGTACTTATCGGTAACCGGGTTCGGTTCGCGGGTTACCGGATTGCTAACAACAGACGTCGGGGTCAGCTCTCGCCACGAGCTTTTCTGGCGGCATCCGCGGCCTTGGAGCCCGGTCGTTTGCGCTCCACCCAGCCCTCGATAATCCGCTGGTCACCAGCAGAAACGGCCAGCGCGCCGGGCGGCACGTCCTCGCGGACCACGGTTCCTGCGCCCGTGTAGGCGCCGTCGCCAACTGTGACAGGAGCAACAAACATCGTGTCCGAGCCGGTGCGCACGTGCGAACCGATGGAGGTGCGGTTCTTGTTCTCGCCGTCGTAGTTGACGAAGACGCTGGACGCACCGATGTTGCTGTACTCGCCGATATCGGCGTCGCCGACGTACGTCAAGTGCGGCACCTTGGTGCCCGTGCCGATCTTCGAGTTCTTGACCTCGACAAACGCACCCAACTTGCCGTCTGCGCCTAGCTCAGTACCGGGCCGCAGGTACGTGAACGGCCCGACGGTGGCGCCGGCGCCGATGACCGCGAGCTGCCCGTGCGTGCGAATCACCTCGGCCCCGTCACCGACCTCCATGTCGGTCAACGTGGTGTCCGGTCCGATGACGCAGTTCGCGCCGATGTCAGTGGCACCCAGAATCTGGGTGCACTGCTTGACGACGGTGTCGCGGCCGATGGTCACGTCGACGTCGATCCAGGTGGTGCCCGGGTCGATGATCGTCACACCGGCACGCTGGTGACCGGCGATGATGCGGCGGTTCAGCTCGGTGGCCACCTCGGACAGCTGCACGCGGTCGTTGACGCCGGAGACCTGCGCGCTGTCGTCGACGTGATGGGCCCGCACGATCTGGCCGTCGCCGCGCACGATCGAGATGGCGTCGGTGAGGTAGAGCTCCTGCTGGGCGTTGTCCGACCGCAGCCGGCTCAGCGCCGAGCGCAAGGCCGCCGCATCGAAGGCGTACACCCCGGAGTTGACCTCGCGGATGGCCCGCTGGGATTCGGTGGCGTCGGCCTGCTCGACGATCCCGATGACCTCATGGTCCTGGGTACGCAGGATGCGGCCGTAGCCGGTCGGGTTGCCGACGGTCGTGGTGAGCACCGTCGCGGCCGCGGTCGCGGTGGCATGGGTCTCGACCAGGTTCGCGAGAGTATCGGCGTCGAGCAACGGCACGTCACCGGCGGTGACGACGACTGTGCCGGCGAAGTCGTCGGGCAGTGCGGACAGGCCGCAGCTGACGGCGTGCCCGGTACCGAGCTGTTCGTCCTGGATGGCGACGGTGACGGTCCGGCCGAGTCCGCCCGCGATTTCGTGCACGTGTGCGGTGACCCGCTCGCGTTCCTTGCCCACCACGACCACGAGATGCGTGGGATTCACCTTGGCGACGGCGTGCAGGGCATGCGCGAGCATGCTGCGACCGGCCAGCGTGTGCAGGACCTTCGGAATGTCGGAGCGCATCCGGGTCCCCGACCCGGCTGCCAGGACGATGACAGCGGCTTCGCCTCGAGTCGTCACGTGCGCCTCTCTCTACGCGTGTCGCGCTTTGACCTGCTTTAGCGCTTCACCGATAGTCGCTCGGCAAGCCTCGCTCCGTCGCCAGGACTCGAACCTGAACTATCTGAACCAAAATCAGAGGTGCTGCCGATTACACCACGACGGATTACTCGCCTGAGACTCTAGTGCAAACCGATAGGCTGGCTTTCATGGCAGCGGCGGAGAACGGGGCGCGCAGCCCACGCGCCCGTATGACTGGCAGTGAACGGCGTCATCAACTGATCGAGATCGCCAAGTCGCTGTTCGCGGAGCGCGGCTACGACGGCACCTCCATCGAGGAGATCGCCCAGCGTGCCAACGTCTCCAAGCCCGTCGTCTACGAGCACTTCGGCGGCAAGGAAGGCCTGTACGCCGTCGTGGTGGACCGGGAGATGTCCGCGCTGCTCGACGGCATCACGTCGTCGCTGACCAACAACCGGTCCCGGGTGCGGGTCGAGCGGGTCGCGCTGGCGTTGCTGACCTATGTGGAGGAGCACACGGACGGGTTCCGCATCCTGATCCGGGACTCGCCGACCAGCATCGCCTCCGGCACGTATTCGACCCTGCTCAACGACGCCGTCAGTCAGGTGGCCTCGATCCTGGCCGGCGACTTCTCCCGGCGTGGGCTCGATCCGGAGCTGGCACCGCTGTACGCCCAGGCGCTGGTGGGATCGGTGTCGATGTCTGCGCAGTGGTGGCTCGACACCAGGGAGCCGAAGAAGGAAGTGGTTGCCGCGCACCTGGTCAACCTGATGTGGAACGGCCTGACCCATCTCGAGGCCGACCCCGAGCTCCACGAGGGCTGAGCCTTCGATCGCCCAACGTGAAGTTGATGGCGAGAATTCACGGATTTTTCGCCATCTTCCGCACGTTCGGCGATTGGTTCTACCCGCAGTCGCGCAGCAATAGGTCCGCCATTGTTTCGCGTCGGATCAGCGGCCGCACCTGACGGTCGCAGACGGCGACCACGGGCGGCCGGGTCGTCATGGTGAAGTTCGAATCGGTGCTGTGGTGGTAGGCGCCGGTGCAGGCGGTGGCGAGCAGGTCGCCGGGGTGAGTGTCGGTGGGCAGTTCGATGTCGCTGCCGAGCGCGCCGCCGCCGCGGCACACCACCGTGGCTAGGGTGGTCGGCCCAAGGGGGTGCCGATTGGCAAGGGCCACAGTGTAATTCGGGGTGGTCGCGGATTTCGGGTGGCTGCCGTCGACGGCGACGACGAGGCGGCCATCGGTTCGGGTCACGACCGATTGCACGCGGTGCAGCGTCACTCCGGCCCGGCCGCTGATGGCCCGGCCCGGTTCGACGACCAGCCGGGGGCGCGGGAACCGATTCGCGGCGCACGCGGCGTCGAGGGCGTCCTCCAGGAAATCGGCGAGCTCCGCCACATCGAGCTGCGCGTCACCGGCCTGGTAGGCAATGGCATGCCCGCCGCCGATATTGAGCTCGGTGAGCAGGACGCCGTGCGCGGCCCGCACGTCGGCCATGGTCGCGACCAGCTGACGTATCGCCTCGACGTAGACCTCTGGCTCAGCGATCTGCGAACCCAGGTGGCAATACAGCCCGGCCAGCGGCAACTCCGGTGTGGCCAGGGCCCGGCTGACCAGCGGCAATACGTCGACTCCGGGCAGCACCTGCAACAGCACCGCCTGCGGGTGGCGGGTGACGCCGGACAGGTAGGCGATCTCGATGGGGGAGTCGACGACGATGCGGCCGACGCCCGCCGCCGCAGCGGTAGCGAGCTCATCGGCTGACTTGCCGCTGCCATGGACCACGATGCGGCCCGGTTCGATGCCGCCGGCCAGCGCGGTGGCCAGCTCAGCCGTCGAGCAAACTGCCATGCCGAGTCCGGCTTCGTGCACCCAGCCGGCGACGGTCCTGGTCAGCAGGGACTGCGCGGCGTAGACCACCTCGACACCGCGCAAGGTGGTGCGGTAGTGCCGGGCGCGGCTCCGGAAGTCAGCCTCGTCGAGAACGTATGCGGGCGTGCCGAATTCGTCAGCCACCTCGGGGAGCGCTACCGATCCGACGCAGAGCCGTCCCAATTCATCGACGTGGGTGGTCAGCGGCCAGATCGTCGTGTCGATGCGCGGACGCATCGCGGTCCGCAGAGACGGCAGGATGTCGAGCAATGTCATGCATCCACCGTGCGCCCGGATTCGCCGCGTGAGCGCGGCGTTGACGATCCCTTGACGGGACGGTCCTCAATCTTGACGAAGTCCCTCGAACTACAATCAGACGCATCATGACCTCCCCGGGGCAGCAATCAATCCAGACCCCGCTGGCGGGGCTCGTCCAACTCGCACTCACCGATCCTGGCCTGCAGGAACTGACTCAGCACGCCACCGACGGCGTCGCTGAGCAGGCTTTGGTCGGTCCGGTCAGCGCCCGGCTCCCGGTCGCGGCCGCATTGGCTGCCGCCGGACCGGTGCTCGTGGTCACCGCGACCGGTCGTGAAGCCGACGACCTCACCGCCGAGCTGCGGGCCGTCCACGGCGATGCCGTGGCGCTGTTCCCCTCGTGGGAGACGCTGCCGCACGAGCGGCTGTCTCCCGGCGTCGACACCGTCGGTGCCCGGTTGACGGTGCTGCGCCGGCTCGCGGTGCCTGACGACGCGCGGCTGGGTCCGCCGCTGCGCGTGGTGGTCACCACGGCTCGGTCGCTGCTGCAGCCGTTGGCCGGCGGGGTGACCGACGCCGAACCGGTGACGCTGACCATCGGCGGCGAAGCCGACTTCGACGACACCGTCGCGCGGCTGGTCGAGCTGGCCTACACCCGGGTTGACATGGTCGGTAAGCGTGGCGAATTCGCGGTCCGCGGAGGCATTCTCGACATCTTCACCCCCACCGCAGAGCACCCGGTGCGCGTCGAGTTCTGGGGCGACGAGGTCTCCGAGATGCGGATGTTCTCGGTGGCCGACCAGCGGTCCATTCCCGAGATCGCCCTCGACACCGTGATCGCAGTGCCGTGTCGCGAACTACTGCTGACCGCCGACGTCCGCGAACGGGCTGCCGAAATCGGGGCGGGCCTGCCCAGCAGCGACAACCAGGTCACCGGCAGCATCGCCGACATGATGGCCAAGCTGGCCGAAGGCATTCCCGTTGACGGCATGGAAGCACTGCTGCCGGTGCTGCGGCCCGGCGAGCTGGCTTTGCTCACCGACCGGCTGCCGGCCGGCGCGCCGCTGCTGATCTGCGACCCTGAGAAGGTCCGGACCCGGTCGGCCGATCTGATCAAGACCGGCCGTGAGTTCCTCGAGGCATCCTGGTCGGTCGCCGCGGTGGGCGGCGACGCGCCGATTGATGTTGAGCAGCTTGGTGGTTCGGGGTTCCGGGACTTCGTCGAGATTCGCGAAGCCGCGGCCGCCGGCGGTCACCCATGGTGGACGCTGAGTCAGCTGGCCAACGAATCGGCGGTCGAGGTTGACATCCGGCCGTCGCCGTCGGCGCGTAGTCAGCAGAGCCTCGAAGAGATTTTCGCGATGCTGCGGGCACACATCGCTACCGGCGGGCTGGCTGCGGTGGTCACCCCCGGTACCGGTACCGCACATCGTGTCGTCGAGCAGCTCGCCGAATCCGATATCGCCGCAACGATGTTGGAGCCCGGTGCGGCGCCGAAGGCGGGTGTGGTCGGCGTCCTCAAGGGGCCCCTGCACGACGGCATGGTGCTCCCCGGCGTCAACCTCGTGGTCATCACCGAGACCGACCTGACGGGCAACCGGGCATCGGTCACCGAGGGCAAAAGGCTTGCGGCCAAACGACGTAACGTCGTCGACCCGCTGGCGCTGACCGCCGGCGACCTGGTGGTGCACGACCAGCACGGCATCGGGAAGTTCGTCGAGATGACCGAGCGCGTGGTCGGCGGGGCCCGCCGCGAGTACCTCGTACTGGAGTACGCGTCGGCCAAGCGGGGCGGTGGGGCCGATCGGCTGTACGTGCCGATGGACTCGCTGGACCAACTGTCCCGTTACGTCGGCGGCCAGGAACCCAACCTGAGCCGGCTCGGCGGCAGCGACTGGACCAACACGAAAACCAAGGCGCGCAAGGCCGTTCGCGAGATCGCCGGCGAGCTGGTGTCGCTCTACGCCAAACGGCAGTCCGCGCCCGGCCACGCATTCGCCCCGGATACCCCGTGGCAGGCCGAGATGGAAGACGCGTTCGGCTTCACCGAGACCATGGACCAGATGACCGCCATCACCGAGGTCAAGTCCGACATGGAAAAGCCCGTCCCCATGGACCGCGTCATCTGCGGCGACGTCGGCTACGGCAAGACTGAGATTGCGGTGCGGGCGGCGTTCAAGGCAGTGCAGGACGGAAAGCAGGTCGCCGTGCTGGTGCCGACGACGCTGCTGGCCGACCAGCACCTGCAGACGTTCACCGCCCGCATGGCGGGGTTCCCGGTGACGGTCAAGGGGCTGTCGCGGTTCACCGATCCGGCCGAATCCCGTTTGGTGGTCGAGGGTTTGAAGGATGGCTCGGTCGACGTGGTGATCGGTACCCACCGGCTGCTGGCGACCGGCGTCACCTGGAAAGACCTCGGTCTGGTGGTCGTCGACGAGGAGCAGCGGTTCGGCGTCGAGCACAAAGAGCACATCAAGTCGATGCGCACCCACGTCGACGTCCTGACCATGAGCGCCACCCCGATCCCGCGCACCCTGGAGATGAGCCTGGCCGGCATCCGCGAGATGTCGACCATCCTGACGCCGCCCGAGGAACGCTTCCCGGTACTGACTTACGTTGGGCCACATGACGATAAGCAGATCGCAGCGGCGCTGCGGCGCGAATTGCTGCGTGACGGGCAGGCGTTCTACATCCACAACCGGGTGAAGTCGATCGACAGCGCGGCAGCTCGGGTGCGGCAGTTGGTTCCCGAAGCGCGCGTCGTGGTGGCGCACGGGCAGATGCCCGAGGAGATGCTGGAGAAGACCGTCGAGGGCTTCTGGAACCGCGAATTCGACATCCTGGTGTGCACCACGATTGTCGAGACGGGCCTTGATATTTCGAACGCCAACACCTTGATCGTCGAGCGGGCCGACACCTTCGGCCTGTCCCAGCTGCACCAGCTGCGGGGCCGCGTGGGCCGCAGCCGCGAGCGGGGTTACGCGTATTTCCTGTATCCGCCTGAGGTTCCGCTCACCGAGACTGCGCACGACCGGCTCGCGACCATCGCGCAGAACAACGACCTGGGCGCCGGTATGGCGGTCGCGATGAAGGACCTCGAGATCCGCGGTGCGGGCAACGTGCTCGGTGCCGAGCAGTCCGGGCACGTCGCGGGTGTCGGCTTCGACTTGTACGTCCGGCTGGTCGGTGAGGCCGTCGAGGCGTACCGCGCGGCGGTCGACGGGAAAACCATTGCGGCCGTTGAAGAGCAGAAGGAAGTACGGGTCGATCTGCCGATCGATGCGTCACTGCCGCCGGACTACATCGGCAGCGATCGGCTGCGTCTCGAGGCATACCGCCGATTGGCGGCCGCCTCCGAGGACGCCGCCGTGGCGGCCGTCGTCGAGGAGTTGGTGGACCGTTACGGCCCGTTGCCCGAGCCGGCACAACGGCTGATCGCGGTGGCGCGGCTGCGGCTGCTATGCCGCCAGTACGGCGTCACCGAGGTGAGCGCGATATCGGATTCGACCATCCGGCTGACACCGCTGACCCTGCTGGATTCCGGGCAGCTGCGGCTCAAGCGGATGTATCCGGGCGCGACATTCCGGGCGACGACGTCGACGGTGCAGGTCCCGATTCCGCGGGCCGGTGCCGGCGTAGGTGCGCCGCGCATTCGCGACCTGGAACTGGCGCGGGCGGTCGCCGGACTGCTGCTCGTGCTCGACGGGCGACCGGCCGGTGACGTTGATATAACCGACCTGGGAGGTAGCGCGGTGGGAGAACCGGGGCAGTCGAAATGACGGGCAGCGAGAAGCCGGAGGCGGATCGCGCATGACAGTGGTCCTGGTCGATCCGCGCCGCCCGTCTCTGATGCCGATCGATGCCCTGGTCCTGCTCACCGGCGATGTGCAGTACACCGAGGAACTGCCGGTGAAGGTGCCGTGGTCGTTGCCTTCGGGCCGGCCGTCCTACGGGGACACTGACAATCCGGCACCCGTGCTGCTGTCCTCGGACCCCGAGCACCCGCAGGTTCGCGCCCGGCTGGCAGCCGGGGAGTCGCTGATCACCGCGGACGGTTCGCAGCCGGGTGAGCGGCTCATCGACGCCGTCACCATGATGGACAAGCTGCGCACCAACGGGCCGTGGGAGAGCGAGCAGACCCACGACTCGCTGCGCCGCTACCTGTTGGAGGAGACCTACGAGCTGTTCGACGCGGTACGCGGCGGCAACGCCGACGACGTTCGCGAGGAACTCGGAGATGTGTTGCTGCAGGTGCTTTTTCACGCCCGGATCGCGGAGGACGCGCCGGTGCACCCGTTCGGCATCGATGACGTGGCCGACACCTTGATGCGCAAACTGGGCAACCGGGTGCCGGCAGTGCTTGCCGGGCAAGAGATTTCGCTCGAAGACCAGATCGCCCAGTGGGAAGAGCGCAAGGCGCTGGAGAAGTCCGCACGGACGTCGTGCATGGACGAGGTACCGACGGCGTTGCCGGCACTGGCCCTTGCGCAGAAGCTGTTGGAGCGGGTCGGTGCGGTCGGGCTGCCGTCCGATCTACTGCCGGCCGGGTTGACCTCGGTGACCGTCGACGCTGACGTTGACGCCGAAAGTGCGCTGCGCACAGTGGCTCTGGAGTTCATCGACACGGTGCGCGCCACCGAGCGCCGGGTGGGTGCCGCGCGCCGCGGCGACGAGGTGGCGCTCGAGCTGGATGCCGCGCCACTCGGCGTCGTATCCGAGGCCGAGTGGCGCGAGCACTGGCCGGCTCAGGCCGACTGAGCCGCTTCGTCGATCAGGTCCGCCACCGCGACCGGCTGTGATGCCAGCGACGCGTGGCTGCTGTCCAGCTCGATGATCTTGCGCGGGTCCATCCGCTGTGCCATCCGGCGTTCGTTGTCCGGGTGGATCATCCGGTCCTGAGCGGACACCTGGTACCACGACGGCTTGACGCGCCACGCCGGTGCGGTGACCGTATCGCCGAAAGTTGATGCCAGCGGGGCCTTTTGGGTGACGGCCATGACCAGCGCCTCATCGGGGTTCAGGTCCTGGCAGAAGCTTTCCCGGAACTTGTCCTGGAGGACCCAGAGGTAACCGTCGGAATCGGGCGCGAGGTTGGCGGCCGCCGCCGGCGGCATTTCTTGGGTGATCCCGCCCGGGCTCTCCCCGGCGTCGGGCGCGAAGGCCGCGATGTAGACCAGGCCGGTCACATTGGGCCGGTCACCGGCTTCGGTGATGACCGCGCCGCCGTACGAATGCCCGGCGAGGACCACCGGGCCGTCGACCTGATCGACCATCTTGCGGGTGCGCTCCGCGTCGTCGGCGAGCGAGGTCAGTGGGTTTTCCACCGCGTGCAGCGACGAGTAGCCGCGGCGGTTCAACTCGACGATCACGTTGGCCCAATGGGCCGCGCCGCCCCAAAATCCGTGTACCAAGACAACTGTTGGTTTTTCGGTCATGCGGTGACACTATTTGGACGATGAGGCAAGTTCAATGACCGATTCGACGTCAAACTTTGCCGATTCACCGGATATTGACGCGTCGGTGGGAGCCGATGCGTTCTCCGAAATCCTCGACACCGTCCGCCTGCGCGGGCGGGCCGTTGCCCGCTACGCACCGTCGTCCATTCCGTTCAACATCGCAGTGCGTGGGCAGCGGCTGCTGCACATCGTCGAACGCGGCGACATCCGGTTGCGGGTGAGCGGCGGCGGGCCACCGGTGACCTTGAGCGACGGCGACCTGGTGCTGCTGGCCCGAGGCGACGCCCACCGGCTGCAGGCAGGGGTAAGCGTGCCGGTCCGAGACCTCGTTGCCGCCGACCGGTATGCCGACGAAGCTGAACTGCCGCAACCGGATTCGCCGCGGTGGGTGACCGGGACGTTCGCGGTCGACGAGGCGGCCGCTGATCCGCTGTTATCGGTGCTGCCCGCGGCCATCGTGGTATCGGGGCGCGGCGCGGACCGCGAATGGCTCGAAGTCAGCCTGAGTCTGCTGGTGGCAGAGGTCGCCGGGCCCCGGCCCGGGTCTGCGGTGATGATCTCGCGCATCTTGGACCTGCTGTTCATCCACACCTTGCGGGCCTGGTCTCGGGACGCCTCAGCGCCGTCGGGATGGCTGACCGCGGCATTGGATCCGGTTCTGGGGCAAGTGCTTTCGGCTATTCACCAAGATTTGAGGCGGCAGTGGTCGGTCGCAGAGCTGGCCGCGATGGCCAACCTGTCGCGAACCGCCTTCGCCGAACGCTTCGCCCGCCTGCTGGGTCGGCCGCCGGCCGGATACCTCACCGACCGGCGGCTGGACCGGGCCGCGTACTTATTGCGAACGGACGCGGCGTCGGTGGCCGCGATCGCCAGGGACGTGGGCTACGCCTCCGAGGCCGGGTTCAGCCGCGCCTTCAGCAGGCGATACGGCGCTCCGCCGTTGCGCTGGCGGAACACTGCGGGTCGCGCCGGCTGATCTCAGCAGCCCGCCGAACCTGGCTGCACGACGATTTTCGGGCAGATTTTCCGCCGCCAAGTCAGTTTCGCGAACGCCCCGCCGCGAATGTGCCGCTAGCGCGCCCAACCTGTCGGATCCGCGATCTGTGTGCACGCTCGCGGCACAACCCGGCGCCCAGAACTTGGGATCGGTAGCCGCGGGGCGCCGGTGTGATTGCTCCAACGACGCCGATCAGCGAGCGTCCGAGAAACCTGAGGAAGGAATCACCATGAAGCTCCCCGCCGCCATCGAACAGCACGTCAACCGCTTCGATCGTCAGCAGAGCCTGTACATCGCGATCAGCACCGGCCTGCTGGCCTTCTGGTCGGGCTACCGCGTCGTCTGGTCGCTGTACCTGACCTTCGCCTACAACTTCCTGTTCGGGTCGCTGGTCTTCCAGATCGCCCTCTGGGGAGTCATCGGCGTTGTGGCCGCAGTGGCCTCGCTGGCCTTTTACAACCGCTACCGCACCGCCGACCAGCCCGGCACTCAGCCGAACAGCGTCGAACCCCAGTAGTCCGACGAACCATCACGCACACCCGGCGGGCAGGCGAAGATGCCGCTGCCGGTGTGCGTGATGTATTCGTTCAGGGCATCGCTCATCGACAGCGAGGTCTGCATCGGAATGAACGACTCGGCCGGGTTGCGGACGAATGCGATGAAGAACAGCCCGGCATCCAGATGGCCGAAACCGTCTGAGCCATCGGTGAAGTTATAGCCCCGGCGCAGAATCTCAGCGCCTTTGTTGGCCTCCGGCGACGCCAGGCGGACGTGCGCGTCGACGTCGATCATCGGCGCACCGTCGGCGCCCTTGCTGTCGAAATCCAGCGGTGTGAACTCGTCGGTGTAGCCGTTGGGAGCGCCGTTGCCCTTCTGCCGGCCGATGACCCGCTCCTGCTCCAACAGCGTTGTGCGGTCCCAGGATTCGATCAGCATGCGGATGCGTCGGCTGATCAGATATGAGCCGCCGGTCATCCAGGCGGGACCGTCGCCATCGCCGACCCAGACGTGCTTGTCGATCGCGGTGGTGTCCTCAGCCTTGAGGTTGTTCGTTCCGTCCTTGAACCCGAACAGGTTTCGTGGGGTGGACTGGTTGCGGGTGGTCGACGAGGTCCGCCCGAACCCGAGCTGCGAGTACCGCACCGCGACGGTGCCGAAGCCCACCCGGGCCAGGTTGCGGATGGCGTGCACCGCGACCTGCGGGTCGTTGGCGCAGGCCTGCACGACGATGTCGCCGCCGCAGCGCGCGGGGTCAAGCTTTTCGTTGCGGAACTTGGGCAGGTCGACCAGATGCGCTGGGCGCTGGGCGTCGATGCCGAACCGATCCTTGCCGTCCTTGCGGAAGAAGCTGGGCCCGAAACCGATGGTCACGGTCAGCGCAGAGGCCGAAAGACCAAGGGCCTCACCGGTATCCGTCGGTGGTGCGTAGGGGTTGCCCCCGAGGGCTCCGTCGGCGACCGCCTCATGGCCGAGCGTCATCCGCTCGGCCATGTCGGTCCACTGCTTGAGCATCGCGATGACGTCGGCCCGCTTGTCCGTCGTGACGTCGAAGGTCGCGAAGTGCATGCGGTCCTGCGCGGCGGTGACGATGCCGGCTTGGTGCGAGCCGCGGAAGGGCACGGGTTTGTGCAGCTCGTCGTCGACCGCTGCGGCGGACGACCGGCCGGCGAGCGCGCCCGTGGTGGCCGCGCCGACCACTGCGGCCGTCACCCCGGCCGCGCCGAACAGCCTGCGCCGGCTGATTCCGCCCGACGGGCTGGAGTCACTCGGCGCGGGCTGGGACTCAACGCTTGGCGATGACACCCTGGACCTCACTCACTTCGGCGCTCAACGCATCGAGGGCGCGTGAAAGTTCTTGTCGCTGCGGCTGAGTCACCTTGTCGTAGGTCACGAAGCCGTCGCCCTGGCGGTATTGGTCCAGCAGCTTCTGGACGTTGGCGAACGCCGTATCGACGCGTTTACCGAGGTCGGGGTTGCGCTCGTCGAGGATCGGCCGCACCGAACCGACGGCAATGCGGGAGCCTTCGACGTTGGCCTGGAAGTCCCACAGGTCGGTGTGGCTGAAGATGTCTTCCTCACCGGTGATCTTGTTCTTGCCGATCTCGTCCAGCAGGCTCTGGGCACCACCGGCGATCTTGGTGGAGTCGACGATCCACTGCGGGTCCTTGACCCCGGCGTCGAGTTCCTTGACGTCGGCGAGTAACTGATCGGCCACCGCGGCGCTGTCGGGCTGCAGGCCGGTGACCCACAGTTCCTTCTCCAAGCGGTGGAAGCCGGTCCACTTGTCACCGGGACGCAGGTCGGCTTCGCGCAGGTCGATCCGCGGGTCCAATTCGTTCGGGAACGATTCGCCGACCGGTTCGATGCGCTCGTAGTAGGTACGCGCCTTGGGGTAGAGCGCCTTGGCGCCCGCGACGTCACCCTTCTTGATCGCCGAGACAAAGGCCTCGGTGACCGTCACCAGCTCGGTCGTCTGGCTGGTGACGTACTTCTTGTAGCTGTCGGCGGCTTCCTTGAACTTGCCCGAGTCGTCGACTTTCACGGCATCGCCGGTGACGGTGAAGTCGGCGCGGATGCCGTCGCCGACCATGCCGGGCTTGCACGCGGTGGTGTACTTGCCCGGCTCGGGCAGCTGCACGATCAGCTTGCGCTGCAGGCCGGGGGAGACGTTCTCGATCTCGCCCATCACTCGGTCGCCGGCGCTGTAGACGTAGAACTCGGTGACCTTGCTGCCGTTGTTGGTGACGACAAACGTGCTCTGGCCGGTCTTGGCCGACGTCGCTGACAGTTGGCAGCCATCGTCGGTCGCGGTCACGGTGATGTCACCCGCCGCGGATTTGCCGTCCTCGGCCGACTTGGAAGTGCACGCCGAGACGGCGGTCAGGCCGGCCAGCAGCGCTGCGGTAGCGGCCAGGCCGGTCTTGACGTTCAGGGCAGCGAGATTCACGAAGCGGACCTTTCGAGGGGGACAGCGGGAGAAGGCTTGGCTGCGACAGGTCGCAGGAACAGCGTCAAGACGATCAACAGGTAGGCCAGCCAGCAGGTGAACTGCAGGACCGACGGGGTGGGGCTGACATTGAAGACGCCCACGATCACCTGGCCGTACCACGATGACCAGTTGAAGGCGCCGGTCAGATCGAAGGCCCTGGTACTCAGGAAGGGGAGCCAGCCGACGGTCTGCAGCGCGTGGATCGCGTAGGCCAGGATGCCTGCGGCGACGACGACCAGGAAGGCGCCGGTGTACTTGAAGAACTTGGCCAGGTTGATCCGCACTGCGCCGGCGTACATCCCGTAGGCGACCGCGATGGCGATCAGCAGGCCGATGACCAGTCCGGTCAGCGGCCAGGCCGTTTCGGCGTTGGCGTAACCGACCATGAACAGCGCCGTCTCGACGCCTTCGCGCCCGACGGCCAGGAAGGCCAGGGTGGCGACGGCCCAGCCGCCCGATTCCAGGGCGCGGGCCATGTCGCCGCGCAGTTCACCGGAGATCGAGGCGGCAGCCTTCTTCATCCACAGCACCATGGTGGTGACGATGATCACCGCCACCAGCGATGCGACGCCGGCGATGGCCTCGGCCGCGAGTCCGGAGATGGTGCTCTCGCTGAGTTGGATGGTCAGGAACACTCCGACGGTCATCGCGATGGCACCGGCCACGCCGACCCAGACCCACTTCAGGGCGTCGCGTCGGTCGGACTTGACCAAGAATGCGATGAGAATCGTGACGACAATCGCAGTTTCGAGGCCTTCGCGGAGGCCGATCAGCAAGCTGCCAAACAGCTGTGAGGAGACACCGGGGCCGGCAGCCATCAGCGATGTCGAGACCGCGAAAGGTGTGGTCATCCGCAATCCTTAAGTAAACTAAACGGCAGCAAAGGGTTGCCTTGCCAAAGCAAGGTAAGCCCACCTTAACAGCCACTCGACAGCTACCCTCTAGCTCCGCCTCAGAAAGATCGCGCAGCGGGAAGCACTCAGCCGGGCATGCGACGATGGCGGGACGACGAATACGTCGAAAATCTTTGTAGCTGGGGGAGTACCGGTGTTGCGAGCGCGTTGGCTGCGGGCGAGCGCTGTCGTCGCCGCGACAGCGCTCCTGATGGCTTCGAGCTGCTCATTTCAACCCGGCTACCTGCGCGGAGTGCCGCCGCCGGCGGGGCCTGCGGTGCCCCCGATCAACACCCACGTCAAGGGCCGGGGCGCCGATCAGCTGCACGAGTGGGCCGAGAAGCTCGCGCCGTCGACGGGCATCCCGGTGCTGGCGCTGGAGGCGTACGGCTACGCGGCGCGGGTGGCTGAGGTGGAGAACCCCAAGTGCCACATCGCGTGGACGACGCTCGCCGGCATCGGCATGGTGGAAAGTCATCACGGCACGTACCGGGGCGCGACCATCGCGCCGAACGGCGACGTCACACCTCCGATCCGCGGCGTGCCACTCGACGGAACCATGAACAACATGCGGATTTCGGACTCCGACCTCGGCAGCATGGACAGCGACAGCGCCGTCGACCGCGCGATGGGGCCCATGCAGTTCATTCCGGACACCTGGCGGTTGTACGGGGTCGACGCCAACAACACCGGCTTCGCCAGCCCCGACAACATCGACGACGCAGCGCTGTCGGCCGCCGGTTACCTCTGCTATCGCGGCAAGGACCTGTCCAGCCCGCACGGCTGGATGGATGCCCTGCACGCCTACAACATGTCCGACGACTACGCCCGCGCCGTGCGTGACTGGGCGACGGCGTACGCCAACGGGCGCCAGCAGCGGTAACTCGCGGGCAGCGATCCCCGGCGAGAAATCTGGCTCTAGGTTCACGCTGACGCACTTCTACTCGCGGCACCGTTTACGCTGATGGGCGTTCGCACGAGTCCGTGACGCAAAGGGAGACCCAAGTGCCAATCATCGAACAGGTCGGAGCCCGCGAGATTCTCGATTCCCGGGGTAACCCGACGGTCGAGGTCGAGGTCGCTCTGACCGATGGAACGTTCGCCCGCGCGGCAGTGCCGTCGGGTGCGTCCACCGGTGAGCACGAGGCTGTCGAGCTGCGCGACGGTGGCGCCCGCTACCTGGGCAAGGGCGTCGAGAAGGCCGTCGAGGCCGTGCTCGACGAGATTGCGCCCGCAGTCATCGGCCAGGCCGCCGACGACCAGCGCATCATCGACCAGGCCCTGCTGGACCTGGACGGCACGCCGGACAAGTCGCGTCTTGGCGCCAACTCCATCCTCGGCGTCTCCCTGGCTGTGGCCAAGGCTGCCGCCGACTCGGCCGGCCTGCCGCTGTTCCGCTACCTCGGCGGCCCGAACGCCCACATCCTGCCGGTGCCGATGATGAACATCCTCAACGGTGGCGCGCACGCCGACACGGGCGTCGACGTCCAGGAGTTCATGGTCGCGCCCATCGGTGCGCCCACCTTCAAGGAATCGCTGCGCTGGGGCGCCGAGGTTTACCACTCGCTCAAGTCCGTGCTCAAGAAGCAGGGCCTGTCGACCGGCCTCGGTGACGAGGGCGGTTTCGCCCCTGACGTCGCCGGCACGTACGCCGCGCTCGAACTGATCAGCACCGCCATCGACGCCACCGGCCTGAAGCTGGGTAGCGACGTGGCCCTGGCCCTGGACGTTGCGGCCACCGAGTTCTACACGGACGGAACGGGTTACGCCTTCGAGAAGCAGACCCGCAGCGCCGAGGAGATGGCCAAGTTCTACGCTTCGCTGCTCGATGCCTTCCCGCTGGTGTCCATCGAGGACCCGCTGTCCGAGGACGACTGGGACGGCTGGGTGGCGCTGACCACCGCGATCGGTGACCGGGTGCAGCTGGTCGGCGACGACCTGTTCGTCACCAACCCGGAGCGGCTGGAAGAGGGCATCGAAAAGGGTGCCGCCAACGCGCTGCTGGTGAAGGTCAACCAGATCGGCACGCTCACCGAGACTTTGGACGCTGTGGCGCTGGCCCACAACGCCGGCTACAAGTCGATGATGAGCCACCGCAGTGGCGAGACCGAAGACACCACCATCGCCGACCTGGCCGTGGCCTGCAGCTGTGGTCAGATCAAGACCGGTGCTCCGGCCCGCAGCGAGCGCGTGGCTAAGTACAACCAGCTGCTGCGCATCGAGGAGACCCTGGGCGACGCCGGCCGGTACGCCGGCGACCTGGCGTTCCCTCGTTTTGCGGTGGAGTCCAAGTAGTTTCGCGGGTTCTGACCTACCGATATGGCCGATCCGAAGCGGCGTACTCCCGCCTCTCGCCCCGCCAAACCCGGCGAGGCGAAGCGGGGGCGTCCCGCCTCGGCCGCGGCCAAGGCGGGTAGCCGTCCCAAGGCCGATCCCCGGCGCAGTCCGGACAACCTGCCGGTACCGGTCACCGAGCCGATTCGCCAGGCCTATGAGGAGTCGGTTGAGCACCACGCCGAACAGCGGCTGGGCTCTGCGGCGCGGCGGGCGGCGATTCTCGCCGTCGTGGTGTGCATCCTGACCCTGACCATCGCCGGGCCGGTACGTACCTATTTCGCGCAGCGGACCGAGATGCAGCAGTTGGCCACGGCCGAGGCCCAATTACGTTCGCAGATCAGCAATTTGGAGCAGCAGAAGGTGAAATTGGCCGATCCGGTGTACATTGCCGCGCAGGCCCGCGAGCGGTTGGGTTTCGTGATGCCGGGCGATATTCCGTACCAGGTGCAGCTGCCCCCCGGCGCGGTGACGGCGCCCGTTGCGCCCGCACCGTCGCCCACGGCCAAGAGCAACCAGCCGTGGTACACCTCGCTGTGGCACACCATTGCTGATCAGCCGCACGGCCTGGCACCGGCCCCGGCATTGGCGCCGCCCAGCCCCGACGGCATTCCTGGAACCGACGCGCCGGCCCCGACCGACGTCCCCGCACCCCAGGCGCCGCCCGGTGGTTAACGCTGCTGATCTGGAAGCCGTTGCGGCCCAATTGGGTCGGGAACCGCGCGGTGTCCTGGAGATCGCCTACCGCTGCCCCAATGGCGAACCTGGTGTGGTCAAGACCGCGCCGCGGTTGCCGGACGGAACCCCTTTCCCCACTTTGTATTACCTGACCCATCCGGCGCTGACGGCCGCTGCCAGTCGGCTGGAGTCGTCGGGTCTGATGCGGGACATGACCGAGCGGCTGCAGGCTTCTGAAGAGTTGGCTGCGGCCTATCTGCGGGCGCACGAATCGTTCCTGGCCGAGCGCGACGCGATCGAGTCGCTGGGCACTACCTTCTCGGGCGGCGGCATGCCGGATCGCGTGAAGTGCCTGCACGTCGTCATGGCGCATTCGTTGGCAAAAGGCCCGGGCGTCAACCCCTTTGGGGACGAGGCGCTGGCGTTGTTGGCCGTCGAACCGGCGATGGCCGGGATTTTGGATCCGAAGGTGTGGGTGTGAGTTCGCGGGTTGCTGCTGTTGACTGCGGTACAAATTCCATTCGCCTGCTGATCGCGGACATCGCCGATGGCCGGTTGCAGGACGTGCACCGCGAGATGCGGATCGTCACCTTGGGTGAAGGTGTTGATGCCACAGGGCAATTCGCGCCCGCCGCGTTGGCGCGCACGGAAGCGGCACTGTCCGACTACGTCGACACCATGCTCGCGCACGACGTGTCCAAAGTCCGGATGGTCGCGACCTCGGCGGCCCGCGATGCCGGCAACCGCGACGAGTTCTTCGCCATGACCGCCCGTCAACTGGGCCGGGCAATGCCGGGCGCGGTGGCTGAGGTGATCACCGGAACCGAGGAAGCGGCGTTGTCGTTCCGCGGTGCCGTCGGTGAATTAGACCCGGCCGCAGGACCTTTCGTGGTTGTCGACCTGGGTGGCGGCTCGACCGAGGTAGTGCTCGGCGGGTCCGGCGCTGCGGTCACGGACGTGGTGGCCAGCTTCTCGGCCAACATCGGTTGTGTGCGGCTCACCGAGCGGTGCCTGCAGTCGGACCCGCCCACCGCTGACGAAGTAGCCGCGGCGCGTGCCGTGGTCCGGGAGAAGTTGGCGGAGGCGCTCGACGTCGTGCCCATTGATGGGGCGCACACGTGGGTCGGCGTGGCCGGCACCTTCACCACGATCGCCGCGCTGGCTCTGGGGTTGCCGGAGTACGACTCCGAGGTAATTCACCTGTCCCGCATCGGAATTCCCGATGTGGTCAAGGTATGCGACGAACTGATCGCGATGCCCCGGGCGCAGCGCCTCGAGCTCGGTCCCATGCACCCGGGTCGGGCGCCGGTGATCGGCGGCGGATCGGTCGTCGTCGAGGAACTGGCCCGCGAATTCGGTCAGCGCGCGGGCATCACCGAACTGGTGGTCAGCGAGCACGACATCCTGGACGGCATCGCGCTGTCTGTTTGACCTGTGCGTCGAGCGTGCGGGTTTCCGCGGAAAAGCGAAGCGATTCCCTCGTAAACCCGCACGGTCGACGGTCGAGAGTTGTGGCTAGACCTTGCAGTTGGGCCGGTTGCCGCAGTGGTGGCCGCCGCGGCAGGCGTTGCACTGACAGCCGCAGGTTGATTGAGCCTTGACCGCTGAAACCTTCATCCTGTTCACCCCTGTTTGTCTCGGCTTATCGAGATATGACGATTTCACCATAGTTCGATCGCGGGGCTGCGTGAAGGCTGTGAACAGACCGACGGCCGGAAGCTGTCCGTGGGGACTGGCTTCCGGCCGCCGGCTCGGGGTGATTCAGTTGGCTGTGTCGTCCGACGCCTGGACCAATGCGGCGGCCGGAGCGGCAGGGGCACCCAGTTGGCGGGCGACGAAGTCCGCTGCCTGGTTGGCCATGCCGTTGAACTTGTAGGCGCTGTGGGCAGAGCGGTCCATGCCGCCACCGCAGATCGGGTCGCCGGGGGCGCACAGCTGCAGGGTCTTGCCGGCGTAGGCGCCGCCGATGTTGATGGCGGGCGCTCCGCGGTCGGCGACGCTCAGCACGAACGGGCTCGGGGTGCCGAACAGGACCACGGCGGCGACGTGCGAGGCGACCGAGGCGGGCATCGGGCCGGTGATGCCGGCTGGCAGCGCGAATCCGGCGGGGACGCTGCTCATGGTGCTGTAGCCGGCGACAGCCGCGCCCTGCGAGTAGCCGCCGATGACGATTTTGGTGGCGGGGCAGCTCGCGGCGATGGCCTCGATGCGGTTGGTGGCGTCGGCGACACCGTCGGCGGCCTGACCGAAGTCCAGCGAGGCGGGGTAGTTCACGCCGTAAGCGTCGATGTTCTTGCCAGGCATCCGGGCGTTCAGTGCGTCGACGAAGGCCTGACCCGTAGCGCCGACACCAGGAGCTTCGAAGGTGCCGCGGGCGAAGACGACCTCGACGTTGGCACAGGAGTCGTCGGCGGCACTTGCGGTGGCGACAGGGTCGACGGATGCGCCGACGATGATCGTGAAGGCTGCCGTCGCGGCCAGAGCCACTTTGCCGGCCAGAGTGCGGAAGGAGCTGGCGTTCATGATGTTTTCCCCGTCGCTTGAAGTACCAGTTGCCTGGTATAAGTCGAACGGGGTAGCTGCGATTCCGGCCGGGTGCTGTGACGAAGCACATACCTAGGGTGGCTAAGCATTGGGGATGATCGGCGGGCCGGAATGCGTTTGGTCGGCGCCGACGGGCGATGCGCATTAGCGCAGGTCAACGGGGGAGTACCTGCTGCTCCCCGGCTTCTACCTCGACATGTTCGAGCGGGAGTCGTCAGCTTGAGCTGACATTGTCAACTCATGCTGACAGCTCCCGACCGCAAGTGTCAGGGAAGGGCCGACACGCCGAACGTGCTCGGGGCAGGAACCCTGCGCCGGGACTGCCCCGCCATCAACTCGACTTGGCAGCGCTCTTCTTGGGCTTGGCGGCAGCGGGCGCTGCGGGTGCCTCAGCCGGCGCGGGCCTCGCGGCCGCAGCACCTGGCGTCAGCACGGGACGGCACATCTCGATGGCCTTCTCGGTGTAGACCCGGTAGCCGAAATCCGGGTTGTAGCCATGGATTTCGGGTGTATCGAGATCGCGCAGGAAGGTCAGAATCTCGCGGCTGAACACCTGGCCGGGCACCAGCACCGGGAATCCTGGCGGGTACGGCGTCACGAATGTCGCCGATACCACGTCCACGCCGTTGTCCATCTTCTCGAAAACCTCGTCGGTGGTGAGGTATTCGCAGTTGGTGTCGTTGTAGGACAGGTAGAACGCCCGCCGCACATCGCCTTCCGGCGTCGGCTCGGAGCCGTTGGTCCACTCCATCTCTCGGAACACCGGATGGAATCCGCTGAAGTTCGGCAGTGAGGCGGACGACGTGGTCAGCTTCCGCACCTTCTGTTCGAAGCGGCCGCGTTCGCCGAGGCCCATCTCGGAGACCGCCTCGTCGAGTTCGGTGGCGATCTTCACCAGCACCTCGACCAGGAAGGCCACCGAGCTACGCGTGGTACCGATATTCGTCATGAACAGCACGGTGTTTCGCGAGGTCTTGTTGATCTGCACACCGTGCCGGTCCATCAGCTGCTCGCGTTTGAAGGTGTCGCCGTCGTAGCCGGTGCGGCCGATCGACAGCGTGATGCGCGACGGGTCGAGCACGAATTCGTCTTTGTCCCAAGCGGTCATCATGTTTTGCAGACCGGAGCGCAGCGGCTGCTCGATGTGGCTGGCGCGGAATTCGTCGGGGATCAGATCCGAGGTGCGCAGGCACCTCATGTACTTGCTCAGCAGCGGGTGGTTGTCGATCGCGTCGCGCAACTGCATCGCGTTCTCGATCTGACGTTGCACCAGCTCGACGCCTTCCAGCGCGACCTGGCGCCGCCCCAGATCCAATGACGCCAGAATCTGATAGTTGGGTGACGTCGACGTGTGCGCCATGTAGGCCTCGTGGAAGGCTTCGGACACCTTCTGCTCGAAGTCTTGGTCGAATACGTGGATCATCGAACCTTGGCGCAACGAGGTCAGCGTCTTGTGTGTCGACTGCGCGGCGTACACCCGCACCCGAGCCTTGGCTGGGTCTGGCATCAGCCGACGATTGAGCAATTCCTCATCGGTGGGCGGCTTTTCGATGTCGGCCGTCAGCTGCTTCTGGTACTCAGCGAGGTACTCCGGATCGGCCAGTTTCTCGCGGAGCCGACGGGCCGTCGCCATCGCGGTGCGGTCCCGGTAGACCGGGTGGAACCGCGCGAACGCGAACCACGCTTCGTCCCATAGGAATACGAGGTCCGGTTTGATCGCGAGGCATTCCTCCATGACCCGCTCCACGTCGTACACGATGCCGTCGAACGTGCAGTTGGTCAGCGACATCATCTTGACCCGGTCCAGCTTGCCGGCGGCCTTGAGCGCCAGCAACTTTGACTTGATTTCCCGCAGCGGCACCGCGCCGTACATGGTGTAGTCGGGTAGCGGGTAGGCCTCCAGGTAGATGACATTGGCCCCGGCCATCATCATCCCGTAGTGGTGCGACTGGTGGCAGTTGCGGTCCAGCAGCACGATGTCGCCGGGCGCCACCAGCGACTGCGTGACGATCTTGTTGGCCGTCGACGTGCCGTTGGTGACGAAGTAGGTGCGCCGCGAACCGTAGGTCTCAGCGGCCAATTGCTGGGCCTCGCGCAGCGGCCCGGTCGGCTCCAACAGCGAGTCCAGCCCACCGCAGGTGGCCGACGTCTCGGCCATGAACACGTCCAGCCCGTAGAAGCTGACCATGTCTTTGATCCAGTGCGAGTTGACAATTGACTTGCCCTGGCTGATTGGCAGCGCGTGGAACACCCCGGTCGGCCGGTGACTGTATTGCTTGAGCGCGCTGAAAAACGGTGTGCGGTAACGCTCGGCGACGCCCTGCAGGATCGACAGGTGCAACTCCAGCACGCCTTCGCGGGCATGGAACACCCGCCGGAAGTGCGTGCCCAGCCGTCCGGCGATGTCTTCGACCTCGATCTCGGTCATCAGATAGAGGTCGAGTTCGGGTCGCAAATCTTGGATGGACGTCGCCAGGATTTGGGCGCGCTCATCGGGTGACTTGTGATCGTCGAGCACCTCGGACACCTTGGTGTCGACGAATTGGGCCAACGTCGACAGGTCGCGCTCGGATCGGTGGCTGAACCGCCGCCGGATCACCGCGGCTTGCAGGTTCACGTTGAGCCGGGCCGCGATCAGCGCCTCGTCGCCGCTGCCGACCACGACCAGTTCGTAGACGAACTCGTCGTCGGGCCGGCGCCAGCTGCGCACCTCAGCACGCAACGCCTGCTCCTGGGCCTCGGTCATCTTCTCGACGATCAGCACCTCGAAGTACAGCTGCTCCCGCCGGGACACGGGCTGCTGCTCCAGCGTGCGCGGGTCGGTGGGGAACATGTCGGTGTCGTCCATGCCCGCGTTGTCGATGTCGCCGGTCCGGTACGACTCGGTGGTCAGCGCCCGGTTGATCCGAGCGATGGTCTTCGCGAACTTGTCGTAGCTACCGGCGCTGAACAACCGCTGCACCTGGGCGAAATGCAGGGAACCGGGATATGCCCAATACGGTTCCAGCGGGGTCAGGGTCCCGAGCAGCTCAGTGCAGATCCCGATATACCGGTCTTTGAGATCGCCGACGGTGGTGGTTCTGGTCAGCCGGTCGGCGGCTTCTTCCAGGCGGCACCAGGCGTCGCCTCGTAGTTGCCAGACACTGTTGTAGGCGCGCGAATTGTCTACCATTTCCAGCCTTTTCACAGG
The DNA here is from genome assembly GCF_009729415.1 of Mycolicibacterium sp. CBMA 234. Taxonomy (GTDB): domain Bacteria; phylum Actinomycetota; class Actinomycetes; order Mycobacteriales; family Mycobacteriaceae; genus Mycobacterium. The sequence continues at coordinate 55,365 of NZ_MPKW01000021.1, forward strand.
TGCGTTCGGTGGAAGAGCTTCGCGCTCCAGCCTTCCACTCATTAGCCGCTGTGTGTTGGCTTGTGTGCGAAAAATCGGCGAAATCTCGAACACAAGTCAACGCGCTCACTCCTGGAAGCGATACCCCATGCCGGCCTCGGTCAGCAGGTGCTTGGGGTGCGAGGGGTCGATCTCCAACTTGCGCCGCAGCTGAGCCAGATACACGCGCAGGTAGTGGGTCTCCTTGGCGTAGGCCGGGCCCCACACCTCCTTGAGCAGCTCTTCGCGGCCCACCAGCTTGCCGCGGTTGCGCACCAGCATCTCCAACATGCCCCATTCGGTGGGCGTCAGGTGCACCTCGTTGCCGCTGCGGGTCACCCGTTTGGAGGCCAAATCGACTGTGAATGACGATGTTTCGATGACAGGCTCGTCTGTCTCGGAGGCCGCTGCGCCACGCCGCACCGCGGCCCGCAGCCGAGCCAGGAACTCATCCATGCCGAACGGCTTGGTGACGTAGTCGTCGGCACCCGCGTCGAGTGCTTCGACTTTGTCCATCGAGTCGGTCCGCGCCGACAGCACGATCACCGGCGCGGTGAGCCAGCCACGCAATCCGGCGAGCACGTCAATACCCGACATGTCCGGCAGGCCCAGATCCAGGATCACCACGTCGGGCTTGTGCTCGGCGGCCGCCCGCAGTGCCTCCGCACCACTGGCCGCGACGGTGACCTCGTACCCGCGCACCGACAGGTTGATCCGTAACGCGCGCAGGATCTGCGGCTCGTCGTCGATCACCAGAACTCGTGTCACGCCTGATCCTTTCCTGGGGCGGCCAGGTCAACCACCACGGTCAGCCCGCCGCCGGGGGTGTCGGTGGCCGAGATGGTGCCGCCCATTGCCTCGACGAAACCGCGGGCCACCGAAAGACCAAGTCCCACACCGGTGCTGTTGTCACGATCGCCGAGGCGCTGGAATGGTGCGAACATCTCCTCCTCGGTGCCGCGGGGGATACCCGGCCCCTCATCGATAATGGTGATCAGCACTCGCTCTCCGACTGGGCCGGCGTTGACCCGCACCACGCTGGCCGGGGCGTACCGCAGGGCATTGTCGACCAGGTTGAGCAGCACCCGTTCCAGTAGGCCCGAGTCGGCCAGCGCCACCGCATCGCCCACCTCGACCTTGACCCGGTCCAGGCCCCGGTGTCCGTAACCGGTTGTGCTCCGGCTGATTCCGAGCAGCGCCCGTTGGACGACCTCTTCCAGGTACACCGTCCGCAGCTCCGGCTTGACCACGCCGGCGGCGAGCCGCGATGAATCCAGCAGGTTGCCCACCAACGACGTCAGCTGGTCCACGGATTCCTCGACGGTGGCCAGCAGCTCGGCGGTGTCCTCGGGGGAGAAGCCGACGTCTTCGCTGCGCAGGCTGGACACCGCGGCCTTGGCGGCGGCCAGCGGAGTGCGCAGGTCGTGGCTGACGGCGCTCAGCAGCGACCGGCGCAGTTCATCGGCTTTCGCGATGGCCTCGGCGCGGCCGGCCTCTTCGACCAATGCGCGCTGCCGCACCAGGCCCGCCGCCTGTCGGGCCACGGCGCCGAGCACCAACCGGTCGCGGGCCTCGGTCTTGCGGCCGGCCATCAGCAGCCAGTACTCATCGTCGCTGACCTCGATCGCGGTGTCGGCCGAATCGACTGTCGCACACGGGTCTTTACCGACGCAGGCGATAATTCCCTCATCTTCGTGCAGCAGGCTGACGGCACGTTGGCCGTAGGTCTCGCGGACGCGTTCCAGCAGCGTGGTCAGGTCGGCGCCACGCAGCACGCTGCCCGCGAACAGGGCCAGCAGCTCGGCCTCCTGCGCGGCGTGACGGGCTTCCCTGGCGCGTTTGGCAGCACCGTCGACCAGGGCGGCGACGGCCACCGCGACAGCCAGCAGCACCACGATGGTGAGCGCGCTGTCGGGGTCGGCAATGGTGAAGCTGTACCGCGGCGGAACGAAGAAGTAGTTGAGCAGCAGCCCCGAAAGCACGGCCGACAGCGCGGCCGGGGCCACGCCGCCGAGCAGCGCCACGATCAGGACACCGATGAAGTAGACCGCGCTCTCGCCGCCGACGTGCAGGAACGGGTCCAGCAGTGCCGTGATGGCGGTGATGATGCTGGGCACGATGAGCGCGGCCAGCCAGGACGCCAGGTGGCGTTGGCCGCGGCTTGCCGTGGACCACGACCATCCAGTCTGGGACTGCTCATGGGTGACCATGTGCACGTCGATCTTCCCGGAGTGCTGCACCGTCTTGGCGCCGATGCCCTCGTCGAAGAGCCGGGCCCAGCGTGAGCGTCTCGACGTGCCCAGCACCAGCTGGGTGGCGTTCATCTCGCGGGCGAAATCCAGTAGGGCACTGGGCACGTCACCGTCGCTGCCGCCGACGACGGTGTGCAGGGTGGCGCCGAGGCTGGAAGTCAGCTCGCGGACCTTGCCCATCTGCGGGGCCGAGACACCCGTCAACCCGTCGCCTCGGACGACGTGCACCACCATCAGCTCGGCGCTGGATTTCGAGGCGATGCGCGACGCGCGTCGTACCAGGGTTTCCGATTCGGGACCGCCGGTGACCGCTACGACGACGCGCTCGCGGGCCTCCCAGGTATCCGAAATATTGTGCTCAGCACGGTATTTCGCCAAGGCGGCGTCGACCTGATCGGCCAGCCACAGCAGCGCCAGTTCGCGCAGGGCGGTGAGGTTGCCCTGGCGGAAGTAGTTGGACAGGGCCGCGTCGACGCGTTCTGGCGCGTACACGTTGCCGTGGGAGAGCCTGCGGCGCAAGGCTTCCGGAGTGATGTCGACCAATTCGATCTGCGCGGCACCGCGCACCACGGAGTCCGGGACAGTCTCCTGCTGCTCGATGCCGGTGATCTGTGCGACGACGTCGTTCAGGCTCTCGAGGTGCTGGACATTCACCGTGGAGATGACGGTGATGCCGGCGGCCAGCAGCTCCTCGACGTCCTGCCAGCGCTTGGCGTTCTTGCTGCCGGGGGTGTTGCTGTGGGCCAGTTCGTCTACCAGCACCACTTCGGGATGACGGGCCAGCACGGCCGGGACGTCGAGTTCGGAGAAGGTCCCGCCGCGGTAGTCGATGAACCGCGGCGGGATCTTCTCGATGCCCTCCATGGCCTCGGCGGTCTTCTTGCGGCCGTGGGTCTCAACCACGGCCGCGACCACGTCAGTGCCGCGCTCGAGTCGGCGGTGGGCCTCGCCGAGCATTGAGAACGTCTTGCCCACACCAGGGGCCGCACCCAGGTAGATGCGTAACTCGCCCCGCTTTTCCGACGTTCCCATGTCTCCCATTGTCCAGCAGGTCAGTTCATTGCCGGGCGAAGTCCGGCAGATGACGCCATCGGGTACCTCTTGTCCAAAGCCAGATTCAGTTGCAGGACGTTGACCCGCGGCTCACCCATGAAGCCCAGGGCGCGGCTGGTGGTGTTGTCGTGCAGCAGGGTTCGGACCTGCTCGGCCGAGATGTGCCGGGCCTTGGCGACCCGGTTCACCTGAAGGTCGGCGTAGTCCACCGAGATGTCAGGGTCCAGGCCACTGCCGCTGGCCGTGACGGCGTCGGCCGGCACCTGTGGATCGGACGGCGCCGAGCCACGGATCGCGACGATCTGCCCGGCGGTGTAATCCTCGCCGTACTTGGCACATTCGACGCGCACGCCCTCATAGGTCGCCGCGAACGGGGCCTTGGTGGTGTCGCACGGCTGGTTCACGCTGACCACCCGGGTCGGGTTGGTGACGTTGCCGGCAGCGTTGCGCGGACCCATCACCGACACCACGGCACCCACACCGTCGGATGTGCAGAACGGGCGTGCCCCGGCCGTGTGGTCCAAGCCTTCGGTGTCCGCGACGCCGTAGCTGCGGGTGCACACCTGGGTCAGCAGGCTGGGCTTGAAGCCGGCGTCCGTGGCCGACTTGCCGGCCTTGAGTTGGGCCGGGTCGGCGGGCGTGTCGACGATGCTTTCCGGGCCCAGATTGCTTGCGCCGCTGGCCATCGGGTCGTACCCGTTGGTGCCGGCGTTCGACGGCCGACTCTGGAAGTACTGCGGCAGCACGTTGCCCTTGTCATCGGTGAACAGCTGGCCGATCAGCGAGCTGCCGACGACCTTGCCGCTGGCCGTGACGAGCGAGCCGTCCGCCTTGTCCTTGAGCCCCGGGATCTGGGCGATGGCCCAGATGAGGGCCGGGTACGCCAGGCCAGTGATGACGGTCAGGACCAGCAGCGCGCGCAGTGCTGCGGTGTGGACGCGAATCAGGTTGCCAATATTCATGATTAAGACATCCCCGGGACGAACTGAATGATCAGGTCAATGAGTTTGATGCCGATGAACGGGGCGATGATGCCACCCAGGCCATAGACATACAGGTTGCGGCTCAACAGTTTTGATGCGCTGCTGGGGGTGTATCGAACACCGCGCAGCGACAGCGGGATCAACGCGATGATGACCAGCGCGTTGAAGATCACCGCGGACAGGATCGCCGACTGCGGGCTGTGCAGCCGCATGATGTTCAGCAGGTCCAGGCCCGGGAACAGCGCCACGAACATGGCCGGGATGATCGCGAAGTACTTCGCGATGTCGTTGGCGATGGAGAATGTGGTCAGGGCGCCGCGGGTGATGAGCAACTGCTTGCCGATCTCGACGATCTCGATCAGCTTGGTCGGGTCCGAATCCAGATCGACCATGTTGCCGGCCTCTTTGGCCGCCGAAGTGCCGGTGTTCATCGCGACGCCGACGTCGGCCTGAGCCAGCGCGGGGGCGTCGTTGGTGCCGTCACCGGTCATCGCGACCAGCTTGCCGCCGGCCTGCTCCTTCTTGATCAGCGCCAGCTTGTCCTCCGGCGTGGCCTCGGCCAGGAAGTCGTCAACGCCGGCTTCGTCGGCAATTGCCTTGGCGGTCAACGGGTTGTCGCCGGTGATCATGACGGTGCGGATGCCCATCTTGCGCATCTCGTCGAACCGTTCCCGCATGCCCTGCTTGACGACGTCCTTGAGGTGGATGACGCCGAGCACCTCAGCTTTGCCGTCCCGAATGTGGCCCACCACCAGTGGGGTGCCGCCCTCGCCGGAGATGCCGTCGACGATCTCGCCCAGTTCCGCGGGCACGGTGCCGCCGTGACCGCGAATCCAGTCCGCGACTGAGCCGGCCGCACCCTTGCGCAGCTTGTGGCCGTCGTGCAGGTCGACACCGGACATCCGGGTCATGGCCGTGAACTCGACCCAGGTGGCGTCGGTCAGCTCGCCCGGGGTGCGGGCGCGCAAGCCGTGAGCCTGCTTGGCGTACACCACAATTGAGCGGCCCTCAGGGGTCTCGTCGGCCAGGCTGGACAGCTGCGCCGCATCGGCGAGCTGGTCGGCGGTGACGCCGGGAACCGGGATGAAGTTCGAGGCCTGCCGGTTGCCGAGGGTGATGGTGCCGGTCTTGTCCAGCAGCAGGGTGTTGACGTCACCGGCTGCTTCGACGGCGCGACCGGACATGGCCAGCACGTTGCGCTGCACCAGCCGGTCCATGCCGGCGATACCGATGGCGGACAACAGTGCGCCAATTGTGGTGGGAATCAGACAGACCAGCAGCGAGACCATCACGATGCCGGTAACGCCAAAGGCGTCCAGCGCCTCGGTATCTGGCACACCCGGGTTGTTGGCCTTGGAGTAGATGGCCAACGGCTGCAGGGTCGCGACGGCGAACACGAAGATGATGGTCAGTGCGGCCAGCAGGATGTTCAGCGCGATCTCGTTGGGCGTCTTCTGCCGGTTGGCGCCTTCGACGAGGGCGATCATGCGGTCGACGAAGCTCTCGCCCGGCTTCTGGGTGATCTGCACGACGATCCGGTCGGACAGCACCGTGGTACCGCCGGTGACGGCGCTGCGGTCGCCACCGGATTCCCGGATGACGGGGGCAGATTCGCCGGTGATGGCCGACTCATCAACGGAGGCAATGCCTTCCACGACGTCACCATCACCGGGGATGACCTGACCGGCTTCGACCACGACGATGTCGCCCTGCTGCAGCAGCGGTGCGGCGACCTCTTCCTCGGTACCTGGACTGCCCGGCCCCCAGCCCACCAGCTTGCGAGCCATGGTGTCGGATTGGGTCTTTCGCAGGCTGGCGGCCTGGGCCTTGCCCCGGCCTTCGGCGACGGCCTCGGCCAAGTTGGCGAAAATGACTGTCAGCCACAGCCAGAACACGATCAGCCAGGCGAACCAGCTGGAGTTGAGCACGGCCAAGACGGTCGACCAGACGGCGCCGATCTCGACGATCAACATCACCGGGTTACGCCACAGTGTGCGCGGGTCCAGCTTGCGCAGGGCGTCCGGCAGCGACTTCCACAGCATCTTCGGATCGAGCAGGCCGCCCTGCACGCGGCCCTTGTTCTTGGGCTCGTGGATGTGGGCGGGGTGTTCGGGGTCAGCGATGCCGACCGGTGCGGTTTTGGTTGACATTTAGTGGATTCCTTCAGCAAGGGGGCCGAGCGCCAGCGCCGGCAGGAAGGTCAGGGCGACCAGGATCAGCGTCACGCCGGCGACCATCCCGACGAACTGCGGTCGGTGCGTGGGCAGTGTGCCGAGCGACGGGGGAGTGCTGCCCTGCTTGGCCAGTGAGCCGGCCAGGGCCAGCACCAGGATCAAGGGCAGGAACCGGCCGATCAGCATGGCCAGACCCAAAGCCGTGTTGTACCAAACGGTGTTCACCGACAGACCCGCGAAAGCCGAACCGTTGTTGTTTGCCGCTGAGGTGAACGCGTACAACACTTCTGACAAGCCGTGCGGGCCGGCGTTGGCCATCGCGGCACGCTCGCCCGGCAGCGCCATAGCGGTGGCGGTACCGGTCAGCACGATCAACGGGGTAACCAGGAAATAGCTGGCCGCCAGCTTGATTTCACGCGGGGTGATCTTCTTGCCGAGGTATTCCGGCGTGCGTCCGACCATCAGGCCTGCCACGAACACCGTGATCACCGCGAGGATCAACATGCCGTACAAGCCGGAACCGGTGCCGCCGGGCGCGACCTCACCGAGCTGCATGTTGAACATCGTCATCATGCCGCCGAGGGAGGTGTACGAGTCGTGAGTCGAGTCGATGGCTCCGGTGGACGTCAGCGTGGTCGCGGTGGCGAACACCGCCGAATTGGCAACGCCGAAGCGCTGTTCCACACCTTCTGTGGCCGAGCCAACCGCGGTGGGCACGGTGCCGTGGTGCTGGCCCTGGAACAGCATCATGAGGCTGACACTGATGATGGCCAGGGTGGCCATCACTGCGACGATGGCGTAGCCCTGCTTGCGGCTGTCCACCATGCGTCCGAAGGTTCGCGGCAGGGAGAACGAAATGACCAGCAGCAGAAAGATTTCCACCCAGTTGGTCCAGGCCGTCGGGTTCTCGAACGGGTGCGCCGAGTTGGCGTTGTAGAAGCCACCGCCGTTGGTACCCAGCAGCTTGATGACTTCTTGGCTGGCGACCGGCCCACCGGTGATGGTCTGCTGGGCACCGGCCAGGGTGCTCGCGACCTGATCGTGCAGGTGGAAGTTCTGGATGACGCCACCGGCAACCAGGATCACCGCGCCAATGATGGACAGCGGCAACAGGATTCGGATGGTGCCGCGCACCAGGTCGACCCAGAAGTTGCCCAGCTCACTCGCGTGCCGACGGGCGAACCCGCGGACCAGGGCGACGGCCACCGCGATACCGACGGCCGCCGAGACGAAGTTCTGCACGGTGAGGCCGGCCATCTGGACCAGGTGGCCCATGGTGGTCTCACCCGAATAGGCCTGCCAGTTGGTATTGGTGACGAAGCTGACGGCGGTGTTCCACGCCATGTCGGCCGTCATCGGGGTGGCCGGATTGTTCAGGTGCAAGGGCAGCCACTGCTGAACCAGTTGCAGCGCGAACAGAAACAGCACTGAGACGGCGGAGAAGGCCAGCACGCTGCGCGCGTAGGCGCCCCAGTTCTGTTCGGCGTCTGGGTTGGCGCCAACGGCCTTGTACAGGAGCCGTTCTGCGCGCGAATGCTTCTCGGACGTGTATACGCGATACATGTAGTCGCCCAGCGGAACGTGCACCGCAGCGAGGACGAGGATCAGGGAGAGCAGGAAGATGACTCCTGCGGCGGTAGTGCCCACTAGAAGCGCTCCGGGAACAACAGCGCGGCGACCAGGAACAGTGCCACCAGCAGACACAGCACCAGGCCGATGATGTTGGCGGAATTCACAGTCGTTCGACCGCCTTCTGGATCAGACCGAACACCGCGAACAACGCGACGGTCAGCACGACGTAGATCGCGACAGACATGTTTTGGCTCCGTTTCGGGCGCGTCTCGGTGGCGCCCACGAGCGGAAGTAAACGCCCGGGTGCTGGGCCCGGCGCTGATCTTGACGGTTTCCTTACGGGCCCGCCGGGTTCATTTACGGAGTCCTTGCGGGGACAGTGACGGGGGTCATATCCGGCGGGGAAAATGGGTCACCAACGGCAGGGGTGTGCGCTCGTTTATGCAGGTCAACGAGTATTTGAACTGCGTGTGGCCCGGATGGCCGTGTTGATGACGTGCATCTTTACGCCCGGTGACATTCCGGCGCGTTTGAACTGCTGGCGAACAGCATGATCGCTGCCGGTTACCCGGATTTTGTGGTTAGCGTTCCGGCGGCTACGGCAGCTGCGTTGATCTTGGTGAGCACCGCGTGAAGGTGTTCCAACTCGGTGAGGTCAACGCCGAGTCGCTCTACAACTGCCGGTGGAATTTTGAGTGCGCGACGACGTAGTGCGACGCCTTTCGGCGTCAGCGTGATGTGCGTCGTGCGTTCGTCGGTGATGCTGCGCGTGCGGCGGATCAGCTCAAGGGTTTCGAGGCGTTTGAGCATCGGTGACATAGTTGCCGAATCCATCTGCAGCAGCGCGGCAATCTGTTTGACGGTCAACGGGTCTTGCTTGGATTTGGCGTTGTCCCACAACGCCAGCAGGACCAGGTATTGCGGATGGGTCAGCCCGAGCGGCTCAAGTAGTGGCCGGTAGATGGCAAGTACCGCACGGTTGGTGACGGCCAACGCGAAGCAGACCTGCCGCTCCAGGGCGAGGGGGTCGATGTCTTCGGAGGCAGTGGACATACTGCCTAGTTTATTACCCGTTAGGGCCCTAATACTTTGTGCCCGCTGTGTCTGCCCCAGGTCGTCGTCGTCCGGTCGGTGTGTGAGCTAATAGATAGTGTACTAATCATTAGGGTGCGACATACAATGTTCGTAGTCGACCTGATCAGTGGAAGGAGTCGACATGGCCACCGATAGTCCTACGTTCTGGCAGCGCATCACTTACGCGTACGGGCGCCGCTTACCGGACCACCTGCAGGACTGGGTTCGTGAGGACCTGACCGGCGACGGCGCCATCCGCCGGCACATGGTCCGGTACGCGATCCCGCCGGTTTTCGTTCTGGCCCCGCTGTGGCTGCTGCCGGCGTCGGTGTATGTCCACTCCGAAATGACCCTGCCGATCTATTTCTGGGCCATCGTGATGTCGTTCGTGCTCAACAAAGTGTGGCGCCGCTACCGGCTGAGCCAACACGGCCTCGACCCAAATCTCATCGACGAAATCCTCCGGCAGAAGCAGTCGCAGATGCACGAGCGCTACATCGAGCGCTTCGGCCCGCGACCGGAATCGGCCAAGTGGCAGGCGAACAGCCGACCGTTCTGATGCCTCGTCCTCCGGTCCGCTCGTAGGCGGGCTGCGTTAAGAAATCGCAAGTTTCTCGACCTCTTTCGTCAAGACTGCGGCAGCAACCGCTTCCACATCCGGTGGTGCGGGTAGAGCTGTAAGTAGGTGTTGCACGAGGAGGTTCGGATGTTGCTGTCGGTGGCATTGAGTACGTGGTGGTCGGGTATCGCGGTGCGCCGCCATCCCGCCCGGTTGGTGCTCACTGCTGGTGATCCGCCCTTCGAACCGCCCCTGCCGGGGATCGAAATTGCGCGCTCTGTAGCGACTTTGGGCGACCCGGGGTTCGCGCGGTGGGTAGTGGGGCACCGGCAACCCGTTGATGTGGTGGGTGCAGTTGAGCTCGATACCGCACTCACCGCTGGCGTCCCACCCGCCCGGATCGGCGCGCACTGTGATGATCTGACGTCGAATGAAATGCTCTGGGCGGCGAGCATTGGCGTTGGGCGCCTGGTGATTTCGTCGAAGCACCAGGCGGACGTGTTGTCGTCTGTCCACGGTCCGAAGCCGGTCAACGTCTGGCTGCAGTCGGGCAGCGGTTTCTGCGTGCTGCGCGGGCGTCCCTCACTGCGTCTGGCCGGACTCGATGCGCACTGTGACGACGAGGACTACGCCGATCTGGTCGACCATTTGATCGGCGAGATGGCGGACGTCCGCCGGGAAAGCCGGGTTGTGATTGGGCGCCTTGGTATTTCCGGCGTCCACGTGAACAACGACACCATCTACCAGATCGACGACGCGGTGACCGACGGCTGCATCCGGTACCGGGTGCCTCGGCCGCAGCTGTTGCTCAGTGGCGGGTTGGTCGCTGCCTGAACGTGTTTAGCGCGGTCTCTGATTGCGGATGCGTTCGTAATGCCGGGCTGCGCGGACGCGGTTGCCGCACGCTTCGGAACACCATTCGCGGCGCGGGTGTGATTTCACGAAATACAGCACGCAAGGCGGTGCGTAACAGGCTCGCAGGTTGACGGCCTCTGGGCCGGCGAGCAGCTCGATGCCTTGGTGCCCGAGGTCGGCAAGGGCGCTGCGCGCGGGTGAGGTGAGTTGCGCGCTGACGGCGCTCAACACCCCGTCGTCAAGCGTGAGTTGGTTGCGCGGAACATCGGCGGCGAGCCGGTTGACGACGTCGATGGCGTGGCTGATCTCGGCGACGGGGGACTGGGCCGTCGGGCGCTCGTCCGTAGTGCAATAGGCCGCCAGCCGACGCAGGCTGTCGCGGAGGAGCAGGGCGTCGTCCAGCTCATCCTGGCTCGGCTGACCCAGTTCGTGGCGGTCGTATTCGGTGGCGTCGGCCAGCCAGTCGCGCAGCGCCGTGGGGTCCGTCAGGTCGTCGTGCACGCCGTGGGTATCGGCCCAGATGGTGTTCATCAACCGCACCGGGGCTGGTTCATCAGGCAGCTTCCATGCTGGCGTGCTGGTCGGCATGCCGGAATTTTATCACGGATCGATGATGTTCAACCCGTTAGAAGCTCTGGTACGGCTTCTCAAGAGAATGTCACTCAATCCGCTACACGGATTGCCCAGGAAAGGACCTACGATGGCCAACTTCACCCCCATCGAGCGTGAGACCGCAACCGGCGAAGTCGCCGAATTGCTTGCGCAAGTACAGAAGTCGTTGGGGCGGACCCCCAACATGACCAAGCTGATGGCCAACAGCCCCACATTGCTGCAGAGCTATCTGGCGCTGTCCGGCGCGCTTGCCGGTGGCACTCTCAAGCCGGCAGTGCGCGAACGGCTGGCGATTGCGAGCGCTCAGCTGAATGGGTGTGAGTACTGCTTGTCGGCGCACACCTTCTCCGGCGGAAAGTTTGCGAAGATCGACGCAGCGGAACTCGACAAGGCCCGCCGGGCTGAGTCGGACGACCCACATATCGACGCGGTGCTCAAGCTGGCGACCACCATCGCCGAGAACGCCGGTGACGTGAATGAGGCCGAGTTGAAGGCTGCTCGTGAGGCCGGGGTGTCCGATGAGGAGATCGGTGAGATCGTGGCGAACGTGGCGTGGAATACCCTGACCAACTACTTCAATGTTTTGGCCCAAACCGAAAACGACTGGCCCGTCGTAACTTTGTGAACCAGGCTTGACCAAAACCTCAAGGAGCCAACATGTCTGAGCTACGTCCGCCAGTTCCGCCGTTCGAGATGGACACTGCGCTACAGAAAGTCCAAGCGGCCGAAGATGCCTGGAACACCCGCGATCCGCACCATGTCAGCTTGGCCTACACCGAGGATTCCGTCTGGCGTAACCGCGACCAATTCGTCACGGGCCGTGCGGAAATCGTCGAATTCCTCACCGGCAAGTGGGAACGCGAACTCGACTATGTGCTCCGCAAGAGTCTGTGGGGCTTCCGCGGCAACCGCATGGCGGTGCGGTTCCAATATGAATGGCACGACGCCGCCGGGCAGTGGTACCGCAGCTACGGCAACGAGCTGTGGGAGTTCGACGAGAACGGACTGATGCGCCGTCGTGAAGCCAGCATCAATGACGTCGTGATCACGGAAGCAGACCGCCGCTACTTCGGTCCGCGGACGGAAGCCGAACGCGGAGTGGATATTCCGCTCGCCTGATACGCGGAACTACACCGGCTTCTTGGTCAGGTCGGCGTTCTCATCCTCCTGGATGGGGACGCCGTCCTTCTGCGAGGTGGATTCGATGGAGCCGATCGACGAGTTCAGGTCGGTGAGGCCGCTGGCGTCGCCGCCCTTGAGCTTGTCGAACGCGGCCTGCACGGTGTCGCCGAGCTTGTCCAGCGGAGCGATGATCGACTTGCACAGGGTGGGGTCGGCCTGCACGTCGGTGGTCGCGAGTCGGACTTCGCGCTTCACGAACAACGCGGCCAGGCCGCCCTTGATGAATGCCGACATGCGGCCGCTGGCGCCCTTCTTGAACGTGCCGGCCTCGAACGGCTTCCACAGCCAGCGGTGGAACGCGCCGAACGCCAAGCCGCTGTGCGCGACGAACTTCGTCTTGGCGAACGACGTGGTGGCTTGCGCCGGGCAGGTGCTCGCGATGGGGGCGGCGTCACCGGCATCGCCCGACGGGTCGGCAGGGATCGAATCCGACGACGTGGCGTTGCTGCCGGTTGCGGCTTGTTTGTGCCCACAACCGCCCACCAGCAGGACGACGGGGATGATCAGAACGGCGATCAGACGGACCAGCGTGCTCACGAGTTGCCTCCAGCAAAAGTTGGCTCGGTTCCGGGTAGGGCGCGAAGCTAACACCCGAAGCTGGGTGTTTGGTGGCAACAGATCCCCAGGCGCTAACGTCATGTCGGCGCTGACCCCGGTCAGAGCCCGCCCCCATAGCCCAATTGGCAGAGGCAGCGGACTTAAAATCCGCACAGTGTCGGTTCGAGTCCGACTGGGGGCACTGGGTTCGATGAGCTAGCGATGCTAGTGGAACGCATTGTTAGCTGGAACTAACCAGCAAGTCGTGCAATATTTTGTTGAACTCGTATGCTGGTAACCCATGCGCACCGCCTTCCACGAGCAACTCGATGCTCTCAACGAAGGAATCGCCGTGCTCTGCGAACGCACCGGCGCCATGATTCAGTTGGCCACCGACGCGTTGCTGCACGCCGACGTTGAGGCTGCCGAACATGTCATCGACCACCGCGACGACATCGACCACGCCTGCGCCGCCCGCGAAGCGGACGCCTTCGTCATCCTGGCCCGTCAAGCCCCGGTGGCCCGCGATCTGCGCGCCGTTGTCAGCGCGATGCGGAATGTCGCCGACCTGCAGCGCATGGGTACCTTGGCCGCGCACGTCGCCCAAATCAGTCGCCGACGCCACCCACAAACCGCAGCCCCAGCTGACGTGCTCGGCTACTTCGCCGAAATGGGTGCTATCGCAGCCCGGCTGGCCGACGACACCAGAAGCGTTGTACTCGAAGCAGACTCCGACAGAGCGGCCCAACTCGCAGCCGATGACGAAGCGATGGACGACATCCACCGCCGACTCTTCACCGTCGTGATGGACCCGGGATGGCCGCACGGCACCATCGCTGCCGTTGACGTCACCCTGCTCAGTCGCTACTACGAGCGCTTTGCCGACCACGCCGTCGAGATCGCCCAACGAGTCATCTACCAACGCACCGGTAAACGCCAGGACTGATGTCCCCACCCCAGGCCACGCCCGGCGGGGACCGACCTGAAATCTCACAACCCGGGTTGCGTCGCGGTGAACAGGACCTTACTGGACAGATACTGCCGGGAAACGCGACCAACGGTATGCGGCTGGGATCGTGTGTCGATGACAGCCGACCCCGCCGATACGTATCGGGATGTTCGGTTGAACGCGGCGCCCTGTCGGCTCCGCGGGGGCTACCACATGTCACACCCGCCCGAGTACGACCCCGCAACGAGACCGTCGACCCACGGCCTCGGTCCCACGCTGGCATTGACGCCAGTGGGTGAACGCAGCGCAGACATGCTGCAGGCACGGCTGTTCATCGAGCTACTCGAAGCCGAACTAGCCGACATGCGAACACAATTGGCAACGACAAGCCGCCGCGGCAAGCCAATGACACAAGTCGCAGAAGCCCGACGCAAACTAGCGCGCGCTCGTGCTGATGAGGTGGAGCGCCTGCTCGACAGCCTCACCGCCCGCTTCCCGAACGCATAAACAAACGAGCCGGACCATGAAACTCCCATATGCCGAGGCAGCAGCAGCATTCGTCGGCTTCCTACGCCGCGGACAGCCTCCCATAGCCCCACCCAACGGCTACAACCCGTTGCTGGCGTTGATGCCTCGCCGACCACGTCACCTCGCCGACATTGAAATCGAGTCAATGGCAGCCCAATTCGCTAGGCAAACCGCCGCAGTATCTGACACCGACATCGCGGTCGCGATCATGACCATCACCAACGACTTGCCGACCCGCGTGGACATCGGCCGCGTCAGGCGATCACTGCTCAGAGCCGAATAGCACCCCATGGGTCGTCTGTCCAAGGGGTCACTCACAGTGTCGGGCGCTGAGTTCGTCGGCCAGCTCGTGGGCGTCCTGCTCGGTGAAGCGCCGGCCGTCGACGATGCCACCTCCTAGTCCAGGTCGACGTATTCGTCATCAGTAAGGCGGTCACCGAGCCTTCGAAGTGCCCCCTAATACTCGATCCATCAGCCACTAAAAATCCATCTTCGGACGATGGTGCTGCGCCGTTTGCCGGAGGATCGTAATGGGCATCAATAAATCACATTCTCAGCCAAGCGAGCCGAGGCCGTGCCGTGCACCGGTGTGGTGAGCACGGGAGAGAAGGCGCGATCATGACCGATACAGCGTATGAAACGTTGGCAGCGCTGTTGGCGGTACTCGGCATCGCCGGGAGCGTGGTGGTGTCCCGTTTGCGCCGCGTACGCCGGGACCGGCTGCCGAATCAACAATCAGCACTGCCGATATCGAGAGCCCATCGAACACATTCGGCGCCAAGGGATTACAAGGCCACGCCCGCGACAAGCTCAACGGGTATGCGGCTGTTCATCGACCGGATGCATGCCGAGCGGGCGCAACGACGTCGTGAGCGAAGAGAATTCCAAGCCTGGCTGGAGATAACGTCGGAACCGTTCTGATCGCCTGCCTGCCCCCTACGATCGGTAGGCATGACCCGCACGCGCACCGCACTCTTGGCCTTCGCGGCGTTGGCCGCAGCCGTTCCGACCGTCACTCCCGCGTGGGCCTCCGCCACGCCCTGTTCTGATGTCGAGGTGGTGTTCGCCCGCGGCACCAACGAGGGGCCGGGCCTGGGCAGCGTCGGTGGTCCCTTCGTCGACGACCTGCGCACCCGGATAGCGCCGCGGACCGTTGACGCGGTGCCGGTCGACTACCCGGCCAGCAATGACTTCGGCACAAGCACTCCAGCGGGTGCAGACGCAGCGCGATCAGTCATCGAGTCCACCGCGGCCAAGTGCCCGAACACCAAGATGGTGCTCGGCGGCTATTCGCAGGGGGCCGCGGTCATCGAATCGGCCACCAACGAGACGTCACCGCAGATGGCCGGTCACGTGGCTGCCACTGCGCTATTCGGCACGCCGCGCACCGGTTTCTCCGGCATGCTCGCTGGCGGACCGCTGCCGACGCTGGCGCCGCAGTACGCCGCCAACTCGATCGATCAGTGCGCCCAGGCCGACCCGATCTGTTGGGAAGGCGGCATCGACATCGGCGCCCACGGCTCCTACGTACAGTCCGGAATGGTCACGCAGGCAGCCGATTTCGCGGCCGGCCGACTCTAGTTTTTCTGGCTGCTGCCGTCCCACCACGCAAGCACTCGAGACCCGTACAGCGTGAGCCATTTCGACGGCTGGCCTGCCGGAACGTCGACGTCGAACCACACTCGCCCGGGGTCTCTCTGTCCCTGGAGCCAGATGCCGTCCGGCTGCCTGGCGGCGCGGATGAGCGAGATTGCGTCAGCCATCCGCGGGTCCGGCGTCGTTCCGTCAACCAGTGCCGCCCGGCGGAAGTATTCGGCCGAGTTGAGCACGTTGCAGGACCAGCGGAACGGGTACACGAACCGGTCCACCCACGGCCCCACGGGTTCGCCGGTGGAAAGACGACGGAAAAGCCCGCGCTGCAACAGGTATTCCTCGCCCGAGCGCCGCGCTGCACGAGTCGCGTCGGTGCCCCCGGTCGCGACTTCGTAGGCGAGCAGCCCCTTGAGAGAGTTGAGCGTCGAGTGCAACGACGACCGCGTTGAGCCCTCGACCCACTCACAGTTCCAGCCACCGTCGGGCAGGCGATGCTCAAGGAACCAGTCGACGATGCCGGTGACGTCGGCGCCCAGCCATACCCCGTTGGCGACCGTCCAGGCATTGATGCAGCAGTCGACCTCGCCGCCCCAGTACGGCAGGCCTTCGTACTCCCAGCGGCTGTTTGCGGCGAGCAGCTCGGCGGTGCGCCGCTCGCGCAGCACGGCGGAGTCGAGGCCCCACTCGCGCAGCGAGTTGAGCGTCCACGTCGTCGCCGTCCACGGCTGCCCTGCATCTTCTTCCGCTTCCGGACCTTCAAAGTCGAAATTCGCGGGGAAGAACGCGCCGCCCGCCCACTGGCCGTCTGGATCCTGAAGCGCGAGAAGACGTTCGCCGAAGCCTTCAGCCGCGATCCTTGCCCGGGTGGCTTGCCAGACCTCGTTCGGTTCGCCCACAAGATCACGCTCGACCTGCCAGCGCAGGGCTGGATCGGAGTCGAGAAGCCACGTGGTCAGCGTCATGCTGAAGGGGTAGCGAGGCCCAGCATGCTGGCCTTGTCCAGAATGATCCGGGCGCGGTTGAGTCGGGGAAGGTCGCTGCCGTCCTTGGGCTTACCGCCGTGGCTGTTGAACTGCTCGACGAATTCCTGGGCCCAGGCGATATCAGAATCGGAAGGACTGAGCCCCTTGTTGATGATGTCGGCGTCTGTCGAGTGCAGCGCGAGTTTGCCCGTCATACCCATCCGCCTGGTCAGTGCCACTCCCTCGGCCAGCTGCTCCGGGTCGCGGGTTGGGCCGTCAATGGGCCCCGGGATATGCGCAGCACGCGAGGCGACAACCAGTTGAGAACGGCTGTACGCCAGCGCCAACGGGTCCTGTTCGACGCCGATGTCGAGCGTGTAGTCGTTGACGCCGAACGCAATTCGGAAACACGGCCGGGCCGCAGCGATATCGTGCACGCGGGAGAGCCCGCGAGCCGTCTCGATCAAGGCGATCACCGGCGATTGGCCACCGAGCCGGGCGGCGGTGTCCCACATGTGATTGCCGCCCTCAGTTTTGGCGAGCACCACGCCCAGCAGACCATCCGCGTCGGCGAGGGTCCGGCAGTCGACCGACCAGTACTCGCTGGAGGCGTCGTTGACGCGCACCCAGGCTTGTCCGCCGGAGTTGAGGAATTCCATCACGCGCTCACGCGCCGGTTCCTTCTCGTTGGGCGCGACGGCGTCCTCGAGATCGAGAATCACCTGGTCGCACGCCGTGGATGCCACGACCGCGTGCAAATCATCTTCCCGCGAGGGGTTGACCAACAGCCATGAGCGTGACGCCTGCGGGTTGATGTTCACGGGTTTCAGTATTTCGCATCTCGGACCTTGCCACCCGCTAAGTCAGTTCCAAGTGATACCTGCGTTTCAGGGTGCAGGCGACGTAGTCTGCTCGCAAGTGTTCGACACGAACGGGGTACGCGAATGACTGAACCACTACCCGAAACCGCGTTGGAACTGCGGTCGTTGGTCACACCGGACGGCATGCTCGAACTGTCGCTGCACGAGGTCGAGATTCCCACCCCAGCCGCCGACGAAGTCGTCGTCCGGGTGGAAGCGTCGCCGATCAACCCGTCGGATCTGGGCCTGCTGATCCCGGGCGCCGACATGTCGGCGGCGACAGTTGCGGGCACCCCGGACCGTCCGGTGGTCACCGCACCGCTGCCGCCCGGTGCTCTGAAAGGTTTGTCGGTGCGCGTCGGCCAATCGCTTCCGGTGGGCAACGAAGGCGCGGGCACAGTGGTGGCAGCGGGGGAATCGCCTGCGGCGCAAGCGCTACTCGGCAAGACCGTAGGCATCGCTGGCGGCGCCATGTATTCGCAGTACCGCGTGGTCAATGCCGCGGCGTGTTTGGTGCTGCCCGACGGTGCGACGGCCAGGGACGGGGCATCGTCGTTCGTCAACCCGCTGACAGCACTGGGAATGGTGGAAACCATGCGGCGCGAAGGACATTCGGGCCTGGTGCACACGGCGGCGGCATCGAACCTCGGTCAGATGTTGGTCAAAATCTGCCGCGCAGACGGGGTGCCTCTGGTCAACATCGTCCGCAAGGCCGACCAGGAAGAGATTCTGCGTAACCTGGGCGCGACCCACGTATGCAACTCTGCTGCACCGTCATTCGAGGCAGACCTTGCCGAGGCGCTCAAGGCGACGTCCGCAACGCTGGCCTTCGACGCCATCGGTGGCGGCACCCTGGCGGGCCAAATCCTCAACGGTATGGAGCAGGCCGCTAACGCGACGGCTGCGCAATACTCCCGATACGGCTCGAGCGTGCACAAGCAGGTGTACATCTACGGGAGCCTCGACACCAGCCCGACGGTCCTCGCGCGCAGTTTCGGCATGGCCTGGGGTGTGGGCGGCTGGCTGCTCACCCCGTTTCTCGCCGGTGCCGGGCCAGAGGTCATCGGCCGGCTTCGGGCCCGCGTCGCCGCGGAGCTCACCACGACGTTCGCGAGCACCTACACGCAAGAGGTCTCACTCGCCGGCTTGCTCAAGCCCGACGCATTCAACAGTTACCTCAAGAAAGCGACCGGCGAGAAGTTCCTGGTGAATCCCCAACTGGCGCCTTAGTTTTCGCGTACCCAGCGCATCGCGACGCCCCCGGCACTGTTTGAAACCTTTGCGGGCAAGGGTCGCGAGCTGCACGGGGATCATCTGACCGTCAATTATTGGTTTGCTGGACATTTGGCTAAAGGGCTCCGTCGAACGGATGACGGTCGTACCCTGCTCATCAATCGACAGGGATAAGGCCTGGCAACGGCGCCCGGCGGCACTTCGATCTGACGGTGGATTGCGATGACGAAACCACGGCTGCCCATCGCTGAGGGGCAGGTGCGCGCGCCGCTCAACAGGGATCGCACGCCGCCGTACAAGATCGCCGGTTTGATCCTGGCGTTGTTCGCCGCGGCGGGGCTGACCTTGACCTGGATGCAATTCCGCGGGGCTTTCAGCACCAAGGCCGTGGTCTACGTCCTAGCCAGTCGTGCCGGGTTGTCGATGGACAACGGTTCGAAAGTCACCTATAACGGTGTGCCGATCGGCCGGTTGACGGGCGCCGAGGCCGTGACGGCACCCGGCGAGAGTCCCGAAGCCAAACTGATCCTCGACGTCGATCCGAAGTATCTCGATGTGCTGCCGCAGAACGTGGATGCAAAATTGCTCGCCACCACGGTATTCGGCAATAAGTACATTTCCTTCACCTCGCCGCCGAACCCGACGCCGCAGCGGCTCAAGGGCGGCGACACCGTGAACGCCGTCAGCGTCACGACCGAGTTCAACACGCTGTTCGAGACCGTCACCGCCATCTCCGAAGTAGTTGACCCGGTCAAGCTGAATGAGACGCTGACGTCCGCGGCGCAGGCGCTGGATGGATTGGGGGACAAGTTCGGTCAGTCGCTGGTGAACGGCGACACGATCCTGACTGATCTGAACCAACGGATGCCGACGCTGCGGCACGACACGAAGGCGCTTGCCGATCTGGCTGAGGTGTACGCGAAGGCGTCCCCGGATTTGTGGGACGGCCTCAAGAATGCGGTGACCACCGAGCACACGCTCAATGAGCAGCGAGCGACGGTCGATCAGGCGCTGATGGCGTCGGTCGGATTCGGCAATACCGGCGGCGATATCTTCGAGCGCGGCGGGCCGTATCTGGTTCGCGGCGTCCAGGACCTGTTGCCGACGTCCCGATTGCTGGACAAGTACAGCCCCGCGATCGATTGCGGGATAAGGGCTCTCCCGCGCGCAGTGCAGGCCACGGCCTTCGCCGTGGGCGGTAACGGTTACTCGCTGATATCGCACGTTGAACTCGTCGGCTCGTCGAACCCGTACGTGTACCCCGACAACCTGCCCCGGATCAACGCCTCGGGCGGCCCGATGGGCCGGCCGGGTTGCTGGACGGTTACCCGGGACATCTGGCCCATGCCGTACATGGTCTTGGACACCGGTGCGTCGATTGCGCCGTACAACCACTTCGGCCTCGGGTCACCGTTCGCATCCGAGTACGTGTGGGGCCGCCAAGACGGTGAGAACACGATCAATCCCTGAGCCGCCGGCTAGCGGTTGCGGCTGCAGTTCGGCTGGGCCGGCTTGGTCGGCCAGGTGCAGACGTTGAGCCACGTTTCGGTGCCGTACCCGCCGCCGTCGAACACGCCGTAGTTGTCGCCGTGGGTGCCGGTGTAGGTGGCGCCGCCGCCACCGCCGGGCCCGCCGGTGGACGACACGATGGTGGTGACGGTCCAGCCCTTACCTTCGAGCGCGGCTTTGTATGCGGTGACGACGTCGGTGGGGCCACCGGTCACCTTGAAAGCCAGATGAATCCCGTTGTCCGCGATGTTGTTTGGGCCGAACGTCTGAGCAGTGCCGGCGGGCGTGGGCACGAGCGCCTGCAGTTGTGCGGGGTTCACCGCCGCCGACGCGGCGGTGCTGGGTGCCGGGCTCGACGATTCTTTGGCGCCGGAGTCGGACGCCTTGCTGCAGCCCGCGATGAGACCGATCACGGCTGCCATGGCTGCCACGGTACGAAGTGTGTTGCCCATGGTCGCTCCCCTCGTTGAGCGCACGGTATCAACGTATCCGTCAAAAAAGTCGAGAACAGGTCGGTTGGGTGGATGAGCGCATCGCACCTACGATTTGAACGTGGCAGGGGACGGCTGGGCAGCGCACATCCCGACGGCTACCTACGGCCCGCCCCGGTTGGGCTCCGCCATCGTGGCGCGGCCCGCGATCACCGAATCGCTGCGTGCTTCGGGCGCTGAGCTGGTCGTCGTGACCGCTCCCGCCGGTTACGGCAAGACGACGGCGGTGGCCCTGTGGGACGCCGCCGACACCCGGCCCTTCGCGTGGGCGCGGCTGGATCATCTGGACAACGACCCCGCCCATCTGTTGCTGCACCTGGTGACCGCGCTGGCTCAGGTTGCCACGGTCGATGCGACGACGTTCCAATACCTGCGTGGCGCTGGGCGGTCGGTGGACGCCCACCTGGTGCCGGCTGTTGTCGCGGCGTTGGAGGCTGCGGGGCCAATCGTGTTGGTGCTCGACGATATTCAGGAGCTGACCCAGGATGCGGCGGTCGACGCGTTGCGTGCGCTGGTCCGGCTGGTCCCGGAGTCGACGACGCTGACGTTGATTGGCCGGAGTGCCCCGCAGCTGGACCTGGCGCGGCGCAAGCTAGAGGGCACCGTGCTGGAGATCGGCACAGAACAGCTGAAACTGTCTGTCGCCGAAGCGAAATCAGCGCTCGACTCCGTCGGCAGCGCGGGCGGTCCGTCGGCCGCGGTGATTGTCGAGCGCTGCGAGGGTTGGGCGGCCGGCGTGGTGATGGCTGCGATGGCGCTGCGCGATGGCTCATCCGGCGAGGCGATCACCGGACGTCATCGCCTCGTCGCGGACTATCTGGTCGAAGAGGTGTTGGGCCGGCTGGATCCACAGGTGGAAGCGTTCCTCGTCGAATCGGCCGTGCTCGACGACTTCGACGCGGATGCGCTGAACGACATTCTGCAGCGCGATGATTCAGCCGACATGCTCCGCGCGATCCATGCGTCGGGCAACCTGTTTCTGGTCGCGCTAGACGATCAAGGCATCGGGTACCGCTATCACCGGTTATTCGCCGATCTGCTCCGGGCGCGGCTGCGCAACCGGGATCCGGCGCGGTTCCGTGTCGTAGCGTCCCGGGCCGCGGAGTACATCGAGCGTGCCGGTGACATCGACGGCGCACTGCTGCAGGCGCTGGCCGCCCAGGATTTTGCGCACGCTACTGCGCTGGCCGGGCGTGACGCCGTTCGTCTTGGATTCGACGGCCGCGCAGGTGTTTTGGAGCGCCGCCTGAATCTTGTCGACGAGCATGTGTTCGCCGACTACCCGGATGCCGCGATCGCCCGAGCCTGGCTGGGGTTGACTCTGGGCGATGCGGACCTGATCCAGCGGTCCCTCGTGATGGCCGCCGCGGCGGACCGTGGCCAGCCATTGGCCGACGGCACACCTTCGGTGAAAGTTGCAGCGGCCCTGGTCGGTTCCGTCGTCGGCATCGGCGGCGTGCTGGAAATGGTGCGGCACGCCGACACCGTGTGTGCCGCTGGTGACTACCTCACCAACCCGTGGTGGGGTGCGGCCTGCTCGGTCAAAGGCGGCGCGCTGGCCATGATCGGGGACGCCGAAAGCGCCAGAGCCGCACTGGAATCGTCGCTGCCGTTACTCGACGATCTGCCGGGCTTTCGCGCCGTCGCGCTGGCGCACCTCGCCTTGCTCGACCTGGATACCGGTAGCGCGGTGCTGGCAGCGCAGCGTAGCGCGCAGGCCCGCAGCATCCTCGACTCACGGGACTTATGCGATCTGGTCCCGGTGGTCGTGGTGTACGCCGTGGATGCGGTGGTCCGCGGGCATCGCGGCGATGTTGCTGGAGCACGAGATGCGGTGCGCAACACCGAACGGCTGTTGAATCGACTGGGAGACCTGGCGGCCCGCACCGCGGCCCTGGGACACGCATTGGTCGCGGCCACCGCCGTCGAGATCGACGACCCGGACCTGTGTCGTCGGCACCTGGCGGCGGCGCAGCAGGCCTCCCGTCGGGAGCCTGACGCCGCAGCGATCCAGGCTCGATTGGCACGCATCCGGGAGCTGCTCGCGGCCCATGCAGAGCACGGGCCGCGACCATCCCTGAGCACGGCCGAACTACGGTTGCTTCCGCACCTGGCCACGCACCTGTCCCTGCAACGGATCGCGACCGAACTGCATCTCGGCCGCGAAACCGTCAAGAGCCAAGCGAAATCCATCTACCGCAAGCTGGCGGTGTCGAGCCGGGCGGCTGCGGTGGCCGAAGCCGCCCGGCTCGGTCTGCTCGACCCGCCCTGATTCGTCAGGCCCGCCGGGCCAGGAACCGGGCGAACGGGATCAGCATCGTGAACTCCGCGATCAGCACGACGGTGATCATCACCGTGACGCGCGGATCGTGGAAGTTCTGTCCGGCGACCACAAAGGCTGCCGCGGCATTGCGCTGTGCCGTACCCAAGGCCAGCACCGGTCGCGCTGCGGTGCTGAAAAAGACCAGTCCCCAACCGATTCCAGCGCAGATGGCGGTGTACACAACGGCCGCCAGCAGGCCTCGGGTGCCGTAGATAGACAGCACCTCCCGGAAATTGGCGACGATGGTCAAGACGACCACCAGCACCATGCCGATGGTGCTGAGCAGCCCGACCGCCGGCCGGACCCGGGCGGCCAGGGCCGGAGCGCGGCTGCGTCCGAGCAAGCCGATGGCCAGCGGGATGAGCATGAGGATCACCAGCGACGACGCGATGGCGAGCGGATCGACCGCCGACCCCTTGAGAAAGATCGGCAGCACGATCGGCACGTAGACCACCGTGGTGATCATCAGCAGCACCATCAGGCCCACCGTCAATGCCGTGTCGGCTTTGGCGAATTCGGAGAGCTTGATCAGGAACGGTGCGCCCGCGGCCAGCCCGCACAGCAGCAGCCCCACACCCAGCGGTTCATCCAGACCGAAGAGGTGCCAGAGCCCGAGCGCAACCAACGGCGCCGCAACGAAATTGGCGACCAGGGTCAGGCTTACCACTCGAATGTCCTTGAGTGGAGCCAGGATCTGAGCCGGGGTCAAGCTCAGCCCGACACCGAAAGTGCTGGACACGACAAAGACGACGACGGCGATGTTGGAACCGCGCGCCGCCAGCTCGGCCACCGTCACATCGACACCAGGTTGCGCCAGAAGGACTTCAAGCTGTCGCTGGCCCCGAACAACGTCGTGAAATGCGTTGAGTCGACCAGCACAATGTCCCCGGCGCGGTCACCGGACGGCGGCATGTGGATCAGCGCGTTGAATTCGGTGTTGCCCGCCATGGTGAACGGATGCGGCCGGGTCATGTCGATCGGTTGCCGGCCCAATACCCGCAGGTCCGCGCTCTCGGGGGCGGTCAGGTGGTAGTGCGGCAGGTGCGGGTGCAACGCCAGCGTGGTGACGTCGCGCAGCAGGCCCGCGGAATCCAGATCACGGAATGAGGTAAGCGGCACAATCTGTTTGGTGCCTTCAAGCGTGGCGGGACGCAGACCCCAGGTGTTGTGCACCGGAATGTTCAGCCCGGCCAGGAGCGAGCGGGCGAAGCCGCTGAAGTTCTGGACCCGCGGCGTCAGCGGATCGCCGTGGTGCAGGAACTCCATCTGCTGCTGCTCTTTGTCGTCGGTGAACCCGACATCGTGGTGCGGTGCCAGCATCAGGCAGGTGCCCTCGCGCTTGAGCCACTGCTGGATCGCGGCGATCTCCTCGGGCGTGGCTTCCTCGTCGCCCAGCAGGTGGTCCAGGCCGAAGATCATCAGGGTGTCGGTGTCGTTCAGGATGCGCTCATCGATCGGCAGCCGGTACCCGGCCTGATCGACGCGCTGGAACACCGCCACCGGATGTCCGGTCGCCTCACCGGCCACGTTCTGAAAGGACAGGGACGAGCGGTGGAACAGCTCCAACGTTCCGTCGATGCCCTGCAGGAACTCATGGGGGCCGTATTCAGGTGCTTCATAGGCCGGCCAGGTGGCCACGCGCACCTCGGTCATTGTGGAGAACCGGTTGTACAGCAAGGCCGGATCCCGCTGGGCTTCCCACGGATAGCTCCACGACCAGTAGATGGAGACCCGCCGGTTGCCGTTGTGCGGGCGCGCGATGTGGTCTTGGTTGTAGGTGCGGGCGGGAGTCTTCATGATGCCTCCTGGGTGGTGCGGGTCGAGAGATAACGCAGCGCGCTCATGCCGGGCAGGAAGAAATACGCCCCGCCGCGCAGAGTTGTGAATGCGGGTAACCCTTTGTGTACCTTGCGGATCGGCCGCTTCGGAATCGTGAAGTCCAGCGTGCCGTCCTGCGTTCCGCAGATGGGGTCGTGCTCGTTGCCGAGCTCCTGGAACGCCGCGTCGTTGATCCACACGTTCTGGGCGAACTCGAACTGGCGCACCAGGCTGGCGCAGATCAGGAACATCCCGACACCGCGTTCGACACCGTCGTCCGCAACGCCTTCGGGCAGCGCCGGGCCGTACGTGCCGCTGCGTCGAATCAGCCTGCGCCGATTGGGATTCGGCTCCGTGTCGCGCGGGTTGAGCCGGCGGGCATGGGAGCCGAGCGGGCAGGCGTAGCCAAGCGGATCCATCTCGCCGTAGTCGAAATCGTTGTTGCGCATGGGATCTGAACCCAGCTCCGGATCATCGCGCTCGGGCGCCAAGACCAGCGGTGCGCCACTGCGCCAGCGGCCCATGAATTTGGCGGCCAGCAGTTCCTCGCCCTCAGCGCCGTCGGCGTTCTGCTTCAGGTAGTCGCGGAACACCCCGACATGCTCTTCCAGCCGGCGGTACGCCATGAAGCTGCCGTTGCGCGAAAGAGTTTCGAGTGCAGGCTCATTCGCGACCAGGCCGTCCTCATCCGGATAACCGAGGAGGAACTCGCCCGGTGCCAGCGCGCCGCCCGCGCCGGGGATCAGCGTCTCGCCGGATCCCTGCATTTGCGGCTGCGACACCGGATCGCGGTAGCCGAAGTGATCGTGGTCGTAGTCGAGCGGCTCCGTGGCGGCCAAGTCCAGGTGCGACAGTGACCGCACCCCGGGGCAGCGGGCCAGCAGGGCGTCGTGTTCACCGACGCACCGCACGCGCTCGGCTTCGTCCCGCGCGAACAGGATGACGATGGCATGTAGGTCGTCGCCCGCGAGTCCACCGATCCAGTGCTCGGGTGCCGCTGCTCCGGTATCCCCGAGGATGTCGGCCCTCGCCGCCATGCCCTCACGAAACTCGTCGGGGAACGTCGCCAGCGTCGCCTCATCAAGGCCCAAGGCGCGCAACCCATTCCAGGTGAACGCCAGGTTGACCCACCGCTTGAAGACGTTGACCGTCTCGCGTACATCGGTGGCCGACTGCACGAGCGGCACCATCTCGGACAGCCAGGATTGGCCCGCTTCGGGGGTGTCGAAGGACAGGAACTCATACCGACCGGTCAGGTGGGGTGTCCCGGTCAGCATGATGTGCTGAATGTCGTCGAATTCGAGTGCTGTCACTGCATTTGGTCCAACATGTCGGAGAATGCGGCCTTGAGCCGCAGGGCCTTCTTGACCTCCGTGGCCGTCACATACGGGTACTCGCCGTACTCCAGGAAGCTGGGCACCTGGTGATCGCGGACGAACATGATGAAGGCCTCCGGGTTGGTCTTCCAGTCCTCGGGGAAGCCCTCCAGGTGGGTGAACGCGGTGGTGATGCCCGTCGAGCTGAACAGCTTGACGGCGTCCTCGGTGTACTTGTCGAAGTCGGTATCGAAGATGCCCTGGTACTGGAAGTGCAGACCGGAGCCGACGTCGAACAGATTCCACCGCAGATAGTGCAGCTTCAGCGGCGCCAGCACGTCGGGCTGTGCCGCGACGGCCGCCTCAAGCTGCTTGCCGTAGTCGCGGATGGCCTGCTCATGGCCGTCGAGCACCTTGGCGATGATGTTGAAGCCGTAGCACGCGGGGGTGCGCGGGAAAACCGGCCCGTAGCGGCCTCGGGTCAGCTCGAAGTAGCCCTCCTTCGGGATGGCTAGAGCTGCCGGCTGGGTCCAATCGTTGTTTTCGTTGTGCGCCATGGCAACGACACTATGGACGCGGCGCACGCACGTCGTCCCCCAATGTGGGGGAAATCGACGCGGGGGTCATAACCGGCTGATTCAGCCGCGGCTGACGGTGTTGGACCCGCCCGGAGCAGGGATCTCCGGCTCCCCGGAGTGGTAGGTCACGTGGTTGTCCATGCCGGACGTGACGATCTTGTCAGCGGAGTCGAGGGTCACGGTGTTGTCCATGCCGGATACCTCGACGGTCGAACAGTGTCCGGTGATGGTGATGCTGTTGGACACCCCGCTGATGCTGATCGGACGGTCGGTGCACGCCATGGTCCTGCTGCCGCGTACACCCGCGATCTGGATGGGCTGGCTCGGATCGCCGGGCTGCGGCGGCAGTTCGATCAGACCGGGGCCGGACATCACCGTGGTGCCATTGACGACGACGGACTGGCTGGACTGACTCGACTGCGACGGCGCCGCTACCGAGACGCTCGGTGGCCGGCCGGCACTGGGAGGGACCAACGTCGGGTGCTTCTTGCCGACGAAATTACCCACCAAGATGACTGCCGCAATCACCGGTGCGGCCAGTCCTGCGAGGAGGAAAGCGGCGTAGATAACGCGACGGACGGACGTTCCGGACCCTGACGGCTGCGGCGGCTGGATCCGTCGGTACCGGTCGGAGTACGGCTGGTCCAGCGCCGGTGTGGCCGAGGCCCACTGGTGGCCGGGCTCGGTCAACTCCGACGCCCGGGCCTGGTAGTTCAGCGCGCGCTCGAGCTCGCGGATGCGGACCTCGGGGTCGTCGTCGCGAGACATACTTCGATGGTGTCACAACCCGAGGGGCGGCTCAACGCCACTGGTAGCGGGTCTTGGGCCGGCCGGTACCGCCGTATTCGCTTCGGCGCGTGACGGTTCCGTCGTCGGCTAACCGTTCCAGATAGCGCCACGCGGTCACCCGGGCCACCCCGACAACCTTCGCGGCCTCGTCTGCGGTCAGCCCGTCGGGACTGTCCCGTACGGCCCGGGCGATATCGTCATTGGTCAGGGCCGCAGCACCCTTCGGTGCCGCGGATTTGTCTGCGCCGGTGCGTAATTCGGCGAGTGCCCGGTCGACCTCGGCTTGGCTGGCCGCATCTACGCCCGACGGCAGCGCCGCCCGGTACCGCTGATAGCGCTCCAACCGGTCCCGGAACGCGGCGAACGTGAACGGCTTCAGCAGGTACGCCAACGCGCCGTGCGCGACAGCCGCGCGCACCATCTCCAAGTCCCGCTCGGAGGTGATGGCGATGATGTCCGGGGCCGGCCGCAGCCCGGACAAGGCCGCCGCCAGGCTGATGCCGCTGGCGTCGGGCAGCCCGAGGTCCAGCAGCACCAGGTCGATGGGCTGGTCGGTCGCGGTTGCCTGGGTGGCCGCCTGGATGGCCTCGCGCGCGGTATGGGCCACCGCCGCGACGGAAAAGCCTTCCAGCCGTTCGACGTAGGTGCGGTGCGCCTCGGCGATCAGTGGGTCGTCGTCGACGATCAGCACGGTGGTCATGTGCGGACCGCCGGGATGGTCACCGATACCGCCGATCCGTAGCTGGCATCGGCGGTCAGGGCGCCCGCGTGCCGCTTGACCACCTGCGCCACCAACGCCAGCCCCAGCCCGTGCCCCGGTGTCGATTTCGTCGAATAGCCGCGGCGCATGGCGTTTTCGAACGTTTCCGGGTCCATGCCAGGGCCGCTGTCCGCGACTCGGACCAGCAGTTCGGTACCCGGCTCGCAGCGCACCGTCACCTCGACCCACGGCTCGTCGCGGTCGCAGGCGTCCATGGCGTTGTCGATCAGGTTGCCCAGCACTGTCACCAGCTCCGGCCCGGTCAGCGGAAGATGTGAAGTGTCCGAAGGCAATTGCGAGTCCACGGTGACGGTGAACTCGATACCGCGCTCATGAGCCTGCGCGCTCTTGCCCAGCAGGAGCGCCACCAAGGCGGGCTCGCGGACCTCACAGGACAGCCTGTCGACGAGCCGCTGCGACAGCTCCAGTTCGTCAGTCGCGAAGGCGACGGCGTCGGAGGGGCGGCCCATCTCCACCATCGTGATCACCGTGTGCAGCTTATTGGCGGCCTCATGAGCCTGGGCCCGCAGTGAGTCGGTGAGCACCTTCAGCGAGCTGAGTTCGCCCAGGGCGCTTTGCAATTCGGTGCGGTCCCGGATCGTCACGACCTCAGAGGCCGAGGCGCCGACCGGTGACCGGCTCACCACCAGCACGCGGTCGTCGAGCACCCGGACCTCGTCGCGCACTCCGGGATCGGCGGCGCGCAGGAACTCGGGCAGATCGGTCAGTGCGACAGCGCCCGGCGGCAGGGCCAGCAGGCGACGCGCCTCGTCGTTGGCCAGCGCGACCCGGCCTTGCTCGATCACCAGCAGGCCTTCGGACACCGAATGCAGCACGGCGTCGTGGTGCTCGTACATCACGCGCAGCTCGTCGGGCCGCAGGCCGTGGGTTTGCCGGAGCAGCCGGCGCCGGATCAGCCAGGTGCCGCCAAGCGAAAGCGTAAGGGCGGCAAGGCTGATCGCCGCGATCACCGGAATCTGGTGGAGCCATTGCGCGGTCAGGGTGGTCTCGGTGATGCCTGCGGCGACCAGGCCCAGCACACGTCCGGACCCGTCGCGCACCGGAGCAATGGTGCGTACCGACCGGCCCAGCGTCCCGGTGTAGAACTCGGTGAACGTCTGGCCCCGCAGGGCCGGCCCCATGGTCCCCAGATAGTGGCCGCCGATCTGGTGCGGATCGGTGTGGGTGAACCGGGTGCCGTCAGGCGCCATGACGGTGATGAAGGTGATCCCGGTCTGGGCTCGCACCGATTCAGCCACCGGCTGAAGCACTTTGGTCGCCGTTCCGGCTTGCAGCGCGGCTGCGGTCGAGGGCGCGTCGGCCAGTGCGGTGACGATGCCGGTGAGCAGCTGCTTGGCCGCAGCGTCGTTGGTGCGGCGGGATTCCACCAGCGCCAGGGCACTACCAGCCGCCACCACCACGATGATGATGGCGATCTGCAGGGCGACGATCTGCCCAGCCAGAGACCAGCGCGGCGCGGCCGGCCAACTGCGCATCACTGCGCCCTTCCATGAACGTCGGTGAACGACATTTCCGTGAACGAAATGAACATATGCGTGACGTGCCTCACGTTGTGGCTCAACATCCTTGCAGAAGTTTTCGAACTTGAGCCTGGAGGACTACCCACATGACTGCTGACGCGCCCCGCCGCGACCGCACCCACTGGCTGTATTTCGCGGTGATCGTCGCCGTCGTTGGTGGCGTGATCCTCGGCCTCGTCGCGCCCGGGGTGGGCAAGGACATCGCGGTACTGGGCACCATGTTCGTCAGCCTGATCAAGATGATGATCACCCCGGTCATCTTCTGCACGATCGTGCTGGGCATCGGCTCGGTGCGCAAAGCCGCGACCGTGGGCAAGGTCGGTGGCCTGGCGCTGGGCTACTTCCTGCTGATGTCGACGGTGGCACTGGCCATCGGGCTGGTCGTGGGCAACCTCTTGAGCCCCGGATCAGGCATGCACCTGTCCGCGCAGGCGACGGGTCAGGGCGCGAAGTTCGCCGCGCAGGCGCACGAGGCGGGCGGCCTCATGAATTTCGTCACCCACATCATCCCCGACACCCTGCTTTCCGCGTTGACCAGTGGAAACGTCTTGCAGGCCCTGTTCATTGCGCTGCTCGTCGGGTTTGCCGTGCAAGCCATGGGAACCGCCGGTGAACCGGTCCTGCGGGGCGTCGAACACCTGCAGAAACTCGTGTTCCGGGTGCTGATCATGATCCTGTGGCTGGCGCCGATCGGGGCTTTCGGGGCGATGGCCGGGGTGGTCGGCCAGACCGGCTGGCGGGCCGTCACCCAGCTGCTGACGTTGATGCTCGGCTTCTACCTGACCTGCATCGTTTTCGTCTTCGGCGTCCTCGGAGTGGTGCTTTGGACGGTGACGCGCATGTCGATATTTCGGCTGGTGCGCTACCTGGCCCGCGAGTACCTGCTCATCTTCTCGACGTCGTCGTCGGAGTCGGCGCTGCCCCGGCTGATCGCCAAGATGGAGCACCTCGGCGTGGACCGCAGCACCGTCGGCGTCGTGGTGCCGACCGGCTACTCGTTCAATCTGGATGGCACGGCGATCTACCTGACCATGGCGGCGTTGTTCATCGCTGACGCGATGGGGCGTCCGCTGGCGGTCGGGGAGCAGTTGGCGCTGCTCGCGTTCATGATCGTCGCGTCGAAGGGCGCCGCCGGAGTGACAGGTGCGGGCCTGGCAACACTGGCAGGCGGCCTGCAGAGCCACCGGCCGGACCTGCTGGACGGCGTCGGGCTGATCGTGGGCATCGACAGATTCATGTCGGAGGCGCGGGCTGTCACCAACTTCTCAGGCAACGCCGTTGCCACGGTGCTGATCGGGTCGTGGACCGGGACGCTGGATCGGACCAAGGCCGATGGCGTGCTCCACGGCACCGATCCGTTCGACGAAATGACGATGCTCGATTCAGGCGCCGACACGGTGCCCGCAACTTCAGTGTGACGCCCGTCTCATCATGAACTAAATGTGAATTCGTCGATAACAGCGAATCTCAGGGCCGCGTCGGTGCCGCTTCGCCGAGGTTGCGATCACGGTGAACGGAAGTGGAGCCTGGGTTGTATCGTGCAGATGAGACTGATGGGATTGTTTGCGTCCGTGTCGCGATGTGATGTTTCGCTCACTTTGCCGGGGAATGATTAGAAACGGCGTTTCGGAGCGGTCACGAATGAGGCCAACCTTTGTTTGCTCAATTTGAAATAGATCAGCGTTTTCGCAGGTGGTGGCGCTGATCGCGATTGATAACAAGTCCATAACAATTCGCACCTTAAGTAACTCCTAAGAGCCACTCTTCAATTCGTGATGCGTCGTCGCTGAAGCCGTTCGGAATGTCGGTGGGGGTCACTACACTTGCATGAAAGAAGCGCCCATCCGGGTGCACCCGAACGGGAAATCGACTACCGGCGCGTTGTTGCGCTGGCGGAGGTACCGAAGATCGTGGCAAATAATAACGCTCGTGCAAAAACGAAGCGGAGCGGCGCCCGCGCCCTGCGCGGAACCATGGACATCGCGCAGGTTGGTCGCGGATCCATCGCCGACATCGCTGAGAGCGCGGGCCAGCTGGTCGCTACCAGCTACGCCGACAACATGGTGTCGCTGATCGAGCCCCGCAGCCGCAGCATTCGGGATCTGGCCGTCGACGGCGAGCCGTTTGCGGTGGTAGCCACCGAAGACCGCGCCTACGTCGCGATCTCGGCCGCTGAGTTCGACGGTGTCGCGGTTATCGACGTCGCCACGGGTGCTGAGCTGGCCACCTACCCGCTCGCCTCCGGCCTCAGCGCGCTCGCCGTCAGCCCCGACGGCAAGCGGGTGTTCGCCGGTCGCGCCGGTGACGCCTACATCGACGTCGCGGTCATCGACATCACCGCCGAGCGCGTCGGCACCATCGAGATCGCCACCGGCGCTGCCATCAGCATCGATGCCCTCGCTGTTGACCACACCGGTCGTCGCCTCTACGTCGCCACCACCGATGAGGTGGGGAGCCAGCTGGTCGTCGTCGACACCGAGACCGCCCGGATCCGCAACACCATCGTCATCGGTGCCCCGATCCGTAGCCTGGCGCTCGGCCCGGACAACACCGCCTACGTGCTGACCTCGGACCTGACCGCCCGTGGCGAGGTCCACGCCGTCGATCTGGCCGCCGGCCGCGTAACCGGACGCTTCGCCGTCGGCGATGCCCCCACGCAGCTGGTGCTCGGCGCTGACGGCACCCGCGCCTACGTCGTCGACTACGACCGGGTGACGGTGTTCTGCACGCAGAACCACGTGGTCATCGACACCATCGCCACCGACGTCCAGCCGTCCTGTGTTGCGGTCAGCCGCGACGGGTCGACGCTGTACATCGCCGATGTCGCCGGTGACGTCACCTCGGTCGGTGTTGAGGCCCCGCAGCCGTTGCTCTACTCGCAGTTCATGGCGACCAAGTCGGTCGGCATGCGCGAGACGCGCGCCCTCGAGCCCGCCACCGTCTGATCCAGTTACGAAGAACGCCCCCGCCACTAGGCGGGGGCGTTCTTCGTGGTGCCGTCTACTTGGTGTTGGTGCAGTCGAGCGATACTGAAATGGTTCGGCTGGTCTGAGGCATGAGCAACGTGCCGTTGTTCATGCCGCGGCCGGGCCCGACGTACGGCACCCACTGGGTGTTCTGTTGCGGGTTGCGCACGCTGACCACCGTGCACTGCGACATCGGCCCGGATCCGATCTTGTCGATCGTGACGGTGTAGCCCTGGGACTGCAGTCGGTCGATGGTCTCCTGCGCGGTCTCAGCCGCTGCCAATCCGGCCGGCGCAATCATCGTCAGCGCTGCCCCGCTCATCGCGGCGGCGAGTGTCCAATTCCTGCGCATGATTTTCTCCTGTCCTGACCAATGCCAATCATCCTCCCCTCTGGCAGGGTCGGCTAGCATCGCGACATCCCAGCGGCAGCAACCCAGAGGCGAATTTCACGATGCTCAGTACGATGCAGGACGCCCCGCTCACCATTGCCACCATCATGCGGCATGCGACGAGCCTGAATTCCTGCCGGACCGTGACCACGGCGGTCGGCGACGGCAAGTACCGCACGGTCACCTATCGCGAGATCGGTGAACAGGCGGGCCGCCTGGCCAACGCCCTACGTGGCCTTGGCATCACCGGCGACGAGCGCGTGGGCACCTTCATGTGGAACAACGCCGAGCACACCGTGGCCTACCTTGCCGTTCCGTCGATGGGCGCGGTGCTGCACACCCTCAACATCCGGCTGTCGCCCGAGCAGATCGCCTACATCGCCAACGAGGCCGAAGACCAGATCGTCATTGCCGACGTTTCGCTGACCGCCCAGTTGGCCCCAGTCCTGCCGCAGCTGACTACGGTGCACACGGTAATCGTCGTCGGCGCAGGGGATTTGGGTCCGCTCGAGGCCTCCGGCAAGACCGTGCTGCGGTATGACGATCTGCTGGCCGCGCACCCCGTCGACTTCGACTGGCCCGAGATCGACGAACGATCCGCGGCTGCCATGTGTTACACCAGCGGCACCACTGGGAATCCGAAAGGTGTTGTCTACAGCCATCGTTCGAGCTTTCTGCATTCCATGGCGGTATGCACGGCGAACGCCCTCGGGATCGGCAGTGACGATGTGGCGCTGCCCATCGTTCCGATGTTCCACGCCAACGCCTGGGGGATGCCGTACGCCGCGATGATGGCCGGCGCCGACCTGGTGATGCCCGACCGCTTCCTGGACGGCCGCTCACTGATCGACCTGATCGAGACCTGCCGGCCGACCGTCGCGGCTGCCGTCCCGACCATCTGGAACGACGTGCAGAACAATCTGGAAAAGACCCCGGGGCATGACATTTCGTCGCTCCGGCTGGTGGCTTGTGGTGGTTCGGCGGTGCCGCTGTCGCTGATGCAGGCATTCCAGGAACGTCACGGCGTCTACATCCAGCAGTTGTGGGGCATGACCGAGACGTCGCCGACCGCCACCACTGCCAAGCCGTTGCCGGGGGTGCCCGACGAACAGCATTGGGCGACCCGCGCGACACAGGGACGTGCGATGTGCGGCGTCGAAGTGCGGATCGTGGACGACGCCGGTGCGGCGCTGCCCAGTGATGGGAAAGCGGTCGGTGAGATCGAGGTCCGGGGACCGTGGATCACCGGCAGCTACTACCTGGGTTACGACTCCGACAAGTTCGACAGCGGCTGGCTACGCACCGGTGACGTCGGGGTCATCGACGATTGCGGGTTCATCACCCTTAC
Organism: Mycolicibacterium sp. CBMA 234; assembly: GCF_009729415.1. Lineage (GTDB taxonomy): Bacteria > Actinomycetota > Actinomycetes > Mycobacteriales > Mycobacteriaceae > Mycobacterium. The sequence goes on from NZ_MPKW01000021.1 coordinate 90,191, forward strand.
CGACCGGGCCAAGGACGTCATCAAGTCCGGTGGGGAATGGATTTCCTCGGTCGAGCTGGAGAACCACCTGATCGCGCATCCGGCGGTGCTGGAAGCCGCGGTGGTAGCGGTCCCCGACGACCGTTGGCAGGAACGGCCATTGGTTGCCGTGGTGCTGCACGAGGGCGCGTCAGCGACGCCGGCTGAGTTGCGAGAGTTCCTGGCCGACAAGGTGGTTCGGTGGTGGCTGCCGGAGCGGTGGACATACGTCGATCAGGTGCCACGCACCAGCGTCGGCAAGTACGACAAGAAGGCCATCCGGGCCCGCTACGCCGACGGCGCCTACGACGTCATCACCCTTTAGTTCCCCTCGGGAGTAGTTCCCCTCGCGAGCAGACGCAAAACTGTCGATTTTGAGCGAAGAAAGACAGTTTTGTGTCTGCTCGCGGGATGGATTAGGCCCGGACCGCGACTGACGACAACAGGTCGGCGAGCCGGTCTGGCCGGTCCAGCATCGAGAATGTCCGTGCGCCGTCAATGATTTCGAGGCGGGCGTTCGGAATGATCTCCGCCAGTTTCTCGCCGTCACCGACTTCGAAGAACACGTCGTCGGCCGACCACGCGATCAGCGTCGGTTTGTCGAACTCGGGGAGTCGCTTGGCTACCGCGGTGGTGACCTCGGTACGTAGGGACCGGGTGAAGTGCCGGAGATCTTCGGCGATCGCCGGGTTGGACTGCGGATTGCGCACCCACTCCCGGGTCAGTGCGTCTATGTCCGAGTGCGCGAGCCCGGCGTAGGCGCGCTTGCGTACCAACGGAATTCGCATCGCCTGGGCGGCGGCCCGGAACAACATCTTCGATTGCGACGCCTGGATCACCGGCTTGAGGATCGGTGGTGGAAAGTGCTCGAACGCATCGCAACTCGTCAGTACCATAGCGCCGAGCCGGGCCGGGTAGTGGACCGCGACCAGTTGGGTGACGACGCCGCCGGTGTCGTTGCCGACGAGCACCACGTCGTCGAGGTCCAGTGCGGTCAGGGTGTCGGCGACCATGCGTGCGACGCCATGGATGCTCCGGTCGGCACCGGGGCGCAGCGGTTCAGGATGTGCGCCTAGCGGCCAGGTCGGGGCGATGCACCGCAGACCGCGTGCGGCCAGGCGGGCGGCGACCTGGCGCCACAGTTGGCCGCCCATCAAGTACCCGTGGACGAAGACGACGGGCCTGCCGTCCTTCGGTCCGAATTCCTCGAAATGGATGGTTCCGGCGTTAATCTCGATGATCGACATGCTGGCTCCCAGCTCGGTACATTTACAAACAGGTTGTCCGTAACTTACCAACAGGGTGTATGGAAAACAAGAGACGTACTCAGGAAGAACGCTCCGCGGCTACTCGCGAGGCGTTGATCGCCGCTGCCCGACGACTGTGGGGCGAGCGCGGTTACGCCGAGGTCGGCACGCCCGAGATTGCCACGACGGCCGGGGTTACTCGCGGCGCGATGTATCACCAATTCGCTGACAAGGCAGCGCTTTTCCTGGCGGTGGTGGAAGCGGTAGAGCAGGACGTGATGGCCCGGCTGGGCGCCGAGGTGGCGTCATCCGGGGCGGCAACCCCGGCCGATGCGATCCGGGCCGCGGTCGACGCCTGGCTCGAGGTCTCCAGCGACCCCGAGGTGCGGCAGCTGATCCTGCTAGACGCCCCGAGTGTGCTGGGCTGGGCGGGCTTCCGCGACGTGGCCCAGCGCTACAGCCTCGGTATGACGGAGCAGCTGCTCACCGAGGCCATCAAGGCCGGCCAGCTGGCGCGTCAGCCGGTACGGGCGCTGGCGCACGTGCTGATCGGTGCCCTCGATGAGGCGGCCATGCTCATCGCCACTGCCGATGATCCGAAGAAGGCCCGTCGCGAGACGCGGCAGGTGCTGCGTCGTCTCGTCGACGCGATGTTCACCCCCTGAATCGCCGAAACGGCATTCCAGCAGGCCAGTTCTCGCACTTTCCCTGCTGGAATGCCGTTTCGGCGAAATATGGGGAGGGTTTTACCGCTCGGCGCGCTGGTAGGCCGACACGACGGCGGCGCCACCCAAGCCAATGTTGTGCTGCAGGGCGGCGGTGACGCCGGAGACCTGACGCTTGTCAGCGGTGCCGCGTAGCTGCCAGGTCAGCTCGGCGCACTGGGCTAGGCCCGTCGCGCCCAGCGGGTGGCCCTTGGAGATCAGCCCGCCCGACGGGTTGACCACCCAGCGGCCGCCGTAGGTGGTGTCGTTGTTGTCGATCAGCCGCGGTGCCTCGCCTTCACCGCACAGGCCCAGGGCTTCGTACAGCAGCAGTTCGTTGGCGCTGAAGCAGTCGTGCAGCTCGATGACCTGGAAGTCCTCGGGGCCGAGGCCGGACTGCTCGTAAACCTTCCGAGCGGCTTGGACATTCATGTCGTGGCCGATGATGTTGGCGGCACTGCCGTCGAACGTCGAGGCGAAGTCGGTGGTCATGGCCTGACCGACGATCTCGACGGCCTGACCCGCCAGCCCGTGCTTGTCGACGAACGCCTCACTGGCCACGATGGCCGCGCCCGACCCGTCAGAGGTGGGGGAGCACTGCAGCTTGGTCAGCGGATCGGAGATCATCTTGGCGGCCAGGATGTCGTCGAGCGTGTACTCGTCCTGGAACTGCGCGTACGGGTTGTTGACCGAGTGTTTGTGGTTCTTGTAGCCGATCTTTGCAAAATGTTCTGCAGTGCTGCCGTATTTCTTCATGTGCTCGCGGCCCGCTGCGCCAAACATCCACGGCGCCACCGGGAAAGCGAACTCGTCGATCTCGGCCAGGGCCTTCACGTGCCGGCCCAACGGAGATTCGCGGTCCTGGGCGCCGCCGCCGAGCGAACCCGGCTGCATCTTCTCGAAGCCCAGCGCGATGGTGCAGTCCGCGAGGCCGCCCCGGATCGCTTGTGCGGCAAGATAAAGCGCGGTCGACCCGGTCGAACAGTTGTTGTTCACGTTGACGATCGGGATGCCCGTCATGCCCAGCTCGTACAGGGCGCGCTGACCGGAGGTCGAGTCGCCAGAACAGTAGCCGACGTAGCCCTGCTCGACCTGGTCATACGAGATGCCCGCATCGGCGAGTGCCTTGTTGCCGGCCTCGTTGGCCATCTGCGGGTAGTCCCAGCCTTCACGACTACCGGGCTTCTCGAATTTGGTCATGCCGACGCCGACGACGAACACACGATTCTTGGCCATGGGATTCCTTTCGTTACGACAAGTAGTTCAGTCACGCGCGGCGCTTTTAGTCAAGACCCTGAAGTCTGGTCACGGACGCCGAGCCGGTGGTATACAACCTAGAACGTGTTCTAGTTCTGGCGGCGCTCGGGAGGTGTCATGGCGTTACGGGTCGTGCAGTGGGCAACAGGGGGCGTCGGCGTCGCCGCGATCAAAGGCGTGCTGGAGCATCCCGATCTGGAACTGGTCGGCTGTTGGGTGCACTCAGAAGCCAAGAACGGCAAGGACGTTGGTGAGATCGTCGGCGTCGAGCCGCTCGGTGTCACCGCCACCAGCAGCATCGACGACATTCTGGCGCTCGACGCCGATGCCGTCATCTACGCCCCGCTGATGGCCAATCCCGACGAAGTGGCCGCGCTACTGCGGTCCGGCAAGAACGTGGTGACGCCGGTCGGCTGGGTGTATCCGAGCGTCAAACAGGGTGCCCCTATGCGGGAGGCTGCACTGGCCGGCGGCGTCACGCTGCACGGCACCGGCATTGCGCCCGGCGGCATCAGTGAGAAGTTCCCGCTGCTGTTCTCGGTGATGTCCACCGGAGTGACTTTCGTTCGGGCCGAAGAGTTCTCGGACCTGCGGACGTACGACGCACCCGACGTGCTGCGGCACGTGATGGGGTTCGGTGAGACCCCGGACAAGGCGCTGACCGGCCCCATGCAGAAGCTGCTCGACAGCGGCTTCATCCAGGCCGTGCGGATGTGCGTCGACGAGTTCGGGTTCAATGCCGACCCGAAAATCGTTGCCCGTCAAGAAGTTGCGGTGGCCACCGCGCCCATCGACTCGCCGCTGGGGCCCATTCAGCCGGGTCAGGTCGCGGCCCGCAAGTTCCATTGGGAGGCGGTCGTCGGCGACGAGGTCGTGGTGCGAGTGACCGTCAACTGGTTCATGGGTGAGGAAAACCTCGACCCGGCATGGGATTTCGGCCCCGAAGGGCAGCGCTACGAGATGGAAGTCAAGGGCAACCCGGACTTCACTGTCTCCATCAAGGGCTTCCAAGGCGAGGTGGGCGAGGACGGCCCGGAGCCCGGCGTCGTCGGCACCGCCGCGCACTGCGTCAACTCGGTGCCCGCGGCGTGCGCCGCGGAGCCGGGCATCGCCACGTACCTGGACCTGCCGATGTTCAGCGCCAAGGCGGCGCCGCGGTTGCGCTGACGTCGCGCTCGTCGGCCGCGAGCGTGCGCGAATTGCACGCTGAACACGGTGTGTCGGTGGCAGACACGCACGCTCGCGGGAAGTGCGAAGTGGGGTGGGTGAGCTCTAGGGCTGGACGAGGATTCGGATCGGATTGCCTTCGGCCCGATCGAGTTTGTCGATGCCGTCCGCCACGTTCTCGAGCGGGACGATCTCGCTGATGGATCGGGTGAGGTCCAGCCGGCCACGGGATACCAGCGTGGCGAGGGTGCCGATGTCAGCGTTCTGGTAGCCCAAGTGGCCGAGCACCTGCTTGCGCGTCAGGTTGAAGAACGACGTCGGGCCGATCGACGGGGCGTCGGCGCTCATGCCGACACCGACGAACCGGCCACCTACCGTCAAAGAGTTCAGCGCCTGATCGAACGTCGACCCCTTACCGACGGCGTCGAACGCCACGTCGAGCATCCGGCCGCCGGTTGCCTGCGCGATCTGCGCGGCCAACTCCGGGTCACGGGCGTCGAACGCGTAGTCTGCGCCGACCTCCAGCGCGCGCTCCAGCACGGCTGGGTTGACGTCCACCGCGATGATCGGCGCCGCCCCGACCAACCGGGCCAACTGCACGATGTGGGTCCCGAGCCCGCCGACGCCCCAAACGCCGACCGATTCACCGATGCCGACCTGACCGGTACGGACGACGGCGCCGAACGGGGTGGACACCGCGTCGGCCAGGATCGCGGCCTGCTCCAGCGGCACGTTGTCGGGTACCCGGGTCAGCCCGAAGGCCTGTGCGACGGTGTACTCGGCCCAGCCCCCGTCGTACGCGAACGCCATCAGCCGGATCCGTAAACAGTTCGACATGTCGCCGCGCATGCAGTTCACACAGGCCATGCACGGCTTGCCGGCCGCGACGACGACGCGGTCGCCCTCGGCCCACCCGGTGACGCCGGGGCCCAGCTTGGCGATGGTGCCCGACGTCTCGTGGCCCTGGGTGACGACCGGGAGCTGCGACGGGAAGGTGCCGTTGATCAGGCTGAGGTCGGAGTGGCAGATGCCGCAGAACGCGACCTTGACCAGCACCTCGCCCGGACCGGGCTCGGGAATCGGAACATCTTCCACCACAACCTTTTTGGTGTCGGTGTAGAAACGTTGGGCCCGCATCGTCGTGGTCATGACACTCCAGTGGTCAGCTTCGATGGTTACGATCGCCATCATGGCGCAGGCATTGGTTGTCGAGCAATCACGAACAGTTCCCGTCGCGGTGGCCGACGCGTTCAGCGGAACCGCCCCGATTCCGCTCAATGAGTTGTTCTGCCGCTGGTACGGACCGATCCCCCCGATCAGGGCGGTCCGCGACCAGACGGGCATCTGGGACTCGGTCGGGCAGACCCGGACCATTCTGCTGACCGGTGGCGGCAGCATGGCCGAGACCCTGACCTCCTACGACGAGCCGCACTCGTTCGGCTACACCCTGTCCGACATCAACGGACCGATGGCGCCGCTGGTCAGCGGTGTCCAGGGGCAATGGATTTTCGAGGCCGTTCCCGGCGGGCAGGGCGGGGCCACCAAGATCACCTGGCGCTGGACCCTGCATCGGCGGAGCGCTTTTACGGCCCCGCTGTTGCCGGTATTCGGCAAGCTGTGGAAGGGCTACGCCGGCCGGTCGCTGGAGCACCTTTCTGACCTCCTGGTGGGATGACGTTCCCACGGCGCGCGCCGGTTCCTGTTAGATGAACTAATGACTAAGCGCGCACTGGTTCTGGCAGGTGGCGGCATCGCCGGGATCGCGTGGGAAACCGGCATCCTGCAGGGCATTGCCGACGAAGCCCCCGAGATCGCCCTGGCGTTGCGGAATTCGGACGTGGTGTTGGGCACATCCGCGGGCTCGGCTGTCGGCGCTCAACTGGGCAGCGCGCTGACCATTGCGGAGCTGTTCGAGCGCCAGATCGGCGCTGAATCACCGGAGATCAGCCCGGGCATCAAGATCGACGTCGTCATGGAGTTGTTCGTCGAGGCGATGTTGGCCACCAACGGCACGCGGTCCCAGCAACTGCAGCGCCTCGGGGCTGCCGCGGCGGCCGCGGACACCGTCAACCCGGCGGTGCGCCGGAACGTCATCGAACGCCGGCTGCCGTCGCACGAATGGCCCGCACACGACCTGCGCATCACCGGCGTCGACATCGACTCCGGTGAGTTGGTGATATTCAACCGCGAGTCGGGCGTATCGCTCGTGGACGCCGTCGAGGCCAGCTGCGCGGTACCGGCGGCCTGGCCCGTCGTGACCATCGGTGGTCAGCGCTTCATGGACGGCGGCATGGGCAGCAGCGTCAACATGATTGCGGTCGCCGACTGCGACACCGCGGTCGTGCTGGTGCCGGCCCCCTCCGACTCGCCGTCGCCGTTCGGGGCGGGCCCTGGCGCGGATGTCAGAAGCTTTGCCGGCAGCGCCTGCGCCATCTTTGCCGACGACGAATCCCTCGCGGCGTTCGGCGTCGACCCCTTGGATCCGGCCTGCCGCATTCCGTCGGCGCACGCCGGGCGGGCTCAGGGCCGCCGGGTCGCTGCGGAAGTCGCCGCGTTTCTGGCCTAGGTGCCGAGCTTGAGAGAATCGAGTGCGGCACAAGCTAGTTCGTGGCCAATCTCGATGACTTCGTCGGCGCGGTAGAACTCCAGGCTGCGGCACACCGTGCGTGGCACGTCGATCAGCAGATCAGGCGGATAGGCCGCCAGGGTGTGCCGCATCAACGCCGCCTGCGAAATTTCGATGGTCCGGTTCATCACCTCGAACCCGCCGAGCCGCGGCACCGGCGCATCGTCGGCGTCGGCGTCAGCCATGTCGGACTCGGCGAGGTGGTCGATGCCGTCGACCGCGTTACTGAACCGGCTCAGCACCGACCGCGCCGTCGGGCCGTCGAGCAAGGTGCTCGCGGCGGCCCGGTCAATCAGCGATGTCGTGCTACGCCGCATGCGGGCCAGCAGCTCGGCGGTGGCCCGTGGCGAATCCGCCGGGGGAGTGGGGTCGCTGGCGTTGAGGCTGACTGCGATGGTGAGGTCAGCGTTGACCGCCGCGAGCGGCGCCATGGGTAGCGGGTCCAGGATGCCGCCGTCGGCCAGTAACCGGCCGTCCAGCAGGTACGGGGCGATGACGCCGGGGATGGCGATGGAAGCGCGGATCGCGGCATCGATGGGGCCGCGCTGCAGCCAGACCGATTTCCCGGCGATCAGGTCGGTCGAGACGGCGGTGAACGGGATGGGCAGGCTTTCAATGGTCCGCGGCCCGATGATGTCGCGGACCGCGGCCAGAATCTTCTCGGCCCGGAGGACGCCGGCTGCTGTCAGTGACGGATCGAGCAGGCGGAGCACAGCGCTCTGCGTGAGGGAGCTGGCCCAGGAAGTGAATTCGTCGAGGTTGCCGGCCGCTTCGAGCGCGCCGACGAGCGCACCCATCGAGGAGCCCGAGATGCCGACAATGTCGAATCCGCGCTCACGTAAGGCATCGATGACGCCGATGTGTGCGTAACCCCGGGCACCACCGCTGCCGAGGACCAATGCGACCCGCATGACCCTATTTTGGCGTGCTGATCACGCCGGGGCGAGGCGAGGCGTGGTTAGCAGCGGCAGCGGGAGAAGAACGCCGCGGAGACCAGTCCGATGATCAAGGCGATCTGCGGCTGTCCGCTGCTGAGTGCGAAGACGATGCCGCTGACCGCGGCGACTGCGATGAGCAGGAACAGCATGCCCAGGAGCAGCACCTTCTGGCCGTTGACCGCGCCACTGTGCGGCCGAGCCATGGGTCCGTGCTGACGAGCGACCATGGGGCTCATCCCTTCGACTAAGTGGTGAGACAAGACACAGTGTGCACCAATGTGTGAGCCGAAGCATAGTTACTACCCGGTAGGTGGAATAAATGGCGAGTTGATTAGCCAACCTCATTGCTTTGGCGACGTTTTGCCTGGTCGGCGGCTATTTTGTTAGGTGTGCTTTGTTTATCTGAAATGGCACCGACTGGTCGATTCGAGGTTCCGGACGGCCACTATTTAATGCATGGCTCGGCATCGAATTTCATTTGTTGGGCTAATCAATTTGGTGAGTTCTCGCGCGAGGGTGCGCACAGATCGCGAAAATCGCGAGCGGCGCGGGCTGGTTGCACATTCGCGGCAGCCCAACATGCCGTTAAGAGGGCGTCAGTTGACGCAGGGCAGCCCGCCGTTGGCGCGGACGGGAGGGCCGGATTCCGGCGTCGGCAGCGTGGAGTCGTAATTGCTGGACTTCGCCGCGGCCATAGAGACGCTGTCGAGGGTGTCGGGGACCTGGTAGCCAGGCCCCAGGGTGACGTGGATGTGGCCCGCGGGCACCGTCGGATCAGCCCGTACCGCGTCGATGCCGAGGAGCTCCGCCAGGTGCTTGGCCTCAGCGTCCGCGCCGACACCGAAGTCGACGGCCGTGGTCCCGAGTTGCCCGTCCTGCGAGCTGCGGGTCTGTCCGATGGTGTAGTTGAGGTCGCTCAGGATGTCCGAAATCTGCCGACCCAGGCCGGACACATCGGAGGCGTTGATGACGTCGATGGGGGCGGTCTTGGTCCCGGCCGTGCCGAAGGCCTTGGAGGAGGTGCCGGTGCTGTCCGACGCCTTGTCCAGGGTGGATGCCTCGGTGGACGTGCTGGGCGCCGCAGCCGTCGTCGTCGACGACGACGACGATTCAACTGGCGGCTTGAGGCCGAACGCCTTGGCGACTTCGGCCTTGATCGCCACCGGGTCGACGATATTGACGTCCTGGCCGTCGATGTTGTCGTACCGCACCACCGGCAGGGTCCGGTACTGGACGTTCGCGCCGCCGGCGATCTCGCCCATGCGCTGGAACTGCGACTGACCCCAACCGGCCGACAGCACCACGTCCTTTTGCGCGACGCCGATCAGTTGGTTCAGCTTGCCGAGGTCGCTGAACGAGCCGTCCTTCTGCAGCTGGTGCATCACCGAGATGAGGAAGGCCTGCTGGCGGTGGGTCCGGTCCAGGTCGCCGTTGTCCAAGCCGTGCCGCTGCCGCACGAAGGCGACGGCCTGCGAGGCGTCGAGCATCTGCCGGCCGGCCGGGAAATCGGCGCCGGAGTAGTCGTCGGACACTGCGTGGTTCAGGCAGATTTCGATGCCGCCGAGGCTCTCGGCGATGTCGTAGAACCCGGCGAGGTTCACCTCGGCGAAGTAGTCGATGGGCGCGCCGGTGAGGTTGCGGACGGCGGCCAGGGTGGCGGCGCGTCCGGCCTCGCGGCTCTTGCGCTCCAGCTCGGCCTGGTCGGTGACGCCCTTGTCCATCAGTTTCTGTTCGGCGTTGGCCTTGGTCAGGCCGTATGCCTCTTTGATCTTGATGTGGTCGTAACCGGGGATGCCCGTGACCCGCACGTAGTCGTCACGGGGAATGGAGAAGGCGACGACGTGGTTGTCTGCGGTGATATGAGCCAGGATCAGCGTGTTGGTGTTGTAGCCACCATTGTCGGAATCCCCGGCGTGCAGCTTGTCGAGCAGGGCCTGCGGCAGGTCGTTGCCCTGCTGGTCTTTGCGCGAGTCCAGACCGATCAACAGGATGTTCATCGACCCGCCGGTGGATTTGGGCGCGTCCGCCCCGAGCGCGTCGCTGACCGTGATGCCGTGCAACGCACCGCGCACCGTCCACCAGCCCAAACCGGTGGTCACCACGGCCACCGCGGTGACCAGCGCAAGTGCCACCCGCCCGACGGTGTCCCAGCCGACGCGTGCGCTGAGCACGCTGCGCACCCGGCTCCGGCGGTGCCGGGCAGGGAGGCGATGGCGGGCGGAGTCGCTGCGCTCGAGTTCGGTGGTGCTCAGGTGCGACCCCGCGGCGTTGCGGTCATGTCGATGGGCCTCGCGGGTACGTGTGGGCCGCCGGTCGGATCCGGCAGGCGGAAGTTTGCTATTGCCGCGGCCCGCGTGAAGTCGTCGGAATGGCCGGACGGCAGCTTCCGTCGATTTTAGGGCAACGCCGCCAACTCAGCGAATCCCCAGAGTGCGCCGCTGATCAGCCGCATTCGCCTTTGGAGGCGCTGGTCGCGGCCATGATGACGCCGGCCTGCTGGGCGGCGGTCAGCTCCGCCCATGGCATGTTGAAGTTGCCGGGATCACGTGTCTGGGGCTGCTGCATCAGGTGCAAGTAGGGCTCGACGAGTGTCACGGGGTCGGCGTGCTGGGCGTCCATCCACAGTTTCGCGGCGTGGCAGGCCTGGCCGAATTCAGACTCGGTGGCCCCCGACGGGACGTCGACTGCGGTCGTCACGCCGCCCGGGGAGACCGCGACCCCAGCGGGTGCGGGGAGCTCCTGCGCACGAGTGGGCGCTTCGGCGGCGGGCGTGGTGACTGGGGCTGCCACCGGCTTGTCCTGGCCGCAGCCGGTCAGCACGGTCAATGCCGTGGCGGTGAGCAGCGCTGCCCGGATGAGGTTGGTCTGCATGACCGCCAATCTCTGCATGACTGCCAATCTAGGTCGTTCGGCATTCAGGATCACCCTGACGTTAATCCTTCCCAGCCGGCCGCGGGCTCGTCACTATGGGGGCATGGCAGTGCAGAACAGGCAGAACGCGCGGTGTTGTCGGGCTTAGCCCGGCCCCGTGAGGGCGTGACGCCCACCTTTCGTTCTGCATTGGAGTTCCATCGTGTCCGTTCTGTCCGATCTGTCTGTATCCGGTCCCACCTCCCTGGCGCCCACCCGATTGCGCCTACCCGACCTCCTGCACGCCACCGATCGGTGCGCTGACGACGTGCTGACCGGCCGCTACGACCGGCTGCTGCCGGCCGAGGGCCTGCCCCGCAGCGAGCGCTGGTTCATCCGGCTGTACAGCGACTACGAGCTCGACGTCTGGCTGATCAGCTGGGTGCCCGAACGCAGCACCGAACTGCACGACCATGGCGGATCGCTGGGCGCGCTGACCGTGGTGTCCGGTGCGCTGTCCGAAACCCGGTGGGACGGCCGTGGGCTGCGGCAACGCACCCTCGAGGCCGGAGACCAGGCGGCGTTCCCGCTGGGGTGGGTGCACGACGTGGTCCTGGCCGGCGGCGCAGAGGCGACGCCGGCGCAACCCACGTTGAGCGTGCATGCCTACTCACCGCCGCTGACCGCCATGTCGTACTACGACGTCACGGACACCAACAAGCTGCGCCGCGTCCACACCGAGCTAACCGACACACCCGAGGGGGACTAGTGACCAGCAGAGTCGACGCCATGTTGGATGCGGCCCGGACCAAGCTGGTGCGGCTGTCCGCGGCCGAGATTCCTGCCGCGCTGGCCCGCGGCGCGGTGCTGGTGGACATCAGGCCCGCGGCGCAGCGCGCTGCCGAAGGCGAATTCCCTGGCGCGCTTGTCGTCGAACGCAATGTCCTGGAATGGCGCTGCGACCCGACGAGCGATGCCCGACTGCCACAGGCGACCGGCTTCGACGTGGAGTGGGTGGTGCTGTGCTCGCAGGGCTACACGTCCAGCCTGGCTGCGGCGGCGCTGCAGGACCTGGGGCTGTACCGGGCGACGGACGTGGTCGGCGGCTACCGGGAGCTGGTCGCTGAAGGCCTGTTGGGCGGCACGGCCGCGTCGGTGCTGCTACGTGCCGGCGCTTGGGTGTAGCAGCGGACGGAGCAACTCGGTCTTCTCCGGGGTCCAGCCCGGAGGCTGCAGGATGTCGGCCCACGCATTGGCGACGTCGCGGACGTAGACGTGACCATGCCCGTCAGGCACATCTACTGCGACGGCCATGTCGGCCGACACCTGCAGGAACGTCACGACCGGAATCCATTCCATCCGAGGTGAGACGTCGCGGCCTCGGGGCTCGCGTAGCCAGTCCGGCTTGCTGAACAGCAGGTCGGGATTCCACCACGCGATCGGATCCGACGCGTGCTGCAGGTAGACCACCCGCGGGTGGTCCCACGGAGCGTCGGGCGGACGGTTCAAATCCTCAGGGCGGGAGCCGAACCGGGCGTTCTTGCCGTCGTCGTAGATCGGCAATTTTTCCAGCGAGCCTGCATCGCGGTAGCGGGTCAGGTTGGTCCAGATGACGTTGTTGAAGGTCGGCCCCGAGAACAGTGCGCCGTTGGTACGCGCCACCAGGTTGTTCAGCGACTGGAACGGAGCCTCGCCACCGAACGAACCCAGGCTTTCCCCGAACACCACGAGCTTGGGTCGCTTGCCCTCGGGCATCTGCCGCACCAGGGCGTCGACCTCCTCGAACAGGTCCTGGCCGGCCTCCTCGGCGTTCGCCTTGTCCACCAGGAACGAGATCCAGCTGGGCAGGAACGAGTACTGCATCGACACGATGGCGGTGTTGCCGTTGTACATGTATTCCAGCGCAGCGGCTTCGGCTTCGTTGATCCAGCCGGTGCCCGTGGTGGTGGCGACGGCGACGACGGCGCGGTCCAGTCCACCGGCGCGCTTGAGTTCCTGCGCGGCCACCTTCGCCGTCGCCCGGATGCCCTTCGCCGAGTGCAGTCCCGCATAGGTGCGAATGGGCTCAATTGCCTGGGCGCCGTTGAACTTCGACAGTTTTTCGATGCTCGGCCCGTTGCCGACGAAAATCCGGCCCTGGCGGCCCAGCGACGACCAGCTGACCAGTGAGGTCGGTCCACCGGAGCGCAATGGTGTTGTGGGAGCGGGATTGTCGGGAGAGTCCTCGTCATTGGCCGCGGCAAAGGTCTTGTTGATGGTGGACATCGCGAAGCTGCCGACCACGCCGTTGAACACTTCCACTGACACGGCGATGACGAGCAACACCGCGACCACACCGGACACCCGCGGCGGTGCGATGCGCTCCAACTGCCGGACCAGGAAGCGCACCAATTTGCGGATCAGCTGGCCGATTTCGACGAAGCCGAAGAGGAAGACGATCGAATACACCGCAGTCAGGGGGTGGTCCCAGAATCTCATCCGGGATACGCCCATCATGTCGCGGACCTCGTCCTGCCAGACGTGGAACCAGATGATCGCGAGTACCTGGCCGATGATGCCGATGACGATCAGGAGCAGCCAGGCCCAGCGGGGCGCCGGGGGGCTGCTGTCCTTGGACCGCATGTAGCGGACCAGCCACACGCCGAGCACTCCGAGGCCGTAACCGCATGCACCGGCGGCACCGCTGACAATCCCTTGGAACAGCGGCCCGCGCGGCAGCAGCGACGGGGTCATCGACAGCCAGATGAAGGTCAGACCGACCGCGGTGCCGAAGAAGGTGTACCGGCGAACCCACCAATCCGAGGGCGGCTCAACCAGTTTCGCCTCGAGCGACTCCTCGGGGGTGGGTTCGGCCACCGCGACGTCCGCGGTGCCATCGGCACCGGCCTCGGCCTCGGCTGAGTCTGCGGTGTCTCCCGGGTTTTCAGTAGGGGCCACCGCTCGACTTTACCGATGCGTGAAGTTCGGCGGGCGCTTCTCGGTGAAGGCTGCCATGCCCTCGGTCTGGTCGTCGGTGGCGAAAGCCGAGTGGAACAGCCGGCGCTCGTACAGCAGACCTTCGGCGAGCGTGCTCTCGAAGGCGCGGTTCACGGCCTCCTTGGCCATCCGCGCCGCCGAAAGGGACATGCCGGCAATGGTTTTGGCAACGGCGTTCGCCTCTTCGAGCAGCTTGTCTGCCGGGACGACGCGCGACACCAGGCCGCTCCGTTCGGCTTCCTCGGCGTCCATGTTGCGGCCGGTGAGGATCAGGTCCATCGCCTTGGCTTTGCCGACCGCGCGGGTCAGGCGCTGGCTGCCGCCCATGCCCGGCAGCACACCCAGCTTGATCTCCGGCTGGCCGAATTTGGCCGTGTCGGCGGCGATCAGCAGGTCGCACATCATGGCCAGCTCGCAGCCGCCGCCCAGCGCGTAGCCGGCGACCGCGGCGATGGTCGGGGTGCGGGTCGCGGCGAACTTGTTCCACAGGGCGAAGAAGTCCTGCGAGAACACGTCGGCGAACGTCAGGTTCGCCATTTCCTTGATGTCGGCGCCGGCGGCGAAGGCCTTCTCGCTGCCGGTGATGATGATGGCGCCAATGCCCGGGTCGGCGTCGAGTTCGGCTGCGGCCGTGGTGACTTCGGTCATGACCTGGCTGTTGAGGGCATTGAGGGCCTTGGGCCGGTTCAGGGTGATGGTGGCGACGCGGTCGTCGCGGGTGACCAGGATGGTTTCGAAAGTCATTGGGGGATCCTAGAAGGTGAGATCGGGGTCGGCTGAGACGAAGTAGGCGTCGACGTCGGCGGCGGTGCAGTCGGCCAGCGTGGCCGGGGACCACTGCGGGTTGCGGTCCTTGTCGACCAGTTGGGCACGGATGCCCTCCACGAAATCGTGGGACTTGGCCGACGCCACCGAGACCCGGAATTCCTGCGTCAGAGTGTCCTCGAGGGTCGACAGTTTCGCGGCGCGGCGCACGGCCTCCAGCGTGACAGTCAGTGCGATCGGGGATCGGGTGGAGATCAGGTTCGCCGCATCGCCCGCCGGGCCCGCGTCGTGGCCGCGTAGGTTCGCCAGGATTTCCTCGACCGTCTCGGCGGCGTAGCAGTCGTCGATCCAATGCCGTTGCGCCATAAGCTCACTGGCCGGCGGCTCGATGGCGTACTTCGCGAGTGCCGCGTCGGGCCCGTCACTGATGACCAGGTCACGGAAAGCCGGGAGGTTTTCCTGCGGGACGTAGTGATCGGCGAATCCGAGGGCGATGGCGTCGGCGCCGGAGAACGGGGCACCGGTGAGTGCGGCGTGCAGACCCAGCTGGCCGGGGGTGCGCGACAGCAGGTAGGTACCGCCGACGTCGGGAATGAACCCGATGCCGACCTCTGGCATGCCCAGCTTGGTCTTCTCGGTGACGACGCGGATGTTGCCGTGCGCGCCGACCCCGACCCCGCCGCCCATCACGATGCCGTCCATCAGCGAGACGTACGGCTTGGCGAAGCGGCCGATGTGGGCGTTGAGCAGGTACTCGTCGTGCCAGAAGTTCCTGGCGTTGTCGTCTCCGGCCTTGGCGCTGTGATAGAGCGCGACGACGTCACCGCCCGCGCACAGGCCGCGCTCGCCGGCGCCGGTCAGCAGGACCGCGCGAATACTGTCGTCCTGCTCCCACGCTGCCAGTGCGTCGGCGAGGCCGGTGACCATCACATGATTGAGCGAATTGATTGCCTTGGGGCGGTTCAGCGTGACGACGCCGACGCCGTTCTCGACATTTACTAGGATATCCTCGTTTTCCGCCACGGTAAGCAATCTAGATCGTTGGGCATCGTCGACGCCGAGCAGGTACCGTTTCACAGTAAGTTCCCAGTTTTTTCCGTCTCGCTGGGAACCAACACCCGAGGCCGTACGTTGTGTGGGTGTTCGTCAGCAGACGGACCACAGCTTCAGGAGAGGAACCCGACGGTGCGCGAGAGCAGCAACCCGGTATTTCGTTCCCTGCCCAAGTCGCAGGGCGGATACGCGCAATTCGGTGGTGGCGCCGCCGCATACGGTGCCCAGCAGACAATGTCCCAGCCCTACACCCAGTACCCGCCGCAGCAGGCCGGCTTCTCTCGGTCGCTGACCATTGATGACGTCGTCACCAAGACCGGCATCACGCTGGCCGTGTTGAGCGTCACTGCGGTGGTTTCGTACTTCATGGTCTCGGCCAATCTGGCACTGGCCGGGCCGCTCGCCATGATCGGCTCCATCGGTGGCCTGGTCTTGGTGCTGATCGCGTCGTTCGGCCGTAAGCAGGACAACCCGGCCATCGTGCTCAGCTACGCGGTGCTCGAGGGCATGTTCCTCGGAGCGTTCTCGTTCATCATCGCCAACCTGTACTCGGTCGGCGGGCCGTCCATGATCTTCCAGGCGGTCGTGGGCACCATCGGCGTCTTCGTCGGCATGCTCGTGGTCTACAAGACCGGCGCCATCCGGGTTACCCCGAAGTTCACCCGGATGCTGGTCGCCATGATGTTCGGCGTGGTGTTCGCGTCGCTCGCCAACCTGGTGCTCGGCATGTTCGGCGTCGGCGGTGGCGCCGGCATGGGCCTGCGCAGCGGTGGCACCATCGCGATCGTCTTCTCGCTGATCTGCATCGCGCTGGCCGCGTTCAGCTTCCTCGTCGACTTCGATGCCGCTGACCAGATGATCCGCGCCGGTGCGCCGGAGAAGGCGGCCTGGGGCATCGCGCTCGGCCTGACCGTCACCCTGGTCTGGCTGTACGTCGAAATCCTGCGATTGCTGAGTTACTTCAACAACGACTAGCTCTGGTGCGAGAGAAGGGGCGTCCGCTTCGGCGGGCGCCCCTTCTTCGTGTCAGTGTGTTCGTGGGTCAGATCGCGCGCGGAGTAACCCGGCTCGCGGCTTCGGCGGCGTTGCGGCGCGCGCTGTCGACGTCGTCGGCTCGGGCCAGGGCGACGCCCATCCGGCGGGTACGGAAGCTTTCGGGCTTGCCGAACAGACGAAGATCGGTGCCCGGTACTTGGAGCGCCTCGTCGACACCGTCGAAGACGATGCCCTCCGCCTCGACACCGCCGTAGATCACCGCGCTTGCCCCCGGGCTCTTGAGCGAGGTGTCCACGGGCAGGCCGAGGATCGCCCGCGCATGCAGCTCAAATTCGCTCTGCCACTGCGTGATCATCGTTGTCATACCGGTGTCGTGCGGCCGCGGACTGACCTCGCTGAACCACACCTGGTCGCCCTTGACGAACAACTCGACACCGAAAACGCCCTGCCCGCCGAGGCTTTCGGTGACTGCGTGCGCAATCTGCTGCGCGTTGGCCAGGGCAGCGGCAGACATCGGGTGCGGCTGCCAGCTTTCCACGTAATCACCGGCGACCTGGCGGTGTCCGATCGGTTCGCAGAACTGGGTCTCGACCTGCCCGTCAGTACCGCGGGCACGGACGGTCAAAAGCGTGATCTCGTAGTCGAAATCGACGAAGCCCTCGACGATGATCCGGGTGTTGGTCACCCGCGCCCCGCCCATGGCGTACTCCCAGGCCTTCTCGACGTCTTCAGGCCCGTCGAGCTTGCTCTGGCCCTTGCCGGAGCTGCTCATCACGGGCTTGACCACGCAGGGGTAGCCGATGCCGCCCTCGATCGCGTCCTGCAACTCCTTCAGCGAATCGCAGAACCTGTAGGGGCTGGTCGGCACCCCGAGCTCCTCCGCGGCCAGCCGGCGGATGCCCTCGCGGTCCATAGTCAGGCGGGCGGCGCGTGCGGTTGGGATGACCCGCACCACGCCGGCCTCCTCGAGTTCCTGGAGCGCGCCGGTGGCGATCGCCTCGATCTCGGGCATCACGATGTCGGGCCGTTCAGCCACGATCAGCGCCTTGAGCTGGTCGGGATCGGTCATCGAGATGGTCCGAGAGTGATGGGCTACCTGCTGGCCCGGGGCGTTCTCGTAGCGGTCGACGGCGATGGTCTCGACGCCCAGACGCTGCAGCGCGATCACTACTTCACGACCGAGTTCGCCTGAGCCCAGCAGCATGACGCGGGTCGAGTTCGGTGACAGTGGGGTTCCGATGGTGGTCATCGGGTCGGAAGTCTATGGGGTGTGCGGGTTTGGCCTGTGCCGAGCGTGTGGGCTTACGCGGAAAATTGGCTCGTACACAACGAAAACCCCCACGCTCGATGAAGCTGAGCGCGGGGGTTGACGACGAAACGAACTAGCTGAGCCGCTCGATGACCATGGCCATACCCTGGCCGCCACCGACACACATGCTCTCGATGCCGAACTGCTTGTCGTGGGTCTGCAGGTTGTTGATCAGCGTCGCGGTGATGCGGGCGCCGGTCATGCCGAACGGGTGACCGAGGGCGATGGCGCCGCCCGAGACGTTCAGACGGTCCTCGTCCATGCCCAGGGCGCGGGCCGAGCCCAGCACCTGCACGGCGAAGGCCTCGTTGATCTCGTAGAGGTCGACGTCGCCGATGCTCATGTTGGCGTGGCCGAGCGCCTGCTTGACCGCGTCAACCGGGCCCAGGCCCATGATTTCCGGCGACAGGCCCGACACACCGGTCGAGACGATGCGAGCCAGCGGGGTCAGGCCCAGGGCCTTGGCCTTGGTGTCGCTCATGATGACCACGGCGGCGGCGCCGTCGTTCAGCGGGCAGGCGTTACCAGCGGTGATGGTGCCGTTCGGGCGGAACACCGGCTGCAGCTGGCTGATCTTCTCGTACGTGGTGCCGGCACGCGGGCCGTCATCCTTGGAGACGACGGTGCCGTCGGGCAGGGTGACGGGCACGATCTCGCGCTCGAAGAAGCCGGCGTTGATGGCGGCCTCGGCCTTGTTCTGCGACGCCACGCCCCAGCGGTCCTGGTCCTCGCGGGTGATGCCGGTGTGCAGCGCGACGTTCTCGCCGGTCTGGCCCATGGCGATGTAGACGTCCGGCAGCAGGCCGGCGTCGCGCGGGTCGGTCCACTCGGTGGCGCCTTCGGCCTGCTTCAGGGTGCGGGCCTGAGCGTCGGCGAACATCTCGTTCTTGCTGTTCGGGGCGCCGTCAGCGGCACCGACGCCGAAGCGGGACACGGTCTCGACACCGGCCGAGATGAAGGCGTCGCCCTCGCCGGCCTTGATGGCGTGGAACGCCATGCGGGTGGTCTGCAACGACGACGAGCAGTACCGGTTGACGGTGGTACCGGGCATGAAGTCGTAGCCCAGCTCGACGGCGACGGCGCGAGCGATGTTGTAACCGGCCTCACCGGCGGGCTGCGCGCAGCCCATCATCAGGTCGACGACGTCGCGCGGGTCCAGCGCCGGGACCTTGTCCAGCGCGGCGCGCACCATCTGGGCGGCGAGGTCGTCTGGCCGCATGGTGGCCAACGAGCCTTTGACGGCGCGTCCGATCGGGGAGCGCGCGGTGGCGACGATGACGGCTTCGGGCATGACGTCTCCTCTGAAGTCAAGAGTTTTACTACGTCCGCACGCTATCCGGTCACGGGAGCGACGATCGGCGCGGGTACGCCTGTCGTGCGCCGCCACAGCCGCGACACGCTGGTCAGGCGCGTCAGCACGGTGGCCACGTCGGCAGTCCTCGAGACCAGCGCCGATGCCGGTGGCGAGTCAGTTGTCCACTCGCCCAACGCTTCACATAACGCCGGCAGCAGCTGCTGGGCGGCCAGGGAGTACCCGGCGGCCGACGGATGGAACATGTCGGCGGAGAACAGCACCTCAGGTGCCTTGAGGAAGTCGGGGGCCAACAGGTCGGAGAACGGCACGGGTACGCCGCCGGAGGACCGGACCTGGGCGGCCTGCGCCCGGGCCAGGCGCAGGCCCCGGTTGCGGGTGACGAAGCGCAACGGCTGGGGGATGGCGGCGATGGCGCCGAAGTCGGGGCAGGTGCCGACGACCACCACCGCACCGCTGGCGCACAGCCGCTGTACCGCGTTCCCGAGCCGGCGGGCTGACTGTCCGATGCCGTTGACCGCGGTGATGTCGTTGGCGCCGATCATGATGACCGCGGCGTCCGGCGGCGGGCCCGCTACGAACATGGCGTCGATCTGGCCCGATAAGCCTTTGGAAGTCGCTCCGACAATCGCCTTGGTGGACAGCCGGATTCGCTTGCCGGACTGGTGCGCCAGGCCGCGGGCGAGTAGCACTCCGGGGACTTCTTCGGCGCTGCGGCAGCCGTACCCGGTGGCGGTGGAGTCGCCGAAGACCATCAGGTGCAGGTCGAACGGCACCCCGCGCTGCCATTTTTCCGCGGGTCCGCCTCCCGGGCTGTACACACCGTCGGCTCGGGGCGGTACCTCCCATGACTTGGGAATGACGCGGCGCGCCTTGGCGGCTTGGCCGCTCAGCAGGTTTCGCGCTCCGACATATGCGGAGCCCGTCGAGGCCAGGGTCGCTGCGGTCGCCAGCGCGATAGTCGTTCGGCGCCGTGCACGTATGCCCACACGATCAGTTTAGGGGCGCGGCCGAGATTCGCAGGTCGATGAACCGCGGGTGGCGCGGTCACGTAAATATATCGACTGCGGCATCAATTTGGGCACTTCAATTGTTGATCTATGTACCAGTGGCAAGCTAAGTTACGCGGGTTGTCTAAAAAGTGACGTAGCTAACGAAGTGCACCGGGAACTACAAAGGCGTAGGAGTGGTGGCGATGACCGCACCGAGTAGGGTCGTCAGGACCCATAGTATTGGTATAAGTGCTGCTAAGGGGCGTAAGCCGCGGCGGTATCCGGTCAGCGATGGCGCGCCGGTAGAGATCATCGAGGACGGTCCGAGTCTCGCCGGACGGCTGATGTCGGTAGCCGCAACACTCGCGATCAAATCAACTCTGACCATCGGCAGCTACGTTCCGAAGGCCCCCTGGCCATGGGGAATGGTGGACTTCGTGGCCCGGGTCATGCGGCCCGAGCCGGGTACCATCCGCGCCACCATCGGTTTGCCGAACTGTACGGCGCAACTGGTCCGTGCCAAGGGCGTGCTCCCGGCCGACGGCCGTCGCAGCGTCATCCTCTACATGCACGGCGGCGCGTTCCTGACCTGTGGGGTGCACACCCACAGCCGAGTGGTCGCCGCGCTGTCGAAGTACTCCGATGCGCCGGTGCTGGTCGTCGACTACCGGATGATCCCCAAGCATTCGATCGGCGAGGCCATCGAGGACTGCCACGACGCCTACCGCTGGCTGCGCCTGAAGGGCTACGAGCCGGATCAGATTGTGCTGGCCGGAGATTCGGCCGGCGGCTATCTGTCCCTGGCATTGGCCGAGAAGCTGCAGGCAGAGGGTGAGCTGCCGGCCGCGGTCGCGACCATGTCGCCGCTGTTCGAGATCGACAACGAGGGCCGGGCTCAGCACCCGAACATGAAGTCCGACGCGATGTTCCCGGAACACGCCTTCGATGCGCTGATCGAGCTCATTGAAGACGCCGCGTCGCGGCACATTGTCGACGGCCAGCCGGAAGCGGTGTACGAGCCGCTCGATCACATCGAGCCCGGCCTGCCGCGCACTCTGATCCACGTCTCAGGCTCGGAAGTGCTGCTGAACGACGCCCGCAAGGCCGCGCACATGTTGGCTGCCTGCGGGGTGCCGGTCGAGGTGCACGTCTGGCCCGGCCAGATGCACGTGTTCCAGCTGGCTGCGCCGCTGGTCAAGGAAGCCGATCGCTCGCTGAAGCAAATTGGCGACTACATCCGCGAGGCAACCTGGTAATCCGGTATGCGCAACTGAGGTGCGGCCTGACACGATGTACTCATGCGCATCGCCCGGCACGTCAGTGAGCTCATCGGCAATACGCCACTGGTCCAACTGAACTCGGTCGTCCCGGCCGGGTCCGGGTTGGTGGCGGCCAAGATCGAGTACCTCAACCCTGGCGGCAGCGCCAAGGACCGCATCGCGGTCAAGATGATCGACGCCGCCGAAGAGGCGGGGCTGCTCAAGGCGGGCGGGACCATCGTCGAGCCCACCTCCGGTAACACCGGTGTGGGGCTGGCTATCGTCGCGCAGCAGCGCGGCTACAAGTGCATCTTTGTCTGCCCGGACAAGGTCAGCGAGGACAAGCAGAACGTCTTGCGCGCCTACGGCGCCGACGTCGTCGTGTGCCCGACGGCCGTCGCGCCCGACCACCCGGACAGCTACTACAGCGTCTCCAACCGGCTGGTCACCGAAATCGAGGGTGCCTGGAAGCCCGACCAGTACTCCAACCCGAACGGCCCCGCCAGCCACTACGAGACCACCGGCCCCGAGATCTGGGCCGACACCGACGGCAAGATCACACACTTTGTCGCGGGCGTGGGCACCGGCGGCACCATCACCGGCACCGGCCGCTACCTCAAGGAGGTGTCGGGCGGCCGGGTCAAGGTCGTCGGCGTCGACCCCGAGGGCTCGGTGTACTCCGGCGGCACCGGCCGGCCGTACCTGGTTGAGGGCGTCGGCGAGGACTTCTGGCCGTCGGCCTACGACCCGAGTGTTCCGGACGAGATCATCGCGGTGTCCGACGCCGATTCGTTCGATATGACCCGGCGGCTGGCGCGCGAAGAAGCGCTGCTGGTCGGCGGCTCCTGCGGCATGGCCGCGGTCGCCGCGATCAAGGTGGCTGAGCGCGAAGGGCCCGATGCGGTCGTCGTCGTTCTCCTGCCGGATGGCGGAAGAGGTTATCTGTCAAAGATTTTCAACGACGAATGGATGTCGTCGTACGGCTTCCTGCGCGGTCGGCTGGACGGCTCGCCCGAGGAACACACCGTCGGCGACGTGCTGCGTGGCAAGTCCGGTGCGCTGCCGGACCTGGTGCACACGCACCCCTCGGAGACGGTGCGCGACGCCATCAGCATCCTGCGCGAGTACGGCGTCTCGCAGATGCCTGTGGTCGGGGCCGAGCCGCCCGTGATGGCCGGTGAGGTGGCCGGCAGCGTGTCCGAACGCGAGCTGCTGTCCGCGGTGTTCGAAGGCCGGGCGAAACTCGCCGACGCGGTGGCACAGCACATGAGCCCGCCGCTGCCGCTGATCGGTGCCGGAGAGCTGGCGTCCGCGGCCGCTAAGGAACTGCGCGAGGTTGACGCCGTGATGGTCGTCGACGACGGCAAGCCTGTCGGCGTGCTGACCCGGCACGATCTGCTCGGGTTCCTGTCGCAGGGTGGCGCGCGCAAATAGCAGCAGGCTGTTGAAAAGGCGTCGTCGCTCGACGCCTTCACCAGAGAACGGTGAATTGCCAACGGGGAGTGCGGCGCTGGATTCTCTCGATAGCCGCAGTTCCGATCTGTGATGCGCGCGGCGAGGGTCCCTATTGGCAATTGAATGCCAATCCGCATTTGTTTCCGCTTGCGGAATTGCGGTGGGCATTACCGCAGGTTGATCGCGGGAGGGGTGAGCTGGCGTTCGTCGCGGCGGCCTGGAGATTCGACGGCCAACGTCAGGCACCAAACATCAAACGGGCTGTAGTGTTCATCTGACTTGTTATCCGCAATGTGCCGATAGCGCCACACAATTCGTATGTTCGTGTAGTTCGATGCAGATCACGGGCCGTGACGACAAACGTCACCACCAAACCTCTCGGAGGGACGAAGAATGACGGACCAACCGACGGAAAACATTCCGCCGCAGGGCGAAGGATTCCCGCCGCCGCCTCCGGGCGGTCAACCGACGGAGTACATTCCGCAGCCGCCCCCGGGTGGTTTCCCGCCGCCGCCTCCGCCGCCGGGAGGTTTTCCGCCTCCGCCGCAGGGCGGTTACCCGCCGCCGCCTCCGCCGCCGGGAGGCTTTCCGCCTCCGCCGCAGGGCGGCTACCCGCCGCCTCCGCCGGGCGGTTTCCCACCGCCGCCACAAGGTGGTTTCCCGCCGCCCCAGGGCGGCTTCCCGCCTCCGCCGCAAGGTGGTTACCCGCCGCCTCCTCCGCCCGGGGGCGGCTACCCACCCCCGCCGCCGCCGCAGGGAGGCTTCGCTCCACCGCCTCCGGGGGCCTACCCGCAGCAGTTCGGCGCCGCACCGGGTGCCGGCGTGCCGTTCAATGTCGGTGACGCATTGTCGTGGGCTTGGAACAAGTTCGCGAAGAACGCGGTGCCGCTGATTGTTGCGGTGTTGGTGTACGGGGTCATCACGGCTGTCATCGGTGGCTTGGTGTTCGGCGGCGCGGTACTCGCTTCGCCGGACCGTGCGGCTCAGACCAGTGACGGCGGCATGATGTTCGCCGTTGATTTCAGCACCGTAGGAATGGTGATCCTGCTGCTGGGCGAGCTCGTCCTGGTCGCGATCGGCGGGGTGATCTCGTCGGCGTTCTACGTGGGGCTGCTGGGCATCGCGGACGGACAGCCGACTCAGATCGGTTCGTTCTTCAAACCGCGCCTCATCGTCCCGATGATTCTGCTGACGCTCATCGTCGGTGTGGCGGTGAACATCGGCTCGTTCCTGTGCGTGTTGCCCGGTCTGGCTATCGCGGTGTGCGTCATGTTCGCGCATGCCGCGTTGATTGATCGCAACTTGTCGGCCATCGACTCCTTGAAGGTCAGCTTCGGGATCGTCAAAGCCCATCCCGGCCAGTCGATCCTGGTCGCGCTGGTGTCGTGGCTGCTGCTGGTCGTCGGTGCGTTCTGCATCGTCGGTGCGCTCGTCACAGCTCCGCTCGCGGCGCTGATGGTTGTGTACACCTACCGTCGCCTGAGCGGTGGTCAGGTCGCGCCGCTGACGCCGTAGCGTGTGGCCTGTTTGGGGGACGCGGCCGGAAACCTGGCGTGGCCCCCAAACAGGCACGACGGCAGCACCACATAAGGCAGGACGAGTTTGAACTACACATCTTGGTGGGCCCGTGTGGCGGCGAGTGTCGTCGACCGCTTCCCCCCGCTGTTCGTCGTGATCTTCTGCGGCCTGGTTGAGCGATCCCAGCGCGTGACGAAATGTCTTGTCGATCAAGCGGATTACAGCCTCGGCCCGTACTGCGCCACCGGAAACTCGGTCTCCGGTGTGCTGATCTGGCTGGCCGGGATTGTGGTCGCGGTGTTGTTCACGGTGTGGAATCACGGTTATTTGCAGGGGACGACGGGCTCCAGCCTGGGTAAGCGGCTACTACGTTTCCGAGTGATCGACGAAAACACAGGGGAGCCCGTCGGTTTCGGCCGGTCGGTGGTGCGGCAGGTGGCCCATCTGGCCGACGCCATCCCGGTATTCGCCGGTTACCTGTTCCCTCTGTGGGACGACAAGCGACAGACCTTGGCGGACAAGATCATGTCCACCGTCTGCGTATCTACCCGCTGATGACGTACGCCCCGTGGTGGCGCCGGGCGGCGGCCACCCTCATCGACCTGTTGCCGCTGCTGGTGCTGACCGCCGCCGGAGCTGCGCTGGTCTGGTTCACCCGAGACCCCCTGTGCGACACCGATACCTCGGCGTTCGACGGCGGTGCACAATGCGGCGACGGCTACTCGACACTGGGCTACGTCAGCCTGGTGGGGACCTGGCTGCTGATGGTCGGGTACCTCGTCTGGAACTTCGGCTACCGCCAGGGCCGCACCGGCGCCAGCTTCGGTAAGACCGCCGTGCACTGCCGGGTGGTCGGCCAAAACTCGGGTGCACCAATCGGTTTCGGGAAATCGCTGGTGCGCCAGGCGGTGCACCTGGCCGACCTGTCGATCGTCGGCTATCTGTGGCCGTTCTGGGACGCCCGGAAACAGACCTTCGCCGACAAAATCATGCAGACGGTGTGCGTGATGCCGACGCCCGTACGCAGCCCGGTTAGCGGAACGCACTGACTCCCGTCAGTGCCTGCCCGATCACCAACTGGTGTACCTCGGACGTGCCCTCGTAGGTCAGCACCGACTCGAGATTGTTGGCGTGCCGAATCACTGGGTACTCGAGGGTGATTCCATTGGCGCCCAACAGGGTTCGGCACTGGCGTGCGATCTTGATGGCTTCGCGCACGTTGTTCAACTTGCCGACGCTGACCTGCTCGGGCTGAATTTTCCCGGCGTCCTTGAGCCGGCCGAGCTGCAAGGCGAGCAGCTGTGCCTTACCCAGCTCGACGGCCATGTCCGCGATCTTGGCTTGGGTCAGTTGGTATTCCGCGAGGGTCTTGTCGAACACCATGCGGGTGCCGACGTAATCCAGCGTCGCCTGCAGACAGTCGCGAGCCGCGCCCACCGCGCCGAACACGATGCCGAACCGCGCCTCCGACAGACAACTCAACGGACCGGACAGGCCACGTGCGCCGGGCAGCCGAGCGGACTCGGGCAGACGCACGTCGTCCAAGCTGAATTCCGAGGTGACCGAGGCCCGCAGCGACATCTTGCGCGTCATCTCCCGCGCGCTGAATCCCGGTGTATCGGTGGGTACCGCGAACCCCAGCACGCCTTCCTCGGCCCGGGCCCACACCACCGCGACGTCCGCGACCGACGCATTGGTGATCCACATCTTCGATCCATTAAGTACCCAGTCGCCGCCGTCGCGGCGGGCGGTGGTGCGCATACCGCCGGGGTTGGAGCCGAAGTCCGGTTCGGTGAGTCCGAAACACCCGATCAGGTCGCCGGCCGCCATCCCGGGCAGCCACTGCTCGCGCTGTTCCTCGCTGCCCCAGTGATGGATCGCGAACATTGCCAGTGACCCTTGCACCGAAACCAGCGAACGAATGCCGCTGTCGACGGCCTCCAGTTCCTGGCACACCAGGCCGTAGGCCGTCGCACTGGAACCACTGCAGCCGTAGCCGGTGAGGTGCATGCCGAGCAGGCCCAGCTTGCCGACCTCCGTGGCGATTTCCCGCACCGGCACCGAGCCGCTTTCGAACCACTCGGCGATGAAGGGCCGCAGCCGCTGCTCGCCGAACTGCCGCACCATGGCGCGTAATTCGAGGTCCTCGGGGCTCAGCAGATCGTCAGTGCCGAGCAGGTTGTCGATCGAGGCAGTCATGGAGCAGTTCTACACCGCGAGTTCGTCGTATCGCGACTGTAGGACCCGGCTACGCTGAGCGTTCAGGATTCACACAGGCAGGGGGACGATGACGGACTACGAGCAGAAGCAGGGGGGCTCAGACCCTGTGCTGCCGCAGAGCGGATTCGGGGCGGGGTACAGCGTCGGTGGACCCGAAACTCCGGTCCCGGCCTATGGTTTCGAGCCATCGCCACCGCTGCCACCGGTCACGCCGTATCCGCCTGCGCCCCAGGGATATCCGGGGATGCCGCCGGCCATGCCCGTGATGCCGATGCCCATCGGCTACCCGCCGGCGCGGGGCACCAACGGGTTGGCCATTGCCTCGTTGGTCTGTTCGTTGCTCGGCCTCGTGACGTGCGCCGCTACCTCGATCCTCGGGGTGATCTTCGGCCACATCGCCAACTCGCAGATCAAGCGGACCGGTGAAGAAGGCCAGGGCATGGCCATTGCCGGCCTCATCGTCGGCTATATCGGGGTGGCGCTCCTACTGGTGGGGGTGTTGTTCTACTTCGGCTTGATCGCTGTCATATTGGGCAGCAGCCACACCAGCACTTACTAGCACCGGAAGGTCGACGCAGCGATGTCGTATCCGTATCAACCCGGCGATGGGTCGGGCCAGCAGCCGGGCGAATCCCCGTTCGGACAGGGTTACCCCTACGGCGGTGACGCGACGCCGAGCGTCCCGCCGAT
>NZ_MPKW01000022.1 GCF_009729415.1 Mycolicibacterium sp. CBMA 234
GACCGCCGCCCCCTCACCATGAATCGTGTCCGTCAACTTGCGTAACCCCGGGACCGCTTCCGGGCGCATCCACAACTGCCAGCCATCAGTCCGCCCGCCCGGAGACACCGCGCAATACGCGACCGTCGTCATCCCAACACCACCCGCGGCGGGCAACTGGTGATACCGGATCAAATCATCAGTGACCAGCGCATCAGGAGTCGCCGCCTCAAACGTCGCGGCCTTGATCACCCGGTTACGCAGGATGATCGGACCAAGTTTGGCCGGCCGGAAGGGATCGGGCACAGCGGGGCCAGTCTCAGTCGACGTGGCGTCGGTCGTCATAGTTGCAGCAGTTCCTTTCGGTAAATCTTGATGCGACAGCGTCTTTCGGTTCGCATCGCGTCACGGGACCCGTCATGGTTTCGCATCGTGTTGCGTGGCGGTTCCCGGTGGAATCTTGAACGGGTCGGCGGCCTGCCCCGAGAGATTGGCGACCGCACCGACCAGAAAATCGGGTGGATTGATGATCTCGGCCAGGTGCGCCATGTTCGGATCCAGAGCCGACGTCGGAAACACATTCTCGCCAAGCCGCCGCATGGTGAGGTCGAACGTCGAAAAGACGTTGAGGTAGTCGCCACGAACAGCATTGCGCAGGTATTTCCGGTCGAACGGGAAGGTGGGCAGGATCTCCAGATCGTGGATGAAGTCGTCAGCGTTGTCGTTGAAGGCCTTGATGACGGGAAACATGTCTTTGAGGTCCGCGGCGAAGTCGTCTTTGGTCTGCGACAACACACGTTCGGCTGTAGATGCGAATCTGCGCAGCGCATCGAACGCCGCGACGATATTGCTGCGATTTCGGTTCAGGACGTCGAGCGCGGCTGGCAGTGTCTGCAACGTCCGCCCCAGCGCGTCGGCGTTCTGCGCCAACACTTCCGCCGTACGGTCAACGCCCTCGATCGCCGCGATGATCGTGTTGGTTTGCGCATCGAGGAAGCTGGTCAGTTCGGCCATCCTGGCCACCAAACCGGTGAACGTCGCTCCCCGCCCCACCACGGCGGCATACATCTCGTCCGTAATATCGTGCAGTGCACCAAGATTGCCGTTGTTCACGATGACACCGAGCGCCGCCAGCACGTCCTCCGTGGTGGGATAGTGACCGGTGCGGCCCTGCTGGATGTGCGCCCCGTCGGTCAGCCGGCCGCGCGCAGGTTGGTCGGTAGGCGCCGCGAGTTCGACATGTTGAGAGCCCAGTAGCGACGTTTGCCCAACTGCCGCCGTGGCGTTCGCGGGTAGCACTACGTGGCGATCCAACGAAACCCGAACGGCCGCATACACAGTGCTGTCGGGGCGCTGCATCACGGCGACCCCGGAGATACTGCCGACGGTGACGTCACCGACCTTGACCGGCGAATTCTGCGGCAGGCCAACTACATTGGCCAAGTCAAGCGTCACCTCGAACGAGCCCGGTCCGTGTCCCGCCGTGCCCGGCAACGAGAGCGAGTTCAAACCGTCGAACTGACAACCGGACACAATGCCGGCGACGCAGACCAAGGCCGCCGCACCGCGCAGCGTGGCGCGCTGCTCACCCATGCTCCGAGCACCTGCCCTTCGAGGGGTCCGGCGCTCCGCCGATGGGAACGATGATGTCACTACCGGCCGGCCCGTTGATTTTGATCTTGCTGGAACAGAAGAAGATGTTGAAGAACGCGCCGTATGCGCCAAGTGAGTTGAGCCGCAGGTAGTTTTCGGCGAGGGGATCGATGGTCGCGTTGATGTCCTCTTTGCGCGCATAGGCCCGCTGTGCGAAGGGCCGAGCATTTTCGAGGACACCCTGGAGCGGCCGCCGCGAACGATCAAGCATCTGCGTCACTTCTTCCGACGACGCTGCCAACGGCGGGATTGCGCCGGCAATGGGGTCACGATCCTTCGCCAACCCCGTCAACAATTGCTGAAGTGTGTTGACGCTGCTCCCGAATTGCTTGCCCTTCTCGTCGACAGTTCCGACGACGGCGTTGAGGTTGTTGATCACGTCGCCGACGAGCTGATCGCGGTCGGACAGATTGTGGGTGAAGGCGCCGGTCGTCGACAGCAGCTCGGCCACCGCACCGCCTTGACCCTGAAGCAGGTCGATGACCGCGGCGGTGATCGCATTGATTTTGGTGCCGTCAAGGCCTTTGAGGACGGGGCGCAGACCACCCAGCAGCGCATCGAGGTCCACTGCCGGCTGCGTATGGCTCAGCGGGATAGTCGAACCGGGGTGCAGCGCCTGCAAATCTCCTGCGGTGAAAGCCAATTCGAGATATCGGTCGCCGGTCAGATTCAGATAGCGGATCACGGCCTTCGTCGACGTGTACAGGCGGTAGCGCGAATCGACGCTGAACAGCACGTCGACGGTGTTGTCGGCGTTGAGCGACACGCGATCGACTTTGCCCACCGGCAACCCGGCCATGCGCACGTCCTGCCCGGCCTTTAGGCGTGAGGCGTCCGTGAATTCGGCGTGATACCGCTCGCCGGACCCGAACCGGAATTGGCCGAACACCACTACCAGCGCAGCGGCGACCAACAGCATCACCGCGGTGAACGCGGCCACCTTGACTGCGGGCAGCGGCACGACTGGCCACCTCCTTAATTAGAGGTCCAGTGGTACACTAATTGCTGGTTGGCGTCAACGACACCGCCGCCGCAGGCAACTGAAGGTGAAAACGCGGCGGACCGAGGCGCCGGTATCCGGAGCTGTGATGATGGACGCGTGAGCAGTCAGTCAGGCCCCGGACGGCCGCGGGACGGGAGTATCGACGACCGCGTCCTGGCGGCGACCCGAGAGCTCCTGACGCAAGGCGGGTTTCAAGAATTGAGCATGCGGCTGGTCGCGCAGCGCTCCGGCGTCACCCGCGCCAGCCTGGCGCGCCGCTGGCCGACCAAGGCCGCGCTGGTTCTCGATGCGGTGCTGGGCCAGACACCCGACATGACGCCGTTCACCGGCACCGACGTCTATGGCTGGATCGATTTCGTGGTTCGGGGCAGCCACGAGTTGTTCAGCCGCCCGGAAATGCGCGCTGCCGCACCGGGTCTGACCATGGCTCTGCAGGAAGATCCCGAGCTGGGGCGATCGCTGTGGAAGCGCTTCACCGGACCAGCGGTCGAGCTGTTCTCCGAAGACGTTGGCGCGCAGACGGCCGAGGAGCGGCGCAGCGCGGAATTGGACGCGCGCGCAGTGGTCATCATGGCAGCGGGCGCCGCGATGTACTTGACGACCATTGCCGCCGACGATGATTCCGCTGAGATCGAGGAGCGCATCGTAGAGCTTCTGACCACCGGGTACCAGGCAGCGTCAGCGAAACGCGAGAGCACCACATAACGAGAAGACAGGCCGCACCCGTGCTCGGGTGCGGCCTGTCGTTTATGCAGGACTGCGTGGGTTAACGGCCGGGCTGAGTGGGAGCACCGGGCTGGACGGGGCCTGGCGCGCCAGGCCCGTGCTCGCCAGGTCCGCCCGGACCGCCGTTGCCGGGGCCACCCTGCCAGCCGGGCCCTTGCCAGCCGGGCCCCTGCCAGCCAGGACCGCCGGGGCCGCCGCCGGGGTTCCACATGCCGTGGTGCTGTCCACCGTGGCCCTCACGGTATTCCGACGTGCCCTGGCCGTGGTGATGCTTGTGCCATCCGTGGTGCCCACCGCAATGCGCACCGAGGATGAAACCGGAGAAGAAGATCGTCGCAACAATGAACACGGTGCCGGCGACGATGCCGACCCAAGCCAACACCTTGTTGAGCTTGCTGGGCTTGTGCTCGGCGGCAGGTGCGGCCACAGTGGTGGCCGCCGGGACAGGCGGGAACGAGTCCGTCGGGGTTTCCGGCGTCTCGGGTGCTTCTTTGGGCGTTTCATCACTCATGCCATCGATAATCCATCCGCCAAACACTGCGATGGCTAGGTTGTGCGTATGAATCAGCTATGAGCGTCACTCCGGGTAGCGTGACGTCTAGAGCCGGAGCATCGGCCGGGCACGGGGGCCGGCCGAAGCTCCGGCATCAAGACCCCGCAGCGAAAGGCACGATGGCTACATCCACTGCTCGGGCCGTGACCGTCGCCGCTGCACTACTCCTGACGCTGACCCCGGCCTGTGCCAAGCAGTCTGCCCAGCTCAGTGGACCGGCTCCGTCGCACGCACCGTCATCTCACGCACCGCAGGCCACGGCCCACAACACCTCGGGGCTGTCCACCTGCCAACTCTCGTCGCTGCCCACTGAGGCCGCCGCCACGGTCAACCTGATCCACCGCGGCGGCCCGTTCGCGTCCTCGCGGGACGGCATCGTCTTCGGCAATTTCGAGCACCGGCTGCCGAACCAGCAGCGCGGCTACTACCACGAGTACACCGTGCCCACACCAGGCGCGAAAACCCGTGGTACCCGGCGGGTTATCACCGGCGGCGAGCCGCAGACCAATCCGCCGGAGTTCTACTACACCGGTGATCACTACGAAACGTTCTGCCAGATCGGAGGAGCGTGAAGACTTTCACCGTGCGGGGTGCGCGAATCCATTCCCGCGCTGACCTTTTCACCGAACTGGGCCACTCCGTCAACGGCGCCGGCGGCTACTTCGGCAGCAACCTCGACGCTCTGGCCGACTGCCTCGGGGGCAGCTACGGCACGCCAGACGACGAGCCGTTCCGCTTCGTGCTGACAGACAGCGCAAAAGCCAAGGCAGCATTGGATTCTCACACCTGGTCGGGGCTACTCGAGGTGTTCGACAGTGTCGGGGTAGACCTGGTGCTGCGCTAAGACTCGCGAAAGACCTACGGCTTCACCGGATTCACCGCGAATTGGATGACCCGGTACGGCGCGGTGTCGCGAGGCTTGGTGTTCCACTGGCTGACCAGGATGCGCAATTCGTCGAGCGTCGAGCCCGGGGAAATGTAACCGCCGTAAGGCTGAGCCAGCCGATTATCTTGCGGCGCAGGCAGTTCGTCGGCCTGCTGCGGCCAGTCGCCGGCGACGACGACGGTGGTCACCGGCGCAGCGCCGAGCCCGGTCGGCGCGTTCGCGACCCGGACCTCCATGTTGCCGGTGCTGCTGTTGAAGTAGGACAGCACGGTCTTGCCGTCGACCTGCTTCATGCTCATCTCACCGATTCGGTCGCCCCACAACGGAGTTGGCGGCTTGCCCCAACCCGCCGTGGCCGACCAGCCCTGCCAGCTGGACCGGTCGGTGAATGACTGCGGCGTGGCCCGGTAGAGAAAGACCGAGCTGCTGCGGTCAAAGTTGTTGGCTACCAGGTATACCCAGCCACGGGGCGAGTCGACGGTCGGCACCGGATCGTAGTAGCCCGTGATCTGGGTCTGCGCTCCGCCGGCATAGCTCGCCGGTCGCACCGACCCCGGCACAGTAGGCCAACTCCCCCGCGCCGGATCGGCTTTGACCAGCCGCGAACTCTCCGGAACCAGGTTCTTGGTGGTCGAAACCAGCAGATAGTTGTCCCGGTTAACGTTCACGACACCAGCCGGAAGTTGCGATGTGCCAGGCGCTTTGGGGTCGGCCAGCAGCGGCTTGTTGACACCCATGACGCCGCGGTATCGAAGTCCGTCCGGTGAATCGACCGAGTCGGTCTCGACGTGCAGCGCGACGGGCGCGTACCAACCACCGAACCCGACGCCCGGCCCGGCGAAACTGTCACCGCACACCTGCAGGATGCCGCTGGGGAACTCCATGAACTCGCAGAGATCCGTCGCCCCGATTCCGTAATCGGCGGTCGGCGTGCCCGTTCCGGCGACCGGACCGATCCGCATCACCTGACCAGGCGCCAGCGGCATCAGCACCGGCGCCGGGACCGGCGCGGGGGGATCAGCCAGCGCGCCGGGCGCAGACATCCCGAGGGCAGCCACCAGCGCCGAGATCGACGCAACGACCACCGGCGCTCGCAAGATCAGCGAGCGGCGAGCAGTTCGGCGATCTGAACAGTGTTGAGCGCCGCGCCCTTTCTCAGGTTGTCGCCCGAGACGAACAACGCGAGGCCACGACCGTCAGGAACACCCGGGTCCTGGCGGATGCGGCCCACCAGCGAATCATCAGCGCCGGCCGCAGCCAGCGGCGTCGGCACGTCGACCAGCGACACCCCGGCTGCGTCGGCCAGCAGCTCGCGCGCCCGCTCAACCGAAAGCGGATGGGCGAATTCAGCATTGATCGACAGCGAGTGCCCGGTGAACACAGGCACACGCACGCAGGTGCCGCTCACCAAGAGCTCCGGGATACCGAGAATCTTGCGGCTCTCGTTGCGCAGCTTCTGGTCCTCGTCGGTCTCACCGGAACCGTCGTCGACGAGCGATCCGGCCAGAGGGATGACGTTGAAGGCAATGGGCGCAACGTATTTCACCGGCGCCGGGTAGGTCAAAGCGGAACCGTCGTGCACCAGCTGCTCGGCGCCGTCGATGACCGCACGCACCTGCGTCGCCAGCTCGTCGACTCCGGCCAGGCCACTGCCCGACACGGCCTGGTAGCTCGACACGATAAGGCGAGTCAGGCCGGCCTCCGCATGCAGCGGCTTGAGCACCGGCATCGCGGCCATGGTGGTGCAGTTCGGGTTGGCGATGATGCCCTTGGGGAGCTGCTTGCCACGAACGTCACGGTCGAAGTTGACCTCCGAAACCACCAGCGGCACATCGGGATCCTTGCGCCACGCCGACGAGTTGTCCACGACGATGGCACCGGCGGCGGCGAAGCGCGGCGCCTGCACCCGCGACATGGTGGCGCCTGCCGAGAACAGGGCGATGTCCAGACCCGACGGGTCGGCGGTCTCGCTGTTCTCGACCTCGATCTCCTGGCCGCGGAACGTCAGCTTCTTACCCTCGGACCTGGCCGAGGCGAAGAACCGCACGCTGGTGGCCGGAAAATCGCGCTCTTCAAGGAGCTTGCGCATGACCTGGCCGACCTGACCGGTCGCGCCCACCACACCGATGTTGACCATGTCTAGCGCCCCGATCCGCCGTACACCACGGCTGCCTCATCGCTGGCGAAACCGAACGCCTCGTGCAGCGCCGCGACGGCCTTGTCCAGCTCAGTGTCCTTGACCAGCACCGAGATTCGGATCTCCGAGGTGGAGATCAGGTCGATGTTGACGCCGACCTCGGCCAGGGTCTCGCAGAACTTGGCGGTGACGCCCGGGTGGCTGCGCATACCGGCACCGACGAGCGACACCTTGCCGATGTGATCGTCGTACAGCACCTGCGAGAAACCGATCTCGTCCTTCAGCGACGTCAGCTTCTCGACGCCGCCCGGGCCGTTCTCGCGCGAACAGGTGAAGGTGATGTCGGTCTTGCCGTCCTCCACCTTCGAGATGTTCTGCAGCACCATGTCGATGTTCACGTCAGCGTCGGCGACCGCGCGGAACACCTTGGCGGCGTAGCCCGGAACGTCGGGCACGCCGACGACGGTGACCTTCGCCTCGCTGCGGTCGTGGGCGACTCCGGTGAGGATTGCGTCTTCCATGGGGATGTCCTCGATCGATCCTTTGACGATGGTGCCGGTCTTGTTGGAGTACGACGACCGGACGTGAATCGGAACGTTGTAGCGGCGGGCGTATTCCACGCACCGCAGCATCAACACTTTGGCTCCGCAAGCCGCCATTTCCAGCATCTCCTCGAAGGAGACGGTGTCCAGGTGGCGGGCGTTGGGGACGATGCGCGGGTCAGCGGTGAAGATGCCGTCCACATCGGTGTAGATCTCGCAGACGTCGGCGTTCAATGCGGCAGCCAGCGCCACGGCCGTGGTGTCCGAGCCACCGCGGCCCAGCGTGGTGACGTCCTTGCTGTCCTGGCTGACGCCCTGGAAGCCGGCGACCAGCACGATCTGGCCGTCATCGAGGGCGTCACGCAGGCGGCCCGGGGTGACGTCAATGATCTTGGCGTTGCCGTGGGTGCCGGTGGTAATCACGCCGGCTTGAGAACCGGTGAACGACCGGGCCTGCGCACCAAGGGACTCAATTGCCATGGCGACCAGCGCGTTCGAGATGCGCTCACCGGCAGTGAGCAGCATGTCCATCTCACGAGCCGGCGGCGCCGGGGATACCTGACGGGCCAGATCCAGCAGATCATCGGTGGTGTCACCCATGGCCGAAACCACGACGACGACGTCGTTGCCGGCCTTCTTGGTTTCGACGATCCGTTCGGCGACTCGACGGATTCGCTCGGCGTTCGACACCGAGGATCCGCCGTACTTCTGGACGACGAGCGCCACTGTTCGCGTTTCCTTCTCTGAATTGGCAGCAAGCATTCGCATCAATGCTGCCCCCAAGGATAAGGGAGGGACCAACCCAATTTTGTTGGCGGTAGCTTGGCAGACGTGCATCGCGCGTCTGATCGACCTGCCGCGACGTCGGTCCCGATCCATCCCGACGTCGCCGCCCGCTGGAGTCCGCGCGCCTTCGACCCCAATATCGAACTGCCACATGAAGATCTGGTCGCACTGCTGGAGGCTGCGCGATGGGCGGCGACCTGGGGCGGGCGCCAACCCGTGCGCTTCGTCGTGGGGCTGCGCGGCGACGAGACGTTCGTCACTGTCGCCGGACTGCTGCGGCGCGGTAACAGTTATGCCCAGGCCGCGTCGGCGCTGATCCTGGTGTGCGCCGATGACGGGCCCGACGACAAAACCGCGCTGTACAGCAAGGTCGACGCCGGCGCTGCGATGGCGAATCTGTCGGTCGAGGCGGTGTCGCGGGGCCTGATCGTGCATCCCATGGCCGGCTTCGACGCCCCCGGCGCCAGTGCGGCGTTCAGCCTGTCTGACACCCTGCGGCCACTGGCGGTGATCGCCGTCGGCACCCTCGGGGACTACGCCCAGCTCAGCCCCGAGATCGCCGAACGCGACGCCCGACCCCGCGAGCGGTTGCCGCTCGAGCAGGTCGTGCTGAACTGGCCTGTCTAGAAGATGTCGTTCCACTTACGGTGCGTCGGGCAGGCGTCGTTCAGTGCCTTCATCTCGTCCGTGATCTGCGCATTGATCGCCGACAGCTGGTAGGCCTCTGTCGGCGCGGGGGCACCGGGAGCGCGGCCCTGCGCAGCGATCCGATAGGCGTCCAGAGCTGACGTGAACTGTGATGCCAGGGTCGCCAGCTGCACCGCGTGCACCGCGACGCCGTTAGCGGTGACCTTCTGCGCCCGCTCGGCCATGCCGTCGGCCCAGGCCCGGTAGGCCGTCTCCTCGGCAATGGTCGGGATGCCCTTGCTGTTCTTGTCGATCTTCGACTCGATCTGAACGGCCTGCGCCTTGTTGTAGTCGAGCATCTCGCGCACTGGCTGGCACTCCGCCGTCGGCCCACGGAACTTCGTCTGCCAGACCAACAGCCCGATGACGACGGTAAGCGCGACCGCGACGCCGATTTTCCAGCTGCGATCCAGGCTCAACAACCATTTCGTCAACACGTTCGCACTGTATCGGCACAGCCGGCCTGACGCCCATCTCCCCTGCTTAAGGTCACCACAGCCGCGACTTATCTAGCCGATCTAACGTCGTGCGTATTGCAGCGACCGATAGTGAATTGATTGGAGTTGAGTCGATATGTCACGCATCAAGAACATCGCCAAGCTTGCCGTCGTCTCTGCGGGACTGGGCCTTGCCGCGCTCGGTCTCGGAACCGGCGTCGCCAACGCTTCGCCCATAACGTCCGGCGCTGAGATCCCGGCCTGGCACCACGACTGGGACGGTCCCGGCTGGGGCGGTGGTCCCGGCTGGGGTGGTGGTCCCGGCTGGGGCGGCCCGCCACCGCCGCCGGTCTGGGGTGGGGGCTGGGCTCCTCCGCCGCCGCCATGCATCAGTGGCCCGCTCGGTTTTGTCAGCGTCTGCGCCTGACCTGGCCATCAAGTGCCTGTCTCCCACGGGAGGCAGGCATTTCCATTTGCCGCCGAGTCTCGGCAACCCCCTTTTCGTCGTTCACGTGAATTTCTCGCGGCAAGCAGCAGATTCCGGCACTTGCCGGGAGCCGCGTGGCTAAAGTCGGGCTCGTCTATCGGACGAGGGGGCACCCCATGAGCACTGCCGCGCAGCGCGCTGCTCACCTGGAATTGGTCGGACGGCTCAAGTCCGCATTCCCCGAGATGCCGGACGCGCCACCCCCCGACCTCCTCGACCACGAACGCTTCCTGGCGTATATGAAGACCGTCCACGACGTGGGCGGCGAGCCTGACGCTCCGATAAAGTACGAAAACAAGGCCTACGAATACTGGGAGCACATGACCTACGTCATGTGCGAAGTGCTCGCGTGGCGTGGGATCTGGCTGTCGGAGGAGCGCCGGCGCATCGGCAACGTCGATGTCGGACGGGCCGTCTACCAGGGCTTCCCGTACTACGGCCGCTGGCTGTGGGCCGTCGCCCGGGTGCTGGTGGAGAAACACCACGTCAGCCTCGGCGAGCTGACTCAGCGGATGGTCGAGGTCCAGGACCGCTACGAGGGCGGCCTGACCGGCCGCAAGCTCGCAGCGCATCCGAAGTCGCAGGGCGCCGGCGCCGACGTCCCCCGCAACGAGCATCACATCCGCGCGGTCGGCAAGGGCGATCCGCAGGTGTACGCCGGGCAGGCGGGCGAGCCGAAGTTCCGCGTAGGAGACGCGGTGATGGTGCGGGAGCTGCCGGTCCTCCTTTACACCCGCACGCCCGAGTACGTCCGCGGTGCGCGGGGCGAGATCGCCGAGGTCACCTACGAGAGCCCAGCCCCCGAAGACGAGACCTGGGACCGCGCCGACGCGCTGCCGGAGTGGTTCTACATCGTGCGTTTCAACCAGGCCGAGCTGTGGCACGGCTACACCGGAACGGCAGCCGACACCCTGCAGACCGAGATTCCCGAACGTTGGCTGGAGAGGGCCTGATGACGGACCACCACGATCACGATCACGATCATGCGCGGACGGTCAAGCCGATGGTGGACGAGATCACCGACTTCGAAGTGCTCGAGATCGCGCTGCGTGAGCTCTGCATCGAGAAGGGCATCTTCACCGCCGAGGAGCACCGCCGCTTCACCGAGTTCGCCGAGCAGATCGGCCCCACCCCGGCCGCGCGCCTGGTCGCGCGGGCCTGGCTCGACCCGGAATTCAAAAATCTGGCCCTCACCGACGCGATGGCCGCCAGCAAGGCGGTGGGCGTCGATTGGCTGGAGCCGACCGGTTTCGGCACCCCGAGCGACTTCACCGCGTTCAAGATCCTCGAAGACACCCCGACGCTGCACAACGTCATCGTCTGCGCGTTGTGCTCGTGCTACCCGCGCCCGATCCTGGGCAATTCACCAGAGTGGTACCGCACCCCCAACTACCGCAGGCGCCTGGTCCGCTGGCCGCGCCAAGTGCTGGCCGAGTTCGGGCTGTACCTGCCCGACGACGTCGAGGTCCGGGTGGAGGACTCCAATCAGAAGCATCGATTCATGGTGATGCCCATGCGACCGGGCGGCACCGAGGGCTGGGACGAGGACCAGCTCGCTGAGATCATCACCCGGGACTGTCTCATCGGGGTTGCTCTGCCCAAGGCGGGCGTCACCACCAACGTCATCGTCGACACCCGGCCTGCGCTGCACCCGGCGGACTGACCGATGGGGCATGACATCATGACGCTGAAGACCATCGCCGACCGCAATCAGGTGTGGCCGCGGATGGCCGCCAAGTACGGCGTCGAGAACCCCGTGCCGCCGTGGCAGACCAGTCTGGACGGCCTCTGCGACGCCCTTGACCATTCCGCTTGTGGTGCAAGGGCACTCACGTTCAAAGACCGCCGCGACGAGGAAGACGAACTGTCGGCGACGCTCTACGCCGACCTGCCGTATCCGGAGAACCGCCTGATGGCGCTGGCCCACTCCTTACTGGAGCGCGGGGTCATCGGCGAGGCCGAGCTGCGGCAACGGCTCGACGCCGTGCGAGCCCGGCTCGAGGCCTGAGCCGAACGTTGGTTTGGGACCCGGCCCCGGTCGCGCTATTGTGGACCCGTGCAGCGGGTGATCCTCCTCAGCCGCCGCGACGGGGTCTGATCCAGACCGGCTTCCCGTCGCGGGTGTTTGGCGATCCGCCGGTCGAGTTCCCTTTCAACTCCCGGAGCAACCACCGTGACCACTTTCCCTTCTGATTCTTCCGCCGACTCCTTCTCGTCGGTACGCAGCATCACCACCCCGGCCGGCCCGCGCCGCGACGGCCAGCCCTCGTGGAACACCCAGCGCAACTCGTCGATGCCGGCGGGCCGGTACCGCTCGTTCTCTGAAGAGGTCGAGAACATCAAGCTGCCTGACCGCACCTGGCCCGACAAGATCGCCACCGTCGCACCCGGTTGGTGCGCGGTCGACCTGCGCGACGGCAACCAGGCCCTGATCGACCCGATGAGCCCGGAACGCAAGCGCCGAATGTTCGACCTGCTGGTCCGCATGGGCTACAAGGAGATTGAGGTCGGCTTCCCGTCGGCCAGCCAGACCGACTTCGACTTCGTCCGCGAGATCATCGAACAGGGCGCCATCCCTGCCGACGTCACCATCCAGGTGCTGACGCAGTGCCGGCCGGAGTTGATCGAGCGCACCTTCGAGGCCTGCAACGGCGCCCCCCGGGTGATCGTGCACTTCTACAACTCGACGTCGATCCTGCAGCGCCGCGTGGTGTTCCGCGCCGACCGCGAGGCCGTCAAGAAGATCGCCACTGACGGCGCCAAGCTGTGCGTCGAGGAGGCCAAGAAGAACCCGGGCACGCTGTGGCGGTTCGAGTACTCGCCCGAGTCGTACACCGGCACCGAGCTGGAATACGCCGTCGAGGTGTGCAACGCCGTCGCCGAGATCGTCCAGCCCACACCGGACTGGCCACTGATCGTCAATCTGCCGGCGACCGTCGAGATGGCCACGCCGAACGTCTACGCCGACTCGATCGAGTGGATGAACCGGCACCTGGCCCCGCGCGACTCGATCATCCTGAGCCTGCACCCGCACAACGACCGCGGCGAGGGCGTCGCAGCCGCTGAGCTGGGTTACCTGGCCGGCGCCGACCGCATCGAGGGCTGCCTGTTCGGTAACGGCGAGCGCACCGGCAACGTCTGCCTGGTGACGCTGGGCCTGAACCTGTTCAGCCGCGGCGTCGATCCGCAGATCGACTTCTCCAACATCGACGAGATTCGTCGCACCGTGGAGTACTGCAACCAGCTGCCCGTGGCCGAGCGGCACCCCTATGGCGGTGACCTGGTGTACACCGCGTTCTCCGGCAGCCACCAGGACGCCATCAACAAGGGCCTGGACCAGATGAAGATCGACGCCGACGAAGCCGATCAGGACATCGACGACATCCTGTGGCAGGTGCCGTACCTGCCCATCGACCCCAAGGACGTCGGCCGCACGTACGAGGCCGTCATCCGGGTGAACTCCCAGTCCGGCAAGGGCGGCGTCGCCTACATCATGAAGGCCGACCACGGGCTGGTGCTGCCGCGCCGGCTGCAGATGGAGTTCAGCCAGGCCATCCAGAAGATCACCGACGGAGAGGGCGGCGAGGTCTCCCCGAAGGAGATGTGGGACGTCTTCAACGATGAGTACCTGACACCCATCACCCCGCTGGAGCGCATGCGCCAGAAGGTCGACGCGGCCGAGGAAGACGGCGGCACCGACACCATCACCGCCATCGTCAAGATCAACGGTGACGAGCGCGAGATCGTCGGCTCCGGTAACGGCCCGCTGGCGGCCTTCATCGATGCGATCGGCGCCGTCGGCTTCCACGTCCACGTGCTGGATTACTCGGAGCACGCCATGTCGGCCGGCGAAGAGGCCCAAGCCGCGGCGTACGTCGAGGCCTCGATCGATGGCAAGACGGTGTGGGGCGTCGGCATCGCGCCGTCGATCACCACAGCGTCGCTGCGGGCCGTCGTCTCGGCCGTCAACCGCGCCGCAAGTACCGCGGTCTGATCATCAGCTCGGCGCGCCCGGTTCCTCTGCCACCTGGAGGACCCGGGCGCACCAGTTGACAGCCTGTTCCGCAAAGTCTTGTGCGGTAACAGTTTTCGTGTCACCGACCAGCCGTTCATTGATCAGCGTGGCCACGCCGCCGACGCAGAACAACGCCGCGTCAAAGCTCTCCTGATCGGCATCCCGATCAGGCTGCAGCACGGCCAGGATCGCGGCGGCCACGCGGTGTTGTGCCACCCGGATGTGTTCGGCCACCGAATCGATGTGCCGGGCATCGGTCAGGAAGATCCGGACCGCCAGTGGATCACTCTCTGCGTGTTCGATGAACCCGGTCAGGCCGAGGATCAGTCGCGTCTTTACGCTCGCCGATTCGGGCGCGCTGCCGCCGGCCAGCATCGCGGCAAACGGACCCTCCAGCACGTCGTCGATCACCGCACCAATCAGGGCGCCGAGGCCGGCAAACTGCTCGTAGAAGTAGCGGTCGGTCAGTTTGGCGCGTGCCGCGATGGCCCGGACGCTCAGCGCCGACAGCCCGCCTTCGCGCCACAGCGCCTCGGCGGCGTCCAGCAGCAGCCGACGACGGTCAGCGCGGCGCTGCTCCGCTGACCGGCCCGAATACTTGCGTTGCGCCCCGGCGCGGGTCTCGTCGTCAGCCATCTGACGCAACTCCTCCCGTCGAGTGCTTCATAGTGCCAAAATCCCACAAAGGGGTACGCCTGGTCCCAGACACGGCCTTCTGACAACATTACCGACGAGTAGGTTCAGTTCCTTCTACATAGTGGGGCGGACATGGCAGCAAAGCTCGACGTACTAGCCGCAGCCGGAACCGAAGGCGGAGGCGCGGCCCTCGACCAAGTCATCGGAATGTCGGTGGTAACGGGCATCATCACCGCCGGCCTGTTGTGGATCGGGTATCTGCATCGACAACACCGCATCACCTGGCTGAGGGACCTGGCCGAGGCGACCGGCCGCAAGATGAACCGGCCTAGCTGGGTAGCGCTGCCCTCGCTGCTGTTCATCTCGACCATCATCTGCGCGATGTTCGGCTTCATCTGGGACGTCAGCCTGCACATCGGCAAGGGCCGCGACGCCGGCCCGCTGGCCAACCCGGCGCACTACTTCATCCTCGTCGGCCTGTTCCTGCTGTTCATCGCCGGCTCGCTGTCGATCATCCTGCCGTACGACAAGCCCGGCCCGGCGGCCATCAAGATCACCAAGACCTGGTACGCGCCCGTCGGCGGCGTACTGATGGCCGGCTGCGGTTTGTACGCGCTGATCGGTTTCCCGCTCGACGACATCTGGCACCGCATCTTCGGCCAGGACGTCACCCTGTGGGGTCCCACCCACCTGATGCTCATCGGCGGCGCCGGCTTGTCGCTGGTCGCGATGCTGCTGCTCGAACGCGAAGGCGACATCGCAATGGGCGCCGATGCACCGCCCGCCCGCAGTAAAGTGTTGCCGTACTTCGCCTTTGGCGGTCTGGTGATCGGCCTGTCGGTGTTTCCGGTCGAATACGACTTCGGCGTCGAACAGTTCCGACTGGTGTTTCACCCCATGCTGATCGCCGCAGCGGCCGCCATGGCACTGGTGGCCACCCGACTCACGCTGGGCCGGTTCGCCACCTTCGGCGCTATCGCCTTCGCGTTGGTCATCCGCGGCCTGGTTGCGTTGATGGTCGGGCCCATCCTCGGTTCTCCGTACAGCTGGTGTGCGCTCTACCTGGGCTCGGCGGTCGTGGTGGAACTGATCGGACTGACGCCACTTATCAAGCAGCCCATCCTGTTTGGCGCGGTGGCCGGCCTGGGCATCGGCACCGTCGGGATGTGGCTGGAGTCGTTCTGGGTCGACGCCGTGTTCCAGTACCCGTGGCCAGCCAGCATGTGGAGCGAGGCACTGACCATGTCGACACCGGTCGCCATCGGTATGGGCATGTGCGGTGCGTTGCTGGCCCTCGTCCTCACCGGACAGCGGCTGCCGACACGCTCGGTCGGTATCGGCATCGTGGTTGCGACGGTGTTGGTCATCGCCGGCGGCGTCGCCAACGGCTTGCAGATCAATGTTCCCGAGCACGCTCGCGCGCAGATCGCGCTGACCGAAATGCCAAGCCCCAGTGGTCAGCGCATGGTGAACGCCGATATCCAGATCACCCCGACAAACCTGATCAGCGACGACCCG
Organism: Mycolicibacterium sp. CBMA 234; assembly: GCF_009729415.1. Taxonomy (GTDB): domain Bacteria; phylum Actinomycetota; class Actinomycetes; order Mycobacteriales; family Mycobacteriaceae; genus Mycobacterium. Next base: position 16,046 of record NZ_MPKW01000022.1, read on the forward strand.
GAGTGGGTGTCGCTGATGGCATGGCAGGGCAAGCTCGACCATGAGCGCGGCCTGGTGGTCGACCACTTGCAGCGCGTCGGGCCCGGCCACTACCGGTCCACCCGACCGATTCCGGTGTGGGGCACCTGGAAGACGGTGTTGCGTGTGCAAGATGGCCGAACGATGGCCGCTATCCCCATCTACCTTCCCGCCGACCCCGGTATCGGCGCTCAAGAGACCCCGGCGCTGTCGACGACGCGCGACTTCATGGAGGAGATCAAGGTCCTACAGCGTGAACGTAACCTCGACGTGCCGTCATGGCTGTACCCCGCGGCATCTATGGTGGTGCTGGTCTGCTCGCTGATCCTGGTCGCATTGTTGAGTTGGGGTGCGGGACGGATCAATTCACGCGAGGAGTTCAGCCGCGCCGAGACCAGGGAGCCCGTCGGACAGCCGTGACGTATCTGGCAGACCACTCACTCTGGCTGGCCCTACCCGCCTTCGCCCCCGCGTTCGTCGTCGCCGGCGTCGTGGCCTGGGTCGCCATGAAGGACCGGCGGGCCGACGAAGCAGGTGCCGAAACCGATTCGGAGAAACCAAGTTCGAGCGACAAGGATGGTTCCACGTGACCCTTTTGAAGACACTCGCGGCGGCCGGCATCGTGGCACTCGCCGTCGCCGGCTGCGGCAGCTCAACCTCGCCCACCAGCTCCTCGAGCTCGGCGTCGGCCAGCGCCCAGTCGAGCACCGCGAAGACTCCACCGGAGCGGGTGTACATCGACGTGACCATCGCCGACGGCGTCGCGAAACCGATCAACCAGCAGGTGCAGGCCAAGCTCTCCGAGCCGATCATCGTGCGGATCACCAGTGACGCCGCCGACCAGCTGCACGTGCATTCGAACCCCGAGCACACCTTCGACATCAAGGCCGCGCCTGATCAGCAGTTCCAGTTCACTGTGGACGTGCCGGGCAAGGTCGACGTCGAGCTGCACCACCTGGACAAGACGATCGCCACCATCACGGTGCAGTGACCCAGACCGTCCTGGCGCACGGGCTGGGCGGGTCGACTGATCTGCCCATCCCCGTGACCTACGCACTGATCGGTGCGGCCTGGGCCCTGACCTTCACCTTCGCGGTGGTGGCGCTGGCCTGGCGGAAGCCGCGATTCGATCTGCAGGCCCCAGGGCTGGCGCTGCCGCGCTGGGTGACGACGGCGGTGGACGCGCCCGTCACGCGGTGGACCGTCGGCCTGCTGGCGCTGGCGGTGGCGATCTGGATCGCCGTCACCACCACCGTGTCCAGCGGGTCCAATGCGCTGCCCGGCGTGTTCTACGTCCTGCTGTGGGTCGGAATCGTCGCGCTGTCAATACTTTTCGGGCCGGTGTGGCGCGTGCTCTCCCCGGTCCGGACGGTGATCCGACTGCTTCGGGTGCGCCGAGATGCCTACCCCGCGCGGCTCGGCTACTGGCCGGCGGCGGCCGGGTTGTTCGCGTTCGTCTGGCTTGAATTGGCCAGCCCCATTCCGGGTGCGGTTGGGCCCGTGCGGATCTGGCTGGCGGTCTATTTCGGTGTGACGTTGGCCGGCGCCCTGATCTGCGGCACCCGCTGGTGTTCGCACGCCGACCCGTTCGAGGTGTACAGCGTGGTGGCGTCGCGCTGCTCGCCGCTGCGCCGCAACGCCTCTGGGCGCATCGCCGTCGGCAATCCGTTCAACCACCTGCCCACCCTGCCGATCCGGCCCGCGACAGTGATGGTGCTCGCGGTGCTGCTGGGCTCGACAGCCTTCGACAGTTTCTCGGCGGCGCCGACGTGGCGGGGGTTCGTCGAGGCGCACGCGCACGGCACGTGGCAAGCGACGGCGTTGAAAACCGTTGGGCTGGCGGTATTTGTCACCGTCGTGGCGGTGACGTTCAGCCTCGCCGCCCGCGCCACCGGCGGCGTCGACCGGGCCCTTCGGCGGCAATTGCCCGGACTGATGGCGCATTCGCTCATCCCGATCGTGATCGGCTATGTGTTCGCGCACTACCTGACCTATCTGGTCGAGAAGGGCCAGCAGACCGTCTTCATGCTGCTGGGCATGCCCGACGCACACGTGAATTACGTGCTGTCCCTGCATCCTTCGGTGTTGGCCACCACCAAGGTGCTGTGCGTGTTGTTCGGACATATCGCGGCCGTGATCGCCGCCCACGACTGCGCGCTGCGCGTGCTGCCCAAGCGGCATCAGCTCACCGGACAGCTGACGATGATGCTGGTGATGGTCGGCTACACCTTCACCGGGCTGTACCTGCTGTTCGGCGGGTAACTCGGGAAATCCTTGACATCGCCGAGCGCCGGCGCAAAACTGAGGACACTCGTCCTCAGATGGAGGTTGCATGACAGCCACAGCGCCCGCAGAACCGACGCTCAAGCAGTTGCACGGCCGCGCGTTCGCGTCCCTGTACGACGAAATGGACTACCAGATACAGCGCATCGACGGCACCCTGCCGCCTGACCTGACCGGCACCCTGTTCCGCATCGGCCCAGGCAAGTTCGAGGTCGGCGACACCATCATGAAGACCATGTTCGACGCCGACGGCATGGTGTCCCGGTTCGTCCTCGACGGCCAGTCGGTGCGCTTCACCAACCGCTACGTACGCACCCGGCAGTACCGCGGCGGCAACGTCATGTCCCAGCGTGGCATCACCACCAACGCGCCCACCCTGCGCGGGAATCTGCTCCCACCGGCCAATACGGGCAACACCAACGTGGCGACGATCTGCGGCGAGCTCCTCGCCATGTGGGAGGGTGGCCCGCCGTACAAGATCGACCCCGATTCCCTGGACACCTTGGGGTACAAGCATTTTGACGGCGATCGGTTGGGTTATCTCGGCGCCTTCTCCGCACACCCGAAGTGGGACCCGCACACCGGAGAGGTGTTCAACTTCGGGCTCGACCTGCTCCCCACGCCCAGGCTGCGGTGTTTCAAGGTGGACCGGCACGGCCGCACCCATCAGATCAGCTCACTGCGGTTGTGGGACATGGTCTGGAACCACGACTTCGCGCTGACGCCAAGGCATTTGGTGTTCGTGCTGGACCCGCTACGGCCGAACATTCCGACGCTGTTGCGTACCCGCTCGCTGGCACAGGCCCTCGACTATCAGACTCACAACGGGTCGACGCGGTTCGCCCTGGTCCCCCGCGACGGCTCCAAGCCGCGCGTCATCGAACACGAAGCACTGACGCACATCCACGTCACCAATGCCTTCGAGGACGGCGACGACACCGTCGTGGAGTTCTTCCGGTTCGACGATTCGGACGTCTTCCGCAAGCTCGGTAAGGCGTGGCAGGAACCCGCCGATCCCACCGACCCCCGCGCGCACCTGACCATCGATGAGTGGCCCCGCGGACACCTGTCGCGGTTCCGGATCAGCAAGTCCGGATGGATCACCGAGACAGTGCTATCCGCTACGGCGCCAATGGAATTCCCTCAGTACGACTGGCGCCGGTCAACCCAGGAGCACACCGTCACCTACGCCGCGGCGGCGACGGAGGACGTCGGCCACTACAACGCCGTAACCCGCATCGACCACCGCACCGGAATCCAGACCACCTTCGATTTCGGCCTTGCCCAGACCGGGGAACCATTGTTCGTGCCCCGCTCCCGCACTGCCGCCGAGGACGACGGCTGGCTGCTGGTGCTCAATCACGATCTGCGGAGCCATCATTCGCAATTGGCCATCTTCGACGCCCGCACCATCGAGGACGGGCCGTTGGCCACCGCGCATCTGGAACACCATCTGCCGATCGGGTTCCACGGCACGTTCAGCCGGCGCATCGCAGGCTAGCTAGAGGCACCGGCGGAAGCGACGCACCATGGTTACCGGGCTTCCGGCGGCTGCCAGCCCCCGAAGGCTTGTTCCAGTACGAGGGCGGCGCCGATCGTGAGGTGATCATTGCCGGGGCCACCGACTGCCTGCACCCCCACGGGAATCCCATGCGGCGAAAGTCCCAGCGGAATCTGGGTTACGGGCAGACCTGCGAGGCAGAAAGGCGCTACCGCATTGGTTTTCCACGGTCGTCCGGTCGTCCGACTGTGTCGCGGGGCCGCGGTCGACATCGTCGGGTGCAGCACGAGGCCATCACCGACCACCTCAGTGACGGTATCCATCAGCTCCCGTGTCATCGCGGTCAGACGCCTGATGACCGGGCGAGGCAACGCCGACGCGAACATCTCGCCGAGAAGGAGCAGTCGCATTGCAGGGGTGTGGTTTCCGCGGTAGGCAAGCATTTCCCGCAGCGCCAAGGGGCTAGCCCCCTCGCCGTGAAGGGTCTCGCGAAAGGTCACCCCCGTCTCCTCGGCGAGGTGGATCGCCGCGAGGAATCCGGCATGGCGCAGGTGTTTGAGGTGAACGGTCTCGACCTGCGCCCCGGCAGCGTCAAGTGCCTGGGCAGCGCGGTCCCGGGCGGCCAGGACATCACGGGCGAAGGCGGGAGCCAAGCCACCGTCGAGGAGAACAACACGCAGGCCCGTCAGGTCGGTAACCGGGTCGTGGACCGGCATGTCGTCGGTCAGCGGGTCGATCCCGTCCGGTCCCGCCATGATCCGCAGTAGCGGCGCCAAGTCGCCGGCCCTACGCGTCAGCACACCGTTCGAGCACATCCTCGCGACTCCGTGTGGAGGTGGCCATGCCCCGGTCAGTGGCAGCAGTCCCGTTGATGGTCGGTGTCCGAAGACACCGCTGCAAGCCGCGGGCACTCGGATCGAACCCAGAGTGTCCGTCGCGAGGCCGAACGGAGAACCTCCCGCCCCAATTACGGCACCCTCACCGCCTGAGGAGCCTCCGGCAGTGTGCTCGGGGCGGTACGGATTGTTGGTGCGGCCGTAGACCCGGTTGGTGCTCTCGATCCACATGCACCCTTCGGACGTGTTGGTGACACCCAGATTGATGGCGCCGGCATCGACCACCCGCTGCACCACCGTCGCCGACGCGTCGGGGCGGTACTCCGAGCGAGCGACCACGCCTGCTGTGTTGGGCATCCCGGCGACCGCCAAAGACTCCTTCACGGTGAACGGAACCCCTAGCAGAGTGCGGTCATCGGCGGGCGATCCGTCCCGCAGTTCGCGGTCGGCCTGATCGGCTTGAGCACGCGCCGCCTCGAAGCGTTCGGCCACAACGGCATTGATCACCGGATTCACCGTCTGGATCCGGCCGATGTGAGCATCGACCACCTCCCGTGAGGTGTATTCGCCGCGGCGAATACCCGCTGCGAGCTCCGCCGCCGAGGCAAGGAGCAAGGTCATGAGGTAACTCCGATCACCAGGTCTGTGTCTGCAGCTTCGCGAATGGCCGTCGCTTTCGCACGGCGGAACGGCCCGGAACCAAGCGCCGGGAAAAAGCGGGCTAGAACAACATGAACTGATCGCCGGCCGGTGTCCGGTCGACGAACTCCTCGACGTCCGAGCCGCCGATCACGTGGCCCAGCAGCGCCATGAAGTCTTCGTCGGAAACCAGCGGCACGCCGAGTTCCCGAGCCTGGTAGCCCTTGCCCTGGGTCGGCGCCGGGTCGTTGCAGATCACCAGCGAAGTCTGCGCGTCGACGCTGTCGGAGTAGGACAACCCAGCATGCAGGATGCGCTCGACCATTTCTTCGTGCGTGCGCACCGTCTCCGCGGACAGCGCCACCCGCATGCCCTGTACCAACGGCTGGCCCGGCACGAACCGGCCAGGATTGGCAAAGGCGCAGGGCAGCCGCGAGGCCAGCACCTTGAGCGGACGGAGCTCGTCGTGGGTGACCGCCCCGCTGGGCCAGCGTTTGCGCCCGACATTTCGGATCGGCAACCAGCGCCGGTGCTCGCGCGCCGCGGCCAGCGCCGGCTTGAGGATCTGGGCCAGCACCATGGCGTCGTCCAACGCGTCGTGCGGCCGAATCTGGGTGGCGCCGTAGTGCGTCGCGAGGGTCTCCAGACGCAGGTTCTCGGTGCCGAGGTTGAGGCGGCGCGTGAGCTCGACGGTGCACATGACGCTGTCGACGGGCAGCACCGCGCCGACGCGTTCGCATTCAGCGGCCAGGAAGGCGTAGTCGAACCCAGCGTTGTGGGCCACCAGCGTCCGGCCGGACAGCACAGCAGCCAGATCGCCGACGACGTCACCGAAGGTCGGTTGTCCGGCCAGCATCTCGGGGGTCAACCCGTGCACGTGCGTAGGACCCGGATCAACGCCCGGATTGAGGAGGCTGCTGAACGAATGCTCGACGTTTCCGTCGTCCCCGAGCGCCAGCGCCGCAACGCTGATCACCCGGGCGTGGCCGGGGTCGAAGCCCGACGTTTCGACGTCAACGACAGCCCAACCAGCGCCCGGCTCAGTGGCCGGTCGGCCCCAGCTGAGGTTGGTTTCGCCCACGTGGCAAGGATGGCACGGACCTCTGACATATCCCGAGGGGCCCGGAGCGTGTCGCCGCATCAGTTCGCGCACCAGGCCCTGCTACCAGGCGGTCGACGCTATCGTCACAACCATGACCGCAACCACGATCGACCCGGCCGCACCCGTCCTCGTCACCGGCGCCAGTGGGTACATCGGTAGCTGGATCGTCCGCCGCCTCCTGGAAGCGGGACGGACCGTGCACGGCACAGTGCGTAATCCGCAGAAGGCCTCTGGTTTGGAGCATCTGCACAAGCTGTCCGATGACCACCCGGGGCAGCTCAAACTCTTCAAGGCGGACCTGCTCGACACCGGCAGCTTCGACGAGGCGATGGCCGGCTGCGAGCTCGTCATGCACACCGCGTCGCCGTTCCTCCTCCAGGGAGTCGACGACCCGCAGGAGGCGCTCGTCCGCCCGGCGCTGGAAGGCACCCGCAACGTCCTGGACTCGGTCAACCGCACCCCGAGCGTCAAGCGCGTCGTGCTGACCAGCAGCGTCGTCGCGATCTACGGCGACGCCAACGAATCGCGGGACGTCCCCGGCGGCGTCTTCACGGAAGACCGGTGGAACACCTCCAGCAGCGTCGACCACCAGCCGTATTCGTATTCCAAGACGGTGGCCGAGCAGGAGGCCTGGCGGTACCAGAAGGCGCAGGACCGCTGGGACATGGTCACCATCCATCCAGGGCTGGTGCTGGGCCCGGCCCTGACCAGTGCCAGCGACTCGGCGAGCCTGGCCACCATGAAGCAGTTCACCGACGGCACCATGCTGACCGGGGCGCCGGCGTTGACCATGGGCGTGGTGGACGTCCGCGATGTTGCCGATGCGCATGTGCTCGCCGGCTTCACGCCCGAGGCCCACGACCGCTACCTGGTCAACGCCGACTCGCTGACGCTGCTGGAGATCGGCAAGATCCTGCGCGGCAAGTTCGGTTCGCTCTATCCGTTCCCGTGGACGAACGTGCCCAAGGTGGCGGTCAAGGTCGTGGCGCCGGTCATCGGGCTGACGCGGGAGTTCGTTGACACCAACGTGGGTTACCCCATCGCCTTCGACAACAGCCGCAGCCAGGGCGAGCTGGGGCTGAAGTACCGTCCGGCCGCGGACACCATTACCGACCATTTCCAGCAGATGCTCGACGACGGACTCGTGCCGCGTCGGCCCAAGCTGCTGTAGGTGGGCAGCCTCACAGATGTCGTCGCAAACTCCTCGGTCCTCCTAGACTTCCGGGGATGATCACCGCACGAGGACGCGTCGCGCTGGGCGCAGGCGCTGCTGCCCGCTGGGCCTCGCGCGTCACCGGCCGCGGTGCCGGCGCCATGATCGGCGGGCTCGTCGCCATGAAGCTCGACCCGTCGATTCTGGGCCAGCTCGGCTCCGGCCGACGCTCGGTCGTCGTCACCGGCACCAACGGCAAGTCCACGACCACCCGGATGACGGCGGCGGCCCTCAGCACCATCGGTGACGTGGCCTCCAATACCGAGGGCGCCAACATGGACGCCGGGCTGATCGCCGCGCTGGCCGGGGCACGCAAGGCGTCGTTGGCCGCGCTCGAGGTCGACGAGATGCACGTACCGCACGTGTCCGACGCGGTGGGCCCGTCGGTGATCGTGTTGCTCAACCTGTCGCGCGATCAGCTGGACCGGGTCGGCGAGATCAACCACATCGAACGCACCCTGCGCGGCGGGCTGGCCCGTCACCCGCAAGCGGTGGTGGTGGCCAACTGCGACGACGTGCTCGTCACCTCGGCGGCCTACGACAGCCCCAACGTGGTGTGGGTGGCTGCCGGCGGTAGTTGGTCGGGCGACTCGGTGAGCTGCCCGCGCAGCGGTGAGGTGATCGTCCGCGAGAACGGACACTGGTATTCCACCGGCACCGACTTTTCCCGGCCGACGCCCCAGTGGTGGTACGACGAGACGAATATCTATGGGCCGGAAGGCTTTTCCGCAGCCATGTCGTTGGCGTTGCCCGGTACGGTGAACCGCGGTAACGCGACGCAGGCCGTGGCCGCAGCGGTGGCGCTGGGCGCTTCGCCCGCAGCTGCGGTGGCCGCGGTGTGCGAGGTCGACGAGGTCGCCGGCCGCTACCGGACCATCCAGGTAGGTTCGCACACGGTGCGGGTGCTGCTGGCCAAGAATCCGGCCGGCTGGCAGGAAGCGTTGTCTATGGTCTCCAGTGATGTTGCGGGAGCAGTCATTTCGGTGAACGGGCAGGTGCCCGACGGCGAAGACCTGTCGTGGCTCTGGGACGTGAACTTCGAGCACTTCGTCGATTTCCCGGCACCCATCGTGTCGGCCGGCGAGCGCGGCACCGACCTGGCCGTACGACTTGGCTACGCCGGAGTCGACCACACCCTGGTGCACGACACTTTGGCCGCCATCAAGTCCTGCCCGCCCGGGCACGTCGAGGTGATCGCCAACTACACGGCTTTCCTACAGCTGAATCGGGAGCTGGCATGAGCGAGCCCGTACGTATCGGCCTGGTGTTGCCCGACGTCATGGGCACTTACGGCGACGGTGGCAACGCCGTCGTCCTGCGACAGCGGTTGCAGCTCAGGGGAATTGACGCGGAGATCGTCGAGATCACCCTGAACGATCCGGTGCCGGACTCGCTGGACCTCTACACTCTCGGCGGTGCTGAGGACTACGCGCAGCGCCTGGCGACCCGGCACCTGCTGCAGTACCCGGGCCTGCAACGGGCGGCCGAACGGGGCGCCCCGGTGCTGGCCATCTGCGCGGCCATCCAGGTGCTCGGGCACTGGTATGAGACGTCGTCAGGCGAGCGGGTCGAGGGCGTCGGCATGCTGGACGTGACGACCTCCCCGCAGCCCGAACGCACCATCGGCGAAGTGACGTCGGTTCCGGTGATCGACGGCCTCACACAGAAGCTCACCGGCTTCGAAAACCACCGCGGTGGAACCGATCTCGGTCCACTGGCGCAGCCGCTGGCCCGTGTCGAGAAGGGCGCCGGCAACCGCGCAGGCTCCGGCTACGACGGCGTCGTGCAGGGCAGCGTAGTGGCCACCTATCTGCACGGCCCGTGCTTGGCCCGCAACCCCGAGCTGGCCGACTACTTGCTGGCCCAGGTGGTCGGCGAGCTGCCGCCCCTGGAACTACCCGAGGTCGACCTGCTCCGCCGCGAGCGCCTCGCGGCTCCCCGCCGCGCCTAGTTTCGGCGGCAACTACGAGAGCAAGCCCGCACCTTGGGCCACGAACGCCAGGCCGACGAGCGTCAGGATCGCCGCCACGATCTGCTGCCGGTAGCCGCCCACCCAGTCGTGCACTTTCTTCAGTGCCGCTTGGGTTTTCGCAGGGGTGACGACGTTGCAGAGCAGCACCACCTCGACCACGGCGAGGCTCACCGCGATGAACACCATCGCGACGCCGACCTGCGTGCCGATCGCCGCGCCCGACGCCAGGATGGTGGTGAGCGCGAACAGCACCAGCGACGGGTTCGGCCCGGCCCAGAAGCCGATCACCGCCGCCACCCACAACGCCCCGCTCTCCCACGCGTCGTGGGCGCGCGCCAGTAGGCGCTGACCCGCTGAGGCGCCCTCGTCCGGCGCGTCCTGCCCACGCTGCAACAACTTTGAGATGGGCGAGACATCCGCGTCCGGGGCGCGCTTGCGGGCCACCGCCCGCGCCGCCAGCACCGCGGCGATGACCACCAGCAACACCCCGACAAAGACCTGGACGTGCCGCAGCGTGGCACTCGCCGTGGTCTGGGGGTTGGCCAGGTCGTGCACCCACGCCAGGTCCGTGAAGTGCAGCGCGAGGAGCGGCAGTAACAGCAGCACGACGCTGGCAGTCACGCAGCCTACCCAGTACACCAGCAAGTTCTGCGCCGGCCGCGGCCGCGAGATCAACAACAAATTGACGCCCAGCCGCACCGGGTCGAACGCGATCGGCAGCGCCAGCACCGCCACAGAGCCCCACATTGCCGCCAACTTACCCGGCTCCCCTGGGACGCTACGTCGCGCGCAGCACCGGGATGAGCGCGTCGATGACGGAGCTGTCCTCGATGGTCGACGGGATGACGTAGTCGGTCCCTTCGGCGATCTGCCGCATGGTCTTTCGCAGGATCTTGCCCGAGCGGGTCTTGGGTAGGGCGTTCACCACGGTGACGTCGCGGAAGGTGGCGACCGCACCGATCTGGTCGCGGACCATCGCCGCCAGCTCTTGCTGCAGCACCGGGTGCTCGATGTCCTGGCCGGACTTGAGCACCACGTAGCCGCTGGGACGCTGGCCCTTGAGGTCGTCGTGCAGGCCGATGACGGCGCACTCGGCGATAGCCGGGTGTCCGGCGATGACGGCTTCGATGCTGCCCGTCGAAAGTCGGTGGCCCGCAACGTTGATCACGTCATCGGTGCGACCGAGGACCGTCAGGTAGCCGTCGTCGTCGACGTAGCCGAAGTCGCCCGTCAGGTAGTAGCCGGGGAACGCGGACAGGTAGGACTGCACGAATCCCGTGTCGTTGCGCCACAATCCGGCGAGCGTGCCCGGCGGCAGCGGCAGCTTGATGACGATGTTGCCTTCGACCCCGGCTGCGACGGGATCGCCGGATGCGTCGACGATGTCGACGCGATAGCCCGGTACCGGCACGGTCGGCGACCCCGCCTTGATGGCCATCGGCTCGAGCCCACGGAGATTGGCACAGATGGCCCAGCCGGTTTCGGTCTGCCACCAGTGATCGACGACGGGACGCTGCAGCACCTCCGACGCCCACTCGTAGGTGTCGGGGTCCAGCCGCTCGCCGGCGACGAACAGCGTGCGCAGCGACGAAATGTCATGTGCGGCAAGCATCGAAGCGCTGGGATCGGCCTTGCGGATGGCGCGCAGCGCGGTGGGCGCGGTGAACAGCGCATCAACGCCATGCTGCTCGATGACGCGCCAGAACGCCCCCGCGTCCGGAGTGCCGACGGGCTTGCCCTCGTAAAGCACTGTCGTCGCACCGGCGATCAGCGGTCCGTACACGATGTACGAGCTGCCCACGACCCACCCGATGTCCGACGCGGTCCACATCACCTGGCCGGCACCGATGTCGTAGACGTTCTTCATGGACCACGCCAGCGCGACGGCGTGCCCGCCGTTGTCGCGCACGACGCCCTTGGGCTTACCCGTCGTCCCAGACGTGTAGAGGATGTAGAGCGGATCGGTCGCCGCCACTGGCACTGGCGCCGCCGGCGAAGCGGTGGCGACCAACTCGTCCCAGTCCAGGTAGCCCGGGTAGTCGGCAGCGGCGCCGGCGATCTCGGCGCGGTTCTTCACGATCACCGTGGCGGGCGCGGCGCTGGACAACGCCAGCGCTTTGGCCACAACGGGCAGGTACTCGACGGCCCGTCCCGGCTCCAGACCGCCCGAGGCCGTCAGCAGGGCCGCGGGCTGCGCGTCGTCGATACGGGCCGCGAGTTCATTGGCCGCGAAGCCGCCGAAGACGACCGAATGCACCGCACCGATGCGGGCACAGGCCAGCATCGCGATGACGGCCTCCGGAATCATCGGCATGTACACCACAACCCGGTCACCGGCGGTGACGCCTTGCGCGGCAAGCACTCCGGCGAAGCGTGCCACGCGGTCGAGCAGTTCGGCGTAACTGAACGCCTGCTGCACGCCGACCATCGCCGAGTCATAGATCAGCGCGGTGCGGTCGCCGTTGCCGGCCGCCACATGGCGGTCGAGCGCGTTGTAGCAGGTGTTCAGCTGCCCGTCCGGAAACCAGCGGTAATGCGGCGCCGCGGAATCATCGAGAGCCCGGGTCGGCGCGACCGTCCAGTCGATGGCCTCGGCGGCCGCCAGCCAGAAGTCGTCGGGCCGCTCGGCCGCGGCTTCGAACGCCTCGCGATATGCGCTCACGCAAGCTCCTTGACGACGGCCGAGAACGCCGTCATGAACCAGTCCAGGTCTGACATCGAGAACACAAGAGGCGGGCGCACTTTGAGGATGTTGCCATGTCCGCCGCACACAGAGATCAGAACGCGGTTATCCCGCATGGTGTCAACGATGCGCTGCGCCTGGGCCCCGTCGTGTTCCTTGGTGGCGGGGTCGGTGACGATTTCGACCCCGGTGTACAGCCCGGTGCCGCGAACGTCGCCCACGAACGGGAACTCCTTGGCCAGAGCGCGGAGGTCGGAACGCATTTGGTTACCGACGGTCCGGGCGTGCTCGGCCAGTCCGTCCCCCTGGATAACGTCGAGGACGGCCTGCGCAGCCGCCATCGACACCGGGTTGCCGCCAAAGGTGTTGAAGTACGGTGTTTCTCGCGCGAACGCGTCGAGAATCTCCGGGCGCGCCGCCATCGCGGCGACCGGAATGCCGTTGCCCATGGGCTTGCCCATGGTCACCAGATCGGGGACGACGCCGTGGCGCTGGAATCCCCACATCGCCTCGCCGGTGCGGGAGAAACCGGGCTGGACTTCGTCGGCGATGAACACGCCGCCGGCCCGGTGCACCACCTCGACCGCCGGTGCCAGCACCGTGGGGTCGACGTAGATGCCGTCGGACGAGAAGATCGAATCCAGCAGCAGCGCACTGAATTTGTGGCCGTGCCGTTCGAGGTCGGCGATCGCGGCGCTGACCTGGTCGGCGAACCAGCGACCCAGCACCGCCGGGTCGATGCGATACGAGTCCGGCGCCGGCACGGTACGCACGTTGGCGCCGAGCGCGACCCCGACACCCAGCGACGGCGACATCGCCGAGATCAGCGCACTGTTGCCGTGGTATGCCTCCTCGGTGACGATGACCCCGGTGCCGCCGGTGTATTCCTCGGCCACCCGAACCGCCAGGTCATTGGCTTCAGATCCCGTGCAGGTGAACATGATCGACGAGATCTCTGCCGGGAACGTGGCCAGCAACTGCTCGGAGTAGTCGAGGATGCCGCCGTGCAGATAGCGGGTGTGGGTGTTCAGTTCCGACATCTGGTTGGTGACGGCCTCGATCACCCGTGGGTTGCAGTGCCCCACACTGGCCACGTTGTTGTAGGCGTCGAGGTACTTGTTGCCCTCGGCGTCGAACAGATGGGCACCGGAACCCTTGACCAGGTGCACCGGCCGGTTGTAGAAGAGCCGGTACGACGGCCCCAGCGTCGCCCGCCGCTTTTCGACCATGGCATCGGTGGCGGGGTCGAGGTCTCCCGCGCCGGTATAGCTGTTGGAATCCATGATGGCGGAAAATGCCATGTTCTTGTCCCCTCTGAGGTGGTGGCGGGCGACGCTGAATGACGTTGCGGCGACCGATGCTGAATGACGCCTACGGCGTCAACGTTCTTCGTCGAGTACGACGCGTCCCAGTCGGTCATAGCGCTGTGGGGACCGGGCCCGGAGCACAAGTGCGATGACGACTCCGGCCGTGGCTGTGGTGCCCACCACGTACGGGATCGAGGTGAAGATGATGTCCTCTGACGCCGTCCCCGCGGCGAAGGATGCGTTCTTGATCAGCAGGTAGATCACGTAGAGCATGCCGATGCCGCCCAGTCCGGGCGCGACGAAGGTACGGAACCAGTGCTTGGTCTCCGGATGTTGTTTGCGCACATGGAAGTACGAGACCACCGAGAACGCGGCCAGCGCCTGCACGATCAGGATGGCAGAGGTACCCATGAGGGCACCGAGGCCGAACAGCCCGCTGTACGGGTCCCGTCCCGAGACCGCGAACCACACGACGATCGCCAACGCCAAGGCACTCTGGACAAAGCCGGCGATGTGCGGCGAGCCGTGGCGGCGATGCGTGCGGCCAACGGTTTTCGCGGTGCCGGCGATGATGTCTTCACGGCCGATCGCATAGATGTAGCGCGAGGCGCAGTTGTGGAAGGCCATGCCGCAGGCGTACGAGCCGGTGGTCAGCAGGATCTGGAACATGGTCACGGCCCAGCCGCCGAGATGGTCCCGCACCGGGCCGAAGAAGATTTCGCCGGCGGTGTTCGTATCCTGGGCTAGGGCAATGGCTTTGGAGGGACCGGTACCGACGATCGCCAGCCATGACACCACAACGTAGAACGCCCCGATGCCCAACACCGACGACATGATCGCGATGGGGATGATCTTCTTCGGGTTCTTGGACTCTTCGCCGTACATGGCGCTGGATTCGAAACCGACCCAGGACCAGAAGGCGAAGAACAATCCGACACCAGCCGACCCAACCACGGCCATGGTGCCGGCCCCGTTCACGTTCGGGACGACGGCATTCAGCCCCTTCAGGCCGTTGATCGGGTTGAGCGACCCCAGCGACCAGCCCTCAGGCCCGCCACCTGTGGCGACCACCGAGCCGGCCATCAGGGTCAGCATGACGATCTCGGTAACCAGCAGTCCGCCAAGCACTTTCGCGGCCAGGTTGACGTCGAAGTAGGTCAGGACGGCATTGGCGACGATCATCGCCACGGCGAACAGCAGCCATGGCAGTTTGACGCCGAATAGTGAGTCGAACAGGTCTCGCGAGAAGAACGCGAAAATGCCGACCAGCGCGGGCTCAAAGACGATGTAAGCCAACATGGTCAGGAAACCCGCCGACAAGCCGACCACCCGGCCGAGGCCATGGGAGATGTAGCCGTAGAACGCGCCGGTCGCGGTGATGTGCCTCGACATCGCCGCATAGCCGACGGAGAACAGCCCGAGCACAATGGTGGCGATCAGGTACCCCGCGGGCGCCGCCGCGCCGTTGCCGAAGCCGATGGCGATGGGTACGTTGCCGACCATCGCGGTGATCGGGGCGGCGGTGGCCACCGCCATGAACAGCACACCCGGCAACCCGACCGCGTCGCGTTTGAGCCGCTGAACGCCCGGGGCGCCGTCGTGGCTACCAGGCGGCGCCGCGGCGGACGCTTTGGTTCGGGGATAATCGTCGATCTCACTCATGGGTGTCAACCGATCTGAGGGAAGTTATTTGGTCTGCTCTACCGAGTGCCGTTCGGCCGTCTTTCGGACCAATCTGGCACGAATCGTCAGCGCAACGCTATTGCTACCAGACCGATTCGGCGGCGTCAATACCCTGATCAGCCGCAGATAAACCCTAGGAGAGCTGCAACGTTCCCAGGTACCTCCCAGCTCAATTCGCAGCAACAAATTTTTCGGTTTTGGTTCATTATTCGCCCCCGATGGGGTAGAACTAAGCAGACCAAATGACGTGACCGGGCCCACACCCTCCAGGAGATCCACAATGAGTGACATGGCCGCCGCCGACTACGAGCGCTTCGCCCGCGCCGCGCTTCCGCACTACAACCTGGGCTCCGCGACCGTGACGCTGCTGAGTTTTTCCGAGAACGGCACGTTCCTGGTGGACAACGGCGGCGAGCGTGTGGTCCTGCGCGTGCATCGGCCGGGCTACCACTCGCTGGCCGCCATCGAATCTGAACTCGATTGGATGGAGAGCTTGCGGCTCACCTCGTCCATCACGACGCCGCAGGTGATCCCCGCGCCAGACGGCCGCCGCGTGGTCGAGGCTCAGGTCGGCGACGAGACGTGTCTGGTCGATCTGTTCACCTTCGTCGAGGGCACCATCGCCGAGGACGACGCGTCTGACATCAGCTTCAGCGAGCTCGGCGCCATCACCGCGGCGCTGCACGACCACGTCCAGCAGTGGCAGCGACCGGGGGCGTTCACCCGGTTCAGCTGGGATCTGGAGACCATGCTCGGCCCGGCCGGCCGGTGGGGGAACTGGCGCAACGCCCCAGCCCTGAGCGCCGACGACGCGGCCGTCATCGAAGAAGCCGAGCGCAAGGTCATCGACCGACTCACCGACTACGGCATGGGCCCGGAACGGTTCGGTCTGGTCCACGCCGACCTGCGGATGTCCAACCTGATGGTGCACCAAGGCAAGATCACCGTCATCGACTTCGACGACTGCGGCTGGTCGTGGTACCTCACCGATCTCGGTGCGGTGGTGTCGTTCATCGAGGAATCCCCCGACGCGCCGCGCATCATCGACGAGTGGCTCGAGGGCTACCGCAGCGTCCGCGACATCCCCGCCGCCGACCTCGCTGAAATCCCGACCTTCGTGATGCTGCGCCGCCTGATGCTCACTGCCTGGATCGGCACCCATCCAGAATCCTCCCCGGCACAGACCCTCGGCCATCGATATGCCTCTGGCACAGCACAATTGGCGCAGGCCTACCTGACCGACCCGTCCTGGTTCCGGGTCGATGTACCCGCCACCGCACATACTCTCGCCCACTGACAAGGACAACCATGTTCGCCCTCGCCAATAAGAACGTCGTCGTCACCGGAGCCACCAAGGGCATCGGCTACGGCATCGCCGCGGTCTTCGCCTCCGCCGGCGCCAACGTCGCCGTCGCGGCCCGCTCGATCGGTGACCTCGATACCGCCGTCGCGGGCCTCGACGCCCTCGGGCCCGGCAAGGTCATCGGCATCGTCGTCGACGTGGCCGATCCACAGTCCTGCCAGGCGATGGCCCAGACCGCCGTCGATGCCTTCGGCGGCATCGACGTGTTGTGCGCCAACGCCGGCATCTTCCCCGAAGCTGCGCTGGACACCATGACCCCGGCAGACCTCACGACGGTGCTCGACGTCAACGTCAAAGGCACCGTCTACAGCGTGCAGGCCTGTCTGGACGCGCTGACCAAGAGCGGCGCCGGGCGCGTCGTCATCACCTCGTCCATCACCGGACCGGTCACCGGGTTCCCCGGCTGGTCGCACTACGGTGCGTCCAAGGCCGCGCAGCTGGGCTTCATGCGCACGGCCGCAATCGAACTCGCGCGCAAGCGCATCACGGTCAACGCGGTGCTACCCGGCAACATCCTCACCGAGGGCCTCCAGGAGATGGGCGAGGACTACATCGCCGGCATGGCCAGGTCGATTCCCGCCGGCACGCTGGGCACTCCTGAAGACATCGGGCACCTCGCCGCGTTCCTGGCCACCGACGAAGCCCGGTACATCACAGGGCAGGCCATCGTGGTCGACGGCGGGCAAGTCCTGCCCGAATCACTGGATGCCCTCGCCGGGTGACCGTGAGAAACACGCCAGACGATCGGTACGGTAACGGTATGGACGAATCCGAGGGCGGCCCGGTTGCCGAGGATGTACGGCGCCGCATCGTCAGCATGCTCGACGCCGGCACCCTTCGGCCCGGCGACCGCCTAGGGTCCGAACGGGACGTCGCCGAGCAGTTCGGCGTCTCCCGTGCCACGTTGCGCAGCGCCCTCGTCCCCCTGAGTCGCGCCGGAATCCTGGAACGACGCAGCGGCCGCGCCGGTGGCACCTTCATCAAAACCGGTCTGGTCGAACGCAATGTCGCCGAATTGTCCGGCCTACCCAACCGGCTCAAGCAAGGCGGACACTCCACCACCCGCAGCCGCGTCCTCTCGACGTCCTTGCGTGGCGCGACGGCCATTGAGGCTCAGCGCCTCGGCATCAAGCCGGACACCGAACTCGTCGTCGTGCAGCGGCTGCGTTACGCCGACGGTTTCCCGCTCTCGGTCGACTGCGCACACTTCCCCGCCGAGCGGGTGCCCGACCTGCTGGAGCAACCGCTCGGCGGCTCCATCTACGAGATTCTGGCCGTCCGGTACAACCTTGCTCCGGCCTCATCTATCGAGAGCATCGAGGTTGTCAGCGCCAATCCGCGCGAAGCCGCCTGGCTTGAAATCCCTACGCGCACTCCCCTATTGGCCATGACGCGCGTCGCCTCCGACGCCGACGGCCAGCCGTTCGAATACTCCGAAGACCTGTTCCGAGCTGACCGGGTCCGGCTCGTCGCCAAGAACACCGCGCTGGCCGAACGTGAAAGCCTCGGCACCGACGGCCGCGTCGAGCTGACCGTTACGGCGTAGCGACGCGCTTGCGCAACCGTCCGGACGGCCACCAGTTGTACTTGCCGACCAGCACGGCCAGCGCCGGCACCGTGACGGTCCGCACGATCAACGTGTCGATCAGCAGACCGATGCCGATGATGAAGCCGCCCTGCACCATCGAGCCGATGCTGCTGAACAGCATCGCGAACATGGGTGCCGCGAAAATCATTCCGGCAGAGGTGATCACACTGCCCGTGGTCCGGACGGTGCGGATGACGCCCGAGCGGATACCGTGCGGGGATTCGTCACGAATCCGGGAGATCAACAGCATGTTGTAGTCGGCGCCGACGGCCACCAGCACGATGAATGCCATGCCCGGGGTACTCGCCGCCATGGACTGACCGCCGAAGATCTGCAACACGATGACCCCGATGCCCAGTGACGACAGGCACGAAAGGATCACGGTGCCAACGAGATACATCGGTGCGACGACGGCCCTCAGCAACAGCACCAGGATCAGGAAGACCACGACGACGGTCATCAGCACGATGTACCGCAGGTCCTTGTTGAAGTAGTCGCGCAGCTCCGCGTAATAGGGGGTCATGCCCGACATCGCGATCTTGGCGTCGGCCAGCGACGTATTGGCTTGGGCGCCTTGCGCTGCCGCGAGGATCGCCTTCACCTGGTCCATGGCCTTGGTGTCGTACGGGTTGAGCTTGGACTCGACGAGGTACCGCGCTGAATGCCCGTCCGGCGACATGAAAACCCGTGCCAGGTCTTTGAATTTGTCGTTGTCCAGGATTTCCGGCGAGATGTAGAAGCCCGCCGCGCCCGGCTCGGACGCATGCAGCTTCATCGCCAGCAGGAAGGCCGAGGCGTGCGAAAGCCCTTCGCCCAGTTGCTTGGTCTGGTCGTCGAGGGTGCGCAGCCCTTCGGCGATCTTGCGGCTGCCCTCGGCCAGCGCGTTGGCACCTTCCCGCAGGGACGCCATGTTCTGCTTCATACCGCCCGCGCCCCCCGCGCCGCCGCTGCCGCTGCCGCCAAGGGAACGAAGGGCTTTGGCAGCTGAATCCAGCGAGGGCTGCATCTTGTGCAGGCCGTCCGACAGGCGCTGCAGCTGGTCCCGCTGCTGCGTGCAGTCCGGATCGTTGTTGCAGCCTGGGTTGTCCTTACGCTGCTGCAGTAGGGCATCGGCCATGGCGACCATGTCGTGGAAGTTCTGGCTGCCCGACCGGGGCGGGGTGTTCGGTACCTCACCGGAATCGCGCACGCTGTCCAACTGCCGCTGCGCATCCTGGAATTCCTGCGAGTTCTCCAGTTGGTCCTTGATGCTCGCCATGGACTTGCTCAGGGTCTCCATCACACCCATGGTCTTGGTCAACTGGGTGCGCACCGTGGCCAGGCTGTCGGCGAGCTTGCCCGCCCCACCGACCAGCGCCTGTCGTTGATCGACGCTGCCATTGATCTTGTTGGTGGCCTCAGCGAGTTTGTCGCCGATCTCGCCGGCCTGGAAGCTCAGGGTGGCCTGTTCCAGCGGGGCACCGGTGGGCCGGGTGACGCCGCGCACGACGGCGATGTCGGGCACCTGAGCGACGCGCTGCGCCATCTGCTCAAGATCCGCGAGCCCCTTGGTGTTCCGCAGGTCGTGCGGGGACTGGATGAAAAGATATTGCGGCGCAGTGACACTCGCCGGGTAATGGCGCTCGATCGCGGCCATGCCGACATTGCTCTCGGCCGACGCCGGCAGCGCGGTGCGCGCGTCGTAGCTGGTGTGCAACCAGCCCACGCCGGCAGCCAGCGCGATCAGCACGACCAGGCTCCCAACCAGGTGACGCACCGGATGGCGGACGATATTGATCCCGGACCGGTGCCAGAAACGGCTGGTCAGTTCCTTCTTGGGCTTGGCCCACCCGCGCCGTCCGACGAGCGTCAAGATCGCCGGCAACAACGTGATCGAGGACAGGAACGCAATCGCGATCGTCACCGCCAGCGCCGGGCCGGTCGTGGAGAACACCTTCAGGGTGGTGAAGCTCATGCCCAGGAACGTCACCGCGACGGTGGCAGCGGAGGCGGCGATCACTTTGCCGATGGCGGTCAGCGCCCGCGCCACCGCCTCATCGGAATCGAGTCCCTGGCGCAGGTATTCGTGATAGCGACTGATCAGGAAGACGGCATAGTCCACCCCGGCGCCGATCATCATGGCGCTCATGAAGACAACGGTCTGCTGCGAGATGGGCAGACCCCACGTCGCCAGGGCCGCCACGCCCTGCGTCGCCGCCGCCTGCGACAGCGTGATGGTCGCCAACGGCACCAGGATGGTGACGATACTGCGGTACACCACAAAGAGAATCAGCAAGACCATGCCGATGGTGGCGGTCTCGATGACGCGGAGATCACGCAAGCCGAGCTGCTCGCGTTCAGCGACGGTGGCCGTCAGGCCCGTCATGTGCACCGTCAGCGACGAGCCCGCGACCGCGTGGTCGACGATGCTGACGACCCGCTTGTACGCGTCGCTGGATTCCGGCGAACCCAGCTCGCCGCGGATGCCGACCGGAATGAACCAGGCCTGGTTGTCCTTGCTGGCCAACACTTCTCGCATCGGCGGCTGGGAGATGAAGTCCTGCACCATGACGACGTCGTGGTCGTCGCGGTGCAACCGGTCCACCAGGGTGCTGTAGACGTCCTCGTCGGCTTTGGAGAGTCCGCGTTCGTCGATGAGCACCACGAGCGCGATGTTCTGGATGCCCGGTTCATGGAACGCCGCAGTCATGTCCCGCGTCGCCGCCATCACCGCCGAGTTACTCGGCAACAGCTCCTGGTTGCGGTCGCTGGCCAGTTTCATCAACGGCGGGACCGCAACGGACAGTGCCGCAACGATCACCAACCAGGCCGCGATCACCCACCACGGCCGGCGCAGTACCAAGCGCGCCAGTCGTTCGAAGATGCCGTTGACCGACATTCGCTTCAACGTCACCCTGTCTCACGACCTAATACTCGGCCGAGTTGTCGGCCATACTCAGCAATCGATTCGGCGGCCAGCATCTCATGATGCGCACAGGCCACCGGGTGCACGGTGACGCCGCCCGCCACGTGCGGCTGCCAGCTCTGCTGTAGGAACGCGTCACGCGCATCGTCGTCCCTGGCTGCGGAGAACAGCACCAGGTCGCCGCCGAACACGGCCGCGGCGTAATCGCGGTAGCGCGCGACATTGGCGTCGAAGTTCCGTACCAGCTGGTCCAGGAGCTGCTCGTCGACCATCCCGGACAGCTGCGCCCGGTCCACGGCCTGGTTCCCGACGCGCAGGCTCGGCTCGGCGTCGAGCAGAACCAGCTTGGCCACGACGGCGCCGCGCCGCTCGAGTTCGACGGCGACGGCGTGCGCCACGACGCCACCGAACGACCACCCGAGTAGGTGGTAGGGGTCGGTCGGCTGCTCGGCCTGAATCCGGTCGGCGTACGTCGCTGCCATCTCTTCGATAGTGCCCGCATCAGTGCCCGCATTGCCCAGGTCGGCTTGCTGAATGCCGATGATCGGTCCGTCGACAACCTCACTGAGCGCCTGATACGGCCAGCTGACGCCGCTGACTGCGTGGAGGCAGAACAGCGGGGTGCCGGTGCCGGGCTTGAGCACCTGGACGGCAGCGATGCCGGCTGCCGGGTTCGTCAGCAGCCGCTCGCTCAACGCGGCGACGGTCGGGGCCTCGAAGACGACGGGCACCGACAGCTCGGTGTCCAGCGCGGCGTTGACGGCCGCGATGAGCCGCATGGCCGCGATGCTGTCGCCACCGAGATCGAAGAAGGACTCGTCCACTCCGACGCGGTCGACACCGAGCACGTCGGCGTAGATACCGGTCAGGGTCTCCTCGGTCGGCGTGCGCGGCGCGCGGTACTCGCCGGCGCGGTACTCCGGTGCCGGCAGTGCCCGCACGTCCAACTTGCCGCCGACGGTCAGCGGCAGCGCCGGCAACACCACCACCGCGGCCGGGACCATGTGCGTCGGCAGCACGTTGGCCAACTGGGTGCGCAGCGCAACGGCATCCGCAGCACCCGTGACGTACCCGACCAGTCGCTTGGCGCCAGGTGTGTCCTCGCGGACGATGACCGCCGCTTGCTCGACGCCTGGGTAGTTCGCCAAAGCCGTTCGTACTTCACCGAGTTCGATCCGGAAGCCGCGAATCTTGACCTGTTCGTCGCTACGTCCGACGTACTGCAGCTGCCCGTCGGCACCCCACCGCACCAAGTCTCCGGTGCGGTACATGCGGCTTCCCGCCGCACCGAACGGGCACGGGACGAATCGCTCGGCGGTCAGCGTTGACCGGCCGGTGTAGCCGACGCTGACGCTGTCGCCTGCGACGTACAACTCGCCGACGACGCCTGGCGCGACCGGGCGCAACCATGCGTCGAGCACGAACAGCGCTGTGCCGGCGACCGGTGAGCCGATCGGGACCGCGCCCGCTCCGGGCTGCAGCGGCGCACTCGTCGCCGCGTACACCGTGGCCTCGGTCGGCCCGTAGGCGTTGATCATGACGCCGCGAGAAGCCCAGCGCTGCACCAACTCCGGTGGGCAGGCCTCGCCACCGACCAGCAGCGCCGTCGGCCCCAGGCCGTCCGGCGACAGCATCCCGGCCGCGGACGGAGTCTGCGTGAGCACATTGACCTGCTCGGCCACCAGCAGTCGCTGGAAGTCCATCGGCGATGCCGTCACCGACTCCGGTACCACTACCAAACGTCCACCCGTCAGCAGCGCACCGAAAAGCTCCCACACCGAGAAGTCGAAGGCATACGAGTGGCACTGCGTCCACACAGCCTCGGCGGGCAACGCGGCGTTGGGGGTGCCGAACTGGCGCGTGACGTTCTGATGTGTAACCGCAACACCTTTGGGTACGCCGGTGGTGCCCGAGGTGTAGATCAGGTAGGCGACGTCATCGGGCTGGGGCGCCGATAGTGTTGTAGCAGCGTCGGTTTCGTTGAGGCTCGCAATGTCGAGCACGGCAACCCCGTCGACCCTCGCCCCGCCGGTGACGGCGACGATCGGCGCGGAGTCGGCCAGCATGAACGCGATCCGGTCCGCGGGGGCCGTGGGATCGATCGGTAGGTAGGCCGCACCCGATTTGAGCACCCCAAGGATCGCCACAACAGCATCTGTGGAGCGCGAAAGCAGCAGCGCCACAATCTGTCCCGGGCCCGCACCGTGACCGGCCAGCACACGAGCTATCCGATCGGAGGCCTCGTCAAGCTGTGCGTAGGTCAGCGAATGACCATCGAACGTCACCGCGACCGCCGCCGGGGTACGCGCGACCTGAGCCGCAAACGCATCCGGAATCGACACCTGGCTGGCCGATGATGCGGCCAGAACCGCTCGATTGCCGACCGTGTCGAGGTGGCGGTGTTCGGCCTGGTCCAACAGATCGGCCGACGACAGGGTGCGAGTCGGGTCCGTCGTCATCGCCACCAGCACCCGCTCGAACCGGGTCACGAGTGCGTCGATGTCATTGGCGTCGAACGCCGAGGTGTCGAATTCGACTCTCAAACCCAAGCTTTCACCGGGCATCGCCTGCACGCTCAGCGGGTAGTGGTTCTGCTCGTGGCTGGTGAACTCAGTGATGGCCAGCCCGTCGGCACTGTCCGGCGCCGTCGTACCCACGGGGTAGTTCTCGTAGGCGAAGAGCGTGTCGAAGAGCTGGTCCTGCCCCGCGGCGCGGTGAATTTCGGTGAGCGCCAGGTGCTGATGCTCAAGCGTCTGGTTATGACGGTGCTGCATCTGGTCGAGAAGTTCCGCGACGGTGGTCGTCGCGGTCACGCTCGCCCGCACCGGCACCGTGTTGATCATCAGGCCGACCATCGACTCGGCGCCGGCAAGATCGGTCGGCCGACCGGAGACTGCGGTACCGAACGCAACGTCCTGGTGCCCCGTCAGCCACATCAACAACTGCGCGTAGGCACCTTGCAGCACCACGTTCACCGTGGTCTGCCGCGACCGAGCCAGCTCTGTGACCGCCTGCGTGGTTTCTGCCGACACCGCAAAGGTTTTCACGCCGCGAGCACCCTGTGCTGACTGACGCGCCGGGCCCACCAGCGTCGGGGTGTCGAAGCCGGTCAGCACGGCGCCCCAGGCCGCCCGAGCCGCGTCGAGGTCCCGGCCGGCCAGCCACTGGATGTACTTCCGGTACGGCATGGGCGCCGGCAGCCGGTGCCCGTAATACGCGGCGAAGATTTCACTCAACAGCACCGGCATGGACCAACCATCCAGTACCGCATGGTGATTGGTCAGCACCAGACGGTGGCGGTCGCCGGCCATGCGGATCAGTGCCAGGCGCAGCGGCGGCTGGTGCGCGAGATCGCACACAGCGGTGCGTTCAGCGGCAGCCAGTCGGGCGATCGTGTCGTCATCCAGGCCGGAATCGAAGAACTGCCAAGCGATTTTCGGCTCCTGCTCAATGACCTGCACGTCGTAGTCGGTACGGAACCGGGCGGCCAAGTGCGGGTGCCGAGCCACAACGGTGCGCACCGCGTCATGCAGCCGCTCTGCGTCAAGCGCTCCGGTCACGGTCAAATCCAGTTGCACCGCATACAGTTCGCCGGCGTGCTCGGCGTGGAAGAGCAGGCCCTGCTGCAGCGGGGTCAGCGGCAGGATGTCGGCGATCCGATGTTGCCACTGCAGCTCATCGATCTGGCGCTGATCAAGCTGGGCAGGCGCCACGTCGGACGGCGTCAGGCCGCCGCCACCGGCATGCACGTGTGCACTGATGCCCGTCAGCGCCTCGAACCACAACTGGCTCAAGCGGGTCATCTGCTCGTGGTCGAGTGCTGAGGGGGCCCACGTCCAGTTGGCGTGCAACTGCGGTCCGCTGTCGGTATCCACAGTGCCCGCATTGAGGTCGACGGTGTGCATGAGCGGCATGGGTATTGCGCTGGCAATACCCATCACTGCCGACGCCGCGGAGTCCCCACCGGCAACCTGCCACAGGTCAGCGGACAGCTCTGTGCCACCGCCGAGCCGGCCCAGGTAGTTGAACCCGATTGTGGGATCAGCTGTTACGAGATCGACGTCGTCGTTCAGGTAGCGCAGCAGGCCATAGCCCAGACCATCCGGCACGGCACGCAGCTGCTCCTTGATGTCCTTGATCGCGGCGCTGAGCGCAGCGTCACCGGAAACGACCTGCGCCCAGGACAATTCGCCGGCCGTCAGCGCCATCGGGTACTTGGTGGTGAACCAGCCAACGGTGCGCGACAGGTCAATGTCGGCGGCCAGTTCCTCGTGCCGGCCATGGCCCTCGACATCGATGCCGATCGGCGCGGCCGGGCTACCGAGGAATTCGGACAGCGCGAGGACGAAGCCGATCAACAGAATGTCTTGCACGCCGGCATGGAACGCCGCGGGCGCCGCGCGGAGCAGCGTGTCCACCGTGTCGACATCGTCCAGCGACACCGACAGTTGGCCCGCGTCGGCGAAGGTGTCGACCTCCGACTGCACCGGCGGCAACAATGCCGGGGTCGTCGCCGCCCGTTTCCAGGTGCCAGCCTGCGCGACCACCTCTGGGGCACTGGCGTATTCGGTGAGCAGTTCGGCCCAGCGGGCGAACGACGTTCCGCCGGAAGGCAACTCGATGGGCTGCCTAGCCCGATGTTGCATCCAGGCGACGTTCAAGTCCTCCAACAGGATTCGCCAGGACACGCCGTCGACCGCCAGGTGGTGGACCATCAGCACCAGCTGACGGTGCGGTGCGACCCACAGCGCGCTGAGCATCCGACCTGCCGCCGGGTTCAACCGCGCCCGCGCCGCGACGACCGCGTCTTCGGACAACTCATCGACAGTGCGCAGGCAGTCGTGGGCGGTGCCCGCCTCGGGTACCTGCAGCGCCCAGTCGGCGCCGACCTGCAGTCGGAGCATGGCGTGCCGATCCAGCAAGGCCTGCAACAGGATTGCCACGTCGGCGTCGGTGACATCGGCCGGGGCCTGCACCGTCACGGTCTGGTTGAACTCGTCCGTGGGACCGTCCACCTCGGCGAGCCACCTGATGATCGGGGTGGCTGCCACCGGGCCGACACCGTCGTCACTCACGTCGGCGGTTACGTCCAGGGTGTTGGTCACCAGCGCCAGCCGCGCCACCGTCTGCTCTACGAACACGTCGCGTGGGCGGCAGCTGAGTCCGGCCGCGCGGGCCCGGGCCACGACCTGCATCGACATGATGCTGTCGCCGCCCAACTCGAAGAACGAATCGTCGACGCCGACGCGCTCGACACCGAGCACCTCGGCGTAGACGGCGGCCAGCATCTCCTCGACCGGACCGCTCGGTGCGCGGTACTGGTCGGCGTTGCCGTAGGCCGGGGCGGGCAAGGCACGCCGATCCAGCTTGCCGTTGGGAGTCAACGGAAGCCGTGCCATGGGCACGATGGCCGCCGGCACCATGTACGCCGGCAGATACTTGGCGACCGCGGCTCGGGCCTCGGCCGGGTCGGCCGTGCCGGTGATGTAGCCGACCAGCCGCTTATCGCCGGGACGGTCTTCGCGGGCAATCACCGCGGCCTGCTCCACACCGGCCAGACCGGCCAAAGCCGTTTGCACATCGCCCAATTCGATGCGATAGCCACGAATCTTGACCTGCTCGTCGGCGCGGCCGAAGTACTGCAGTTGTCCGTCGACACCCCAGCGCACCAGGTCCCCGGTGCGGTACATGCGGGTGCCGGGCGCTCCGAAGGGGCACGGCACAAACCGAGATGCAGTCAGCCCACCGCGACGCACATATCCGGCCGCAACGCCCGAACCCGCCACATACAGCTCGCCGACCACGCCGATCGGCACTGGCCGCAACCATTCATCGAGCACGAATGATGCTGCGCCCGAGACCGGTACCCCGATGGGCACAATGCTCGTCCCCGGCTGCAGCGGTGCGCTGACTGCCGCATAGATGGTCGCCTCGGTCGGGCCGTAGGCGTTGAGCATGACGCGGCCAGGGCCCCAACGGTCGACCAACTCGGGCGGGCAAGCCTCACCGGCCACGACCAGCGTCGTCGACTCCAGCCCCTGCGGCGCCAACATCATTGCGGCGGAGGGGGTTTGGGTCAGCATCGTGACGCCTTCGACTACCAGGAGCTCGTGCAACTCCTCCGGCGCCCGGGCCACCGACTCGGACACGACCACCAGGCGCCCACCGTGCAGCAGCGCGCCGAAGATCTCCCACACCGAGACGTCGAACGCCAGCGAATGCCACTGGCTCCAGACCTGTGCCGACGGCAATTCGTTGTCCAGCGTGCCCAGCAGCCCGATCACATTGCGGTGCGTGATGGCAACACCCTTGGGCACGCCAGTGGTGCCGGAGGTGTAGATCAGGTAAGCGAGCTCCCCTGCATCCGGCGCCGAAGGTGCTGTAGTGGGCTGGCTTTCGATGTCGGTATCGGTCACGTCGACGACGGTCCCGGTGAACTCCGCGAGCCGCTCGATCAGATCACTTGCGGTGAGTACCGCTACGGGCGCTGCGTCGGCCAGCATGAACTCAACCCGCGACGACGGCAACGCCGGGTCGATCGGCAGGTACGCCGCGCCGCTCTTGAGCACCGCCAGGATCGACACGATGGCCTCGGCCGACCGATGGAACAACAACCCCACCGTCTGCCCCGGTCCGGCGCCATGACCGATCAGCAGGTGCGCCAACTGATTTGACGCGGTGTCCAGCTCGGCGTAGGTGAGGGACCGACCTTGCCAGGTGAGCGCCGCAGCGTGCGGGGTACGCGCCACCTGGGCGGCGAACAGTGCCGGAATGGATGCCGAATCGGTGCCTGCCCCGGTCAGCACAGCACGATGGCCGAGCACGTCGAGGCGCGTCTGCTCAGAGTCGTCGACCAGGTTCACCGACGACACCGTCTGCTGCGGTGCTGCGGTCATGGCGAACAGCAGCCGCTCGAACCGATTGACCAGCGTTTCAATGGTTTCCGCGTCGAATACGTCGGTGCGGAATTCGACCTCGCCGCCGATTCCGGCGGGCGCGCCGGTCGCAGTCCAGCGTTCGGACAGAGAGAAGGTCAGGTCCATTCGCGCGGACTGGGTACCGAGCGGGATGGACGCCGCCTCAACACCCTTGAGCCCGGAACCGGCTGCCGGGTCGGTCAGCCCGGTGAAGTTCTGCCACGACAGCAGGACTTGCACCAGCGGGTGATGCGCCAGGCTGCGGGTCGGGTTGAGCCGCTCCACCAGCAGCTCGAACGGCACGTCCTGGTGCTCGAAGGCCTCCAGGCTGCGGGCGCGGACCTGGGTCAGCAGGTCGGTGAAGCTGGGGTCATCACCGAGATCAGCGCGCAGGACCAAGGTGTTGACGAAGAAGCCCACCAGGTCGTCGAGCGCGGGATCGCGCCGCCCGGCAATCGGGAAGCCCACCGCCACATCGGGATTCGCGCTGATCTTGGACAGCAGAGCCAGCAGTGCCGCCTGGACCACCATGAAGGTCGTGGCGCCACGGTCGCGGGCCAGCTGCGCCACCTGCTGCTGCAACTCAGCCGGCCAGTCGACCGGCACCGTGGCGCCGGCCAGGTCTGCGACCGGCGGGTACGGCCGGTCGGTGGGGAGCTGCACCCGTTCGGGCAGCCCGGCCAAGGCGTGCTCCCAGTAGCCCAGCTGCTCGGCGACCCGGCTGTGCTCATCGTCGAGGTGTCCGAATTGCGCACGCTGCCACAGGGTGTAGTCGACATACTGCACGGGCAGCGGCAACCAGTCGGGGGCCTGGCCCCCACACCGGCTGGCATATGCCACCGCGAGGTCGGCCACCAGCGGTCGTAGCGACCAGCCATCGGCGGCGATGTGGTGCACCACTGCCACCAGGACGTGCTCGTCGTCGGCAACGCGGAACAAGTTCGCCCGCAACGGGATATCGACCGTCAGATCAAAGGTGCCACGGGCCGCGAGCTCGAGGGCGTCGCGCAGTCGGGTCTCCGACCATTCCGTCGCGTCAACAATGTCCCAGCCGAAATCGGCTTGCGCGGTGGGGATTACGACCTGTTGCGGCGTGCCCTCGGGCGCGGTGAACAGGGTGCGCAGGCTCTCGTGCCGGGCCACCACATCGGCCAGCGCTGCGCCCAGTGCGTCGGCATTCAAGCCGCCGGTCAACCGCAGCGCCGTCGCCATGTTGTACACCGGTGAGGGACCGTGCAATTGGTCGACGAGCCACAGTCGGTTCTGCGCGAACGACAACGGTATCGCCGTAGGCCGCTCAGCGACTGTCAGCGGCTGCAGCCCACGCTCGCCCGCCACGATGCGCGGCGCCAGCTGAGCGACGGTGGCCGCCTCGAACACCACGCGGACCGGCAAGTCGACGTCCAACGCCGCGTTGATCGCCGCGACCAGACGCATCGTCGACAGCGAGTCGCCGCCCAGGTCGAAGAACGAGTCGTCAATACCCACAGTCCCCGACTCAAGCCCCAGCACCTGTGCGAAGACGCCGGCCAGGATTTCCTCAGTGAGGGTGCTCGGCGCGCGGTATACGCCCGCAACGTAATCCGGCTCCGGCAGGGCGCGGGTGTCGAGCTTGCCGTTGACCGTCACCGGCAGTTCTTCGAGGCACACCACTGCCGCGGGAACCATGTACGCCGGCAAGCGCTCGGCCAGCTGGCGGCGTGCGTCTGCCGCATCGGCCGTGCCGGTGACGTAACCCACCAGCCGTTTGCCACCGGAGCGGTCGTCGCGAGCGATCACCACCGCCTGCTCGACACCATCGACGGCGGCCAAAGCCGAACGCACTTCGCCCAATTCGATGCGGTGACCGCGAATCTTGACCTGCTCGTCTGCACGACCCAGGTAGCGCAACTGACCGTCCGGACCCCAACACACCAGGTCACCGGTCCGGTACATCCGCATGCCGGGCGCCCCGAACGGGCAGGCCATGAAACGTGTTGCGGTCAACGAGGATCGGTGCCAGTAACCGACACCGACGCCGCGGCCCGCGACATACAGTTCACCGACGGCACCGGGCCGCACTGGCCGCAACCAGTCGTCAAGCACGAACAGCGCCGCTCCCGGCACCGGAGAACCGATCGGCGGGGCCCCGGACCCAGCGACCAGCGGCGTGCTCTTGGACACCCACATGGTGGTCTCGGTCGGGCCGTAGACGTTGAGCATCGTGCGGTTCGGTGCCCACCGATCGACCAACTCGGGCGGGCAGGCCTCGGCGCCGATCAACAGCGACATCGACTCCAGGCCTTCTGTCGACAGCACGCCGACGGCCGACGGAGTCTGCGCAAGCACGGTGACCCGCTCGCGAACAAGCAAGGCGTGGAAGTCATCTGCCGACCGGACCACCGCGTCGGGGACCACCACCAGGCGGCCGCCGTGCAGCAGCGCGGCCCAGATCTCCCACACCGAGAAGTCGAAGGAATACGAGTGGAACTGCGCCCACACCTGCTCCGGGACGAGGTCGATACCGATGTCGAGCCCATCGAACAGCTGCGTGACGTTGCGGTGCGTGACCGCAACGCCCTTGGGCACACCGGTCGTCCCGGAGGTGTAGATGATGTGCGCGACATCGTCCGGGCTCGGCAGCGGAAGTGCTGTCAGAGGCCGGTTTTCGAGGTCGTCGTCGTCGAAGTCAGCGACCGTGAGCACGACCACTGGCTCCGCGTCCGCCAGCATGAACTCGATGCGCTCGGCCGGCAGCGCCGGGTCGATCGGCAGGTATGCCGCGCCGCTCTTGAGCACCGCGAGGATCGCCACGATGGCCTCGACCGAACGGGAGAACTGCAGCGCCACAATCCGTCCCGGCGCTGCCCCGCGGTCGGCGAGGACGTGCGCCAATTGGTTGGCCACCACGTCGAGTTCCCGATAGGTCAGCGCACGGTCGTCGCAGACCACTGCGACGGCATCAGGGGTGCGGGCGGCCTGCGCCGCAAACAGACCCGGAACAGTCTCCCCCGCAACAGGTTCGTTCAGGACCGCGCGTCCGGCCCACCGGTCCAGCCGCTCATGATCGCCAGCATCAAGCGTCCCCAGCGACGACAGCGGACGCTCCGGTTCCGCCGTCATGGCCACCAGCACCCGCTGCAGCCGCTCGATCAGCGTCTGAATGTCGAAGGCGCCGAAGACCGTGGTGTCGTACTCAATGCGGATCGTCAGTTCGCGGCCAGGCTGTGCCTGCACCGTGAGCGGGTAGTGGGTGGATTCGCGCGTGTTGACATCGGCGACCGCCAACTCCGCCTCGCCCGACAGGGCCTCGGCGTCAACCGGGTAGTTCTCGAAGGCGAACAGGGTGTCGAACAACTGGTCCTGACCGGCGATGCGGTGAATTTCGTTCAGCGCCAGGTGTTGTTCGTCCAGGGTGTCGTGG
This sequence comes from Mycolicibacterium sp. CBMA 234, assembly GCF_009729415.1. Classification (GTDB taxonomy): domain Bacteria; phylum Actinomycetota; class Actinomycetes; order Mycobacteriales; family Mycobacteriaceae; genus Mycobacterium. The sequence continues at coordinate 47,459 of NZ_MPKW01000022.1, forward strand.
TACGCGCCACGCAGCTGATCCAGCAGCTGCACTGACGTGGTGGTGGCGGTGATGTTCGCGCGGACCGGCACGGTGTTGATGAACAGGCCGACCATGGTGTCGACACCCGCGATCTCCGCCGGTCGACCTGACACGGTGGTGCCGAAGACCACGTCGTGCCGCCCGGTCCACCAGCACAGCAGCTGCGCGTAGGCGGCCTGCAGCACGGTGTTGACGGTGGTGTGCCGAGATCGGGCCAAATCGCTGATGGCACTGGTGATGTCAGCGGACAGCTGGAAGGTCTCGACACTGCTCGCGCCGGGCTCAGTGCGGCCGACAGGTCCGACGAGCGTCGGTGTGTCGAAGCCGCGCAGCACCTCACCCCAGGCTGCGCTGGCCGCGTCGTGGTCGCGGTCGGCCAGCCAGCTGACGTAGTTGCGGAACGGCGTCGTAGCGGGCAACCGGTGCCCGTAGTAGCCGGCGAAGATTTCGCCCAACAGGATCGGCATCGACCAGCCGTCGAGAACGATGTGATGGTTCGTCAATACCAGGCGATAACGTTCGGGCGCGACCCTGATCAACGTGGTACGGAACGCCAGTCCCGAGGCGAGGTCGCATACTGCGACGCGCTCGGTAGCGCAGATGCGCTCGATCTCCTCGGCGGAATCCGCATCAGCGTCGAGTTCGAGGTAACGCCAAGCTGATTCGGGATCGCTTGGAATGACCTGCACCGGTGTGCCGAACCGAGAGTGGAAGCGCGCCACCAGGTTCGGGTGCCGGGCGACGACGGCGCGCACCGCCTCACGAAGGCGGTCTGGGTCGAGCGGGCCGGTCACGCCGATGTCCAGTTGACCCGCGTATAGATCGTCACTGCCCTGGGCGGTGGTCGCGTGGAAGAGCAAGCCTTCCTGCACCGGCGTCAACGGAAGCACGTCGGCGACGCGCTCGCGACCTTGCAGTTCGTCGAGCTGCGACTGGGTGAGCCGCGCCGGGGCGATGTCGGACGGGGTGAGCCCGCCGCCACCACTGTGCACATGGGCGCAGATGCCCGCGAGCGCCTCAGTCCACAAGCGGCTCAGCCGGGTGACCTGCTCGTGGTCGAGTGCCGACGGTGCCCACGTCCAATTAGCATGCAGCCGAGGTCCGTTCGCGGTGTCGACCGCAGCGGCATTGAGCTCAAGGGTGTGCATCAGCGGCATGGGGATCGCCATAGCCGCGCTGGTTGCCGGCATTTCGCCGACCCGCCAGAGCTCTTCCGACAGCTGGGCCGTACTGCCCTGGCGCCCAAGGTAGTTGAACCCGATAGCCGGTTCCGGAGCCGACAAGTCGACGTCGGGGTTGAGGTACCGCAGCAGCCCGTAGGTCAACGAGTTCGGGAGCGCGCGCAGTTGTTCCTTCGCGTCTTTCAGCACCGAGCCCAGGGTCGCGTCCCCGGCGACAACCTGCGCCCAAGCCGGACCGCCAACTGTCAGCGCCACCGGGGATTTGGTGGTGAACCACCCGACGGTGCGCGAGAGGTCGACATCGCGGCCCAGCTCTTCGTGGCGCCCATGGCCTTCGACGTCGATACCGATCGGCGCGTCAGGCGCCCCCGCGAATTCCGCGATGGCCAAAGCCAATGCGATGACCAGGATGTCGCTGATTCCAGCGTGGAACGCCGTCGGCACCGCACCGAGCAGCGCCGTGGTGATGTCGGTATCCAATTCGACCGACAGCTGCCCGGCGGCTTCGAAGGTGTCCCAGGCGGGCTGCACTGCGGGCAAGACGGCAGGGGTTGCCGCGACCTGTTGCCAGGCTTCCGCGTCAGCGACGACGTCCGCGTGGCCGGCATGGTTGCCCAGTAGCTCTGCCCAGCGCTGGAACGACGTCCCACCGGGCGGCAATGACACCGGTTGTCCGGAGCGCTGCTGCGCCCACGCGATGTTGAGGTCTTCCAGCAGGATTCGCCAAGACACCGCATCGACAGCGAGGTGGTGGACGATGACGGCCAGCTGACCGGTGTCCGAGACCCATAGCGCGCTGAGCATCGAGCCGGCGGCCGGGTTCAGGTGTGAGCGGGCGTGTGCCAGAGCTTCGTCAGACCACGCTGCGACGGTGTGGAGGCACTGGCGGGCGTCTACCGCGCCGGGGTCGGGCACGGTCAGCGACCAATCACCGGACCCGTTGTCTTCGACACGCATCCGCAGGGTGGCATGGCGGTCCAGCAGGGCCTGCAGCAGGACCACCGCATCGGCTTCTGTCGCGCCGGCCGGGGCCTGCACCAGCACCGTCTGGTTGAACTCGTCCGTCGGGCCATCAACGGCATTGAGCCACTTGATGATCGGCGTCGCCTCGATCGCGCCGACGCCTTCGTCCGCAACGCGGTCTGAGTCGTCGGCAATCTCGACGACACGCGCCAACCGGGCCACCGTCTGTTCGACGAAGAGGTCGCGCGTGCGGCAGGTCAGGCCTGCCATCCGGGCGCGCGTCACCACCTGCATCGACGAAATGCTGTCGCCGCCAAGGTCGAAGAACGAGTCGTCCGCACTGACGCGCTCAACACCGAGCACTTCGGCGTAGATGCCGGCCAGGATCTCCTCGACAGCGTTTGCGGGCGCGCGATACTCGCCGCCCGCATAGTCGGGCGCCGGTAGGGCGCGGGTGTCGAGCTTGCCGTTAGAGGTCAGCGGCAGCTCGGGCAGTACAACCACCGCGGCGGGAATCATGTAGGCCGGCAACTGATCTGCCAGTGCCGCACGGGCGGCGGCCGGATCGGCCGAGCCCGTGATGTAGCCGACCAGGCGCTTGTCTCCTGGACGGTCCTCGCGGGCGATCACCGCAGCCTGCTCAACACCGTCCAGCTCAGCCAAAGCCGTTTGAACATCGCCGAGTTCGATGCGGTAGCCGCGAATCTTGACCTGCTCATCGATGCGGCCCAGGTAGTCCAGCTGTCCGTCAGCACGCCACCGGACCAGGTCGCCGGTGCGGTACATGCGTTCGCCCGGCTCGCCGAACGGGCAGGCTACGAAGCGCGATGCGGTCAGCCCGCCGCGGCGCACGTACCCGGCTGCGATACCCGCGCCGGCCACGTACAGCTCACCGATCACCCCGACCGGGACCGGTCGTAATGCGCTGTCCAGGACGAACATTGCGGCCCTGGGTACCGGCGAGCCGATCGGCACAACGCCGGGCGCCGGGGTCAGCGGTGCACTGATCGCGGCGTAGATGGTGGCTTCGGTGGGCCCGTAGGCGTTCAGCATGACCCGGCCCGGTCCCCAGCGCTCGACCAACTCGGCGGGGCAGGCTTCTCCGGCGACGACCAGCGTCACCCCGTCGAGGCCGCTCGTCGACAACGCGCCTGCCGCAGACGGCGTCTGACTAAGCACGGTGACCTGCTCGGCGATCAGCAGAGCGTGCAGATCTTCCGGCGAGCGCGCCGCCGATTCGGGCACGACTACCAAACGGCCGCCATTAAGCAACGCGCCGAAGACTTCCCACACCGACACGTCGAACGCCAACGAATGCCATTGACTCCACACACCGCTGCTGGGCAGTCCAGAGTCCGCTCCCGTGACCAGCTGGGTCACGTTACGGTGCGTGACCGCGACGCCCTTCGGCACACCGGTAGTACCCGAGGTGTAGATCAGGTACGCGAGGTCATCACCCGCTGGCGCTGGAAGCGCAGCAGCGGAATGGTTTTCGATATCGGGATCGGCGACATCGATGACCGCGACATCCTGCCCCGAGAGCCGCTCAGCCAGGTCCGCGGTGGACAGGACGGCAACAGGCGCTGCGTCGGCGAGCACAAATTCGAGCCGCGCCGACGGCAGCGCCGGATCGATCGGCAGGTAGGCCGCCCCGGACTTCAGCGTCGCCAGGATGGCCACGATCGCCTCGGCGGACCGCGAAAGCAGCAGCGCCACAGTCTGTCCCGGCCCAGCACCGGCATCCACCAGCACATGTGCGAGCCGGTTGGCCGCCTCATCCAGTTGGCGGTAGGTCAGGTTCCGGCCGTCGCACGTCAGTGCCACTGCGTCCGGAGTGCGTTCGACCTGCGCGGTGAACACCGCGGGAATTGAGGCGCCGTCCGTCGGCGTGCTCAGCGCCGACCGGTTGCCGATCTCATCGAGGTGCGCCCGCTCGGACTCATCGAGCAGCGCCACTGCCGACACTGCCAGGGCGGGATCAGCCGTCACCGTGGTCAGGATCCGCTGCATCCGCTGCACGAGCGTGTCGATGCTGGCGGAATCGAAGACGTCGGTGCGGTATTCGACGGTGCCCGCGATACCAGCGGGCTCGCCGTCGTCGGTCCAGCGTTCGCCGAGCGAGAAGGTCAGGTCCATGCGGGCGGTCTGCGCATCGACCGGCACCGGTGTCACCTGGAGGTCGCCGAGTGTCAGCCCGCCGGCAGTGTGGTGCCCCTGTCCCGGCAGGTTCTGCCAGGCGAACAGCACCTGTACCAGCGGGTGATGCGCCAGGCTGCGCGTGGGGTTCAGCCGCTCCACCAACAGCTCGAAGGGCACGTCCTGGTTCTCGTATGCGGCGAGGCTGCGCCGCTGCACCTGGTCGAGGACGTCGGAGAACGACGGGTCCCCGGTCAGTTCGACGCGCAGCACCAGAGTGTTGACGAAGAAGCCGACCAGCTCGTCGAGTGCCGCGTCACTGCGCCCGGCAATCGGGAAGCCCACGGCCACATCAGGACTCGCGCTGACCCTGGCCAGCAGCACGGCCAGCGCCGCCTGTACCACCATGAAGCTGGTGGCATTGTGCTGACGCGCCACCTGCGCGATCTGCCGTTGCAGGTCCGCCGGCCAGTCCACGGTCACGTGGGCGCCGTGGTGATCGGCCACGAGTGGGTACGGCCGGTCGGTGGGCAACTGCACGCGCTCGGGCAGTCCGGCCAGGGCCTCCTGCCAGTGGTCCAGCTGCGCGGCGATCGGGCTGTCGCCGTCGGTCAGATCACCGAATTGCGTGCGCTGCCACAGGGTGTAGTCGACGTACTGCACCGGCAGGTCGGACCACCCCGGTGCATGTCCGGCGCAACGGCTCGCGTACGCGACGCCCAGATCACGCGCCAGCGGAGTGATCGACCAGCCGTCGGCCGCGATGTGGTGCACCGTGGCCACCAACACGTGCTCGTCAGCGGATGCCCGGAACAGGCTGGCCCGCAACGGAATATCGGTGGATACATCGAACGTGTGCTGCGCCGCGCAGTCAACGGCCTGGTTCAGCCGGTCCCCAGACCAGCCGGTGGCATCGATGGTCTCCCAACCCATTTCGGCGCGCTCGATCGGCAGGACCACCTGCTGCGGTACGCCGTCCGGCGCCACGAACACCGTGCGCAGCGCCTCATGCCGCGCCACGACGTCGCCGAACGCGGCATGCAATGCCTCGGCATTGAGATCACCGGCGAGGCGCAACACCGTCGTCAGGTTGTATGTCGCCGAGGGCCCCTGCAACTGCTCCAAGAACCACAATCTGTTCTGCGCGAACGACAACGGGATCACCGCGGGGCGCTCGCCTGCCACCAACGGCTCCCGCTGTGAGGCGGCGGAACCCACCCGCGGCGCCAATTGGGCGATCGTCGGGGCCTCGAAGATGGTGCGCACGGCGAGATCTGTGCCCAACGCGGCGTTGACGGCCGCGATCAAGCGCATCGCGGTGATGCTGTCGCCACCGAGATCGAAGAAGGAGTCGTCGATTCCGACACGGTCAACGCCCAACAGTTCGGCGTAAATGCCGGTCAGGATGTCCTCGACGGCGCTGCTCGGCGCGCGGTAGTCGCCCATGGCGTAATCGGGAGCGGGCAGGGCCCGCACGTCCAGCTTCCCGTTGGCCGTCAACGGCAGAGCGTCAACCGCCACGACGGCGGCAGGCACCATGTACGACGGAAGTTGCTGTGCCAGTTCGGTTCGCGCCGCGTCTGCGTCGGCGGCACCGGTGATGTAGCCGACCAGGCGCTTGTCGCCGGGGCGGTCCTCCCGAGCGATCACAACCGCTTGCTGAACCCCGGTGATCGCGGCCAAAGCGGTTTGGACGTCGCCCAATTCGATGCGGTAGCCGCGAATCTTGACCTGCTCGTCGGCTCGGCCCAAGTAGGCCAGCTGCCCATCAGCGCCCCAGCACACCAGGTCACCGGTGCGGTACATGCGCTCACCCGGCGCCCCGAACGGGCAGGCCACGAACCGCGAGGCGCTCAGCCCAGCACGGCCCAGGTACCCAACGCCCAGGCCGGCGCCGGCGACATACAGCTCGCCGACCAACCCGGCCGGCACCGGACGCAGCCAGGCGTCCAGCACGAACAACGCCGCGTCACCCACCGGCGAACCGATCGGCACCGGTCCGGCACCAGGCTGGAACGTCAGCGGGGCACTGATCGCCACACACATCGTGGTCTCGGTGGGCCCGTAGGCGTTGACCATCAGCCGCGCGCGGGATGCCCAGCGCTCCACCACTTCCGGCGGGCAGGCCTCGCCGACCACCACCAGAGACGTGCCTTCCAGCCCCTGCGACGACAGCACCGCTGCGGCCGTTGGAGTCTGGGTCAGCACAGTGACCTGTTCGGCCACCAATGTGGCATGCAGGTCCGCGGCGGAGCGCGCCACCGCGTCGGGGATCACGACCACGCGACCGCCACGCAACAGCGGTCCGAAGATCTCCCACACCGACACGTCGAACGCGAGCGAATGCGCGTGACTCCACGCGCCGGCCGCAGGCAGTCCCGCGTCGAGAGTGCCCAACAACTGGGTGACGTTGGCGTGCGTCAACCCCACGCCCTTAGGCACACCGGTGGTGCCTGAGGTGTAGATCAGGTAGGCGATGCTGCCCGCGTCGGGCACCGGAATCGTGGTGCCGGAAGGTACTTCGGATGTCGCGTGGTCGACATCGATGATCGCGCCGTCGAAGCCGGCCAGCAGGCCCACCGACTCTCCGGAGCACACCGCGGCCACCGGTGCCGCGTCGGCGAGGACGAACTCGATCCGCGCGGCCGGCCACCCGGTGTCGACGGGCAGGTACGCAGCGCCCGCCTTGAGCACCGCCAGCATCGCGGTGATCGCCTCGGCAGAGCGCGAAAGCAGGAGCGCCACAACCGAACCCGGCCCGACGCCAAGACCGGCAAGCCGGTGCGCCAAACGGTCCGACGCGGTATCCAGCTCCGAGTAGGTAATTGCGGTACCCGAGCCGCTGATCGCAACCGCGTCAGGTGCGGCGGCAGCGTGAACTCCGAACAGCTCCGGAATCGACGGATGGACAGCTGGCTGCAGCAACACATCTCGATGGCCGATGGCATCGAGACGTTCGCGCTCCGGCGCGGTCAGCAGGTCGACAGCCGACAATGTCTGCATCGGGTCTGCCGTCATGGCCGCCAGAACTCCGGACAGTCGCTGCACCAGCGCCTCGACGCTCGCCGCGTCGAACACGTCGGTACGGAATTCGACGATGCCGCCGATGCCCGCGGGCTCGCCCGCCGCAGTCCAGCGTTCGGCGAGTGAGAACGCCAAATCCATTCGGGCCGCTTGGGTTTCCACTGGCAGCGGCGTGACCTCGAGATCGCCGAGGACCAGTCCGGCCGTACCGTCGGTGTGCTGCCACGGGAGGTTCTGCCAGCCCAACATGACCTGGACAAGCGGGTGATGCGCGAGGCTGCGGGTCGGGTTGAGCCGCTCCACGAGCACCTCGAACGGCACGTCCTGGTGTTCGTAGGCGGCGAGGCTGCGCGAGCGCACCTGCTCCAAAAGTTCAGCGACCGTGGGATTTCCGGTCAGGTCAACCCGCAGCACCAAGGTATTGACGAAGAACCCGACCAGGTCGTCGAGCGCAGGATCACGCCGCCCGGCGATCGGAAAGCCAATGGCCACATCGGAACTGGTGCTGACCTTGGCCAACAGCAATGCCAGCGCGGCCTGGATCACCATGAAGCTGGTCGCGTTATGCTCACGGGCCACCCGCGCGATCTGCTGCTGCAAGTCAGTGGACCAGTCCACCTCGACGGTGGCGCCACGTTGATCGGCGACAGCCGGGTACGGGCGATCCGTCGGGAGGTCAAGACGTTCCGGCAGGCCCGCGAGGGCGTCTGCCCAGTAGCCCAGCTGCGCCGAAATCTCGCTGTCGGCAGAGTCGAGGTCGCCGAGCTGCTTGCGCTGCCACAGCGTGTAGTCCACGTACTGCACCGCCAGCGCCGCCCACCCGGGTTCCTGCCCGGCGCACCGGGCCGCGTAGGCCAGGCCCAGGTCTGACACCAACGGCCGCAACGACCAGCCGTCAGCCGCGATGTGATGCACCACCGCCACCAACAGGTGCTCGCCAGCGGACAACTGGAAGAGGCTGGCACGCACCGGGATTTCCGCGCTCAAATCGAAGACGTACTGCGCTGCGGCACGCACCGCATCAGCCAGTTCACTCTCCGGCCAGGCGCCGGCATCGACGGTGTCCCAACCGATATCGGTCGCCTCGACCGGGATGATCACCTGATGGGGCGTGCCGTCCGGCGCCGCGAAGACAGTGCGCAGGCTTTCGTGCCGTGCCACCACGTCGGCCAGTGCCGTGCGCAGGGCGTCGACATCGAGCCGTCCCTGCAGCCGCAGCATCACCGGCATGTTGTAAACCGCTGACGGGCCTTGCAATTGGTCCACGAACCACAGCCGGTTCTGAGCGAACGACAAAGGTATCGTCGCCGGCCGCACGGCGGCTGGAACAGCCACCAAGGCCTCGCGCGCGGCGGCGCCTTCGCCGATCCGCGCTGCGAGCTGTGCGACGGTAGGCGCCTCGAACACGGTGCGCACGGGGAACTCGACGTCCAGCGCCGCATTGATCGCAGCGATCAGGCGCATGGTGGACAGGGAGTCGCCGCCCAGATCGAAGAACGAATCATCCACGCCGACCCGCTCGACACCGAGCAGCTCCGCGTAGATCGCGGCCAGAGTTTCCTCGACCACCCCGGACGGCGCCCGATAGCGCGCCGCATCCTGGTAGTCCGGCGCCGGCAGGGCACGGGTGTCGAGCTTGCCGTTTACCGTGACGGGCAGCTCCGGCAGCGTGACCACAGCGGCCGGGACCATGTAGCCCGGAAGGCTGTGTGCCAGAGCGGAACGCGCTTGGGCGGGATCGGCGGTGCCGACGATGTAACCCACCAGCCGCTTGTCGCCCGGGCGGTCCTCGCGGGCGATGACGGCCGCCTGCTCGACGCCATCCAGCTCAGCCAAAGCTGAACGCACATCGCCCAATTCGATGCGGTATCCGCGAACCTTGACCTGCTCATCGGCACGCCCGAAGTAGTCCAGCTGGCCGTCGGGACGCCAAGACACCAGGTCGCCTGTGCGGTACATGCGCGTGCCGGGCGCCCCGAACGGGCACGCCATGAAACGCGTTGCGGTCAAAGAGGATCGGCGCCAGTAGCCGATGCCGACACCGCGGCCCGCCAGATACAGCTCACCCACCACACCGGGCGGGACGGGGCGCAGCGACTCATCGAGCACAAAGAACGCGGCGCCTGCCGTCGGCGAACCGATCGGTGGTGCACCCGATCCCGCGGTCAGCGGCAGGCTCTTGCAGAGCCACATGGTCGTTTCGGTGGGACCGTAGACGTTGACCATCGTGCGGTTCGGCGCCCATCGGTCGACCAGTTCAGGCGGGCACGCCTCTGCGCCGATCACCAGATTGGCCGACTCCAGTCCCTCCATCGACAACACCGCTGCGGCAGAGGGGGTTTGGGTCAGGACGGTAACCTGCTCGCGAACCAGCAGGTCGTGGAAATCCGTGGCCGAGCGGGCGACCGCGTCGGGCACCACCACCAGGCGCCCACCGTGCAGCAGGGCGCCCCAGATTTCCCACACCGAGAAGTCGAAGGCGTACGAGTGGAACTGCGTCCAGACCTGTTCCGGCGTCAGATCGATATTGATCTCCAGCCCCTGGAACAGCTGCACGACGTTGTAGTGCGTGACCGCAACGCCTTTGGGCATGCCCGTCGTGCCAGAGGTGTAGATGATGTGCGCCATGTCGTCGGGCGCGGGTCCGGAAGGCGGGGTGCTCGGTTGGCTCGCCAGCGCCGCGTCTGCCACGTCGATGACGGTGACGCCGAATCCGTCGAATCGGTCAGCCAGATCGGCGGTAGTGACCGCCGCGATCGGGGTGGCGTCACCGAGCATGAACTCGATGCGTGCCGCCGGCAGCGCCGGGTCGAACGGAAGGTAGGCCGCGCCGGACTTCAGCACTGCCAGGATGGCCACGACAGCCTCCGCAGACCGCGAAAACAGCAGCGCCACTGTGGCACCGGGACCAGCGCCATGCTGCGTCAGCAGATGCGCCAACCAGTTCGACGCCTCGTCGAGCTCGCGATACGTCATCGAGCGGTCACCGCAGACCAGTGCCACCGCATCGGGGGTGCGACTCACCTGCGCGGCGAACACCTCAGGCACTGTCGTGACGGAATCCGGCACTCCCAGCACTGCCCGGTTGCCCCAGCGGTCCAGCCGCGCCTGCTCGACGTCATCGAGCAGCCCGACCGAGGACAACCGGCTCTCCGGATCGGTGCTGAGTGCCAACAGGATTCGCTGCAGTCGTCCGACCAGCGCCTCGACGCTGCCGGCATCGAAGATATCGGTGCGGTACTCCACCATCACGTCGAGTCCGTCGGGCTCGCCGGCGCCGTCCCAGCGCTCGCCCAACGAGAACGCCAGGTCCATGCGGGCCGTCTCGGTGTCCACCGACAGGGGCGTCACCTGCAGGTCGCCCAACGCCAATCCTGCTGCGTCGCCGGCCTGCCAGGAGAAGTTCTGCCAGCCCAACAACACCTGGACCACCGGATGGTGGGTCAGGCTGCGCGTCGGGTTGAGCCGCTCGACCAACATCTCGAACGGCACGTCCTGGTGCTCGTAGGCAGCCAGGCTGCGCCGGCGCACCTGGGCGATCAACTCAGCGAAAGTTGGATCACCCGAGGGGTATTCGCCAAGGTCGACGCGCAACACCAGGGTGTTGACGAAGAAGCCGACCAGATCATCGAGCGCCGCATCCCGGCGGCCCGCGATGGGAAAGCCCACGGCCACATCGGGACTCGCACTGATCTTGCTCAGCAGCGCAGCGAAGGCCGCCTGAATCACCATGAAGCTGGTGGCATTGTGCTCGCGGGCCACGCGTCGCACCTGTTGCTGCAATTCGGCGGACCACTGCACGTTCACGCGGGCACCGTGGTGGTCGGCCACCGGCGGATACGGCCGGTCGGTCGGCAGGTCGAGGCGCTCGGGCAGACCAGCCAGGGCGTCCTGCCAGTAGTCCAGCTGTGCGGCGATGGGCCCATTGCGATCATCGAGTTCGCCGAATTGCGTACGCTGCCACAGTGTGTAGTCGGCGTACTGCACCGGCAACGGCGCCCAGTCCGGGGCCTGCCCCGCACACCGGCTGGCGTAGGCCAGGCCTAGATCACGCACCAACGGGGTGACCGACGAGCCGTCAGCGGCAATGTGGTGGACCACGACGACCAGGATGTGATGGTCGTCAGCGACGCGGAAAAGTCTGGCGTAGAACGGAATCTGTCCGGACAGATCGAAGGTGTGCCGCGCCGCGGCACCGATCGCGTCCTCCAGCCGGCTCGCCGGCCACCCGCGGGTGTCGACGGTCTCCCAACCGAAATCGGCCTGCTCGGCCGGCATGATGACCTGTGCCGGAGTGCCTTCCGGCGCAGTGAACAACGTACGCAGGCTCTCGTGGCGGGCCACCACGTCGGCGAGTGCCGCACCGAGCGCCGCGGCGTCGAGCCGCCCGCGCAGCCGCAGCGCGACCGCCAGGTTGTAGATGGCCGACGGGCCCTGCAGCTGATCGAAGAACCACAGCCGGTTCTGCGCGAACGACAGCGGCACGACCGCGGGCCGCTCCTCCGCCACCAAAGGCGCCAGACGGCTCGCATCGCCGCCGATGGCGGGTGCCAACTCGGCGACCGTGGGCGCTTCGAAGAGCGCACGGACCGAAAGGTCCACGCCCAGACTCGAGTTGACGGCACCGATCAAACGCATGGCGGACAGCGAGTCGCCGCCGAGGTCGAAGAACGAATCGTCGAGGCCGACGCGCTGCACGCCCAACACCTGGGCGAAGATCTCGGCCAGAATCTCTTCGACCGCACCGACCGGCGCCCGATAGCCAGACGCGTCGGTGTATTCCGGTGCCGGCAACGCCTTGCGGTCGAGCTTGCCCGACGAGGTCAGCGGCATCTGGTCCAGCACCACAATGTGCGGCGGGACCATGTAGTCGGGCAGCCAGGCGCTCAGCCGCTGCCGCACCGCGCTGATCTTGGTGCTGCTGTGTGGTTCGTTGGCATGCACACCGCCGTACCCGACAGGCACGTACACATCGGTCAGCACCGGCTCGTCGATGGACGGCAGCACGAACACCGCGTCGACGGTGCCGGGCACCCGGCCCCAGGTGACGGCGACCCGGTAACCAGCGGCCTCGCCGATCCGGTGCAGGTCTTCCGTTGTGGTCTCGGGTGTTTGGGCGTCGGAAGACTGCCCCTCGGCCAGCGCTTGCTCGAGCCGAACGTCGATCATCACACCGGAGCGCGGAATGTTCGTGACGCGAACAGCATCTGGGCGGTCAGTGGCCAACCGCGTCTCGAGCTCGGCACCCTCCGCCCACGGCCACGTCGGCACGTCGGCCATCGACTGCCGCGACGCCGGGGCCTTGTGGATCGTGACGTCGTACCGGTAGCGGTTGAGCTCGTTGTCGGCCGTACCGCGCTTGATCTGAATGTCGACACCGACGGCCGCCCCATGGCGGGCTGCCCACGTGGTGAAAAACTCTGGAGCCAACAGCAATTCGGCTTCGCCGAGTACGGCGTGCTCAACACGCTGGCGGATCACCGCACTGTCGGTGGTCGTCGTATCGGTGCGGGCGTACACGATCGCCGTCTGGAATGCGTTCTGCAGACTGTGATTACGGATATCACCGAGGAACAGGGTGCCGCCCGGTGCCAGCAGCTGCACCGCGTTGTCGATGACCTCGGTCAGGTACGCCGCATTCGGGAAGTACTGCACCACCGAGTTCACGATGATGGTGTCGAAATGGTCGCGCGGCAGGCCATCGGTGATATGCGCGGGCCGGGCCATGAACTCTGCGCGGTCGCGCCACGGAATCTGCAACTGCTGCAACGAGTGTGCCAGTTTGTCGACCGCTGCCGAGGAGACATCGGTGGCTACGTACTGCTCGCAGTGCGGTGCGATCTGGGACAGGATCAGACCGGAGCCCGCACCGATCTCCAGGACTCGCCGCGGATGCAGGGCCATGATCCGGTCGACTGTGGCGCCGCGCCACTGTTCCATCTCGACCAGCGGAATCGCTTCTCCGGTGTAGCTGCTGTTCCAGCCGCGGAAGTCCGAACCAAACTCGGGCGCTTCACCTTCGGAATCCGCTGCGCTGTACAGCTCGTCGTAGATGTCCTGCCATTCGCCGACGATCTCAGCGTCGTGCTCGCTGTCGCGGTTGCCGTCGGTGGCGTGCTCGAAGGTGATGTAACCGACCAGTTGGGAACCGGCGGTGCCGTGGTGGACGGTCGCGGCGGCCTGGCTGACCTGCGGGCAGGCCAGGAGCGCGCTCTCGATCTCACCGAGTTCGATGCGCTGCCCGCGCAACTTGATCTGGGTGTCGACGCGGCCCAGGTAATCGAGTGTGCCGTCGTGGTTCCATCGCGCCAGGTCACCGGTGCGGTACATGCGGGCGCCGGAGTCCCCTTCTCCGCCAAGCAGATTGGGTACGAACCGCTCGGCGGTCAACGTCGGCCGCCCCACGTAGCCGAGCGCGACCGCAGGTCCGGCCAGGTACAGCTCTCCGATCACTCCGACGGGTACCCGCCGGAGCTGCGCATCGAGGACCAGCGTCTGCGTACCCGGAATCGAGGTGCCGATATTCACCGGCCGCATTGGCAGCAGCGGGGTGCCCGTAGCCCAGATGGTCGCCTCGCTGGGGCCGTAGGCGTTGAACATCCGCCGGCCTGGTGCCCAGGCGTGCACCAACTCATCGGGGCACGCCTCGCCACCGGTGATGAGCGTGGCCAGCGCATCCAAGCGCGTTCGGTCGAGTGACGCCACCACCGTCGGGGTCAGCAGGGTCGCGGTGACCTGCTGCCGCTGCATCAAGTCGGTAAGCGCAACACCTGCGTACACGTCGCGGGGCGCAATTACCAACGGCGCGGCTGCACCCGTCGCGAGCAGGACCTCGAACAGCGATGCATCGAAGGTCGGAGCGGCGACCATCAGCACGCGCGCATCGGCGGCCAAGCCGTAGGAAACATATTGCGCCGCAGCTGCTCCCAGCAGACCGGCATGACTGACGGCGACGCCCTTGGGCTCGCCGGTGGAACCCGAGGTGAAGATGACGTAGGCGCTGTTGCCGACCACCAGTGGTACGTCGTGCTCGGCAGCCGTGATGGGATCGGCGCGGTAACCGCTCAGATCCAGGCCGTCCACGCGGATCACCCGACGCGATCCCGCTCCGCCGACAGCATCGGTGCCACACGTCAGCACGCAGCCAGCGGTCACCGAATCCAGCACCGTGGCAATGCGTTCGACCGGATGGGTGCGGTCCACCGGCACGTACACGCCGCCGGCCTTGAGCACCGCCCACCATGCCACCACCAGCTCGGCGCAGCGGTCCATGGCAACGCCCACGGCGCACTCCGGGCCGACACCATGCTCGATCAGCAAGCGCGCCAGCCGGTTCGAGACCTCGTCGAGTTCGCGATAGGACAAGGTGCGCGCACCGTCGACGACCGCCGGGGCTTCGGGATCGGCCGCCACCGCCGCTGCCAGCAATTCCTGACCCAGCCCGATGGACGCGTGCACCCCAGCACCCGACCACCGCTCCAACTCGACCTGCTCGGCGGCACCAAGCACGCTGATGGACAACAGCTTCCGCGTCGGGTCAGCGGCCATCGCCACCAGCAGCCGGTTCAACCGTCCGATCAGCGTCTCGATGGCGGCGTCGGCGAACACGTCGGTGTCGTATTCGATGTGTAGCCCGAGTTCGTCGCCGGGGAACGCCTCGACCGTAAGCGGGTAGTGGTTGAACTCCCGGTTGGTGAATTCCGCGATGGCAAGGTCGCCCACACCGACCGACATGCCCGCCTCGACGGGGTAGTTCTCGTAGACGAACAGGGTGTCGAAGAGCTGGTCGTGGCCGGCGACGCGATGAATCTCGCCCAGCGCCAAGTGCTGATGGTCGAGGGTGTCGTTGTGTGCGGTCTGCAGCTGATCGAGCAGCCCGGTGACGGTGGTACCCGGCGTGAGGTTGGCGCGCACGGGCACGGTGTTGATCAGCAGGCCGACCATCGATTCGTTGTCGCCCACGTCGAGCTGGCCGAGCCGGGACCGCGCGGTACCGAACGCCACGTCTTGCGTGCCGGTCAGCGACGCCAGCACCACGGCCCAGGCGCCCTGCAGCACGGTGCTGACGGTGGTCTGGCAGGAGCGCGCCAGTTCCCCGATTGCCCGGGTGGTCTCGGCCGAAACTTCGAACGACGAGAAGCCGCGTTGCCCGCGCCCCAACCGATCCTGCAGCCGGTCTTGCGGGCCGACCAGCGTCGGCGTGCCGAAGCCCGCGAGCACGTCGCCCCAGGCCGTTCGTGCAGCGTCGAGGTCGCGATCAGCCAGCCAGGTGATGAACTTCCGGTACGACGCGGCGGGCGGGAGCCGGTGCCCGGCATAGCCGGCGAAGATTTCGCGCAACAGGACCGGCAATGACCAGCCGTCGAGCACGATGTGGTGATTGGTCAGCACGAACCGGTGCCGGTTCTCCGCCACGCGGATCAGGACCGTCCGGAACGGCGGCGAGCCGGCGAGGTCGCCGACCGCAATACGCTCTGCGGCGCAGAGCCGCTGAATCTCGTCTTCATCGAGGACACCGGTGGCGTCGAAATCAATGAAGCGCCAGGCTATTTCCGGGCCAGCCGGAATCACCTGCACCGGTTCATCGAACTGCTGGCAGAACGTGGCCGCCAGGTGCGGGTGCCGGTTGACCGTGCGTTGCACGGCGTCGCGCAGACGCTGTGGGTCCAGCTCTCCGGTCAGCGTGAAATCGAGCTGCACCGAGTACATTTCGGCTGCGACGTCGGCGCGCTCGTGCGCCGTGCTGCTGTGGAACAGCAGGCCTTGCTGCAATGGCGTCAGCGGCAGGATGTCAGCGACGCGGTACTGCTGTTGCACGTCGTCGATCTGCTGCTGGCTCAGGCGTGCCGGCGCGATATCCGACGGGGTCAAGCCGCCGCCACCGGCGTGTACGTGCGTGCAGATACCGGCCAGGGCCTCAAACCACAACTGGCTCAACCGGTTCAGCTGGGCGTGGTCGAGGACTGATGTCGCCCACGTCCAGTCGGCCTGCAGCCTCGGCCCGGCGTCGGTGTCGACGGTTCCGGCGTTGAGTTCCACGGTGTGGAACAGCGGCAGGGGTGCCGCGGCGCCGTCCAGCGTCAGTTCGTCCTGCCCCAGTCGCCACAGCTCTTCGATCCCGGCAATCGCTGGAAAACCGAGGCGGCCAAGGTAGTTGAATCCGATGGTCGGATCGGCGGCCGGCAGGTCAACACCGGCACTGAGATACCGCAGCGCGCCGTACGCCAATCCCGAAGGCTGTGTGCGCAATTGCTCTTTGGCCGCCTTGACGACGGCCCCCAGCGCCGCGTCACCCGCGGCGATCTGCGCCCAGGACAACTCCCCCATGGCCAGCGAAACCGGGTATTTGGCGGTGAACCAGCCCACGGTCCGCGACAGGTCTACGTCATCTGCCAGGTCTTCGTCACGCCCGTGGCTTTCGACATCGATGCCGATCGGGGCTGCGGTGCCCAGGAACTCCGCGACCGCAAGCGCGAACCCGATCAGCAGAATGTCTTGCACCCCAGCATGAAATGCGGCGGGAACTTCGCCGAGCAGCGCCCGGGTGTGGTCGGCATCCAACGTGACCGACAACCGGCCCGCGGTGGCGTAGGTGTCCGCGGCAGGGTCCGCCGCCGGCAGGGCCTCGGGCACCGATGCCACCTGGCGCCAGGCCGCCGCCTGCTCCAGCACGGCCGGCTGCTGCGCGTACTCGGTGAGCAACGACGCCCACCGCTGGAACGACGTACCGGTCGTCGTCAGCTCCACGGGCTGCCCAGCGCGGTGCTGAGCCCACGCAATGTTGAGGTCTTCCAACAGGATTCGCCAGGACACCCCGTCGACCGCCAGGTGATGGACGACCAAGACCAGCTGGCCGCTGGTGCTGACCCACAGGCCGCTGACCATCACGCCGGTGGCAGGGTTAAGCCGTTGCCGCGCCGCGGCCACCGCTGCTTCGGTCACCTCGTCGATGACAACAACGCAGTCGCGAGCATCAATCGCGCCGGCCTCGGGCACCTCGAGTGCCCCAGCGGCGCCGACTCGCAATCGCAACATCGCGTGCCGATTCATCAAGGCCTGCAGCAACATCACCGCGTCGGCCGCGGTGGCTCCCGAAGGAGCCTGCACCACCACGGTTTGGTTGAACTGATCGACGGGCCCATCAATACTGTTGAGCCATCGCATGATCGGGGTGGTCTGCACGGGTCCGACGCCCTCGTCGACGACGTCGTCCGCGCCGTCGGTCACGGTGACCGTCTGCGCCAGGCGCGCCACTGTCTGCTCGACGAACACGTCGCGCGGACGGCAGCTCAGACCGGCAGCTCGGGCTCGCGCCGCGACCTGCATCGCGAGAATGCTGTCGCCGCCCAACTCGAAGAACGAGTCGTCGACACTGACAGCCGCCGATTCCAGTCCGAGGATTTCGGCATAGATGGCGGTCAGGATCTCCTCGACCGGGCTGTCCGGTGCGCGGTAGTCGTCGCCGGTGTATTCCGGGGCTGGCAGGCTGCGGGTGTCGAGCTTGCCGCTGGTGGTCAGCGGAAGTTCGGGCAACGCCACCACTGCGGCGGGGACCAGGTATGCCGGCAGTCGGTCTGCCAGAACGGCCCGCGCTTCGACCGGATCAACGCCGCCGGTGACGTAGCCGACCAGGCGCTTGTCGCCGGGACGATCCTCGCGGACCACCACCGCGGCCTGTACTACCCCGTCGACCGAGGCCAAAGCTGTTTGAACTTCACCCAATTCGATGCGGTAGCCGCGAATCTTGACCTGCGCGTCAGCGCGGCCCACGTACCGCAGCTGCCCGTCGGCGCCCCAGTACACCAGGTCACCGGTGCGGTACATCCGGTCGCCCGGCTTGCCGAATGGGCATGCCATGAAACGGGATGCGGTCAAAGCGGTTCGGTGCAGGTACCCGACGCCGACGCCGCCCCCGGCCACATACAGTTCGCCGACCACCCCGGGCTGGACGGGGTGCATCCAGGCGTCGAGGACGAACAGTGCCGCGCCACTGGGCGGCGCACCGATCGGTGCGGCGCCGCCGCCGGCCGTCAGCGGAGCGCTGATGGCCGCGTAGATGGTGGTCTCGGTCGGGCCGTAGCCGTTGACCATCACCCGTGCCGGCGCCCACGCATCGACCACCTCGGCCGGGCACGCTTCTCCGCCCATCACCAGCGCGCAGTTCTCCAGGCCGGCCTGGTCCAACATCCCTATTGCAGAAGGGGTTTGGGTGAGGACGGTGACCTGCTCGGCGACGAGGAAGTCGTGGAACTCCGCTGGGTCGGTGACCACTGCGTCGGGCACCACCACCAGGCGACCGCCGCGCAGCAGCGCCGAGAAGATCTCCCACACCGAGAAATCGAAGGCATAGGAGTGCCAGTGCGACCACGCCTGCTCAACTGGCAGACCGGTGTCCTGCGACCCGATCAGCTGCGTCAGGTTATGGTGCGAAATGGCAACACCTTTCGGTGTACCGGTGGTACCCGAGGTGTAGATGACGTAGGCGACGTCGTCGTGGTTGGGTCCGGCTTCACTGAGCCAGCCGTCAGCGGCGGGCTCTTCGGGACCGTCGAGCGTCACATCGTCAATGACGATGCCGTCGAACCCGTCGAACCGGTCTGCCAGCGCGGCGGTGGTGACAGCGGCGAACGGCTCGGCGTCGTCCAGCATGAACGCAATTCGGGCCGCCGGCAGCGCCGGGTCGATCGGCAGGTACGCCGCCCCCGTCTTCAGCACGGCCAGGATGGTCACGATGGCCTCGGCGGACCTCGGCAGCATCACCGCAATGCGTCGCCCTGGCCCCGCACCGCGGTCGGCCAGCAGCTGCGCCACGCGGTCTGACGCACGGTCCAGCTCCCGGTAGGTCAGCACCCGGCCGTCGCCACTGAGCGCCACTGCCTCTGGCACGCGCGCCACCTGATCGGCGAACATCGCCGGAATCGACACCGGCGACGCGGTTTCCGTGCCCAGCGTCGACCAGTTTCCGAGCTCCGCCAACCGGTCCTGCGCCGCCACCCCGAGCAGCGGCAACGCCGACAGCCGCTGATCCGGAGCTGCGGTCATCGCGGTCAGCACCCGGTCCAGCTGATCCGCCAGGTCCACGACGTCGAGCTGGCGGGTACCGAACGTCGTGACGGACAGCTCCTCGCCCGTACCCGAGAACGCCAGCCCGGACCCGCGACCGAGGCCCGAAATCAGCTGTGCCGCGGCCGTCGCTTCGCCCAACGGCACGGTGAACCCCGACGGCAAAAAGTCGACGACGATGCGGTCCGCGCCCGCCCCGTGGATCTTGCGCTCCAGCGCCTGCACGGGAAAGCGCTGGTGCCGCACCGCTTCTCGGGTTCGGGTGTGTACGTGCGCACAAAATTCGGCGACCGTGACCTCCGGCGACACCTGCAGCACCAGCGGCACCACCCCAGCGACCATGCCGGGCAACGTCTTTGAGACCTGCAGCACGCGCCGGGTCACCGGGAGGTCGAGGACAACCTCGTGCCCTTCGGTCGACCGGCCGCGCAGGACCAGCGCGCACGCGGCGATGAGCACCGTCGACCGACGCACATTCCAGTCCTCGCACAGCCTTTCCACCCGAGCCAGCAGCGCGGGATCAAGCTGGATCGGCTCCGACGAGCCATCTTCGGCCGCTGCGTCGTCAGGCTGATGTTCTCGCGTGGCCTCCGCCGGCAGGTTCGCCGTCCAGTACGCCTCGTCTTCGGCGTAGTCCGCAGAGGCTTCGTACGCTTCTTCGCAGTCGATCAGATCCTGCAGTGAACTGAGGTAAGACGGCTGAATCGGCACGCCGGCAACGGATTCCGAATACACCGCGGCAATCCGTTGGCAGACCAGCGCGAGTCCGATGCCGTCGGCAACGATGTGGTGGCAACACACAAAGAAGTAAGACTCGGCGGCCCCGGCCCGGAAGTACGCGAAGCGCAACAGCGGACCGCCGAGCGGCATGGGCATGCGCTGCAAAGCCGAGGCCAGCTCCCGCGCCCGAGCCATCGGCTGGTCGGCATCAGTCAGGTCGACAAAGGCCACCTCGATGTTGGCGGCATCGAGCAACCGCTGACGCACCTGACCGTCAGACTCGGAAAAGGTCGCCAGTACCGGCTCAGCTTCGCCGACGACGCGACGGATCGACCGCTCAAAGACACCAAAATCGACTGGGCCGTCAATTTTTACGAAGATGCCGAGTTGCCACTCCGCCGCCGATTGCCCAGTTTCCTGCGCGAGCCAGATATCCAGCTGCCCACGCGTGACCGGCCATGACGAATTGCCGTGTTCCATGCCAAACCCTCGAAATGCCGAACTAACGCAGAACTAGCGAACGATCAGAGTCGCTGTCCCACAGCCAGTCGGTCACGCAGGCTCTTCGGCCGAATGTCGGTCCACTCCCGCTCGATGTACTCCAGGCACGAGGCACGGTCGGCTTCGCCGTGCACCACTCGCCAACCCTCGGGAACGTCGGCGAACGAGGGCCACAGACTGTGCTGCTCCTCGTCATTGATCAACACAAAAAAGGTGCCATTGTCGTCATCGAACGGGTTAGTGCTCATGCTGCTCCCCAAAAGAATTGACGCCCAAGATAATTGGCACGCCCGGCTTCCCGGCCGCCCCGAGGGCGAATGCTACATGCCCTCGCTATGTTCACACACACATGTTTGCCACATGACCGCCTCGCGCCGCGATCGAGCGAGCAGCCCGAAATCGCCTAAGCCCTAACGACTTTGGCCGAATACTTTGCCCGATATTGACCAGAGTGCCGAATTCGCAGTACAGCCTGTCCGCTGGCTAATTCTACGCGTTAGCTAAATTTACGGAAATGGCATTCCGGCAGAAAAAGCTATGGATAGCAAGGACGGGAATACAGTTTCCGCACACGGCAATTCAGGCGCCGCGGCCGGGCTCCGGCTCAGACCATGGCGCGACGGCCGGCCAGTGCCCGGCCCAGCGTCAGCTCGTCGGCAAATTCGAGGTCGCCGCCCATGGGCAGACCCGACGCGATGCGCGTGACCGACAGGCCCGGAATGTCCCGCAGCATCCGCACCAGGTACGTGGCAGTGGCCTCGCCCTCGGTGTTGGGGTCGGTCGCGATGATCACCTCGACGATGTCCACACCGTCGACGCGCTGCCCAATCCTGTTGAGCAGCTCACGAATTCGCAATTGTTCGGGGCCGATGCCGGACAACGGGTCCAGCGCCCCACCCAGGACGTGGTAGCGCCCGCGGAATTCGCGGGTGCGCTCCACTGCTTGCACGTCCTTGGGTTCCTCGACCACACACACCAACGAGCCGTCGCGGCGCGGGTCGCTACAGATTCGGCACCGGTCCTCATCGGACACGTTGCCGCACACCACACAGAACTTGACGCCGTCACGCACCCGGTTCAGCACCGCAGTCAGCCGGTCGATCTCCGGCGGCTCCACCGACAACAGGTGGAACGCGATGCGCTGTGCGCTCTTCGGACCGATACCCGGCAGCTTGCCGAGCTCGTCGATCAAATCCTGTACGGGTCCTTCAAACACATCAGAACCCGGGCAGACCCTGCATGCCGCCGGCCAGCGGCCCGAGGCGCTGCTGTGCCATCAGCGTCACCTGCTCTGAGGCATCACCCAGGGCACCCACGATCAGATCCTGCAACGTCTCGATGTCATCGGGGTCGACGACCTTCGGGTCGATGTGCATCGCGGTGATCTCACCGCTGCCCATCATGGTGACCTGGACCAGGCCACCGCCCGCCTGACCCACCACCGAAGAGGAGGCCAGGGACTCCTGGGCTGCCATCAACTGCTCTTGCATCTGCTGCGCCTGAGCGAGCAGCGCGGACATATCGGGCTGGCCACCGGGTTGCATGACGATCCCCTCAAGTTTCGATGATCGGGTTTGCGCGCCAGCCTAGTCGCCCGACAGAAAGTCGGGCGACCGACTGGCCGCGAAAAAACAGGCGCGTCGGAGGCGATTAGCCTTCGACGACCTTCTTCAGGTTCGCCAAGACCTCGTCCTGGATCTTCCGCAGGCCCAGCGGCGCGAAGGTCTTCTCGAAGAAGCCGCCGATACCGCCGGCGCCCTGCCACGCGGTCTTGACGGTGACGGTCGAACCGGTGCCGGCCGGGGCGACGGTCCAGGTGGTCACCATCGACGAGTTGGCGTCCTTCTCGATGACGCTCTTGCCTGCGACGTCGACCGTGGCCTTGACCTCACGCGAACGCTTCTTGGTGGCCTGCAGCTTCCAGGTGGCGACGGTGCCGGCGCCCTGCCCGCCCTCGAGGACCTGGTAGCCGCTGTAGTTCGACGAAAGGATTTTGGGGCGGACCGTCTGGTAGTCGGCGACCGCCGAGAGCACCTTCTCCGGATCGGCGAGAATCAACACGGTGCTGGATGCACTGACCTGTCCCATCAGGCAAAACTCCTGTTCGTGTGGCATGCGAGCGCGTTTTCCTGCGAAAGCGCGTCCCATTTGGTTGCGGTCGCGAGGACCGCTGTCTCGGTCTAGCGTATAGGTGTGACAGCTGTCACGACCGACGTGCAGGCAGCCCACACCTCGGCGGTGGGGCGCCTTCTAGACAGCTACCGCGATATCCCGCCAGGTGCCACGGTCCGGTTGGCGAAACCAACGTCGAACCTGTTCCGCGCCCGCGCATCCACCAAAACCAAAGGCCTCGACGCCTCCGGGCTTGGTGGCGTGCTCGCGGTCGACACCGGCTCACGCACCGCCGAGGTTCAGGGCATGTGCACCTACGAGACGCTGGTGGCGGCGACGCTGCCATTCGGCTTGGCTCCGTTGGTCGTTCCGCAACTGAAGACCATCACCATCGGCGGCGCTGTCACCGGGCTGGGCATCGAGTCGACGTCGTTCCGCAACGGCCTGCCGCACGAGTCCGTGTGCGAGATGGACATCCTCACCGGCGCCGGCGAATTGATCACCGCCAGCCCCGACCAATGCGCCGATCTCTTCCATGCCTTTCCGAATTCCTATGGCACTCTGGGCTATTCGGTGCGGCTGCAGATCGAGCTGGAGCCGGTGCGGCCGTTTGTAAAGCTCAGGCACCTGCGCTTCCACCGGGTGGCCGATCTGGTCGACGTGCTGCAGCGCATCCTCGACACCGGCGGATATGACGGAGTCCCTGTCGACTATCTCGACGGCGTCGTGTTCGGTCCCGCCGAAAGCTACCTGTGCCTCGGGATGAAAACCGGGACCGACGGCCCGGTCAGCGACTACACCGGCCAACGCATCTTCTACCGGTCCATCCAGCACGACTCCGGTGAACGCCACGACCGGCTGACCACGCAGGATTACCTGTGGCGCTGGGATACCGACTGGTTCTGGTGCTCTGAGGCTTTCGGCGCGCAGCGCCCGTTCGTCCGCCGGTTGTGGCCGCGCCGGTATCGACGCAGCAGCGTCTACTGGAAGCTGGTTGGACTCGATCAACGGTTTCACATTGCCGACCGCATCGAGCGACGCAGTGTGCTGGCAGCGGACCAGCCACTGCGCGAGCGGGTGGTGCAAGACGTCGAAGTTCCCGTCGAGCGCGTCGTCGAATTTCTCGAGTGGTTCCTTCGGAACGTGCCCATCACGCCGATCTGGTTGTGCCCGTTACGGTTACGCGGCGACACCCGGTGGCCGCTGTATCCGCTTCTGCCACACCGCAACTACGTCAACGTCGGGTTCTGGTCGTCGGTCCCGGCCAGTGGCGTCACCGGCCGGACAAACCGACTCATCGAGGACAAGGTCGACGAGTTCGACGGCCACAAGTCGCTGTACTCCGAATCGTTCTATTCACCTGAGGATTTCGACCGGCAGTACGGCGGGGAGGCATATCGGAAAGTCAAGGACGTTTACGACCCGGATTCACGGCTATTAGGTCTGTATGCGAAAGCGGTGCAACGGCAATGACAATCTTTGACGAACGCGGCTCGATCGATGGCAAACTGACCTTGGCCCAGGTCCTGGAAAGCTTCTCCGCCGGTCAGCTGCCATTGAAATTCGAGGCGTACGACGGCAGTTCGGCCGGCCCCGAGGACGCCCCCCTGGGCCTGAATCTGCTCACCCCACGCGGCACCACCTATCTGGCGACCGCACCCGGCGATCTGGGCCTGGCCCGGGCTTACGTCTCAGGTGACCTCGCCATGCTCGGGGTCCATCCGGGCGACCCGTACGAGCTGATCAAAGCGCTGGGCGAGAAGCTGGCGTTCAAGCGCCCACCGGTCCGCGTGTTGGCGAACATCGTGCGGTCCATCGGATTCGAGCATCTACTGCCCATCGCGCCGCCGCCGCAGGAAGCCCTGCCGAAATGGCGCCGAATGGCAGAAGGATTGCGGCACAGCAGATTCCGCGATGCCGAGGCCATCCGTCACCATTACGACGTGTCGAACACCTTCTACGAGTGGGTGCTCGGCCCGTCGATGACCTACACCTGCGCCTGCTACCCGCGGCCGGACGCCACGCTGGAAGAAGCGCAGGAGAACAAGTACCGACTGGTGTTCGACAAGTTGCGGCTGCAGCCCGGCGACCGCTTGCTCGACGTCGGGTGCGGCTGGGGCGGCATGGTCCGCTATGCCGCCTGCCACGGCGTGCGTGCCACCGGCGTGACGCTGTCCGCGGAGCAGGCCACCTGGGCTCAGCACGCCATCGCCGCTGCGGGTCTGAACGAGCTTGCCACCGTGCGCCACGGCGATTACCGCGACGTGCGGGAACGCGGCTTCGACGCGGTCTCGTCGATCGGCCTGACCGAGCACATCGGCATCGCCAATTACCCGGCATACTTCGCCTTCCTGCGCGACCGGCTGCGTCCGGGCGGGCTGCTGCTCAACCACTGCATCACCCGGCCCGACAATCGTTCGACGCCGATTGGCGGATTCATCGACCGTTACGTCTTCCCCGACGGCGAACTCACCGGCTCGGGCCGCATCATCTCCGCCGCTCAGGACGCCAGGCTGGAAGTGCTGCACGAGGAGAACCTGCGCCGGCACTACGCCCTGACGCTGCGTGACTGGTGCGCCAACCTGGTTCGCAACTGGGACGACGCCGTCGCCGAAGTCGGCCTGGCCACCGCGAAGGTGTGGGGCATGTACATGGCCGGGTCACGCCTGGGCTTCGAGTCCAATGTGGTTCAGCTGCACCAGATTCTGGCCGTCAAGCTCGACGACCACGGCGCCGACGGCGGGCTGCCGCTGCGGCCGTGGTGGACGCCTTAACTACTCGCTGAGAGGCTTGGCGCCCAGCTCGGTCTTGAGCAGCTCCAGTGCCACTTCTTCGGGGTCGCGCCGCGGCACATCCGTGCCGCGGTCATTGGCGGCGTCGGCGAGCATGTCCTCTTCTTCGGCCCGTTCGACGGCCGCCTGCTGCTCAGGCGTCGGGGCCGGGGTTCGGGGCGCCGACGCCGGCGCAGCGTTGGCCGCGCCCGCGGGGGCAGCACCAGCGTCGCAGCGCACCCGCCAGTTCACGCCGAGCGCGTCCTTGAGGGCCTCGCGGAGGACCTCGGTGTTGTGCTGCTCGCTGAGTCGTTTGGCCAGCGGCGGCGCCGGATGCGCCAGCACCAAGGTGTCGCCCTCGATGCTGCGGACCGTCGCCTCCATCAGCATGGCCTCCAGAGACCGGCTGCGGGCGCGGACCTTCTCGCGGACCGTCGGCCACATGGCGCGCACCGCGGCGGCATCAGGCTCGCCGGGCGTCGCCGCGGCCAGGGCCGGGGCCTCCGGCTGTGCGGGGACCGGTTCCGGAGCGGGCGCCGGCGGCGGGACCACCGGTTCCGCAACCGGCTCGCGAACCGGTTCGGGCGATGTTTCACGTTGAACCGGCGCCGGCTCAGGCGCGGGCCGGGGCGCCGGAGGCGCGGCGACCGGCTCAGACTCCTGGCTCGAAACCGACTGCGGCGCTTGACTTCTCCGCATAAACTGCCGATTTGCGGCCGACGCCGACGACGCAGCCTCTGTGAACGACTCCGCGGGAGCCGGCGCTGCCTGAGCTATCGGGGCGGGGCGCGGAGCCGGTGTGACCGCGGCCGCTTCGCTGCTCGGGATCGAGACGTTCATCCGCGTCTCGATACGCTCAATCCGTTGCAGCAGAGCAGCTTCGGTATCACTGGCCGAAGGCAGCAGCAGCCGGGCACACACCACTTCGAGCAGCAGGCGGGGCGCCGTCGCGCCGCGCATCTCCCCCAGGCCCGCGTGCATCACCTCGGCATAGCGGGTCAGCGTCGCCGTGCCGATCTGGGCGGCCTGGTCGCGCATCCGCTCCATGACGTCGTCCGGGGCATCGACCACCCCGCGTGTTGCCGCGTCCGGAACTATTTGCAGCACAATCAGATCCCGGAATCGCTCCAGCAAGTCGGTGCCGAAGCGACGCGGGTCGTGCCCGGCGTCGATCACCGCCTCGACGGCCCCGAACAACGCGGCGCCATCCCCGGCAGCCAAAGCGTCGACAGCCCGGTCAATCAGCGCCATGTCCGTGGCGCCCAGCAGCGACAGCGCCCGCTGGTAGACCACGCGGTTCTGCTCAGCACCGGCCAGCAGCTGGTCGAGCACCGACAACGTGTCGCGAGGCGAACCACCGCCGGCTCGAATGACCAACGGGTACACCGCGTCGTCGACGGCGACGTCTTCCTGGGCGCAGATCTTCTCCAGCAGCCCACGCATGGTCTTCGGCGGCAGCAGCCGGAACGGGTAGTGGTGCGTGCGCGAGCGGATGGTCGGCAGGACCTTCTCCGGCTCGGTGGTCGCGAACACGAAGATCAGGTGCTCCGGCGGCTCCTCGACGATCTTGAGCAGCGCGTTGAAACCGGCATTGGTGACCATGTGCGCTTCGTCGATGATGAAGATGCGATAGCGCGACTGCGCCGGCGCGTAGAACGCGCGGTCCCGAAGCTCACGGGTGTCGTCGACACCACCGTGGCTGGCCGCGTCGAGTTCGACGACGTCGATATTGCCCGGCCCGTTCGGCGCGAGCGCCACGCAGGAATGGCACTCACCGCACGGATTGGCGGTCGGCCCCTTCTCACAGTTCAGCGAGCGGGCCAGGATGCGCGCCGACGACGTCTTGCCGCAACCGCGCGGCCCGGAAAACAGGTAGGCGTGGTTGATCCGGCCCGCTTCCAGCGCATTGCACAACGGCTCGGTGACATGCTCCTGCCCAACTACCTCAGCGAAACTTGCCGGTCGGTACTTGCGGTAGAGAGCCACGGGAGAAGGCTACCGAGCCGGTCCGACTGATGCTCTGGTGCCCAACGCAAGAGCAGAGCCAATCGGCCACACTGACAGGCATGGCACTCTTCGGACGCTCAGGGGAACTCTCGTACGACGATCTACTGAACCGGCTCACCGAACTCGAACGCCGGGTGGCAGTCCTGGAACGCGCCGCAGGCGGCCACGACGCCGCCCCAGCACCCCAGCCGCGACGGCAGTCATATAGCGGTCCAGGGGTCAGCCCCGAAGTCATGCGACTGGCAGCGGACGGCCAGAAGATCACCGCGATCAAACTTCTGCGGGAACAAACCGGCCTCGGCCTCAAAGAGGCGAAGGACATCGTCGACAGGCTCTAGCCCGCCCCGGCATCAAGACCGCAGCAGTACCTCGGTCGCGGCCAGCAGCGCGCAGGTCGCCAGGCCATCGATGGCGATGCGCAGGTCGGGCAGCGACGGGAAGGTCGGCGCGATGCGGATGTTCTTGTCGTCCGGGTCCTTCTTGTACGGGAACGACGCACCGGCCGCGGTCACCGCGATACCGGCGTCCTTGGCCAGAGCCACGGTCCGCTTGGCCGTACCCGGCCAGACGTCGAGGCTGACGAAGTAGCCGCCCTTGGGGTCGGTCCATGACGCGATCTTCGATTCGCCCAGCCGGTCATGGAGGATTTCCGCGACCGCCGCGAACTTGGGCGCCAACAGCGCCTGGTGCCGCTGCATGTGCAGCCGGACACCGTCGGCGTCGCCGAAGAACCGGGCGTGCCGCAGCTGGTTGACCTTGTCCGGGCCGATCGTCTTCTTCTCGGCATGCTGCAGGTACCACGCGATGTTGCCGAGCGAACCGCCGAAGAAGCTGACACCGGCCCCCGCGAAGGTGATCTTGGACGTCGACGCGAAGACGTACGGCCGGTGCGCGTTGCCCGCGGTAGCGGCCAGCCCGACGACGTCGATGTTCGGCACGGAGTCGTGCGTCAGCGTGTGCACCGCGTAGGCGTTGTCCCAGAACAGCCGGAAATCCGGTGCCGCCGTGTGCATCTGGAGCAGGCGGCGGGTGTTCTCCCAGGAATACGTGACGCCGGTCGGGTTGCCGAAGACCGGCACACACCACATGCCCTTGATCGCGGGGTCGGCGGCGACCAGCTCTTCGATGAGGTCGACGTCCGGGCCGTCCTCGCGCATGGGCACCGGAATCATCTCGATGCCGAAGCTCTCGGTGATCGCGAAGTGGCGGTCGTAGCCAGGCGACGGGCACAGGAACTTGAGACCCGATCCTGCGACTTCCTCTATCCACGGCCGCGGCGAATCGACGCCGCCGTGCAACAGCGAGAACACGATGACGTCGTGCATCAGCTCCAGGCTCGCGTTGTTGCCGGCGATGAGGTTCGGCACCGGCACGCCGAGCAGTTCACTGAAGATCTCGCGCAGCTCCGGCAGACCGTTGAGCCCGCCGTAGTTGCGGGTGTCGGTACCAGTGGCATCCCGGTAGGAATCGGGTGCCTCGCCCGGCAGGCTCAACAACCCGTTAGCCAGGTCGAGCTGCGGCGGCGACGGCTTGCCGCGGGTCAGGTCGAGCGCCAGGTTATGGGCCTGCAGTTCGGCGTAATTGCGCTGCTGAAGCGCGTGTTCGGCCTGCAATTCGTCACGGCCGAGGGATAGAAACGACACCGCGCGCCTTTCGCATCAGATCGCGAAAACAATAGGGGACCCCGCGCACCCGCCAGAGCCCATTGACCCTTGCTGCCTTCCGGCCCTGGGGGAGTTCACAGGATGGACGCCGCGCGGGGTCCGGCCATGAGTGTAATACCCACCCAGTGGCACGCGGGTAGGGCGTCGGATCCGGGTCGGGTACCCTTGTCGACGGAGGATTCGCCTAGTGGCCTATGGCGCTCGCCTGGAACGCGGGTTGGGTTAACAGCCCTCAGGGGTTCAAATCCCCTATCCTCCGCACTCGGTCCGGGGTGCGACCAGCTCATCAGCAGGTCGCACCCCGGCCCCACATCACAGCGAAAAACCCTCAAGGAGCAGTATGCGGCGGCCCGTAGCGATCATTTGGCACGCGTCGTTCCTGATCATTGCCGGGTTGCTCTACTTCTTCTTCACCCTGCCCCGCTTCAACGAACTGTCCGGCGCCTGGTCGCACACGCTCGGCACCACGATGCGCATCGTCTGCGGTCTGGTGATCGCATTGTCGGCGCTGCCCGTGCTGTTCACCCGCCAGCGCACCGCCCGGCCCGAATACGGCACGCCCGAGTTGGCTCTGTCCCTGCGCACCTGGTCGATCGTCCTGCACATCGTCGCCGGCGTCCTGATCATCGGCGCCGCGATCAGCGAAATCTGGCTGACCCTGGACCAGTCCGGCACCTGGCTGTTCGGCATCTACGGCGCCGCCGCCGGCCTGGCTGTGCTCGCGGCCCTGGCTTTCTACCTGGCATTTGTCGCTGAACTACCGCCGCCTCCCCCGGCCCCGCTGAAGGTCAAGGCCGGCAACCGCCGCAAGGGCGACGAGGCTGAGGTCACCGAGGTCACCGAGGCGGCCACCGCCGACGAGGACGACGAGGCGCCCGCGGCCGCTGAATCCGACGACAAATCCGAGGAAGCCGAAGACGACGCACCCTCGCGCGAAGCCGAAGCCGGTAACGCGCAGGACGCCGAATCCGATAAGGCAGCCGAGAAGTCTGGCGAAGAGACCGCCGACTCCACTGAGGACGAGGCTGAAGTTACGGCCAAGGATGACGCCCCCGCCGGTAAGCTGCGCAATCGCCGCTCAGGCAAAGGCTCCGGCTTGTTTGGGCGCGGAGCCTAAGGGCTAGTCAAGAGCCATCACCTCGCAGTCCGGAGGGCAGCATATGGGCGGGTTCCGCTTCTGCAGTCGACTTGGCACCGCGATGGTTGCGGCTGCCGTCAGCATGGCTGGCGTCGGCCTGAGCATCGCCGCTGAGCCGGTTGCTCACGCTGATGCCTCCCCGGCCGTGGCCGCCGTCGAGCCCGCAACCGCACGGGTCGACACCGTCATCAATTACCAGCACGCCATCGGCGCCGGCACCGGCTTCGTCCTCGACCCGAACGGCGCATTGCTGACGAACTTCCACGTCGTGCAGGGCGCCGACAAGGTCATGGCCACCGTCGGCGGGCGGCCGTACCGCGCCGACCTCGTCGGCTACGACCGGCACCACGACATCGCGGTACTCCAGTTGCGCGGGGCCTCGGGCCTACCGGTGGCTCCGCTGGGCGACTCGTCGCAGCTGGCGGTCGGCGACGACGTGGTCGCCCTGGGCAATGCCGACGGCAGCGACAGCGCCTTGACGCAGGAAACAGGCCACGTCATCGGGCTGGGCCGCACCATCTCGGCCAAAGACGAATTGACGGGCAGCTCCGAGCAGGTGACCGGTCTGATTCAGTTCGCGGCCCCGGTCCGGGCCGGCGATTCGGGCGGCCCGCTGATCTCCGCCGACGGTCACGTGGTCGGGATGACGACCGCGGCCACGCTGAACTACCGCATGGGCCCCGGCGGTGAGGGCTTCGCGATCCCAATCAACGAAGCGCTGGCCATCGCCGCGCAGATCCGGTCGGGCGCGGCGTCGAACACCGTCCACATTGGGCAGCCGACCCTGCTCGGGGTGGGCGTGGGCGGCCCGGATGAGCACTCGCAATTGCCGGGTGTGCTGATCCGCGACGTGATCGGCGGCGGGCCCGCGCAGCAGGCCGGCGTGATGCCCGGCGACGTGCTGGTCAGCATCGACTCCGTCACGGTGAGCTCGGCGAGTGCGCTCACCAGCGTCCTGGACCGGCACGCCCCCGGTGACGTCGTCGAGCTGTTCTGGATCGACCGGGCCGGCCAGCAGCACACCGGCAAGGCCACCTTGACGTCCTGACGCACAGCGTCTGCCTGAAAATAAATTTTCCCGATTTCTCGAAGTTGCTGGTTGCCGGGCTGAACCTGGCTCGTCGGCTACAGCGATTTGCCACCGGCCACGCTCCCGGTCTCACGGCACCCGATGCCCGCCGAAGGCCTGTTCGGAACCAGCTACCCGCGTTATATTGACCACACTGATAGTTATCTGAGTGTTTGGTCACAGCTGTTCGCGGCAGTTACCCGCAACAGGGGGAGGGGCACTGTGCTCCACGTCTACGCGGCGACGTACGCGGCAGCGTGGGCTGTCGTTGCGGTAATCGCGTATCTGATCAGCCGTAGGTGGAGCAGCGACGGACATCGTCCGAACCACCGGCTCCTCACCAGCACGCTGGCGGGCGCGGTGTGGCCCATCATCCTGGTCGGCCTGCTTGAAGCAGGCACCGTCACGCTGTTGTCCAACAGCCATGCCCTGCGTGAACCGGCGCCCATCGCGGCGGGCGCCAGCAACGTGGCGGAGCTGCCCTAGGCGAGCTGCTGTCAGGCCACCCCGCGAAGGTGCGACGCGGACGCCCCGATGGTTGCCTGATCGTCACCGATCATGGTGTGCAGCAACGCTTTCTGCTCGCGTGCCCCTCGGTCGGCCGCGCGCTCCACACCGCCCGGCACGGCCAGTGCCACGATGCTGCGCACGCCGTTGACGGGAATCCGAAGCAGCGGATACCACGGCGGCATATAGGCCGGAAGCCCCAGCGTGCGCATCACCCGTGGCCCCAGGAAGGCCGTCGTGACCGACAGGTGCTGCGCCCAAGCCAGCCGCCGTCGCAGGCCCGTCGCTCCGCGGTAATACCAGGCCAGCGGGTCGCGCGCCATCGGCACTGACAGCTGCTGCGTAGTTTCGTCGGACACCGCGAGCGCCGTGGACGTGTGATACAGGATGCGGATGCTGTCCCGGAACGACCGCGGCAGCCACTCGTCATGCACGCCCATCAGCCACCCCACGTACCGGGTCAGATGTGCGACGGCGTTCAGCTCCGCCGGCGTCGCCAGGATGCCCATGGCTAGTGCGCCGGTCACCGGAGAGACGATCGCGCCGACCAGCGTGGCCGCCATGTCGGTCTGATTGACCGGCAGGCCCCATTGGTCCGATCTCCAATCCGGCAGCGCCAGGACGTGCCGGCGCACCATGGAGTGCACGAACCGGACGCGGATCGTGGACCGGTAGCCGACCCCGAACCGGTTCAGCCCGCCGTCGTCGATCACATCGAGCGCCCACTGCATGGTTTCAGCGAACCGCTGGTTGGATCCCTTTTCCAGGGCTCCGGTCCGCAGCAGGGTCTGGTTGAAGCCGGAGAACTGGTAGCCACCCAGCAGCGCCACGTCCCGGGCGATGTACATGCCGTCGGCACCACCGCGTCGCAGCGTCCGCTGCGCGATGCGCAACGTGTCGTAGTCCACCCAGTCCGGCGTGGTTTCGATCTCTTCGAAGAAGCGGCGCAGCGGCTCCGGAGCTTCCGGCACGGCGGCGATGCCGTCGGTCAGCGCTCGGTCAAACAGCGGCCGCAGCTGCTTCATGCCCGCTTCCGACATCCACGCGACCAGCGAATCCATCGGTTCGTCTCCGACATTGAGCCGGTCTCCCAGCCGCTGCCACTGCGCGGCATCAGGCTTGCCGATGGCCAGCAGCGTCGCGAACAACTCAATGGCGGCCGGCACCGGTTGCGGGCGGTCGGGATGACGCGCCGGGATCGGTTGAGGCATCGTCGGGCTCCTTGTTCACGCTGACAACGTACGTAGTCAAAACTAGGCGGTACCGACGGTCCGGTCAATGGCAGATGCAACGGGCCGGACCCGAAGGCATACCCTGTTGCTCATGTGGCGGGGAGAATCGTTGAACCATCAGAGTCGCGTGACGGCCGCCATCGCGGCACTCTGCCTCGGAGCCGGCGTGGCCCTGAGCGCGGCGCCGACCGCCCTGGCGGCCGACGCTCCTGATCAGGTGACGCTGACCTCGATCGACGACATTGCGACGGGCAACTTCGCCGCCGTCGCCGCCCGTTTCGACCCGGCGCTACAAAAGAGGCTGACCGCCAATTCGTTGGAGCAGGTGTGGAGCACCTACCAGCGGACCTTCGGGGCATACCAATCCCACGGCGACGCCGAGGACACGCCGCGCGGCGACCTCACCGTGGTGAACGTGCCCCTGCAGATGGAACGCAAGCCGGGCCAGTTCCGGCTCAAGATCCACCCCAACGGCACCATCGCCGACGTGTACTTCCTGCGCGACGGCGTTCCGGTTCCCTGACCGACCGTCAGGGTTGGCGCGGGTCGATCAGGGTGACCCCGACCGGGCTGGCGGTGCCGAACTCGGGCAGCATGCGGGCCCCTTCGGCCAGCCCGACCACTCGCTCGACCAACGCCTGCGGACGCAGACTGCCCGCCGCGACCATGTCCAGCATTTCGGGATAGTCCACACTGGCCATGCCGTGCGAGCCCAAAACATCCAATTCCCAAGCGATTACGCGGTCCATCGGTACCTGCGGGTGCCCGTCGACGTTGGGTAGGAGTCCTACCTGAACGTGACGACCACGGCGCCGCAGGCTGTGGATGGCGTCGGCACACGTCCCCGCGGTACCGACCGCGTCGACTGCGACGTGGCTGCCGCCGCCAGTGATCTCGTGCACGGCGCCCGGTACGTCCGCACCGTCAGCGAGCACCGTGTCGCTCGCGCCGAAGCTGCGCGCCAGTTCCAACGCGGCCGGGGTGCGGTCGACGGCAATGACATTGGCGCCGGCCGCGACGGCCACCTGGACGGCACTGAGCCCCACCCCACCGACGCCGACCACGGTGACCCACTCGCCCGCCTGCACTCCCGCGCGGGCGCGCAAGGCGCGGTAGGCAGTGGCGTACCGGCAACCCAGCGCAGCCGCCGCGGCATCCTCGATAGTTTCCGGCACCGCAACAAGATTCGTGTCGGCGGCATGCAGCGCCACGTACTCGCCAAACGAACCCCAATGGGTGAAACCGGGCTGAGTCTGGTCGGGACACACCTGGGCTTGGCCGGCCGCGCACCATGCGCACGTGCCGCATCCGCAGACGAACGGTGTGGTGACCCGATCGCCGACGCCCCACCGGCGGACGTCAGCGCCCACCGCGACCACTTCTCCGACCAGTTCATGGCCCGGGACATGCGGGAGGGTGACGCCGTCGTCGTGTCCGGCCCACGCGTGCCAGTCGCTGCGGCACAGCCCGGTCGCGTGCACCTGCACCACCACCCCGCCTGGCGACGGCATCGGGTCAGCCACCGACCGGACATCCACGGGCCCGCCGAATTCCTCGAAAATCACCGCGCGCATGGGGCCATCGTCCCCTGAAGATCACGGCGCCGGGCAGGCGCCCCCACGCGCCGGATGCGCCGGCGGCACGGCGGCCAGATAGCCCGCGTCCTGCCCCAGATCGACGTGCTGAGCAGGGGCGCAGGACACCACTGCCAGCACAAAGACGACGGACAGCGCGGCCGCAACCAGTCGCATATCCGTCTCTTCCGGGCTGGGGCCGGCACACAGCGGAGGCCGACGCACTCCTGAAATCCCCATATCCGGCCGATTGCCCGTCTACACATCCCATCGATATGCGCTGTTCAGGGTGCACGCTGGCAACTGTCTGAGCTAAGATGCCTGGCGGACGTTTCTTCCTAACGTCCTGCTCTACATGAGAGAAGTTGGTATATGCCACAGGGAACTGTGAAATGGTTTAACAGTGAGAAGGGCTTCGGCTTCATCACTCCGGACGACGGCAGCAAGGATCTGTTCGTCCACTACTCGGAGATCAAGAGCAACGGCTTCCGCACCCTCGATGAGGGCCAGCGGGTCGAGTTCGAGGTCGGTCAGGGCAGCAAGGGCCCGGCTGCGACCGGAGTCACCGCGGTCTAACTGAGCTGCAAAGCTCAGAGGGCTGGTGCGGATTGCTGCGCATCAGCCCACAAGTCTTTCACTACACCTTCGGCGGATGTCCAGGTCACTGACCTGGGCATCCGTTCGATGGCGTGCCTACCGGAACACTCCGGCCCGGCACAGCTGCCATACCCACGCGGGCTAAAAGAGGCCCAGCGCACGCGCGCCATTGTGGAGCACCATGGCGCCGATGACGACCATGATGGCCGCCATCAGACCCGCGTTGTTCTTTTCCATCCAGTCTTTCAGCCGGCGCATCGTGTCGTCGAGCCGCTCCCCCGCAATGGCATAGGCCAGGACTGGAACGGCGACCGTTGATGCTGCGACGATCACGAAGAATGCAGCAGCGGTCCAGTCACCCTCGAGTCCGAGCCCTGCGGTGCCGATCGCCAATCCGGCTGGCACGCAGATCAATACGACATCCGGGCGCACCAGCACCAGCGCTGCGCCCATCACTCCTGCACGCGCCGGGGTGACTGTCGCGAACTTTTTCATCCACCCCGGGGAGTCGGTACTGCTGTGCCGGGTGAACCACCGGTAGATGCCGAAGACGATGAGCGCCGCACCGAACACCACCCGCAGCCACGACGCCCAGCCGGGCGGCGACTTGTGCACATCACTGAGCATGTGCGACGCCTGAACACACACCGCGATCACCGCGGCCAGGCCTAGTGCCCAGCCGGCGAGGAACGCCAGGCCGGTCGGCCGCGGTCGCGGCGCCTGCAAGACCAACACCGCAGGGATGACGGTGATCGGCGACAGCGCGACAACCAGCCCCAACGGAACGAGCCCGGTCAATACGGTGCCCCAACTTCCAGTCATGGGCAGCAATCTACCTAGTGGAACACCCGACCGGCCGTCATTCCTGCGCTGCGGACACGACCACCGCGAATATCGCCTGAACACGCGACGCCAGCGAACTATTTTTCCAGCCTCTAGCTACCACATACCGCACGGCGGTAGATTGCCCTATCAAGGAAAACTCCATGATAAAGGGGTGGGCATCGTGCGACGACAGCAAAAATTTTCCGTCCACGTCAGCGACTCATCGGAGAACCATCAGCGAGCGCATCTGCGACGCGGACGGATACGCAGGTATCTCGCGACGCTCGCTCTCCTGATCATGGCGACAGCACTCGGCTGCAGTAGCGACGATCTGAGGGCACTGCCGAGCCCACCCGGCGACACCAGCACAATGCACACGTGCGCCCCGTGACCGAAACCCGTCGGCTCTATTGACCTTTGAGGTCCCGGTCTTTGCTCGGCTGCACCCGCTTCGGTTCGCCCGGCATCTTGGGATAGTTCGGCGGGTACGGCAGGTCGCCCAGCCCGCGGTCCTCGTCGGCCTGCACCATCTCGAGCAGCGGCTCCAGCGAATACGCCACCTCGTCGATGCCGGCCCAGGGGTCGTCGCGCTGTGCAAGCAGGTTCGGCACCGTGGCCATGGTGTAGTCGTCGGGGTCGGCGTCAGCCAGCTCACTCCAGGTCAGCGGCGTCGACACCGTCGCGATCGGCGTCTTGCGCACCGAATACGCCGAGGCGAACGTGCGGTCGCGGGCGTTCTGGTTGTAGTCGATGAACAACCGCTGCCCGCGCTCTTCCTTCCACCACGATGTCGTCACCGCGTCCGGCGCACGCCGCTCCACTTCACGGGCCAGGGCGATGCCGGCGCGACGCACCGCGATGAAATCCCACTCCGGTTTGATCCGGACGAACACGTGCACCCCGCGACCGCCGGAGGTCTTGGGATAGCCGGTCAGGCCGAGCTCATCGAGGATCGGCGCCAGGACACCGGCGGCGATCTCGCGCGCTTCTTTGAACCCGGTGCCGGGTTGCGGGTCCAGGTCGATGCGCAGCTCATCCGGGTGCTCGACGTCAGGGCAGCGAACCTGCCACGGATGCAGGGTGATGGTGCCCATCTGCGCGGCCCAGATGATCGCCGACGGGTGCGTCACCTTGAGCGCATCGGCGGTGCGCCCCGACGGGAACGTCACCTGACACGTCTGCAGATACTCGGGATGCTTTACCGGAACCCGCTTTTGGTAAATCTCCTCGCCCTCGATGCCGTCAGGGAAGCGCTGCAGGTGCGTCGGCCGGTCCCGCAGCAGCGTCACCATCCGGTCGGCGACCGCGAGGTAGTAGTCGACCATCGTGCGCTTGGTGCCCTTGCTTCCCAACTGAGGGAAGTACACCTTGTCGGGGCTGGTCAACCGGACGGCGACGCCGTCGACATCGAGTTCTTCTGCGGCACTTGCCATTATGAGTTCTCCAAGACGTCGTACAGGTCGTAGTTCAGCGGCACGTCGAGTTGGTCGAAGGTGCAGCTGGCCGGGTCCCGGTCCGGGCGCCAGCGCCGGAATTTCACGGTGTGCCGGAATCGTCTGCCGTGCACGCTGTTTCCCTCCATCTGGTCGTAGGCCACCTCGCACACCTTTTCCGGACGAATCGGAATCCAGGTCTTGTCGGCCGCCGAATTCCAGCGGCTCGCTTCGCCCTCCTGGGCGTCGCCGGTCCGCAGCGGCTCCAATTCAGCCAGTAACGCGACGCGGTCTTTCACGCTGAAAGATGCTGCGCCACCGACCATGTGAAGGTTGCCGTCGCTGTAGAGGCCCAGAAGGATGGATCCGATGCCCTCACCACTCTTGTGAATCCGGTAGCCGATGGCCACACAATCCGCATCGCGGGCGTGCTTGACCTTGACCATCTCGCGCTTGCCCGGCAGGTAGGCGCCGTCGAGCCGTTTGGCGATCACGCCGTCCAGCCCGGCGCCTTCAAAGGTGGTCAGCCAGTGGGCGCCCTGCTCCGGGTCCTCGGTGGTGCGTGTGACGTGGCACCACTGTTGTTCGCTCACCAACTCCTGCAGGGCAGCACGACGCACCCGGAACGGCTCGGCCAGCAGGCTGCGGTCACCGTCCGCGAGCGCGTCGAACCCGATGAAGTGCGCCGGCGTCTGCTCGGCCAACATCTGCACCCGGCTGGCGGCGGGATGGATGCGCTGACTCAACGACTCCCAGTCCAGCCGGATACGGCCGTTGATCTCCCGGGGCACCACCACTTCGCCGTCGAGGACGCAGCGAGGAGCGATCTCGTCGCGCAACGCACTGAGCAGTTCCGGGAAATAGCGGCCCAGCTCTTTTCCGTTGCGGGACTGCAGCACCACCTCGTCGCCGTCCCGGAACACGAGGGCACGGAAGCCGTCCCACTTGGGTTCATAGGACCACTGCCCCGGTTCGTCGGGCACCGCCGTGGCGGCCTTCGCGAGCATGGGGTCTATCGGTGGCAGCACAGGGAGGTCCACGGTTTCCATACTCACGTAGACCGGTGCGGGCGGGCAATCTCATCGCCCGGCGCGTTACATTGCGGTCGTGCCCCTCTCCCCTGCCGGCCGGTTCGCGCCGAGCCCGTCCGCCGATCTGCATATCGGCAACGTGCGCACCGCCGTGCTGGCGTGGCTGTTCGCCCGATCCAGCGGCCGACGGTTTCTGGTTCGGGTAGAAGACTTGGATGACCGCACCTTCCCCGACGTGGCGCAGCGCCAGTTGGCCGACCTGCAGTCCGTCGGAATCACCTGGGACGAAACACCCGAGTATCAGACCGCCCGGGTTGCCCGCTATCTCGCCGTCGTCTCCGAATTGACCGAACGCGGTCTGACGTTCGAATGCTTTTGCAGCAGAAAGGACATCCTGCAGGCGCCGCGGGCACCGCACGCACCAGAAGGCGCGTACCCGGGCACCTGCCGTTACCTCAGCGATGACGAACGTGCCCGACGCCGCGCCGACGGACGCCCGCCGGCCATCCGGTTGCGTTCGGACACAGCCGAATACACCGTGAGCGACGTACTGCACGGTTCCTATACCGGCGTCGTCGACGACTTCGTGCTGCGTCGCGGCGACGGCGTGCCCGCGTACAACCTGGCCGTGGTTGTCGACGATGCCGCCCAGGGCATCGACCAGGTGGTACGAGGCGACGACCTGCTGTCGTCGTCGCCGCGGCAGGCGTATCTGGCCGCGCTGCTCGGGTATTCGCAGCCGGTCTACGCGCACGTCCCGCTGGTGCTCAATGTCGACGGCAAGCGGCTGGCCAAACGCGACGGCGCCGTGACGGTTTCGGAGATCGGTGCGGAATCCGCCTTGGCACAGATCGCGGCATCGCTCGGCTACACCGCCACCACCCTCGACGGCATGCTGGCGCAGTTCGATCCGGCACGACTACCCCGGGAGCCGTGGATCTTCCGGCCGTAGGGCATCACACCCGGCGCGGCACTCCAAAGACCTTGGCCAGCAGGAATCCCCGCACCCCGGCGGGGATATTGGTCATCAGCGCAGCCTGAATCTTCGGCCCCAGGCCCACGATGTAGCGCGCCCTGGGTCGTCGCGCAGTAAGCGCTTCCTCCACCACCGCAACGACTTTCGCCGGATTGACCGCCATCTTCTGCGACAGCGGAACCATCTTCTTCATCCCGGCGATGTGCCGGTCGTACAGCGCGCGGTGCGCGGGCGAGACGCCGGCCTCCAACTCGACGACCATGTCGTCGGCCTTGCGCCACATGTCGGTGTCGGTCTGCGCGGGCTCCACGACGACCACCGGAATACCCCAGGGCCGCAGCTCAATTCGCAGCGCCTCGGCACCCGCCTCCAGTGCGAACTTCGACGCCGCATCAGCACCCAGCATCGGCGTCGACAGTTGGCCGTTGACGCTGGAGATGAACACCACCCGGCCACGGGACTCCCGCAGCTTCGGCAGGACCGCCGCGGTCACCGCAAACTGACCAACCACGTTGACATCCAACTGCTTCCGCCAGTCCTCGGCCGTCAAGGTCTCAACTGGGCCGGCCACCACGATGCCCGCGTTGTTCACCACGGCGTCCAGCCGGTCGGGCAGTGCGGTGGCCAGAGCCGCAACCTGGTCCGCATCGGTGACATCGAGGATCACCGCGGAGATCCGCTGCGGGGCCAGGGCGACGACCGTCTCGGCATCGGCTTTGGTGCGCACGCCGGCGATGACGTCCCAGCCGGTCGCAGCCAGATGCTCGGTGATGGCCAGGCCGATGCCGCGGCCGGCACCGGTAACGAGAACTGAAGGCATATCGGGAGAGTACTGCGCGGTGCCGCTAGACGATCACCGGCAACGTCGCCAGGCCCCGCAGCGTCAGGTTGGGCTTGTACGCCACCTCGCCGGCCAACTGCGCACTCGGGAACCGGGCCGCCAGCGCCGACAACGCAACTGACGCCTCCAACCGGGCCAGCGGCGCACCCAGACAGAAGTGCGGCCCCTTGCCGAAGGCCAGGTGCTTGATCACCCCGCGGTCCGGGAGGAACTCGTCGGGTCGGTCATACACGCGCGGATCCCGTTGCGCGGCAGCCAGAAGCAACATCATGATGTCGCCCTTCGGGACGGCGACGTCACCGATCTGGATGTCCTCGACGGCTACCCGGCTGGTCAGTTGCACGGGTGGGTCGAAGCGCAGCGTCTCCTCGACGACCACCGATGCCCGCGACGGATCCGCCGCCAGCTCTGCCCAAAGGCTGGGGTGCCGCAGCATGGCCAAGGC
The DNA here is from genome assembly GCF_009729415.1 of Mycolicibacterium sp. CBMA 234. Taxonomy (GTDB): domain Bacteria; phylum Actinomycetota; class Actinomycetes; order Mycobacteriales; family Mycobacteriaceae; genus Mycobacterium. The sequence continues at coordinate 88,290 of NZ_MPKW01000022.1, forward strand.
CGCATTGGCGATGAGGTTCACCGTCGTCTCGTGGCCCGCGATGAGAAGCAAGTTGCAGGTCGCGACGATCTCCTCGGACGTCAGCTGATCGCCGTCTTCCTCGGCCGCAATCAGTGCCGAGATCAGGTCCTCGCCCGGTGAGCTACGGCGCTCTTCGATCAGGTCCCGCAGGTACTGGCGCAGCCAAAGCCCGGCCTCCATCAGCGCCGCGTTGTCCTCGGCGTTGTCTTCGTTCACTGCAACGAACGGATCCAACCCGTGCGCCAGCAGGGCCGACGCCCGGCTGAACTGCGGCTCGTCCACCATCGGCACCCCGAGCAGTCGGCAGATCACGGCGACCGGCAGCGGATATGCCAGATCCGCCACCACGTCGATCTGGCCCGTGAGCCCGTCCAGCAACCCGTCGACCATCGTCACGATGTCAGACTCGAGCGCCTTGATCACCTTAGGGGCGAACGCCTTCTGCGCCAGGCCGCGCAGCCTGGTGTGATCCGGCGGATCCAGGAACAGGAAGCCCGGTTCGCCGAACGGCCGGGCCTGTCGTTGACCGGCCGCGATCTGCTTCTGCGACACCGTCGACTTCAGCCGGTCATTGGCCGACGCCGGGTGCCTTAGCACCTCGTCACAGTCGGCGAAGCCCGGGAACACCACCAGATTGGCGTCGGGCATCACGAGCGGACCGGCCTCGAGGAACCGCGCATACAGCGGATACGGGTCGGCCCGGTTGCCTGGATCCATCAGCCCCAGCAGCAGGGTCTGTGGGTCGATCACACCGGGCGCACTAGTCATCCCGCCATTCTGCACGCACGGGCATCACTGCAGGTGGCTCCCTATGAGGACCCGTAATAGCGCCCGATCACGTGCTCGCGCAGCTCGTCGAACTCGCCGGCAACGATGGCCGCCCGAATCTGGTCGACGAGCCTGATGATGAACCGTTCGTTGTGGATGGTGCCCAGGGTGGACGCCAAGATCTCCTTGGCCTTGAACAGGTGGTGCATGTAGGCCCGCGTGTAGTTGGCGCAGGTGTAGCAATCGCATTCGGCGTCGATGGGAGTGAAGTCCCGCTTGAACCGGGCATTGGTGACGTTGAAGCGGCCGGTCGCCGAGTACATCGCGGCGTTGCGCGCCACCCGCGACGGGGACACACAGTCGAAGGTGTCCGCGCCCGCCTCGATGGCGGCGAACAGGTCGTCGGGCTCGCTGATGCCGAGCAGGTGACGGGGTTTGTCGTCGGGCAGTTCCTCGGTAACCCACCCGACGATGGTCGCCAGGTTCTGTTTCTCCAGTGCCCCGCCGATGCCGTAGCCGTCGAAGCCATGGCCGTCTTCGTCGACAATCCCGACGAGCCCCTTTGTGGCCTGCCTCCGCAGGTCCTCGTACTGGGCTCCCTGCACCACCCCGAACAGCGCCTGAGCCGGCTTGCCCGCCCGTTCGATGGTCAGCCGGCGATGTTCGGCCAGGCAGCGGACGGCCCACCGGTGGGTGCGTTCGACCGAAGTTTCTTGATAGGCGCGGGTGTTCACCAACGTGGTCAACTCGTCGAAGGCGAAGATGATGTCCGCCCCCAGTTGGTGCTGAATACCGATCGACACCTCGGGGGTGAACCGATGCTTGTCACCGTTCAAATGCGAACGGAACGTCACACCGTCCTCGTCGACATGAGCCAGTCGCTCCTTGCCTTCGGCGATGATGTCGTCGGCCTGCAGTCGGGCCGTGTCCATCGCCAGCACCTTCTTGAAGCCCACTCCGAGCGACATCACCTGGAAGCCGCCGCTGTCTGTGAAGGTCGGCCCCGGCCAGTTCATGAAGGTGCCGAGGCCGCCCGCCTCGTCCACCACGTCCGGGCCGGGCTGCAGATACAGGTGGTAGGCGTTGGCCAGAAGCGCCTGGGCGCCAAGGGATTTCATGGTCTCGGGAAGGACGCCCTTGACCGTGGCTGCGGTGCCCACGGCAATGAACGCCGGGGTCTGGATATCACCGTGCGGGGTGTGGATCACCCCGGCCCGACCACGTCGGCCCGGCAACTGAGCGGTGACTTCGAAGTACTGCTGACTCACCGGAGTATTCAACCAATTCGCGCCCCGATGCCCGAATCCCGGCTGACAACACGGAAACAAACGGGTCAGGGCCGGTATAGGGATTTTCCGTGAATACCGAGAACTGCAGGTCAGCGGACTCCATAATGCACTGGATGACCCGCCGATCGGGACGGTTCTCATGACGAAGGAGCACAAGCTATGAAGCGTGGTTTGGTTGTCGCCGCCGCTGGGGCTGCGATTCTTGCCGCCGGCCTGACCGGCTGTTCCAAGGATAAGCCGGCCTCTTCCGGTTCTTCGGCCACGGCCTCGGCCTCAGCCTCGGCCTCAGTTCCGGGCGGCGGCAATATGAGTTCCGGCACCGGCACCGCCAAGGTCACCATCGACGGCAAGGCCCAGGACGTGTCGGGTCAGATCGGCTGCACCACTGCTGCCGGCAACGTCGTGATCGCCATCGGCAACGCCGCAGGCGGTGGCCTTGGCGCCACCCTGACCGACGCCGATCCGCCGGAGGTCAAGGCCGTGGCGCTGGGCAACGTCGGCGGGCAGGCCCTCGCCTACGCCGCGGGCATGCCGGGCAACGAAGCCAAGGCCACCAAGGACGGCAAGACCTACAAGATCAGCGGCACCGCGACTCAGATTGACATGTCCAACCCCACGGAGCCCGCCAAGAAGCAGTTCGACATGGAGGTGACCTGCCCCTGACCGCCCTTAGCGGCTAGGACATAGAGACGGGCGGTGTTCCGCACCGGCGCGACGCACAGCGGAGCGCGGGTCGCCGGAACGCCGCCCGTTCTTTTTGCGAGCTGAACTTGCAAATCCCCATGTAAATCCCGGTACCGGGAGTAGCGTCCCGATTGGTCCTGTCACGTGCCTAATCGGGGGTGCATCGATGTCAGTCCACGTGTTGCCGCGCTCGACCATCCGCGGCGTCCCGCGAGTATTCCTGCTGCTGGCCATGTGCTGCGCGCTGCTCGTGGGCCCCGCCACGAGCGTCACTGTCGGGTTCGTCGTCGGCCTGACGAACACGGTGATCGGGATCGGTGGACGTGGTGACCCCACGTCGGCCAACATCCCGGCCAAGCTCAACGGCACCGTCGTCCCGCCCGGGTACGTCTACGACCCCATCAATTACCCGGCGTCGATCCAACTATCGGCCAGTACCGCCATCTCGGGCCCGCTGGTCTACAACGCCGTCACCTCACGCCCCGGCCAGCAGTTGATCGTCGCCGGCTATTCCGAGGGCACGCTCGGCGCCGAAGCCGCGAAGCGGCAGTTGCTGGCCAATGGCACCGGCCCTGCTCCGTCACAACTCTCGTTCCTGATGATCGCCTCGCCGTTCGCAGGCAACGGCGGCATCTTCGAGCGGTTCCCCGGCATGAGCGTGCCGTTCATCGTGAACAACATGGGTCCGGCGACACCGTCGGCCTACAACAGCACGTACATCACCAACGAGTACGACCCGTACGCCGATTTCCCCGCGTACTTCAATCCACTTTCATTGGCCAACAGTCTGCTTGGCGTCATGTATGCGCACCCGGACGTGTACTACGACTCCTACATCCCCGGCACCACGCCGGCCATCGTCACCTCGGTGACCAACAGCGCCGGCGGCCAGGACACCTACGTGTTCATCAAGAATCCCGACCTGCCGCTGTTGACTCCGCTACGCATGGGTGCCGCCGCCATCGGGCTGACGCCGCTGGCAAAACCACTCCTGGACGCGGTCGAACCGCTGTTGCGGGTAATGGTCGACATGGGATACACCGACCGCCAAAACCTGAATCCTGCTGGGAATACGCCGTTCTCGTTGTTCACGCCGCTGCCGAAGATCATCGAGGCACTCACCGCGATACCCGGCGCGCTGCAGCAAGGCGCCACCAATTTCATCACCGATGTGCAGTCCGAACTGCACCTGCCGGCGCTTCCGGCCCCGTTCGCCGCCACCCCGGCGCCAACGTCGGCCAAGACGCCCCCGGCGTTGACGCCGCTGGCCGCAGTCCAGGAGAAAAAGCCGGCAACCGTTGCCCCCGAACCCAATTCGGCTCCGCAGCAGACGAAGACGCCGGATATCACGCCGCCTACAGCTGACAACGCATCGAAATCGACTACGCCACAGCCGGATTCGACTACCCCGCCAGTGAAGTCGACGAAGCCCAAGACCGACCCAGACACGCCACCGGGGAAGCAGACCAAGCCCAAGAAGAAGTCCACACCCGACGCCGGCACACCGAAGGTTGGGTCCTCGCCCGACGGCGATGCGAACAACGACTCGAACGCCGACCCCAAGACTGGTCCGAAGAACGCCTCGAAGGGTGCCCCCAGCCACGCCGCCGCGTGACGATGGTGCGCACAGATCGCGTTACCCCTCGAAAACCGCGATCTGTTCGCACCCGCAGCATTGCCTCATCAAGCACTCAGCAGCTGCCCAGACAACACTTTACATACCATTGGTCTTGAATTACGCTTCCCTCAACACCTGCAGCAAATTCGCAGGTAGATCACGTCAGGAAAGGCATCGGACGTGAGTGCACTGGCAGCCTGGGAGTACCGGCCGTGGTCACGGTCGAGGACTTTTCACGCGTAGTTTCATCGATCTACGATTCCGCGGTTCAACCCGAGCAATGGACCGCGACGATGTCCGAGGTCCACACCCTGTTCGGCGCTACGGGCGCGGGCCTGGTCCTCGCGGACAGCGTGAGCCGGGCGCCGCAGAGCGTCACCATTCCCACAGAAGCCCTGAACGAATACCGGGACTACTACCGCCATGTTGATTACATCCTTGAAGCGGTCGAGGCCGGCCCCGTCGGTCTCGTGCGCGGCTGCCAAGAACTCTCCGCGCTCCAGCCGAAAGCCGAGTTCCACATGGACTGGATGTGCCGGCATCACCTGGACGACGGACTGTTCGTCCGGCTGACTGACGGCCCCGAGCCCGCCACGTGGGTTGTGGCCACCGAGAAGCGCTCCGAACTGTTCGACACCACCGAACGCGTCCACCTTGCCGACGCGCTGGTTCCGCATTTCCAGCGCGCGCTGCGCATCCAGCACGACCTCAGTGAAGCCACCCATCAAATCCGCAACATCTCGTCGGCGATGGACAACGTGACCCGCATCGGCATGGCCGTGGTCGACTGCAGCTTGTCGGTGCGCTACCTGAACACCGCAGCCGAGAACATCGTTCGCGGCCACGATGGCCTGTCCATCCGTGACGGCACCTTCGTGTTCGCATATCCGGCGGCCGACGCGGCGCTGCGCAGCGGTATCAATGCCGCGCTCGGACAGGCCAAGTCGGTGGTGCGGGGCGCCACCTCCATGCTGTGTCCGCGGCCATCGGGCCTGCGGCCCTACGTCATTCACGTCCTGCCGTTCCAGCATGTGACGGCTCCGCTCGCTGAAGCGCGGGCCTTGGTACTCATCTTGGACCCCGACCGACACCCGCAGCCGGACGGCGACCTACTGCGTCAGCTGTACGGCCTGACGACGGCCGAAGCGGCGGTGGCCATCAGGCTGATGCAGGGCGACGGGATCAAGCCGATTGCCGACAGCATGTACCTGTCCGCCGGCACCGTCAGAACCCACGTTCAGCACATCTTCGACAAGACGGGCACCCACCGACAGGCCGAGCTAGTACGGACGCTGCTCGCCATATCTCTGTAGTGCGCCAACCAAATACGCCAATTGGCTGATGTACCGCCGCACCCGATGCCGGATCCTCATTGCAAGAGCAAGGAGGACCCATGTCCATGTTCACGACTGCAACCGAACCCGATCTGCCGGTTGGTCACGAGGCGCCCGCACAGGAGCTCATCGACGTCGGTGAAACGACCCCAGCGCACCCCAACCCGCTGCTCTTCGTGCACGGAGAAGCCCACGCGGCGTGGTGCTGGAGCGAGAATTTCCTCGACTACTTCGCGGGCCGGGGGTATCGCGCCGCTGCCGTCAGCCTGAGCGGTCACGGCGCCAGCGGCACCTACAAGCCGTTCCAGAACTACGCGATCAAGGACTACATCGACGACGTGGCCGCCGCGGCGAACAGCCTACCGAGCGCACCGGTGCTGATCGGACACTCCGCCGGCGGGTTCGTCGTCGAAAAGTACCTCGATACCCACCGCGCCCCAGCGGTGGTCCTCATGGCGTCGGTGCCGCCGCGACATGCGTCGGGAACGTACCTGCGGATGATCCGTCGGCACCCTTGGGCCCTCACGCTGGGCGCACTCGCCGGAGCACGCGACGGGGTGATCCACGATCCGAAATGGGCCCGCCAGACCTACTTCACGTCCCACACACCGGCTGTGGACGTCGACCGGTGGGCTGCTCAGTTCGGTTCGGAAAGCGTTCGTGCAGAACTGGATTGGCTGATGGCCAGCCGCCCGTATCTCGACCGAGTCGATGACCCGGTGCTGGTGCTCGGGGCCGACGAAGACGCCTGCTGCACGGCGCACACCGTCCGCGCCACTGCCGCCGCCTACCGCACCAAAGCCGAGTTCTTCCCGAGCATGGGCCACGACATGATGCTCGAACCCGGGTGGGAAAAAGTGGCCGAACGCATCGACACCTGGCTGACGGGTCTGGACCAGTGAGCCCCGCGGTCGAGCGGTGCGACGTGTGCATCGTCGGTGCCGGCATCGCCGGTCTCAATGCACTCTTCTCGACGGCCCAGTACCTGTCGCCGGGCCAGCGGGTCATCCTGCTGGACCGACGGCAGCGCGCGGGTGGCATGTGGGTGGACACCTACGACTATGTCCGCCTGCACCAGCCTCATCCGTTCTTCACTGCCGGGAACATTGGCTGGACACTCAACGCGAAGCCGTCCTACCTGGCCAACAAGTACGAGGTATTGTCCCACCTCGACCACTGCCTCGACGTCCTCCGTCGTCGCGTCACAGTAGACGAATTCTTCGGTTGGACAATGCAATCCGACACTGAAGCCGACGGCGTCGTCAAGGTGGAGTGTGTGTCGGACGACGGACGCGCCATGGTGATCGAGGCCAAGAGATTGATCAAGGCCAACGCTGCTGACATCGAACCGAACGACCCGCTGCCGGCGTCCAGCAGCAACGTCCATTCGGTGTCTCCGAACTATTGCGACATGCGCGGTGGTGCCATCGACGACAGCGACGCTCCGGTGTGGGTGATCGGAAGCGGCAAGACCGCAATGGATACCGCCTGTGCACTGATCACTCGCCACCCCGGGCGAGAGGTGAATCTGTTGGCAGGCTCGGGAACGTATTTCGCACACCGCGAGCGGCTGTTCCCCACCGGCAGCCAAAGATGGTGGGGTGGTGTGCCGTTCGGTTCCTTCGCCGACGAGGTGACCCGGCTGTTCGACGGCACCAACGAAGAGGAGGTGGCACGCCTCTGGCGCGAACGGTGCGGAGTCTGGGTGACGCCGGCCACCCGCAACTTCCTGTTCGGAATAGTCTCGACGGCCGAGAGGGATGCCATTGCAGCGGGTCTGAACGACATTGTGATGGACCACTACGTGGACGCTGTCGACCGCGACGGGCGAACCGAACTTAAGCTGCGCAGCGGTGCCGTCCGCGAGATCGCCCCGGACAGCTGGATCGTCAACTGCACCGGCTATCTGTTGAAACATCCGCAGCCGTACGAGCCCCACACCACGCCCAGCGGCCGGGTGCTGTCGCTGAACAGCCGGGCGGCGACCCTGCATCTCACGACGTTCATGGGCTACTTCCTGCCTCATCTGATGTTCACCGACCAGCTCACCGAGGTTCCGCTCTACGAGCTCGACATGCTGGAGTTGCGCCACAAATGCAACGCGGCGTTCCCACACACCTTGCTGACGTTGGCCGTGTACAACCTCAGCCTCATGACAGATGCCTTGCCCGCCAGGGTTTTCCGAGACTGCAAACTGGATCCCGCGGGGTGGTATCCAGCCCCGAGACAACTCGTCGGCATGGCCCAATTCATGGCCACCCACCAGCGTCGCCGCCCGCACCTACAACGCACCCTGGACACCGTCGCCACGCGCTTCGATGTCCACTGCGCTCCACTCGGGCAGCTCCAGAGCACCTGATGTTCACAGCGCGCACCCAGCGGATCCCTGCGAGAATTGGGTGATGTCAGAGAACAACGCCGCCGAGTTCGGTGGCAAATGCGCTTTCGCCGTCGGCCTGGCCGGGCCTGACAAAGCACCGGCGGGCAACCCCAAATACAGCCTGGAACAAGGCGGCAAGACCTACTACTTCGCAGGCGCAGTGCCCCGCTGGCTCTTCAAAACCTTCGGGCTGGCCAAGCGCGCCGACGCGAAGGGCAGCGCCGCCAACTAACTGCCCAGGCGAGCTAACGCCACAGCCGCGGCGTTAGCCCCACACATGCCGTGTCCACCCGGACCCGGCGGGGTCGCTGCCGAGCAGATGTACATCCCTGGCACACCAATGGTGTACGGCGACAAGGTGGTTCGCGGACCAAACGCCAACTGCCGGATGTCCTTGGCGCCGGTGTTGATGTCGCCACCGACGTAATTGGTGTTGTAGACCGACATCTCGGTGGTGGACCGCACGGCCTGCCCGACGATGCGCTCCCGGAAGCCGGGTGCGAACCGCTCGATCTGACCGATGATGGCCTCGGTGGCGTCACCGCTGTAGCCGTTAGGCACGTGGGCGTAGGCAGAGACGGGGTTGACCGTGCCGACCGAGCGACCCGGGTCGGCCAGATATTGCTGGAACGCCAATACAAACGGCCGCTCGGGCATCCGGCCCGCGTGGATGTCGCGTTCGGTAGCGGCAATCTCGGCGAAATCACCGCCGAGGTGGACGGTGCCCGCGCGGTGCGCGGCGGCGTTGGTCCACGGGACGCTGCCCTCGACGGCAAAATCAACCTTGAAAGCACCTGGACCATAACGGAATCGGTCGTAGGCGCGGGCCACCCGCTTGGGCAGCCGGTCCCCCAGGATGTGCGCGACGGCGGTGGGCGCCAGGTCGAACATGGTGATGTCGGCGGGCGGCAGCTCCGACGCGGACGTGATGCGCACACCGGTCTCGATCTTGCCGCCCTGCTCGGTCAGCACTGCCTCAAGCGCATTGGTGATCGACTGCGAGCCCCCCGCGGCCACGGGCCAGCCGTTGGCGTGCCCGGCGGTGATGATCCCCAGCCCGATCGCCGAGGTCAGCAGGTGCTGCAGCGGCTGAAAGGTATGCGCGGCAACGCCTCCGAACAGAGCCCGGGCCTGCGGGGTCCGGAAGACCCGGGCCAGGACCGCCGCCGGCAACACCGTCGGAGCCCCGAACCGAGCCAGCGCCAACGGGTGCTGCGGCACCCGCAGCAGCGGCCCCATGATGTCGTCGGACAGCTGCTCGAATCGGCGGGATGGGCCGCCGAACAGCATCTGCCAGCGCGACCCGTCGACCCCGAGTCCGGCGGCCGTCGTCTCGACCGAGCGGTAGAGCGACCCGGAAGAGCCGTCGTCGAGCGGGTGCACGCAGTCGATCTCGGTCCACTTCCATTGCAGCCCATGACGATCCAGCCCGAAGTCTTTGATGAACTTGGAGCCCGCGGGCATCACGTGGATAGCGGCGCAGTCGTCGAACACCAGGCCCGGCATGATGTACTCGCTGGAGCGGATGCCGCCGCCGATCCGGTCGGCGGCCTCCAGCACAGTGACATCAATCCCTTTGGCGGCCAAGGTGATGGCGGCGGCGAGCCCGTTGGGCCCGGCGCCGACCACGACTGCTGTGGTCACTGGTTGACCTCAGCGCGCTGCCACGTGACGTTCAGCGGGATCGGGCCGTTGGGCAGCCAGGGCTGCTCATCGACCAGGTCCTTCACGTTCCAGGTGCCGCGCTCGATCACGCCGAGGGCCGCGTCGATCACCTTGTACTCCTGCGTCGTCTTGTGGATCGGCTGCGATTCCACCCAGGCGATGACGAACTCGCCCGGCTCGAACTGAGCCTCGGACTGGATGGCCCGGATCAGGTCCTCATTGTGCAGGTGACCGTCACCGAAGTTGAACCCGATGATCGTATTGCAGGACATCTCCCCCTCGCGGACAGTACGAGTGTCGATGTCGGGCAAGCACTTCAGCAGCACCGAGTACAAGCCCCGGCCCTGGCTGTGCATGGCCCGCCACGCCGTCACCTGCTGGGTGAACACCTCGGCGGTGATCGGGTCCCAGCCGAAGTTGATGTACTGGTCGACCGTGTTGGGTGAGGACCGGGTGACGCGGTTGAGCTTCTGCTCGGCGCCAGGGGTGAACGTCCACACCGCCGAGGCCCAGTTACCGGCGTACTGCCGCATGGCCGGCAGGAACGACACCAGGTCGGGACGCAGGTTGCCTAGCACCGGGAAGAAGCACAGTCCGATCAACAGGGCAATGGTGAGCCACGGCGAGGACATATCCCAGATCGCGTAACCATCCCCGTTGGGAAAGCCGATGAACAGGAAGATGGTGACGTACGCGAACAGCACATTCCATTCCACCGGCACCGCGAGCGGGAACGTCGAGATGATGAACAGGTGGAAGCTGACCATGACGACTGCGGCGGCGATGGTCAACCACGGCCATGGGGACAGCAGAAGCGCCAGCGGGGCAACGATTTCCACGAAGCTGCCCGGGCCGTGTGCCATCAAGGTGGCCAGGTGCGACGGGCGCATGTCCTCCGGGAAGTTGCGGTAGTGGGCACGCTTGAGCCACTTGAACGGGATCAGCGGGCTGTTGCTGACCATCGGCGGGATGACGTTGGTGAAGTGCAGGCCGAACTTCGAGATACCGGCCCAGATCCAGACCGTGCCGATGAGCAGCTTGCCGGCGATGATCATGTCGACGAACGGCAGCACGGTGAAGAACAGCAGTGCAGGCAGGTACTGCTCACCGCGGGCAGCCAGGAAGATTGTCTTGTCACGAAGGCCGATCACCACCAGCAGCACCATCGGCGCGATCAACAGCGTCGGGCTGACCAGTCCGGAGGTGTTCCCCGGAACTACCGCGCTCAGCGAATCACTGTGCACGCCAGGGCAGACCATGGCGGCCACCACAGTGCCGATGAGCGCCAGGTACACGATGATGTCGAACCAGGTGCGCCGGTCACCGTTCGTGAACGGAACTGCCTTCCACGGCCGCAGCCGAATGGTGTTGAGCTTGGCCCAGAATCGGAAACCACCGGTCATCGGTTTGGTCTTTCCGGCCAGGGGTCCCCAGGACCCTGCCAGCCCGATGAGCTCCAGCAGGATGGTCCACAGAATCAACTTCTGATAGACGATCGGCTGGTTCCACCAGTCCGACACGTGCCAGAACGCTGGCAGTCCGGATGTCGCGGTCGCGATGGCGACCCCGCCGAGGGCGTAGAAGAACACCAGTTTCACGATGTAGATGACATGGATCATGCGCGGCGTACCTAGGCCGTGATCGGCCCATTTGAGGGTCATGATCCGGAGCCGCTCCCGCAGCGGCAGTTTCAGAAATTCTTCGAGATCGACGTCGGGCAACGTCGGTTTGATGAATCCCATGATGAGCTCCTTTGCTTATCTCAGGCTAGATTCGCGGATCGGTGGCGGTGAGGGTTTTACGCAGGGACGGCTTGTCGATCTTCCCGACGGGGTTCTTCGGCAGCGCCTCCAGCACCGTGATATCCACGGGCAGTTTGAATTTCGACAGCGACGCCTTGAGATGCGCGGCAATGCTGTCGACGTCGAGTGCTGTTCCGGGGTGCGCTGAGACGAACAGCACCGGCTCTTCGCCGTACAGTCCACTGGCCCGTCCGACGACGGCAGCTTCGGCGACTCCGGCGACCTGGTGAACGACGGTCTCGATCTCCTTGGGGTAGATGTTCTCGCCGCCGCGGATGATCATGTCCTTGGCGCGGTCGACCAGCATCAGGTAGCCGTCCTCGTCGAACCGGCCGACGTCACCGGTGCGCAGCCAGCCGTCCTTCAAGGTCTTCTCGGTCTCCTCGGGGCGGTTCAGGTAGCCACGCATCACGTTGCGGCCCTTGATCACCACCTCACCGAGCTCGCCGCGGGGCACCTCGACGCCGGCCACGTCGATGATGCGGATCTCCTGGCCTGGCAACGGAATTCCGACGGTCCCGACCTTTCGCGGGCCGTTCAAGGGATTGCCCGTGCTGGCGCACGATCCCTCGGACAACCCGTAGCCTTCGATCAGGCTTATGCCGTAACGCTTTTCGAATCCCTCGAGCAGTTCGACGCTGGCCGGTGCAGCACCGCACACTGCAAACCGCACCGCGGAGGTGTCGGGCTGCACCTCGGGCGGCAGGCCCAGCAGCATGGTGTAGATGGTCGGCACCGCCGAGAAGTAGGTGGCGCGGCTGGCTTCCAGCCGTTCGAAGAAGGTGGCGGGATTGAACCGGCCGGCAATGGTGGTCCGCCCACCAGCGATCAACGGCGACAGCACGCTGACCACGATGCCGTTGACATGGAACAGCGGCAGGATGAGCAGGCTGTGATCGGTGTCGCGCAGCTCGAAACCTTCGATCACCATGTCGCACATGGCATTGACGTTGCCGTGGTCGAGCATCACGCCCTTGGGCCGGCCCGTGGTGCCGCTGGTGTAGATCAGCAGGGCCAGATCGTCATCGCTGCCGACGACGGGTTCAGCGGTCCGCGGCTCGCCAGCCATGTCGTCGACGTGCAGCACCGGAACCTCGGAATCGACGTCGCGGTCGACGACGAGGACCACGGCGCCGGCGTCGGCCACCTGGTAGGAGACCTCGGCAGGCACCAGGGTCGGGCTGATCGGAGTCGCGACGGCACCGAGCCGCCACGTGGCGAACAGCGTCACGACGAAGGCCGCGCGGTTCGGGAGCATGATGCCGACGACATCGCCGGGGCGGACGCCACGCTGGTGCAGCGCACCTGCGGCGCGTTGGACGACGTCGAGGAAGGCGGCGTTGTCGAAGTCGGTGGCTTCGTCGGCGAGGGCGGGGGCGTGCGGTGCCGCCGCGGCGCGATGATCGGGGACGGTAGCGAGATTCATGTCATAACGGTAGGAGCCGTGTGGCATTCACCACCCCGTTCTGCGCCGATCAACTTTGTGCGGCGATTTGTCCGCTCGAAACAAACGTTGGCCCTACAGTCGGCACATGGATTCGGTGGTCAGTGAGGCCAACTTGACGATCATGGCCCGCCTCATTGCCCGCCAGGCTGAGGTGTCGCGCGCCGTCGGGCACCGTCTGGCCAGCGATATCGCCGAACTTCGCGGCGATCCGGAGATTATCGAACTGCTCGGCGCCAGCGTCGGCGGCAACATCGACACCATCTTCCATGCGCTGCGCTACGACATATCTCTGGAGAACATCGAAGCGCCGACCGCGGCCCTCGAGTACGCCCGCCGGCTCGCGCAGCGCGGGGTCCCGATGAACGCGCTTACCCGGGCCTACCGCATCGGCCACGCCCTGGTGCTCGACATCGCCAGTGAGGAGATCAACAAAGCCGGCCTGCCACCGAAGACCAGCTTGGCGGTCTTCGAGCGGATGACGTCGGTGACGTTCCGGTACATCGACTGGATCTCCCAGCAGGTCGTCGCGGTCTACGAAGACGAACGCGACCGCTGGCTGGCCAACCGCAACAGCACCCAGGCACTGCGGGTACGGGAAGTGTTGTCCGGCAACGACTCGGACCCCGAGGCCGTCACCACTGCGATCCGCTACCCGATGCGTCGCCAGCATCTCGCGGTGGTGCTGTGGTGGCCCAGTGAAAGTGACCTGCCAGTGGGGCCGAAGAACGTGCCCGACGATGCGCTGGCCAAGCTCGAACAGTACCTGCGGGCGTTGGCCGAACATATTGGCACCCAAGGCAGTCCGCTATTCCTGGCGGCCGACCAGCGAACCGGGTGGGGCTGGCTGCCGCTGTCCAGCGCCACCGCACCCGGCGCGTCCGAGCAGCTCCGGCAGTTCACGGAAGCACAACAGGGCGCCCCGGCGGTCGCGGTGGGTACCCCGCTACCCAGCGTCGAAGGCTTCCGGCAGTCCCACCGGCAAGCGCTCCGCGCCCACGGCGTCGCAGTGACCGCCAACCTCACCGGGGTTACCGCCGCCGATGCACCCGGCTTTGCCGCGGCCGCACTGATGGGCGAAAACCAGGACAATGCAAGGGAATTCGTCCACACCGCGCTTGGGCCGCTAGCCGGCGACAGCGCCAACGACGCCCGTCTACGCGAGACGCTGCGGGTGTTCCTGCGACACGGCGGCAGCTACACCGCTGCGGCCGACGAACTGGTGGTGCATTTCAACACCGTGAAATACCGCGTCGGACGGGCGCTGGAACGCCGCGGCCGACCGCTCGGCGACGACCGCCTGGACGTCGAGATGGCCCTGCTGCTGTGCCATTGGTACGGCGTCGCGGTACTCCAGGGCCAGTAGCGGGACGCCGTACAGCGAACTCTCCGTCGACCGGTATGTCCAGCATATTCACAGGGTCGGTGACCAAACTGAGACGGTTAGCAAATCGGTATGTGTTAACCAGCTGGTTCACTGCTGTAACGGATACACCCCGGCCGGCGATATCAGGTTGGTGGTCGGGTGAACCGAGTACGACCTAGTAGGGTCCACCGGCCATACGCAAGAGAACCACGATTGGAGTTTCACTAATGCGCAACTCAGGACGTTTGGTCGGTTTCGTTGCAGCTTCGGCCGTCGCATTGATCCCGCTCGCCACTGCTGCCCCCGCGTGGGCCGACGACGACGCTTCCGGTGACACCAGCGCCGCGGTCACTACCCCGGTCGGCAGCGGCAACGCCGGCGGCGGTGCCGGCTTCGGCGTGCAGAATCCCTTCTTCCAGCCCGCCGACGCGTCCTCCAACGCTGATGGCGGCGCGGGCATCAACACCCCGCTCGGTGGCGGCAACTTCAACACCGGCGGCGGCACCGACGTCGGCCCGGGCGGTGCCGGCTTCAACACGAACACGGGCGCCGGGGTCAACACCCCGGTCGGCGACGCCAACTTCAACACCGGCGGCGGCACCGACTTCAACCTGCCCAACCCGCTCTCCATGCTCCCCAGCTTCGATAACAGCGCGAACGCCAATGGCGGCGCCGCGGTGAACACCCCGGTCGGCGGCAGCAACTTCAACACCGGCGGTGGCGCCGACCTTGGGTTGCCGAACCCGATGGCCATGCTCCCCAGCTTCGATAACAGCGTGAACGCCGGCGGCGGCGCCGCGCTGAACACTCCCGTCGGCGGCAGCAACTTCAACACCGGCGGCGGAGCCAACCTCGGCACGGGCGGCGCCGGCTTCAACTCCAACACCGGCGCTGGGGTGAACACCCCGGTCGGTGGCTCCAACGTCAACGGCGGGTCGAACTTCAGCTTCGGCCACTGATCCCTGACCACGAAGGCCGGGCACCCGCGATGGGTGTCCGGCCTCGTGCTTTGTCAGCGGGCTGGTTCCTGCTGCGTGGTGCAGTGGATGCCACCGCCACCGGCGGCGATGGCATCAATGTTGATCTGGACGACCTGGCGGCCGGGAAAGAGCCGTTCGAGAGTCGCCTTCGCGGCGGTGTCGGCGTCGTGGTCACCGAACTCGGGGCCGATAACTGCGCCGTTGCAGACGTAGAAGTTGATGTAGCCGGCGGCGAAGTCGTCGTTCTCGAACTTCTCCCGGACCGTCGACGGTCCCTCGATCACCTCGACGCGAAGCGGTCGATCGTGCGCGTCGGTCGCTGCATGCAGGAGGTCCAGATGACGTCGAGTGACGTCGTAATCGAAAGACTTCGGATCAGTGTCGAGGCCGGCAACGACCACGCCGGGGCCGGCGAACCTGGCGTAGAAATCCGTGTGCCCGTCGGTGATGTCATGCCCGGCGATACCCGGTAGCCAGATCACCTTCTGGACCCCGAGCACGCGGCCCAGTTCGGCTTCGACGGCCGGCTTGGTCCGGCCCGGGTTGCGGTTGTCGTTCAGCACGCAGCTTTCGGTGATGATGGCGGTGCCCTGGCCGTCGACCTCGATGCCGCCGCCCTCCAGCACCAGATCAGTGTGCACCGTCGGCACGCCCGCGCGCCCGGCCACGAACTCCGCGACTTTGGCGTCGCGGCGGTGGTCCTGCTTGCCGCCCCAGCCGTTGAAATTGAAATCCACGCCGCCCCAGCTGTCGGCACCCTTCACGAACACCGGCCCGGTGTCGCGGATCCACAAGTCGTCGATCGGTGCGGCGATCAGCTCGACGTTCGCGGCCCCGATCAGACTGCGAGCCAGGTCCGTCTCCTCCGCACGTACCAGCATCGACACGGGCTCGAAGCGCGCGATCGTCACGGCGACAGTAGCGAGGTCGCGGCGCACCTGGGGCAGCAGCCGTCGACCCCAGATCCGCTCGCTGGCCCCGAATGCCATCCACGTGCGTTTGTGGGGCTCGCCCTCGTCTGGCATCACCCAGGACCCACCTTGGTTGGTCGATGCGCCTTGCGGCGCCGGTTCATCGCATCCCGCGAGCAAGACCGTGCCGATAGTGGCCATCCCGGCCTGAAAGAAACAGCGCCGCCGCATACCGACAAACTACCGTTCCACCTGCACCGCGCCGAGCCGCCAGACACCGCCGCCCAGCAGCTCCAGCTGATTGCGGTGTTGCACGACAAGCGCGCGCTGGTGGGTGACGCTGACGATGACGGTGTCGGGCAGTTCGGTGCGCAGCTGCTCGTACATCGCGTACGCCACGCCTTCATCCATGGCTGAGGTGGCCTCGTCGAGGAACACCGCCCTCGGTCGGGCGAGCATCACGCGAGCGAAGGCGATGCGCTGCTGCTCGCCCGGCGACAAGACCTTCGCCCAGTCTCGCTCCTCGTCGAGCCGATCACCGAGATGTCCCAGAGAAACCCTGGCGAGAACGTCCCGCAGCGACGCGTCGGCGATGTCGCCGGCTTCAGCGGGATACGACGTAACCGTGCGTAGATCACCGAGCGGCAGATACGGCAGTTGGGACAGGAACATCGTGACGTGGTCAGCAGGACCGCGCCACAGACCCGTCGCACTCGGCCACAGGCCGGCGAGACTGCGCAGCAGCGTGGTCTTACCGCTGCCCGACCGCCCGGTGATGGCCAAGGAATCCCCTGGCTCCAGCCGTACGTCGAGGGCATCGATGAGCAATTCCCCTGTGGGCGTGGATACTTCAACTCCTAGTAGTTCAACGGCGGAGTTCAGTTGGCTCGGCAAGACCGGCAGCTCCCGGGCGCGTTCGTTGGCCTCCACCAAACCGTGCAACCGGAGGATCGCCGCTTCGTAACTCGCGAACTGACTGTAGGCATTGCGGAAGAACGACAATCCCGACTCGATCTTGCCGAACGCGCCCGCGGACTGCGTGACGTCGCCGAGCTTGATCGTGCCCGCGAAAAGCCGCGGTGCCTGCAACACGTACGGCAGCGGCAGGATCGTCTCGGTGACCGAATAGTTCCAGCCGATCAGTCCGAGCGTCCTGCGCACGTACTGCCGATAGTTCGAGATGACAGCGGCAAACCTGTTCTCCAGCAGTCTCCGCTCGACATGCTCGCCGCGGTAGAACCCGACCGCCTCGGCCGCGTCGCGCAACCGCACGAGCGCATAGCGGAATGCCGCGTTCGTCTGTTCGTTGCGAAAGCTGAGCCGGATGAGTGGATGTCCGATCCGGAACGCGATCACCGACGCGGTCACCACATAGGCGATGACGATCCAGAACAACGCCTTCGGGAGGGCGACGCCAAACACCGTCAGCGTGCCCGAAAGCCGCCACAGGATCAGCGCGAACGACGCTACTGACACCACCGAGTTGATGGCCCCGAACAGCAGCATGCTCTGCGAGTAGTACGTCGGGACGTTGGGCCCGGTACCCACCCCGGTGGTGAACATGTCGATGTCCTGCTGGATGCGCTGATCCGGATTGTCGACAACAGGCTCGACGAAGCGGCCGCGGTAATAGGCCCGGCCGGTCAGCCAATCCCCCGTCACGCGGCCGGTCAGCCAGACCCGCCAACGGATGATGAATCGCTGCGTCAGGTACGTGTCGAAGACGATCCGCGCAATGTGGATCGCAGCCAGGATGCAGAAGGTGACGATGGCGACCCAGAAGCCGTGCACTCCCGAATCTCGTTCGGCGACGTTGTGCGCACCCGTGCCGTGGAACGCGACCTGCAGCGCCGAGAACAGATCGTTGTTGTAGTAACTGAGCAAGACAGCGATCCGTACTTCCACGATCACCGAGAGCAGCAGCACAGCGAGCATGCCCCACGAGGGCCAGCTGTCCCGACCGGTGAAATAGGGACCGGTGACCCGCCAAAACCTCTTCGCCCACGCGGCGTAGCGGATCAGCAGAATACCAAGGGCGAGAACACATATCGCGCTGATCGACCAGGCTTCGGCAATCCACCATGCCGACTCCCCAAGCTGGGCGCCCCAGTCGATCGAGGGTTTGAACATCTCCAGCCGACCACCCCTCGGTTCACCACCCGCACTAGCGCTGTCGGACGAGTATCAGCCGTCGGCCCGGAACATGTCGACTGAACATTGGACAAACACCAGCGGAGTTCACTCGACGAGCGCCCGACGCTCGGCCGCGCTGCTACCGTTCGGCTAGCTGCACTGCAAACAGGAGACGACCTGCCGTGCCCCCTCTACTTCGCGAACTCTTGCTGGCCCATCGACGGCTCATTGCGGTCGTCCTGGGGGCCACTCTGGTGTCGATGCTCATGAGCCTGGCCTTGCCATGGCCATTGAAGGTCGTGCTGGACAACGTCGTCGCCGGCGACCCACCGCCGGCGTGGATCGCCTGGCTGGTGCCCATGATGGGCGGCCACGAGAAGGCCCACATCGCCGCGGCGGCCGGTGTGGCCACCGTGGTGATCGCTTTGGTCAGCGGGGCCGCCTTCTATGTCGCCAGCTATACGACCGAACGGCTCGGCCAGTGCATCGGAAACGACCTGCGCGTGCGGCTGTACCACCACCTTCAGGAACTGTCGCTGGCGTACTACGACACCAACCGCGTCGGCACCATCCTGAGCACCCTGACGACGGACGTTCAGACGATCCAAAGTTTCGCGTCGACCTCGACGCTCAACATGCTCACCGACACGCTGACCCTTGTCGCGATGGCCGTCGTGATGCTGATGCTGCGTTGGGATTTCGCGCTCATCGCACTCGCCATCACCCCCGTGCTGGTCGTCTTTCTGGTCCGCGTCAACAAGGCCATCAAGGTGGCGGTCTCCGAGGTCCGCACGCGGCAGTCCGACCTGCTGGCCACGTTGCAAGAAGGCCTGCAATCGATTGAGGTGGTGCAGGCGTACTCCCGCGAGGACTACACGGCCCAGAAGGTGCAAACCGTGAGTCAGGAAACCGTCACCGCTTGGCTCAAAACTCGGAAGGTGTCGGCCCTGCTCTCGCCTGTGGTCGGCGTGATCATCGCGGCCTGCACCGGGCTGGTGCTGTGGCGCGGCGCCCTTCTTGTCTTGCACGGAGGCATGACGGCCGGCGCGCTCACCGTCTTCCTCGCCTACCTCGCGCGGTTCTTCCAACCGGTGCGGACGCTGTCGCAGATGACGAACACCATCGCCCAGGTATCGGTCGGTTTCCAGCGCGTCACCGCGGTCTGCGATGCAGACGTGACCATCCCGGAGAGGCCCGCGCCCATCGACCCGCCACCGTTCAAGGGCGCGATCACCTTCGAGAACGTCTCCTTCAGCTACGACCCGAAAGCACCTGTGCTTCAAGACATTTCATTCTCAGTGGAAGCCGGTCAGATGGTCGGCATCGTGGGGCCGACCGGCGGAGGGAAGTCCACCCTGGTCAGTCTCATCCCCAGGTTCCGCAATCTGGAAGGTGGCCGGATCACCATCGACGGTGTCGACATCTCCGACTACACCCTGCACGGGCTCCGGACCCAGATCGCCTTCGTACTGCAGAACACAGTGCTGCTGCGTGGCACCATCCGCGACAACATCGCGTTCGGTTGCCCCGACGCCACCGAGGAGCAGATCATCGAGGCCGCAAAACTCGCGAATGCCGACGAGTTCATCGATCGCATGCCCGACGGCTACTGCACGCTGGTCGGTGACCGGGGTTCGACGCTCTCCGGTGGCCAGCGTCAGCGCATCGGGATCGCCCGCGCGCTGATCCGCAACAATCCGATTCTCATTCTCGACGAGCCGACGGCGGCCCTGGATGCCGAGTCCGAGCATCTGGTGGTCCAGGCCCTGGAACGTCTCATGGCCGGCCGCACGGTCATCACCATCGCCCACCGCCTCAGCACGTTGCGCGACGCGGACAAGATCGTCGTCGTCAAGGACGGCATCGTGGCCGAGGACGGAACACAGGAGGAGCTCTTGCGACGAGGCGGCGTCTACGCCGAGCTGCACCGGTTGCAGTTCGATCAGCACGCCTGACCCCCTAGGCAAACTCCGGGTGAACGGGCGGCGGCGAAACTGTGTGGTCGCACAAAGTTCGACGAAAGCGGCCAAGTCAGGCAGTGCCGCTGCCTACCATCGGCTCGTCCACCGGCTGGTTGGAATTCTCTTCGACAATCACAAAACTAAGGAGCTTCGCGATGCTAGTCATGCGGGACCACGATGTTGAGGATTACGAGGCGTTGCGCGACATGGACGCCACCGATGTCGGAGAGTTGCATGCCGACGACCAGGCCTGCCTCGAGGAGCTCGGCCAGTATCTGGTGACCACCGACGCCTGGCAGCGGTTCGGAATCTGGTTGCTGCACAAGCACTTCCTGCCCGAGCCGGGTGAGGTGTTCGTCGAACAGACAGTATGGTCGCCCCGCGGCACCCGGACCACGCCGATGGACCGCTCAGCCTTCGGACACCTGAGTGCAACCGCGATCCGGTTCGATGGCGTGGGTGTGGTCGGCATGGAGTTCGCCGAGCCGGACAACTTCGGGGACACCGAACCGCTGACCGATGACGACGCCATCGTCCTGGCCGGCATCGCCGAGCGCCTGCAGGCCCACGACAAGTCCGACCGCTTCGGCGTGCGGCTGATCCGCAACCCGCTGGGACTGACCGACAGCGAGATGCTGCACGAGACCACCGACTCGGGAGACCGGACCATGAACTGCACGGTCGGCGACCGCGCCGAGGTCCTCGTCGAGCAGAACGTGACGCAGACCGCGTGGAAGTGGCGCGTGGTCCACGGCGGACCGGAGACCATCGTGATGCAGGACTGCACCGCCGGCTGCGTCCGGGTCGGCGAAGGCCACGACATCTCGCACACCGAATCTGGGACGGACGACTTCGACAACCCGACCCACGGCAGCCCGGACACCCCGATCTAGCCGCTGACCACCGTCTGGTTTCTGCCGCCACGCTTGGCGCGGTACAGCGCCTTGTCTGCGGCAGTGATCAGGTCGGTGAGCGGTGCGCCGGATTGGCCGGCGGCCATCCCGAAGCTCGCCGTCACCGTCATCACACCGCCGCTGATCTCGAGGGACCGCGCAGCCAACCGAACCTGCGCGGCCTCTACCCATGCGACAGCCGATTCCACACTGGTGTCGGATAGGAGGACTGCAAACTCCTCCCCGCCGACCCGGCCCACCGCGCGCCCGTTCACCAGAGAATCGTCGAGGATCCGCGCCAAGGCGATCAGCACCTCGTCACCACCCAGGTGACCCAACGAGTCGTTCACCGCTTTGAAGTAGTCCACGTCGGCGAGGATCACGATGCAACCCGAGGCTTCCCGCAGCACCGCTTCCGCCCGGCGATAGAACCCACGCCGGTTGAGTAGGCCGGTCAACTCGTCGCAGTCACGTTGTGACTGCAGTTCCTGTGCCATGTCGATCACCGTGATCGCCAGCATCGTGACCATGAACGAGGGCAGGACGATGGTGCCGGATACGATCAGGCACATCTCGAGGTTGGTCTGCATATAGCTGTCCAGGTCGGCCCGGGTCAGGAGCTCGCGCGGCACCTGGGAGAACGGCGCGACCAGCACTGCGACAGCCAGTGCCGTCGCCAGCACGACCGCTGCGATCGAAGCGGCTCGATCCGAACCGGTTGTCGGCACTCGCTTGCGCAACTGGTGCACGACGGCGAGCAGCAGCAGCATCGTCCCCAGGTTTTGGGTCACGACCCGCCCGACCAGCAGGGGCGACACGTAGGCGAAGAACCAGACGATCGCGATCATCGGGACCAGGTAGCTAAGGACCGTCCAGCGAGTCAACCGGTCCCCGACCCGACGCAGGAGGCCGTCGGCGAGCAAGAGCATCGCCGGCGGGAACACGACTCCGTGGATCGACGAGGCCAACGCGGCGGTGATGGGCACGGACAGCGCGACGGTCCCTGCGGAGTATGCGGCGATCGCGCCGGCGAAGGACAGCGCACTGGTCCTGCTGCGGTCGACGACCCAGACGACGACGAACAGCAGCGCGATGCCGCCCATCGCGAACGTTCCGAGGCCCACGGCGAGCAGCCAGTCCTTCGACATCAGCTTCCCCCAAGCTCGCCGCGCGGCGGCGACACGCGTGACGCGCGCGATAATTTCACATGCTTTCTACCAGACCGCTGATTTATCGCGACGCCAACAGCACGCGGTGAACCAGACACCCAGATACGAAGAAACCCCCGGCGAACTTTCGTCCGTCGGGGGCTCCAACAAATACAACGTGGCGGTGGCGGAGGGATTTGAACCCTCGGTGGGGGGTTACCCCACACACGCTTTCGAGGCGTGCTCCTTAGGCCGCTCGGACACGCCACCGAGTGGCAGCTTACCGGCCAGATGGTGCTGGCCCTAATCGGACCTTGACCAGCGCGCATCACCGCTGCCGGGCGAAGAACTCCTCCATGACCGCCGCACATTCGGCCTCCAGCACCCCGCCACGCACTTCGGGGCGGTGCGTCAACCGCCGATCCCGGACGACGTCCCACAATGAGCCGACGGCGCCCGTTTTGGGTTCCCACGCCCCGAACACCACCCGCGCCACCCGGGACATCACCAGCGCACCGGCGCACATGGTGCACGGCTCGACGGTGACCGCGAGAGTCGCGCCCTCCAGCCGCCAGCCGTCGCCGTGTACCGCGGCCGCCGCGCGTAGCGCCAAAATCTCTGCGTGCGCGGTCGGGTCACCCAACGATTCGCGGGCGTTGGCCGCCCGCGCCAGCTCTACCCCGTCGGCCGAGAACACCACGGCACCGATGGGCACGTCGTCAGCTCCGGCCAGTTCGGCAGCCTCCAACGCCAGCCGGATCAGCCGCTCATCAGCGGAGCTCACCGCCCGAGCTTGTCCAGTACCGCCACGAGTTCGTCGTTGAAGCCCATTTCCTGGGCGATGCGGCTCAGTTGCTCGTCGGCGTAATCGTCGTCGGCGAGGATCACGCCCAGCACGCCCTCAGGCAGGCCCAGATCAGCCAGCAGCCCGAGGTCGCCCTCCTCGAACGGGTCGTCCTCTTCGAGCTCTTCGAGACTCAGATCGGCGTCGAGCTTCTCCAGCACGTCCGCCGCGATGTCGTAGTCCAGGGCCGCGGTGGCATCCGAGAGCAGCAACCGGGCGCCCGAGGGGGCCGGCCGCACGATCACAAAGAATTCGTCGTCGACATTCAACAGGCCGAAAACAGCTCCAGCGGAACGCAATTCACGCAGTTCAGTCTCCGCAGCGGTCAAGTCCACCAGCGCCGTGCGTTTCAACGGTACGCAGCGCCATGCGCCGTCCTCCCGGACGACCGCTACGCCGAACCCGTCGGGGAGATCGGCAACCTGCTGCTGTGCCTGAGCACGCTGTACTCCCATGCGCGTAACGCTAGTCCGCGCCCTGCGAGTTGACCAGCGGTCCCATATGTACCCCGTCCAGGACGTGTGCAAACCTTGAACGGTGACAACTCCGGTGTGTGTGCTGGGTATGGGACTCATCGGCGGCTCGCTGATGAGGGCCGGACAGGCCGCGGGCCGCGAGGTCTTCGGATACAACCGCTCGATCGACGCGGTGCGGTGCGCGACGGCCGACGGTTTCGACGTGACCGAGGACCTGACCGCCACCCTCAAGCGCGCCGCACTCAGTGAGGCGCTCATCGTCTTGGCGGTGCCGGTGCCCGCGCTGCCGATCATGCTCGAGCACATCCGTGACACCGCCCCGGACTGCCCGCTGACCGATGTGGTCAGCGTCAAAGGCAATGTGCTGCAACAGGTTCAGGAATACGGGCTGCTCCGCAAATTCGTCGGCGGGCATCCGATGGCGGGCACCGCCCATTCGGGCTGGGCGGCAGGCACACCGGATCTGTTCGCCGGGGCGCCGTGGGTGGTGAGCGTGGACGACCACGTCGACCCTCAAGTGTGGGCCCAGGTGATGCACCTGGCGCTGGAATGCCGGGCCGTGATCGTCCCGGCCCGCTCCGACGAGCACGACGCCGCGGCCGCCGCGATCTCGCATCTGCCGCACCTGCTGGCCGAGGCGCTGGCCGCAACCGCCGGCGAGATTCCGCTGGCATTCGCACTGGCTGCGGGCTCGTTCCGGGACGGCACCCGGGTCGCGGCCACCGCACCTGACCTGGTCCGGGCCATGTGCGAAGCCAATGCCGACGAGCTGACGGTCATGCTGGACCGGGCCATGGATCTGCTCGGTCAGGCCCGGTCATCGCTGGCCAAAGCCAGGTCGGTGGCCGAGCTGGTGGACGGCGGCCACGCCGCCCGCGTCCGCTACGACAACTTTCGCCGGCCGGAGATCTTCATGACGACCATCGGCGCCGAGGGCTGGCGTGAGGAACTCGCCGCGCAGGGCCGGGCCGGTGGGGTGATCAAATCCGCTCTGCCAGTCCGGGATAGCTGAGGATGAATCCGTTGTCGTCGACCGTGATCGACGTGTCGGAGACAGGCGAGTTCAGTTTGATCGGCTGTCCCGGACCGGCGGTGGAGTAGCTGATAGTCACCGGTTCAACGGTCAGGTCCGGAACCCGGACGTAGACAACGGGCAGCGACACCGCGCCAGTGCGGTGATGCAGTCCGGTCCGCCGAATGGGCAGGGCGTTGAAGAACGGGCTGAAGACGACGTCGACGTCCAGTGCGCCGTCGTAGGCGGCCCGGCGGGTCTGGTTCTGATGGTCTTGGACCAGCCACATGTTCTCTTCGTCGCGCGCGATGGACAGCTGACGCTCGCGCTGCGCGAGGGTGACGGTCAGGGAAAGCCGTTTGGTCGCCCCACTTTCGTCGGTGACCAGGTCGTAGGACGCGCTGAACGCGGGATGGATCTCGGTCGCGGCAGCGACAATCCGGCCGTAGGCCTTGATCCGGTTGCCGGACAACTGGACCCGGACCGACTCCATGCGCGAGACGTCCTGTGCACGCCAGGTCAGTATCGCCGGCCAAGCGGGTTCGGTGGCATCGGGCTGGGCTGCAGTCACCCGTCTACCGTAGGCGACGAAGGCCAGGCTTGGCAGTCACGACCGCAAGTCCGGACGGGCCCGGTCGCGATGCCCGCACAGCCAACGCCAAAGCGGCATCCAACGCCAAGGCGAGCACCGCCACCAGCAAGGCGCCGACCAGCGCGAGATAGAACTGGCGCACCTTGATGCCGTCGATCAGGAAGCGCCCGAGCCCACCCAGACTCGCGTAGGCCGCGACGGTTGCCGTGGCCACCACCTGCAGCGTCGCGGTCCGCAATCCACCCACGATCAGCGGCATGGCGTTGGGTACCTCGGCGCGCAGCAGCACCTGCCGCTCGGTCATGCCCATGGCGCGGGCGGCGTCGACCACCACCGGGTCCACGTTGGCGATCCCGGCGTACGTCCCCGCCAACAGCGGCGGGATGCCCAGCAGCATGAGGGCGACGGTCGGCGGCAGCAGCCCCAATCCCCACAGCAACACTCCGAGCAGCAGGACCCCCAAGGTGGGCAGCGCGCGTAGGGCGTTGACGCCGCCCACCACCAGCGCGGTGCCGCGACCAGTGTGTCCGACGTACATGCCCACCGGAATGGCGACGAGCGCACTGCACAACACCGCAATCCCGGTGTACTGCAGGTGTTCCAGCATGCGCATACCCAGGCCCGCCGGGCCCGTCCAGTTGGTCGCGGTGAAGATGTAGGCGAGGGCCTGGTGCAGAAAGTTCACGCCGGCGCCTTCACCCGGGTCCACGGGGTGGCGAGCCGGCCGGCAGTGAGGATGATGAGGTCGACGACCACCGCCAGCACGAAGATCGCGATGATGCCGGCGATGATCTGGTCGCTCTTGTCGGCCTGATAGCCCTCGGTGAACCAGGTGCCCAGCCCACCGATGCCGATCACCGAGCCCACCGACACCATCGAGATGTTGGTGACAGCCACCACGCGCATCCCCGCCGTGAGGACCGGAATCGCCAGGGGCAGTTCAACTCTCAAAAATCGGGTGCGCGGTCGATAGCCGATGGCGGTGGCCGCCTCACGGGTTTCGGCGGGGACGGCGTCCAAGGCCTCGGGCACCGTCCGCATCAGCAGTGCCACGGTGTAGAGCGTGAGCGCCACCAGCACATTGGCCTCGTCGAGGATTCGCGTCGGAATGATCAACGGCAGCACCACAAACAGCGCCAGTGACGGGATGGTGAAGACGATGCTGGCCGTGATGGTTGTGAACCGGCGGAGCCGCGGCCGTTGCCGCACATAGGCGCCCAGTGGCACGGCGATCAGCACCCCGATCAGTAGCGGCAGCAGCGCCAGCCGAAGATGAATCTGAGTGAGCAGCCATGCCGTTTCGAGGTGAGTCAGCAGGTAGCGCATCAGTCGCCTTTGCGGCTCTTGATGATTGCCAGCACATCATCGATGCTCACGCCGCCGATCACCTGGCCCTGGTCATCCACCGCGACGCCCAGACCGGACGGCGAGGACAGTGCCGAGTCCAGGGCCAGCCGCAGGGTGCCGTCCGGCCGAAACAACGAACCGCCGGCGATGGTGCTGTCGTACAAGGACTTTCCGATGCGGTGCAGGCCCACCCCGTCGGCATTGATCCACCCGTACGGGCTACCGTCGCCGCCCACGACCAGCGCCCACTGGTCTTCGGCGAGTTGTAGTGCGTCGACCGCCGGCTCGGCGACAGTGCGAATGTCGCGGAGCTGTAGCGCCGTGGAGTCCACGAATTGCAGACCACGGTAGCCGCGGTCGGCGCCGATGAAGGCGGCGACGAATTCGTTGGCGGGGTTGGACAACAACCGCCTCGGCGCATCGTATTGCTGCAGAGTGCCACCGCGGCCGAACACCGCCACCCGGTCACCCAGTTTGACGGCCTCATCGATGTCGTGGGTGACGAACACGATGGTTTTGCGCAAATCGCTTTGCAGCCGCAGGATTTCGTTCTGCAAGTCTTCGCGGACCACCGGGTCCACCGCGCTGAACGGCTCGTCCATCAACAGAATCGGCGGATCGGCGGCCAGCGCCCGGGCCACGCCGACCCGCTGCTGTTGCCCACCCGACAGCTGTGCGGGGTAGCGATTGGCGAGCTTGACGTCGAGCCCGACCCGCTCCAGCATGCCAAGCGCCTTTTTCCGTGCGCTGCGGCGAGATTCGCCGTTCAGGACCGGCACGGTGGCGACGTTGTCCACCACCTTCAGATGAGGCATCAGCCCCGCACTCTGCAGCACGTACCCGATCCCGAGCCGCAATCGCACCGGGTCGACGGTCGCGACGTCGGAACCGTTGACGGTCAACGTTCCCGAGGTCGGATCGATCATCCGGTTGATCATCCGCATGGACGTGGTTTTGCCGCAGCCCGACGGCCCGACGAACACCGACAGGGTCCCCTCGGCGATTTCCAGGCTGAGCTCGTCGACGGCGACCGCACTGCCGTAGCTCTTGGTGACGTTGTCGAAGGTGATCATCGCGCCACCGGCTTGTCAAAGCCGTTGTCCTGCACCCATTTCCTGGCGGCTTGGTCGGCATCGACGCCGCCGTTGCCGGATACCGCGGTGTTCATCTCGATGAGCGCCTTCGTGGTGAGTTTCGCGCTGACGGCGTCCAGCACCGTCTTGAGGAGATCGGACTTCTTCTGTGACGCAACCAGCGGAACCACGTTGGCGGCCAGGAAGTTGTGCTTCGGATCCTCCAGCGGCACAAGGTTGTTCTGCGCGATGGCCGGTGACGTGCTGAAAATGTCTGCCGCGGTGACGGTTCCGTCGACCAGCGCCCGCACGGTGGCCGGTCCCCCACCGTCGCTGATGGCGACGAAATTGGCCGGCGCGATGTCGAGGCCGTACTTGGCTTTCAGCCCCGGCAGGCCCTCTGTGCGCTGCAGAAACTCTGACGGCGCACCGAATTTCACCTGCGCGGAATGCTGGGCCAGATCCCCGATGGTCTTGAGGTTCCACTTCTTGGCGGTTTCCGCCGACACCGCGACGGTGTCGGTATCTTCGGCCGGTGACGGAGTCAGGATCGACAGATCGCCGGGAAGCGCTCGCGTCAGGGCCAATTCGACGTCGTCGGCGGCTGTGGCTTTGGTCTTCGGGTCGAAGTACTGCAACAGGTTGCCGGTGTATTCGGGGATCAGGTCGATCGAATGATCTTTCACTGCAGGGACGTACGTCTCGCGGCTCCCGATGCCGAACTGCCGACCCACGGTAAAGCCATTGGCCGCCAACGCCTGTGCGTAGATCTCGGCGATGATCTTCGATTCAGGGAAGTCGGCGGAGCCCACCATAATGGACTTCAGATCACCCGAAATACCGCCTCCGCCGAGCGGATTGGCGCTGCCACAGCCGGCCAGTAGAACAGCCATCAATAGGGCCAGAGCAACCACAATTCGCGACTGCGCCGTAGCGCGCACGGGACCCATCCGGACGTCCTTTCGGCGTCGAGCACTCAGGCGACCCTAGCGTTATTCGAAAATTGTTGTCGCAGTTCCCGGCATCCGGCGCGCAGAACCGTCAAGATGGTGCGTATGAGTAGCGATCCCGCGGCTTCCCCCGACCCGACCGGGTCGACGCCCAAGGCGGCGCCTGCGTCCCCCGAGCCGGCCTCCACCCCCGCCAAACCTGCCGCCAAGTCCGGCACCAACGCACCTGAATCCGCGGTGAAGTTCACCCGCACCGCAGCACTGTGGTCAGCGCTGATCCTCGGCTTCCTGATCCTGATCCTGCTGCTGGTCTTCATCCTGCAGAACGGCGACGACGTCACGCTGCGGCTCTTCGCCTGGCAGTTGAGCATCCAGAAGGGTGTGGCGATCCTGCTCGCAGCCATCGCCGGCGGCCTGCTGACCTTCGCGGTGGCGAGCATCCGGATTCTGCAGCTGCGCCTGGCCGCGCGGAAGAACCTCAAAGCCGGCCTGTAGTTGTAGCTGTAGCTCTCTACCTACCGCCCCTTTGGCGCGAGCGTGCGTGTCTGTACGGCGACACGCCAGTCCCGCCGTGCATTTTGCGCACGCTCGTCCTCGTCGAGCGACCCGCATCCCCAAGCTGGGAGTTTGCTGGACGTTGATTTAGCCACTTCCGGCACGCAAATATTAGTCAGGCGAAATTCTTGACCCAGCAAACATGCGATGGGTATGTTTTGCGTAGCCGAATACATCAGTGGCAGTGGTGTCGATGGGCCAGGGGCGGACTCAATAGCCAAAGGTGCTGCGACCATTGACATCACCGACCACGCAATAGTGGGGGTCGGGTAATGGGAACGCATTCTCAGTCGAGGTCAGCTAATTCACTGAAACGCTCCGCGGCCGCGGTGGCCAGCGTTACCGCACTGGGTGCGAGCACAGTCATGGTTAGCTCACCACCAAAGCCGGTGGTCGCAGCGATGCCCGTGGTCTCCGCAAACGTGCAGCTGACAGCGGCTTCACTGCCGGACCCCGGCCAGCTGCTCGGGGAGCTGCTCAGCGGTCAGTTCATCACCAATCTGCCCTTCCTGCTATCGCAACCACTCGCCGCGGTCGACGGCGTGCTCTACGACTTGACCAGGCAGGGCGGGCCGCTTGTCGTGAGCGCGCTCGCGACAGTCCTCGGACCGCTCGCAACCACCCCGCCAGTGGCGGCAGCGCTGGCCGCCATCGAGACGTACTCCCAGAACGCAATACTGCCGCCATCCTCGTTCGTGGGTACGAGCCTGGGCGGGCTCGACCCGATCACGCTCGCTCTCATGGTGTTCAACGCCGCGACGCAACCAGTGAACGCACTGTTCCCGGCGGCGCAGGCCTTCCTCCAGGTGTTGACCGGTGCCAGTGCCGGACCCGCTGCCGCTGTGGCGCCGAATGTCGCTGCTGCCGTGGTTCCGAACACCACGGCGACGCCGGCTGCCGGCCTCGATCCGGTGGGCTTGATCCAGCAGGTCCTGGCCATTCTGCCGATGGCGGTCGCTCATCTGCAGCAAGGCAACCTCGTGGCATTGGCCGCGGACCCGATCATGGCCGTCGACACCGTGCTCTACGGTGCCGCGCAGCAAGGGGGCGCCGTCGTCAACAGCGTTTTGGACACCGTCCTGGCACCGGTCGCCACGACGCCGCCCGCCAAGGCTTTGATGGCGGCCGTTCAGACCTACTTCAAGAATGCGGCGAACCCACCAACGTTCGCGTGGTCCGGCGGGTTCGGCATCAACCCCTTCTCACTCGCCGCGGTGACGTTCAACGACTTCACCGCACCCGTGTTCGCCTTGCTTCCCGCGGCGCAGGCGTTCGTCAACGGCCTGACGGGCGCCGGAGCCACCTCGGCAGCCGCCACGGTGCCGAAGGTACAGACCAACGTGCTGAAGCTCCCCACCCCGACGTCGGCAACCACTCCGGACGGTGGTGCGCCGAAGACACTGAGCAAAAGCACCAAGACCGTGGCAAGTCCGCCGACCTCGGCCGGCGCAGGCGCGGACGACGGGACCGACACCAAGGCTCCGTCCGACAGTGGGAAACCGGCCAGCCACGGTAAAGACCACAGCAAGAAGGACAACCCGGGCGCTAAAGACGACAGCGGTACCAAAGACCCAGCGGCCAAAGACCCATCACACAACCGCGGCAACACCCACGAGAACGCCGGAGGCAAGGACACTTCCAGCACGAGCACTACGAGCAAGCACGAAAACACCGGCGGACAGCACGGCGACCACGCCGGCAAGTGACAGGCCCGCATGACGGTGAGCAGTTTGGTCCCGCTCGGCAGCTACGAGCGCGCCCAAACTGCATGCGAAACACCGTGATTCGCCGTACAGACACGCACGCTCGCGCTAGTTCAGGACGGCCAGGCCTTCGGCGATGAGGGGTGCGACGGCCTGACCGACGGGGTCGTCGTGGCCGGTTTCACCGGCGCCCATCCGGGCGCGGAAGTCGATGCCGGCCGCGATGATCGCCAGCTTGAAGTAGGCCAGCGCCAGATAGAACTCCCAGTGGTCCAACGGCTGCCCGGCCGCGACCGCGTACTTCTGGGCCAGCTGGTCCATCGACGGAATCTTGTCCGACGACCAGGCCGCATCGGAGTGCACCATGCCGAACATCGGGTGCCGGTAAATGCACATCAGCGCGGCGTCCGACAGCGGGTCGCCCAGGGTGGACATCTCCCAGTCCAGGACGGCACGCACCTTCGTGGCATCGACGGCGTCCAGCATGGTGTTGTCGATGCGGTAGTCGCCGTGCACGATGGCGCTGCGGCTCTGCGGCGGCAGCTTCTCCGTCAGCAGCCCGTGCAGCCGGCGCACGTCGGCGTCACGCGGATCGTCCTGCAGCCGCACCAGATCCCATTGCGAACCCCAGCGCCGCACCTGCCGCTCCAGGTAGCCGTTGGCCTTGCCGAAATCACCGAGGCCGACTTCCTCCGGATCCAGCGCGTGCAGGTCCGCCAGCACCTTGATCAGCGCGTCCACGCAGGCGTCGATGGTCTGTTGATCGCCCAGCGCGTCCAGCTCCGCCGAGTAGCGGACCACGCGCCCGGGCACGAACTCGACCATCTGGAACGGGGCGCCCAGCACGGAGTCGTCGTTGCGCATCGTCACCGGATGAGCCACTGGTACCGACGTACCTTCAAGCGCCGCAACGACTTTGTACTCACGCGCCATGTCGTGCGCCGACGGCGTGAGGCCGTGCAGCGGTGGTCGGCGCAGCACCCACTTGGCGGCGTCGTCGAACACCAGGAAGGTCAGGTTCGACCGGCCGCCGGCGATCAGTTCGCCGCGCAGCTCGCCGGAACGAGTTACGCCGATCTCGCGAAGGTGCTCGTCAAGGGCAGCCAGGTCAAGGCCATCAAGGGATCCCACCCAATGTGTCTACCACCGCTGGTTGCGCGGCAGCAGATCCCATACGTGCTCGACGCTGTTGACGCCGGCCACCGCCAGCCGGCCGCTGCGCGAGGACAGCAGCCGGGTGATGCCGGTGTAGTCGACCTGGAACGACAGGATGCGCTCGGTCGGCAGGATGTCGTGCAACAAGCCGTTGATCACGCCACCGTGGCTGAAGATGGCGACGGTGTCGTCGCTGTCGCCATCGCTCGCGATATCGGCGACGGCCTCGCTGATGCGGGCCAGGAACGCCTCTTCGTCGACGCTGCTGGGTAGGTGACCGGACATCAGCCGGGCCATTTCCTCAGGGTGCTCGGCAGCGATCTGTTCGATCGGGATGTACTGCTCCATGTCGCGGTCGTACTCCGCGAGCCGATCGTCGATCTCGATGGTCAGCCCGAGTGCCGCCGCGACCGGCTGACCGGTCTGAATGGCGCGTTTCTGCGGGCTGCTGATCAGCCGGGTGATCGGGTAGCGCTTGAGTGCATCGGGCAACCGGCCCGCCTGCGCGATGCCCTCTTCGGACAGATCGGGGTCGGCACCCTCACCGGGCTCGTTGCGCAGTGGCAGGGCATGACGGATCAAAAGCAGTTGCACCGTGTCACCATAAAGCCATGGGGTACGCCGACGAACTGTTCGACCTCACTGGGCGGGTGGTGCTGATCACCGGCGGTAGCCGCGGCCTCGGCCGGGAGATGGCCTTCGCGGCCGCCCACTGTGGCGCCGACATCGTCATCGCCAGCCGGAACCTGGAGTCGTGTCAGACCACGGCCGCGGAAATCACTGCAGCGACCGGCCGAGCGGCGCTAGCCCACCAGGTACATGTCGGGCGCTGGGATGAGCTCGACGGGTTGGTCGATGCAGCTTACGGACGGTTCGGCAAGGTCGATGTGCTGGTGAACAACGCCGGCATGTCGCCGCTCTACGAATCACTGAGCGGCGTGCCCGAGAAGCTCTTCGACGCCGTGGTGAACCTGAACTTCAAGGGGCCCTTCAGATTATCGGCGCTGATCGGCGAACGAATGGTGGCCGACGGCGGCGGCTCGATCATCAACGTCAGCTCGTCCGGATCACTGCGCCCGGACGCGCACATGCTGCCCTACGCGGCAGCCAAGGCCGGATTAAATGTCCTGACAGAGGGTTTCGCGAAGGCGTTCGGCCCGACGGTGCGCGTCAACACCTTGATGGCCGGACCTTTCCTGACTGACATCAGCAAGGCATGGGGCGACAAGACCGACCTGTTTGACTCGCTGGCACTGAAGCGGGCCGGCGAGCCACGCGAAATCATCGGTGCCGCACTGTTTTTGATGTCCGACGCGTCCAGCTACACCACCGGCTCGATCCTACGCGCCGACGGCGGATTCGCTTAGCTCATCAGTTGCCGCTCGCCAGATGCATCGCGGCCGCGGTGGCGAGTGACGCTTCGGCGCGGCCGCGTTCGTCACCCATTCCGACGAGAAAATCGACGGTCAGCGGGCTGAGAATATCGCGAAGGCCGTGGCCTTCAGTACCGAAGAACCCCGCCATCTCGAGGGTCACCGCCCCGTGGCAGATGCTCCAAATTCGTCCTGCGACAGCGGCTTCGCCGTCATCGCGGATGCGGCCGGCCGCGATCATCCGACGCACCGACGCACAGAGCACCTGGAACGACGTGTCGCGCGACGTGGCATGTCCGGTCACCGTCAAATCTGTCCGACAGCTCGACAACGACGCAGGGACCGCAGTACCGAAAATCAATTGGTAGTGCTGCGGATTCCTCAGCGCGAACCGGCGGTAGGCGGCGCCCATCGAGAAGAAGTCCGCCACTGGATCGTCGGTGTGCGGTACGGCCGCCAGGGCCTCGCCGAAACGGGCGAAGATCTCATCTGAGAGTGCGTCGACAACACCGGTCATCGACCCGAAGTGGGTGTACACCACCATGGTCGACGTGCCGACCTCTGCGGCAAGCTTGCGCACGCTCAACGCCTGGAGGCCGTCGCGTTCCAGAATCGCGACGCCGGCCTCTACCAGTTGCCTACGAATTTCGTCGCTCACCCTTGCACACCGTCCATAACAGTGTTATACCAGTAACCACAGCCAATAACACTGTTATGGAGGTTCTGGGATGACCAACCGCTACCTTGAAGGCGCCTTCGCGCCACTGCAGGACGAATACACCCTGACCGACCTGACCGTCACGGGCACGATCCCGGACTATCTCGACGGCCGCTATCTGCGTAACGGCCCGAATCCGATCGGCGAGGTCGACCCCGAGCTGTATCACTGGTTCCTGGGTGACGGCATGGTCCACGGCATCCGCATCCGTGACGGCAAGGCCGAGTGGTACCGCAATCGCTGGGTGCGTGGACCGTACACGGCGGCCGCGCTCGGCGAGGGCACACCGGCAGGGCACGGCAGTCCTTTCGGCATCGGCGCCAACACCAATGTGCTCGGCCACGCCGGCAAGACGCTGGCGCTAGTCGAGGGTGGCAGCGCGAACTATGAGCTGACTGACGAGCTGGACACCGTCGGTGTCTGCGATTTCGACGGCACGATCTCGGGCGGATATACAGCTCACCCGAAGCGGGACCCGGAAACCGGTGAACTGCACGCGGTTTCGTACAGCTTCACCCGCGGCAACACCGTGCAGTACTCGGTGATCGGCACAGATGGAAAAGCGCGCCGCACCGTCGACATCGAAGTGCACGGCAGCCCGATGATGCACGACTTCTCCCTCACCGAGCGGCACGTCATCTTCTACGACCTGCCCGTGAGCTTCGATACGGGGATCATCACCGAGATGGCAGTGCCGAAGCTACTGCGGCTGCCGGCGCGACTTGTGTTGTCGTCGTTGATCGGTCGGGTCAAGATTCCCGATCCGGTCGCCGCGCGACAGTCGAGCTTCACATCGAAAGACCGGCGGATGCCCTACTCGTGGGATCCGAAATACCCGGCCCGGGTCGGCGTCATGCCGCGCGACGGCGGCAACTCCGACGTCCGGTGGTTCGACGTCGAGCCGTGCTACGTCTTCCACCCGATGAACGCCTACGACTCCCCCGACGACAACACCATCGTCCTGGACGTCGTGCGCCATCCGAAGATGTTTGACGCCGACAAGCTGGGCCCGAACGAAGGGCCGCCAACTCTCGATCGCTGGACCATCGATCTGACCGCGGGCAAGGTGCTCGAGGACCGCTTCGACGACCATGATCAGGAGTTCCCGCGGATCGACGAGCGACTGACCGGCAAGCGGCACCGCTACGGCTACGCACCGACCGTCAGTGAAGGTGCGGCTGGCAGCGACACCCTGCTCAAACACGACCTGATCGGCGGCAGTACCGCGACGCGGTCCTTCGGCAGCGGGAAGATGTTGGGCGAGTTCGTCTTCCACCCGTCATCGCCGAACGCGGCCGAGGACGACGGCGTCTTGATGGGCTACGTCTACGACCAGGCGACCGATCGCAGCGAGTTGGCCATCGTCGATGCCCAGACCCTGCAGGACGTCGCGAGCATCAAGATTCCGCACCGGGTGCCGGCCGGATTCCACGGCAACTGGGTGCCGACCGCCCCGACCGCATAGCCACCGACCGGCCCGACTACGGCGTGATGATGTTGAACGCCGGGTCGGGCCGGTCGATCACACTCAACAACGTCGGCAGCGCGGTGGCGTCGCCGGCCACCGCGGCGCCCGGTGACGTGGTGTCCCCGGCGGCAAAAGCCAAGAGCCGCAACTTGTTCGCAAGCGTGACGGTAGCGTGGGCAGTGGCCGGGTCGGCGGCGACCTGACGATGCACCAGCACCCCGTTCCGTAGCGCCAAACGATAGTTGGCGGCCACGTCCTCGAACGTCACATCGATGGCGAGGTTCAAATCCCAGGCCCGCGGGCCATTGACGTTGATGGCCAGGGTGTCGAACATCTGCTCCGGAGTGAGCTGCGCCAGCATCGTCGGTGACGCGGACTGGGTCGGGGTGCCGAACTTGCCGACCCGCAGTTCGGTAGCACCGGACAGGAAGAAGTTGCGCCACACCGCGTTCTCGGCGCCGTAGGCCATCTGCTCCAGGGTGTCCGCGTAGAGTTCCCGAGCGGCGGCATGGTGCTCATCGGTGAAGACGACGTGATCCAACAGGGTTACCGCCCAACGGAAATCGCCGTCATCGAAGGCTTGCTGCGCCAGTTCGACAACCTTGTCGACGCCGCCCATCGCCGCCACGTAGCGCGGCGCGGATGCCTCCGGCGGGTGCTGCCACAGCCGGGCCGGATTGCCGTCGAACCAGCCCATGTACCGCTGGTAGACCGCCTTGACGTTGTGGCTCACCGAACCGTAGTAGCCATGGGTGTGCCAGGCCTTCTCCAAAGCCGGTGGCATCTGGAAAGTTTCGGCGATCTCGATACCGGTATAGCCCTGGTTGAGCTGGCGCAACGTCTGATCATGCAAGTAGGCGTACAGATCCCTTTGCACTGAAAGGTATTCGACGATGTTGTCGTGACCCCAGGTGGGCCAGTGGTGGGAGGCGAAGACCACGTCCGCGCGGCCGGCGAAGCTGTCGATGGCCTCGGTCAGATAGCCCGCCCAGCCGTGCGGGTCGCGCACCAGCGCACCCCGCAGGGTCAGCAGGTTGTGCAGGTTATGAGTGGCGTTCTCGGCCATGCAGAGCGCACGGAATTTGGGGAAATAGAAATGCATTTCGGCCGGCGCCTCGGTCCCGGGCGCCATCTGGAACTCGATCTCGACGCCATCGATGGTGTGCGTCTCTCCTGTGGTCGTAATGTCGACGGTGGGCACGATCAGAGCTACCTCACCGGTAGACCCGACCTGCCCCAACCCACAACCGACCTGCCCCTGCGGACCGCGCTCCAACGCGGCGCCATACATGTACCCGGCGCGCCGGGCCATTGCCGTTCCGGCATAGACGTTTTCCTGCACAGCATGTGCGGTGAAGCCTTCCGGCGCGATGATCGCGACCTTGCCGGCGTCGACGTCAGCCTGGGACGTCACCCCGAGCACTCCGCCGAAGTGGTCGACGTGGCTGTGGGTATAAATAACCGCGGTGACGGCTCGATCACCCCGATGTTCTCGGTACAACGCCAGCGCCGCGGCCGCTGTCTCGGTGGAGATCAACGGGTCGATGACGATGACGCCGGTATCGCCCTCAATGAAGCTGATGTTCGACAGGTCCAGGCCGCGCACCTGGTAGATGCCCGGCGCCACTTCGTACAGCCCCTGCTTGGTGCACAGCTGCGACTGCCGCCACAAGCTCGGGTGCACGCTGTCCGGCGCGTCGCCGTTCACAAAGCTGTAGGAATCGTTGTCCCACACCACCCTTCCGTCGGCAGCGGTGACAACGCACGGTTCCATCGCGGCGATGAATCCGCGGTCGGCGTCGTCGAAGTCCCGGGTGTCCCCGAACGGCAGTGAGTCGAGGTGCGCACGGTTGGCGGCGGCGATGGCATCGGTGGGCGGCTTGTGCTCCATGCTGCCCACCTTTCCATCTCACAGCGCGTGCAGCACCACTTCCGCGAGAACACCGTGGTCAATCGCCGCGGTCATGTAGGTGCAGTGCGGCTGGCGTCGACGGTCGGTCGGTGAGCCCGGATTGAGCAGTCGCAGACCCGCGGCCGCGGTGCTGTCCCACGGAATGTGGCTGTGCCCGAACACCAGTACGTCGGTGTCGGGATACAGCCGCGCCATACGGGCATCACGCCCTGCGGACGCGCCGGTCTCATGCGTGACGGTGAACCGTACGCCGTCGAGCGTGACGTCAGCCCGCTCAGGCAGCCGGGCCCGCAAGTCGGCACCGTCGTTGTTGCCCCAACACGCGACCAATCGCACCGCCCGCTGCTCCAACTCGTCGAGCAGGGCAACGTCCACCCAGTCACCGGCGTGCAGCACCACGTCGGCCCGAGCCACCTCGTCCCAAACCTGAGCCGGCATGTCCCGGGCGCGCTTGGGCACGTGGGTGTCAGAAATCAGCAGCAGCCGCATCACCGGACCGGCGCACCCCACTGCACACTGTCGCGCAGTTGACCTTTCAGCAACTTGCCGCCGGCGTTCCGTGGCAATGGCACGGTCGATACCGAGACATACTGCGGCAGTTTGAAATCGGCGAGCCGGGCACTGCCGTGCTCCAGTACGGCGGCGATGTCGATGACCGCCCCTTCCGCGCCGCACAGCACCGCTCCGACTTTCTCGCCCATGACCTCATCGGGCACCGCAAGCACTGCGACCTCAAGCACGCCCGGTGCATCAGCGAGAGCCGACTCGACTTCGATACTGGAGATGTTCTCCCCGCCACGAATGATGATGTCCTTCATGCGGTCGACGACATGCACGCGGCCGGCGTCGTCGACTCTGACCACGTCGCCGGTGTGCAGCCAGCCATCCACGATGGTGGTGGCGTCCGCTTCTGGCCGATTCCAGTAGTGGGTAATGACATTGGCGCCGCGTGCCACGAGTTCTCCGACGTCGGGATCGCCGTCCAGCTGGCTGATACCGAGTTCCACCGACGGCACCGCGTAGCCCACCGAATCGGCATGCTCGACGGCATCGGAGTCGGGTAGCAACGTCAGCAGCGACGACGTCTCTGTCATGCCGTAGCCGTTGAACACCTGGGCGGCCGGAAACGCCGCTTTAAGTGCGCCCACCAGCGTGGCTGCGATGGGCGCCCCGCCGTATCCCACAAATCGCACGCCAGACACGTCAGCGCCGGCGAAATCCGGATGTCGCAGCATCAATGCATATATCGCTGGGACGGTGACCATCAGAGAGATCCGCTCGGCAGCAAGAGTATTGATCAACTCCGGCAGATTGAGCGTCGGCATGATCACCGCCGCACCGCCGGTGTAGGCCGCCACCAAAAGCTGGGTGTTGCAACCGGTCACATGGAACAGCGGAACGGAGATCAACGTCCGCAGTCCCACCGCGTCGGCCAGTCCGACGCATTGAACAACGTTCTCCGCGTTGGTCATAAACGCCTCGTGAGTGGTCGGGACGCCCTTGGGCTTGCCGGTTGTACCCGAGGTGTAGAACAGCGCCGCCACATCGTCCGACGAAAGATGTTCGGCGACATACGGTTCACCGTCAGGCAACGGGGTACCTGGAGCTAGATCAAGAGTGGCCCCAGCGTCAGCCAACACGAAATCCACTTCAGGTGGCGCGGACCGTGTGTTGACGGCGACAGCCACTCCCCCGGCCATCACGGTGCCCCAGAACGCGAGCACCCAGTCCAGTCCGGCGGGATACCGTACCGCGACCCGGTCGCCGGGCTGCACGCCCGCCGCAACGAGTCCCCCGGCCACCCGCGCCGCCGAATCCCACAATTGCTGATAGGTCAGCCGACCACCGCCCAGTTCAACGACGGCCTCGTCGTCCGGCCGCGCCTGTACCTGCCCCCGCAACATCTCGACCAGCGTCGCGGGAAGACCTTTGCCACTGGCGCGAAAAGGGTTGCCCGCTCTGGATATTTCGCGGATGGTCACACGATGTCTCCGCTGAAGTAGCGCCGCGGGTTATCCACGAGCATGGTGGTGATCTGTTCGTCGGTGACGCCGCGGTGGCGCAACGCGGGCAGCACGTCGTCGCTGATGTGGGTCAACTTCCAGTTCGGCTGCGCCGCCAGCTTGCCCTCGTGCGAGAACCAATCGATGAAGCACGACGAGTCGTGGGCCAGCACCATCTTCTCGGCGTAGCCGCGGTTGGCCAGCGCCGCCACGGTGTCGACGCGCTCCTCGAACGGCAGCAGCATGTCCAATCCGAACCGGTCCATGCCCAGGTAGGACCCGGCGTCGGCGATCGCGCATAGATAGTCGAGATCGGTGCTGTCCCCGGAGTGGCCGATCACCACCTTGGTCAGGTCGACACCTTCCTCGGCCAACACCTTCTGCGCGACGAGCCCGGACTGGCTGTGCGCATCGGTATGCACGGTGATCGGCGCACCGGTCTGTACGTGCGCCTGCCCGACGGCGCGCATCACCCGCTCCACCCCGGGCGTCAGGCCCTGGTGCTCGATGGCACATTTCAGAAAGGAGGCTTTGACCCCAGTGCCGCCGATGCCCTCGCGGATATCCCGCACGAACAGTTCGACCATGGGTTCCGGAGTGTCGAACAGCAGTCCCGGACCGGTGTGCAGGAACTGGAACGGCACGTCGTTGTACGTGTAGATGCCGGTGGCCACAACGATGTTGATGTCGACCTGTTCGTTGACACGTTGGATGCGCGGCAGATAGCGGCCCAGCCCGATCACCGTGGGGTCGACGATGGTATCGATGCCGCGCGATTTGGCTTGGCGCAGTTGGTCTATCGCGTCAGCGACGCGCGCCTCCTCGTCCCACGGCGACGGATAGTCGGGATAGTTCTGGCGGATTTCGTCACCGAGAATGAAGACGTGCTCGTGCATGAGCGTGGCACCGAGTTGGTCGACGGGCACCGGGCCCCGGACGGTGTGCACATGCGTCATCTCAGCAAGTCTGTGCCATCCGCCGCAGGGCATCAAGACCCCTGTATCAACCCAGTTGACACCGGCCACCCATTCCCAGTTAGCTGGGGTAACGTCCCGCACACCCCGGGACGTACGGCCGCGCCCTCGAACCGCAAAGGAGTACCAGAATGGGTTGGAACTTCCTCGGCACCGACTGGCATTTATTCGGCAAGCTGGCCGACGTCGCCCTGCTGTCACTGCTCTTCGCCGCGACGGTCATGTTCTTCTACATCCAACGGCTGCGAAAGCAGCCGCAACTGCCGATGGCGGAAGACGTTCGGGCCAAACAGACGGTGCTCACCAAAGTCCGCAAGCGCCAGCCGATGACCCCTGCAGAACTGGAATACGCGACGCAGGTCATCGACAACCAACGGACCTTGATGACGTTTGCGATTCCCCTCGGAATTTTTTCGCTCGGCTGTTTCTACGTACTCGGCAGCCTGGAACAACTGCACGGCGCAACGCCGTCAGAGCGCACCTTTCTCGGGATCATCGCCATGTTCTCGTCCATCAACGTCACCGCTCAGATCTTCCGCGTGATCAAACTCAAAAGGCGCCTGCCTCAGGTGACCTTGATTCAATCTGGCAGTTAGCTGTATAGCCTGACCACGCCATTCGATTTCATGGAATATCTCAAATCTCCGCATTGTCGGTTCACTGATAGTGTTTACGCCGACTCATATCAACCTAGTTGATATACCCGATCCTGTCGAAAGGTGATCGAGTGAGCCAGCGCTCTACCGGCAGACGATTCCTCGCACGAGCCTGGATGCCCTTGGTCGCCGTGATCGCGGTCGGCCTCGGCGTGATGCTCATGGTGAAGGTCCACGAGTTCTCCGAGCCGGGACCTGTCCTAGCTGTCAATCAGCCACAGGCGCCACCAGAGTTCACGCCCAAGACCCTGACGTACGAAGTGTTCGGCAACCTGGGCTCCGGCGGCCTGCTGTCCTACATCGACATCAGCGGCCATCCGCACAAGGTCGACCTCACCGAGCTGCCGTGGTCGCACACCGAGACCACCACCCTCACCGTGGTCTCCGGCAGCATCTCGGTGCAGGTGCACGGCGGCAGCGTCGGCTGCCGGATGAAGGTGAATGGCGTTGTCCGCGACGAGCAATCCGACGACCACGGCAACGCCGACGTCGCCTGCCGGGTGAAGTCCGCATGAGCGAGCCCACCACCGCCCCGATCGTTCGCCCCGCACACGGCGCGCCGAAGCGTCCCTTCTTCGCGAGAACCGTTCGTCTGCTGGCCATCCCGATCATCGTGTTTTGGGCCCTGCTCGCGGTGGTCACGAATACCTTTGTGCCCAAGATCGAAGACGTCGCCCAGGAGCTCGCCGGCCCGATGGTGCCGACGTATGCACCGTCGCAAGTGGCGATGCTGACCATCGGCAAGGTCTTCCACGAGTCCACCTCGACCAGCCTCACCATGCTGGTACTGGAGGCCGACCGCGGCCTGACCGAGCAGGACCGTGACTACTACGCCGGTCTGGTCCGCACGCTCAACGCGGATACCACTCATGTGCAGTATGTGATGGACACCTGGGGCAAGCCGATCACCGCCGCTGGCGCGCAGAGCCTCGACGGCAAATCCGCCTACGTGCTACTACGACTTGCCGGCGATATCGGGCAGATGCAGGCGAACGACTCGGTCAATGCGGTCCGACATATCGTCGACACGTCCAATCCACCTGCCGGACTGAAGGTTTACGTCAGCGGCGCGGCGCCACTGGCAGCCGACACCGTCCTGATCGCCAACTCCAGCCTGAACAACATCACCATCGCGACGATGTTCCTGATCATCTTCATGCTGTTGATGGTCTACCGCTCCGTCGTCACGATGCTGGTGCCGTTCTTCGGGGTGATCCTGCTGATGCTCTCGGTCAAGGGCGTGATCTCCGCCTTCGGGCACTACGGCATCATCCCGCTGTCGTCGTTCGCCACGAACATGGTCATCTCACTGACCCTTGGTGCGGGCACCGACTACGGCATCTTCCTCATCGGCCGATATCACGAAGCCCGATTAAACGGGGAAAGTCGCGAGGACGCGTATTACACCGCGTACAAAGGTGTTTCGCACGTCATCATCGGCTCGGGCCTGACCATCGCCGGCGCCTGCGCCTGTCTGACCTTCGCCCGGCTGAACTATTTCCACACCATGGGTCCGGCCGTGGCCGTCAGCATGTTGATCACCATCGCCGGTGCGCTGACCATTGGCCCCGCGTTACTCAGCGTCGGCAGCCTGTTCGGGTTGTTCGACCCGAAGCAAGCAGTGAAGGCAAAGTTGTACCGGCGCATCGGCACCGCCGTGGTGCGCTGGCCCAAGCCGATCCTGGTGGCCAGCGTCGCCGTCGTCTCGTTCGGGGCGGTGTTCGTGCCCACGTATCAGGTCAGCTACGACGACCGCACCTACCAGCCGCCAAATGCCCCGGCCAACGAGGGTTTTCAGGCCGCCGACCGGCACTTCCCGAAGAGCAAGCTGTTCAGCGAGATGCTCATGGTCGAGTCCGACCATGACATGCGCAACTCGGCGGACTTCATCTCACTGGACCGGGTGGCCAAGGCGCTGATCCGATTGCAGGGTGTGGCGATGGTGCAGAGCATCACCCGCCCCATGGGTCGAGCGCTCGAACATGCGTCCATCCCTTACCTTTTCACCACCCAGGGCAGCGGCAACGGCCAGCAGCTGCCGTTCACGCAGCACAACAACGAGAACACTGCGAAGCAGGCCAAGATCACCGCGCACAGCATCGAAGTGCTGAAGCAGACCGCCGACCTGACTCAGAGGCTCGCCGACGAGCTGCACTCCACGGTGCTGACCCTGGAAGACATGCAGCAGGTGACCGAGGACATGCGCGACGCGATCTCCAATCTCGACGATTTCATGCGTCCGCTCCGCGCGTATTTCTATTGGGAGCCGCACTGTTACGACATTCCCGTGTGCTGGTCGTTCCGATCGCTGTTCGATGTGATCGACAAGGTCGACAATCTGGCCGCTGACATCGGAAAAGCGGTCGGCTCGTTCCAGGTGATAGACAGCCTGATGCCGCAGATGGTGTCGCTGCTGCGCCAGACGGTGTCGGACAACCAGGCGCTGTTGGCGTTGATCGTCAACAACTACGGCCCCACCGACATTCAGAACAAGAACACCGACCAGACCTTCGACGACATGATCAACGTCGGCAACGACTTCGACGCGTCGCGCAGCGATGACTTCTTCTACATCCCGCGCGAAGCCTTCGACAACGACGACATCAAAACCGGTATGGCACTGATGATGTCGCCCGACGGCCATGCCGCCCGCTTCATCGTCACCCACGAGGGCAACGCGATGGGACCGGAAGGTATCGAACACGTCAAGCAGTTCCCCGACGCGATCAAAATCGCGCTCAAGGAAACATCCCTCGCCGGTTCCAAGATCTATATCGGCGGGTCCGGCTCCAACAACCTGGATATCCAGACCTACGCCAGGAACGATCTACTGATCGCGGCGATTGCCGCCTTCGTACTGATCTTCCTGATCATGATGATCATCACCCGATCTTTGGTGGCGGCCTTGGTCATTCCCGGCACCGTGGCGTTCTCGTACGCCGGCGCGTTCGGGCTGTCGGTGCTCATCTGGCAACACATCATCGGGCTGCATCTGCACTGGCTGATTCTGCCGCTGACCTTCATCGTGCTGGTGGCCGTCGGCTCGGACTACAACCTGCTGCTGGTGGCCCGCCTCAAAGAAGAAGTCCACGCCGGGCTGAATACCGGCCTGATCCGCGCGCTGGGTAGTACCGGCGGCGTGGTGACGTCGGCCGGTCTGGTGTTCGCGTTCACCATGCTGGCCATGCTCTCCAGCGATCTGCGCACCATCGGCCAGATGGGTTCGACGGTCTGCATCGGCCTGCTGCTCGATACCCTGGTGGTGCGGTCGTTCATCGTGCCGTGTCTGGTGCGGCTGCTGGGTCCGTGGTTCTGGTGGCCGACGTTCATCCGGCAGCGGCCGCTGCAGGAATACAAGCCGGGCGTGATGGTCTAGCGACTGAATGCCTAGTGACCGCAGAGTAATTCGCGTAATCGGAACTTCTGGATTTTGCCCGACGGTGTCATCGGCAGCGCGTCAACAAAAGTCCACGTTTTGGGCGTCTTGAACGGTGCCAGTTCAGCCCGACACCAGGCTTGAAGTTCTGCGTCTGACGG
Organism: Mycolicibacterium sp. CBMA 234; assembly: GCF_009729415.1. Classification (GTDB taxonomy): domain Bacteria; phylum Actinomycetota; class Actinomycetes; order Mycobacteriales; family Mycobacteriaceae; genus Mycobacterium. The sequence goes on from NZ_MPKW01000022.1 coordinate 133,035, forward strand.
CACGTCGGCACTGCTATGCAGCACCACCGCTGCCGCGACCGACTCGCCGTAGACCGGATCCGGCAATCCGAAGACGGCGGCGTCGGCAATTGCCGGATGTGCGCGGAGGCGGATTTCGATCTCGGCAGGGTAGATGTTCTCCGCGCCGCGAATGATCATTTCCTTGGCGCGCCCGGTGATCCGAAGACGACCCCGCTCATCAAGGCAGCCGATGTCGCCGGTGCGCAACCAGCCTGACTCCAGCAGCGTCGCCGCGGTAGCTGACGGGTCCTCGAAGTACCCCGTCATCGTCAACCATCCGCGTGCCTGAATTTCGCCCTCAACGATGCGCAGCTCGACACCGGGAAGTGGACGACCACATGTTTCGGCACGGGTTTCTTCGTCGTCGTCGATTGCCCCGGCGGTCACCGTCCCGCACAATTCGGTCATTCCGAACAGGATCGACATGCGTCCGGATACCGCGGCATCGACGCGGCGAACCAGATCAGGCGAAATGCTCTGTCCTCCCGCGATCGCAACCCGCACTGACGTGAGCTCAACCTCAGGCTGGTCGAGCAACATGGCCCACATGGTTCCGCCGAGACACGCGACCGAGACTTTGTGCTCCCGAATGAGTTTCACCGTCGCGACTGCATCGAACGGGCAGATGAGTTGAGCTGCTCCGGCCGACAGCGCCCCCAGCGCGTTGATGACTGACCCAGCGACATGGAACATCGGCATCGCATTGAGCCATACCTCACCCGCTTGAACCTGCCACCGCTGCGCACCGCGAATTCCGTTCTCGACCACCGCACTGTGTGGGAGCACAGCCCCCTTCGGGCACCCCGTCGTTCCTGAAGTGAACTGGATCTGGGCCGGCGATTGTGGCGTGACCATCGGGAGCCGACGTTCGACCGCACGATCGAGAAAGGCCTCCCAATCTCGCAGTTGGACCGCGTTCCTCAGGGCAGGTAGTTCACCTCGGACTGCGTCGAGCACGTCGGTCAGGTCGGTGCCACGAAACTCCGCGGCGAGGAACACCGCAGCGCAGCGCGATCGCGCAAGCACGTCGGACACCTCAGCGGCACGGTACGCCGGGTTCACGGTCACAACAGTCATGCCGGCCAGGCCTGCCCCCAGTTGCAGCAGATACCACTCAGCGCAGTTGGGCGACCACACTGCAATGTGCTCGCCCGGTTCAGCGATCGTGAGAAGTGAGCAGGCGACCTGTGTCGCCGTCGCTCGCAACTCAGTAAAAGTCCACTGTCGACCGTCGGGTACCACCAAACCGAGCGCGTCCGGCCAACGGTTAGCGGCAGCATCAAGCAGTTCCCCAACGGTTTGAACGCTCATGAGTCCAATCCTCGCCCTTTCCCGGTAGATAAAGCCGCAGTATCGTCCTGCCCGTGACTGACGAATCGGCGTTCGACGCAGGGTTGCAAATCCGGCGCGACGTTCTCGGCGACGCGTATGTCGACGCCAATCTGGCCGGCTCTGACGACTTCATGATGAAGTTCCAGCATCTGGTCACCGAGCTTGCCTGGGCGCGCGCCTGGGGCGGCGGCTCGCTCGACCGCAAGACCAAAAGCCTTCTGAGTCTTGGCATCCTGGCCGCGAGCGGCGGTTCGAAGAAGTCGCGATGGGCGGCAAAGCTTCCTCGCCGCCCACGAAACGCTCAAGGCCGAAGGCGCAATACCGGAATGATCGGCTCGCCGTGCGGGGTGCGCGCTGCCGCGGCGAGCCAGTCACTCTGGCAGTCGTCCACTTCCGCCGGCGTGACCGCGCAATGCTGCACGACAACAGTCTGCAGCGCGGCGAGCCAAGCCTCGTAGTAGGCCCGCTGCGGATCCGCGGCGATCTCGGTAGCCAAAACTTCCGCCCACCGCACCCAGGAGAAGAGTCCCCGCTCGTGGAGGCCCACCACCAGAGCGAACGCCCGCGCCTGCCAAGGCGCTTCGAACGGTTCGGGTACCGCGGTCACGCAGGTTCCAGGTACGGCTCGAATGCATCGATGCTGACGGTGGCGCCGGCTTCAGCAGCTTCGCCGAACAGCTCGGTGCCAGTGAACTCGACGGTGTAGAGCCACTGCGGCTGTTCACCAAGTCCGCGGGCGTTCGTGTCCGGGTAGACGTGGCAGCCGTGAACGACGGTCACTCGGCCGCGCTTTCCCCGGGCGTAGGAAGGCAGTCGGGTATGCCCGGCCGGCTCAACCGATGTCGTGCGGACAGCGTCGCCTTCGGTGAATCTCGCTGCGGTCTCTGCAGATCGGAGCGTCGATGCGCCCGTACGCAGCAGCCTGGACATGTCCGCAGCATTCCGCGCCCGCGAGATCACCTCCGGCTGGCCGAGCGGACTTCCTGACGCCAGCTCTGCGGCGGTGATCAGTTCGCGTTCGACGAGCAGCCGCTCAAGTGCCGCCAGCCAGATTTCGTAGTAGGTCAGCGAGAGGTATTCGGCGAGTGGGCGATTCTCGCGCGCGAACCGCGACATGTCGAGAGTCCAGGCGCCGATAGGCCCGATCCCTACCACCAATGCCAGGACGCGGCGCTCCCAGTCCGCGTGGAACACCGGCTCATCGACCTCGGCTTCGACTGACCCGAAGCCGGGCACCCCACCGAGATCAGCCGCGACCTTCATGCCGGCGATCCGGCCGTCGGGATACCTGTGCCGATCATGCAATCGCGGGTGACCAAGTCCGCCAACCGATCCGCGGTCCAGCCGTCGGTCCCGGCGGGCCGCATCGGAATGACGCGATATCGAATTTCCGCAGTCGAATCCCACACCCGGATTCGGGTTTCTTCCGGCAGACCCACACCGAAATCAGCGAGCACGGCGCGCGGCTCAGAGACCGCTCGGGAACGATATGGCGCCGACTTGTACCAAACCGGCGGCAGTCCGAGCACTGACCACGGGTAGCACGAGCACAACGTGCAAACCACCATGTTGTGCTCGTCAGGAGTGTTCTCGACCGCACGCAGGTGCTCGCCCTGCCGTCCCGAGAACCCCATGGATGCAACCGCGGCCGTCGCATCGCGGAGCAGCCAGGCGCGGAACTCCGGGTCGACCCAGGCCTGCGCTACAACGGCCGCGCCATTGTGCGGTCCGACCTGGTGCTCATACGTCTCCACAATCACGTCGAGCGCAGCCGGATCGACATAGCCCTTGGCCACCAGCAAGGTCTCGAGCGCCCGAACTCTGGCGTCGATCTCCGATAGCTCAGAGCCGTGATCGGTCGTCACATCAACATCTTGCAGGACAGCACTCGCGATCGTCCATAGAGATTCGGGCCCTACTTGGCCGCCTCGCGATACAGCTGCGGATCGTGGGCATTGACGATCAACAGGTCCGGATCGCGGGCCGCCCAAAGTTCGCTCAGCCGTTGATGATTGGCCTGGACTCGTTTCCAATCGAAGGCGACGGAGCGTTCCATCATGGTCAGCGCCCGTGGTGCAGTGTGGCTGCCGTCGAGCTGGCCATGGTGGTAGAAGCTGTCGCCGGCATGCAGAATCCAGCGGGCTCCCGCGTCGACCGCTACCGCGGCATGCCCACGGGTGTGACCTGGCAGGTTGATTAGGACAATGCCGTCGGCAATCTCGGTCAGTTCTTTGGCGCCGGGGAAGCCGCGCCACGACTCAGCAGCCGCAGGTGAGTGCTCGACGAGGAGCGGTCCGTGCGCATATCCAGCCGGCAGGTACCGCTGTTTCTCCACCAGAGTCTTCGGATGCAATGCGGCGAATGCCTCAGCATTGGTGAGATGCACTTGTGCCCAAGGAAAATCGGCCAGTCCGCCGACATGGTCCGCGTCAAAGTGGGTCACGATGATGTGCCGGACGTCGCTGGGCTCAAATCCAAGCACGCGAATCTGGTTGATAGCAGCTTCATTCGGATCGAACACTGGGCGCACATAGAACCTCGCCGGACCAAACCGGGCTGCGGGAGATTCTGCGTCTCGCAGCCCCAGTCCCGTATCGATGAGCACCAGGCCGGCCGGCGTCTCCACCAGCAGCACGTGGCACACCAGCCCGTCGGGGACAAAGCGCGGGTTCATGGTCCCGCAGTTGAGGTGGTGGACCCTCATGCCATTGCCTCTTTGAATTCGGCCATCGCTGCCGGGTCGCCGGTGAGCAATGCCGGATCGATGATCTGGACGGGATTGCTGCCGTCCCAGTTCGCAGCCGCGAGTTTGATGAGGTCGAAGACGAATTTCTTGGTGCCACCGAGGTCGGAGATCTCGATCACGGTGCCTGGATGGTGTTCGGTCTCCAGGTAGGCGAAACGACCTGTGGGACCACCGATTTCCCCCTCTTGACCGACCGCGAAGCCCGCGGCGAGCGCGCGGTCGTACAGCTGTTGGTAGTTCTCGCTCCAATAAGCGAAGTGTTGCAGCCCTTCCCGACCGGCGTCGAGGAAGTCCTTGTACATCGAGGGTTCGTCGTTGACCGGTTGGATGAGTTCGATCTGCATGTCACCGCTGTTGGCCACCGCGACATCCATCGCCATGCCCGAGGGCCTGCCCTGGTAGGTGAAGTTTCCCGGCTTGACATTCTTCAGGTAAAACCAAGGCCCGATGCCGGATTCGACGAACCCTGCCATCGATGCCTCGATATCGCGCACCACATATCCCATCTGAGCGATGCTGCCGAACATGTTGGCTCGCGGCGCCGGGGCGGGAGCGGGACCAGTGTGGGCATCGGCGAAGGACAACACGAGCTTTCCGAGAGCCCCGTTGTCACGCAACCGTTTTGCCGCTTCGAGAGCACGTTCGGGCGGATACACAGCATCCACGCGGGGAACGATCCGGCCGGCCGCCAACGCGGGCAACACCTGATCCGAGAGCGCGCCGACAACCCCCGCCAACTCGGCGCGAGTACGAATGCTGAACGTGGTCCCGAGCACCCGTTGCCGCCGGAACGCCACGGTGTCCAGGTTGAGTTGGGTTGCGGGACCGGCCAATCGCCCGATGCTGATGATCGTGCCGCCGACTGCGGTGGCGCCCGGCAGAGCCGCAAACAGCTCGCCGCCGACGTGGTCGAGTGTGATGTCGACACCGGCGCCGCCGGTGGCGGCCAGCACCGCGTCGGTCAGATCCTCCGTGGCGGTATTCACGGCGACGTCAGCCCCCGCACCAGCGAGGGCACCGCGCTTGTCATCACTGGTCGTCGTCGCGATAACGACGCCCGCTCCCAATGCCTTGGCGAGTTGAATGCCGATCAGTCCGATCGAACTGGTGCCGCCGACGATCAAAACGGCACGGCCGGAAGTGAATCCGCCTTGGGTGACCAATGCGTCGTGCTCGGTGATCAGACCCACCGGCAGGGCGGCCGCCTCCTCGTACGTCAGGCCGTCGGGAATCCGGACCACCAGGCGTGGGTCACACAGCGCGTAGTCGGCGAACGCCGCCGCGGTGATACCCATGACGCGCGTGCCGGCCGGCAGGTGGGGTGCCAGCGGGCTCGAAGTCTCGACGATCCCAGCCACTTCCATACCGGCGGTGTACTCACCCGCTTCTTGAGAGTTGGCCGTGTAGGTGCCGGCCAGTGCGTACAGGTCGGCGCGGTTGATTCCCGCTGCCATCACCTGGATTCGGATGGCTCCGAGTTGAGTGGGTTTCTCGCGGTCCGCCAGCTGCCAGTCCGGGCCGCGGCCGCCGATGAGTGCGCGCATGAAAGTCTTTCCGGTAGTGGGGCTTAGACCGAAAGGTCGGCGGTCGGGGTGTCGATGAGCCGACGGTCGGGCTGGCTGGACATGGAAAGCAAGCCCCGCAGCCCGCGAATCGCCAGCGGCCAGCTGCGGGGATCCCGCAGATTCAGGCCTCCGACAAGCTGTTTCAGCATGGTCAGGGTGTCGAAGTAAATCCGTTCGGCGACCAGGTTCTCGTTCTCGTCGAACACGAAGTACGCCGTCATCCGGGTGCGGTGTCGCGAACCGGTGGCCGGAATCCCGCCGAGCGGCCCCAAATGCGTTCCCAACAACCAGAATTCGACGATTACCGCGTCGGCACTATGCCGCAACGCGATGATCTCGTGGTCCTGATCAGGAAACGCGACCCGGGTGTCGTGGTAGTAGCCACGGACGTCGGCGTCACCGTCGTGGACCGTCAGCGTCGGGATGATCTCGTAGTGCGGATGCGGGAAGGTCGCCAGCACGTCGTCCCAGTCCTGGCGCACCTCGTCATGGAAGTGGTCGAGGACGAGTTTCTCGCGGGCCTGCAAGACCTCGGCAGAAGGAATGGCAAAGCGGTGCGTCATGGCGCTCTCCTGTTTGAACCGTAAATTATTTCCACACCGTGGGATTAATGGAGAATAATCCCACGGTGTGGAAATTTGCAAGGGTCTGGGTGAGAATGGGCGTCATGAACGCCGTCACCCCGACGCCTCGCCGCGGGCGGCCACCAAAGGCCCAGGCGCAGTTGACCAGATCGGCGATCCGCGAAGCGGCACTAACAGTGATCGACCGCGACGGCATCGCCGCGGTGAGCATGCGGTCGGTGAGCCGGCTGCTCGGTGTGGACGCGAAAAGCCTGTACCACCACGTCGCCGACAAGGACGACCTGCTCGACGCCGTCGCCGAACACCTCCTCGGCGAACTCACGGCCCCGGAGCTCACCGGTGAGCTCCGGGCTGATCTGACCGCCCTGGCCCACGAGTTCCGACGGGTGACGCTCGCCCACCCCGAGGCGGCGTCTCTGGTGCTCACCCGCCAGCTGTCGACGCTCGCCGGGCTCGCGCCTATCGACGCGGCGCTGTCAGTGCTAACCCACGCGGGAGCCGATCCCGAGCAGGCGGTACGGCTCCTGCGCGTGCTGGTGGCCGCGTTGGTCGGGATGCTGCTGCGTGAGGTGTCCGCCGGCCCCACGTTCGGCAGCAGCGACCCCACCGACATCGCCGTCCGGCAGACGGCGCTGGAAGGTTCCGGGCTACCGGAAGTCGTTGCGTGCGCGCCCTTTCTCGCCCGGTTCGACCAGGACGGAGAATTCGCATCGGGCGTGGATTTGGTGGTGGATTTCGTCGTGTCCCACCTAGCGGTCACCCACGCCTGAACAAAGACCGAACCGCCGGATTTTGACGCTGGCGCCTGCCATAGTGCTGCCATGCGGTTGTTGAGTGCTGTCGACACGATGTTTTATCGGATGGAATCCGAGCGGACGCCCATGCACATCGGCGCGCTGTTGACCTTCCGATTGCCCGACAGCGCCGGGCCGGATTACGTCCGCACCCTCTATGACGCGTTCTGCGGATTGAGCTTTCTGCCGTTCCCGTTCGACAGCCAGGTCACCGACGGCCTGCTGCCCGAGTGGAACACCGTCCAGCCCGACCCGGATTATCACGTCCGACTGTCGGCACTGCCGTACCCGGGGAGCGAAGCCGATCTGGGCAAGCTCGTTGCGCGGCTGCACGCCAATCCGCTCGACATGCGTCGGCCGCTGTGGGAGGCGCATTTCATCGAGGGCCTGTCCGGTGGACGCTTCGCCATGTACTTCAAGGCCCACCACTGCGCGGTGGACGGCATGGGCGCCATCAACACCATCAAAAAGTGGTTGAGCACCGAACCCGACCGCTACGTGCCACTGTCCGAGGCCGGGCCAAAGGCCGAGGTGCCTGACCGCAACCGGGTCGCGTCAGTCGCCTACGAGCTGTGGAACCGGACCACCGACGGCGTCACCGGCTCGGCCGAGCTGGTCAAGAATCTGGTCGGGATGATCGGCGGCGACAACAGCCACGTCGGCGCCACGCTGCGCACTCCCCGCGCACCGTTCAACGCCGCTTTGACCCCGCAGCGGCGGTTGGCCGTCGAGGTTCTCGAGCTGGCCCGCCTGAAGGGCGTCGCGAAAGCCACCGACACGACCGTCAACGACGTCACGCTCGCCGTCTGCGGCTCGGCGCTGCGCCGCTATCTTGACGAGCAAGGCGAGCTGCCAGAGGAGACCCTGACGGCCTCGGTACCGGTCGGCTGGGAGCGCGACGAAGACACGCTGAATGCGGCCGCAGGATTCGTATGCCCTTTGGCCACAACGGAATCCGACCCCGTCGAACGCCTCAAGGTGATCAACGCGGGGACCACGCGCGGCAAGAAGGAATTGCTCGCGATGTCACCGAACGCGTTGAATTCCTACACCCTGATGGGGCTGCTGCCACTGACCATCGGCCAGAAAACCGGTGCCCTGACCAAGATTCCGCCGCTGTTCAACCTGACGGTGTCCAACGTCGTCCTCACCAAGGAGCCGCTCTATCTCGGTGGGGCACAACTGGAATTGATCGCCCCCGTCTCGTTCCTGTGCGACGGCTACGGGCTGAACATCACCCTGGTCGGCTACACCGACAAGGTCATCCTCGGGTTCGTCGGTTGCCGCGACACCATGCCGCACCTGCAGCGCTTGGCCATCTACGCCCGCGAGGCGCTCGACGAACTGGAGCAGGCCGCCGCTTAGTCCAGCCCTCCCAAGGCCATCTCGAATTCGACCTCGATTCGGCTACGCGTTTAGGTTGAGCGCGCGCGGGCGTCACCGAATGGTGGTTATGCTCCGAGGAATATGTCCGAGATCGCGCCCCCTCGATCACGCCCGGCAGCGGTGCAACGCCGTGGCGTGGAACGCACCGAGGCCCTGCTCGACGCCGCCACGTCGTTGCTCAGCAACGAGGGCTACGCGGCCGCCACCCTCAAAGCCGTCGGCGAGCGTGCCGGAATTCCGACCGCGTCGGTGTATCACTACTTCGCCGATCGCCATCAGCTCGAAGCCGAACTCGTCAGTCGCCACATTGAGGCGCTCGACACACTGCTGTCCGACGCGCTGGCCCGCAGCCGGGCGCGGACCTTGCGCGGCGCCGTCAACGTCGTCGTCAACACGATGCTCGACTACTTCCGTGAGCATCGCAGCCTCGTCGCCCTGTGGTTCGTCGAGCGCACCTCGGAGGTTGGCGCGTCCGCCCACGCCATCGACGAAGCCTGGGCCGAACAGTTCTGGCAGTTCCTCATGACGCGCGATCTGGTGCGCCCTGAGACGCCCCTACTGGCCATCCAGCTCACGTTCGAGGCCGGCAACCGACTGCTCGATGTCGCATTCCAGACATCCCCCAACGGGGACGAGGCGACCATTGATGAACTACGGCGGATGTGTACGTCGTATCTCGAGACCTACGCACCGAGCGCGGCGAAGCGAGCCCGCTGATCCTGTAGCCAGAAACGACTACAGGCCAGGAGCGATGCTCCTGGCCTGTAGTGATTGTGCGCCCGAAGGGACTCGAACCCCTAACCTCCTGATCCGTAGTCAGGTGCTCTATCCATTGAGCTACGGGCGCATGGTTACAACTATTCAGTTATGTGGCGGAGGCGAGAGGATTTGAACCTCCGGTCCCCTTTAAGGGGGACAACTCATTAGCAGTGAGTCCCATTCGGCCGCTCTGGCACGCCTCCTGAACGATCCGAGGTCACCGGACTCTTGCACCCCGGAACCGCCGAGGGCATACGGTACACAGTCAACACCGGGAAAGGCAAAGCGCGACGCCAGAGCGTTATCTGCGAGCCACCTAGACTGTCCCGCGTGACCGTCCGCCTGCGCCCTGAGATGGCCGCGCTGCCCGCCTACACCCCCGGCCGCACCGTGCCCGGCGCCATCAAGATCGCCAGTAACGAGACCGTCGATGGTCCGCTGCCCAGCGTGCGCGAAGCCATCGCCAAGGCCACCGACAACATCAACCGGTACCCGGACAACGGCTACACCGCGTTGCGCGAGCGGCTGGCCGCCTATGTCGGATTCGCGCCCAACCAGATTTCGGTGGGCTGCGGGTCGGTGAGCCTGTGCCAGCAGCTCATCCAGATCACCGCCTCGGTCGGTGACGAGGTGCTGTTCGGCTGGCGCAGCTTCGAGATCTACCCGCTGCAGATCTGCACCGCCGGTGCGACGCCCGTCCCGGTCCCACTGAAGGACTTCACGCACGACCTGGACGCCATGCTGGCCGCGATCACCGACCGCACCCGACTGATCTTCGTCTGCAACCCCAACAACCCGACCTCCACGGTGCTGGACCCCGCCAAGCTGGTCGAGTTCGTCGCCAAGGTGCCGCCGCACATCCTGGTGGTGCTGGACGAGGCCTACGTCGAGTACATCCGCGACGGCCTCCTCCCGGACAGCCTGGGCTTGGTCCGCAAGCACCCCAACGTGGTTGTCCTACGGACCTTCTCGAAGGCGTACGGCTTGGCCGGGCTGCGGATCGGCTACGCCGTCGCGCACGAGGACATCGTCACGGCGCTCGGCAAGGTGTACGTGCCCTTCACCGCGACCAGCGTGAGCCAGGCCGCCGCCATCGCCTGCCTGGACGCCGCCGACGAGCTGCTGGCCCGCACCGACGCCGTGGTGGCTGAGCGTGTGCGGGTCAGCGCAGCGCTGCGGGAGGCCGGTTTCGAGCTGCCCGACCCGCAGGCCAACTTCGTCTGGCTGCCGTTGGACCCGGAAGGCACCGACGACTTCGTCGACGCCGCCGCCGACAACAAGCTGCTGGTGCGTCCCTATGGCCGTGAGGGCGTGCGCGTCACCGTCACGGTGCCGCGGGAAAACAACCTGTTCCTGGACTTCGCCGTCAGTTGGCGCGCCGGCCGGTAAAGCCGATCAGCTGGGCCAGCGCGCCCGCATCTGCCGGAACCTCGATCGGATCGTCGAACCCAACAGCGGCCCGCGCTGCCGGGCTGATGGCCGTCCGGGTCAAGCCGAGGACGTACTCGGCCAAATCCTCGGGGGCGTCCACCTGGCGGCCGACCGCGGTCGCGTAGTCCCACGCGTGCACCAGAAATTCGAGCGACAGGATGCCGGCGATCTGCACAGCCGGCATCTCACCCGGGCCCGCGGAAACCATGCCGTCCAGCCCCCGGCTGCGCCAGGCCGCCAGCGCGGGCCGGGCCGCGGCGGTCACCTGATCCACGACCGGCGTGGCGGCGTCGCGATCGGGCAGTTGCGCGCCGGCAATCCCGCCGATGACTGTGATCGAGTTCATCAGATGGTCGGTGAGCGCAGCTACGTCGAACTCGGTGCACGGCGTCTGCCGGGCGGCGTCGTCGGGCCCGACACCCGCCAGCACCTGCTCAAGGACAACCAGACTGGCCTCGCCGGCCTCGATCACATCGGACGGAATCGTCATGCGCAGGACGCTACGCCCAGTTTCACCGGCTAGCCTTCCAAACCATGGGTGAAACCGCAGACAGCTATGAATCACTCTCGATCGAGACCAAGGACCATGTCGCGCAGGTGACACTCCTCGGTCCCGGCAAGGGCAACGCCATGGGGCCGGCCTTCTGGGCCGAGCTACCCGTGGCTTTCGCCGCCCTCGACGCCGATCCCGATGTCCGCGCGATTGTGCTCACCGGCTCGGGCCGCAACTTCAGCTACGGGCTGGACCTGCCCGCCATGGGCGGCATGATGGCGCCGATGTTGGCCGGTGGGCTGGCAAGGGAACGCGCCGACTTCCACACCATGGTGCGGGGCATGCAGAACTCGATCACCGCGGTCGCCGATTGCCGGACCCCGACCATCGCCTCGATTCAGGGTTGGTGCATCGGCGGCGGTGTCGACCTGATCTCGGCCGTCGACATCCGCTACGCGAGCGCTGACGCCAAATTCTCGGTCCGCGAGGTCAAGCTGGCCATCGTCGCCGACGTGGGCTCCCTGGCCCGCTTGCCGCTGATCCTGAACGACGGGCATCTGCGCGAATTGGCGTTGACAGGCAAGGACATTGATGCCGCGCGCGCCGAGAAGATCGGTCTGGTGAACGACGTCTTCGCCGACGCCGACGCATCGCTGGCCGCAGCCCACGAGACCGCCCGCGAAATTGCCGCCAACCCGCCGCTGACCGTGCAGGGTGTCAAGGACGTGCTGGATCAGCAACGCACAGACCAGGTTTCGGCCAGCCTGCGCTATGTCGCAGCATGGAACTCGGCGTTCATCGCGTCGAAGGATCTGACCGAGGGCATCACAGCGATGTTCGAAAAGCGCGCTCCGGAATTCAAGGGCGAATAACCTTGAGCCTCAACTACATAGAAGCCATCGTCGTCGGCGCATTCCAGGGCGTCACAGAACTGTTCCCGGTGTCCAGCCTGGGCCACTCGATCCTGATACCGGCGCTCGTGGGCGGCAAGTGGGCCGAGGACCTGAGCATGACCGCCAAGGATTCGCCATATCTGGCATTCCTGGTCGCGGTCCACGTCGCGACGGCGCTCGCACTGCTGGTGTTCTTCTGGCGCGACTGGGTGGCCGTCATCGGCGGACTGTTCTCGTCGATCAAGAATCGGCGGATAACCACCTCGGCCGAACGCTTGGCGTGGCTGCTGATCCTGGCCACCATCCCGGTCGGCATCGCAGGACTGGCCTTGGACAAGGCGATGCGCACGACACTGGGCAAGCCCATTCCAGCAGCAGTGTTCCTGGCCATCAACGGAGTCGTTCTCTTTGTGGGCGAACGACTTCGACGGCGTACCGCCTCGGCGGTGCCGGCTGCCGAACCGTCCGAAGGACTTTCGGCATCCGACGAACGGCTGGCCCGCCTGCCGATTGCCGAAGGTATCGGCATCGGCGCGGCTCAGATCCTGGCGCTGTTTCCCGGTATCAGCCGCTCTGGCGCGACCATGGTGGCCGGCGTACTGCGCGGACTGTCCCACGAAGACGCGGCCCGGTTCTCGTTCTTGTTGGCCACCCCGGTGATCCTTGCCGCGGGCGTCTACAAGATCCCGGAGTTGTTCGGACCGGCAGGCCACGGTATTGGTGGGCAGGTGCTCGCCGGCAGTGTGGCCGCGTTCATCGCTGCGTATTTCGCAGTGCGATTCCTGGTCAAGTACTTCGAGACTCGGACCCTGACGCCGTTTGCCATCTACTGCGCGGTCGCCGGCCTCGGCAGCTTGGCCTGGCTGACGCTGCGCTGAGCTCATGGCACCCGTAGACGTCCAGGTCGAAGCGGTTATCGACAGACCTCGGTCGGTGGTGGCCGCCTACGCCGCCGCGCCGGCGAACGCCCCTTCCTGGTACGCGAACATCGACCGCGCCCGGGCATTGACCGACCCGCCGTTGGCCGTCGGTGCGAGATTCGAGTTCAGCGCCGCGTTCCTGGGGCGCACGCTCACGTACACATACGAGATCGTCGAACTGGTGCCGGACCAACGATTGGTCATGCGTACCGCTCAGGGCCCGTTCCCGATGCAGACCACCTATGAATGGTCCGACGCTCCGAACGGCGCCACCCGCATGACCCTGCGCAATCTCGGCGAGCCGAAGGGATTCTTCGGCGTCGCTGCACCGGTTCTCCGGCTGGCCATGCGGCGGGCGACGACAGCCGACCTGAGGCGACTCAAGTCGATTCTGGAGAGTGGCAGAGGCGGCTGAGCCCCCAGCCGCGATACTGAAGTATGCCGCCGACCGCCCCCGCCGCTGTGCTCGAGCACCTGCGCCGCGCGCGCGATCACGCGGACCGGAACTACGACCAACCGCTCGATCTCGAGCAGTTGGCCGCAGTGGCCGGCATCAGTAAGTTCCACTTTCAGCGGTTGTTCACTGCCACCTACGGCCTATCGCCCGCCGAGCATCTGTCGCGGCGGCGCATCGAGCGGGCACAAGACCTTTTGCGCGCGACCAATCTGACCGTCACCGAGGTCTGCATGACGGTCGGCTTTTCGAGCCTTGGTTCGTTTTCGGCCAGGTTCCGGGAGCTGGTCGGCGAGACACCGTCACAGTTCCGCAGCCGATATGCCAATGGCGCCCCGCGAATCCCCGGCTGCTACTTGTTCATGGCCGGGCTGGCCGAGCGTCATGTCGAATCCGCAAGCGAGGAGAAGCAGCCCGGCCGCGCCGGCCAATAACGTTGGCGACCATGATCACCAACATCTCGCTCGTGTCCGTATTCGTCAAAGACATCGATGAGTCGCTGAAGTTCTATACCGAGGTGCTCGGTTTCGAGGCGAAGGACGATCTGCAGCTGGGTCCCGAATTCCGTTGGTGCACCGTCGTGCATCCGAAGCAGCCGGAGTTGCAGGTCCACCTGACCACCCCGAGCAAGCCACTTTCCGATGATTTGATCGCCGCGTTCCAGCGGGCGCAGGCCGCCGGTGGTCTGCCGGGCCTCGGGCTTGCCGTCGACGACTGCCGGGCCACCTACGAGGAACTCTCGGCCAAAGGCGTCGAATTCATTCAGACCCCTGAAGAGCGGCCGTACGGGGTGGAAGCACTGATGCGCGACAACTCCGGCAACTGGATGGTGCTGGTCGAACCGCGCGAGTACACCCCCGAGGACTTCGGCAACGACGCCCGGTAACCACTCACCGGAACGCCGTCGGACAGGCCCCGGTTTCGGGGTTACGTTGCGGGCATGACCGACGGCGTGACTTCCGATACCTATCGCGAGCTCTCGAATAACGGTGTGAGCGAACACAACAACCGCATGATCGCCAAGTTGCGGGCCAACAACGGCAAGCTGCCGGACGTGCCCGACTCGGAGATGCTGGTGATGATCCTGACCATCACCGGCGCCAAGTCCGGCGTGCGTCGAGAGACACCGCTGGGCTACTTCGAGCACGAAGACCGGCTGTACTTCGCGGGATCCAACGGCGGCCAAGAGGCGCCGCCGGCATGGATTCACAACCTCCGCGCCAATCCATTCGTGACTGCGGAAGTGGCGGGGACGGCGCACGACAGCGTCGTGCGCGAACTGCTCGGGCCGGAGCGTGACGAGGTCTTCACCGCACTGGTTGCCAAGCATGCGTTCTTCGGCGAGTACCAGTCCCGGCTCCAGCGGACCATCCCGGTCTTCGAACTGATCTGACGCTTACCCGCTGCGCAACCCGTGCAGATTCTTCGCAGTCCGGCTGGTTTCCACGGCACCAGAGTCCGGATAGGTGCCGAGCACTCGGTCCGATGTGCCCGACGTCGTGACCGAGAACCAGTAGTGCTCGTTCTTGAAGTGGTGCAGCCGATGATTGCGCCACACCGCCTTGTAGAACCGCGAGCGCGGCTTGTAGTCGGTGTGCACGAGGTAGTGCGTCCACTCGTAGCCCATCAGAATCAGCGCCTCGACCACGATGAACGACAGTGCGACGGACACCGGCGCGCCCACGGCCGCAGCCACACCGAGCGGCGCAGCCACGATCGGGATCGCGATCACCCACGGCAATGTGCGGGTCGGGATGAACACCAGGTCCACGTCGCGAGGGTCCGCGTGGTGCCGCCGATGATCGCGGGCCACCAACGTGTCCAACCGGAGCCGTCCCACATCGCGCGGCCGCCAATGCAGGATGAAAACGTGAATCACCCACTCCACGAAAGGAAATAGCAGGAGCAACGCCAGCGGCGCCCACAGGTCGCGCAGCGCGAATCCGCCCACCGCGACGCGGGCGGCTACCGCGCCGACAACGAGCGTGAGGATCATCCACGGCGTCGGGTGCCGCCAGAACTCGCGGGCCGCCGCTCTGAGCGTCACACCGCCTCCATTTGATCGAGGAACTCCGTGAGCACCGAGGTGGCGCCACCGAGCACCGTCGCCGCGGCACGGCGCGCCTTCACTGCTTCGCCCGAGATCACGGCCGTCGCGAGCTTGCGGTACGCCGCCGCGGGTTCAGCGGCCGCCACGGCGTCGGCCACCACCGTCAGCATCGGCTCGTACACCCGGCGCATGCCGTTGAAGATCAGCGTCATGGCGATCGAATTCGCGCCGCCGACAAGGCATTCCCAGAAGGCGAGTGCGGCCAGCTGTTGCGCGGCTCCGGTCTGGGCATGCTCGATGTCGGAGAGCGCGCGCTGCAGGGGTTCGGTGAGATTGTCTGCGCCCCGCGCCGCCGCGCGCTCGGCGATCCATGGGCCCAGGTATTCGCGCACCTCAAGCACACTGCGCACCACCGACGGGTTCACCACGGCTCCGTCGGGCGCGTCGACCAACAGGTACGGCAGCAGGTCGAGTCCACCGGTACGCGTGACGTCATTGACGACGGTGCCGTCTCCCTGCCGCACATCGAGGTGGCCAGACGCTACGAGACGCGAAATCGCTTCGCGCACAACGGGTCGTGATACGCCCAGCACTTCGGCGAGTTTGCGTTCGCTCGGCAAGCGCGAGCCCGGTGGCGGGGCGCCGGCGACGAGCTGCTTGAGCAACTGGTCGTGCACCTCGTCGGCAGCCGAGCGACGCTTGATCGCAGTCAACTCCATAGCCCGACACTAGGCCACGAAAGGTAAGAGGTCTAGTGGTAATACCAATTAGGTTGACGTCCAACGCTGACTAGCTGATGTGCACCTAGGCCGTTGGTGCGGGGGTGATTTCGATGTAGGTGGTCGGAATGTCGAACGCCGCGCTGCCTTTGTCCAGGGTCCGCTCGAACACGCGCATGGCGGGAGTCCAGTTCGCGGCGATGACCGCCTCGGCCCGCGCATGCTCGTCCTCGGCAAGGATTCGGGCGACGCCCGCAACTGGCTGCCCCTTCGGCTTGCCCCGAATGTCGGACGGCACCACCACGACCCGCGGATTGTTGCGCAGCCGCTTCACTTTTCCGGTCGACGCGTCAGTGCGGACGTACAGCTTGCCGTCCGCGAGACCGTGATTGATCGGACTCGGCATGGCCTCACCGGAACGCTTGAACGTGACGAGCACGATCTGCCGGGCCCGGTCGAATCCAGAGAAGTCCGAACCCGTCGGCGCACCGATATCGAACGCGTCGCGGTGGCGCAGCATGTCCATGCCGCGAAACATCAACCGGCCCATAGCCGCTGCAAGTTCATTGGCCATCGCCTTCTCCTGTCGGCTCAACTGACCACAACCAGGTCTTTACCGTCCACTCGGTCACCGCGCCACCCACTACAAACGGATCAGCTACTGCGAACTGCTCGGCAGCGGCCTGGTCGGTGAACACCGCCAGCGCGCCGAACTCCCCCGGTGCGGCGTCCGGAACCGGCCCAAGCATCAGTAGGACGCCCGGGCGCTCCAGCCGATACCGATCGGCGTACTCCTGGTGCGCCGGAAACAACTCGGGCACCTTCGTCCGCGCCTGCTCAGTTGACGAATAGACCAACAGATAGCGCGGCAGCCACTCAGGCGTCATAGCCGAAGCGTAGCCCCGCAGATTGAATTCATCATGGGCACAACCATCGGGCTCACACGCTGAGCTGCATAGAGTCAGGGCCGTGACCGCTTCCGTGACTTCCCTCAACGCCATCACCGACGCCACCCGCGCCGCTGTCGCCGACAATCCGGCTGCCGCGGCCGTGGTGTTCAAGGCCTCCGCACAGCCTGAAGGCACCGTTGGCAGTGAAATCACGCTCGGCAAGTACCGCGTCCACGTCGACGAACCGCCCAGCCTCGGCGGGCAGCACACAGCGCCCAACCCGGTCGAGTTCTATCTGGCGTCGCTGCTGTCCTGCCAGGTGGTGACGTACCGGTTCTGGGCGGAGCGGCTCGGCATCCAGGTCGACTCACTCAGCGCCAGCGCTGAAGGCGATCTTGATGTGCGGGGCTTCTTCGGCCTGGACGACAGCGTTCGTCCCGGTTTCCAACAGATCCGGGTGACCGTCACGGTCTCCGGCCCGGATACCGCGCAGCGCTACCAAGAACTGCAGGACGCGGTCGACGCCCACTGCCCGGTGCTCGATCTGACGACTGCCGCAACGCCGGTGCACACGCAGCTGATCGTGGCCTGACGGGCGACCTACCCACGCACCTCGTGTTCGTTCGCGCCCGACATGCTCGAATCACGCGAATTGGTGTGGCTCCGCGCGAACTGATCCACGGTCCGCATGTGGGCGATGTCCGAGAGCGTCTCGCGCTCGTGGTGGTGCCGTTTGTCTTGGTTCCGGTAGCGCCGGTACTGGTACATGAAGAACGCCGGTCCCGTCAGGAGGAATAGGAACGGGAAGACCTCGCGCAGAAACGACGAGTTGGACGACGACGACGAGTGCGAGGTGTGGTGGTGGCTACTCGCGACGATGTCGACAGCCGTCGACAAAATTAAGGCGTACACGTTGTCCCCTACCAGAGCACCATGGCCGACATGATTGTTGCTGCGAGACCGCACAATTCGGCCACCCCGGACGCGACCCAGAGGCGCGTCGTGTTGATCGGTACCGAGCCCATGGTCTCGCCGGTGCGCCCGTTCACCGCGATGTAGTGCAGGAGCTCTTTCCCACTGCTCTTGCGCTCGAAATAGCTGTACAGCCACACCGGCAGATACGCGGACACCCACCGCTCACCGTGCACCCAGATGTTCTGCTCGTCCCAACGGACGCCGCGATCGTAGAAGTCCAGGGTCTCGGCGGCCCGGTAGCGGCCGATGTCCTGGGCTTGGACCCGCGCCGGTTCGATCATGGCCGAGACATCGAGGTCGCGACGCTGCGAGGTGAACCCGGAGAGATAGTTCGGGTCGTAGCGCACGGCGTTCTTGGTGTCGAACGGCATGATCGAGTTGATGATGTTGTTGGTGTTGCGATCAGTGTGGAAATCGCGTTTGTCTGCGGCCGATTCGATCGTGAGGTCATCGATGTAGAGGTCGAAGTTACGGGCGACCTGAAACGAGTCGTAGTCGTAACGGGTTTCCGAACGGTCGTCATCGATTTGCACGCTGTAACTGCGCGTGGTGTGCTCGCCGACGCCCACGAACTCGACCGAGGTGTTGAAGTCGATGATCAAGTAGGGCAGGTAGACGCCCATGACGTTGTCGGGTGCGAACTCCGCCGTGAACCGCGGATGCGCGAAAAACTTTCGCGCCGAGACGAATTCGGAGATGCGTGCAACGGCCTCAGCCTTGGGGAGCGAAAACGGCAGGATGACGTCGGGCACCGCGCCGTTTTGAATCTGCTGGTTGACGGACAGCTTGTTGCGGCACCAGTGACAGCGTGCCTGCACGGCATGGGCGGTGTCGATGGACACCTCGGCGCCGCACGCGCTGCATTTGAAGGTCACCATCTGATTGACCCCCGGCACGATGTCACCGGAACCCGAGCCGATCTGACGCCCCCGCAATTGGCTGATGGGCGAATTGAGGTCGAACAGGTCGGCAGCATTCCGCTCGCGCCACGCGAATCGGCAGAACTGGCACATCAATTGGCCGCTCTTGACATCGAAGCCGATGTCGGTGGCCCCACAGCGCGGACACTTGTTGAGCCCATCCGCGCGGCCCGTTGACGTCTGGATGACCTGCGGCCCGTGGTGGCTGTCGTACGCCACCTGTGGCGCTTCGCCGGGCCCGTAGCCGGCGTTGCGCTCAGCAGCACGCGCCCGGTTGACGTCGTCCCACGTGGCATTGCGGAACTGACCCGGTGGCGTCACCTCAACGGCTTGGTCACGCGGGATGACGCCGCCGGGCTGCACGAACTGCTGCGGCGGCCCTTGCGGTGGCGGCGGGGGCGGCGGGTACGGCGGCCAAGGCTGATTTGGTGGACCAGCCATCTCCTAGAGCCCGAGCGCCTTTGCCTTGGCTGCGTCGTAATCGGCCTGCGTGATGAGACCCTGATCGAGCATGGCCTTGTACTGCGCCAACTTGGCCACGGGGTCTTCGGCTGCCGGTGCCTGCGGAGGCGGACCCTGCGGAGGCGGACCCTGGGGGTAGCCCTGCTGAGGCGGGTACCCCTGCGGGTAGCCCTGCGGCGGGTAGCCGGGCTGCTGCGGCGGGTAGCCGGGCTGCTGCGGGTAGCCCTGCGGATAACCCTGCTGCGGCGGTGGCACCTGCTGATACGGCGCTGGCCCCGGGGGCTGTTGCAGCCCACCCATCGCGCCGCCGGCGGCGTTCATCCCCATGCCCATCATCGCGATTCCCGCTGCGCCCCCGCCGTTTTCGCCCGCGGCCTGCATTCCACGCGCGACAGACTGTTGCAGGAACGAATTGCCACGCGAGCCGCTCAGGGCATCAGCCTTCTTCACGTCCGACAGCAGCCGGCGGGTGTCCTCGTCGTACTCGATCGAAGCGATCGCGACGTTGACGATCGTCAGGCCGCGCCCGGTGGTCCAGTGGTAGGCGCCGTCGACAGCAGCCGAGAGAGACTGCGCGAAACCGATTGAGTCACCTTGAATTCGCGCCATGCGATTGCCCTTGCTCGGGTCATTCGTATAGTGCGAGAACGCCGGTGCGAGCGACGCCACCACCTCGTTGAAGAGCTGGGTGGCCGCATCGTTGTTGAAGTCGGTGAAATCGAAGACCTCGGCGCCGGCCTGCAGGTACGTCAACGGCACGAACTGCGTCGCAAAAAGGATCGGATCGATGATGCGCATGGTGTACGTACCGCGGGTGATTGCACCCACCTGCGCACCGAGATACGCGTCATCCCAATAGATTTCGGACTGGGTGCCAAAACGGTTGTTGGGCAGCTCACGCAGGTTCACGTAGAACACGAGCTGCTGACTGCCGGGCTGGCCGCCGAACTTGAAGCGCTCGAACGATTGCGTGATCAGCGGGCTCACGATGCCGTTGCCGGCGAAAATCGACTGCGAATTCAGATCATTCGACCGCCACTCGTAGCCACCCGGCTGGGCGATGAAACCCGTGATCTTGCCGTCCTGGACCGTCAGCAGGCCGGTGCCCTCAGGAACGACGATCTTCGAACCATTAGTGATGATGTTCTGCGACCCATGGGTGTTGGACCCACGGCCGGCGTTTTGCCCGACCGGCACACCAGGGAAGATCGCCGAGGTCGGGTCGACCTGTGGCGGAACGATGAAGTCTTTCCACTGGTCAGCGAGCGTTCCCCCGAACGCACCGGCAAAAGCTTGAATGAACCCCACGCGCCTGCTCCTTCGCCTCCGCAACGATCCGATAGCGGGCGGCCCGTGAATCGCCTAGCGGCCCCCCAGCTAGCTGGCAATAGCGTACCTGTGCGACGCGTTTCGACAGCCTGATCGGCGCGCTAGCCGATCCGCTCGGTCGGACTGTCCGTGTTGTGCAGGTACCAAAGACCGTCGTCGTGCTGCACGCAGTACCAGTACTTGAGGAACGAATCGTCATTGCGGTTCTCTAGATGCTGGTCAGGTCCGTCCTTGATGCAGGACACCTCTGTCGGCCAACTCCACGGGATGCCGTTGGCATCCCTCACGACGACGTCGTCAGCGGATGCGACGCCGGTAGCGGCGAACACGGCGCCCAGAGCGAACGCACCGACCACTGCAAACCTCTCGAGCACCCGAATCTCCTCAACGCTCTTTCAGCAAATGCTGAGCTAGCTTCCAGGATCATCTCAGACTGTCAACGAAACGGGGCGATGACGGCGAATTTCGGCGGCCCCGGTCCGGGATGGGCAACTGCCGATTTGGCGGTGGCGGAGGGATTTGAACCCCCGGTTGGGTTTAACCAACTCTCGCTTTCAAGGCGAGTGCATTAGGCCGCTCTGCCACGCCACCGCCGATCAGCCTAAGGGGTCCGAGGCCGCGCGAGCCCCTCGGGTGGGTGTGTAGCGTTCTGGCCATGCGCGCCATCGTCGTTGAATCTCCTGGTCAACTGACGTGGACCGAGGTACCGGACGTGACGGCGAAGCCCGGCGAGGTCGTCATCGACGTCACGACCGCCGGGGTGAACCGGGCCGATCTGCTGCAAGCCGCCGGCCTGTATCCCCCACCGCCGGGCGCCAGCGACATCTTGGGGCTGGAGGTCTCGGGCGTCATCTCCGAGGTCGGCGCGGGCGTCGACAACTGGGCTGTCGGTGACCAGGTATGTGCCCTCCTGTCCGGCGGCGGCTACGCGGAAAAGGTCGCGGTACCGGCCGTCCAGGTCATGCCGGTCCCGGCGGGCGTCAATCTGCATCACGCGGCCGGACTGCCCGAGGTCGCCGCCACGGTGTGGTCCAACCTGCTGATGACCGCCCACCTGCAGCCAGGCCAACTGGTCCTGCTGCACGGCGGCGCGAGCGGCATCGGCACGCACGCCATCCAGGTGGCCCACGCGCTGGGCGCGCGTGTCGCGGTCACTGCGTCGGCCGAAAAGCTGGAACTCTGCCGCGAGCTGGGCGCCGACATCCTGATCAATTACCGCGACGACGATTTCGTCGCGCGGGTGACAGAAGCGGGTCGCGCCGACGTCATCTTCGACATCATGGGCGCGTCGTATCTGGACCGGAACATCGACGCCCTCGCGCCCGACGGCCGCCTGGTGATCATCGGGATGCAGGGCGGCGTCAAGGGCGAACTGAACATCGCCAAGCTGTTAGGCAAGCGGGCCGGCGTGATCGCCACGGCGCTGCGTTCCCGGCCCGTCGACGGGCCGTCAGGCAAGGCGGAGGTGATTTCCGAAGTGGTGCAGCATGTTTGGCCGATGATCGCCGTTGGTCAGGTGCGTCCGATCATCGGCGCGGAACTGCCCATCGAGCAGGCCACGGCCGCCCATCAGTTACTGCAGGCCGGGACCGTATCCGGCAAAGTCCTTCTGCGAGTAAAGGATTAGTGTGTCCTTCACCTACACCGCGCCCGTCCGGTTCCTGGAAATCGACCAGCAAGGCGTGGTTTTCAACATGTGGTACCTGGCCTACATGGACGAAGCGTTCACCGCGCTCGTCACACAGGGTGCCACTGGGTACGACTTTGTCGATGCCGGCTTCGATTGGCAGGTGGTCCACACCGAATTGGATTGGTCCGGCTCGCTGAAGTGGGGTGACCAGGTCCACGTCGACGTCACTGTTCCGACCCGAGGCCGTACCTCGTTCACGGTCGAATTCCTGATCCACGCAGGCGATTCCACGCAACCTGTCGTCAGCGCGCGTACGGTCTACGTCTGTATCGCCGCCGACGGCTCCGGCAAGATCGAGCCACCACAAGTGCTGCTCGACGCGCTGGGCATCGCCTGAGCAGTAGCTCCTAGCCCAGCGACGCCAGAGCGCGGACCAACTGGTCCACCTCGGCCGTCGTCGTGTAGTGCCCGAGGCCGACAGTCACGGCGCCACCGATGTCGTTGACGCCGATAGCCTCGAGGACCCGAGAGTTGTTGTCCGACACCGCCAGTACGCCGTTGTCGGCCAGTCGGCTGATCACGCGATCGGCCGGCACGCCCTGCACTGCGAAACTCAACACCGGAATGGCGGCCTCAGGCGCGCCGAGCACCATCACCAACGGCAGCGACCGCAGCGAGTTACGCAAGTAGCCGAACACCCGACTGAGGTAGGCCTCCGCCGATTGCATTGAACGCGCCAGCCTTTCGCGGCGGGTGCCGGTCGCGGCATCGTCGAGGTTGGCCAGATATTCGATGCTGGCCACGACGCCACCGAGCAGACCGAACTGATGCGCCCCGACTTCCAGCCGGGCGGCGCCGGTGGCATTGGGGTCCAGCGAGACGGTCGTCAAGGTGTCGATCATCGCGGGGTCGCGGAACACCAGCGCACCGATCGGCGGACCGCCCCACGCGATCGCGTTCAGCGCCACCACGTCGGCGTCGACGTCGTTGATGTCCAGCAGACGGTAGGGCGCGGCCACGGAGTGGTCGACCACGACCATGCCCCCGTTTTCGCGCGCCATCTTGGTCACGGGCCGCAGATCGGTGACGGTGCCGAGCTTCGACGACGCCGACGTGATCGCGATGAGCCGGGTCGGCCGAGTGATCAACGCCTCCCACTGCCAACTGGGCAGCTCGCCGGTCTCGATGTCGACCTCGGCCCACTTAACCTTGGCGCCATAGCGATTCGCGGCCCGCAGCCACGGCGCGATATTGGCCTCGTCGTCCAGTCGGGTGACAACCACTTCGTAGCCGAGGCCCGAACGCGACGCGGAAGCCTCGGCCAGCGAGTTCAGCAACACGGCCCGGTCGGCGCCGAAGACCACGCCACGCGGGTCGCCACCGACGAGATCGGCGACGGCCTGGCGCGCGGCCGACAGGACCGCGGCGCTGCGCTGGGCAGCCGGGTGTGGTCCAGCGGCCGACGACATGGAACCGCGGAACGCGGTCGAAACAGTGGTCGCTACCGAGTCGGGCAGCAGCATTCCGGTCGGGGCGTCAAAGTGCACCCAGCCGCCGCCCAGTGACGGGTGCAGACCGCGCACCCGGGCGACGTCATATGCCATGCCATGCCAACCTTCGAGCAACAATGAATTGCCAGCCAAATTTTCCGGCGGACGCGCCCCTCTGCACACCGGCGAAAGCCGGGCGGCCCGAACAGCCATACTAGTGCAGTGAGCTTGGCGTCCGGCGTCCTTGTCGCCCTGTTGATCATGGTGGCCCCTGGAGCAATCACCGCTCGTGTAGCACAGCTAACTTGGCCTGTCGCGATCGCAGTTGGCCCCGCGGTGACCTACGGCATCGTCGCGCTGGCGACCGTACCGCTGGGCGCCGTCGGCGTCCCCTGGAATGGATGGACCGCCATCGCGTCCTTCCTCATCGTGGTGGCGGTGGTTGCTGGGCTTCGTCGGCTACTGCATCGATATGTGGACACCGCCGCCGAGTCGCTCGCGGTAACCCGCGGCGCGGCCCTGATCGTGGCCGGCGGCATCGTCGTCGGCGCGTCGGCGATCCTTATCTCAGCAATCCTCGGTATGCCGCACTGGCAATCCATTCCGAGCACCTGGGACTCGGTCTGGCACGCCAACACCATCCGGTGGATTCTCGACGTCGGACAGGCCTCGCCGCTGCACATGGGTGAGCTGCGCAACGTCGAGACCCACGCGTTGCTGTACTACCCGTCGACGTTCCACGCGCTGGCCGCCGTCATGTGCCAACTCACCGGCACCGCCGCGACGACGGCGTACACCCTGAGCACGCTCGCGGCCTCGGTCTGGCTGTTTCCCGTCAGCGCCGCGACCCTGACGTGGGCCCTGGTCCGGCCGCACGCCTCGCAGCGCTGGACGGCCGGGGCCACGGCCGCGGCAGCTGCCCTGGCGGCGTCGTTCACCTCGGTCCCCTACGTCGAGTTCGACGTCGCCGCAGTCCCCAATCTCGTGGCGTACGGGCTCGCCGGGCCGACGGCCGTCCTGATCATGTCCTGCCTTCGGCACCGGGACCGGATTCCACTGGCCATCGTGGCGCTGATCGGGGTGTTCTCCACCCACATCACCGGCGGCATCGTCGTCGTCACGTTCGTCGGAGTCTGGTGGCTATGCGACACCCTCTGGCATCCGGTACGCGGCCGGCTGTCCGACTTCCTGAGCCTGGTGGCCGTCGCGGTGCCGTCGCTGGCGCTGCTGCTGCCGCAGTTCATCGGGGTGCTTGCGCAGGCGGACATCATCGTCGGGCACGAGTTCGTCACCCATCAGAGCCGGCTTCGGGTGCTGTTCAACGCCATCGTGCAGCACACCCGTCACCTCAACGACTATCCGATTCAGAACATGCTGATCTTGCTCAGCGCCGTCGGCGGGCTGATTCTGCTGGTCAAACGCATCTGGTGGCCGCTCGCGGTCTGGCTGCTGCTGATGGTCGCGATCGTCCACTCCGGGGCGCCGTTCGGTGGCCCGATCGGCTTCGTCATCGGCAAATACTCCGACCTGTACTACAGCGACCCACGCCGACTGTCCGCCGTGGTGACCATGATGATCACCCCGTTCGCCGGCATCGCACTGTTCGGCGTGATCGCCTTCGTCGTCAGCTGGCTCCGGAAGCGGGCGCCTCGTACCGAACGGTTCTGGGCCGTCACCACCGCGGCGCTGCTGCTGGTCTCGACGGTCGGCCTGGCCTGGCACTACTTCCCCCGGCACCGGTATCTGATCGGCCAGAAGTACGACCAGGTCATGGTCAACGACAAGAACCTCGAGGCCTACGCCTACCTGGCGACGCTGCCCGGCGCCAAGGACACCTTGATCGGCGACGCGAACACCGACGGCACATCGTGGATGTACGCGGCCGCCGGGCTGCATCCGCTGTGGACCCACTATGACTACCCTCAACAGCAGGGTCCGGGATACCACCGCTTCATCTTCTGGGCCTACGCGAACAAGGCCGATACCGATCGGCGCATTGCTGAGGCCGTGCATGCGCTGAACATTAAATACGTGATCACCAGCTCGACCATCGTGCGTGGGTTCGTCATGCCCGACGGGCTAGTGTCGCTGGACAAGTCGAAGTCGTGGGCGAAGATCTACGACAACGGGCGGTCCCAGATCTACGAGTGGCGTGGCGACGCCGCCGCACCGGCGAACAGATAGGAACAGTGCAGTCATGACGCTGAAACCAGATGACGACGACGACAACATCGAGGTCATCGGCGGAGACCTGGCGTTGAGCGGGGACCTCGGACAGGACGACGACCAGGGCGACGAAGGCAAATCGCTGACCGACCTGGTCGAGCAGCCGGCCAAGGTGATGCGGATCGGCACCATGATCAAGCAGCTGCTGGAGGAGGTACGGTCCGCGCCGCTCGACGAGGCCAGCCGAAACCGCCTGCGCGACATCCACCGGTCAAGCATCCGCGAGCTCGAAGACGGCCTGGCACCGGAACTGATCGAGGAGTTGGAGCGCCTGTCGCTGCCGTTCTCCGAGGACAAGGTGCCCTCGGCTGCTGAGCTTCGCATCGCGCAGGCCCAGCTGGTCGGCTGGCTCGAAGGCCTGTTCCACGGCATTCAGACGGCCTTGTTCGCCCAGCAGATGGCGGCCCGCGCACAGCTGGAGCAGATGCGCCAGGGCGCACTGCCGCCAGGCGCCGACGGCGGTCGAGGCCCGTTCCAGACCGGCACCGGCCAGTACCTGTAGACCGTGGCCGAACCCCATATTTCCACGGAGAACGCGTGGGTCGAATTCCCGATCTTCGACGCGAAGTCCCGTTCGCTGAAAAAGGCCTTCCTCGGTAAGGCCGGCGGCGGGATCAACCGTAACGAGTCGAATGTTGTTGTGATCGAAGCACTTCGGGACATCACCATGTCGCTGAACATGGGTGACCGCGTCGGGCTGGTCGGGCACAACGGCGCAGGCAAGTCGACGCTGCTGCGCCTGCTGTCCGGCATCTACGAACCCACCCGCGGTTCGGCGACGGTACGCGGCCGGGTAGCCCCGGTGTTCGATCTGGGCGTCGGCATGGACCCTGAGATCTCCGGTTTCGAGAACATCATCATCCGCGGGCTGTTCCTCGGGCAGACCCGTAAGCAGATGATGGCCAAGGTCGACGAGATCGCCGATTTCACCGAACTCGGCGAGTACCTGTCGATGCCGCTGCGCACGTACTCGACCGGTATGCGGGTGCGCCTGGCCATGGGTGTGGTCACCAGCATCGACCCCGAAATCCTGCTGCTCGACGAGGGCATCGGCGCGGTCGACGCGGAGTTCCTGAAGAAGGCCCGCACCCGGCTGCAAGCCCTGGTGGAACGCTCCGGAATCCTGGTGTTCGCCAGCCATTCCAACGAGTTCCTGGCCCGGCTGTGCCAGACCGCGATGTGGGTCGACCACGGCACCATCCGGATGACCGGCGGCATCGAAGACGTCGTGCGCGCCTATGAAGGCGACGACGCCGCCCGCCACGTCCGCGAGGTACTCGAAGAGAACGAGCGCGAGCGGCAAACGTGACCGAGATGTTGTGCGCGGTGATCGTCACCCACCGGCGACCGGTGTTGTTGGCGAAATCCCTTGCGGTGGTGAGCTCCCAGACCCGGTTGCCCGACCACGTCATCGTCGTCGACAACGACAACGACCCCGAGGTGCGCGCCCTCGTGGAGTCCCAGCCGGTCGCGACGACGTACCTCGGCTCCGCCCGAAACCTCGGTGGCGCCGGCGGTTTCGCGTTGGGCATGCTGCACGCCCTGGCCCTGGGCGCGGATTGGGTGTGGCTGGCTGACGATGACGGGCGGCCGGCCGATTCGTCGGTGCTGGCGACGCTGTTGGATTGCGCGGCGCGACATGACCTCGCTGAGGTGTCGCCCATGGTGTGCGACCTGAATGAACCTGCGCGGCTGGCCTTTCCGCTGCGCCGCGGGTTGGTGTGGCGTCGGTATGTCTCGGAATTACAGGTCGACAAAAATGCCGGGGTCGACCTCCTACCCGGCATCGCATCGTTGTTCAACGGCGCACTGTTCCGGGCCGAGGCGCTGGAAGCCGTTGGCGTACCGGATATTCGGTTGTTCGTGCGCGGCGACGAGGTCGAGCTTCACCGGCGACTGGCCCGCTCCGGCTTGCCGTTCGGCACCTGCCTGAACGCGGTGTATCTGCATCCGCAGGGCTCCGACGAGTTCAAGCCGATCCTCGGCGGCCGCATGCACACGCAGTATCCCGACGACGACACCAAGCGGTTCTTCACCTACCGCAACCGCGGCTATCTGCAATCCCAGCCCGGCATGCGCAAGCTGATCCCGCAGGAGTGGGTGCGATTCGGGTGGTACTTCCTGGTCACCCGACGAGATCCGGCCGGGTTCCGCGAGTGGATGCGCTTGCGCCGCTTGGGACGTGACGAGAAATTCAGCAGGCCCGGTTCGGGCGGACCCACTTCAGGAGCACAGCGATGACGTTCACCGACGCGGCCGCGCAGTCCAAGACGCTGCGCCGCGCCTGGGGCGACCTGGTCACCGGATTCGGCAAGCGCGAGCTGTGGCTGCACCTGGGCTGGCAGGACATCAAGCAGCGCTACCGGCGTTCGGTGCTCGGCCCCATCTGGATCACCATCGCCACCGGCACCATGGCGGTAGCCCTCGGCGGCCTGTACTCGACGCTGTTTCACCTGCCCCTCGCCGAGCACCTGCCGTACGTGACATTGGGCCTGATCATCTGGAACCTGATCAACGCATCCATCCTCGAAGGCGCCGACGTATTCATCGCCAATGAGGGCCTCATCAAACAACTTCCGACGCCGCTGTCGGTGCACGTCTACCGCTTGGTGTGGCGCCAGGTTCTGTTGTTCGCGCACAACATCATCATCTTCGTGATCATCGCGATCATCTTTCCCAAGCCCTGGTCCTGGGCCGACTTGTCGGTGATCCCGGCGCTGGCGCTGATCGTGGCCAATTGTGTTTGGGTGGCACTGTGTTTCGGCATCCTGGCCACCCGCTACCGGGACATCAGCCCACTGCTGGCCAGCCTGGTGCAGCTGCTGTTCTACATCACCCCGATCATCTGGAACGACCAAACGCTGCGCGGGCAAGGCGCGGGCACCTGGTCGAAAATCATTGAGCTGAACCCCCTTCTGCACTACATGGACATCGTGCGTGCACCGCTGCTTGGCGAACCCCAGCACCTGCGGCACTGGGTAGTGGTGATCAGTCTCACCGTGATCGGCTGGATCGTCGCCGCCATCGCGATGCGGCAGTACCGCGCGCGGGTGCCGTACTGGGTGTAGGCCGGCTCGTAGCCGCTACGACACGTCAGCCGACGACGCGTTCCAGGTGTTGCACCGGCTGACCCGATTGGTCGTATCGCCGGTTAACCACCAGCCCTGGCCGTGCTGTGGGGTGCCATGGTCCCTCGGGAACCGGTCGGGCTCCCAGTCGCCGCGCAGCGCGTCGTCGTAGGCAATGTCGATGTCCTGCTGTCCGAATCGGCCACCGGTACGGCCGTTGACGTTGGCGATCGAGCCGATGAACATCCCGGAAAAACACTGCGCCTGCAGTTCCAGTCGCCGACTCAACTCCAACCCGGCAGCAGAGTCGAAGCCGGCAGTATTGGCTTGCCGCCCCTCTTCGTCAAGGGCGCCGACTAGCGCCTGCACATGATGGCCGTACTCATGCGCGACCATCGACAGGTAGATGACCGCCTTGCTGCCGAACCGGCCGCCGGGCATACCCTCCAGCGGCATGTAAATGGTCGCATTCGACCCACAGTAAAACGCCGGATTATGCGTCGGCCCAACCGATTCGGTTCCACACGGACTCTGCACCACAGTGCCGGACGGCACCAACACCGTGGTGGGTTGGAACTCCTGTCCCGCCGCTTCCACCAGCTGCCGCCATCCGGTGTCCAGGCAGGCCAGGGCCGCGTCAAAGAACGCCCTAGCGCTCGCCGTGTCGCTCGGCCAACCCGGCGGGCTGCAGGGCACATTCTGCAGCCCCCAGTCAGGGTTCGCCCACAGCGCGTTTCCGCCCAGCGCCGCATATCCGGTCGGCAACGGCGGGGCTGTCGGCGTTGTCGGGGTTGGGGTGACCGCCGTCCGAGTCCACGTCCCCGGCGGCCCAAACCCCGGATAGTCGTCGGTGGCGCGAATCGACGTCAGCGACCTGCTGGCCTGCGACGCGGTCCGCGTCATCGCAGCCAAACACCCTGCGGCCAAAAGGAATACCAGCAACACGACACCCACACCGATGAGAACCGGTGCAGCAGAACGCTTCCGGGGTTGCGGGTACGGCTGGTACTGCGGAGCGGCGGGATACCCCGGCGGCGGACCCCAGTGGCCCATCGGCGGGGCAGGCCGACCACCGTGCAGCGCAGGCTGCTGCCAGGCGCCCGACCACACCGGGAACTGCCCGGTATGGCCACTCACCGGCGCCGCGCCGACGTGCGTCGCACGAGGCACCTGCTGCCACGCCCCCGGTGCCCCAACCCACGGATTCTGTCCCTGCGGTGTACCCGTCGTCCCCCACGACTGCATGCGCGAAGACTACTGCGCTGCTACGAGACTGCTACGAGACGTCCGCCGACGAGGCGTTCCAGGTATTGCACGTGCCCACCGTGTTGTTTCGGGCGCCTTGGTCCCACCAGCCCTGGCTATGCGCATCGGTGCCGTGGTCGCGGGGACCGCCAGGGTCGTGGTCCCCGCGATGCTGGTCCTTGTAGGCGGTGTCCAGATCGGTCTTGGTGAACGCGCCGCCCGCGTCGACGATCGAACTCACGAACATCCCGGAGAAGCACTGTGCCTGCAATTCCAAGCGCCGGGACAACTCCAACGAGGCGTCGGACCGGGAGCCGGCAGCCTGTCTCTCGGCGACCTCCTCGTCCAACATGCCGACGAGGTTCTGTAAGTGGTGACCGAACTCGTGGGCGAATACTGCGATGTAGATGATCGGCTGGTCGCCGTAACGATCGACTTCCAACCCTGTTGGCGGCATGTACAAGGTCTCGTTGCTTGAGCAGTAGAACGCCGCGACGTTCCCGTCCGCAACGTCCTCCGTACCGCATGGCGAACTGATCCTGGCACCGGAAGGCACCAGAACATCGGGATTTTCGTAGTCCAGCCCGGTCGCTGTCAGCACCGGCTGCCACCCGGATTCCAAACAGGGCAGCACGCTCTTGAAGAAAGCCAGGGCGCCACGCGGATCGTTTGACCACGGGGTCGCCGGGCAGGGCTGCCTGATCAGGCCCGCATTCGGGTTGGAGTACAAGGGATTACCACCGAGCGCGGCGGCTCCGGTCGGCAACGGCGAACCGGTCTCAGACGGCCCGGGCGAGCGCTCGGTCGACGACGTACGCGTGCGGCGATAGTTCGACGTGCCCCCATATCCCGTACTCGGCAATGACGTCAGCGGTCCGCTGGACCTGGAGAGGCCCCGGTGCACCATGGCCAAGCAGCCACCTGCGAGCAAGAACAAAACCAGCAGCACCGCACCAACACTGAGCAGGACCGGTGCCACCGAACTCTTCTTGGGCGGCGGAAGCCGTGGAGCCTGGGCAGGCTGCGGATAGCCCGGGTACTGTCCAGCACCCGGATAGGCGCCCCAATGCCCTGGCTGCGGGCCAGTCCACCGGGCGTGCGCAGCCTGCTGCTGCCAGGCGCCGGACCACACCGGGAACTGTCCGGTATGGCCACTCACCGGCGCCGCGCCGACGTGCGTCGCCCGCGGTACCTGCACCCACGGACCTGGCGCCGTCGCCCACGGATTCTGGCCCCCCGGCGGCGGCGGTGGACGCTGCGGACCCCACGGCTGCATTCGACGTAGATTACTGTGCCGGTCATGCGAGTTCGAGCCAG
Organism: Mycolicibacterium sp. CBMA 234; assembly: GCF_009729415.1. Taxonomy (GTDB): domain Bacteria; phylum Actinomycetota; class Actinomycetes; order Mycobacteriales; family Mycobacteriaceae; genus Mycobacterium. The sequence continues at coordinate 164,734 of NZ_MPKW01000022.1, forward strand.
CAGCGTCGCGGCCGTCGTCCTCTCGATCCTGGGTGTCTGGCTGACCGTGGGCGTCGGTCCCGCGCGGGCTGATACTCCGCCGATAACCCTTGACGTGAACCTGAGCCTGCGCAGCGACGGCGCTCTCGCGGTCACCACGACCACGACGGTGCCCGACGGCGCCACCGCGACGGGCCGCATTCCGCTGGCAATCCCGGTGGAAGCCAATCGAACTCAGCACTTCCAGATTTCCGACATCACCGCCGACAACGGTGCGACGGCCAGCATTCAGGGCGCGGTGCTGGTCATCAACGCGCCTGCGGGCACCTCGAAAGTCAGTTACTCGGTGCGCGGCACCGTCGCCGACGGACCGGATCTGCAGCAGTTCACGTGGGTGCTCTCGGCCGGCTGGTCGGCTCCCATTTCGACCTTGACTGGTTCCTTCAGTTCTCCGTCGGCCAAGCCGGATTCACCGATCTGCGCGTACGGACAGATCGGTGTCCGCCGCTTGTGCTCGTTGACCCAGACCGCGGCCAACGGCTCAGTCGAGTTCCAGAACAACAAGCTCGGGGCCAATGAAGTCGCCCTGTTCTCCGTTCTCCTGCCTGCGCAAACTGTCACGGCCACAGCAGATTTCACCCCAACAGTCAACGCGGGTGAGAAAGACGACGCCACCGACGTCGCTGGCATCATCGCAGTGACTACCGCCGCTATCGTGGCGTTGCTCATGGCTGCCCTGGCTTGGCTGCGTCGCCGCGCCGATGACGCCGCACCGCAGTCCGCCGCGAACGCGATCCAGTTGCTCACGGCCGACAACGCTTTCGCCTCCCCGGACGGTGTTCGTCCCGGGCAGATCGGATCGGTCACCACGAGTCGCCCGCGCCCGTCCGACATCAGCGCGACGGTGCTGGACCTCGCAGTCCGTCATTACCTCTGGATCGCCGAGCGGCCCACCTCAACCGGCGTCCTGGACTTCCAGATTTCGCGCCGGACGCCACTTGACGGTGGCGTCACCGATTTCGAGCGCGCGGTCGTCGATGCCCTCCTGCCCAACAATCGCGAGTCGGTTTCCGTTCTGGCCCTTACTCAGTCAGATCAGCCAGCTGAGTTGATGTCGGCCCGTTGGGCTATCACCGCCAGCGTCGGTGACTGGGTCCGTAAGCGCGGCCAGCGGGTGGAAGTGGCTGGATACGCACTACTGCTGGCCGGCGCGGTGGCCGCTGTCGTTGTGCCCCAACCGCTTTGGGGTGTCGCGGTGGCCGTGTTCGGCGGCGGCCTCGCAGCAGCCGGACGACTACTGCCCGACCGCACCGCCCGCGGCAGTCGACTGGCCGCGGCTATCGCCAGCACCCGGCGCTACCTGACGACCGTCAACCCTGAAAGTGTCCCGCCGCCCGCCCAATCGGTGCTGCTGCATCGGGGCATTCCCTATGCACATTCGCTGGGCGAGCTACAGCAGTGGCTGAAGCGCTGGCCGAATCCGGGTACCGCCGACTGGTACCGGACCGCAGGCGAGCACCCGTTGCCGGCGGGGCTACCCACGCTGGCCGCGCTGCTCGACGGCATTGCTGCACAAAGCGAGGCGGCCCGGCGCTAGCCGCCTAGTCAGAAGCAAGCCGAGTGTCGCGTAGGTCACTGCGCCAGGCTTAGCTCGTTGTCTCTGGGGATCCGGCCGGTCACCTGACTGTCACCTTGGGTTCGGTGGCGCGGAGTTCAATTGCGACGACCCGCTTTCCGCCCGCTATCCGCGTTCCCCAGGAGTAGCCATGACCATCACCGAAACCCCCACCACCAACGACACCGCGAACGGGCAGGTCATCGAGGCCGAGCTCGTCGAGTCCACGGACGCCGCCGACGCCGACGAGACCGGCCTCGCGATCCGCGAGGTGCTGAGCGGCGTGCTGGAGCGTCAGCTCGACGCCGGCCACAGCCTCACCCGTCAGCTGGTCAGCGCCACCTCCGCCGCTGCCGAGGCCGTGGTCGAGTCGCCGGCCAAGGTCATTTCTTCGGTGCGCGACGGCGCCACCCTCCCGAACGCCGTCAGCGACACCGGTTCCGCGGTTCAGGACGTGCTGGCCGAGTCCGGGCGCGACATCCGCAGCGCCGTCGGCGAATACGTCGGCCGCAACGCCGTCGGGCCGAACGCCGTCATCGCCGGTGCATCGCACGTGGCCGGCTCGCTGGTGCGGGCCCAGGGCGCCCTGACCGCCACCGCCGTGGACGGCCTGTTCACCGTGGCCGGCACTGCCGCCCACGGTGACGACGTGCGCGAGGTCGCCAACCGCGAGTGGAGCGAGCTGCGCACCACCGCCTCGTCGGCCCGCGAAGCCGTCGAGGCCCAGATCGCCACCACCCGCGAGAACATTCGGGACGCTTTCGACGCTCTCGCCTGAGAAGCCTGATTGACGCTCGGGATCGGTCGGAGTTCGGGCCGATCCCGAGCACCAGCACTGCTACCTCTTACTCCCCGCCGGCCTTGGCAGCACGCTGACCGCCCTTGCCCCCACCGCGCGACTTGCCGGCCGATTCGTGCGAACGTCCGCTATTGCTGCCGGAATCCGACGCGGCGCTGTCCCCGCCCTTCGTCTTTGAGCGGTCGCGCTTGGAGTTCGTGGCGCCCTTGCCAGTCGCCGACCCCTCATCGGCGCCCTTGACTCCGTCGCCGGTCGATGCCGCCGTGCCACCTTCAGCGCCGGCCTCCGTGCTGGTCGACGGCTTCGTGCCCCGCGTCCGAAGATCCTGCTTCGCCGCAGGCGCACCCGCAGCGGAGTTATCCGTGGCATCGGATGCAACCGTTGGCGCCGGCCTATCCGCCTCGGCCGCACCGCGCTTGGCGGTGAGCGTTGTCGCCTCCCCAGCCGACAAGGCAACCATCGTCGCCCCCGCCGACGGAACACTGGCCGCGGAGTTGAGCGCCGGAGCCGTCGGCTTGATCGCGGTGGCAATGATGTTCAGCGCGTTACGGAATCCCTGCACGATGCCATTCGGCCCCAGGAGCCCTCCGCCGCTGCCGTTGTACCCGTTCAGGAAGGCACCGGTGATGGAGCCCGGGATCATAACGATCGCCCCCAGGGCACCGACCAGATCCCTCGCACCCAGCGCGTGGACCACGTTCTGGAGGCCGTCGCCCGTGGCGGTCACGACATCACTCAGAGCGATCAGCGCCGGGAATCCGGCCGCTAGCACCCATCCCATGCCGCTCGGCGAGTTTATAGCCGTGTCGATCACGTTCAGCATGTTCTGCACCGGCTTACGGATGACGGCTTGAACATCCCCAAGAATGGTTGTGGTGAGGATTGGTGTGAGGATGGGCGCCAGCGCGGCGCCCATCAACGTCTGCAATCCATCCGAGATCTGCCCGGCGGCGAATTGCTGGAACGCGGTCTTCAGCTGCTCCGGCGTCTGAGCCAACTGCTGACCAGAGGCAACCAGAAAGTCCCTGATGGATCCGCCGAGGAGGACGGCACTGGCGAGTTGATTAGTCAGAACCTGGGTGAGCACTGGGGCCGGGTTCGCGATGATCTCGGTAGCGAGATTCTTGGTGTTCGCTAGAGCCTCAGTAATGACTTGCCCCCATTGGGCGATCGGGTTCACCTGCGCGGCAAGCTGTACCGCACTTGCGTGGACTGTCGGCAGGTGGAGGTTTGGCATCGCCTGGGGCGTGATCGGAGAGACGGCGATGACGCCGGCCCCCATTAGCGCGACTCCAGCCGTGAGAGTAGGGCGAACAGCGATCTGCATGGTGCTTCCCCTGTAGGTGAGTGTGATATTAACCACAGCAACATATCGGTAAAGCGTTGGTCAGTTCACAGGAATCACTAGATAGAACCTGTGTCAGTTTTGGCTCCAATACCTACTTATTGGTAGTTTTTTAGCTGGTCAGCGTTACTCCATCCAGGGAGAGGCAGTGTTAGATGTAGTCATAACTGACCATTTCGTTAGATAGCGAACGCGCAACCGTGTGCAACAGTCGGTTGCTAGAAAAATTGAACTCCAGATAATTAACTGGTATTAAGCGTGCCGATGATCGGCATAGATTCGCCGCATCCGATCGACGTGACATGCCGCGTCGATAACCGCAGGACGCGCGTTCCGGGATCGCGGCACCACCGCCGGCCAACTGCGCAGGGGTTGCTGCGCGAGAACCCGTCCAGTAACGCTAATTCAGCAACGAAACCGGCCCGCACGGCGTGTCGCAGCGACCATGAGCCACCCGCGCCGCGGCCGATTCCCCAATCAAGTTATCCACAGGCCCCAAATTTTGGCGTGGCACGTGTCGGACCCTCTCGTTATGCTCGAATGTATGTTCGATCACGTGGGGGTGGGTGCGACGGGGGTTCTCGTGCACGATGCCTCGGTGGTCGACGCGGTCACCCACTTCGCGCGGGTATCGGCGATCGCTGACTCGCGGAAATTCGGGGCGATTGCTGATCTGGTTTCGCTGCGCATCGACAATCAGGGTGATCGGCAGTGGTGGGCGTGCGATGGCTGGGACGCCGCGGTCGCTGAGGTGGGTGCCGCGCTGGGGATCGGTCGGCGGGAAGCCTCGGGGCTGCTGTCGATCGCAATCGCGCTACGGGACCGGTTGCCGAAGGTGGCGGCGGTGTTCGCCGCGGGTGGGGTGTCGGCGCGGACGGTGTCCACGATCTGTTGGCGCACCCGCCTGGTCGAGGATGCCGACATTCTGGCGTTGTTGGATGCCGCGTTGGCGGGGGCGTTGACTGAGTGGGCCGGGTTGTCGCGCAAGAAGATTGAGAAGAAGGTCGACGGCTGGGTACAGAAGTTCGACCCGGCGGCGGTGCTGAAAGTGCGCTCGGCGGCCCGCGGCCGCACGGTGGGGGTGGGCAAGCCCGATGATCAGACGGGGGTGGCGTCGATCTGGGGTGCGTTGTTGGCCACTGATGCTGAGCTGTTGGATCGGGTGTTGACCGAGCTGGCCGGGCAGGTCTGCGAGCGCGATCCCCGCACGTTCGGGCAGCGCCGTGCTGATGCGTTGGGTGTGTTGGCGGCCCGCGGGGACCGGTTGGCGTGCCAGTGCGGCAACCCCGACTGCCCGGCCGCTGGGCCTGATGCCCGCGCCACCGCGGTCGTGATTCATGTGCTCACTGATGCGCTGCCCGTACCGGTGGCTGATCCGCTGCTCAGTGGTGATCCGGCCGCGCCCCTGGTTCCGGTGCCGCCCGAGCCCGTCAACGAAACGGTGCCCGAGCCGGCCCCCGTGCCCGTGTCCGAACCCGAGCCGGCTCCGGTGCCCGCGCCACAACCCGCCACCACGCCCGCCAAAACCCCGGCACCGGTCGGGTATGTGGTCGGTGGCGCGGTGGTGCCGCCGGCGCTACTGGCGGATCTGGTGGCCCGCGGCGCGACAGTTCGCACCGTCGCTTCGGCTACCGGTCTTGATGGGGTACCGCGGTACCGGCCATCCACGGCAATGGATGAATTCGTCCGGATGCGGGCCATGACGTGTATGTTTCCCGGCTGCGATCAGCCCGCAACCCACTGCGACATCGACCACACCGTGCCCTGGCCCGGCGGGCCGACCCATCCGGGCAACCTCAACCCGAAATGCCGCAAACACCACCTATTGAAGACCTTCTACGGCGGACCCCACGGCTGGTCCGACCGGCAACTGCCCGACGGGACCATCGTGTGGACCGCACCCACCGGCCACACCTACACCAGCGTGCCCGAAAGTCGAATCCTGTTCCCCGACACCATCACCGACACCCCACTGCCGCCGATGCCGCCGCCAGCGGTCGACCTCGATGCGCCACCCACACCGGGCCGCGGCGTCATGATGCCGGTCCGGCGCCGCACCCGCGCCCAAGACCTCGCCCGACAGATCGCCTACGAACGCGCCCTCAACGAAGCCGACCTCGAGGAAGCCGCCCGCCGACGCGAGGAACTCAAAGCTGCCCGCGAGGCCGCCGAACAACAGGAAACCACCGAGCAACACGCGCCCACCGAAAACGACATCCCGCCGCCCGCAACCTGAAACGTGAATACCCCTGAAAGATCAGGTCTTTCAGGGGTATTCACGCGCGCTCAACGCCGACGCGGGACGGATTTCCGGGTCGCGGCGTTCAGCCGGTTCCAGGAATTGATGACGGTGGCCATGCCGATGACGTGGGCGAGCTCGGTCTTGGTGAACACCGCGGCCGCTTGGAGGTACACATCATCCGGAACCGGTCCGTGGCTCAAGTCGGTGATCGCCTCGGTGAGGGCGAGCGCCGCACGCTCACGGTCGGTGAACAAGTCGCCGGCCTCTTCCCACGCGGCAACGAGAGCCAGCCTCTGTTCGGTCTCTCCCAACCGGCGCGCGTCGTGCACGTGCATGTCGAGGCAGAAGGCGCAGTGGTTGATCTGCGAAGCGCGAATCTTGATGAGCTCACCGATGGTGGGGTCGAGTTCTTTGGCCGCGGCGTTGCTGAAGGACATCATCCCGGCGTACAGCTCGGGAGCAACGTCGTAGATCTCGATGCGCTTGGCGTGGTGGTTGGTGGTCGGTGCATTCAGGGTCTCAGTCATGACACCTACGTTAGCCATCAAAAACCCGCCAACATGGTTCAATTCATGCGTGGTTTCGTGGGCCAATTCTGAAGCGAACGGCACCGGTCTAGATCTTCATCTGGACCTTGGCCAGACCGTCGCCCCTGGCCGCCGCGGTAGCCGCGGTAGCCGCGACCAGCTGATTCGGGCGCTGCGGGACGCGGTCCGGTCGGGCCGGTTGCCGGCCGGCACCATGCTGCCGCCGTCGCGGTCCCTGGCTACTGACCTCGGATTGGCCCGCAACACCGTCGCCGAGTCCTATGCCGAGCTGGTCGCCGAAGGCTGGCTGGCCGCCCGCCAGGGCGCGGGCACCTGGGTGGTGGGCGCACATCCCGAACCGACGATCACCGCTCCCCGCGGCCGGCCACCGACCCCGATCCACAACTTGATGCCGGGATCCGGAAACGTGGCCGCATTCCCGCGGCAGGCGTGGCTGGCATCGGCACGCCGGGCCCTGACCAACGCCCCGACCGAAGCCTTGCGCATCGGAGACTCCCGCGGCCGGCCGGAACTGCGCGCTGCGGTAGCCGCGTACCTGGCCCGAGCCCGCGGCGTCCGCACATCCCCCGAATCGATCGTCATCTGCGCCGGGACCCGCCACGCCGTCGAGCTTCTGTCAAAAGTGTTCGCGCCGAATACGATTGCCGTCGAGGCCTACGGCCTGTTCTTGTTCCGTGACGCGATCAGCGAGGCCGGCGCCGGCACGGTACCGATCCGGATCGACGCCCACGGCGCCGTCGTCGCCGATCTCGAAAACACCAGCGCGGCAGCGGTTCTGCTCACCCCGGCACATCACTTCCCACACGGTGTGCCACTGCACCCCACGCGGCGCACTCAAGCCCTGGACTGGGCCAAGCGGACGAAAAACTATGTACTGGAAGATGATTACGACGGCGAGTTCCGCTACGACCGGCAACCGATAGGCTCGATGCAGGGCCTTGATCCTGATCGGGTGGTCTATCTAGGTTCGGTAAGTAAGAGCCTGTCCCCGGTGCTGCGGCTGGGCTGGATGGTGTTGCCCGACAGCCTGATAGACCCGGTGCTGGCCGCGGCGGGCGGACAGCAGTTCTACGTCAACGCCATCGACCAACTCACCATGGCCGACTTCATCGAATCCGGTCACTACGACAAGCACATTCGCCGAATGCGCAATAGCTATCGGCACCGGCGCGACGCCCTCACCGCGAAGCTGGCCGATTTGGACGTCGAGATCAGCGGGTTGTCCGCCGGCTTGCACGCCCTGATCCGGCTGCCCGACGGCACGGAGCACGAGGCCATCCGGCGCGCGGCCGACGCCGGGATTGCGTTGTCGGGCCTGGCGCTGCTACGACACCCTGACGCCACCGCGGAAACCCCGCACCAGGACGGCGTGGTGGTGAGCTTCGGCACACCGGCCGATCACGAGTTCAACGCAGCGCTCGATGCGCTGCACGACGTGCTGGCGGCCGTCAGCCGCTGAGCGCGGCCAATTCCGCCTTGAGGTTGGTCCGGGCGGTGTCCTCCCACAACCGGCGGCCCTGGTCCGTGCGGTACAGGAACGGCGCGGCCAACATCGCTTCGATCATCCGGGCCCGCCAGGCAACGAAATCCCCGTCGCTGACGTGCCTGTACTCGGCCCGCACGCGGGCAGTGTTGTGCTGGTAGTCCTCCGGCGGGACCGCGAGCACGGCCAGGTCGGCGTCGGAGAGCACCTGGCCGTTGTGGTCGTCGGCCGCTGGGTTGTGGGTGATTGTCACCCGCACCAGCCGTCCCACCTCTGCCACGAACTCAGCGTCCACGCCCAACTCCCCCAATTCCGATTCGGCCAGCAGTGCGCTGTTCTCCTCGTCATCGGACTTCCCGGCGTACACCGCGTCGTGGTACCAGGCCGCAACGCGCACGGCGTCAGGATCGTCGGCGAAGGCCGCCAGGGCGTCCACCGCGGACAGGATGCCGCGCAGGTGACTCATGTCGTGGTACCTGCGGTGTGGCTCGGCCCAGCGGCCCAGGAGCGCCTCTCCGACGTCGTCCATCCGGGGCGACACAGAGTGCCGCGCCAACAGGGTGTGCCACGCCTGGAGCAAATCGGTCACGTGTCCATGGTGCACGTAAGCTGCCCCGGTGGCCGAGCCAGTAGAGATTCCCGCTGAACACAGTGCTGAGAAGGCCGTCGAGGCATCCCTTGGCCTGGTAACCCAGGCGTGGCGATTCGTCGTCACGGGCGGACTCTCCGCGGTCGTCGATTACAGCCTGTACGCATTGCTCAGCGCCGTATTCGTGGCGAATGGCATGCCGGACGACCGCGCCACGCTGATCGCGAAGACCCTCAGCTTCATCGCCGGCACCACCACGGCCTATCTGATCAACCGACGCTGGACCTTTCAGGCACCTCCCAGCCGGGCCCGATTCATCGCGGTTGTGATGTTGTACGCAGTGACCTTCGGCCTGCAGGTCGGCATCAATCAGCTGTTCTACCTGCAGTTCGCCGGCGAGTCCTGGCGTCGGCCCGTCGCCTTCGTCATCGCCCAGGGCACTGCGACAGTGATCAACTTCGTCGTACAGCGGGCCGTGATTTTCCGGCTGAAGTGACGTTGCCCGGTACCCTTTGACCGTTATGTCTACCCAGCCTGACGCCACGCTGCCTTTGACGCGCCGCGCCCTCACCGGGTTCGGCCGCACGGCACCTTCCGTGGCAAACGTGCTGTCCACTCCCGATGTGGCACTGATCGCCGAGGCGGTCAAACGGGTTGCGGACGCGAACTCCTCCAGTCCCTCTCACCTGCGCCGCGGCATCCTCGGCCGCGGTCTCGGCCGGTCGTACGGCGACCAGGCCTGCAACGGCGGCGGCATCGTCGTCGATATGACGGCGCTGAACCGGATCCACTCCATCAGCTCCGAGACCGCCGTCGCCGACGTCGACGCCGGGGTCAGCCTCGACCAGCTGATGAAGGCGGCTCTGCCGTTCGGCCTGTGGGTTCCGGTGCTGCCCGGTACCCGCCAGGTCACCGTCGGCGGCGCCATCGCCTCGGATATCCACGGCAAGAACCACCACAGCGCGGGCAGCTTCGGCAACCACGTGCTGTCACTGGACCTGCTGATGGCCGACGGTGAAGTGCACACGCTGACCCCGGACGGTCCGGACAGCGAGTTGTTTTGGGCCACCGTGGCCGGAAACGGGTTGACGGGCATCGTGATTCGGGCCCGCATCAAGATGACCCGTACGGAGAGTGCATATTTCATCGCCGACGGCATCGCCACACACGACCTGGAAGAGACCGTCGCGGTCCACCAGGACGGCAGCGAGGACAACTACACCTACTCCAGCGCCTGGTTCGACCTGATCAGTCCCGAGCCCAAGCTCGGCCGCGCCGCGGTGAGCCGGGGCAGCCTGGCCAAGGTGGATCAGCTACCCGCCAAGCTGGCCAAGGACCCGCTGAAGTTCACCGCGCCCCAGTTGCCGGCGATCCCGAACCTGTTCCCGGTCAGCTTCATGAACAAGCTGTCGCTGTCGGCGATCGGCGAGGCGTTCTACCGCATGAGCGGCAACTACCAGGGCAAGATCGTCAACCTGACGCAGTTCTACCACATGCTCGACATCACCTCGGGCTGGCAATATGCCTATGGCCCAGCGGGTTTCGCGCAGCATCAGTTCCTGGTGCCGCCGGACGCCTTGGAGGAGTTCAAGGGCATCATCCGGTGGATGCACACGCAGCGTCAGTACTCGGCGCTCAACGTCTTCAAGCTGTTCGGCCCCGGCAACAAGGCGCCGCTGAGCTTCCCGATGCAGGGCTGGAACGTCGCCCTCGACTTCCCGAACCGACCGGGTGTCAACGAGTTCCTCAACGAACTCGACAAGCGCGCAATGGAATTCGGCGGCCGCGTCTACACGGCCAAGGACTCCCGCGTCAGCGCCGAAAGCTTCCACCGGATGTACCCGCGGATCGACGAGTGGATCGCCATCCGTCGCAAGGCTGACCCGAATGGCGTGTTCGCCTCCGACATGGCCCGCCGCCTCGAACTTCTTTAGGAGACCCATGATTGACGCAACCGGCAACCCGCAGACCATTCTGCTGTTCGGCGGTACCTCGGAGATCGGCCTTGCCATCGTCGAGCGCTACCTCAAGAACGCCAAGGCCCGGGTGATCCTCGCCGACCTGCCGAACGCCCCGAAGCGTGAGTCCGCCATCGCGCAGATGGAGGCGGCCGGCGCCAAGGAGGTCGTGTACTTGGATTTTGATGCCTTGGATACGAAAAGCCACCCGGCCATCATCGAATCCGCTTGGGCCCAGGGTGATGTCGACGTCGCGATCGTCGCGTTCGGCATCCTCGGCGATGCCGAGGAGCTGTGGCAGAACCAGTCCAAGGCTGTGCTGACCGCCCAGATCAACTACACCGCAGCGGTTTCCGTGGGTGTGCTGATCGGCGACAAGATGAAGGCCCAGGGCTTCGGGCAGATCATCGCGATGTCGTCGGTCGCCGGCGAGCGGGTCCGGCGCTCCAACTTTGTCTACGGCTCGACCAAGGCCGGCCTCGACGGCTTCTACCTGGGCCTCGGAGAAGCCTTGCGGGAGTTCGGGGTTCGCGTGCTGGTCATCCGCCCCGGCCAGGTCCGCACCAGCACGACGCTGGAGCACTGGAAGGCCACCGGCGCCAAGGAGGCGCCCTTCACGGTCGACAAGGAAGACGTCGCCAACCAGGCCGTCGCGGCCGCCGCCAAGGGCAAGGAACTGATCTGGGCGCCCAACCCGGTGCGCTACCTGATGGCCGTCATGCGGCACATCCCGCGGTCGATCTTCCGCAAACTCCCGCTCTGATGCGGAGCGCGCTGGCCGCATCAGCCAGGGTAGGCGGTCAGATGCTGGCCGCCATGGCCCTGGCTGTGCTCATCGCGGTCGTTGCGCTGAAAGCCATTGCGCGCGTGCAATGGCCGGCGTTCAACTCGTCGAACCAGTTGCACGCCCTGACTACCGCGGGCCAGTGCGCCACCTTGGCCGGGCTGTTCGCCGTCGGCTGGGCGTGGCGCCGCGGCTGGCGCAAAACGGCTAGGCTGGCGGGCACCGCGCTGCTGGCAGCGTTTTCGGTCGTCACCTTGGGGATGCCGCTGGGCGCCACCAAGTTGTATCTGTTCGGCATCTCGGTCGACCAGCAGTTCCGCACCGAGTACCTGACTCGGCTCGCGGATACCGTTGCGCCCCATGACATGACGTATCTGGGCCTGCCGCCGTACTACCCGTCGGGCTGGTTCTGGATCGGCGGGCGGTTGGCCGCGCTGACCGGCACCCCGGCGTGGGAGATGTTCAAGCCGTGGGCGGTCGTCTCGATCACGGCGGCCATCGTGGCCGCATTCGTGTTGTGGGCGGCCATGATTCGCTTCGAATACGCCCTCGCGGTGACGACCGCGACAGCCGCCGTCACGTTGGCCTACTCGTCCACTGAGCCATATTCGGCGGTCATCGTGGTCCTGCTGCCGCCGGTGATCGTGCTGGCGTGGTCCGGACTTAAGGCCACGGGCCGGGGATGGGCCGCCGTGATCGGCACGGGGGTTTTCCTCGGCATCGCCGGGCTGTTCTACACGCTCTACTTGGGCTACCTGGCGCTAACGCTGGCGCTCATGGCGCTGCTGCTGGCCGCGGCCCGGCGCCGCTGGGAGCCGCTGATCCGGGTGGCCGTCATCGCGGTGATTTCCGGTGCCATCGCGGCAATCCATTGGGCGCCATACTTCCTGTCCGTACTCCGCGGCCACCCCGCAGACAAGGGCACGGCGCTGCACTACCTGCCGATGTCCGGCGCGCAACTGAGCTTCCCCATGCTCGACGCCACCCTGCTGGGCGTCATGTGCCTCGTCGGCACGCTATGGCTGGTGGTCAAGGCTCGCAGCTCCACCCGCGCCGCAGCGTTAGCCATGGCCGTGGTGTCCGTCTACGCGTGGTCGCTGCTGTCCATGCTGGCCACCCTGGCGCGCACGACGCTGCTGTCCTTCCGGCTGCAGCCCACCCTGCTGGTGCTGTTGGTCGCGGCCGGCACCTTCGGCTTCCTGGAGGTCGCGCGCGGGCTGGCGCACCGGTACGCGCAGCCGACCACCAACCGGGTCATCGCGGTGGCCGCCGTCATCGGCGCCATCGGCGCCGTGTCGTTCAGCCAAGCGATCCCCGACATCCTGCGGCCCGACATCGCCGTCGCCTATACCGACACGGACGGCTACGGCCAGCGCGCCGACCGTCGTCCCCCCGGCTCCGAGCGGTTCTACCGCGAGATCGACCAGCACATCACCGCCGCGACCAACAAGCCGCGCAACCAGACGGTCGTGATGACCGCCGACTACAGCTTCCTGTCCTATTACCCCTACTACGGGTTCCAGGGCTTGACGTCGCACTACGCCAACCCGCTGGCCCAGTTCAAGGAAAGGTCCGGCGCCATCGAGAGCTGGGCGACCATGACCAACCCCGACGACTTCGCAAAGGCCCTGGATACGCTGCCGTGGCAGGCCCCGACGGTGTTCCTGATGCGGCATAGCGGCACCGGCACCTACACCCTGCGGCTGGCTGAGGACGTCTACCCCAACCAGCCCAACGTCCGCCGCTACCAGGTGGCGCTCGACGCCAAGTTGTTCGATAGCAAGCACTGGCAAGTCACCGATATCGGCCCGTTTGTGCTGGCCATCCGTAACGGCCACTAACATCTAGCCCCGTGGTCGGGGAACCTGAGCTAGAGCGCAATCACCGCACGGCGCGGTGGATCGCGATCGTCGCCGGATTGCTCGGCGCTTTCTTGGCAATAGCGACGCCGCTGTTGCCGGTCACTCAAACGACGGCGCAGCTGAACTGGCCGCAGGCGGGCGTCCTCAAGAGTGTTGACGCGCCGCTGATCGGCTACGTGGCCACCGACCTCAACATCACGGTGCCGTGTCAGACGGCGGCCGGATTGATGGACCCCGCAGCCCCCGGCAAGACCATGCTGCTGTCCACGGTGCCCAAGCAGGCCCCCAAGGCCGTCGACCGCGGGCTGCTGATCGAACGCGTAGGCGGCGACCTCCTGGTCATCGTGCGCAACACCCCGGTCGTCAGCGCACCGCTGACCCAGGTGCTCAGCCCCGCCTGCCAGGAACTGAAGTTCACCGCGCACGCCGACAAGGTCACCGGCGAGTTCGTCGGCCTGACGCAGGGGCCGACGGACAAGAACCCCGGCAAGCCGCTCCGTGGAGAGCTCAGCGGCTACGACTTCCGCCCGCAGATCGTCGGCGTGTACACGGACCTGTCCGGCGCGGCACCGTCGGGACTGACGTTCTCGGCCACCATCGATTCGCGCTACAGCACCTCCCCGACCCTGCTGAAGATGCTGGCGATGATCTTCGGCGTCGTGTTGACGATCGTCGCGCTGGGCGCGCTGCACGTGCTGGACCGCGCCGACGGTGTGCGGCACAAGCGGTTCCTGCCGCCGCGCTGGTGGTCGGTGAAGCCGCTGGACGGTCTGGTGACCGCGACCCTCGTGTGGTGGCACTTCGTCGGCGCCAACACCTCCGACGACGGCTACATCCTGACCATGGCCCGGGTCTCCGAACACGCCGGCTACATGGCCAACTACTACCGCTGGTTCGGCACCCCCGAGGCGCCGTTCGGCTGGTACTACGACCTGCTGGCGCTGTGGGCGCACGTCTCCACGTCGAGCGTCTGGATGCGCCTGCCAACGCTTCTGATGGCCCTGGCCTGTTGGTGGGTGATCAGCCGCGAAGTGATCCCCCGGCTGGGGCACACCGTCAAGAACAGCCGGGCCGCGGCCTGGACCGCCGCCGGCATGTTCCTGGCGTTCTGGCTACCGCTGAACAACGGCATCAGGCCTGAGCCGATCATCGCCCTGGGCATGCTGCTGACGTGGTGCTCGGTGGAGCGGGGCGTGGCCACCAGCCGGCTGTTGCCGGTGGCGATCGCCGTCATCATCGGCGCGCTGACGTTGTTCTCCGGCCCGACGGGCATCGCCGCGATCGGCGCGCTGCTGGTCGCCGTCGGCCCGCTGAAAACGATTGTGGCGCGGCATACTTCGCGCTTCGGATACCTCGCGCTGCTGGCCCCGATTCTGGCGGCCGGCACAGTGACGGCGATCCTGATCTTCCGGGACCAGACGCTGGCCGCCGAGATCGACGCCAGCTCGTTCAAGACCACCGTCGGCCCCGCACTGAGCTGGTTCGACGAGCACATCCGCTACGAGCGGCTGTTCACCACCAGTCCCGACGGCTCGGTGGCGCGCCGGTTCGCGGTGCTGACCCTGCTGCTGGCGCTGGCCGTGTCGATCGCAATGTCGTTGCGCAAGGGGCGAATTCCGGGCACTGCCGCCGGACCGGCCCGCCGCATCGTCGGCATAACCATCATCTCGTTCCTGGCCATGATGTTCACCCCCACCAAGTGGACGCACCACTTCGGTGTGTTCGCCGGGTTGGCCGGATCGCTGGGTGCACTGGCCGCCGTTGCGGTCGGCACGGTCGCCATGCGGTCGCGCCGCAACCGGGCGATGTTCGCCGCGGCCGTGCTGTTCGTCATGGCACTGTCGTTCGCCACGGTGAACGGCTGGTGGTACGTCTCGAACTTCGGGGTGCCGTGGTCAAATCAGTTCCCCGCGTGGCACTTCGGCTTCACGACGTTCCTGCTCGGCCTGTCGGTGCTGACGTTGCTGTGGGCGGCCTGGCTGCACTTCTACGACAAGGATCCGGAGAGACGCGTCAGTCGCCGGATTCCTCAGGCGCCCTTGGCAATTGCGTCATGGGTCGTGGTGTTCTTCGAGGTGCTGTCCTTGACCCTCGGCATGACGCAACAGTGGCCCGCGTGGTCGGTGGGCAAGTCCAACCTGGACGCGCTCACCGGCAAGACCTGCGGCCTGGCCGACGACGTCATGGTCGAGCAGGACCCCAACGCCAGCCTCCTGGTGCCCCTCACCGGGACAGTCGGTGACGCGTTGGGCGCCGGCGGCGCAGAAGGCTTCACCCCCAACGGAATTCCCGCAGACGTGTCCGCGGACCCGGTGATGGAACCGCCGGGCGGCACCAACTTCGCCGACAACGACGGCGGCGTCGTCACCGGCGCCGAGCCGGGTACAGAGGGCGGCACCACTGCTGGGACCGGCGTCAACGGCTCTCGGGCCAAGCTCCCCTACAACCTGGATCCGGCCCGCACCCCGGTGCTGGGCAGCTGGCGGGCCGGCATTCAGATCCCGTCGCACATGCGCTCGGGCTGGTACCGGCTGCCACCGCGCGATCAGGCCGGACCGCTGCTCGTGGTCGCCGCCGCGGGCCGCTTCGACCAGGGCGAGGTCCGGGTCGAGTACGCCACCGACAGTCAGGCCGCTGCCGGCCAGATCGGCGGCGCAGTCGGATTCGCCGATGTCGGTGCGGCACCGGCCTGGCGCAACTTGCGCGCCCCGATGGCTGCCATCCCGCGCGACGCCACGGTCATCCGCATCGTCGCCACCGACAACGACCTGGCGCCGCAGCACTGGATCGCCGTGACCCCGCCGCGCATCCCGAAGCTGCACACCCTGCAGGAAGTCGTGGGCTCCACGGACCCGGTGATGCTGGACTGGCTGGTCGGCCTGGCCTTCCCGTGCCAGCGCCCGTTCGGCCACAACGACGGCGTCACCGAGGTGCCCAAGTGGCGCATCCTGCCGGACCGGTTCGGCGCCGAAGCCAACTCGCCGGTCATGGATTACCTGGGTGGCGGCCCGCTCGGCATCACCGAGCTGCTGTTCAAAGCCACCCCGGTGCCGACGTATCTGAAGGACGACTGGTTCCGGGACTGGGGTTCGCTGCAGCAATTCACCCAGTACTACCCGGAGGCCCAGCCGGCCGTGATCGACCTCGGGAAGGCCACCCGCAGTGGGTGGTGGGCCCCGGCGCCGCTGCGGCATTCGTAGTCGCAGCGGCCGGACTACCACCGCCAGGCAAGGTCACTTTCCGGCTATCTACCTCGACATTCCCCGTCAGTGCGCTAGGACACACACGCACGTCGCCTAGTGTTTAGCCTCGTGTCTGCCAGGACTGCCCGTCTCGTCGCGATCATCGCGGGCCTTGCGGGTCTGCTGCTTTGCGCGCTGACCCCACTGCTGCCCGTCAAGCAGACCACCGCAACGGTGCTGTGGCCCCAAGCCACCGGCCCGGGTGGTCTGATCTCCGATGTCACCGCCCCACTCGTGTCCGGTGCGCCGCTGGCGCTGGATGTCTCCATCCCGTGCCAAGCGATTGCCACCCTGCCGGCCGCGGGCGGTCTGGTGTTCTCCACCATCCCGCCCGACGGCATCGACGCCAGCCGCAACGGCCTGTTCGTCCGGGCCAACGCCACCGACGTCGTCGTCGCGTTCCGGGACACCGTGGCTGCCGTCGCCAAGCGCGCCGACATCGCCGCCGCGAAGTGCAGCGGCCTGCACCTGTGGGCCAATAACGGTGGCGTCGGCGCCGACTTCATGGGCCTGCCGGGCGCCTCGGGCACCGGAAGCGTGGAGAAGAAGCCTCAGGTGGCAGGCGTCTTCACCGAGCTCAAAGTTCCTGCGCAGCCAGGTCTGTCCGCGCGGATCGATATCGACACCCGGTTCATCGTCGTCCCTACGTTCCTGAAGTCGGCCGCGATGGCGCTGGGTGTGCTGCTGACGCTGGTCTCTATCGTCGCGCTGGCATTGCTGGACCGGATGGACGGCCGCCGGGTGCACGACGGGTGGCAGCGCTTCTGGAAGGTCAGCCGCTGGCATTGGCTGGCAGACATCGCGGTGTTCACCGGCCTGATCGGCTGGCATCTGATCGGCGCCATCTCCTCTGATGACGGCTACAACCTGACCATCGCCCGCGTCTCCAGTCAGGCCGGCTACGTCGCCAACTACTACCGCTACTTCGGCACGTCCGAAGCGCCGTTCGACTGGTACCAATCGGTGCTCGCGCACCTGTCGGCAATCAGCACCGACGGCGTGTGGATGCGCCTGCCCGCACTGCTCGCCGGTATGGCTACCTGGACGCTGCTGTCGCGCTGGGTGTTGCCGCGGCTCGGCCCCGGCGCTCGCGGAGTCTCGGCCAACGCCATCGCGGTATGGACCGCAGCGGCAGTGTTCCTGGCCGCCTGGTACCCGTTCAACAACGGCTTGCGCCCCGAGCCGCTGATCGCCTTCGGCGTCATCGCGACCTGGGTGCTCATCGAATACGCCATCGCGACCCGACGGCTGGCCCCGGCGGCCGTCGCGATCATCGTGGCGGCGTTCACCGCGACGACCGCACCGCAGGGCCTGATTGCGCTGGCCCCGCTGCTGATCGGCGCCCGCGCGCTGGTCCGGACGGTGCGCAGCCGTCGGGCCGGTTCCGGCCTGCTGGCGCCGATCGCCACCCTGGCCGCGTCGGCGTCGCTGATCCTGACAGTGATCTTCCGGGACCAGACCCTGGCCACGGTCGCCGAGTCGGCGCGCATCAAGTACACCGTCGGCCCGACCATCTCGTGGTACCAGGAATTCCTGCGCTACTACTTCCTCACAGTCGAGGACAGCGTCGACAGCTCCATGACCCGCCGGTTCTCCGTCCTGATCCTGCTGCTGTGTGTGTTCGCCGCCCTGACGCTGCTGCTGCGCAAGGGCCGGGTGCCGGGCCTGGCCAGCGGACCGGTGTGGCGTCTGCTCGGCAGCACCATGCTCGGGCTCCTGCTGCTGCATTTCACCCCGACCAAATGGGCCGTGCAGTTCGGCGCGTTCGCCGGGCTGTCGGGTGCGTTCGGCGCGCTGATCGCCTTCGCATTCGCGACGGTCGGGCTGCACAGCCGACGGAACCTCGCGCTGTACGTGACCGCGCTGATGTTCGTACTGGCCTGGGCGACGTCCGGAATCAACGGCTGGTTCTACGTCGGCAACTACGGCGTGCCGTGGTTCGACCGCCAGCCGGTGCTCGCCGGCCATCCGGTGACCTCAATGTTCCTGGTGCTGGCGATCATCTCCGCGCTGCTGGCCGGCTGGCTGCACTTCCGCATTGACTACGCCGGCCATACCGAGGTCGCCGAGACCCGGCGCAACCGGGCACTGGCGTCGACGCCGCTGCTCATCGTCGCGATCATCATGGTCGTGCTCGAGGTCGGCTCGATGGCCAAGGGCTTTGTGCAGCGCTACCCGCAGTACACGACCGCACGGGCCAACCTTGACGCCCTGGCCTCGGGTCTGTCTGACAAAAGTTGCGCCATGGCCGACGACGTGCTGGTCGAGGCCGACACCAACGCCGGCATGCTGCAGCCCGTCCCCGGCCAGACCTGGGGCAAGTACGGCCCGCTGGGCGGCGAGAACCCGGTCGGCTTCACGCCGAACGGCGTTAGCGACTCGCTGGCCCCGCCGCACCCCGTCGTCGCAAACCCGGGCACCGTGAACTCGGATGGTTCGCCCAACAAGCCCAACGTCGGCATCGCTTTCGCGGCCGGCACCGGCGGCGGCTACGGCCCGACGGGCGTCAACGGCTCCAGCGTCTACCTGCCGTTCGGCCTTGACCCGGCCCGCACCCCGGTGCTCGGCAGTTACAAGGAGAACAGCGTCGCAGCCAAGGCCACGTCGGCCTGGTACCAGCTGCCGGCGCGCACCGCGGACCGGCCGCTCGTCACCGTCGCGGCCGCCGGCGCCATCTGGTACTACGACGAAGAGCACGAGTTCCACTACGGCCAGTCGCTCAAGCTGCAGTGGGGTGTGCACCGGCCAGACGGCAGCTACCAGGCCCTCGGCGAGGTTCAGCCCATCGACACCTTCGCCCAATACGCCTGGCGCAACCTGCGATTCCCGCTGAAGTGGGCACCGCCGGAGGCCAACGTGGCCCGCATCGTGGCTGACGATCCGAACCTGTCCGAGGACCAGTGGTTCGGCTTCACCCCGCCGCGGGTGCCGACGCTGCAGACCGCGCAGCAGCTCCTCGGGTCGCAGACGCCGATCCTCATGGATATCGCCACGGCCGCGAACTTCCCATGCCAGCGCCCGTTCTCCGAGCATCTCGGCGTGGCGGAGCTGCCGCAGTACCGCATCCTGCCCAACACCAAGCAGGTCGTGGTGTCGTCGAACATGTGGCAGTCCGCGCAGAAGGGTGGCCCCTTCCTGTTCATCCAGGCACTGCTGCGGACGTCGACCATCCCGACCTACCTGCGCAACGACTGGTACCGGGACTGGGGCTCGATCGAGCGCTACGACCCGGTGGTGCCGCCTCAGCAGGCGCCGCCCGCAGTGATTGACCAAGGCACCATGACCGTCAACGGTTGGAGCCGCCGTGGCCCGATCCGGGCCCTGCCATGACCGGGACGGGAATGAACGCTCAGCAAGTGAAGGTCACCCGTTGGGTGGCCATGGTGGCGGGTCTGATCGGCTTTGTGCTGTCAGCGCTGACGCCGCTGCTGCCGGTGGTGCAGACAACCGCACAGTTGAATTGGCCGCAGCAGGGCCAGTTCAACAATGTGACCGCGCCACTGATTTCGCAGACCCCGGTCTCACTGAAGGCGACCATCCCGTGCGAGGCGCTGCGGACGCTGCCGCCGTCGGGTGGGCTGGTGTTCGGCACCGTGCCCAAGGACGGCAAGCAAGCCGCGCTCAACGGATTGCTGGTCAACGTATCCAGCACCCGGGTCGACATCACCGACCGCAACGTGGTGATCGCCAGCGTGCCGCGACTGAAAGTCATTGGCACACCCGGTTGTTCGCACATCGAGATCATCTCCGACAAGAACGGGACCTTCGCGACGTTCGTCGGGCTGACGGGCACCGACGGCAAGGAACTGCGGACCGGTTTCCCTGACCCGAACCTGCGGCCGACCGTCGTCGGCATCTTCACCGACCTGAAGGGCGCTGCACCGCAAGGCCTTTCGGTGTCGGCGACCATCGACACCCGGTTCATCAACCGGCCCACCATCCTGAAGTACACCGCCATGTTCGGCGGCATCGCGGCGACGATCGTTGCGCTGCTGGCACTCTGGCGACTGGACAGGCTGGACGGGCGCCGCATGCAGCGCCTGATCCCCAGCCGCTGGCGGACCTTCAACCTGGTTGACGGCGTAGTGGTCGGCGGGTTCCTGCTGTGGCATGTGTTGGGCGCCGGGTCATCTGACGACGGCTACATCTTGGGCATGGCGCGCGTCGCCCCGCACGCGCAGTACATGGTCAACTACTTCCGCTGGTTCGGCAGCCCTGAGGACCCGTTCGGCTGGTACTACAACGTGCTGGCGCTGATGACCCACGTCAGCGACGCCAGTATCTGGATGCGCCTGCCGGACTTGGTTTGTGCCCTGGTCTGCTGGCTGCTGCTGTCGCGTGAAGTGCTGCCCCGGCTCGGACCTGCGGTGGCGGGCAGTCGCGCTGCCATGTGGGCCGCGGGCCTGACGCTGATGGCCGCGTGGATGCCGTTCGACAACGGTCTGCGCCCCGAAGGCCAGATCGCCACCGGCGCGCTGATCACCTACGTGCTCATCGAGCGCGCCATCGGCACCAGCCGCCTGACCCCGGCCGCCCTGGCGATCATCAGCGCAGCCTTCACCCTGGGCATTCAGCCGACCGGCCTGATCGCCGTGGCGGCCCTGCTGGCCGGTGGTCGTCCGATCCTGCGGATTCTGGCCAAGCGGCGCCGCGAGGTCGGCACCTGGCCGCTGCTGCTGCCGCTGTTGGCGGCCGGCTTCGTCATCCTGACCGTGGTTTTCGTCAACCAGACCGCGGCGGGGGTGTTGGAGGCCACCAGGATTCGCACCGCGATCGGACCCAGCCAGGCCTGGTACACCGAGAATCTGCGGTACTACTACCTGTTCCTGCCGACGGTCGACGGCTCGATGACGCGGCGCTTCGGCTTCCTGCTGACCGCGCTGAGCCTGTTCACCTCGATGTTCATGATCTTGCGGCGCAAGCGAATTCCGGGCGTCGCACGAGGCCCGGTATGGCGCCTGATGGGCATCATCTTCGCCACCATGTTCTGCCTGATGTTCACTCCGACCAAGTGGGTGCACCACTTCGGCCTGTTCGCGGCCGTGGGCGCCGCCATGGCGGCCGTGGCCACCGTGCTGGTGTCGCGGTCGGTGCTGAAGTCGCCGCGCAACCGCATGGCCGTCACTGCGGCGGTGCTGTTCCTGCTGGCGCTCGTTTCGGCCACCACCAACGGATGGTGGTACGTGTCGAGCTACGGCGTGCCGTTCAACAACGACATGGTCGCCGTCGGCGGAATCAAGCTCAGCACAATCTTTTTGGTGCTGTTCGTGATCACAGCGCTATGGGCGTTCTGGCTGCACTTCAACAGTGACCGCCCTGAAGGCCGGCTCACCCGGCTGGTCA
Organism: Mycolicibacterium sp. CBMA 234; assembly: GCF_009729415.1. Classification (GTDB taxonomy): domain Bacteria; phylum Actinomycetota; class Actinomycetes; order Mycobacteriales; family Mycobacteriaceae; genus Mycobacterium. The sequence continues at coordinate 186,523 of NZ_MPKW01000022.1, forward strand.
CCGCGGCGCCGATCCCGCTGGCCGCCGCGTTCATGGTGATCGTGTGTGTGGCGTCGATGGCCATCGGCGCATTCCGCGAGTACCCGACGTACTCGAACCTCGCGAGCAACGTGCGGGCCCTGGGCGGCGGCTGCGGGCTGGCCGACAACGTGCTGGTCGAACCCGACTCCAACGCCGGCTTCCTGACCCCGCAGCCCGGCGACTACGGGCCACTGGGTGCACTGGGCGGCGTCAACCCGGTCGGTTTCACACCGAACGGCGTACCGGATCACACTGTCGCCGAAGCGATTCGGCTTGATTTCCCGGTGTCAGGCACCGACTCGGACTGGGACGCCGACGTCAAGCTCAAGACCCCGGGCATCAACGGTTCCCAGGTGCCGCTGCCCTACGGCCTGGACCCCGCGCGGGTGCCGGTCGCGGGGACCTACACCACCGGCCCGCACTCGCAGGCCAAGCTGACCTCGGCCTGGTATGGCCTGCCCGCCGTCGACGCCGCGCATCCGCTGGTGGTCGTCACCGCAGCCGGCACCATCACCGGAAACAGCTCGCTCAAGGGGCACACCGAGGGGCAGACCATCGAGCTCGAATACGGCCGCACCGGCCCCGACGGCCATCCCGTCGCCGGTGGGCGGTTGGTGCCGTACGACCTGGGCCCGACACCATCGTGGCGCAACCTGCGGTTCGACCGTCGCCAGATTCCGGCCGACGCCACATACGTTCGCGTTGTGGCAGTGAACCTTTCGCTCAACGAAGGCGACTGGATCGCTGTTACTCCCCCGCGCGTGCCCGAGCTCAAGAGCATCCAGCAGTACGTCGGCACCACGCAGCCCGTGCTGATGGACTGGGCCGTCGGTCTGGCGTTCCCGTGCCAGCAGCCGATGCTGGTGCGCAACGGCGTGACCGAGGTGCCGAAGTTCCGCATCACGCCGGACTACACCGCCAAGAAGCAGGACACCGACACCTGGCAGGACGGCATCAACGGTGGTCTGCTGGGCATCACCGATGTGCTGCTGAAGGCGCACGTGATGTCGACGTACCTGTCCGACGACTGGGGCCGGGACTGGGGCTCGCTACGCCAGTTCACGACCGTCGCCGACGCGACGCCGGCGCGACTGGACCTGGGCACGGCCGTGCACAGCGGGTTCTGGTCTCCGGGGCAGATGCGGATCAAGCCCTAGTTCGCTGCGCCGAGTGGCCAGTTATGACGCGCTTTTCCCGAAAAGCCGTGTCCTAACTGGCCATTCGGCGTCAGGGGCAGCTACTTCCAGCGCCACCAGTGCTCGTCCGGATCGCTAGGGTTATCGACCGATTTGAGGTCGAGTGACGTGGGCGTCGCCGACAGGGGTTGCAGGACCCACTCCGTCGGCGCCGCCACCGCGTTCGTCGGCCCACCGGACAGGTAGCCCTCCGTCCAGCGGAGGCGGATGACACACGGCCCGTTGGGGGACACCGGCTGGTAGCTCCAGGTACCCCGCTGGCCTTGCGCTCGGTCCTGGAAGTTGGCTGATCCGTCCTTGCCGAGGGTGACGCCCAATGTGCTGCCCGTCATCCAGAGGCCGGCCAATTGCTCTACCGTGACCGCCGAATGCGCGCATTCCGCAGCCACATTGAGCGTTGGCGACGGCGTGGGATCAGCGACCGGCGCGCCCACCGCAGACTTGTCAGTGCAACTGGCCAGACCGGCTATGGCTGCGGCCGCGCAAAACCCGGCGGCCGCACGTTTGTTGAGCCATCCCATCCCGAACTCCCCCTGTCGAAACCCAGCCCCGCGCCCATTGTGGCACTGCGGTGGTCTGGGCGACAGGTGCTACGCGACGCTGACAGCCTCCGCGGGCCGGACAGCCGGGATGGTGACGAGCGGGGTACGGATGTAACGCATCCAGGTCAGCGTCAGGGCTGCCGCATAGAAGGTGACGAAGACCCAGAACGCCGCAGTCGCCGAACCGCTGGACAAGTACGACTGTCGGAGTGCGAGGTTGATCCCCACTCCCCCGAGCGCGCCTATCGCACCGGCGAATCCGATGAGGGCACCCGACATGGCCCGGGACCAGTTCTGGCGCTCGGTCTCGCTGCACACTAGCGAGCGGCTGCGGGCCTCGAAGATCGACGGAATCATCTTGTACACCGAGCCATTGCCGATGCCCGACAGGACGAACAGCGCGACGAAGCCGACGATGAAGCACGTCATGGTGGCCGCATCGACCGCCCCGCCGGTGTGGTCGTGGTAGGTCGACGCCGAAATCAGCAGGGCACCAAAGAGAATCATGCCTCCGAGGGCCACCATCGTGACGCGGCCACCGCCGATGCGGTCGGCGAGCTTGCCGCCATACACACGCGCGACTGACCCTAGAAGCGGTCCCACAAAAGCGATCTGGGCCGCGTGCAGGGCCGCCTGCGCAGCGCTCTGACCGCCGGCGACGAAGTTGATCTGCAGAATCTGACTGAACGCGAACGAGAAGCCGATGAACGATCCGAATGTGCCTATGTAGAGGCACGCGACGATCCAGGTGTCGGGCACGGTGAGGATGGAACGCATTGCGGTGGCATCGATTCGGTGCTCTGCGAGATTGTTCATGAACAACGCGGCACCGATCGCTGCGATGGCGAGCAGCACCAGATAGATGGCGCAGACCCAGTAGGGCGCGCGGTTGCCCGCGGCGGCAATTACCAGCAGGCCCACCACCTGAATGGCCGGCACACCGAGATTGCCACCGCCAGCGTTGATTCCGAGTGCCCAGCCCTTGAGCCGCTGCGGATAGAAGGCGTTGATGTTGGTCATGGACGACGCGAAGTTGCCGCCACCGAGCCCTGCGAGCGCCGCGCACAGCAGATATGGCCAGAGCGGCAGACCTGGGTGAGCCAGCAGCCACATGGAGCCGAGCGTCGGGATCAGGAGCACGAGCGCGGAGAAGACGGTCCAGTTGCGGCCGCCGAAGGTCGCGGTCGCCATGGTGTAGGGGACGCGCAGACAGCCGCCGACCAGCGTTGCGGTGGCTGCCAGCAGGAACTTGTCACCGGCGGTAAAGCCGTAGACCGACTCCGGCATGAACAGCACCATGACCGACCACATGGTCCAGATCGACAGTCCGACATGCTCGGCGATCACCGACCACAGCAAGTTCCGCCGGGCGACGTTCTTGTTACCGGCCTCCCAGGCGACGATGTCTTCGGGATCCCAGTCTGTAATGGTTCGCGATCGAAACATGCTGCAAATCTAGGAATTTCATGTTTCCCAGAGGCTCTGAGCGATGTCCCGGTCGTGAAGATTCACTCACCTACCGCGCGTTGTCGCCGTGAAGAGACGGCGGTCACACCCAGCGACTGCGAGGCGGCGGTGCCTGCGGTGTCACCCAGGCCTTGGCGTACCGACTGTTGCTGGCGCGCTGTGGATCTCGGCTCCGGTAGACCACGTACGGGCGCACCAAGTAGCCGACCGGGGCACTGAACATGTGCACCAAACGGGTGTAGGGCCAAATACCGAACAAGGTCAGCACGATGATTACGTGCACCTGGAACGACAGTGGCGCGGTCGCCATCAGCTCGGGTGTCGGATGCGGGGTGAAAAGGCTTCGCAGCCAAGGCGATACGGTCTCGCGGTAGTTGTATGCGGATGCCACGTTGCCGATGGTGTTCACCATCCCGGTGACCAGCGCACCGACCAGCAGCAGGTACATCAGCTTGTCGCTGACGGTTGTAGCGGCACGCACCGCAGGTACCGTCGTGCGGCGGTACAGCAAGATTGCGGCCCCGGCGATCACGGCGAACCCGGCCGGTGCGCCCATACCGATCGCCATCAGGTGGTAGGCGTGCTCGGAGATCCCGATCGCCGACGTCCACGACTCCGGGATCAGCAGGCCGACCACATGTCCGCCCAGCACTCCGAGGATCCCGAAGTGAAACAGCGGACTACCCAACCGGAGCAGTCGGCTTTCGTAGATCTGCGATGACCGTGTGGTCCAACCGAATTGGTCGGTCCGGTAACGCCAGATGTGCCCCAACACGAACGAGGTGAACGCGATGTACGGCAGCGTCATCCACAGGAGACTGGTCATCGCCGACCGCCGATCATGGACGGGTCCATGGTCATCGGATCCATGCCGAACGGGTCGAGGCCCACATCTTCGTCGGGCGGACCCTCAGCAGCCAGCTCGGTGATGCGCCGCCGGTCGGCGGTGTTGATGGGCGGCAATGTGGCAAGAACAGCCGCCATCAATCCGGCATACGGAGAACCGCTCTCCTGCAACGACAGTCGCAGCAGTTCGAGCACCGGCACGTGCTCGGCAAGTAGGCGCTCACCCCGCGCCTGGTCGACGGTTGCGGCGAATTCGAGCACCAGCGGCAGATAGTCGGGCAACTCCTCGTCGCCGATCACCATGTCCGCTTGCCGGTAGGCGTGCTTGAACCGCAACAGCGCCATCCCCCGCTTGCGGGTGTCGCCATAGGCGTAGTACGTGAGGTGCAGGCTAGAACGCCGCCGCATGTCGAACGTCTCGACATACCGCGCCGCGCGTTCGGTCGGTTCTGTCTCGCAGAAGTACAGCAGGAAGTCGGTGATCTGTGTGCGGATGGGTTCGGTGAATTCACCTGCGGCCGCGGCCAACTCGTCGGTGAGCGCGCACGTTTCGGCGGTCGGGTAATCGAGGAGCAGCGCGGTGATGCGCCACACCAGCCGCTGTTGGTGCTCGGACAGGTCGGGACCGGTGGCGGTGCGCCGGCCCAAGGACAGGAGTTTCATCGCTCGCTCATTTCGTAGGCACCAGCCCGTCGGAACTGCGACCGTCCCAGTTGAGCAGGTTGACCCGAGACGGATCATCCTTCGGCACAGCGCTGTTGGTGTCGACGAGGTGGAACTTGTCGGCCATGGCATCGAAGGCGCTCATGCCGGGTCCGCCATCGCCGTCGAGGCTGCACCCGGTAGCGATCGCGTCCAAGCGGTGCGCGTCAGAGCCGGCACCGCTCGGAATGACATACCGGTCTTGATATTTGGCGATCGCGAGCAGCCGGTACATCGCTTCGATCTCGTCGCCGGTGAGCCGCACCGACTCGGGGATGGTTTCGTCGAACTCCTCGCCAAGGTTGGCCGACCGCATGTAGGCGCGCATCGCCGCCAGGCGTTGCAGCGACGCTCGGACGGGGCCGACCTCACCCGCGGTGAACAGCTCGGCGAGGTACTCGATGGGGATCCGCAGGGTGTCGATGGCGCCGAACAGGTTGTTCTTGTTCTCGCCGTCGTGGCCGGTTTCCTTGAGGATGTCGACCACCGGAGACAGCGGCGGGACGTACCAGACCATGGGCATGGTCCGGTACTCCGGGTGCAAGGGGAGCGCCACCTGATAGTCCACGATCAGCCGGTAAACCGGCGAATTCTGCGCTGCCTCAATCCATTCCGGCGAGATGCCGGCGCGCTCGGCCTCTGCCACCACTCGCGGGTCGTGCGGGTTGAGGAACACCCCGAGCTGCGACGGATAGAGATCCTTGTCGTCGGTGACCGATGCCGCTTCGAGCACCTTGTCGGCGTCGTAGAGCATCACGCCGATGTACCGCAGCCGGCCCACGCAGGTCTCCGAGCAGACCGTCGGAATACCCACCTCCACGCGCGGATAGCAGAAGGTGCACTTCTCGGCCTTGCCGGTCTTGTGGTTGAAATAGATCTTCTTGTAGGGACATCCGGTGACGCACTGCCGCCAGCCGCGGCACTTGTCCTGATCCACCAGAACAATGCCGTCCTCAGCGCGCTTATAGATGGCACCGGACGGGCACGCCGCGGCACACGCCGGGTTGAGACAGTGCTCGCAGATGCGGGGCAGGTAGAACATGAAGGTCTGCTCGAACTCGAGCTTCACCTTCTTGGATACCTCCTCCACCTTGGCCAGCAACGGATCTCGGCCCACCTGTTCGGGTCCGCCGCCGAGGTCGTCGTCCCAGTTGGCGCCCCAGGTGACCTTGGTGTCCTGGCCGGTGATCAGCGACTTGGGTCGCGCCACCGGGGTGGTGTCCATCAACGGCGACGACAGCAGGTTGTCGTAGTCGTAGGTCCACGGGTCGTAGTAGTCGCTGACCGTCGGCAGATCCGGGTTGGCAAAGATGTTGAGCAGCCGCTTGAGCCGGGACCCGGATTTCAGGGTGAGCTTGCCGCGCTTGTTGAGCGTCCAGCCGCCCTTCCAGCGTTCCTGATCCTGGTACTGCCGTGGATATCCCTGTCCGGGACGGGTTTCCACGTTGTTGAACCAGACGTACTCGACACCGCTGCGGTTGGTCCACGCCTGCTTGCAGGTGACGCTGCAGGTGTGGCAGCCGATGCACTTGTCGAGGTTCATCACCATCGCAAGTTGCGCCATGACTCTCATTGGTCAGTACTCCACTTCTTGCGAACGGCGACGGATCGTCGTCACCTCGTCACGCTGATTTCCGGTGGGGCCGTGGTAGTTCAGCGCAAAGGACTGCTGGGCGTAGCCGCCGATCAAGTGGGTGGGCTTGATCATGATGCGGGTCAATGCATTGTGGATACCGCCGCGCTTACCGGTTTTCTCGGTGCGCGGGACGTCGACCGCCTTGTCCTGGGCGTGGTACATGAACACCAGGCCTTCGGGCATCCGGTGGCTGACAATCGCGCGGGCATTCACCACACCGTTGCGGTTGGTGCACTCGATCCAGTCGTTGTCCTTCACCCCGATCTTGGCGGCGTCCACGTCGGACATCCAGATCGCCTGTCCGCCACGGGAAAGCGTGAGCATGTACAGGTTGTCCTGGTACGCGGAGTGAATGGACCACTTGGAGTGCGGGGTCAGGTAGCGGACCGTGATTGAACGACTGGTCGTATCGCCGTCTGTGCTGCCCACAACCGGCTCGTCGAACAGCGCCGTCATGTCCAGGGGCGGACGGAAGGTCGGCAGCTGCTCCCCCATCTCGTCCATCCAGTCGTGGTCGAGGTAGAAGTGCTGGCGCCCGGTGAGGGTGTGCCACGGCTTGAGCCGTTCAGTGTTGATGGTGAACGGCGAATAGCGGCGGCCGCCGGTCTCCGAGCCCGACCACTCCGGTGACGTGTTGACCGGCATGGGGCGAGCCTGGGTGTCCGCGAACGTGATTCGCTTGCCCTCGTTCTCGGTGGCCAGGTCGACCAATTCGGTTCCGGTACGACGCTGCAGCGCCTCGAAGCCCTCTACCGCCAGCCGACCGTTGGTCGTACCGGACAGCGCCAGGATTGCCTCCGCGGCATGGGTGTCCTTGGCCAATGACGGCCGTCCCGCAGCGACGCCACGATCCGAGACGCCGTTGACGCCGCGCAGGTATTCGACCTCAGCGTCAGGATGCGTGGTGACGCCCTTGACCGTCAGGCCGAGGGTTTCCACCAACGGGCCGAGCGCGGCCATCTTGTCCGCGATTGCCGGGTAGTCACGCTCCACCGTCACCAGGCGCGGCATGGTCTTGCCTGGAATCGGTTCGCATTCACCGGCTCTCCAGTCCAGCACCTTTCCGCCCGGCTGGGCGGTGGCGTCGGAGCTGTCGTGCTGCAACGGCATCGCCACGATGTCCTTGCGCTTGCCCAGGTGCTTTTCAGCCAACCACGAGAAGCCACGGGCGATCCGGTGGAAGGCGTCGAAGTCGGTCTTGGTCTCCCAGGGCGGCGAAATGGCCGGCGAGAACGCGTGCACGAACGGGTGCATGTCGGTGCTCGACAGGTCGTGCTTCTCGTACCAGGTTGCGGCCGGGAGCACGATGTCCGAGTACAGCGTCGTGCTGGTGTTGCGGAAGTCCAAGGACAGCAACAGATCCAGCTTTCCAGCCGGAGCCTCGCTACGCCAGCGCACCTCCTGCGGCCGCACCCCGTCTTCGTCGCTGGCCGCGACGTTGGAGTCGGCACCGAGCAGGTGCTTGAGGAAGTACTCGTTGCCCTTCGCCGATGAACCCAGCAGATTGGACCGCCACACCGTCAAACAGCGCGGGAAGTTCTCCGGCGCATCGGGGTCCTCACAAGCGAACTGCAGATGTCCGGACTTCAGGCCGTCCAGCACGTGCTGTGCTGCGTCCTTGCCGAGCCGCTCCGCTTCGTCAGCCAGATCCAGCGGATTGCGGTTGAACGTGGGATAACTCGGCATCCAGCCCAGCCGGCTCGCGAGGGCGATGTTGTCGGCCGCGGTCCGGCTCCCCAGGGTCCCGGTAGCCAGCGGCGAGGTCATGGGCTCGGTGGTGAACCGGTCGTAGCGCCACTGGTCGGTGGCGAGATACCAGAACACGGTGCCCTGCATCTGCCGCGGTGCCCGCTGCCAGTCAAGGCCGTATGCCAATGTGCCCCAGCCGGTTACCGGTCGGCACTTCTCCTGGCCGACGTAGTGGGCCCAGCCGCCGCCGTTGACGCCCTGACAGCCGGTGAGGATGACCAGGGACAAAAACGAGCGGTAGATCTGGTCGGAGTGGAACCAGTGGTTGGTGCCGGCCCCCATCAGGATCATCGAGCGGCCCTTGGAACGCTCTGCGTTGTCGGCGAATTCGCGGGCGATGCGTTCGGCGGCCTGCGCGGGCACGCCCGTGATGGCCTGCTGCCAGGCCGGGGTGTACGGCTCATTGGCGTCGTCGTAACCGGTCGGCCAGGTGCCCGGCAGGCCGTCCCGGGACACGCCGTACTGGGCCAGCATCAGGTCGAACACCGTCGTGACCCGATGTCCGGCAATGGTTCTGGTCGGCACTCCGCGCTCCAGCACCCCGGGCTGGTCGGTGTCGAACCGAGGTAGCGCGACGGCGGCGGCATCATCAACGACTTGGCCGGCGCTTTCGTAGAGCGTGAGGAGGGGGTCCACCCCCTGTAGGTCGAGATTCCAGCGTCCTTCACCGGATGCGGTGAAGCGATGGCCCAGCGACCCGTTGGGCACCACGGGGATACCGTCGGCGTCCAGCAGCACCGGCTTGGACTCAGCAGCCTCAGTGTCCGCGTAATCGCCACCGAGATCCGCTGCGGTGAGGAACTTTCCGGGCAGAACCCGGCCGTCACGCTCGATCAACGTCACCAAGAATGGCAGGTCCGTGTACTTCTTGACGTAGTCGGTGAAGTACGGGGTCTTCTTCTCGACGAAGAATTCCTTGAGGATGACGTGGCCCATCGACATGGCCAGTGCGGCGTCGGTGCCGGGGTTCGCCGGCAGCCATTCGTCGGCGAACTTGGTGTTGTCCGCGTAATCCGGTGACACCACAACGACTTTCTGCCCGCGATAGCGAGCCTCGGTCATGTAGTGCGCGTCGGGCGTACGGGTGACGGGGACGTTGGAGCCCCACATGATCAGGTAGCCGGCGTCGAACCAGTCTGCGGATTCGGGGACGTCGGTCTGGTCACCGAACACCTGAGGTGACGCGACGGGCAGGTCGGCATACCAGTCGTAGAACGACAGCATGGAGCCGCCCATCAGCGAAATGAACCGGGCCCCAACGGCATGGCTCACCATCGACATGGCGGGAATCGGGGAGAAGCCGGCCACCCGGTCCGGGCCGTAGGTCTTGACGGTATAGACGTGGGCCGCCGCCGCGATCTCGGCGGCCTCCCACCATTCGGCACGGACGAACCCGCCGCGCCCCCGCGCCGACTTGTAGGCGCGCGCCTTCACCGGGTCCTCGACCACGTCGGCCCAGGCCAACACCGGATCCTGAAGGCGCTCTTTGGCTTCGCGGTAGTAGTCGAGCAGCACGCCGCGGACGTACGGGTAGCGCACGCGCGCAGGCGAATACGTGTACCAGGAGAACGAGGCGCCACGCGGGCAGCCGCGCGGCTCGTACTCGGGCTTGTCGGCGCCGATCGACGGGTAGTCGGTTTGTTGTGACTCCCAAGTGATTACGCCGTCTTTGACGTAGATCTTCCACGAGCACGACCCCGTGCAGTTGACGCCGTGCGTGGAGCGCACCACCTTGTCGTGGGCCCAGCGATCGCGATAAAAATCGTCGGCCGACCGCCCACCGACCTTGTGGATGGTGCGCTGGTCACCGGAAATTTCTCCGCGGTGAAAATACTTGGACAATCGCAGCAGCGCGTCGCCTGACGCCTTGTTGTCGACCCGTGGTTCGGCCACAAAGCCCTCCTTTCGAGCCGTTAAGCATGAGGTTAGGGCCGGTCAGACGGCTGTCAAAAGAACGCACCAGCCGGTTCCGGAGCGTGTGCAAACGCGTTAACAGCACGGTCATGTCCGGTAACAAGGGCTATTTCGGCACCGCGGGTGCTTACCTGCGGCGATCCGTTGATCAGGGCAAATGCACGTGAACCGGGGTGCGGCGCCCGTCACATTGCCGCGACTACACGCTCCGAAATTCTTATCAGCGCGGTAACAATGGGGGTCCGGGCTAGGGCGGGCCGGAAGGCCTGGGTGCAGCGCATCTACGCCGGCGCCAACGAGGTCATGAAATCGATCATCGCGCGAGCGCAGTGAGGAGTTATGGCGTCCCGATGAAGTCGACGCCGGCCAGAATCGCTGGCCGGTGTCGCAGAATCCGGTAGTGCGCCAACCGCCCCAGACCCTTGGTGGTCTCCAGCCGCGAGTCGGGCCAGGCCTTCACGATCTCTTCGCTCTCCGAGTAGAGGCTGTCCGGATCGTCCGGATCATGAATCACGAGCAGCGGTCGATCGCCGGCCCGCGCGGCCAACGCCGTGATGTCGGTGTCGAGCAGTGGCACCCCGAGCCGCCGGTCGAGGCGTCGGTGCAACCGGTCCCGAATCCGTCGCCCGAAGTTGTGCCGGTCAGCGAAAACATCCAGGTACCAGTTGAATTCGCCCATCGGCGCGAGGAAGACCAACCGCTCGGCCGCGGCGCCCCGCGCCACCGCCAGCGCGGCCGCCTTGGCTCCCAGGGAATGGCCGATGACGGTGTGCGCCGGACCGTGCTTCGCGATGACGGCCCGCACGGCTTCCGCGCATTCGACGATGGTGCTGCGGCCGGGCGCAAGCGCACCCGGCTCGGAATCGTTGTGGCTCGGAAGGTCGAAGGCGATGACCCGATATCCCTCCGCCACAAGCGGTTTCACGAACACCGCCATGTGCGCCCGGCACCCACCCCACCCGTGCACCAGGTACACCAGCGGGCCAGAACCCCAGAATTCACCGGCGATCCGGTGCCCGTCCCAGGACGCTTCGAAAGGCGTGCTGGCCGGCACCCCCGGCGGCATCTTGGTACTCAAGTCGACATCCGGCACCGTGCACCACAATTCGGTCGCCCAGCGGGCACCGATCGCCGGCGCGAGCCGCTCCAACCACCAGAAGGCCCGGCGCACTCGCGGCGAGACCGGCGGGTGAACACCAGAGTCGTTGTCCGCGACCGCATCCTCGTTCCGGCTGTCCGCCGCACCCGATCCCGTCAATGCCATGCGTAAACCACCTTGGTACGAAAAACTATGTCCTGCAACGACCTTCGCCGCCGGTCCACCACGACCCACAACAGCCCTACCGGAAACAGCACGCAGGCCACGGCGCGCAAGAACGCGCGCACTGGCGCCAGCCGTTCGCGGCGCAGGCCGGTGACGCGCAGACCCATCACGACCGAGCCCACCGTACTACCCGACACCACCCAGCACCCGGTGAGATACAGCACCGAGACGACGCACGTCATTGCCGTCGAGTAGAGGAACGACACGGTCCCCACGTGAAACATGATGGGGCGAAACATGAACTCGGCCAACCGCAAGCCGCCGTAGACCAGACCCAGCAGTGCGCCGACCACGAGGAAATCCATCACGGCAGCCGCACCCCGGCTGACGATCCCGGCGCCCCGGTCGGTCATGTGCGGTCCCGTCCCAGCAATCGGTCGACGAATCCCGAGATCGCATCGTCCGCCCGCTCGCCCTGAGTACGGACGTCGGACATCACCTCGGCCGTCATCGAGTCCGTGGACTGCCGGATGACGGCCTCGAGGTCGATGCCGTCGATCACCTCGTTGGTGAGCCCGATCAGATCGACACGCTGACGCACCAATTGGTTGAGGTCGAGCTCGTCAAGGACCAGCTCGACGACCTCAGTGGCGACACCGGCGATCAGCGCCTTGATGGGCCCCAGCGCCCGCTCGCCGCGGTTCACCAGGTCGGATTGCGTGCGGCGCAACAGATCTCCGACGATCGGCAGGCGCTCCGCACCGCGGTACACCGCAGCCGCCCCGCCGGCGACCGTCGCCGCCACCCCGGCGACGAGCAGCACCGCAGAGTTCGGAGGAGAACCAGACTCGGTCACCGCGCGTCGCCTTCAATTACTCGCGAAAGATCAGAGTGGCGTCAGGCCGTGCTTGCGCGCCACGCGGTCGTGCTTCTGCTTGTCGCGCAACAACTTCAGCGACTTGCGTAGCAGCAACCGGGTCTCGTGCGGCTGGATGACGGCATCGATGTAGCCACGCTCGGCGGCGGTCCACGGAATCGCCAGATTGGCGTTGTAGCCCTCGATGAAGTCGGCCTTGATCTTCTGCACCTCAGGTGCGTTCGGATCGGGGAAGCGCTTAACCAGCAGCTGCGCCGCACCTTGGGCGCCGATCACCGCGATACGCGCGGTGGGCCAGGCGAAGTTCAGGTCGGCCGTCAGCTGCTTCGAGCCCATCACGGCGTACCCGCCGCCGTAGGCCTTGCGAATGACGAACGTCACCTTCGGCACGTCCGCCTCGACGATCGCGTTGAAGAAGCGGCCACCACGCTTGATGATTCCGCCCGTCTCCTCCGCGACACCAGGCAGGGCGCCAGGCGTGTCGACGACGAAGACCAAAGGCAGATTGAAGGAGTCGCAGAACCGGATGAAGCCGGCAGCCTTGTCGGAGGCCTCGTTGCCGATAGCGCCCGCCATGAACATCGGCTGGTTCGCGATGACGCCGACGGGTCGGCCGTCGACCCGGGCGAACGCAGTGATCATCTCCGGAGAGCGCTGTTCGGCGATCTCGAAGACGTCGCCGTCGTCGAACATGCGCAGCAGGATGTCCATCATGTCGTAGCCGGCGTTGTCGGCGTCCGGCACGATCTTGTCCAGCTCGAAGTCGCTCGGAGTCAGCTCGGGCTCCAGACCCGGGTTGACTGTCGGCGCGTCGTCAAACATGTTGGCGGGCAAGAAGCTCAGGTATTCGCGCACGTACTGGAACGCGGCTGCCTCGTCTTCGACGACCTTGTGGATGTTGCCGCGCTGAGCCTGGACGTCCGCGCCACCTAGCTCATCGAAGGACACGTCCTCGCCGGTGACGTCCTTGATGACGTCCGGCCCGGTGATGAACATGTAACCCTGGTCCCGCACCGCGACCAGGAGGTCGGTCTGGATCGGCGAGTACACCGCACCACCGGCGCACTTGCCGAGGATGATCGAGATTTCCGGCACCATGCCGCGCAGCATTTCGTGACGACGCCCCAGCTCGGCGTACCAGGCCAGCGAGGTCACCGCGTCCTGGATGCGGGCGCCGGCGGAGTCGTTGATGCCGATGATCGGGCAGCCGACCATGGCCACCCACTCCATCAGCTTCGCGACCTTGCGGCCGAACATCTCGCCGACCGAGCCCTGGAACACCGTCTGGTCGTGGCTGAACACCGCGACCGGGCGGCCGTCGATGGTGGCGTGGCCGGTCACCACACCGTCGCCGTAGAGCGCGTTCGGGTCACCCGGCGTCTTGCACAGCGCGCCGATCTCGAAGAAGCTGCCCGGGTCGACCAGCGCATGGATGCGGGCGCGGGCGCTCGGGATGCCCTTCTTCTCACGCTTGGCGACGGCCTTCTCGCCGCCGGGTTCCTTTGCCAGCTCCAGCTTTTCGCGAAGCTCGGCCAGCTTCTCAGCCGTAGTGGACGGGCTGCGCGGGGCAGTTGTCTCGGTCACGGTTCTCCTACCTACTTGCCGGCCTGGATCTGGTTGATGGCTTGGCTCATGTGGGCGCCAACCTTGGCAATGTACGGCTCATCGATCGCCTGGATGTGCTCGCCGCCGATATTCACGACCTCGAGATTGGGGACGAACTCACCCCAACCGCCGTCGGGCTGCCGCGTCGCATATGCAGGCTCGAAGGTGATCGCGTCGTCCTGGTAGCGATCCGCCATGTAGAGCACGACCCGCCCGTCATACGGCTTGATGTCGACGACGTCGAGGGCGCGGTTGTCGAGGTATGACGTGCGCTGGTGCTCGACGATGCCACCGGGAATCTGTACGCCGGCGTCCTTGACGGCATTCAGCACGAACTGCACCTGGCCGGCGTCGTCGAGGACTTCGAGCTCCTCGTACGGGATCGCCGGGATTTGCACGTTGAACGTCTTCTCGGCGAACTTGGCGTAGCGATCCCAACGCTGTCGGGTGCCTTCCGTGGACGTGTCGATCGGCGTGCCCGGCCGGACGCAGTCGATGTTGCCCACGAGGGCCACGTCGGCGCCGGCCTGCTTGAGCCCGATCGCGCAGGCGTAGGCGAGCGCGCCGCCCAGCGACCACCCGGCCAGGATGAAGGGCTTGCCCTTCTTGCCATCGACCCAGCCGTTGAGCTCCAACAGCTTTGGCACGTACTGCGTCGCGCGCTCCTCGATGGTGCCCTCGACCCGCTCCAGGCCGATCATCGGCGTACCCGCCGGCAGGCGGTTCAGCAGCGGTTCGTAGACGACGGTCGAGCCACCGGCGGCGTGGAACACGAACACCGGAATCTGGTCGTCATTTTCGGCAGCGCGGATGACGCGGACGAAACCGTCGAGCTCACCGGACTCCAGGAACTCGCGGACCGTCGTCGACAGCTCCTCGATGGTCTGCGCCTTCTTGACGTCGTCGGCCGTGATGGTGCCCTCGACCCGCTCGGAGAGGCGCGTCGCCATCTTCTCGGCCTGCTCGTCGGTGATCGACGGCAGCGCGTTGAAGATGCCGCCCGGCGACTTGCCAGTGACGATCGCCCACGTCGCGAACGTGACGCGCTCTGATGCATCGCGCGGCGGCACATCGGAATTCAGCGCGTCGGCGACGGCCTTCTGGTTCAGCACCTCAGCCGCGACCGCGGTCGCACTCTTCGCCGGCTGGGCCGCAGCCGGGCCCGACGGGTTTGTCGGCGGCGGCGGGACGGCCGGGCCGGACGGGTTGGTCGGGGGCGGCGGGATGTCGGCCGGGGCCTCTTCGTCCTTGGCTGCGAGCGGATGACCGGCCTCGGCCAGCTTGGCCTCCAGCTCGGCGACAGTCGTTGCGCCACCAAGCATTTCGGCCTGCGCAGCGGCGATCTCCTCGGAGGACTGCCCCTTCTGCGCCTCGGCCAGTTCTTCGACCTCGTCGCGGTGCTCGATCGCGTACTCGATCAGCTTCTGCACCGCATACAGGTTGGCGTCGCGGACCGCGGTCAGCTGGATCGGCGGCAGGTCGAAGTCGTACTCGACACGGTTCTTGATCCGGACCGCCATCAGCGAGTCCAGACCCAGCTCGATCAGCGGGACCTCCCACGGCAGGTCCTCGGGCTCGTAGCCCATGGCCCCACCGACGATGGCACCCAGCCGGACCGCGATGGTCTCACCGGAGTCCGGCGACCACTTCTTGAAACCGGCAGCCAGACCGGCGCCCGCGGTCAGGTTGTCCTGCAGGATGGCGGCGTCGTCTTCGGGTTCCGGTGCGGCCAAGCCACTTTCGGCCACCGCGGCACTCGCGCCGACAGCCGTCGGCAGGGCCGCGCCACCCATGGCGACCGGCAGCGCCGCGCCGTCACCACCGCGGCTGACGACCGCGTCGAAGACCAACGTGAACGACTCCCCCATGCGGGCGTGCACCTGCACGGTGCCACCGCCGGGATGACGGGTCAGGGTGGTGACCAGACGCGAACCCTCACCCGGAATGGCGCGTTGCTCGAAGGCGGTCAGGCGGGCATCCGGAAGCACCTGCGCCGCAGCGGCTTTCACCAGAGCGGACAGCGCGGCAGCGTCGACCTCGCCGCGGGGGCCGTACTCCCACACGTGGCGGCCATCCGGGGTGGCGACGTGGCTACCCGGCGCGATGGCCGAGCTGTCCGCGGTGAAGTTTGCGTCCAGCCAGTGCGGCTTGCGCTTGAAGCGCGTCGGCGGGATGGGCGCGTAGTCCACGGCCGGGTCTTCGGCGGGCGAGAACAGCGTCCGGAAGTCCAGGTCATGGCCGTGCACGAACAGCTGCGCCATGGCACTGGTCATCGAGTCGACCTCGTCCTGCTTGCGGGCGAGGGTCGCGATCAGCTGACCGTCATGCAGGCCGGCCGACATGGTGGTGAGCCCAACCTGCATGAGCGCCACCGGGTTCGGGGCCAGCTCCAGGAAGGTGGTGTGCCCGTTGTCGACGGCGTTGCGGATGCCGTGGGTGAAGTAGACGCTGTGCCGCAGCCCCTTCTTCCAGTAGTCGACATCGTGGATCGGGTCGCTGCCGGCACGCAGGAAGCTGCCCTCGTGGACCGTCGAGTAGTAGCCGGTGGCCAGTGGCTGCGGCTCGATGCCCTGGATCTCCGCCAACAGCTCGCCGAGCAGCGGGTCCATCTGCTGAGTGTGGCTGGCGCCCTTGGTCTGCATCTTGCGGGCGAACTTGCCCTCGGCCTCGGCCCGGGCGATGATCGCGTCGACCTGCTCCGGCGGACCGCCGATGACGGTCTGGGTCGGGGCGGCGTAGACGCACACCTCGAGGCCCGGGAAGTCGGCGAAGACCGTCTTGATCTCCTCGGCCGAGTACTCGACCAGCGCCATCAGGCGGATGTACTCGCCGAACAGCATGGCCTCGCCCTCACCCATGAGGTGGGCGCGCGAGCAGATGGTCCGGGTGGCGTCGGCCAGCGACAGGCCACCGGAGAAGTAGGCCGCAGCCGCTTCACCGAGCGACTGGCCAACCACCGCACCGGGTTTCGCGCCGTGCGCCTTCAGCAGCTCACCGAGCGCGATCTGCAGCGCGAAGATGACGGTCTGCACGACCTCGATGGGGTATTCGCAGGTCTCGTTGGTGTAGTCGATGGCGTCATCGAGGATCAGCTCGACGACGGAGTAACCGCGCTCGTCCTGGATGTGGGCGTCGACCTTGTTGATCCACTCCGCGAAGATCGGATCGTTCAGGTACAGGCTCTTGCCCATCTTGCGGTGCTGGGCACCGAAACCGGCGAGCACCCACACCGGGCCGCTGGTGACGGGACCGTCGGCGGCCAGCACCAGCGGGTTCTGCTTCCCCTCGGCCAGGGCGCGCAGGCCCTTGACCGCTTCGTCGTGGTCGTGCGCCAAAATCACTGCGCGCGAACGGCCGTGGTTGCGGCGCGACAGCGAACGGCCGATGGACTCCAGCGAATGGGACCGGCCCGACTCACTGTCGATCCAGTCCGCCAGCTCGGCGGCGGCGGTCTTCTTGCGCGAGGTCAGGAAGCCAGAAACCGCAAGCGGCACAATGCGCTTGACCGGCTCGGCAGATTCCAGCTCGGCACGGGCCGCTTCGATCAGCTCCAGCGCCCGCTCGGTCAGGCCGGGGAGCTCTGGCTCATCGTCGGTCTCGTAGCCGTAGAACTCGGCGTCACCGCGATTGTCATCTTCCTCGTCGATGAACTCGCCGTACTCGTCCATCTTGACGCCGCCGACGTAGACGGCGCCCGCATCTGAAGACGACTTCTCTTCAGCCACAACCTCTTTAGGCTCCGGCTCGACGAGATCACTGGGCAGCACCTGGCGCATGACGAGGTGCGCGTTAGCGCCACCGAAACCGAACCCGGAGACACCGGCGACAGCGTGGCCGCTGTAGCGCGGCCAGTCCGACAGCTCGGCGTTGACCTTGAGGTGTTCCTTGTCGAAGTCGATGTACGGGTTGGGGCCCGCGTAGTTGATCGACGCCGGCAGCTTGTCGTGGTACAGCGCCAGCGTCATCTTCGCGACGCTGGCCGCACCCGCGGCCGACTCCAGGTGTCCCACATTGGATTTCACCGCACCCAGCAGTGCCGGCTTGTCAGCGGCGCGGCCACGGCCCACGACGCGACCGAGCGCGTCGGCCTCGATCGGGTCACCCAGGATGGTGCCGGTGCCGTGCGCCTCGATGTAGTCGACGGTCTTGGGATCGATGCCGGCGTCCCGGTAAGCCTTGCGCAGCACCGCTTCCTGAGCGTCAGGGTTGGGGGCCAGCATGCCGTTGGAGCGGCCGTCGTGGTTGATGGCCGAACCGGCGATGACGGCGAGAATCTCGTCACCGTCGCGGCGGGCGTCGGCGACGCGCTTGAGCACGACCATGCCGCCGCCCTCGGAACGGGCGTAACCGTCGGCGTCGGAGCTGAACGACTTGATGCGGCCGTCCGGCGCCAGGACGCCGCCGACCATGTCGAAGCCGACCGTCACCATCGGGGTCACCAGAGCGTTGACGCCACCGGCGAGGACCACGCTGGCCTCACCGGAACGCAGCGCCTTCACGCCCTCGTGGATCGCGACCAGCGACGAGGAACACGCGGTGTCGATGGTCATCGACGGCCCACGGAAGTCGAAGAAGTACGAAACCCGGTTGGCGATGATGGAACTCGCGGTGCCGGTGATGGCGTACGGGTGCGTGATCGACGGATCGGAGACCGACAGGAAGCTGTAGTCGTTGGTCGAGCTGCCGACGAACACACCGACCGACTCACCACGCAGCGCCGACGCCGGGATGCGGGCGAATTCCAGTGCTTCCCAGGCCAATTCGAGCGCCATCCGCTGCTGCGGATCGATGTTGTCGGCTTCCATCTTGGCCAGCGCGAAGAACTCGGCGTCGAAGCCCTTGATGTCCGACAGGTACCCACCGCGGGTGCGGGCCTCGGCCACGCGTTCGGCGATCCGGGGCTCGGACAGGAACTCTGCCCAGCGGCCCTCGGGCAGATCGGTGATGGCGTCGCGGCCTTCCAGCAGCGCCTGCCACATCTCGTCCGGGGTGTTCATGTCACCCGGGAAGCGGGTGGCCAAACCGACGACGGCGATGTTCATCGCGTCGTCGTCGGCGTCGCGGGACCAGTCCTCGCTCTCGTCGAGCTCTACTTCGGGCTCACCTTCGACGATGACCTGGGCCAGCGACTCGATGGTCGGGTGCCGGAACAACACCGTGGCGTTCAGCGTGACCCCGGTGAGGTCCTCGATGTCGCTGGCCATGGCCACCCCGTCGCGCGAGGACAGACCCAGCTCGACCAGCGGGGTGCTCTCACTGATCGTGTCGGCCGACTGACCCGTGGCGTTGGCCACCGCCTGCCGCAGCCACGCGCGCATCTCCGGCACGGAGATGCCATTGGCCCGTGAGGCAGCCGCGCTCTGGGACCCCTCCTGCGGCGAAGTGTCGAGTTCGTTCGAATTGTCTTCGGTGTCAGTCATTTTCACTGTTCACTTTCGCCGCCGGACCGGGTAGGTCGGGCCCGGGATAGAGGAGTTCAGTTCAGATCGTCGGGGAACGCGTTGGCCACCTTGCCGCTGCGCAGCGTGCCGTCCAGGTATGCCGAACGGGTGGCCCGGCGGCCGATCTTGCCGCTGGAGGTACGCGGGATGGCGCCGGCCGCGGTCAGCACCACGTCGCGCACGGTGACGCCGTGGCGCACCGCGATGGCCGCCCGGATGTCGTCGATGATCGGCTGGATTTCCAACTTGTGCGCACCGGTGGCGCGCTCGCCGACGATGACCAGCTGCTCGGAGGTGTCATCGGCATCGCGCTTGAGACCCGCGTGCGCATCGGCGAAGACCTCGTCGGGCAGCTGGTTGGCCGGCACCGAGAACGCCGCCACGTAGCCGACGCGCAGCGCCTTGCTGGACTCCTGCGCCGAGTACTCGAGGTCCTGCGGGTAGTGGTTGCGGCCGTCGACGATCACCAGGTCCTTGACGCGGCCGGTGATGTACAGCTCGCCGTCGTGGTAGGCGCCGTAGTCGCCGGTACGCACCCAGGTGGCGCTGTCTTCGGCACCTTCGGCGTGCGACGGGCTGGTACGCGACTTGAGGGTGTTCTGGAAGGTCTCGATGGTCTCTTCCGGCTTGCCCCAGTAGCCCGTGCCCATGTTGGCGCCGCTGATCCAGATTTCACCGATCTGACCGTCGGCCAATTCGGTGGCGGTCTCGGCGTCCACGATGACGGCCCACTCGTCCACTCCGATCTTGCCGGCGCCGGCCTGGGCGACCGCCTTCGGCGAGTCGTCCGGGACCACCACGAAGGTGCCGGTGTTGAGGGCGTCGCGGTCCACCGACACGATGGTCGGCTCGTCGGCCGACGGCGTGGTGGACACGAACAGCGTGGCCTCGGCCAGGCCGTAGGAGGGCTTGATGGCCTTGGACTGGAAGCCGAACGGGCCGAACGCCTCATTGAACCGGCGCACGGTGGCGGCCGAGATCGGCTCGCTGCCGTTGAGCACGGCCTTGACGTTGGACAGGTCGATGTCACCGTCCTTCGGTACACCGCGGGCCGCGGCGTGATCGAAGGCGAAGTTCGGGGCCACCGAGATGACGCCGCCGGTGTCGGTGTCCTTACGGGCCATCTCGCGAATCCAGCGCTCCGGCCGGCGCACGAAGGCCGCGGGCGTCATGAAGGTGAAGCTGTGGCCGATCATCGGCGCGATCAGCGCGGTGATCAGACCCATGTCGTGGAAGAACGGCAGCCAGGACAGGCCCCGGTCGCCCTCTTCGCCTTCGAGCGAGTCGACGACCTGGACCACGTTGGTGGCCAGGTTCATGTGGGTGATCTGCACACCGGTCGGGATGCGGGTCGAGCCCGAGGTGTACTGCAGGTAGGCGACGGTGGTGTCGTCAAAGTCATCGACCGGGACCCAGGTGGCCGCGACCTCGTCCGGGATGGCGTCGACGGCGATGACGCGCGGACGCTCCTTGGCCGGCCGGCTGCGGAAGAACTTGCGCACGCCTTCGGCGGCGGCGGTGGTGGTCAGGATGGCGGACGGCTGGCAGTCGTCGAGCACCGCGTGCAGACGGCCGACGTGGCCGGGCTCAGACGGGTCGAACAGTGGCACGGCGATACGGCCGGCGTACATGGCGCCGTAGAACGCCACGAGGTATTGCAGGTTCTGCGGGCACAGGATCGCGACGCGGTCACCGGGCTCGGTGACCTGCTGCAGGCGCGCGGCCACCGCCTTGTTGCTGGCGCTGAACTGGGCCCAGGTCAGATCGCAGGCGACGCCGTCGCGCTCGGTGGAGAAGTCCAGGAACCGGAAGGCCAGCCGGTCGCCACGGACCTTCGCCCAGCGTTCGACGTGCTTCACGATGCCGGCACCGTCCGGGAAGGTGATCTTCCCGTTCTTGATGAACGGGTTGTGGAACGCCATCAAAAATCTCCTGTCACAGCCTGCCGCGCTGGCTACGTCGTGTGCAGCCGGTCACGCCAAATCCCGGCAAATGGTACCGGGCAGTGGCGATATGCCACCCCAAGATGCACCGGTCAGCGATACGACCGTGCTCTTACCTATCTCTTAATGTTAGGTGACGCGTATTCGCAGGCCAAATCGCCCCGCCGTTTTTGTACTCGCCAGTAGCCAACATGTGATGTCAGCCGTGTTTGGGGTGCGGCGCGTTGTCAATCAACTGCTTAGCCCAGTCCAGAGTCCACTGCGTCGAGGTCTGGCCGTTCAGGGTCCAGAACTGCGGGGTGTTGTACAGCGCGTGCACCGGTCCCGCGGCACTGCCGGACAGCGTGGCCAGGGTGCTGGGCAGGTTGATGACGTTGAACGCCTCGGTCGGTGCGGCGCAGATCAAGTCGCCCTTTCCGCAGATTTCGTTGACGCGGTCGTTGAGTGCCCCGAAGCCGCCGACGCGCGGGCCCGTCATGTTCAGCCCGAGCATGTCCAGCGGCAGCTCATGCAGCGTGATCTCGGCGCCCTGCCCCGGCGGGTTCGGACCGACGTCCTTGCCCACGTTCGGCTGCCGCCGACCGTCGGCGATCAACGTCACGCCCAGCACCAGGTCCTGGTCGATGGGACCCCGGCCGTTGCCGATGTCACTGGCGATGTCACCCGCGATGACGGCGCCCTGCGAGAAGCCCGTGATCACGAAGCTGGTCAGCGGGCACTTTTCGTTGATCTGCGTAATCGCTTCGACAGCCTTCTTCTTGCCCTCTTCGCGGCTGTCGTTGTACGACATCTGGTTGTCCGCAGCCAACGGGTTATGGAATTGGGCGGTGTACGGCACGGTGTACTGCGCCAGCCGGTCGGTGCCGAAGGCCTGGCCCAGCGGGTTGCTCACATTCAGCAGCAGCGCGATGGGGAACGACGGAGTCGGATTGAGCGGATCAAGCACCCGCGATGACTCCCAGGTACCCGGAATCGAAATCAGCTGCACGTCGGGGCAATCAGCCGACTGGGACGCCGGCCGCGGCTTGGACGGCTTCGAAGTGCCCGGGGTCGAGGTGGGCGGCTGCGCCGAGGGCGGCGGCGTCGGTCCGGGCAGCTGTCCGGGCTGGCGCAGCCACACGACGATCGCGAAAGCGACCACGATGACCAGAAGCGCAACAGCGCCCGCCGCGGCGATGGCAAGGACGCGATGGCGGCTGCGCCGATTCTTGGTGGCCATATGGTGTGAGGTCTCCTGAGGCAGAGTCGATCCGGTTGCGTTCCGAATGTACTCAGCGCTCGTCACACCAAGGTCACGCCGACCGCTTTTCGGCTGGCCAGGGCGACGGTGTTGTGCCCGAAATCATGCTCCAACTAGCGGATGACGCTGACCAGCTCGCCGGACATGGCGCCAAGCTGCCCGCTCCAGCTGCCCCAGTCGTGCTGCGGGCCGTCGGGGAAGTCGAAGTGCCCGTTGTGGCCGCCGACGCTGCGGTAGTGCGCGTAGAAGGCGCGGTTGCTGCCCTGAGCCTGGTCGCAGTAGCCGATCATGGCCGCCGGGTCGCTACAGGTGACGGTCGACGGGCTGAACACCCAGACCCGGGTGTTGTTCTGGTTCAGCAGGCTCACGTGGACGTCGGGGTCGTGCCACTTCCAGCGGCCCAGCTGCGGGGCGCCCCACATGCCGTAAGTGTCCACGCCACCGAACTCCCGCATACCGGCGGTGATGGCACCGTTGAACGTCGTCGACGACGGGGTCAGGAAGCCCGAGAGCGAGCCGGCGAAGCGGAACCGGTCTGGGTGGAACTCGGCGAGGGCCAGCGCCGCGGTACCGCCCTGCGCCGCGCCGACGACACCGTGGCCGTTCGGAGCCAGGCCCTTGTTGGCGGCCAGCCAGTCCGGGAGCTCCTGACTCAGGAAGGTCTCCCACTGCTTGCTGCCGTCCTGCTCCCAGTTGGTGTAGAAGCTGAACGCGCCACCGGCCGGAGCGACCACGGAGATGCCTTTACCGGCCAGCGTGCCCATGGCGTTGCCGGCGGTGACCCAGTTGCTGACGTCGGGGCCGGCGTTGAAGGCATCCAGGAGAAAGACCGCGTGCGGACCGCCACCTTGAAAGGACACCGGGATATCGCGGCCCATCGCGGCCGAGGGCACCATCAGCGTCTCGACGCCCGCCGCCTGCGCGGTACCGGCGCCCGTCAGCAAGCCGCTGGTAAGCACCACTGCAGCCGCAGTCGCGGCGATCGAACGGAACATCCCCCGCATTGCCTGCAGCGCCATAACCAACCTCACCTGTCGTGTGTCGTCCGAGCGTCCCAAACCCGCGTTGTAGTGAACCACATCACCCCGGCAGATGGTGACCGAACACCGGGAGGCAACGTTGCCAAGGGCCTGGGTCATGTGCATCACCGGCGAGCGCAAACGACTGACGGCGACGACCCGTGAGGGTCGCCGCCGCCAGTGCGAATTGTTGCCAGGTTTTACCTGAGGCTTAGGACTGAGCCTGCGCCCCCAGCACGCGCTGCAGGTCAGGCTTCATGGCCTGCAGCTGCTGGCCCCAGTAGCCCCAGTCGTGGGTGCCGCTGTTGGGGAAGTTGAACACACCGTTGGTGCCACCAGCGGCGAGGTACTGCTGCTGGAAGGTGCGGTTGGTGCGGATGGTCAGGCCCTCGAGGAACTTGGCCGGCACGTTGTTGCCACCCAGGTCGCTCGGGTTGCCGTCGCCGCAGTAGACCCAGATGCGGGTGTTGTTCGCGATCAGCGTGGCCATCTGGACCATCGGGTCATTGCGCTTCCAGGCGTTGTTCGGGTCGCCCGTCGAGCCCCACATGTCGTCGGCCTTGTAGCCACCGGCGTCACCCATCGAGATGTTGACCAGGAACGGCCACCAGCCCTCGGACAGGTTCAGGAAGCCCGACATCGAGCCCGCGTAGATGAACTGCTGCGGGTGGTAGATGGCCAGGGTCATCGCGGCCGAACCGGCCATCGACAGACCGATAGCGGCGCCACCGGTGGGCTTGACCGACTTGTTGGCCTGCAGGTAGGCGGGCAGCTCCTGGGTCAGGAAGGTTTCCCACTTGTAGGTGGAGCAACCAGCCTTGCCACAAGCCGGCTTGTACCAGTCGCTGTAGAAGCTGGACTGGCCACCGACCGGCATCACCATGGACAAGCCCGAGCCGTTGTACCACTCGAACGCGGCGGTGTTGATGTCCCAGCCGTTGAAGTCGTCCTGCGCACGCAGACCGTCGAGCATGTAGACGGCCGGCGAACCCGCGCCACCGCTCTGGAACTGGATCTTGATGTCGCGACCCATGGCCGCAGACGGAACCTGCAGGTACTCAACCGGCAGACCGGGACGCGAGAAAGCCCCTGCAGTCGCCGACTCACCGACGACACCGACAAGACCGGGCAGCGCTGCCGCGGCAACCGCCGCAACCGCCATCCGGCGCGGCATGGCCTTGGCCATCGACCGCATCTTCCCAACGAAACTCATACCGCTCCCTAATCTTTCCTATGACGGCGTACGGACAACCCTCACCACCGCCTCTGCCGTTGAGGTGACGATCAGGCCGGGCGCACACGCCCGAGTGGTTATCGCCGCATGGTTCACCGGCGTTACCTACGCTTCAAGCCGGGTCAGCGCACATGCGCCAAAACTACGGCCCGGCAGCCGGTAAGCCAGTGTAAGGGGTCGACAGCCTCGGAGGCACATCGAGCTTGCAGCGATACAGCTCAAATAACGGCACGCGATCGATCCGGTAACGCGTAAATGTGAACGCGTGTACCAGATTTGACGTGAACCGATGAATGTCCATCGGAGCCCGCACTGAACTGAGCATCGTTTCGGTTTCCGGACAGGTGAGAGCGACCGCCGCCTGCGCGACCCAGTCCTGGTCCAGATAGGTCGGAATCCAGGGGTACTTCCGCAGATACGGCCCCTCGGCCACCGCCCAGTCCGGGAACAGTTCCTTGTCGTGACCGATCCGCGCGTCATCGAGACGCGCGGTGTGTGCGGCCAGCGGATTGGCCAACCCGATCTGGTCGACCACCCGGACGTCCAGCGGCAGGTTCATGCCCATCATGCCGAGATTCGTGAAAAAGACTGTGTGGGGCCCTTTTTCGAACCAGTTCGGGGGCGGCGGCGACTTCGGATCCGGCACCGGTGGTGGCATGGCCGGCACCACGTCCCACTGGTCGTAGTTGCCCGACGGCAGCAGCAGCGCCCCGACCGGGGTGTTGTTGATGGCCTCGAGCACCGACCGCATGCGCGGGTAGTCCAGATAGTCGGCGGCCGTCAGCGGATGCGCATGCCCGGTCGCCTGCGAGTAGAAGCGCCGTTCGTCGACGATGCCGGAGTAAGTGACCCGGGTGGCGTCGGAGCCGAGGCCCGGTGAGTTGGCCGCCCACAGCGACCAGCCGACGACGGCCAGCCACAGGGCCGTCGTCGTGCCGGCCAGGGCGTAACCGACCTCGCGGGCGATGTTCTTGCCGTCCGGAAGAACGATGGGAATCACGGCAACAGGAGTGACCAGGCACATCAGCGGCACCAGGAGCACCCGGCCGTGCATGAAATCGCCGCCCTGACGCAACCAGTACAGGCCCTGCACCAAACCACTGCCGACCATGAAAATCACGACCGCAGTAGGACTTTGAACGCGCCGGGCCAACGTGCTGTAGCCGCGCGGCACCGTCTGGCCCCACCACGGCCGGCTATGCGTGACGAACAACACAATCGCCAGTGCCGCCGTCAGCACCGCCGGGACCCACAACAGGTACGGATGGTTGAAGTTGCTCAGGTACACCAGACCCTGCTGCCACTTGGATCCCGTGGCGTCCTTGGCCAACGCGGTGATGGGCACGAGCAGGCCGTAGTAGCCCATACGGAAGATTTCGTAGGCCACCGGAAGCAGGCCCCCGGCAACGACGATGATGATCCGCCGACGCCGGCCCCGAGCCGCCACCAGCTGCATGATCAGGGCAACCCCGCCGATCAGCGCCAATTCGGGGCGAACCAGGACGGACAGGCCGCCGAGGAAGGCGAGCGCACCGTCGAACCGGGCGCTGGTCACGTTGGCGTCTGCTTCTGGCGTCTCGGCGCGGCCGGGGCGCAAGGCCTGCGACCAGCACACCATCACCCACCACAGCAGCCCCAGATACGCCATGACCAGGCCGTTCTCCAGGCCCGACGTGGCGAAGTCACGCGCCGGCGGCACCGCCATGTAGATCAGGGCCCCAGCCGGCACCAGCAGCGCGCGCCGGCCCTGCAGCCCGGGCGCAAACAACCGGCCGGCGCCGAGCATGGCAAAGACCAGGCCCGCCACACTCAGCGTCAACGCCAAGGTCAGGACCACGTACTCGAGCTGTACCGAGCCACCGATCCAGGACCCGAGAGTGACCAGATAGGTCCACAGGGTCGACGTGTTGGATTCGACACGTTCGCCGACGTTGAACACCGGACCGTTGCCGGCCAACAGGTTTCGCACGGTGCGCAGCACGATCAGGCCGTCGTCCGCGATCCACCGGCGTTGCCAGGCACCCCAGCCGAACAACGCCGCACACACCAGGACGCTCAACCACAGGCTGATACGGGCGGCCCGGCCATACGGGAAGACCGGCCCGCGCAGCAATTGCTGAGCGGGCGAGTCACTCACCGGATCAGTCCGGGCAGAATCGCGGCGACGAGCGTTGCTACCAGGGCCACGCCCAGCAGTTGCAGCACGCGGTCGTTCAGCACGATCTCCTCGGGTTCACCCGCAGCGCCACTGTCGACGTCGACGGCGTAGCGCAGGATCGCGATGGTGAACGGCACCATCGACACCGCGAACCACGGACCCTTGTTGCCCTCGAAGGCCCACAGGCCGTAGCAGAGCACCACGGCGGTCGCCGACAACGTCCAGACGAACCGGAGGTAGCTGCTGGTGTAGGACTCCAGCGCCTTACGGATCTTGGCGCCGGTGCGTTCTGCGAGTTGCAGTTCGGCATAACGCTTTCCGGCCGACATGAACAGCGAGCCGAACGCGAACACCAGCAGGAACCACTTGGACAGCGGGATCCCGGCGGCCGCGCCACCAGCGATGGCGCGGATCAGGAAGCCCGACGAGTTGATGCAGATGTCCAGCACCGCTTGGTGTTTCAGGCCGAAGCAGTAGGCCAGCTGCGTCGCAAGATAGACCGCCATGACGATCGCCAGGCTGGGCGTAAGCCACCACGAGATGGCCAGCGACGCGATACCGAGCACCACGGCCATGCTGTAGGCCAGCTGCACCGAAACGACGCCCGCGGCGATCGGCCGGTACTGCTTGGTGGGGTGCACCCGGTCCGCATCGACGTCACGAGCGTCGTTGATGAGGTAGATGGACGACGCGGCCAAACAGAACACCACGAACGCCACACCGACGTCCTTGAACACCTCGGAGTAGCTGTAGGTGTGCCCCTGGGCGCCGAGCGAGGCCAGCGGAGCGGCCAACACCAGGACGTTCTTGACCCACTGCCGCGGCCGCAGCGCCTTGACGATGCCGGCGGCCAGGTTCTTTGGCGGCCCCAGCTGTTGCGTCTGTTCGGTCATGCGTCAGCCCTTTGCAGTTCGCTCGGAAATCGCCCCGACGGATTCGGCGACCACGGTTCCCACCACGACACCGGTCAGCACGTCACTGGGATAGTGCACGCCGAGCACCAGGCGAGACAACGCCATGGGCGGCACCAGGAACCACGGCAGCGGCAGGCCAGTGGCCCGGCCGATCAGGATCGCGGCCGCGGCGGTGGACGTGGCATGTGCCGACGGGAAACTCAGCCGGCTCGGCGTGCCGACGTTGACGGCGATCGCCGGGTGCTGCGGGCGTTCCCGCTTCACGACCCTCTTGATCAGCACAGCGGCGGCATGGGCCAGGAACGTGCCGACCCCGGCCGTCACCCAGGCCCGGCGGCGCTGCGGCTGCAGCAGCGCACCCAGCCCACAGACCGCGAACCAGCCCAGGCTGTGCTCACCGAAGTACGACAGCGCGCGGGCGCCCGTCAGCACACCGGGACGTCCGGTCAGCACCGACTGGACCCCAACCAGGACTGCGTCCTCGCCGCGCGGAATGTCGGCGATGACGTCGGTCGATTCGGGGTTCAGCGCGGCGTTGTCCTCCGCGCTCATCTGGCGCCGGCCGATTCGGTCTGCGAAGCCAGGAGGATGGACTCCCACTTCTCCTGGCTCGACATCATCGGCAATGCGTTCCGGTAGACCTTGCGCATCCGGTTGAACTTGCGGGCCAAGAGCGCCTGGCGCTTGAGCGACTCACGCAGCAGCTCGAACATCTTCTCGCGGTCGCGCTGCCGGTAGACGACGCCGCGGCCGTCCGCGGTGGTGACGGTGACCCCGTCGACCATGCACAGCGAGAACCACCGGGCATCCTGCGTGGCAACGTTGATCTGCGGCCGCACATGGTGTTCCGGATCATGCGGCTTGAGCTGGTTCACGACACCACGGGTCAGCCGGATCGCGATCGACGGCAGGCTGGTGGGAATCTTCACCTTCCGGCGCCACTTCTTGTCCGACGGCGCGGGCAACGACGTCGCGCTCGCGAGCACCACCGCGTCGGGGTACTCGGCACGCATGGCGCGCACCTCGGGCAGGGCGGACTCGAGGATGGTGAACAGGTTGTCCGGCCCGGCGAGGAAGTCGTCCATGGCCCGGTTCTGGATGGCCACCGTCGAATACTCAAGGCACAGAAGGTGTTTGAAGGTCGCCTTGAGGTGGCTGGCCAGCAGCCCGCGAATGTTGCCGTCCCAGTGCAGGGCTGCGACGACGAGGCGGTTGCGCAGGTGGAAGTACGCCTGCCAGTCGATGGCATCGTCCTTGTCGCTCCACGCCATGTGCCAGATCGCTGCACCTGGCAGGGTGACCGTCGGGTAGCCGTGCTCGGCGGCCCGCAGGCCGTAGTCCGCGTCGTCCCACTTGATGAACAACGGCAGCGGCTGCCCCAGTTCCTCGGCCACCGACCGGGGGATCATGCACATCCACCAGCCGTTGTAGTCGACGTCGATCCGCCGGTGCAGCAGCTTGCTGTGGTCGGATTCCTCGTCACTCAGCGGGTATTTGGCAAAGTTGTGGTCATACTCGGCGTTGACCGCGTGGGTCCACATGAAGTTCGCCGAATCCACCATCTCGCCCATGACGTGCAGGTGCGACGGCTCCTGCAAGTTGAGCATCTGACCGCCGACCAGCATGGGCGACTTGGCGAACCGGTTCAGTGCCAGCGCCCGCAGGATCGAGTCCGGCTCGACGCGGATGTCGTCGTCCATGAACAGAATCTGCTCGCAGTCAGTGTGTTTCAGCGCTTCGTACATCACCCGGCTGTAGCCGCCGGAGCCGCCGAGGTTCGGCTGGTTGTGGATGGTCAGCCGGTCGGCCAGCGGGGCTGCCGCGGCGGCGAAGTCGGGGTGGTCCTTCGCCTTGCTGGTGCCCTGATCGGACACGATGACCGCGCCGATGACGCTGTCCACCAACGGATCCGACGTCAGCGCGGCGAGTGCGTTGACGGCGTCGGCCGGGCGGTTGAAGGTCGGGATACCGATCGTGACGTTGGCCCGCCCAGGCGCTTCCACCGGGGCGTACCAGCCGGCGCTGTGCACCGTCACCGCGCTGTCGGTGGTGACGTCGAACCAGATCCAGCCGCCGTCCTCGAACGGCTCCAGGCCGATCTCGAATTCGACCTCTGCTGGGAGGCCATCGTCACCGCTGGCAATCTCACTGCCGCCCACGGTGATTCGCGCACCGGTCGACTTCGAGCGGTAGAGGTCCACGCGGGCGCTGCCGGTCAGCTCGACCCGCAGCACCACCGAGGTCAGCGTCGACCAGCGGCGCCAGTAGCTCGCGGGGAACGCATTGAAGTAAGTGGCGAACGAAACCTCGGACTCCGCACCGATTTCCAGCGTGGTGCGGCTCGGGGCGTGCGCCCGCCGGGCGTTGGTCGACGATTCCTCGATGTAGAGCTTGCGGACATCGAGGGGCTCACCTGGGCGGGGCAGGATGACCCGAGACAGCAAGCTCACCGCACGGGACTGTCCCGACGCCAGCGCGCCGGACGGAATGTCGCTCATGGTTTTCAGCTACTTTCTGTAACAGCGTCGCCGAGGGCCGCGCCGTCACGCAGATGCGGCATCAAGACGTTGTCGTACATGTTCAGCGCACTGGCGATGGCCATATGCATATCGAGGTACTGATAGGTGCCGAGGCGGCCCCCGAACAGGACGCGGCTGCGTTCCGTCTCGGACTTCGCCCGGGCCCGATAGGCGGCCAGGATGGCGCGATCTGTTTCGGTGTTGATCGGGTAGTACGGCTCATCGTCGTCGTTGGCGAAGCGCGAGTACTCCCGCATGATGACGGTCTTGTCGGTCGGGTAATCCCGTTCGGGATGGAAGTGCCGGAACTCGTGGATCCGGGTGAACGGCACGTCGGGGTCGTTGTAGTTCATGACCGGGGTGCCCTGGAAGTCTCCGATGGGCAGTACTTCCATGTCGAAATCCAGGGTGCGCCAGCCCAGCCGGCCCTCGGAGTAGTCGAAGTAGCGGTCCAGCGGGCCGGTGTAGAGCACCGCGGCGTCGGGACTCGCGGCCCTCAGCTCGTCGCGCACGTCGAACCAGTCGGTGTTGAGCACGACGTCGATGCGGTCGTCGGCGGCCATGTTCTCCAGCCAGGCGGTGTACCCGCCGACCGGCAGACCCTCGTAGGTGTCGTTGAAGTAGCGGTTGTCGAAGTTGTAGCGCACCGGCAGGCGGCTGATGATCGACGCCGGCAGGTCCTTCGGGTCCGTCTGCCACTGCTTGGCGGTGTACCCCTTGACGAACGCCTCGTAGAGCGGCCGGCCGATCAGCGAGATGGCCTTCTCTTCGAGGTTCTCGGCGTCGTCGGTGTTGATCTCGGCCGACTGCTCAGCGATCAGGGCGCGCGCCTCCTCCGGGCTGAAGTAGCGCCCGAAGAATTGCGACACCAGGCCCAGCCCCATCGGGAACTGGTAGGCCTGGCCGTCGTACATGGCGAAGACCCGGTGCTGGTAACCGGTGAAGTCGGTGAACTGCCGCACGTAGTCCCACACCCGCTCGTTGGAGTTGTGGAACAGGTGGGCGCCGTACTTGTGCACCTCGATGCCGGTTTCCGGTTCGGCTTCTGAGTAGGCGTTGCCGCCGAGATGGTGTCGGCGCTCAACGACCAGCACCCGCTTGTCAAGCTGGGTGGCCGCGCGCTCGGCAATCGTCAGCCCAAAGAATCCGGAACCGACGACGATGAGGTCATATGGGCCGGAGGGCTGGGTCACAGCGCCCCGGGAATCAGCGGAGATCATCGGCGTTCAGGGTATCCGACTGAGGCCATTCGGCCCGAAAACACCCTGTCGGCCCAGGCAGTGCGCGGGCCGGTCGCAATTCGCTCACGATTCAGCATCGTCACTCTAATCCCACCAATCACAGCCTTAACATCGATGACGTTGGTGCTGACGACTCGGCAAGCCAGCCGAACCCGTAAGCCACCCACGCCGAACATGCGCCTCCGGGCTGCATGTGCCCCAAAAGATTGAGGAGACTTCCGTGCCGAACCGACGTCGACGCAAGCTCTCGACAGCCATGAGCGCAGTCGCCGCAGTGGCCGTCGCAAGTCCGATCGCACTCGTGGCGGTCGCCGAGATGACTCCGGCAAACCCGACTCCGCAGCACCGGGAATTCGTCCAGGCCGCGCTGGTCACCGACCTCCCCAACGAGGTCATGTCCGCGCTGTCGCAGGGCCTGTCCCAGTTCGGGGTCAACCTGCCGAACCTGATGGGTGGCGCAGGCTCGCCCAGCCCGATGACGGGACTCACGCCCGGACTGTCCCCGCAGACCGGACTGACCCCCGGGCTCAGCACGCCGGGCCTGACCCCGCCGGCTGGCCTGACCTCGCCGGCTGGTCTGACCTCGCCGACGGGCCTCACGTCCCCGACAGGCCTGACCACGCCGGGATTGACCCCGCCGACCGGTCTGACCGCCCCCAGCCTGAGCACCCCCGGCGCGACCGCGCCCGGTCTGAGCGCCCCCGGCCTCACCACGCCCAGCCTGAGCACCCCCGGTCTGACCACGCCCAGCCTGAGCACGCCAGGACTGACCACGCCCAGCCTGGGCACCCCCGGCCTGACCGCACCTGGTCTCAGCGCCCCCGGCCTGAGCACACCGGGTCTGAGCACGCCGGGTCTGGGCACGCCGTCGCTCGGCGCGAGCCCGGCCGGCCTCGGTACGGCCGGCATGCCGATGGCTGACCCGAACGCCAGCCTGGGCCTCGGCCCCGGCCAGGGCCTCGGTGGCAGCTACCCGATCCTGGGCGACCCGTCGGTCGGCCTCGGTGGCGGTGAGGGCCTCGGAGCTGCCCCGAGCAGTGGCGGCGGCGGTTTGATCAGCGATCTGACCAGCGCGGCCAACCAGCTGGGCGCAACCCAGGCGATCGACCTGCTCAAGGGCATGGTCATGCCGGCCATCACCTCCGCGGTGAAGTCCGCTCAGGCCGCCCCGGCGGCTGCCGCTGCGGCCGCACCGGCCATCGCACCTGCGGTCTAGTAGTCCTTTGCACAACTGAACAGGCCCGTAACAAGACGGCACCGCAGAAGCCACCCGGCTCTGCGGTGCCGTTGCGATACGTCGCGGTGAATTGACAGCACGGTAAGCCGTGTCGAAACACTGGTAACACCTGGCACATACGTAACATTCGCGTCGTGCCACGCCGCCGTCCTGCACCGTCCATTCTGTTGTCCGCCGTGGCGGCGACGGTTGTGATGGTGCCGTTGGCGGTCGGAGCCATCCCGGGTATCCCCGGCCTGTCCGACGACAAACCGTCTGAGCCGCAGCTCCACGAGCAGCAGCTGGCGGGCGTCGGCGGCGGCGGCGGTGAGACGGTCAGGGAAATCCATCAGGACACCCCGTTCTCGTTGGTCGCGCTCACCGCGTCGGATTTCAGTGGCACCTCGGCCCGCGTGCGCGCCCAGAAAACCGACGGCGCCTGGGGCCCCTGGTATGAGGTCGAGGCACCCGACGGCGTCGGCGACGCGCACGCCACCACCCACGGCACCGAGCCCGTGTTCGTCGGCCGCACCAAGACCGTCCAGATCGCGGTGACGCGGCCCGCTACCGCCGCCGCCACCCCGCCGAAGGCCGCCGGACCGCAAGGCCCCGGGTTGGGATACCGCCCCGTCGACGTCGAAAAGCCTTTGGGCGCAAGCCTGAAAGCGGTGCTCATCAGCCCGCCCGAGGCCCCGGCGGATGTCCAGTTCCAGCCGGCCGCCGTGTCGGCGCCGAACCAGCCGCCCAACATCATCAGCCGCGCGCAGTGGGGCGCCAACGAGGGCGTCCGCTGCGGACAACCGGTCTACGACCAGGGTGTGCGCGCGGCCATCGTGCACCACACCGCCGGCAGCAACGACTACGCGCCCGAGGATTCCGCGGGCATCGTCCGATCGATCTACGAGTACCACACCCGCGAATTGGGTTGGTGCGACATCGCTTACAACGCTTTGGTGGACAAGTACGGCCAGGTCTTCGAAGGCCGGTTCGGCGGCATGACGAAGCCCGTCGAGGGCTCGCACACCGGCGGCTTCAACGTAGACACCTGGGGCGTGGCCATGCTCGGCGACTTCGACGCCGTGCCGCCGACCCCGCTGCAGTTGAAGATGACGGGCCGGCTGATCGGCTGGCGGCTGAGTCTCGACCACGTGAATCCGTTGGGCAGCGTCCAGCTGACCTCGGCCGGCGGGACGTTCACCCACTTCGCCGCCGGCGCGACACCCACGCTGCCGACCATCTTCACCCACCGCGACGTCGGCAACACCGACTGCCCGGGTAACGCCGCGTACGCCGCCATGGGCGAATTGCGAGATATCGCAGCATCTTTCACCGCCCCGCCGGGAGCCCTGAGCGCCATGGACATGCTGCGTGGCGGCGCGATCTTCGATAAATGGCAGGCCATGGGCGGGGCGGCCAGTCCGCTCGGCGTCGCGACCTCGCCGGAAGCCGCGGCCGACGGCACCGCCCGGTATGCGACCTTCGATCACGGCGCCATGTACTGGTCGCCGGCCACCGGCCCCCAGCCGCTGACGGGCGCGCTCTACGACGCGTGGGGTGCACTGGGTTTCGAGCGCGGCGTGCTGGGGCTGCCGACCAGCGGGGAAATCCCGGAGCCGCAATGGGTCAAGCAGAACTTCCAGCACGGCACCCTCAACTTCGACCGGGAGTCCGGCACCGTCACCCGCGTCATCGATGGTGTGCCGCAAGAACTTCCGCCGCCGCCGAAGCAGGAGCCGGTCCAGCTGGAGCGGTTCAGCCGGATCGAGATGCAGAGCTAACGGCTAAAGCCACCAGCGTTCGAGCACGCGGGCGACGCCGTCCTCGTTGTTGGATGCGGTGACCTCGTCGGCGGCGGCCAGGGTCTCGCCATGCGCGTTGCCCATCGCCACGCCCAACCCGGCCCAGGTCAGCATCGGAATGTCGTTGGGCATGTCGCCGAATGCCACCACGTCGTCGGCGGTGATCCCCAGCGGGCGAATGACCTCGGCCACCCCGGTGGCCTTGCTGATGCCGAGCGGCACCACTTCGATCAGCCCGTTGTTGGTCGAATAGGTCAGATCGCCGGCCAAACCCACGTGCGGAGCCAGGGCCGCAGCCAGATCGGCGCTGTGCGCGCCCGACATCCGGATCAACAGCTTCACCGCGGGCACGCTGAGCATGTCCTCGAGAGACACCTCAGTGTTGTCCGGGTTGTGCCACGCATGCTCGTAGCCGGGTGAGCTCGCGAACTGCGGGATCGACTCATCGAACGCGGTGCGGCCCGCGCGTTCAACCGCCAGGCCAACGCCCGGGATCACCCGGGTGGCCACTTCGGCCAACTCGCGCAACGCATCTGGGTCCAACGTGTGTGCGGACACCACGCGGTCCGCAGCGGCGTCGTAGATCACCGCGCCGTTGGCGCACACCGCAATCGGGGCCAGTCCGAGCGCGTCGACCACCGGCGGAATCCAGCGCGGCGGCCGGCCCGTGGCCAAAACGAACTGGGCGCCGCCCGCGACCGCGGCCTGCACCGCGGCCCGGGTCCGCGCCGTCACCCGCTCGTCGCTGTCGAGCAGCGTGCCGTCGACATCACTGGCAATCAGTGCGGGTAGCACTACAGCCTCCTCAGGCGTCGGGGCGCCACCACCCAGTGGGCGGTGGCCGGGATGTGTTCCAGCCCTTGGTAATGCGGGTACCGGTGGCGGCAACCGGCGCTACTCCGGCGCCTCTTCCGCCTGCCGGGCCGCGCGACGGGCCGCCTTCTCCCGGGCTTCGTCAAGATCCATCTGGTCGGCTTCGGCCAGCGTCGGCGCTCCGCCGCCCAACCGGTGCGGCACCCAGAACTCGCCGGCCGGGTGCTCACCGTAGGCGTCCTGGAGCTCCGACAGCAGGTGCTGCATGCGGGCGTGCAGCAGCGCGGTCAGCTCAGCGGCAGGCAACGTCGGGTAGATGGGCTCGCCGACGTGGATATGGATGGGCACCTTGGGCCGGCGCATGTTGCGCGGGTGGCCCTTGGTCCAGATGCGCTGGGCGCCCCAGATGATGTGCGGGACGATCGGCACGTCGGCCTCGATCGCCATGCGGGCCGCCCCGGATTTGAAGGCCTTGATTTCGAAGCTGCGGCTGATCGTGGCTTCGGGGTAGACCCCGACGAGTTCCCCGAGCTTGAGCTGCTTGACTGCCTCGGAGTACGAGTCGGCGCCGCTGCCGCGGTCGACGGGGATGTGCCGCATCCCACGCATCAGCGGCCCGCCGTACTTGTTGTCGAAGACTTCTTTCTTCGCCATGAACCGCACCTTGCGGCCCCGCTTCTGCAGGACGGCGGGCAGCCCAGCGAACGTGAAGTCGAAGTAGCTGGTGTGGTTGATGGCGACCACCGCGCCGCCAGTGACTGGCAGATTCTCAACACCGGTGACGGTGAACTTCAGCCCCTGCACCCGCCACAACGTGCGCGCCACCGCGATTGCAGTGCCATATACCGGTTCCACGAGCGCCAGCCTAGTGCGGACCGTTGGTACCGCGCGTGCAAAGGTCGACGGGTGACCGTTCCCACCGCCCCCGTGCCTGTTCCCGATGTTGTCGACGCGCTGTCAGGCGGCCGTCTGGTCACCGCGGTGTGGAAGAACGAGCTCGGCGGCGTGACGTTCGCGATCGGTGCCGGCGACGAATACGTCAAGACCTATCCCGCCGAGCACGCGGCACTGCTGACCGATGAGGCGGTCCGGCTGCGCTGGGCCGGGCAGTACATCGCCGTTCCGCCAGTGCTCGGCGAGGGCGCGGGCTGGCTGCACACCGCGGGCCTGCCCGGCCGCTCGGCCGTCGACCCGGTGTGGACCGACGACCCAGAGACCGCGGCCCGCGCCATCGGCACCGGGCTGCGGGCCATGCACGACGCGCTGCCCGTCGCGGACTGCCCGTTCGGCCGGCCGTCGTGGGTCTGCGACGAGCCGGGCGGTACGGCGCCTGACCTGCTGGTGGTCTGCCACGGTGACCCCTGCGCCCCCAACACCTTGATGAGCGCCGACGGTGCGTTCGTCGGACACGTCGACATCGGCGACCTCGGGGTGGCCGACCGGTGGGCCGATCTGGCCATCGCGACCATGTCGCTGGACTGGAACTACCCCGGCAATTACGAGGCCGCGTTGCTCGACGCGTACGGGGTCACGCGGGACGCCGAACGCATCGACCATTACCGCGGACTCTGGGACGCCCCGGAGCCCGGCTAGACTCGCTGGCGAACTCTCCACCGCCAAAAGGGGCATTTGTGCAGGTCACAAGCGTTGGACACGCCGGATTTCGGATCGATACCGCCGCGGGCAGCATTCTGTGCGACCCGTGGGTGAACCCTGCCTACTTCGCGTCGTGGTTCCCGTTCCCCGACAACAGTCAGCTGGACTGGGACGCCCTCGGCGACTGCGACTACCTCTACGTCAGCCACCTGCACAAGGATCACTTCGATCCGGAGCACCTGCGGGCCCACGTCAACAAGGACGCGACGGTGCTGCTGCCGGACTACCCGGTGCCGGACCTGCGTCGTGAGTTGGAGGCCCTGGGCTTCCACACGTTCTTCGAGACCACCGATTCGGTGAAGCACCGCGTCAGCGGGCCGAAGGGCGATCTGGACGTGATGATCATCGCCTTGCGCGCCCCGGCCGACGGCCCGATCGGCGACTCCGGTCTCGTGGTGTCCGACGGCGAGACCGTCGCGTTCAACATGAACGACGCTCGGCCCATCGACCTGGACATGGTGGCCACCGAGTTCGGCGACGTCGACGTGCACATGCTGCAGTACTCGGGTGCCATCTGGTACCCGATGGTCTACGACATGCCGGCCCGCGCCAAGGAGGCCTTCGGCACCCAGAAGCGGCAACGGCAGATGGACCGGTCTCGCCAGTACATCGCGCAGGTCGGGGCCACCTGGGTGGTGCCGTCGGCCGGGCCACCATGCTTCCTGGACGCCGAACTGCGTTGGCTCAACGACGATCACGACGATCCGGCCAACATCTTCCCGGACCAGGCGGTGTTCCTGGACCAGCTGCGCCGGCACGGCCACGACGGCGGATTGCTGATGATCCCCGGCACCGTCGCGTCCTTCACCGGGTCCGCGCTGGACTCGCTGGTGCATCCG
Source organism: Mycolicibacterium sp. CBMA 234 (assembly GCF_009729415.1). Classification (GTDB taxonomy): domain Bacteria; phylum Actinomycetota; class Actinomycetes; order Mycobacteriales; family Mycobacteriaceae; genus Mycobacterium. The sequence continues at coordinate 224,374 of NZ_MPKW01000022.1, forward strand.
ATTCCCGACGCCGAGGCCGAAGCCATCTTCACCACAGGCAAGGCTGAATACATCGAGGCCTACGCGCAGCGGATGGCGCCGGTCCTGGCCGCCGAAAAGGCCTCGTGGGCACCAGCTTCCGGGGACTCGCTACTGGAACCGTTGCGCGCCAAGTTCGAACCGATCATGGTGCAGAGCGACCAGATCTGCGACGGCATCGGCTACCCCGTGGAATTGAAGATCGGCACTGAGACCGTCGTCCTCGACTTCCCGAAACGGGCTGTGCGCGAAGCGATTCCGGACGAGAAGTTCCGCTACGGCTTCGGTATCGCGCCCGAGCTGGTGCGCACCGTGCTGCGCGACGACGAGCCGGACTGGGTCAACACCATCTTCCTGTCCACGCGCTTCGAGGCCTGGCGGGTCGGCGGTTACAACGAGTACCTGTACACGTTCTTCAAGTGCCTGACCGACGAGCGCATCGCCTACGCCGACGGCTGGTTCGCCGAGGCGCACGACACCTCGGCGTCAATCGACTTGGGCGGCTACGAGATTCAGCGCCGGTGCCCGCACCTGAAGGCCGACCTGTCGAAGTTCGGCGTCGTCGAGGGCAACACCCTGACCTGCAATCTGCACGGCTGGCAGTGGAATCTGGACAACGGCCGCTGCCTGACCTCCAAGGGACATGAATTACGGAGCGCGAAGCGGTGAGTGACGCGCCTTCCGACGCTCACTACGACGACGGCCAGATCTTGCTGGACCGTCAGGCGATCACGTTGCGCCGCTACCACTTTCCGTCGGGCACGTCGAAGGTCATCCCTTTGAAGGCAGTCCGCGGGTACAAGTCCGAGTCGCTGGGCTTCATCCTCGACCGGTTCCTGATCTGGGGCGGCACCGATCCCCGGCGCTGGCTGCCGCTGGACATCTGGCGGCCCATCAAGTCGACGCTGGTGACGCTCGACGTCGCCGGCACCACCCCGGCGCCGGCCTGTACCCCGTTGCGGCCCAAAGAGTTTCTGGCCACACTCGACGAGTTGCTAAAGGGACAAGCTAGCCGTCGAGATTGACGAAATGGCGGCTGCTACCACCTGGTGCCGTCGAGCCCGGGAATCACGCACCGCCCGTCCGCTGCCACGCGGCCGATAAGCATCCCGTCGTAGCCAGTGCAAGACGAGTTGAGAGACTCGCAGGTGTTGATGGACGTGATCACCTTGTCCGCGCCGCATGGGGTACCTGGAGCGGGGGGATCGGCTGCGGCCACAGCGCTGCTGAAGCTCAACACGAGAATTGCCGCAGACGTGACGACGAGCGAGCGGGTCGAGGCGAACATCATCGATACCTCCGGCTGACGCCCCCGACGTGCATTGATGCTACGCCGCAATCGGGCGGTAGTCCGAGCTAATCCGCAGCCCGCACCGTCTGCCGCAGTTCTGAGACGTCGTCGGACGCAGTGTCGTACACCCGCACGATGGCCTGGTCGCCCGGCTTGAGGTAGGTGGACTCCCCCAGCTCGGTGTAGCGCGTGGCGCCGATGCCCACCAGCAGGTGCGTCGGGCGTCCGCTGGCCACCATCAGGGCGCCGACATCCTCCAAAGGTGTGTCGGCAGAACCCTTTTGGTTGGCCAGCCGGTCGACGATCCAATCCAACAGCTGTGTCCCGTAGTACGAGTACCCCAGCAGTGGGCTGTCCTGGCCGTACGCGTGCTCGGCACCCGTGCCGTCGTCGAGGAAACTGGCGAGTTGGAGCGTCGAGGTCGGTCCGTCCGGACTCAAGTCACTGATCTCGAAGAACGAGGCGGCCACACCTTTGGACGCCGGGCCCCAGTTCTTCTTGTGGCTGATCTTCGGGGCACCCGGCCGGCGGATCGAGCAGTCGTTGAATGCGCCCAGTGCGAACGGCCGCAGTCCGACCACCCGGTCGCCCGACCACGACACCTCACACGCCAGCCCGACCTCGGGCTCGATCTGCAGGTTCAGCGGCGTATCACTGACCGGCAACTGGACGGCGTCCGTCGACAGCGGGAACTCCCCGAGGAAGGTGTCGCTGCCCGGCGCGTACCACGGGAAAATGCCCTTCGGCGCTCCGCCTTCAGACCGGACGTTGACGAAATCGACTGCCTCCCCGGCCTGTTCGAGATGCCCGGCGAAATTTCCCGCCACCCCGAAGCCGAACCAGCCGCGCATATCGTCCAGGTCCAGATCGATCATGGCTGTCACCCTAGTCATGCGCGGCTGGGGTGGGGTTACTTCTTGGGTGCCAGCACCGCGGTGCCGACGTAGGGCACCAGGGCGTCGGGCACCCGGACGCTGCCGTCGGGCTGCTGGTGGTTCTCCAGGATCGCGACCAGCCAGCGGGTTGTGGCCAGGGTTCCGTTGAGCGTGGCGGCCGTCTGCGGCTTGCCGTTCTCGTCGCGGTACCGGGTCGAGAGCCGGCGGGCCTGGAACGTGGTGCAGTTCGAGGTCGAGGTCAGCTCGCGGTACGCCTGCTGCGTCGGCACCCAGGCCTCGCAGTCGTACTTGCGGGCCGCCGACGACCCGAGATCGCCTGCTGCGACGTCGATTACCCGGTAGGGCACCTCGATCATGGCGAGCATCTGACGCTGCCAGTTGAGCAGCTTCTGGTGCTCGGCCTCGGCGTCTTCGGGCTTGCAGTAGATGAAGGCCTCGACCTTGTCGAACTGGTGCACCCGGATGATGCCGCGGGTGTCCTTGCCGTAGCTGCCGGCCTCGCGGCGGAAGCACGACGACCATCCGGCGTACCGCAGCGGCCCTTCGGCCAGGTCCAGGATTTCGTCGGAGTGGTAGCCGGCCAGCGGCACCTCGGAGGTCCCGACGAGGTACATGTCGTCGGCTTCGAGGCGGTAGATCTCGTCGGCGTGCGCACCCAGGAATCCGGTGCCGCGCATCACTTCTGGACGCACCAGCACTGGCGGGATCATCAGGGTGAACCCGTTCTCGGTGGCCAGCCGCACAGCCAACTGCAACAGCCCGAGCTGCAGCAGGGCGCCTTGGCCGGTCAGGAAGTAGAACCGCGACCCGGATACCTTGGCGCCGCGCTCCATGTCCAGCAGGCCGAGAGCTTCACCGAGTTCGAGGTGGTCTTTCGGATTCTCGATGGCCGTCGGCGTGCCGACGATGTCGAGTACCTCGAAGTCGCTCTCGCCGCCGGCGGGCACGCCGTCGATGATGACGTTGCCGATCGCCATGTGGGCGGCGGTGAAGGCAGCCTCCATCTCGGTCTGCCGCGCCTCGATCTCCTTGATCGCCGCGGACAGCTCCTTGGCCTTCTCCAGCAGTGCGGGCCGTTCCTCCGGGCTGGCGGAGCCGACGAGCTTGCTCGCCGCCTTCTGGTTGGCCCGCGCGGTGTCTGCCTCCGCGATGGCGGCGCGCCGGGCCGCATCGGCATCCAGCAGCGCATCGACAAGGGCAGGGTCTTCGCCACGGGACCGTTGTGACGCTCGCACCCGGTCCGGATCTTCGCGCAGCAGCTTGAGGTCGATCACGGGCGTCAGACTACTTTTCTGTTTTGGCCACTGCGAGCGCGCCCGTAGCGAGGCCCTGACACAACCACATAACGTTACAACTGCAACTCTTGTCACAGCTCCGTCAGCGGCTGTCACAATGGAGCCGATGTTGGACGCACCCGCGGCGGTCGACCTGGGCTCTGACCCGGACCCAGACGCGCCGAAGACGACGGCCTCCTGGTGGCGACGCATGCAAGCCATGCATGTCACCGGGACTCAACGCGCGCTCGCTCTGTCCGCGCTCGGTGGCCTGCTCATCGCGGGCATCCTCACCGTCTTGCCCGACGGTTCACTCGGCCCGTCTGGGCTCGGCTTCAACAATGGCCGCATCAATGCCGGCCGGGTCAGTGACACCCTCGACCGCGCCAAGCCCGGCGACTGCCTGAACTGGCCGGATCGCACCCCGGACGCCGTCGAGATCGTCGACTGCAAGAACGAGCACCGGTTCGAGGTCGCCTCGTCGCTCGACATGAAAACCTTCCCGGGCAGCGAATACGGCCCGAACGCGGCGCCGCCGTCGGACGCCCGGATCAAGCAGATCAGCCAGGAGCAGTGCCAGAACGCGGCGCGCGATTACCTGGGCCCGCGCTTCGATCCGAACGGCAAGTTCGCGGTCAGCCTGGTGTGGTCCGGCGACAAGGCCTGGAAGACCAAGGGCCAGCGCCGCATGTTGTGCGGCCTGCAACTACTGGGTCCGAGCAGCCAACAACTGGCCTACAAGGGCAAGGTCGCCGATGTCGACCAGTCCAAGGTGTGGCCGGCCGGCACCTGCCTGGGTATCGACCCGGCGACCAACCAGCCGACCGACATCCCCGTCGACTGCTCGGCGCCGCACGCCATGGAGGTCACCGGCGCGGTCAACCTGGCCGACAAGTACCACGACGTGATGCCAGCCGAGCCCGACCAGCTGGCGTACATCAAGGACTCCTGCACCAAGACCACCGACGAGTACCTGGCTCCGGTTCAGCTGCGTGGCACCACGCTCACGCTCACCTACAGCTCGATCTCCCTGCCCAGTTGGGCGGCAGGCAGCCGGCAGGTGTCCTGCAGCATCGGCTCGTCGCTCGGCAACGGTGGTTGGTCGACGCTGGTGGGCAGCGCCAAGGGGCCGCTGATGATCAACGGCCAGTCGCCGGTCGCGCCGCCGGCCATCCCGGACGAACGGCTGAACCTGCCGGCGATCCCGGTCGTCGAGCCGCCGGCGGACACGTCGTCGCAGGGTTCGTCCTCGCAAGGTTCTTCGTCGAGCCAGTCCGGTCAGTCCGGCCAGACCCAGCGCGGCCAGCAGACGCCGTCGACGCCGTCGGGCACCCAGCACATGCCGGGCCAGCCCGACACCTCGAACCAGCAGGGCCCCGCCACGCCTGGCACCCCTCAGCAGCAGCAGGGCAACACGATCCTCAATGGCCCGCCGCCCCCGCCACCGGTGCCGGGCAGCGGCGCCCCGCTGGAGGGTCCGCCGGCTGAGGACGAGCCCGCTCCTGGTGCACCGCCGGCCGGGCCGGTGGGCGCAGGCGCTCCGCCGGGACCGGCCGCACCAGCTCCGGTCCCGCCGCCCGCGCCGTAGCCATGCCCGTACGCATGGCCCGACAGCGGTTCGAAGAGTTGGTGTCCGACGCACTCGACCTGATCCCGCCCCGGCTCGCCGCTGCGCTCGACAACGTCGTCGTACTGGTGCAGCCGCGGCACCCCGACGATCCCGACATCCTCGGCCTGTATGAAGGCGTCGCGCTCACCGAACGCGACTCCTTCTACGCCGGTTCGCTACCGGACACCATCACGATCTACCGCGAGGCCCTGCTCGACATGTGCGACAGCGAGCAGCAGGTGGTCGACGAGGTCGCCATCACGGTGATCCACGAGATCGCCCATCACTTCGGCATCGATGACGATCGGCTGCACGAACTGGGCTGGGGCTGACCGCTTATCAGCACGGCCGGGAGCAGCGCGGCAGCCCAGTTTTGTCGGACCGCGGTGTTACAACAGAGTCCATGAGCACCACCTGCCGCCCCTGTGTGGACGGCCTGGCGCATTGCCACGGGACGGTCATCGTGCACAGCGGCCTACCCGCCGAGTGCACCGACGACGCGTGCGCGCTACCGGAATCCGAGCACACCCTGCGCGTGGACTGCGATGTGGTCGGCTGCGGCTGCGGCCAGCCCGCACTCGTCGCGCGCGTCGCGGGGTAGTCAGCCCATCGGGTCGGCCGGGGCCGGCGCCTCAGCGTCGTGTCCCGGATAGAACGGCGGCAGCATCGTGCCCCACTGCACGCAGCTCCACCGACCATCGGTGATCGGGGTCAGCACGACGCACTCGGTGTTGCCCAGGTGGTGCTCCATCGCGAATTCGCCGTCCACGCCGGCCAAGTGAGCCGCCACCAGCCGGATAGCCGCGCCGTGGCTCACCACCAGGACGTCGCCTGCCCACTCGTGGTCGTCCAAGTTCCGGACCCGAAGGTTGGTCAGCACCGGCAGATAGCGGTCCAGCACTTCGCGGCCGCTCTCGCCACCAGGCATCGCCGCATCCAGCGAGCCCTTCTGCCAGTCCAGGTAGACGGCGTCGAACTGCTCGACGGCCTCCGGGTCGCTGCGGTCTTCGAGGTCGCCGACCTGCACTTCGTGGATGCCGTGCGCTTCGACGGAGTCGAGGCCCAGTCCGTCCGCGATGGCGGCGGCGGTCTGCTGCGCGCGCAGCGCCACCGAATGCACCACCAGCCCAACGGGATGCGCCCAGTCGATGCCGAAATCACGTGCCTGCTGATGACCAAGTTGGGTCAGCGGCGCTCCAGGAGGCCGGGTGTCCAATCGTTTCGCGACGTTCGCCTCCGACTGACCGTGCCGCACCAGAACCAAACGGCCACTCACGCGCGGTCCCCCTCTCTCAAACCCGCCAACCATTGCGTCGCCTCATCCGTGACCGGCGGCGTCGCGCCCGCGGCCACCCCCGTCGGCCACGAGCCTAGGTACCGCACCTCGGCCACTCGCCGGTGCAGCGCCTTCAGTGCCTCGGCAACCGGCACGTCGTCGATGTGACCGACGCAGTCCAAGAAGAAGATGTAGGTGCCCAATTCCGTTCTGGTGGGCCGAGATTCGATGCGGGTCAGGTCGATGTCCCGGATAGCGAACTCCGTCATCGCGGCAACCAGGGCACCCGGTTCATTACGCAGCCGCAGGACGACGGACGTGCGGTCGGCACCGGTGCGCGGCGGCGGCGGGCCGGGCCGGCCGACGAGCACGAAACGTGTTCTGGCATTGGGTTCGTCGACCACACCGTCGGCAAGCGAGTCCAGTCCCCAGCGCACCGCGGCCAGCGCGGTGCTGACACCTGCGTCCACCTGACCTTCGGAAACTTGTTGCGCTGCACCGGCATTCGAAATCGCCGGCACCACGGTGGCATGCGGCAGCCGTTCGGAGAGCCAGCGCCGAACCTGAGCCGCGGCCACGGGGAACGCCGCGACCGTCGACACCGCATCGGCGCTCACCCCTGGCCGCACGACGATGCTGAACGCGACATCAAGGGTGTGCTCGGCGAAAATCTGCACTCCACTGCCGGATGACAGGCTGTCCATGGTCGGCAGCACCGAGCCCTCGATGGAGTTCTCGATCGGCACGCAGGCGTAGTCGGCAGTACCCATCCGAACTGCTTCGAGCGCCGCGCCCGCGCTGTCGCAGGCGATCGGTTCGAAATCCGGGTCGCCCGCAACCAGCTGCAGCATGGCCGCTTCGGTAAAGGTGCCTTGCGGCCCGAGATAAGCGATGCGTGCCACGCCGCAACCCTACTGGCTACCAACCGCCGAGGCGTGCGACGCGGATCGTTTCGGTAGCCCTTGCGCCGCCAGTCTCCAGTAGTTAACTTAGGCTTACCTCACTTAAAGCGAAGGCGGGACATGGGCAACCTCACGACGACAATCGCAGCACCGACCACAGCCGAGCGCGTCCGCAGCGCGTGCACCCGAGCGGCTGACGCGACGCTGGCCGCCGATGGCGTCACGCCCACCACCACGCCGGTGCACCATCTGCTGCCCGACGGATCAGTGGCGCTGACCGTCCCCGGCCCGTCTAGCTCGGCCGGCCTCCTGGCCGCGACGGTCACCGCGGCCGGGGCCGGCGGCGTCGCCGCCATGCTGGAACTGACCGACCTGGCCGCGCTGCCACTGCGCGAACGGGTGCGCTCACTGGTGTGGTTTCGCGGCCGCCTCCGCGCCGTCCACGCGGCGTACGTACCGGCGCTCCTCGATTTGATCGCCGCCGAGAACCCGCACCCGGCACTGCTCCAGGTGAATCCCCGCGCCGCCGAAAACGATCTGATCGATCCGACTGATCCCCCCTACGTCCTGCTCCGCCTGGAGATCGAGTCGGTCGTGGTGGCCGACGCCACCGGCGCCGAAGCGGTCGACGTCGGCACCCTTCTCGACGCGCGACCCGACCCGTTCTGCGCCATGGAGTCGCATTGGGTGCAACACCTGGAGAGCGCCCACCGCGACCTGGTCGATCGGCTCGCCAGTCGGCTCCCAATGGCGCTGCGCCACGGCCACGTGCGCCCGCTCGGCGTGGATCGCTACGGCGTCCAGCTGCGCATCGAACGCGAAGACGGCGACCACGACGTCCGGCTGCCGTTCACCCAGCCGGTCGACGATGTCACGAGCCTGAGCCGCGCCATCCGCGCCCTGCTCGGCTGCCCGTTCCTCAACGGGCTACGCGCACGCAAGATCTGAGCGCGCCGATGAGCCGCTTGCGCGAAGAGAGAAGGCCATAGCGCCCGCTACCGTTGCTGCGATGAGCGCGCCGCAGCAGGACACCGAACGCCGCGTGCTGCGCATCGAGGTCATCGTGGTGCTGGCGGTGACCTTCGGGCTTTCGGCGTACACCGCGGTGGTCAGCCTGGCCGAGGCCGTGATCCTCGGGCTGTCCGGGCAGAAGGTCGCGCTCAACCACCGCCGCTCCCCCATCGACTTCATCGACTTCGCGCTCAACCTCAGCCCGGTTTTCACGTTGGTCGGCTGGGGCTGCCTGGCGCTGTATCTGTTGTGGCGTACCGGCGTCGGGCCCGCGGCCGTCGGGCTGGGACGTTTCGAGGCCCGCACTGATCTGCTGGGCGGCCTGGGCCTGGCCGCGCTGATCGGGCTACCCGGACTGGGGCTGTACGTCGCCGGCCGGGCCCTGGGCATCGGCGTCGACGTGGTCCCCAGCACCCTCGGCGACACCTGGTGGCGCATTCCGGTGCTGCTGCTGACGGCCTTCGCCAACGCCTGGGCCGAGGAGATCATCGTCGTCGGGTTCCTACTGACCCGGCTGCGCCAATTGGACGTCTCGCCAACCAAATCTCTGGCGCTGTCGGCATTGTTGCGCGGTAGCTACCACCTGTATCAGGGGTTCGGCGCCGGGCTGGGCAACATCGTGATGGGCGTCGTGTTCGGCTACACCTGGCGCCGCACGGGCCGGTTGTGGCCGTTGATCATCGGCCACGGCGTGATCGACGCAGTGGCATTCGTGGGTTACGCATTGGCGGCCCACCATTTGGGTTGGCTGCACTGACCAAATAATTCCAATTGGCGCGAGCTAAGCCTTACCTTTATTCCATTCAGCAATTTGTATTCACGACTATCGTGTCGGTCACAATGGGTAAGGATATGCTTTCCTGCATTAGGTTGACCTTGCATGACAATGCGTTCTGACCTGCACTATCTTCAATTTCATGACCGACGTGACACGCCTCGAGACGAAATTCCACCAACTCCTCCAGGATCAGATTCGGAGCGAATTCGGTGCGTCTCAGCAATATATTGCGGTCGCGGTTTACTTCGATGGAGAAGATCTCCCCCAGCTGGCCAAACACTTTTATGCGCAGGCCGTCGAGGAACGCAATCACGCCATGATGCTGGTGAAGTACCTGCTCGACCGCGATATCGAGGTCGAGATTCCGGGCGTCGACGCGGTGCAGAACTCCTTCAGCGGGCCGATCGACGCCCTCAAACTGGCACTCGCGCAGGAACGCGTGGTCACCGAGCAGATCAGCCGGCTGGCCAGTGTGGCCCGCGAAGAAGGCGATTACCTCGGTGAGCAGTTCATGCAGTGGTTCCTCAAGGAACAGGTCGAAGAGGTCGCGACCATCACCACGCTGGTGAAGATCGCCAACCGCGCCGGCGAGAACCTGTTCAACCTCGAGGAATTCGTCGCCCGCGAGCTGGCCCGCACCGGTGCCGTCGACCCGACCGCACCCGAAGCCGCCGGCGGCAACCTCTAGCCGTCAGGCGTCAGCCGTCCGCGTCCCGGCCCGCGCCGGTCAGCCCGTTCTGTAGCCAGTCCTTGGTTCGGCCCGGGTGATTGGTGGCGATCCAACCGACTCCGATGTCCGCGCAGTAGCGCACGTCCTCGTAGTGGTCGACGGTCCAGCAGTACAGCGCCCGCCCGTGCGCAGCGGCATGGTCGACCAGTTCCGGATGCTCACGCAGCGTCGCGATGGACGGTCCGACCGCCGTCGCGCCGACGGTCGTTGCCGCGCTGCCACCGAGGTACCGCGACGTCTCCCCGAGTAGCACCGTCGGCAGCATGGGCGCCGCGCGGCGAATGCGCCATACCGCAGCCGCCGAGAACGACATCACCACGGCGCGCGCCAAGTCCGCTGACGCCGGCGCCGCGATGCCGTAACGGTGCAGCAGCGCAAGCACTTTGCTTTCGACGAGTGCGCCGTACCGCACCGGATGCTTGGTCTCAATGAACAGCTTCACCGGGCGGCCCCAGTCCAGCGCCAGCCGGATCAACTCGTCGAGGGTGAGCAGGCCGGCGGCGCTCTGGCCGCCGTCGGCCCGGCTGGGATGCCAACCGCCGTAATCGAGTTCGCGCAACTGCGCCAGGCTCATCTCGCTGACCAACCCAGTGCCATTGGACGTGCGGTCCACCTTGCGGTCGTGGATGCACACCAGATGCCCGTCGCGCGTCAGCCGGGCGTCGCACTCGAGGCCGTCAGCCCCCTGATTCAAGGCCAGCTCGTAAGCCGCCAGCGTGTGCTCGGGCCGCTCGGCCGAAGCGCCGCGGTGTGCCACCACGAATGAGTTGTTGCGTGTGCCGTCTGTGCCCTCGGTGCCGTCCACGCCCATGGTCCTATGCTGCCGGTTCCTCCGCCGCGGGCTCAACCGGAACCGCCGATTCGGCGTCCGATTCGCCCGCGGTCGCGCCGTCGGCGTCATCGGTGGGCATGACCACCCAGCGCTGAGGTGGCGCGTCGGCCTGTGTGCGTTCGAATTCCTGATAGACGCGCATGACCGCCGCCAAGGCCAGCATGCCCATCAGGTAGGCGATGACTGTCACCTCGGTGCTGTCGGCAATGCCCTGCGGGGAGGTGGCGAACATGCCCACCATGGACCCCGCTGCAACCAGCCCCGACACGAACCAGATGGCCCACCAGATGTTGATCGGGCGTCGCAACGTGCTCAATCGGTTCTCGGCCGTGGCCATCTCGGTGACAAACACCGGCGCGAGCAGCACATTCACCACCGGGACCAGGCAGCCGACCCACAGCACCCAGGTGCGGCGCGGCTCGGTGGTCCCGGCACGGTGGTAAACCGCCGAGCGGCGGGCGATCAGCCAATTGGTCAGCACGATCGCGACCGCCAGCACCGTGAACAACGCGACAACACTGGCCACCACACCCAACCAACTGCCGGCGAGCGCGATCCAGCGGTTTAGCAGCACGGTGCGGTTGATCAGCAGCAGGATGTACCGCACGACGTGCATGAGGGCCGCGGCACCGAGCGCGATCATCGTGATGGCCACGAGCCCCTGCACCATCGTGGTCGACGGTCCGCGACGCGTCTCTTCCTGCTCGACGGCCTCTTCGGTGAAGTCTTCGGTCAGACTCCAGCGCGGAACGTAGTCGTAATGCGGAGTGGGCCCGAGCGGCTGCTGCGGTGTGCGCGGCTTCGGCGCCGGGCCGGGCCGGACGGCGATCCAGCGGTACCCGGGCACCGACTTCGCCTGCCCAGCCGCCGCGGGGGTGGCCGGCGCCAGCAGCGGACCGCGACACCGCGGGCACCATTGCCGCTGGCGATCACGCACGTTCCATCGCGTCGAGCACCGGGAACAGACCTGGATCACGGCACCAGCCTACGGGCCGTCAGATCGCGCCGGGGGCGCCGTCGTCAGTGACGATGGAGCGGCCGGCCCCTGCCCAGGCCAGCATCCCGCCGTTGACGTTGATGGGCTCGTAGCCGTTGCGCGCCAGGTAGTGCGAAACCTTCAGCGAGCGACCGCCGGCGTGGCAGATGACGTACAGCGTGGCGTCACCGTCGATCTCTCCCAAACGGGCGGGCACCTCGCGCATCGGGATGTGCTGCGCGCCGGCGGCGTGGCCGCGAGTCCACTCGTCGTCTTCGCGCACGTCGAGCAGAACCGCGGCGTCGTCGAATTGGGTGGGTAGTTGATCGACGTCGATCTCTGCCACATGCACATCGTCCATAGGTACATGCTGGCACGCGCAGCCCTCACTCGACGACGACGCACCTTGATAGCAATCGGCGAACTATCCACAGTTTCCACAGGTTCATCCACAGGCTGCCGGGTCACCCGAAAGCAGCCGTACCGGCCATAGTGCGTCCAATCGAATATTGACTGGGGATAACAACCCGCCGCCGCACCCCATTGATCAACAGGGCTACACGCGGCGCGGGCGAAAAAGCTTGTCGAGCTAAATAAAATCTGCGGCCCGAGATGCGCCCGCCGCCGATGGCGCCGGATTTCCCCGCCCCGCCGGCAAACGGTTATGATCGGCATCACAACACCGGGTTGTGACAATCCTCACTCCGTTCAAAGACGGGGACTCAGGATTGAAAGCGCAGGTCAGGGAGTATGCAATGGCGGCACATCCGTTGCGTCCAGGTTCGGGCGCATCGCCGGAGTGGCAATCCGCTTTCTCATCGCGCACCCACAGCCAACTTGTCGCCTGCGTCCGCGCCGGCCTCATCGCGCTGGGTCTGCTTGTTGTTCTCGTTCTAATCGTTCTGATGTAAAGCGCCGTCGGGCGCCGATCTCGCCGCTGTTGCGGGGGTGTCCTTGCGGTGCGCCCACCGATGGAGCACTGTGGTCTCGGATCTGTGGACGAACCCCAACTAGGGTCGTTGATCCCGCACGCGATCATCTAAGGAAGGAATCCTGTGGCTGAGTACACCTTGCCGGAACTGGACTACGACTACGGCGCCCTGGAGCCGCACATCTCCGGCCAGATCAACGAAATCCACCACAGCAAGCACCACGCGGCCTACGTCAAGGGCGTCAACGATGCGGTGGCCAAGCTTGAAGAGGCGCGGGCCGGCGACGACCACGCCGCGATCTTCCTGAACGAGAAGAACCTGGCCTTCCACCTCGGTGGCCACGTCAACCACTCGATCTGGTGGAAGAACCTGTCCCCCAACGGTGGCGACAAGCCGACCGGCGAACTGGCACAGGCCATCGACGACCAGTTCGGTTCGTTCGACAAGTTCCGCGCGCAGTTCACCGCTGCCGCCAACGGCCTGCAGGGCTCGGGCTGGGCAGTGCTGGGCTACGACAGCCTCGGCGGCCGGCTGCTGACCTTCCAGCTGTACGACCAGCAGGCCAACGTGCCGCTCGGCATCATCCCGCTGCTGCAGGTCGACATGTGGGAGCACGCGTTCTACCTGCAGTACAAGAACGTCAAGGCGGACTACGTCAAGGCCTTCTGGAACGTCGTCAACTGGGCTGACGTGCAGGAGCGGTTCGCCGCGGCCACCACGAAGACCAACGGCCTCATCTTCGGCTGATCACGTTTGCGAAAACGGGGCGTCGCGCAGCTGCGCGGCGCCCCGTTTTCGCTTCCACTTTCGGCGCAGGTGGCACTTCTGGCACTCGTGCGCCCTTGCGTGCTAACCCGTCACTGCCGCACCCTGGAGTTCTGATTGAGCACCGGAGGCAGCCATGGACAGTGGGTCCGGTCAAGCGGTCGAGATTGCCCCGTTCCATTCCGGCGGCGCGCTGAAAGGGTTTGTCGTGTCCGGCCGCTGGCCGGATTCCACCAAGGAATGGGCCCAGCTATTGATCGTTGCGGTGCGGGTGGCATCCCTGCCGGGGCTACTCGCCACCACGACCATCTTCGGCGCGCGTGAAGAACTGCCAGAACATCCACAGCCGGGCACGGTAGGGCTGGTTCTTGCCGAAGGCCCCGTTGTTGGCGAAGCCGCGGTCCCACCCGGATACTTCGCCGAGCACCAGCCGCCGGCGCTGTTGATGCTCCACCCACCCGCCGAGACGACGCCGTCGCTCCCCGAATGCCGGGGCGTCGCGTCCGGCTGCGTTCTTCTACCCGGATTGCCCTACCTGGGGCTTGACCACCGTGCCGCCTGGGTCGAGGCCGAAGCCGACGGCACCATCACGTCGATGGTCAGCAGGATCGGCGTCGACCCGATCAGCCATCCCGATACCGCGATCCTCGCCATGTTGCTTGCCGCCTGACCAAACCCTGGGTTAACAGCTAAGAGATCCGCGGATTCGTCGCACCTTGGGCGCCCGACGCTGACCGCGCGACGACCAGCGGCAGCGACTGCCGCAACCTACCCTGGCCGCCGATCGCCGGTAGGCTGACGGCAAATACCAGGGCCGACATTGACCGCACCCGGCCCGGATTGCTGCATCGTCGACACCCCGACGAGCCCGCGACATGCCGCGCAGCCGAGTTCCGGGCAAAATAGCATAAGCGTCAAAATTTGCTTCGCTTCGCCCCTGATCGGGCCCGGGATCTGGCACCAGAACCCCAGCTCGGGGCCCTATCGGCCGAGAAATTTGGTTGCTGGACCGAGTTTTCCTTGGTTTGCACTTGGCTCTCGCCGGAACTCTCGCTACGATAGTCAGCAAATAGTGACACTGACGCCAGTAGATATCGCTAAGTGGAGGAAGATCCGATGAGCATGACGTTCGCCGCTCGGCTGAACCGGCTGTTTGACACCGTCTACCCGCCAGGACGCGGTGCCCACACATCCGCCGAGGTCATCGCCGCACTTAAGGCTGAGGGCGTGACCATGTCGGCCCCGTACCTGTCGCAGCTCCGTTCGGGCAACCGGACCAACCCGTCCGTCGCAACTATGGCCGCGCTTGCCAACTTCTTCCGGATCAAGCCCGCCTACTTCACCGACGACGAGTACTACGAGAAGCTCGACAAAGAACTGACCTGGCTGGCCAACATGCGCGATGAGGGCATTCGCCGCATTGCCGCGCGCACCGTCGGCCTGTCCCCCGAGGCCAAGCAGGACATCGTCGAGAAGGTCGATGAGCTGCGTCGCCAAGAGAACCTCGACAGCTAATTCGGTTAGCCCAACGGGCTAGCCCAAACTACGACCAGCGGATTCCGTTAATCCGCTGGTCGTATTGCGTTAACCCGACGGATGCGCGTGCTGGCGGCAGATCCGGCCGCATCCGTCTTTCCCTGCCGTTCCAGCTCGCGGTACTGCGCAGCAATCGCCAGAATCCACTCCCGGTCCGAATATGACGCGGGCTGCCTCAGCCAGCTCGGGCCCGGGAACTTCGTACGAGACCGGCCCTGCTTGTCACCGGCACGGCTGTCGTAAATCCAGCTGGCCACCCGCCGCGCCTGCGCATCGGGCGTCGCATCGACGCGCTCAGAGTCGGTAGCGGCGGCGCCCGCGAGGGCCGCGGTGGCTTCCAGGTACAACGCATCCGAGATCAGCGACATCTGCTCGGCGACCTGGAACAGCAGTGGCCCACGGGGCCGCACCCCGATCCCGATATTGGGATGACGCCGGCTCAGTTCCGCGAGCAGCGGCGCAACGGTCCGCAATTCCCGTCGGGCCCCGAACCAGTCCTCCACGCTGGGCAGCAACGAGCCGCTGGCCACCACCAGCATGGCGCAGGCGAGGATGGTCGCCGCCGCGCCGACGCCGACCAGCTCGGTGGTGCCCACGGCGCGCAGCAGGATGAACGCGCTGGACAGCACGATCAGCACGATCCCGACGCTGAAGACGAACAAAGCCCGCCCGCGCCGGGTCCGGTTGGAGTTCCGCATGCCGGCCCACGCCACCAGAGTCAGGGCCAGCAGCACGTACAACAGCGGAAGCAGCCACGACAAGGAGTTGCCGCCCGATCCGAGATTCCGGCGTAGGTACTCCTCGGGCGCCATCTCCGGCTGCCGCGGGGCCAGGAAGAACAGCACGAGCGTCACGACCGCGATCGCCGCGGCGACGCCGTACTGGGCCAGCGCAATCCGACGGATCACCAGCGGCTTGCGACCGGATGATGCCGACGTGATCATCACGCAACTGCCGGCCGCACAGGCGATCAGCGCCACCTGGCTCAGCATGCTGGAAATGTTCGGCCAGCGGAGCACGGTGTCGAGCAGCAGCGTCAGTGGCTGCCAGTTCAGGGCAGCTACCAAGCCCAGGCTGCCGAGCGCGACGATCATCGCGGCGCTGACCAGCGACTGCTTGTTAACCAGCGCCCAACCGATGCGAAGTCCGGTCGCCAGACCCAGAAGGCCGGCGATTACCCAGATGATCAACCAAACGCCTCGCCGAGCCGGATCTGGACGATCGACGAACGATCAGAAGGCAGCCGACCCAGCCGGTAGATCAGCAGCGCCGCAAAGTCCTCGGCTTCCTGCTCGGCCTCCTCACCGGCCGGCCCCATACAGCCGGTCCGCTGATTCAGCATGTAGCCGATGAGATCCGAGCTGGCGAATTCCATCGTGTCGCGGGCGGCCTCGACAACCGATACGCCCTCATGGCCGAGCACCAGATGCCCGAGCTCATGGGCGAGGGTGCGGTCACCAGCCGGCAGGCCCTTCTGCATGAGGAATACATCCCGGTCGTTGTACTGGCGCCACTGCCCACACACCCCAGTTGGGAGGTCGGCCATGGTCACCTCGATGGGGCGGCCACGGTCTTCACTGACAGCGTCGACCAGGCGGGCGAGTGAGACTTCGCCACGTCGCGGGGCAAGATCCAGCACCGAATTGACAGCACGTGTGACACGGCGGCTCGCGGGCATCCCGACCCCCTTTCAATGCAGTAGGCGCAATTGCCCCCTAATTGTGCCGCACGACCATTACGTCAGGCCATAAAACGTGCAGTACCGCTACGCCGGATCGAGTGGCCGGCGCGCGCCTGCCGATAACCGACGAGCCCGCCGGCACCCGTCAGGATGAGGATGCCGGTGAAGCCGGGGACCGCTACCGCGGCTACTTCGCTGAAGCCGGCCGCGCGCAGGTAGTCAGGATATCCGGCGCGAAATGCGGGTTCTGCAGCGAGGATCTCATTCCGGACCCCGAACGTATTCGGTTGCGGTGCGCGCACCGCTGGGACTTCCGTCGGAGCACTGGCCACCGGGTTGTCGAGTTTCAGCGCGGGTAGCGCGTCGATACCAGCCACGTGCACAGCCGGGGGAATCCCAGCCGACGTCGTGGTGCGATTGTTGGGATGTCCGGCATTCAGGTCCGGGTAGGGCTGCAGCGCAACCGGAAGGGTCGTCTGCATGAACGGCAATGAGGTGGCGACGTCCAGCGTCGCGTTGGTCAGGCCCGCGACCAGGTTGTAGACCGGTTCCATATGGGCGATGACGAATACCGGCAACGCCGCCAACTGCGCCAGCACCGGGATCTTCGAGAAGTCGGGCAGCTGTGGCAGCTGATCCCACCGCGGCAGTCGCGGGATCAAGGACGCCAGGGAGATGTTCACGATGTCCGGGGTCGCGATCCCGCCGTCGGTCACCGGATGCGGCAAGCCGGGCCACGAGAACGTCAGTCCGAACGGGTTGAGGCCCGGGGCCGGCACCGTGGTGGCCGGCCGGGTGGGCGTGGCGGGCTTGGCAGGCGACGATGTGGGC